>NZ_FMXM01000023.1 GCF_900103325.1 Mesorhizobium qingshengii | reverse complement strand
AGCACATTGCCCGAAGAGTTGCGGCGCTCGTTGACATGGGACCAGGGCAAGGAGATGGCTCGGCACAAGAGCTTCACCGTTGCCACCGACCTACAGGTCTACTTCTGCGATCCGCGCCTTCCCTGGCAGCGCGGCAGCAACGAAAATACCAACGGTCTGCTCAGGCAGTATTTCCCCAGAGCTACCAACTTCTCCCACGTCTCGCAGGACCAACTCAACGCCGTTGCCCTGCGGCTCAATCAGCGCCCCCGAAAAATCCTGGACTTCGAAACGCCCGCCGATAGGCTACAGAAGGTGTTGCAATGACCTATTGAACCCACCGGCGCAAAGCAGCCATTCCGGATTCCGTTTGCGACGGTCGATCACCGGTCCACCCAAGCCTCACAGCAAAAACGTCTGCCGCTCCCGCAGGGTCGTCGTGATCGCGGCAATACCTTCCTCGATCTCGCGCCTGCCGGCTAGGATCGGGCTCGGCCTCGTCGGCGGCCGGCCGGGCACGCCCGTGCAGCGAGCATGTCATCTGGCGCTGGTCGTCGGCGCGCAGCTGGTTTTCCTGGCGTCGTAGCCATAGAACAGGTTGATGCCGACCTTGGCGAGTGCTCGTAGAAGCGGTTCATCTCGTCGCGCCCAAAAGGGGCGGAGATTTTTCTGATGCCGAGGCTGGCGGGGGGTGAGGGGGCGCGGCGCGCTGTCATCGGCGACCAGGACCTGGGCTCTCACGCCAGCTCGAGTCGGACGCCTCACAGGGTCTCAGTCGCGCCTTGCCAGTTGGCGAAGTGGCGAATGGCGTGCACCGCGTCGGGGTTGGTCACGGGATAGCCCGTGATGAAGCCTTCGACCGAAAAGTCCGGGAATTCAGCTTTCAGGCGGGCTTCGATCCTGGCCGCCTCGGCGGCCTCGCCCACGGCCCTATGCGCCAGCGCCAGAAACAACAGCACATTCGGAGAATCCAGCGTACTTCTGCGCAGCGCCGCGATGGCTTCCCTGTGCCTGCCGGCCGTGAATAGGATGCGGCCCAGCATGCCGAAATACCAAGGTGGGGCCAGCGGATTGAGGCGCATGGCGCGCTCGATGAGCGGCATCGCCTCGGCCGGATCGCCTGCGACCAGCGCCTTGCTGCCGGCCAGCAGCGCCAGTGTATCGGCATGGTTGGAGCCATATTCGAAGGCGCGGCGATACGCGCGCTCGGCTCCTGCGAGGTCGCCGAGGCATCCCCTGAGATCGCCAAGGCAATTGCAGGCAACGCTGTCCATCGGATCGAGCAGAATCGCGTTTTCAACCGCCGCCCGCCAGTTCTCGATCGAGCCCTGCGCATCGTCGCCGAAGCCGTTGGCGCCCTCGATCGAATAGGCATAGGCAAGCGCGGTCCAGGCCCTGACCAAGGTGGGGTCAAGCTCCAGCGCGCGTGAAAACAGGCGTATCGCTTCGGCGGTGCCGGCGCGGCTGAATGTGTCCTGCTGTTCAACACCAAGCAGATAACAGTCGTAGGCCCGCAGACTGGCCGGCGGTTTGCGGCGAATCGCGTTGCGGCCGACCGTGGCAAGCGCTCCGTAGCTGCCGGCGATCACATTGATGACGCTTTCGGTCAGGCTGTCCTGCAGCGTGAAGATATCCTCGACCTGACGGTTGTAGCGCTCGCTCCACAGGTTGACGCCATTGCCCGCGTCGGCGAGCTCTATCGACAACCGAACCCGCCGCTCGTCGGCGCGCAGTTGGCCCGACACGATATAGGTGGCGCCAAGCGCCTTGCCGTCGGCGGCGAAGTTGGCGGGCTTGCTGCCCAGGGATTTCATGGTGTGGAAGGCGATGACTGGCAAATCCGCGTAGCGCGCCAGGTCGATGGTGATGTCCGACGACAGGCCGTCGGCAAAGCGGCGCCAGCGCTCTTCCGAATTCAGGCATTCGATGGGAAATATCGCGAGCACGGGAGAGCCGTCTGGCGACAGCCCGTCCATCCCCGCGCTGGCGCCATTGATATGCGAGGCAAGCGCGACCTTGTTGCGCACGCCGAGCTTGTCGTAGATCGAGGCGAGATGGGTGCGCACGGTCGACGGGGCGATGAACAGCGCCTCGCCGATCTCGCGATAAGTCAGTCCGGCGGCGAATTTTTCCGCCACCGCGCGCTCCCGATCGGACAGCGCGTCGTGACCTGGCGAAGATGTCGCGATGCGGCTCATGGCAGACCCGATCGGCACGGTTTCGGCAATTGCCGAGGCAAAATACTACAAATGCAGGAGGCCGAATACATCATCTGCCCGATCGCAACGCATGCGGACTCGATGCAAGCTCCCTTACAGCAAATGGGTTGCAATGGGCCAAGGGAGACTCTCATGCGAGCTGTTCCGATTGCGCTGGTATCCGCGATCCTGGGTTCGTCCGCCGCGCCGCCGCCGTCGTTCGCAAGCGGATGCAGGCAGCTGCTGGAGTCGGACGTGAAAATCGCCAGCATGCGCCTCTATGCCGACATCCTGGCCAATGCCGCCCGTAAAGGCTGGAACTACGCGCCTGAATCGATCGTCAGCGGCTCAAAGCGGCATTTCGACGAGATGAAACTCCGCTTGATCGACGTCGGCTATGAGATCGTTCCCGTCGGGGCCCAGCCGCCTTGCGGCCTGGCAGGCTGATCGCCAAGTCGTTCTGGCGCTCGGTTTCAGATCCGATGACATGGTCGCCCCGACGTGGCTAGTTCCAGTAGCGGAATACCCTGCCCATCCTGTTCGGCATCATGAAAATCTCCTCCGCGCGACGAAATCCGGCATCCCGCCCCATGCGGAGCCAAGTGTCGGCGGTTTCGGGGAAATCGGCCACAAGCATATGCCGTTTCATGGAAGCGAACTCCTCGTCGGAAAGGGTTGACCATCTATCGCGCTGCAAGGAGAAGCGGGCGAGCCAGGCGGCGCGATCCTCTCCCTCGAACAGGGTCGGCTCCCAGATGACGAACAGGCCCACGCCGCCCAAGGCCCTGCGGGCGTGCCGCATCAGCCTTGCCTTGCCTTCGGTCGCCAGGTGGTGCAGCGACATGCCGATCCAGATCACGTCGACGGGTTCCGACCAGTTCGCCATCGCTTCCGCGAAATCGCCACAGCGCAACTCGACCGGGCACGGGAGATCTTCGAGCGCGCGAGCGGCAAGCCCCAGCGACGCTTCCGACAGGTCGATGCCGACATAGCCGCCAATCGCCGACGTCTTCAGCATCGCGGCGGAGGCAGCGGCATCGCCGCACGCCACGTCGAGGAATCGAAACGACTCTGGAGCGTGCTCGACGAGCAGATCGCGCAGGAGCCCGTAGACCTCGCGGTGAAACATGAGGTTGGTGGCCACGACCCTGCGATAAGTCTCCAGCTCCTTGTTGAATATGTCCTGGGTGCCGGTTGCCTCGTCAGCTGTCGTCACCGGCATGCTCTCGCTCGACGAACTTGCCATGTTATCCTCCCAAGGAACATTGATGGGGCTAAGGGGCGGCACCCGCTGCGTAGAGATGCAAGGCGCGGAAGACCGCCGTGTGGCCGGGGGTCGCAACACCGAACTTGATGCCCAGTTCGTGCATCCGTCCGGAAAGCCAGGCGACCTCGATTGGCTTTCCTCTTTCGAGGTCGTTGGCCATCGACGATTTCCCGTGAGGAGGCAGCGCGGTCCATCGGGCCATGACGCGGTCCACGAAACCGTCGGTCATCGGATGACCGGCCGCGGCGGCGACCGCCATCCCTTCGTCCCGCAGCTGTTCGATAAAGATGCGAGCTTCAGGGTCTTCGAGGATTGGACCGATCCCGGAACGCAAGAGCGAGGTTCCTCCCGCGAACGCGGACAGTGTCACGAACTTTTCCCACAGGACGCTGTCGATATCCTCGACCGGTTTCAAGTCCAGCCCGCGCGCTCGATCACACAGTTCCTGAAGGGCCTGGATGAGGCGATCCCGGTGCCCGCCAACGAGAACCTGAGGCAGTCCGCCGGCATGAACGATTTCTCCCGGCTTGTTGATGAAACCGGATATGTAGGTGGCTCCGCCAATCACCTGGTCGCCAGGAACATAACGGCCGAGAGTGTCGACGCTGTCGATGCCGTTTTGCAACGTCACCACACGCGTATCCCTGCTGATAAGCGGTCCAAGGGCCGCGGCGGCCTTCTCACTGTCATACAGCTTGACCGCAAAAATCGCGAGATCGACGGGACCGATGTCGGCCGGCGCGTCGCTCGCGGACACAATGGGGAGAAAGACGTTGCCGATATCACTTTGAATTCGCAGGCCGTCCCGGCGCATTGCCTGCAAATGGGCACCGCGAGCAATGAAGCGGACGTCGCCCCCCGCCTCGGCGAGCCTTGCGCCGAGGTAGCCGCCGATGCCGCCCGCTCCTACCATTGCGATCCGCATGCCGTCCCCTCGACGCCAGCTTCCGCCATTGGCCGCGCGAAGCTGGAATGGCGTTCGCCGGCCCGATTAACATTAGCATTTCCTTGGATATAAGGCCAGCCGACAGGGTAGACGTCCGACGGCAAGCCGATCACGACTGGTCCTCGCCTACCTTATCGCCCGGCATGCCGCGCTCATGCGCTTGGGGTCACGAGCAGATATCGGCAAATGGCTATGGCCGAATGTTCCCATAGCGTCTTCGTCCGCTATGAGGTGCGAACATGACTTCCAATGTGGAGACGCTCTATGTCTGCTTCCGGGCGGAGGCGAAGTTCGCTTCTACGACCGGTATGCGGCGCAGTCCCGACTTCCAGTTGGCAAACGCCGGACCGGCCGAGCAACGGGCGCGCTCGAGATCGCCCGCGCGCGGTTCTCCTAGTCCGAAAACCTCACGCTCACGCCGCGCTGCCGAAAATAAGCCTGCATCAACTTGCGGCCCGAGCGGTTGTTCTGCGCCAACTTGGCCGGATCGAACACCGCCTGTTTTATCCCCTCTCGTGCCAGCGCTGCCTTGAGCGTCGCTATATGTGCGTCGATGTCGGCATTGTCCGCCCGCAGCGAAGCATAGATATTTTCGGTCGCCTCGGCCACGGTCGGTTCGTTCACAGGTGTCTTCCTTTGGTTGGTTGGCCGGCGGCTTAGCACAGATTCGCGGCTCCGCCGATACTGATGAGACAGTCAGTGCGCAGTGCCCGGGTTTTGGAGCGACATCAGCGGCGCTTCGAACTTGCACGGGTAGATGTCAGCCAATTCGCGACGCTAGTAACCGGCGGCGAAGCCGGCTGCAGACAAGGCGACCGTGCTTCGGATACAGTTCTGCCGGGAGCGACAATCATCGAGGGAGGATAGCGAGGTGAATGAAGCCAGTCCAAGACCGCTCGCGGAGATTGCCAGCTATCATGCCCACATCTACTACGGCGGGCAAACCGAGCGGCCACATGCCGAATGGCTGCGCCTTCGCATCGCGGAACGTTTCAGCGTTCGCCTGGGTGCCTGGCACGACCAGAAGGTCGGGCCGCATGACCAGGCCATGTACCAGGTCTCGTTCGCCAACGAGATTTTCGGCTCGCTCGTTCCGTGGCTGATGCTGAACCATGGGGAGCTCAGCATCCTCATCCATCCGAACACGACCAACCCCCGGCGCGACCATCTGGTCGACCCGATCTGGATCGGCCGGCCGCTGGCAGTGCACGGCGATATCCTTCCGGAGGATCATGAGGCGGAAGAGGCGCTGCCGCCCAACACCGAACCGACCCTGCCGGCATAGCGGTTCCCAGCGCAGCCCGCGAGAAATTCGCGCTGGAAGCAAATCCGCAGGCAAACGCGATTTCCGAGATCGAGGCCGAGGCGCGGACGGGGAGAGCAATTCTTCCTCAAGTCGGCGGACGAACCGCAGCGATTCCGTCTCGGGCGGCAGGTCGATGTTCATCCGTTGAATCGAGATTTGGCGCCAACTTGCTGTTCGCCAACAGTCTTTTCCGGTCTCGCCTGTTCTTTCTAGGCGAGCAGGCCGTGAATGGTGGCTGCAACAGCCGTGGGCGCGTAGGGCTTGGGCAGGAAGACGCCACCGCTCGGCATCGCGTCCCGGGCCGGCCGTTGCTTGCCCGAGGTGATGATGATCTTGACCGGCGGCCAGCGGTCGCGCACGGCAGCCGACAGGCGCAGGCCATCCATCGAACCCGGCATGTCGATGTCGGTGAACAGGATGGCGATGTCCTGCCGGCTCTCCAGTATGCGGATCGCCTGGTCGGCGTTGCTCGCCTCCAGCACGTCGAAGCCCGCCTCGCGCAGATCATCGGCGATGGCGAACAGCAGGAAGGCTTCGTCTTCGACGACAAGGACGGTGACGAGGCTCTGAGTGGTCATGGCATGCCCTATGTAGTCAGTAAGGTGCTGTCGGCAACTGGGGTGCCGGTGCGTCCAGCACGCATTCGACGCCGTCGGGGTGGTAGTCGATGCGGACCGCTCCGCCGAAGTCGGTGCCGAAGACGCGCTCGATCAGGAAGCGGCCGAAGCCGCGCCGGCTGGGCGGCGTCACCGGCGGGCCGCCGCTTTCGCGCCAGCGCCAGATCAGCCTGATGTCGCCGGGCCTGTCGTGCGACGGCTGCAGCGACCACTCGATCGCCACCTTGCCGTCCGGTGTCGACAGCGCGCCGTATTTCAGCGCGTTGGTGGCCAGTTCGTTGACGGCGAGCGCGAGCGTCAGCGCCATCTTCGGGTTGATCGGCAGCGCCGGGCCCGAAATCGAGATCTGTTCGAGCGGGAAGGCGGCGATGGTGTTGTCGACCACCTGGCGGATGGAGGCGCTGGTCCAGCGGGTCTTGTTCAGGATGTCATGGGCGTTGGCGAGCGCGCGCAGGCGCTCGTTGAAAGTGGCGCTCGCGGTGGCGATATCGGTGTTGCGCAAGGTTTGCGAGGCGATGGCAGCGACCATCGCCAGGATGTTCTTGATGCGGTGTTCGAGCTCGTGGGTCAGCAGCTCCTGCCGTGCCTGTGCCTCGCGCCGGTCGGTGACATCCTGCATTACGCCGAACATCTTGACCGGCTTGCCGGCCTCGTCATGGACGAAATCGATGTGGCGCGACAGCCAGCGCAACTCGCCGGTGTCGGGCCGCCGGATGCGGTATTCCACGGCCGGCACGGCGGTGCCTTGCTCGCGCGTCTCCCGGTTGGAGCGGACGTCCTTGTCCTCCGGAATGACGATGTTTTCCAGCACGGAGATGTGTACGCTTTCGCGCGGCGACAGCCCCCAAAGACCCCAGAAGCCCTCGGAGCCGACCACGGTTCCGCTGGCGATGTCGAGTTCGAGTGCCGCGATGCCGGCTGCATTTTGCGACAGCTGCAGGCGGCGCTCGCTTTGCAGAAGGGCCTGTGCCACCTGCTTCTGATCGTCGATATCGGTGTTGGTGCCGATCCAGCGCAGGATAGCGCCGTCGGCATCGCGGATCGGGACGGCGCGCGCAATGAACCAGCGATAGATGCCGTCATGCCGACGCAGCCGGAATTCGGTTTCGTAGAATGTGCCGGCGGCCAGCACCAGTTGCCACTTTTCCGCGGCTGCGACGATGTCGTCGGGATGCACGATATCGGCCCAGCCATGGCCGTCGAGCTCGCCCGGCTTCGCACCCGAATAATCGTAGACGCGCGGGTTGAACCAGTCGAGCAGCCCCTCCGGCGTCGCCGTCCAGACGTGGTTCGGCATCGCCTCGGCGAAAGTGCGGAACTGGGTCTCGCTCTGGCGCAGCGCCTGTTCGGCGATCAGCCGGTCGGTGACGTCGACACCTTGCACGAAGATGCCGAACACCTCGCCCGCGGGATTGCGCACCGGCTGATAGACGAGGTCGATGAAGCGCTCTTCGCTCGCGGCACCAGGCGTGCGCTGCAGCTCGGCCTTCAGCGCGTAACCGATGAATGCCTCGCCAGAGGCGAAGACCTGGTCGAGCAGTTCGAAGAACCCCTGGCCTTCGACCTCGGGCAGGGCCTCGCGAACCGGCTTGCCGATCACGTCGCGGTGCCCGACCAGTTGCATGTAGGCCGCGTTGGTCAGCTCGAACACATGTCGAGGCCCAGACATCATGGCCATGAAGCCCGGCGCCTGTTCGAACATCTGGCGCTGCCGGTCGCGCTCGCTCGCCTGCCAGCGCTCGGCGGCAATTTTCCCGGTCACCTCGATGACGATGGCAACGACGCCGGCTGGTTCGCCGCTTTCGTCGAGAATCGGTGAATAATCGAGATCGAGCCACACCTGTTCCGGTTTTCCGGTTCGGTTGAGCGTCAGCTCCTGCTCACGATAGGCGAGCGTGCCGCCGGCCAGACACACCTTCATGATGTTGTCGTTGAAGTCGGCCACTTCGGGCCAGCCTTCGCGGACCTTGGAACCGAGCAGTCGCGGATGGCGCGCGCCGGCAAATTCCGAATAGGCATGATTGTAGATCATGACGCCGTCCTCGCCCCACAGCATGACGATCGGCACGTTGGAGCGCAGGATCAGCGACACCGCCGTCTTCAGGCTTTGCGGCCAGACCTCGATCGGTCCGATCGAGGTCGAGGCCCAGTCGAACGTAGCGATCAGGCAGCCGAGCTGGCCGCCGCCGGCGAGGAAGGCATGACGACGATCTTCTATCGCGGTTTTACTGGTTGGTGGCATGGCGTCTCGCGGGTCGGCCGGCGTTTGTTCGAATTTCGATTGGTCGTCGCAAACGTGTCAGGTACCGGGAGCCGCTCACCATTGTCCCACCATCAGCCGTCACAGCCCATGAAGCTTCGCGCCACGAGCGCGCGCTGCCGGACTTTCTCGCATTCGATGAGATCGTGATCATGTGCATCCCCCGAGGGCCAGAACCCGGGACAGGGCTGATCGGTTCCCGATGCATGGGTATTTTCCTTCGGATGCAACAGGCTTGCCCACGCGATGGTCTGCTATTCGATCTATTTTCTTTGCCAGCCGTTAATCCGATTTCTTTGCCAGCCGTTAATCCGGGCATGTTGTTATTAAGCGGCTACTAATGAGTCGTCATGCGGGGGGTCGCAATGACCAAGAATCTCGGCAACGCACGCTATGTGCCGCCAAAGGACACAAAGGACTCCTTCTTCAGCAAGGTCGCGCCGGCGCTGTTTCCGCTGGTCGTGGTCGCGCTGGGCTACGTGATCGGCCGGCAGTTCTTCGGCCTGTAGCGCGCAAGCGCGGCCCCTCGTTCAAGTCGCGCCTATTTTCGCGCGCCTATTTTTCGAGCCCGCCGCCCGCCTCCGTCCTGGCTTCCGTGGGGCGGATACGCTCGCTGGCCAGAAGCACGACCGGGCAGGCGACGGCGGCAAGCACCGCCGTGGCGGTATCGCCGAAGAACAGCTCTTCACCCGGCCTTTGCGTGACGCCCATCACCACCATCGCAGCCCCCTTGGCGACCTCCCTGGCGATCGCCCTGTCGGGCGTGGCACGCGTGCGCAGCGCGGTGTCGACCTGCACGCCATAGCGAGCGGCCAGATCGGCGATATCCTTCAGCATGGCTTCCTCGCGCCGGTGCGAGACGGAGGTGGCCCCTTGCCGTGCCGCCTGCGATACATAGAGAACCTTGACCCGCGCCCGGTGCGGCCGTGCCAGCGCCAGGGCGAAATCAGCGGCGCGACGCGAGACTTCCGTGCCGTTTACGGGAACCAGGATGGTGGTGCCGGCTTTTAGAACCGGCATCTTGGCCGCGGATTTGGCGCCGTTCAGCACCAGGCACAGCGGACCGTCGAAACCGCCGGTGATGTCGTTGAGCGTCCCGGTGAACGATCCCTTGGCCGTCATCATGGTCTCCAGCCCGACCAGCAACAGGCCGTAGCCCTTGCGGGCTTCCTGGGCGATCGTGTCGGCGGTGGCTTCGGACTTCGTGCGGGTGGTCAGATGCACCTTCTCGACCGACGTGTCCTCGGCCTTGCTGACGGCCCTGGCGCTTCGCGCGGCACCCTTCCTGACCTCGTTGCGCGCCCGTTCCGGGCCCTTGTCGCCGGCCGGGCCGGCGATCCTGCCATCCTTGAGGTGGAGGAGGGTGGTCGGCATGCCGCTGCCGCCGCCGACCAGCCCCGCCAGATAGGCGGTGAACTTGCCGACCGGGCTGTCGTCGACCAGCAGCAGGAGCCGCTCCAGCTTCGAGACGAAGCCGCGCTCGTCGAGCAACTCGCGCTCGACACGCTGCTTCTCCGCATGTCCGACCGGCAGCCGGCCGAGCGCCCAGCGCAGCATTGGCGGCATGGCGAGCGTGGTGATGACGGCCATGGTGACGATCATGGTGAACAGGTTGTGCGAGAGGATGTTCATCGACAGGCCGATGCTGGCGACGATGACCTCGGTCGAGCCGCGCGCGTTCATCGCGCTGCCGACGGCGATGGCCTCCTTCAGCGACATGCCGGCCAGCCTGCCGCCGATGAAGGCGCCGCCGAACTTGCCGATGCTGGCAATGGCCACCAGCGCCAGCGTCAGCAGCGCCAGCGTCGGATCGGTGAGCACGGTGAGGTCGGCCGAGAGGCCGGCCATGCCGAAGAAGATCGGCATGAACAGAGCGGTGATGACGCCGCGGAGCTGACCCTCGATGTGGTCGGACAGGATCGGCGATTCACCGACCAGGATGCCGGCGACGAAGGCGCCGAGCACGGTGTGGACGCCGATCAGATTGGTGATCAGGGCCATCACGCCCATGATGATGAGGATGACGGTGATGACGGCGTATTCGCTGCGGAAGGAATCATTGCTCCAGCGGATCAGCGTGAACACCAGGCGGCGCCCGAGTGTGAAGGAGAACACCATGAACAGCGCCACCTCGGCCACGGTGGTGAGCAGCGGCAGCACCTGCAGGCTGCCATTGGTGGCGATGCCGAAGGTGATGGCGATGATCAGCCAGCCGATCGTGTCCTCGATGATCGCCGAGGAGATGATGACCTGGCCGAGATTGCGGCGCATGAAGTTCATCTCGCGCACGACCATGGCGACGATCTTGACCGAGGAGATCGACAGCGCCGTGCCGAGGAAAAGCCCGGCGACGATGCGCTGCGTCGGTTCGGGCAACAGCGTGGCGGGCAGGAATTGCGCCAGTGCGAAGCCGCAGGCAAAGGGCACGATGATGCCGGTGATCGAGATCGAGAAACAGGCGGCCCCCACCCGGCGCACGAGGCGCAGATCCGTCTCCATGCCGGTCAGCAGCAGGAGCAGGAGAATGCCGAGCTGCGAGACGGCGTCGATCATGCTTTTCTGCGCCGGGTCGGTCGAGAAGATCAGGTGCTGCGCGTCAGGCCACAGCCAGCCGAACAGCGACGGCCCGAGCAGTATGCCGCCGATGAGCTGGCCCATGATCGCTGGCTGGCCATAACGCTGGAAGATCTCGCCCAGGCCGCGGCCGACCAGAAGCAGAAGCACGATCTCGGCGACGAACAGTCCCTCCGCCGAGCCGCCCATGCCCGAGGCGTGGCCGACCGGCTGCGCGGCAAAGGCATGGCTTGCCGACGCCAGGGCGAGAACGGCCAGCAGGACAATCGCCGCAACAATGCGTGGCGTGGTTGCCGATTGACAGTTCATGGGTTCCCTCAAACACCGCGGTGGACTGGCCGTCACAACGCGCCGGCCATCGTTTGCGTTGCAACCGTCGTCAGGCGCCGGCCTCAGACGTGGACGTCGCCGAAGGAAAGCTCGCCGTCGTCGCGCGCGGCGAAAAAGACGATGGCGAGCAGGCTAGCATAGAATGCCGCCACAATGACAATGATCGCCACACCAGGAATGGGACCAAGGGCGGCGCCGTCGACGGCCTCGCGAAGCGATCCGGCGAACCCGGTCCGGAGAGCCGCGGTCTGAAGGCTGGGTGTCGAGATCTTCAGACCCCAGGCCAGCAGCAGGATCAGGAAGAGGTAGATGTAGTTGCGGCGCAGGCGACGCGCCAACGCGGCGCGTTGCGAGAGCAGAAACTTCGGCGCGCGCAGGCCTTCGCCGACGATGAGCAGCCAATCCGAGGCGAAGTCGGGCTGCGGGGAGAAGATCTGCGCGAAATAATGACGCTCGAACTGGCGCACGCGGGCCCGGTAGAAGTCGAAGAACCGATAGCGGCGCGCCTCGATCCACAGCAGCAGCAGGATCAGCAGCATGGCGAACAGCAGCACGCCGTGATGCGCGCTGGCCGTCGATAGCGACACCGAAAGCATCGCCGCCACCACGGTGATCGCCCAGTTCGTCGTCCTGTCGAGCCGATCGCGCCATCCCGCCATGCGCGCGATCTCGGCGCGGTGGAAATGCGACAGCGTGTTCACGCGCTCCGTCGATGAAAGGACGGGACCCGCGGGCTTTGCCGACGCATCGTTCATGGCATCCTCCGGCAAGACTAGAACAGTTTGCCGGCAACATTGTTCCCTGTCGCAGATCGCGGCGACCTGTTCACTCCGGCCCGCCGATCCAGTCGACCAGAAGCGCGACGATGCCGAAGGCGGCACCGATGGCACAGACAGCGGGCCAGCCGCCCAATGTCCATGCGATCCCCGCCAGCATCGAGCCGATGGCGCCGCCGATGAAGAAGATGCCGACGAACAGGCCATTAAGGCGGCCGCGCGCCCTCGGCTGCAGCAGGTTGATGGCGCGGCGGCCGAGCGTCTGGTCGCCGGTGACGCCGATATCCAGCAACACGGCGCTGAGGCCCATCAGCACCAGTGGCCACCATCCGGTTGCGGATTCGGTTGACCCCGCCCAGCCCGCGAGGGCCATCGCGCCGATCAGCACGAGATGGCAGGCGATGGTGGCCGAGCGCGTCCAGCCACGGTCGCCGGCGCGGCCAAACAGCGGGGTCACCACCGCGCCGCCGGCGCCGACCAGCGCGAACAGCGCAATGCCGCGCTGGCCGAGGTCGAAGGGCGGCTGCGCCAGGCGCAGCGCCACCGCCGTCCAGAACAGGCTGAACGCCGCCATCACCAGCGCCGCCGTCAGCGCCCGGCGCCTCAGCACCCGCTCGTCGCGCAGCAGATCGAACAGCGAGGCGATCAGTGCGCCATAGGATGATCTCGCAGCCGGGCGCCGTCGCGGCAAGGTGAAGGCGAGCACGCAGGCGAGCAGGACGAGGGCGGCGGCGCTGAGGCCGTAAAAGGCGCGCCACCCCCAGGCGTCGGCAACAAGGCTCGCCAGCGGCCGCGCCAGCAGGATGCCGACCATCAGCCCGCTCATGACATCGCCGATGACGCGGCCATCCTGTCCGGGCGGCGCCATCGAGGCGGCGATCGGCACCAGGATCTGGATCGCCGAGCAGGCCGCACCGAGGATGAACAGGACGATCAGCAGCGCGGGCGCGGTGGGCGCCAGTGCGGCGCTGCCCGCCGCGAGGGCCGCCGCGATCAGCATGCGCAGGATCAGGGCGCGGTTTTCGGCAAGGTCGGCGAGCGGCACCAGGAAGAACAGGCCGGTGGCATAGCCGAGTAGGGTGGCCATGGCGACGAGGCCGACGCTCGCGGCGTTGGCGCCGAGCGATGGCCCGATCAGCCCGACCAGCGTCTGCGGCGCGAAAAGGTTGGTGACGATGACGCCGACCGCAGTGGCAAACAGCAGGGTCTGCGGGCCGGTGATGGTCGCGGCCGGCGCGGCCAGTTGGCCGTCATTGGTGTCGAGCATATGGTCCTCAATGAAATTGCATATCGTGCGAGGACTTTATGCCGATCTGTTATCATGCTACAATTCAATCAATTCGATAATGATTATGCGAGATGCGCATGAATATCCATGACCTCGAAGCGTTCATCGCCGTGGTGGAAACCGGCTCGATCGTCGGCGCCTCGGCCAGGCTCAACCTCACCCAGCCGGGCGTGACACGCCGCATCCAGAACCTCGAGGATGGGCTGGCGACGGCGTTGCTCGACCGCCAGTCGAAGCCGCTGAAGCCGACCGCTTCCGGGCGCGAGGCGTATGAGCATGGCCGGCGCGTGCTGCGCTCGCTCGAGGATTTGAAGGCCGGCGTGTCGCCGCAAGGTGGGGTCAAGGGCGAGTTCCGGCTTGGCATCATGCCCTATCTCTCGGATGCCGCGCTGGCGCTGCCGCTCGACACCTTGCGCGCCGCGTTTCCGCGGCTGACGCTGCGCATCTCTTCCGGCTGGTCGCCAAGGCTGGTCGAGCAGGTGGCGCGCAGCGAGCTCGACGCGGTGGCGGTGTGCCTCGCCGAGGGCGTCACTCCGCCGGACGAACTCGTGCGCGACGATCTCGGCCTGCAGTCGGTGCTGCTGGTCGCGTCCCCCGGCCTTGGCGTGCCCGGGCCCGCCGACCTTGCCTCGCTGTCGCGCTTCCCCTGGGTGATGAACGAGAACGGCTGCGGCTTTCGCGCCTTCATCCGCCAGAGTTTCGAGACCGCGCGGCTGCCGTTCCAGGTCGGGGTGGAGGCGCTCAGCGTCGATCTCAGAATGTCGCTGGTGGCGCGCGGCCACGGCATCGGCATCGTCACGCCGGGCGCCTTCGCCGACAGCCGGTGGCGCGATGCCGTCGAGGTCATCGACTGCCCGGACTTCAAGCCGCAAGTGCGCGCCTGGCTGCTGCACCGCCCGCCCGCCGGCCGGCTCAGCCGCCCGATCGCGCTGTTCCGCGACGCCTTGATCGAAGGGCTTCAGGTGCCGATGCCGCTGGTGTCTTGAGTTGGCGACCAACTGGCCGTCGCGAGCATTTGTTGAATCCGGCCAAGCTGTTGAGCGTGGCTGCTCAGATTCTGATTCCATGTCTGGATGACCCTGACCCTTGAGATTTGAACTGCTTTCAGCAAGATGACGGTAAGGCTGAGGACGCGAGAATGAACAAAGCCATGTCCGGCAAGCCGGCCCGAAAACCCACCATTCGCAAAACGCCGATGGCGCTGACCGAGGATTTGGTCGCGCGCACGCTGCGCGCGGTCGAGGATGCTGGGCCGGTGCCGGGCATGGTCACCATGACCGACGCGGATTATGCGCGTTTCCGCGACGAGGTGCTGGCAACGGCTCCGGCCGGGCCGCTGAAACTGTTCGCCTATGGTTCGCTGCTATGGAAGCCGGCCGGCGAGGTGAGGGGTGGCGATCGGGCGGTGGCGACCGGCTGGCATCGGTCGTTCTGCTTCACCGTGCAGCGCTTCAGGGGCACCATCGAGCAGCCCGGCCTGATGATGGCGCTCGACCGTGGCGGCCAGTGCCAGGGCATGGTGTTCGAGATCGCCGAGCCGGTGGCGGCCAATCTCGAAGCGTTGCTGCGCCGCGAGATGACCATCCTTCCCGCCGTCAACGTGCCGCGCTGGCTGCAGGTCAGGACAGGCGACAGTGCCTCGCGGGCGCTCGGCTTTGTCGTCGACCCCGGTAATCCACGCTATGCCGGCAAGCTCGACAAGCGGGCGATCGCGGCGACGCTGGCCAGGGCGGTCGGCCATTGGGGTTCGGGCGCGGAATATCTGTTCGAGACCATCCGTCACCTCGACGCCTGCGGCATCCGCGACCGCAATCTGTGGCAATTGCAGCAACTGGTGGCCGATGAGATCGAACGGACGCGCCCCTGACGCCTCACCCGTCCCTTAGCCACACCAGCATTTCGCCTGGCTCGCGGTTGTCCCAGGCGAAGTAGGGGATGGCGGTCAGGCGCGTCTGTGTGGTGGCCGGCGGCTCGGATCTGTAGAGCCCGCCCTGCCAGCCATCGCCGGCGTCAGCTTGCGCGGTGGCTGAAAGCGTCACCACGCCGCCGAGAAGCTCCGGCCGATCCCGCGCTTCGACACTTGCCGTCCTCGGCAGCGTCAGGCGATGCAACTGGCTGTCATTATCGGTCGCCTCGACGCAGTAGATCACCGGACCGCGTGACAGCGCAACGCGACCGGCATCCTGGCGCACCCGCGGGTTCGCGTAGAGCCGTTCGATCGGCATTTCGAGATCGAGCCGGACGCGGTCGCCCTTTTTCCATGTGCGCCGTATCGCGGCATAGCCGTCGCTGGTGACCTCCGCCAGCTTGACCGCCTCGCCATTGATCTCGAGCGCCGCGCTGCTGCTCCACGCCGGTATGCGCAGATGCAGCGTGAACTCGACTGGCGCCTGTGGCTCGAGCGTGATCTCGACGGCGCCGTCCCAGGGATAGTGGCTCGCCTGGGCAAGGCTGATTGCGGTGCCGCCAATGTCGAAGCGGGCGGTCGAGTCGCCATAGAGATGAACCGCCAGCGCATCGTCCGCCAGGCTGTAGAAATAGCTGCCGATCGAGGCCACCATGCGCCCGACATTGGGCGGACAGCACGGGCAGCGGTGCCATTTCCATCTGTTGTGCCGGCCCCGGCTTTCCAGCGGATTTTCATAGAAGAACAGCGAGCCATCCAGCGACAGGCCCGAGATCGAACCGTTGTAAAGCGCACGTTCCATCATGTCGGCGTAGCGGGCGTTCGGCCCCATGCCGAGCATGCGGCTGGCCCAGAAAACCAGCCCGACCGCGGCACAGGTCTCGGCATAGGCGGTCTCGTTAGGCAGGTCGTAGTCGCTGGTGAAGCCCTCATTGTGCGCCGACGGCCCGAGCCCGCCGGTGATGTAGAGGTTTTTCGTGGTGAGATCGTCCCACAGCCGGTCGAGCGCCACGCGCAGGCTGTCGTCGCCATATTCGGTGGCGATGTCGGCCATGCCCGAATAGAGATACATCGCCCGCACCGCGTGGCCGACGACCTTGTCCTGCTCGCGCACCGGGATGTGCGACTGGCTGTATTCATAGGTCTTGAAATGGTAGGCCTTCGGGTCGGCGCCGCGGGCGCGCGCCTCCTCGTCGAAATAATGCGGCTGCTGGCCGCGCTGGTCGATGAAGTATTTCGCCAGTTCCATGTATTTCTTCTCGCCGGTCACCCGCGCCAGCTTGACCAGCGCCAGTTCGATCTCCTCATGGCCGCAATAGCCCTTCTTTTTGCCGGGCTCAGGCCCCAGCACCGAAGCGATGTGGTCGGCATAGCGGCACATGATGTCGAGCAGCTTGCGTTTTCCGGTCGCCTGGTAGTAGGCGACCGCGCCCTCGATCAGGTGGCCGGCGCAATAGAGTTCGTGGCAGTCGCGCAGATTGGTCCAGCGTTTGCCCGGCTGGATGCGCTGGTACCAGCTCGAGAGATAGCCGTCCTCCTGCTGCAGCCTGCCATACATGTCGATGACGGCGTCGATCTTCTTTTCCAGTTCGGGGTTCTTGCGCCGGTAGAGCGAATAGGCCGCGGTCTCGATCGTCTTGCCGAGATCGGAATCCCAGAACATCTGCGTGGTCACCGTCGAGCCGGTGAATTCCGCGCCCTGGCGGTCGGCTTCGTCGGGCGAGGGCGAGTGGAACGGGATGACGACGCCGGGCGAGGGCCGGTCGGGGTCGATCTGCTCCAGCATGCGGGCCTCGACGCAGCGGTCGTAGAGGATGTCGGCGGTGCGCGCGGCGACCGCGTCGGCGCGGTCGCCCCAGAAGCCGTGCACGTCGACCTGCGGCACCGGCAGCGGGCGGAAGGCGAGCTTCGGTTTTCCGGTTTTTGCGGATGGCGATGCGGTCATGAACTTACTCCATTCGGTCGAATTACTTGACGGCCCCGGCCATGAGGCCGCGGATGTAGAAGCGCTGCAAAGCGAGGAAGAGAATGAGGCAAGGCACCATCATCACGGTGACGCCGGCCTGCACCGCGCCCCAGTCGATGGCGCCGAAGCGGCCCGACTGCAGCGCGGTCATCATCACCGGCAGCGTGAATTTGGACTGGTCGGTCATCAGCACCAGGGCGGCGAGGAACTCGTTCCAGGCGCCGAGAAAGGCAAACAGCGCGATGGTGACGACACCCGGCCAGACCAGCGGCAGCATCACCTTGAGAAGCATGGTGACGTTGCTGGCGCCGTCCATGCGGGCGGCCTCCTCGATCTCGCGCGGCACCGCGTCGAAAGCGTTGCGCATCATGAAGATGGAGAATGGCAGTTGCAGCGTCACATAGACGCCGACCAGGCCGGTCAGCGTGTTGTGCAGGCCAAGCTTGGTCAGCACCAGGAAGATCGGCGTCAGGATCGACTGGAACGGGATCATGATGGTCGACAGGATGAGGATGAAGAACAGGTCCTTGAACGGGAAGCGGAAGCGCGAAAAGCCGTAGCCGGCCAGCACGCTGACGATGACCGACAGCACCACGGTCATCACCGAGACGTAGATGCTGTTCTGCGCCGAGACCCAGAGCCCGTCGCCGAAGGTGTCGAGCGTGGCATAGTTCTCCAGCGAGAACCCCGACGTTGGCCAGGGCGGCAGCGGTGGCAGGCGCGCTTCGGCTGCCGGTTTGAAGGTCGACAGCACCGCCCACACGATCGGCGCCGCGAACAGCAGCGAGGCGATGATGCCGGTCGAATGCTCCGCGATTCGGGCGGCGAGCCGGCGGTTGCGGGAGGCGGCCTGCGCCATCAGTCGAGGCCCTCCGGCTTGCGCAGCAACCACAGCTGCACGAGGCTGAGCGCCACCAGGATGACCAGCAGCACCATGGAGAGCGCGGCGCCATAGCCGAGCTTGAACGAGACGAAGGACTGGTTGAAGATCCAGTAGACCGCCGTCAGCGTCTGGTTGCGCGGACCGCCGCGCAGGATGATGTAGAACTGGTCGAAGGCGAGGATCGAGCCGGCGACCGACAGGATCAGCGCCAGCGCCAGCGTGCGGCGCATCAGCGGCAAGGTGATGGCCCTGAACCTGGCGAACGGCCCGGCGCCGTCGATGATGGCCGCTTCCTGCAGATCCTGCGGGATCGACTGCAGGCCGGCCATCAGGATGATCATGGTGAAGCCGGCGACCTTCCACACGACCATGGCGATGATCGACCAGAAGGCCGGCTGGAAGGTGGCCAGCAGGTTGAACTTCTTGTCGATCAGGCCAAGGTCGTAGGCGGCCGGGCTGAACAGACCGGAATCGACATTCAGCAGCCATGACCAGAGCAGGCTGGCAGAGGCAAAACCGACAACCGCCGGCATGAAGAACATGGTGCGGTAGAGATTGGTCAGCGGGCGCGGCCGTTCGACGAACAGCGCCAGCGGAAACGCCACCGCGAAGATCGCGATGGTGACGATCACGGTGTAGTAGGCGGTGAATTTGAGCGCGTTCCAGAACCTGGTGTCGCGCAGGATCGCGACATAGTTGTCGAGGCCGATATAGGAGTGCTCGCCCATCAGCGGCCAATTGTGCAGCGACATCCACGCCGTCATGCCGAGCGGGATGAGGAAGAAGACGACGACCAGCGCGACAGCGGGCGCGACATAGAGCAGGCCGATCCACTGCCGGCGCCCGGCACCGGCCAGTTTTCTGGCGCGGGGCGGGGCGGTGGTGGTTGTTGCGATGGTGGTCATGGTTGGCCTGTTCTTGCGTCGGATCCAATTGGCCGCCCTACCTCCCCCTTGTGGGGAGGTCGGACCGCAGGTCCGGGTGGGGGTAACTGGCGTTGACCCCACCCCGCTGCTTCGCAGCGACCCTCCCCACAAGGGGGAGGGTAAGGCGCGCCGGCCACCCGCCCAGGGAGACAGGCGGGCGGCCGGCAGGCGGCCGCTACTTCTGCGGCGCCTGGTCGATGATCGACTGCATGGTCTCCTGCGCGTTCGCGATCGCGCCATCGACGTCGTCGCCGAAGAAGACCTCGTTGATCATCTGCGTCCACGGGCCGTTGGCGGAGTTGATCAAATCGTTGAACACCACCGAATAGGGCGTGCGGCCCTTGGCCATGGCCTCGGCGGCGATCTGGTAGCGCGGATCGAGATCCTTGAGCGCGTCCTTGGCGATGTCGCCGCGCACCGGCAGGCTGCCATATTTGGCGAGGATGGTCTGGCCCTCGAGCGAATAGGCGAAATCGAGGAACTCCTTCACCACGGGCAGTTTCTTGGTGCCCTTGGTGACGACGAAATTGTCGCCGCCGGCAAAGGACGACCAGTTGCCGTCCTTGCCCGGCAGGAAGGTGACGCCGTAGTCGACATTGGGATACTGGGTGTTGAGCGCGCCGATGGCGAAGGCGCCGGACGGCGAGATGCCGATATTGCCGGCGGCGAAGGCGGCAAAGAAGTTGGCGCCGGTGTCGGTCTGGGCGCCCGCCGGTACCAGATCCTTCTTGACCATCGAGCGGTAGAGATCGATGGCGCCGCGCAACTGCGGACTGTCCAGTGTCGCCTTCGAGCCGTCCTCGGAGAGGATATCGCCGCCGGAAGCCCAGATCAGCGGCGTGAAGGTGAAGATGTTGCAGCCGCCGCAATTGCCCGAGAAGTAGAAGCCCTTGATGTTGCCGCCGAGCGCGTTGACCTTCTCGGCGTCGGCCGCGATCTCGGCCCAGTTTGTCGGGCCTTTTTCGGGGTCGAGGCCGGCCTGCTTGAACAGCTTCTTGTTCCAGATCAGCACCGAGGCGTCGGCCGAGAACGGCAGGCCGTAAATGTGGTCCTTGTAGGTGCCGGTCTTCACATGCGCCGGCGACAGGCTGGCGAAATAGGGCAGCGACTTGGCCCAGTCGGTGATATCCTCCAACTGGCCGGCGGCGGCGAAGGACGGCGTGTAGATCAGGTCGAGCGACAGCGCGTCGGGCGCGGTGCCGCCGGCGGCGGCGGCACCATATTTCGGGATGATCTCGGCGTTGGGGATGATGTCGAGCTTGATCTGGTCCTTGTGCGCCTTGTTGTAGGCGTCGACGATCCTCGGCATGAAGTTCGAGCCGTCGGCGCGCACCCAGATGTTGGCGGTTTCGGCGGCGGCAGTGCCGAGACCGCTACCCAGAACGGCAGCGGCCAGGGCCAGTTTGGCAATCAGGTTCCTCATGTTCTCCTCCTCCACGGTTGGCCGCTGTCCGCGGCTTGGCGCCGATCACGCGGCGCTTCGTTTTCAGCCATCCGGCGGATGGCCGCAGGACTGACGCACCACCAGCCGGCACGGCAGTTTTCGAATGCCCGGCGCGGCGGGCTGGCCGCCAACCAGCGACAGCAGGGTCAGCCCGGCCTCGCGTCCGAGTGCGACCAGGTTCATGTCGACAGAAGTCAGCGGCGGGCGCGTCGCCTCGGCGACGATCTCCCAATTGTCGAAGCCGATGACGGCGACATCGCCGGGGACGCCGAGGCCGCGCTCGCGCAAGGCATCGATGACGCCGCGCGCGATCTGGTCGTTGCCGCAAAAGACGGCATCCGGCCTTTCGCGCTTGCCGTCGAACAGGTGCGCCACCGCCTCATGGCCCCAGGCTTCCGACCAGGAGCCGAGCAGCGGTTCGGTGACCGGCAAGCCGTTTTCGGCGAGCACGTCGCGATAGGCCTGGGCGCGGGCGTGCACCACGGCGAAGCTCGCCGGCCCGGTGACATGGGCGATGCGCTTGCGGCCCAGCCGGCACAGATGTTCGACGGCCAGCCGCGCGCCGCCGGCGTCGTCCGAGACGAAGGCGATGGCGTCGGGATCGGGCTGGGTGAAGGCATAGATCACCGGGACACGCAGATTGCCGAGGTCGACCGGCAGATGGCGGTCGATGCGCTTGCCGGTGGCGATGATGCCGTCGACGCGCTTGTCGAGCATGGCGTCGACATGCAACTGGCCGAGGCGCGGATCCTCCTCGACATTGCACAGGAACACCGAGACGCCATTGTCGACCAGCGCGTCCGAAATGCCCGACATCAGCGGCAGCGAGAAGCGGCCATAGGTATCGTTGGTGAGCAGGCCGACGGTGAAGCTGCGCCGCCTGAGCAGGCTTTGCGCCAGGCTGTTGGGCCGGAAACCGAGATGCCGGGCCGTCTCGCGGATGCGCTCGCGCGTCTTGGCGGTCATCCGCCCCTGGTCGTTGAGCGCCTTCGAGGCGGTGGCGACGCTGACGCCGGCCCGTGCCGCCACGTCACGCAAGGTGACTGGCTTGGAAAAGACCGGAACAGGCTGATCGTCCGATGCCATCGCGTCGAGAATCCTGAGTTGGGAAAAGGTTTTCTCTTTCAGACCCCAATGAGGCCCGGCCAATGGCCAAGCCTGATCGGAAATGTTTGGGAAAACCTTTTCTCAAGCCAAGGCTAGGCCAGATTGGTTGGTCGTTCAAGGGGAAAAGTATCCTGGGTCAGGGAAGCGGGGCCACTGGAAGTGAAGTGTTAATGGCTTGGGCGCCATGGTAGTCGCCCGCCAGGACAGCAGAGCTCCGCAATGCCCGATACGCCCTACATTCCGAAAGGCCCGGCGCGGGCCGATGCTCCGCGCGCCGGCAGGCGGGAGGGGAACGGCAGCCGCTCCGACGAGCGTCGTCGCGACGCCGCCACCATCGCCCGGCTCAAGGCCGAACTCGCGGCACAGGCGGCGCTGATCGCCAGCCAGGAAGTTTCGCTGGCGCACAGCCGCAAGATCTTCGACCGCGCCTCGGTGGCCGCGCGCCTCGGCGTGTGGGAGTGTAGTCTGCCCGACGTGCAGCTGCAGTGGACCGACGTGGTCTACGACCTGTTCGACCTGCCGCGCGGCTCAGCGCTCGATCGCGCGGAGATCGTCAAGTGCTATCCCGCGGAGTCGCGCAAGGCGCTGGAGACGATGCGCAGCCGGGCGATCGAAGAGCGCAGCGGCTTCACCCTCGACGCCGAGATCACCACTTTCGCCGGGCGCAGCCGCTGGATCCGCATCACCGCGACCGTCGAGTGTGAGGACGGCGTGCCCGTGCGCATCTTCGGCATCAAGCAGGACATCACCGAGGAGAAGAGCCAGTCGGACCGGATGCGCCATCTGGCCGAATTCGACGCCATGACCGGACTTGCCAACCGCGGCCGGTTCCAGGCGCGGCTCGCCCATACGGACGAGGGCCGCCCGCTCGGCGCGCTGCTGTTGATCGACCTCGACGGCTTCAAGGCGGTCAACGACACGTTCGGCCATGTCGTCGGCGACGAGTGCCTGAAGACGGCGGCGCAGCGGCTTGCCGATGTCTGCGGCGAGGCGGATCTGGTGGCGCGCGTCGGCGGCGACGAGTTCGCGGTGCTGCTTGGAGCGCATCTCGATCGTGGCGCTGTCTCCGGCCTGGCGCGCCGCATCATCGAGGCGATGGGCAAGCCGGTCGCTGCGGGCGGCCAGTCGCTCAAGCTCGGCGCCTCGGTCGGCATCGCCTTCGCCGCTACAGGCGCGCCGTGCGACCTGTTCCTGCAGGCCGACACCGCGCTCTATGCCGCCAAGGCGGCGGGCCGCAATACCTTCCGTATTTTCAAGACCGAAGCCGGCGTGAAAGGCCGCAGCGCCGCGGCTTGAGGCCGGTCGTCGGGCCTTGTCCATCGGGCCGGCTCATCTCTCTCCAATGCGTGCCGTGGTGCTTATCTTCATTTGGCATGCGGGGCGTTCGTGAAAGGGTGCTATGGAAGCGGCGCGGAAGTCATTGTTCCGGCTTCTTCCCGACATCCGAGGTCATTTTCGTGCGTCAACCGTCGCTGCTGCCTGTCTTTGGAAAACTTGGTGTCAAGGCACCTGTCGCCTTCGTGGCGGCGCCGGTGCGGTCGGCGGGCGTCGTGCCGCGCCTGCGAAAGCTGCTGGCCGCGCATGGCGGCATGGTGTTGAAGCTGTCGGTCATCGCCTGGACGGTGCTGATCCTGGGCGCGGTGTTCTTCATGATGCAGGGCTGAGGCAAGCCAGCATGGCCAATCGCTACACACTGCGCATGGAGCTTCCCCAGAGCTGGACCATTGTCGATGTCTTCACCGGCCAGCCGGCCGTGGTCAGGCAAAAAGTAATGGTCGGCATGAGCCCTCGCGAGGCCGAGGACATGGTCGTGCAAATGAATGTCCGCGACGTCAGGCGTCGGGAGAGGGCGGAGCGCAAGGATTGAACGTTCCGTCTGCCGGCTCGGAGCGAGGGCCAAGACCCCGCCGCGCCAAAACCAGAGGATTCCCGTGAGAGCGAGCCTGAAGCAAAAGATACTGGAAGTCTGCGACCGCAAGATTTCCGAGAAAGGGCCTGCCGTCGGCGTGTCGTTCTATGCGTTTTTCGCCAACAGGAATGACGACCCCGAACTGCTGATGGAAGCAGCCGAATGGTGGATCAGAACCCACCGCCTCGACCATTTCGAAAAGGCCGAGAAGATACGGAAGATGGTCGAGGACATGGACTCTTAGTCTTCGTTTCCATGCATGTCGTTGTCTCAAAACCGAGACCACTCCTGAGCGACATGCACTATAGGCTGATCAGCCGAAGTCGGCGGCCGTCAGCACATACATGCTCTTGCGGGTGCGGTCATAGGCCTTGGACGCCACGTCGCGGATGGCGCTGCTCTCGGTGTCGAACGTAGCGAGGTAACCGGCCTCGTTGGCCGCGGTCGCCGGCTGCATCCTGGTCATGGCGTCGGCTGCGACGGAAAAGGAAATCTGGAACATGCCGTCGTGGCCGACGAAACGGATGCGCTTGCCGGCTTCGTCATAGCTGCGGCTGCGGTTGGGGAATGTCAGGCTCATGTCTTGACCTCCGTTGCGGCCACCTTCTTGACCGCGCGCTTCTTCTTCGGCGTCGGGTTCAGGGCTTCCGCGACGCGATCTGCCTCTTCCTTGGCCAGCCGCAATTCCCTGAGCCTTGCGGTCTTGATCTCCCTGGCCCTGGCTTCGGATATGTACTCAGCGGTTGCCTTGTTGCGCTCCGCCGTTTTCTTCTGCTTGTCGACAAAGCGGGCTTCAGCTTTTTCCATGATCGTCTGATTGCCTTCGGCCATCGAAGAAATCTCCCTTGTGCTTGAAATCGTGAAAGTGAACTTGTCCGATAAATAGGTGCTCGATCGGCAAAATTCAATCTTTTGAAATATTTGACTTGGTTCCGATATCACGAAACGACAGGCCGAAATAATACTTTTGAATATTTAATTCCGCCCGCGAACAATTTTTTGGCACTCCTATCTATCGAGTGCCAAAGCGCCTATATGAGAGACGCGGCCGCCTATGCCGGCCCCAGAAAGAAGTTCTCATGAAGTTTCGGCCACTCCACGATCGCGTCGTCATCCGGCGCGCCGAAGGCGATATCAAATCCAAGGGCGGCATCATCATCCCCGACAATGCCAAGGAAAAGCCGCAAGAAGGTGAAGTCATCGCCGTTGGGCCTGGCGCACGCGACGAAAATGGCGCGCTTGTTCCGCTCGACGTCAAGGCCGGCGACACCATCCTGTTCGGCAAATGGTCGGGCACCGAGGTCAAGATCGACGGCGAGGACCTTCTGATCATGAAGGAAGCCGACATCATGGGCGTCATCGAGAAGACCGTGGCCGCCAAGAAAGCTGCCTGACCTCACTCCCTCTGAACGAACTGGATAAAAAATGTCTGCCAAGGAAATCAAATTCTCCACCGATGCTCGCGACCGCATGCTGCGCGGCGTCGAGATCCTCACCAATGCGGTGAAGGTCACACTCGGCCCCAAGGGCCGCAACGTCATCATCGACAAGGCCTATGGCGCGCCGCGCATCACCAAGGACGGCGTCACCGTCGCCAAGGAAATCGAGCTTGCCGACAAGTTCGAGAACATGGGCGCGCAGATGGTGCGCGAAGTGGCCTCGAAGACCAACGACCTCGCCGGTGACGGCACCACCACCGCCACGGTGCTGGCCGCCTCGATCCTGCGCGAAGGCGCCAAGCTGGTCGCCGCCGGCATGAACCCGATGGACCTCAAGCGCGGCATCGACCAGGCCGTCGCCGCCGTCGTCGGGGAAATCAAGGCCAAGGCCAAGAAGGTCAAGTCGTCGGCCGAGATCGCCCAGGTCGGCACCATCGCCGCCAATGGCGACGCCACCGTCGGCGAGATGATCGCCAAGGCGATGGACAAGGTCGGCAATGACGGCGTCATCACTGTCGAGGAAGCCAAGACCGCCGAGACCGAACTCGACGTCGTCGAGGGCATGCAGTTCGACCGCGGCTATCTCTCACCCTATTTCGTCACCAATACCGACAAGATGCGCGTCGAACTGGAAGAGCCTTACGTGCTCATCCACGAGAAGAAGCTCGGCAATCTGCAGGCGATGCTGCCGATCCTCGAGGCGGTCGTCCAGAACGGCAGGCCGCTGCTGATCATTTCGGAAGACGTCGAAGGCGAGGCTCTGGCCACGCTGGTCGTCAACAAGCTGCGCGGCGGCCTCAAGGTCGCGGCGGTCAAGGCGCCCGGCTTCGGCGATCGCCGCAAGGCGATGCTGGAAGACATCGCCGTGCTCACCGCCGGCCAGATGATTTCCGAGGATCTCGGCATCAAGCTCGAAAACGTCACCATCGAGATGCTCGGCCGCGCCAAGCGCGTGCTGATCGAGAAGGACACCACCACGATCATCGACGGCGCCGGCACCAAGGCGACCATCCAGGCGCGCGTCGCGCAGATCAAGGGCCAGATCGAGGAGACCACCTCCGACTACGACAAGGAAAAGCTGCAGGAGCGGCTGGCCAAGCTCTCCGGCGGCGTTGCCGTCATTCGTGTCGGCGGCGTCACCGAGTCGGAAGTCAAGGAAAAGAAGGACCGCATCGACGACGCGCTGAACGCCACGCGCGCGGCGGTTGAAGAAGGCATCGTGCCCGGCGGCGGCGTGGCTCTGCTGCGTGCCAGGTCGGCGCTTGCCGGACTGACCGGCGCCAATGACGATGTCACTGCCGGCATCTCCATCGTGCTTCGCGCGCTGGAAGCCCCGATCCGCCAGATCGCCGAGAATTCCGGCGTCGAAGGTTCGATCGTCGTCGGCAAGCTCACCGACAGCAAGGACCACAATCAGGGCTTCGACGCCCAGAACGAGACCTATGTCGACATGATCAAGGCGGGCATCGTCGATCCGGCAAAGGTGGTGCGCACCGCACTGCAGGACGCCGGCTCGATCGCCGCGCTTCTGATCACCGCCGAAGCCATGATCACCGACATTCCGGCCAAGGACGCAGCGCCTGCGGGCGGTAATGGCGGCGGCATGGGCGGCTACTAATATTCAGCTGATGCCGGTCTGCAAACGGCTGATTCCTGCGCTTCCGGTGCTCACGTACCCAAAGTACGCTCCGCTCCGGTTCTCGGTATCAGCCGTTTTCGACTCGGCCTGACCTGAATCTACGCCGGTTCTAGGAGCCGGGATTACCGCCGGGGGATTTCTCCCGGCGCGCAGGCCTCTAGCCCAGGAGACGGATCCATGATCACGTTCGTGCGGAAGCCAGAAACGGTCGTCACGACCGAAAAAACCGAGGAAAGCCGCTTCGACCGCATCCGCAGGATTGCCGCCGACAAGCATCGGAAATCCGATTCCGACACGGCCAGTCCGCCAAAGGGCGAACCCAAGCGTCCGATGTAGGCGCTGACGGCGCTGCCGTGTTCAGAGCGCGACTTCGGACCGCCGGAAACAGTTGGCCGCGTGATCGTTGACGATGCCGACCGCCTGCATCCAGGCATAGACGATGGTCGGGCCGACGAATTTGAAGCCGCGTCGCTTCATTTCCTTGGAAATCCGTTCGGACAGGGGTGATGACGCGATCCAGCCATGGCCGTCGCTTGCGACCACCTTGCCATCGGTGAAGGACCAGCAGAAGTCGGCGAAGCTCTCGCCGCGCTGCGCCGTCTCGCGGAAGATCTGGGCGCCACGGATCGTCGCTTCGATCTTGGCGCGGGCGCGGATGATGCCGGGATCGGCCATCAGGCGCTCGATATCGGCCGCGCCGAAGCGCGCGACCTTCTCCGGATCGAAGCCGGCGAAGGCGGCACGAAAGGCGTCGCGTTTCCTGAGCACGATGATCCAGGCGAGACCAGCCTGGAACCCTTCCAGCATCAGCATTTCCCACAGCATGCGGGCATCGCGTTGCGGAACGCCCCATTCCTCGTCGTGATAGGCGCGCATCAGCGGATCGCCCTCGGCCCAGCCACAGCGATGATGTGCATGATTGTCCATCGTGGTTCTCCGTCACACGATACTGTGGCGGACCGGCGCCACGGTCCAGTCCACGGTGCGCTGGTCGATCATGGTATGCACCGGCGATTGCCCCATCTCGGTCATGATGCCGCCCGCCGCGTTGCGGCCGGCCTCGGCCGAGGCCCAGATCAGCACGTCGACGATGGTGCCATCGTCGCGTTCGGCGATCCGGCGGGACAGGAAGCCCGGCTGACGCCGCAGCCAGGCGTCGATATCGGCATTGGCGGCGACGAATTCCGCGCAGGAGCGGCCGTTGAGCCTGAAGGTCGTCACTTCGATTGCCTCTGTCATGTCATCTCTCCATTGGCAGGGGTTCATGAGGATCAGCCTTGCGCCGTCGGGCGCACGATCAGTTCGTTGATGTCGACGCCGTCCGGCTGGCTGATGGCAAAGCCGATCGCCTCGGCAATCGCGCCGGCCGGGATGGAGGCCCGATCGACCATGGCGCGGGCTCCAGCCTTGATCTCGGGATTGGCGATGCCGTCAAACAGCTCGGTGCGGGTGAGACCAGGGCTGACGACCGTCACGCGCAGATCCCTGCTTTCCTGTCGAAGCCCTTCCGAGAGCGCCCGTACCGCGAATTTGGTGGCGCTGTATACGGCGGCTGTCGGGTCGACCCGGTGCCCGGAGACAGATGCGACGTTGATGATGTGGCCGGACTTCTGTTCGGCCATGATCGGCAGCACGGCGGCAATGCCATTGAGAACGCCGCGCAAATTGACATCGATCATCCGGTTCCATTCGTCGACGCGCAATTCGGCCATGAACGACAAAGGCATAACGCCGGCATTGTTCACCAGCACGTCGACCCGGCCGTAGCACTCACGGGCGGCCGCGACGAAGGCCTTGACGCTGTCGAGGTCGGTCACGTCAAGCTGCCGGGAATGCGCCTGGCCGCCGGCCTGCCCGATGTCCCGCGCGACAGCGGCAATCCGGTCGGTCCGCCGGGCGCCAAGCACGATCCTGTGGCCGCTTGCCGCGAGGTGGCGGGCCGTGGCCTCGCCGATGCCGCTGCTGGCGCCGGTGATGAGCACGACCTTGCTGGTTCGGGTCGATGGATCGGTGATCGGTGAACTGGTCATGGAAGGCTCCGCCTGTGATGATCGGGAGCACGCTCCCGCTGGCGGCGTTATGCGACGGAGCGAACGTGGAGCGTTATCGCGATCCTGCAAGATTCATGCACGATCCTGCAAAGCTTGATTGCCGCGGCTGGCCGGACTTGCAGGATCGGATATGATCGCCCCATGATTGTTTCGAAGATACCAGGTGCCTTTTGACGATCGCGCAAGATCCATATGGGGAGATGGCGTCGATCATCGCCCGGTTCACGGCGGGGGACGAAGAGCGCGCAACGGCGATCGACAATCTGTTCCTCAGCCGGCGATCGGCGACCGACAAAAGCGTCCACACCGCGCAATGGCCCTGCTTTGCGCTCGTCGTACAGGGCGCCAAGAGCCTCACGCTCGGCTCGCATGTTCACTGCTATGGCGTTGGCGACTATCTGGTGGTCTCGCTCGACCTGCCGGTCGTGTCCCGCGTGACCGAGGCGAGCCCCGAGGCACCGAACCTGGGGCTGGGCATGCGGATCGAGCCGGATCGGCTGAAGGAGCTGTTCGGCCGGATCAGCACGGCGCCGGTCGTCCCTCACGACATGCGGGCGGTGGCCGTCAACAGGGCGCCACCAGACCTGCTGGATGCGGTCGTGCGGCTGCTGCGCCTGCTTGACCGACCACAGGATATTGCCGCGATGGCGCCGCTGATCGAGCAGGAGATCCTCTACCGCGTGGCGACCGGCCCCTTTGGTCCTGCCCTGCTTCAGATCGCCACGATCGAGACGCCGACAAACCGGATTGCCCAGGCAATCGCCTGGCTGCGGCAGAATTTCACGCGGCCGCTGCGCATCGAGGAACTGGCGCAGCATGTCGGCATGAGCACGTCCTCGCTGCATCATCATTTCAAGGCAGTCACGGCGATGACGCCAATGCAGTATCAAAAGCAGCTGCGCCTGCACGAAGCGCGGCGCCTGATGCTGACGGAGCGCCTGGATGTCGGCTCGGCCGGCTACAGCGTCGGCTACCAGAGCCCGTCGCAATTCAGCCGCGAATACAGCCGGCTCTACGGCCGGCCGCCACTGCGCGATGTCGCGGGATTTAGGGAGCCGGCGGGCGGGGCCTGAGGTTAAGGCTCGCGGCCGCCGCGCTACTTTCCACTCAGCCTCAGCACCACGTCGCGCGTCAGCGGCGCGAGCTGGATGTCATGGGCCGAGGCGGGGTCCAGCCAGATCATCTCCTCGATCTCGGCCGCCGCTGCCAGCTGGCTCTCGATCGGCTGTGCGGCAAAAGTGAGGGCGAACAACTCCGCCTCGACCGTGCTGTCAGGCTCATTGGCCGCCTTGGCCGAGAACAGGCCCAGCCGGGAAGCCGTGCCCGGGTCGATCAGCAGCCCAAGCTCCTCGCGCAATTCGCGCACCAGGGCATCGACCGGCTCCTCGTCCGACTCGATCTTGCCGCCGGGCTGCATGAAGGCGCTGGTGCCGCGCTTGCGCACCAGCAGCAATCTGCCCGATGCATCGGCGATGACGGCGGCGGCAATCCGGATCTTGCGGCTTTCGGAGTGGATGGGATTCACGCTAGTATCGTCCCGTGGTCGTTTGGTGCAGGGCTTGCCGAGTTTGACAGCTTGTCGAAGCAACCGCGATTCTGAGTACGGAGACAAGCCATGTTTGCGGCCAAGGCCATCGATACCACTGACAAGGCCGCGTTCTATCGCGACCTCGCCACGCAACTGAAGGCGCTGCTCGAGGGCGAGCGCGACTCGATTGCCAACGCCGCCAACACCGCCGCGCTGATCTTCCAGATGGTGCCGGACCTCAACTGGGCCGGCTTCTATTTCCTGGCCTCCGACGAGGAACTGGTGCTGGGGCCGTTCCAGGGCAAGCCGGCCTGCGTGCGCATCGCCGTCGGCAAGGGCGTGTGCGGAACGGCGGTCGAACTCGGCACCTCGATGCTGATCAAGGACGTGCATGATTTTCCCGGCCACATCGCCTGCGATGCCGACTCGCGCTCGGAGCTGGTCGTGCTGCTCGAAGACGATGACGGCGTCTTCGGCGTGCTCGACCTCGACAGCCCGCTGCCCGGCCGTTTCGACAAGGCCGACCAGGCCGGCATAGAGACGCTGGCGGCGATCTATGTCGCGGCGAGTTCCTTCGAGGATTGATCAGCCTACAAGCTTCACCAGCATCAGGCTGAAGCCGCCGATGAACAGGAAGGCCGAGAAGGCGAGCGCCAGCGGGCGCAGGCCACGCGAGCGCAGCTGCGAAATATCGGCCTGCAGGCCCATGGCGGCCAGCCCCATGGTCAGCATGATGGTGGTGGCGAGCGCCATCGCCGACTTCACTTCGGCCGGCACCGTGATCAGGCTGTTCAGCGCCACGACGGCGACGAAAGCGGCGACGAACCACGGCATAGCCGGCCGCGCCCCAGCTTGATCGCTTGCCTGATCGCTGCTCTTGCGGCGCGCCATCAGGCCGAGCGCGATGACCATCGGCGCCAGCATGGCGACGCGGGTGAGCTTGGCGACGGCGGCAATCTCGCCGGACTGGGTGCCGTTCTGGAAGCCGGCGCCGATGACTTGTGCCACTTCATGGATCGAGGCGCCGGCCCACAGGCCGAAAGCGTGCTGGTCGAGCCCCAGCACCGGTGCCAGCAGGGGGAAGCCGAGCATGGCGACGGTGCCGAACAGCGTGATCGAGGCGACTGCGTAGGTGACGTCCTCGTCGCGCGCGTCGGTGACGATGTTGGTGGCGACGATGGCCGAGGCGCCGCAGATCGAGGTGCCGGCGGCGATCAGCTGCGCCAGCTTGGCGTCGACGCCAATCAGCCGACCGAGCGTGATGGTGAAGACGAAGGTGGCGCCGAGCGTCAGTGCAACAATGCCGACGCCGCTGGCGCCGATCGCCACCACCTGGCCAAGCGTCAGCTGGAAACCGAGCAGCACGATGGCGAAGCGCAAGAGCCGGCGCTGCGAAAAGGCGATGCCGGCCCTGGCGTGGGCGGGCGTGCCGAGCACGTTGGAATGGATCATGCCGGCGACGACGGCGAGGATCATCGGGCTGAACAGAGCGAAGCCGGAAACATTGCGGGCCGAGAAGGCGACCCCCGTGATCATCGCGACCAGCACGATGCCGGGGATGATCCCATTCCATACCGAATTCAGGCGCTTCCGGCGTCCGGCCAGATCGGCGGAAATCAGGCTTTTGGGAATATCGTTCGCGATGTGGGTGAAGGAAGACAATGCAAATGCTCCAAGCGGGTAGGCTGGAGGAATGCCATTCCTGAACCGATCTTTCCAACGAATTGTTATGGTTGGAATGATCGATTTTTACGAACGATTGCCACCGTGTGGAGTCACTTTCTAAGTCGGCGCTGCCCCTCATCGCCCTGCCGGGCACTTCTCCCCGTATAGTGACGGGGAGAAGTGGCTGGCCGCAACGACGGCGCCCTTCTTGCAACGCTGATGATTGGCGAAATCATCGATGAGAGCGTTCCCTCTCCCCGTCAGTATACGGGGAGAGGATGGCGGCAGCCAGGTGAGGGGCGGCGCGAACGCCCGGACTGGTGGGCGAACTCAAGGCCGAGCGCGCTGCGTCAGCCCTGAAAATCAGCGCGCCCTGCGCCTCGATGCCGGGGATTTGCAGGCGCTTCTGGGCGACATGCATTAAAGCTGCGCTTCGATGGCCGCCTTGTCGATGACCGACCAGACATGCCTGATCCTGCCATCGAGAAATTCATAGAAAACGTTCTCGCTGAAGGAGACTTTCCTGCCGTTGACGGGCAGGCCAAGGAAATTTCCCGTTGGCGTGCAGTTGAACTGAAGGCGGCTGGCTATGAACGGCGTATCGGAGATCAGCAGCTGGATGTCGAAATAGAGGTCGGGAATCTCCTGAAAGTCCCGTTCCAGCATCTTGCGGTATCCGGCCAGTCCGATCCGGTCGCCATTGTAGTGCACCTCGTCATGAACGAACCGGTGGAGGTTTCGCCAGTCCTGATTGTTGAGGCAAGCGATATAGCCGAGATAGGTGTCGGTAAGATCGGGGTCGGTCACGGCGATTGCTCCGGTGCGTCCGCAAGATCACGTTCAGCAGGAAGATAGAACACTCCCAGATGCAGTCCAGATGGACCGCGCTCTGGAGCCTGTTCCATCCGGAAAGAATCGAGATCTTGCTCTATCTGTTTGTTTGAGCACAATCTTTTCCGTAAACCGGGTTCCGCTTTTCGGCCCTAGCCGCGATAGCGCAAGGCGTCGACCAGCAGCGAGAAGGCGGGCGTCGCCTGGCGGCGGCTGGGGTAATAGAGGTGGTAGCCGGCGAAGGGCGCGCACCAGTCGGCAAGCACCCGCACCAGCCGGCCGTCGGCCAGGCAGGTCGTCACCTGGTCCTCGGGCAGATAGGCGAGACCCAATCCGGCAAGGGGCGTGCCCGAGTGGCGGTCGTGTCTCAGCTTGGAATCTGGCTTTCCGCGAACTCGCGTCTCGCGGCGGTGAAAACCTCGCGGGCGGCGTCCGCATTCATGGCGGCGATTGCAAGGCCGATGACAATGTCCGGCCAGGCCGAGTTCCACACAAATGCCGTGAACAAGCCGGCGGCGATGATTGCCACATTCGCCAGGACATCGTTGCGCGCCGACAGGAACGCCGCGTGGGTGAGGCTGCCGCTGTGATGGCGATAGCGAGCGAGCATGAGCGCGCATGACAGGTTGACGAGGATCGCGCCCGCGGCGGTCAGCGTCAGCGGAACGGGCGCCGGCGGAATTGGAATGTTGAACTTCTCCCAGGCCGTCCAAAGGGTCGCCAAAGCCGGAACTAGAAGTACCCCCGCCAGCGCCATTCCGAGCCGTGCTCGATTGCGGATGGTCCAGCCCAGCGCGACCATGATCAGCAGGTTGACGGATGCATCCTCGAGAAAATCGATGCTGTCCGCGAACAGCGATACCGATCCGATCCAGACGGCTACGGCAAACTCGATTCCGAAATAGCCAAGGTTCAGGATGGCGACCATCCGCACCGTCTTGTTCAGCGTCCCGGTCATTTTTTTCCATCGATCAATTGCCGTCACGGCAAGGCATATATAGCGATTCCATGCTCAGCGGACCTGAAGGCCAGAACCGCATCGCCGATATGGGACATTTCCGATCGAGCGGCCGTCTTGACAGCGCCGCTACTCCTGTTCCAGCTTGGCGCCATGTTCGTCCTTGCGCCAGCCAACACCAAGCGACGCCGTTCCCGCACAGTGCGGAGCGGCAAGCTGATCGCGCGACGACAAAGACTGGCACGATAGATCCGGTTCGTTCGTTTCCCAGCCCCGCCCGCGACATCCGCCGGCGGGGTTTTCTATGTCTGGAGCATTGTGATGACCATCGATACTTCCATCCGGCTTCGGCCGGCCGAACCGGCTGACGCCGCAGCCATCAGAGACATCGTGCGTGCCGCCTATGCGAAGTGGGTGCCGGTGATCGGCCGCGAGCCGCTGCCGATGCGTGCCGACTACGACAAGGCCGTTGCCGAGCATTCGTTCGATCTCGCCATCGAGGAGGGCCGCATGGTCGGGGTGATCGAAACCATGCTGGCCGACGATCATCTCTGGATCGAGAATGTCTGCGTCGCGCCGCTGGCGCAGGGCAGGGGCATCGGCCGGCTGCTGCTGGAACAGGCCGAGCGCAGGGCCGCGGAAGCCAGCCGGTCCGAGCTTCGGCTGCTGACCAATGGCGCCTTCGAGAGCAATGTGTCGCTGTACAAACGGCACGGCTATGTGATCGACCGCGAAGAGCCGTTCATGGGCGGCGTGACGGTCTATATGAGCAAGAAACTGGCGCAATAGCCGGTAATCGGAAGAGCGGAACCCGATAATGACTGCCAGGATCAGATTGAAGCAACTTCCCAGGCTTTACGCGATTTCGCGGCTTGAGAGGGGCGACGCCATTCCGGGTTGGGCGGACGGGCCCGGCTTCGTCAGCATCACCAGGACCGACGACGAACTTTCGATCGTCTGCCTGCAGGATCGCGTGCCGGATGCCGTCAGGCAGGACGGCGACTGGGTCGCCTTCAAATTCGAAGGGCCGTTTGCCTTCGGCGAAACCGGTATCGTGCTGTCGGTCATCAGGCCATTGTCGGAAAACGGGTTGGGCATCGTCGTGGTGTCCACTTTCGATGGCGACCATCTCCTGGTGAAAGCGACGGATCAGGCCGCCGTGAGGCGGCTTCTGGCCGAGGCTGGACATACGTTGCTGTAGTCCATCCTCACCAGGCCAGGTGCTGGCCCCCTGGCTCAATGACTGGCGCGCTGGCTCAACCACTTCGGGGGTTGCGTTTGACAGTGCCGTTTGCGCATCGTTATTTCTAGCCACATATGACGGTCGGCACGGCCACGCGGCGCACCCCCAAGGGAGAAACCATGTCACACAATCTGCAGTTCTATATCGATGGCGCGTGGGTCGATCCTGTCGTGCCCAACACGCTCGATGTCATCGATCCGTCGAACGAAGACGCCTTTGCGCAGATCTCGCTTGGCTCCAAGGCCGATGTCGACAAGGCGGTGGCCGCCGCCAAGCGCGCCTTCAACACGTTCGGTTTCACGTCGGTCGAAGAGCGGCTCGATATCCTGAATCGCGTCATCGAGGTCTACAAGAAGCGCAGCGCCGATCTGGCGCTGGCCGTGTCGCGCGAGATGGGCGCGCCGCGCCAGTTCGCGCTCGACAGCCAAGTCGGTGTTGGGCTGGCGCATCTGCAGAAGATGGCGGAAGTGCTGAAGTCGTTCCAGTTCCGTCACGTCAAGGGCTCGTCGCTGATCGTCAAGGAGCCGATCGGCGTCGTCGGCCTGATCACGCCGTGGAACTGGCCGCTGAACCAGATCACCTGCAAGGTGGGTCCGGCGCTTGCCGCCGGCTGCACCATGGTGCTGAAGCCGTCCGAGATCGCGCCGCTCGACGCCATCATCTTCGCCGAGATCATCGACGAGGCCGGCGTGCCGAAGGGCGTGTTCAACCTCGTCAACGGCGACGGCCCGGGTGTCGGCCAGGCGCTGTCCAGCCACCCCGACATCGACATGATGTCGTTCACCGGCTCGACGCGGGCCGGCATCCTGGTGGCCAAGGCCGCCGCCGACACGGTCAAGCGCGTGCACCAGGAGCTTGGCGGAAAATCGGCCAACATCCTGTTCCCGGATGTCGATCTCGCCACCGCCGTCACCAAGGGCGTCGCCGGCTGCTTCGGCAACAGCGGCCAGTCCTGCAACGCGCCGACGCGCATGTTCGTGCCGCGCGACCGTCACGACGAGGCGGCTGGCTATGCCAAGGCAGCGGCGGAAAAGTTCACTGTCGGTCCCGCTGACGCGGCCAGCACCAGGCTCGGCCCGGTGGTCAGCCAGGTCCAGTTCGACAAGATCCAGGACCTGATCCAGAGCGGCATCGACGAAGGCGCCACGCTGGTGACGGGTGGTCCCGGCCGGCCGGCCGAACTCAACCGCGGCTACTACATCCGGCCGACGGTGTTCGCCGACGTCACGCACGACATGCGCATCGCGCGCGAGGAGATCTTCGGGCCGGTGCTGGCGATCATGCCCTATGACACGGTCGAACAGGCGGTCGAGCAGGCCAACGACACCGTCTACGGCCTGGCCTCCTACATCCAGGCCAAGGACATCCACAAGGCGCGCGACGTGGCGGCGCGCATGCGCTCCGGCAATGTCTACATCAACTACCCGACCTGGGACGCCGGCCTGCCGTTCGGCGGCTACAAGCAATCGGGCAACGGCCGCGAATACGCCGAATACGGGCTCGAGGATTTCCTCGAGATCAAGGGCATCGCGGGGTATGAGGCGGCGGAGTAGGCACGACGCGCCGTCCGTTCGACACGGCACTCGACCTGTTGGAGCCGGAATCATTGCGAGGTCGGCGCCGCCCCTCATCGCCCTGCCGGGCACTTCTCCCCGTATAGTGACGGGGAGAAGGGGGCTAGCCGCAACGCCGGTGCCTTTTCTTGCGACGCTGGTGATTGGCGAAACCGGCGATGACAGCGCCCCTCTCCCCGTCACTACGGGGAGAGGATGCCGGCAGGCAGGTGAGGGGCGGCACTGGGCCCGGCGATTGGCAGCCCCCCCTCACAAGTTCGGAATTTTCATTGATCTGAAAGCCGTTGCCCTACGACCCCATCCTTGCCATTTGGCAAACACATGCTATATCTCTGCCAATAGCGAGGGAGCAAAATGCAGCTTCAGCCCATAGTCACCACACCGTCCACGGTTGGCAGCGTCATCACCGACGACGAGGCGGGCGCGCTGGCGCGCACCACCGTCAACCTGTTCAAGGCCTGGAATCTGACCGATAGCGAGGCCTGCATCCTGCTCGGCGGCATGTCGGCGCGCACCTGGGCACGTTGGAAGACTGGCGCGCGCTGGAAGGAAGGCGGCATCGGCCGGATCGATCGCGACCTGCGCACCCGCATGGCGCACCTGATGGGCATCCACAAAGGCCTGCGCTATCTCTTCACCGATCCGGCGCGCGGCTACGCCTGGATCCGCAAGCCGAATGCCACCTTCGGCGGGCAATCGGCCCTCGACCTGATGCTGCGCGGCGAAATCGCCGATCTCGCCGCGATGCGAGAATGGCTCGATGCGGAGCGTGGTGCATGGTGAGTGGGCTTGCGGTCCGTCGCCGCGTCGACTGGCACCAGACCTTCCGCATCATCCGCTCCATCCATCCCCCGATCGACCTCTTCGAGGACATTGCCGACCCGCGTGACTGGGAGGCGCTGGCGGCCGTCGAGGAGAAGACGAACCCACGCATCCGGCTCGAACTCGGCGACCTCGGCAAGGTGCCGGCCGCAAGGCGGGTTTCCGGCCCCGGCGCCAGCTTCGTGATGGCACCCTTCGTGCATTGTTCGACGCTGCGGCCGGGCCGGTTCTCGGATGGCAGCTACGGGATCTATTATGCCGGCGACAGCGAGGAGGTGGCGCTGGCCGAAACCATCCACCACCATCAGAAATTCATGCGCGCCACCAACGAGGATGCGGGCTGGACGGCGGATTTCCGCGTGCTGATCGGCAGCGTCGACCGCGACCTCGACGACGTGAACGCGGTGCCCGGCGTGCTCGATCCCGACGACTACACCGCCTCGCAGGCGGAAGGGCGCGCCCTGCGGGCCGCCGGCAGCGACGGGCTGGTGTGGAACAGCGTGCGCAGGCGGGGCGGGGGCTGCATCGGCATCTTCTGGCCGGACGTGATCACCGTTCCGGTCCAGGGCAGGCATTACAGCTACCACTGGGACGGCGCCCGCGTGGATTTCGTGCGCCAGCACGATACGGGAAAGGTGCTGGCGGTCGTATAGTGGCAGGCGAGGGCGCTGCCTCCAGATCGCTTTACAGATCACAGGGAAGGCGGTATCTAGAAATCCATAAATCCAAGGATTCGGATATATGGATAAGAAAGACACGTTGAACGCGCTGGCCGCGCTTGGCCAGGAGACGCGGCTGGATGTCTTCCGGCTGCTCGTGCGCGCCGGTCCGGAAGGCATTGCGGCGGGCGAGATCGCCACAAGGCTGGATACGGTCCAGAACACCATGTCGGCGCATTTGAAGGTGCTGGCCCATGCCGGGCTGATTCGCCCCGAACGCGACGGCCGCATCGTGCGCTATGTCGCCGACATGACCGGCTTCCGCGACCTGTTGGCCTATCTGATGGAAGATTGCTGCAACGGTGCGCCGGAGCTCTGCCGTCCCGTCATCAATGCCGTGACCTGTGACTGTTAATCTTGTGTGGGAGCAATCGCCAATGAGCAATCCGACATTCAACGTGCTGTTTCTGTGCACCGGCAATTCGGCCCGGTCGATCCTTGCCGAAGCGATCCTGAACCGTGTCGGCGCCGGAAAGTTCAAGGCCTATTCGGCCGGATCGCAGCCGAAAGGCGAGGTGCATCCCTACGCGCTGCAATTGCTGAAAAGCCTCAACTACGACTCGTCTTTCGCCCGCTCGAAGAGCTGGGAAGAGTTCGCGGTTCCCGGCGCGCCGGAGATGAACTTCGTCTTCACGGTCTGCGACAACGCCGCCAACGAGTCCTGTCCAATCTGGCCGGGGCAGCCGATGACGGCACATTGGGGCATTCCCGATCCCGCTGCCGCCGAAGGCACGGACGCCGAAAAGCATCTCGCCTTCGCCGAAGCCTACCGCATGCTCAACAACCGGATCTCGACCTTCGTCAGTCTGCCGGTGAACATGGTCGACAAGCTCGCCTTGCAGAAGCGGCTGGACGAGATCGGCCGCAACCTGCCGAAGGCCGGCTGAGTCAAGGAACCCCCATCATGACCGATCACGCTCTGAACGCTGGCGAGGCACCGAGGCCCGGCATCGGCTTCGTCGAGAAATACCTGACGGTGTGGGTGGCGCTGTGCATCGTCGCCGGTGTGGCGCTCGGCCATTTGCTGCCAGGCGTGTTCGGCGCCATCGCGGCGGCCGAAATCGCCAGGGTCAACATTCCCGTCGCCGTGCTGATCTGGCTGATGATCGTGCCGATGCTGTTGCGCGTCGATTTCGCCTCGCTGGCCAGCGTCGGCACCTATTGGCGCGGCATCGGCGTGACACTGTTCATCAACTGGGCGGTGAAGCCGTTCTCGATGGCGCTGCTCGGCTGGCTCTTCATCGGCTGGCTGTTGCGGCCGTGGCTTCCCGCCGCGCAGATCGATTCCTACATCGCCGGGCTGATCATCCTGGCCGCGGCACCGTGCACGGCAATGGTGTTCGTGTGGTCGAACCTGACGCGCGGCGAGCCGAATTTCACGCTGTCGCAAGTGGCGCTCAACGACGCGATCATGATCGTCGCCTTCGCGCCCATCGTCGGCCTGCTGCTCGGCCTGTCGGCGATCACCGTGCCATGGGGCACGCTGGTGCTGTCGGTGGCGCTCTACATCGTCCTGCCGGTGATCGTCGCGCAGCTGGTCCGCGCCCGGCTGCTGGCGGCGAAGGGGCAGGGCGGGCTCGATGCGCTGCTGGCCGCGCTGCAGCCCTTGTCGCTGGTTGCCCTGCTGGCGACGCTGGTGCTGCTGTTCGGCTTCCAGGGCGAGCAGATCATCGCCCAGCCGCTGGTGATCGCGCTGCTGGCGGTGCCGATCCTGATCCAGGTCTACTTCAACTCCGGCGTCGCCTATCTGCTCAACCGCATCTCCGGCGAGCGGCACTGCGTGGCCGGGCCATCGGCGCTGATCGGCGCGTCGAACTTCTTCGAACTGGCGGTGGCGGCGGCGATCGCGCTGTTCGGGCTGAATTCGGGTGCCGCACTCGCGACCGTCGTCGGGGTCCTCATCGAGGTTCCGGTCATGCTGTCGGTGGTGTGGATCGTCAACCGCAGCAAGGGCTGGTACGAAGAGGGCGCCGCCGTCAGGAACACCATGTCGACAGAGAGGGCCGCGAAATGACCGTCACCATCTATCACAATCCGGCCTGCGGCACGTCGCGCAACACGCTGGCGATTATCCGGCAGTCCGGCGAGGAGCCGGAGGTGATCGAATATCTGAAGACGCCGCCGTCACGGCAAAAGCTGGTCGAGCTGATCGCGGCGATGGGCATGACACCGCGTGAGTTGCTGCGCGAGAAGGGCACGCCCTATGCCGAACTCGGCCTTGCCGATCCGAAATGGTCCGATGACGATCTGCTCGATTTCATGCTGGCGCATCCGATCCTGATCAACCGGCCGATCGTCGTCAGCCCGCTCGGCGTCGTCCTGGCACGGCCGTCGGAAAAGGTGCTCGACATCCTGCCCAACCCGGAGATCGGCGCGTTCACCAAGGAGGATGGCGAGGTGGTCATCGCGGGCAAGCGCGCCGGCTGATCATATTTCCATATTTTTCGAAATAGGGTTGACGGGTCGAAAAGCGCCGTGTAGCTTATTTCGATGAAACTCGAAAAAGCAGCCTCCCAGCTCGAAGCGCTCGGCAATCCGACGCGGCTTCAGCTTTACCGCATCCTGGTGCGTGCCGGCGAGGGCGGGCTACCTGTGGGCAGCATCCAGGGCAAGCTCGACATTCCGTCCTCGACGCTGTCGCACCACCTCAAGCGGCTGGTCGACACCGGCCTCGTCACGCAGGAGCGGCAAGCGACGACGCTGATCTGCCGCGCCAACTATCCCGGCATGAATGCGCTGATCGGCTATCTCGCCGACGAGTGCTGCGCCGATGCCAGTTGCGCGCCCGCCGTCGGCAAGGCGATGGCTTGATTTTTTTGCCTCAATAATTCGAAGATACCGGAAGGATCGAACCAATGGACACGATGGCAAACCTTCCCGTCGCGGTGATCGGCGCTGGCCCGGTCGGCCTCGCCGCCGCCGCGCATCTGGTGCAACGCGGCATCCGCCCGCTCATCCTGGAACGCGGTGAAAGCGTTGGCGCGGCGCTGCTCGAATGGGGCCATGTGCGGGTGTTCTCGCCTTGGGAATACAATATCGACACGGCGGCGCGGGCGCTGCTCGACCGCTCCGGCTGGACGGCGCCGGCCCTGCGGGGCCTGCCGACCGGCGGCGAGATCGTGCGCGATTATCTGGCGCCACTTGCAGCACTTCCCGCGATCGCCGCCAATTTGAAACTCGGCGCCGAGGTCACCGCGATCACCCGCCAGGGACATGACAAGGTCGCCAATGAGGGGCGCAAGGACGCCCCCTTCGTCATCCACTATCGCGATGCCGGCGGCGAGCACCGCGTTCTCGCGCGCGCCGTCATCGACGCGTCCGGAACATGGTGGCGGCCGAACCCGATCGGCGTCGACGGGTTGCCGGTTCCCGGCGAAGGCGCGGCCTCGGCGCGCATCGCCTATGGCATTCCCGACGTGGTCGGCAAGGCGAGAAAAGACTATGCGGGCAAGCGTGTCCTCGTCATCGGCGGCGGCCACTCGGCCATCAACGTCGCGCTGGCGCTGATGGAGCTGCAGGACGCGGCACCGGGCACCGAGATCTTCTGGGCGCTGCGCCACGGCAGCGTCGAAAGATTGCTTGGCGGCGGGCTGAACGACCAGTTGCCCGAACGCGGCGCGCTGGGGCTGGCCGCCAAGCAGGCGATGGCGGACGGCAGGCTGAACATGCTGGCGCCCTTCGCCGTCAACCGCATCGCAATGCAGGGCGAGGGGCTCGCCGTCGACGCCAGCCTGGCCGGCAAGCCGTTCAGCCTTGCCGTCGACCGTATCGTCGTCGCCACCGGCTTCCGGCCCGACCTGTCGTTCCTCAGCGAAATCCGCATCGCGCTCGATCCCGTTGTCGAAGCGCCGCCGGCGCTGGCGCCGCTGATCGATCCGAATTTTCACTCGTGCGGCACCGTCCCGGCGCATGGCATCCGCGAACTCGCCCATCCCGAACCCGGCTTCACCATCGTCGGCTCGAAATCCTACGGCCGCGCCCCGACCTTCCTGATGGCGACCGGCTACGAGCAGGTCCGTTCCGTGGTCGCCGATATTGCCGGAGATCACGCAGCGGCCCGCGAGGTGCGGCTGGTGCTGCCGGAGACCGGCGTGTGCAGCGCCGATGTCGTGACCGGACCGGAAAGCGCCGGTTGCTGCGGCGGGCCTGCTCCCGCCACTGTCGATGCCTGCTGTGTCAGGGATGCCGACGCCAAGGCAAGTGGCGCGTCGGGCTGCGGCTGCGGAACCGATGCCAAAGCCAGAAAAGCCGTGGCGGCCGGCGTCGATGCCTGACCGGTCCGCCCTGCGCAAGGCGATCTGGGGGCTCGGGCTGACCCAGATCATCGGCTATGGCACGCTCTATTACAGCTTCTCGATCCTGGCGCCGGCGATGGCCAGGGAATTCGGCCTCACGCAAGGGTGGGTGTTCGGCGCCCTGTCCGCCTCGCTGTTCGCCGGCAGCCTGTTCGCGCCGACGGCGGGGCGCTGGGCCGACCGGTTCGGCGCCGGGCGCATCATGACCATCGGCTCGGTCGCCGCAGCCACGGCGCTGGCGCTGTGCGCCGTCTCGCCCGGCCGGGTGACGTTCGTTCTCGCGCTGCTGGCGATGGAGCTGGCTTCCAGTTTTGTCCTCTACAGCGCCGCCTTCGTGGCGATCGTGCAGATCGGAGTCCTGCGGCCGCAACGCAGCATCACCCACCTGACGCTCATCGCGGGATTCGCCTCGACCCTGTTCTGGCCGCTGACCTCGGCGCTGCATACCCATCTGACATGGCGCGAGGTCTACCTGCTGTTCGCGGTGCTCAATCTCGGGCTCTGCCTGCCGATCCACGCCTGGTTGATGCGCCTGTCGCGCCGCCACGCGACGGTCGCGCTGCAAGGCGAGGGACGAGCCCTGGCGCATGAAGCGGGGGCGCCGCTCGATCCGCGACGCGGACGGGTGGCGTTTCTCCTGATGCTGGCGGGTTTCGCCACCGAGGGTTTCGTGCTGTCGGCGATCCTCATCCACATGGTGCCGCTGACGGCGGCGCTTGGGCTGGGCACCGCCGGCCTCTTCGTTTCGACCCTGTTCGGGCCGGCGCAGGTCGCCAGCCGGCTGGTCAATATGCTGTTTGGCGGGCGCCTTCAGCAAACGCATCTCGCCGTCATCGCCGCGTCGCTGCTTACTGCCGGGCTGTGCGCGCTGCTGTTGACCACGCCATGGCTGCCCGGCGCGTTCCTGTTCGTGTTCCTGTTCGGCCTCGGTTCCGGCCTCACCAGCATCGTCGGCGGCACCTTGCCGCTGGAGCTCTTCGGCCGCGAAGGCTATGGCGCGCGGCTGGGCTGGGCGAGTGCCGCCCGCCAGTTCACATCGTCCTTCGCACCGTTCGCGCTCGCCTTCATGATGGCGCGCACATCCGTCGCCAATTCGCTGTGGGTGCTGGTGGTCGTCGCCGCGACCGGCGTGATCGCCTTCCTCGCCATCGCGCTTTTGAGATCGCGCGCCGGCCGGGTTGCGTTTGCGATTGGCGGCAATCCGGAAGAGGCGACCTAGCCCCGGATGCGGAAGGTTTCACCGTTTGTTGGAAAATCGCGCGACCTTCGGGATTGGACAAAACCAGCTCTCCAATTGCCACTTTGCCATGAATCACGGATACTCCGATCCGACCCCGACTACTTACTACATCCCCTGAAGCAAAACGCGTTTATGCGTAAACGCATTTGCTCCAACTGATTGTTTCGACGCGTCCTTGCGATTCCGGCAAATCTCAAGACGCTTTGGACATCCTGTAATTCCCCTCGAACCGGGACAAGCGACCATGATGAAACATCCAGGGTTCCTGGGGTTCCCGGACAAGCTGCCGGGCGGTGCCGAACCCCGTATCGTGCTGTTCGGCGCCCCCTATGGCAGCTACTATCTCGGCACGGACAGCAGCGGCTATGCCCAGGCCGCAACTGAGATCCGTGCGGCCAGCGCGGAAGATGCCGATCTCGTCGACAATTGGGATTTCGATCTCGACGGCCCCCTGTTCGCCGGCCACGCGGCGTGCTGCGTGGATATCGGAGACCTCCCCACGCGCATTCAGGACAACGCCCGGAACAGGGCGCTCATCGAGGCAAAGACGCGTGAGATCCTTGCTGCGGCCGCCACCCCTGTGATGATTGGCGGCGACGACTCGGTGCCTATTCCCTTTTTTGCCGGCTTTTCCGAGTGCGGCCCAATCTGGATCCTGCAGATCGATGCGCATATCGACTGGCGCGACGAAATCCATGGCGAGCGCTTCGGTTATTCGAGCCCGATGCGGCGCGCCAGCGAGATGGCGCACGTCGCCGGGATCGTCCAGGTCGGCATTCGGAGCGTGGGCAGCGCGCGGTCCTCGGAATTGGAAGCCGCAAAGCGCTACGGCTCAAGGATCGTTACGGCGCGGGAAGTCCACGCGCGGGGCATTGAAGCCGCGATCCGGCATATCCCCGAAGGGGCAAGGATCGTGATCACGCTCGATTGCGATGGCCTCGACCCCAGCGTGATGCCCGGCGTGGTGGCCCGCACACCCGGCGGCCTGAGCTACATGCTGGTGATCGACCTGATCGAAGCCGCCAGCAGACGCGGGCGCATCGCCGGATTTGATCTGGTCGAATTGCACACGCCTTCCGATATTGGCGGCATTTCGGCCCTGACCGCGGCCCGCATCCTGGTCAATGTGATCGGCAGGATCGTTCGGCAGGTTTGAACCCGGGCTCTTTCCCGGCGCATGATGCGATCACGCCGAAACGCTTATTCGCTTTCCCTTGATTCCAAGCATTCTTGCGATCGCTGCCGCTCCGGCAAAATCGCAGATGGGAGATCGCCGTCCAACCCGAAACCACAGCTGACGAAACGCCCTGAATACGGCGCTCTCAATGCCTGAGGATCTTGCTCAGGAAGGCGCGGCTGCGGTCGGTCCTGGGATGCGAGAAGAACTCGTCCGGGGTGCCGCTTTCGACGATGGCGCCGGCGTCCATGAACACTACGCGCTGAGCGACCTTGCGGGCAAAGCCCATCTCATGCGTCACCACCATCATGGTCATGCCTTCCTCGGCGACCGCCACCATGACGTCGAGCACTTCGGAAATCATCTCGGGGTCGAGCGCCGAGGTCGGCTCGTCGAACAGCATGATCTTGGGCCGCATGCCGAGGCAGCGCGCGATCGCCACGCGCTGCTGCTGGCCGCCGGAAAGCTGCGCCGGGTAGGCGTCGACCTTGTCGGCGAGACCGACCTTGGCCAGCAATTCGCGCCCGGCCTGTTCGGCCTCGGCGCGCGGGATCTTGCGGACATGGATCGGGGCGAGCGTGACGTTCTCGAGCGCGGTCTTGTGCGGATAGAGGTTGAACGACTGGAAGACGAAGCCGATCTCGGTGCGCAACTGCGTCATGTTGGTGGCGGGGTCGCCGAGGCGCTGGCCGTCGACGATGAGATCACCATCCTTGATCGTCTCCAGGCCGTTGATGCAGCGGATCAAGGTGCTCTTGCCCGAGCCGCTCGGGCCGCAGACGACGACCACTTCGCGCGGCTCGACGCTGAGCGTGATGTCCTTCAGCACGTTGAGCGCGCCGAACCATTTGTTGACGCCGCGAAAGTCGATCATGCCGGTTTTGGTCATGGTTGCCGGACCTTTGGGGTTCGATGTCACAACTGCACCTCGCCATGGGCCGCGCCCATGCGGCGTTCGAGCCGGCGGGCCAGCATGATCAGGGGATAGCAGACGATGAAATAGCCGACGCCGACGAGGAAGAACACCAGCAGGCCGTTCGGCACACGCTGCACCACCAGCCAGCCGACGCGGGTGAGGTCGGTGAGCCCGATCGCCGAGACGACCGAGGAATCCTTGATCAGCAGCACATATTGCCCGACCAGCGGCGGCAGCACGATGCGCATCGCCTGCGGCAGCACCACCTGGCGCATGCGCTGCCAGCGCGACAGGCCCGACGCAAGTGCTGCCTCGACCTGGCCGGTCGGCACCGAGCGGATGCCGGCGACGACGATCTCGCAGATGAAGCAGGCGGCCAGATTGGTGAGCGCGATGATGCCGGCGGTGAAGGCGTCGAGCTCGATGCCGAACTCCGGCAGGATGAAGAAGATCAGGAAGATCTGCACCAGGAACGGCGTGCCGCGGATCAGGTCGACCCAGGCGCCGATCACCGAACTGATCAGCCGGTTGCCGCCGGTCCGCAAGATGCCGAGGCCGAAGCCGAGCAGGGTGCCGAGCACCAGGCTGATCAGCGACAGCACCACTGTCATGCCGAGGCCGCGCAAGGCGAGGGGATAGGAGCCGGCGAGGCTGAGGAATTGTTGCCAGATCATGTCCGCGCCCCCGCTGTGCCGAGCCAGCGGCTGGAGAGGGCAGCCAGTCCCTTCAGGCAGTAATAGAGCAAGAGGTAGAAGGCGGCGATGGTGAGAAACCCTTCCGCCGGCATGAAGCGGTCGGAGGCGAGCAACTGGCCGGCGCGCGTCAGCTCGGCGACCGAGATCAGCGACAGCAGCGCGGAATCCTTGACCAGCACGATCGCCTGGCCGAGCAGCGGCGGGATCGTCACCTTGAAGGCTTGCGGCAGGATGACCAGGCGCATGCGCTGGACATAGGTCATGCCCGAGGCGACGCTGGCTTCGACCTGGCCGCGCGGGATCGACAGGATGCCGGCGCGAATGATTTCAGCGACATAGGCGCCGCTGTTCAGCGACAGCGCGAGGATGCCGACGACCAGCTCGGGCAGGACGAAGCCGAGCCGGGGCAGGCCGAAATAGAGGAAATAGAGCTGCGCCAGCAGGGGCGTGGCGCGCACGGCGTCGATATAGGCCTTGGCCGGGGCGCGAAACAGCCAGCCGCGCTGCAGGTTCATGGCGCACAGGACGATGCCGACGGCGAGCGCGCCGACAAAGGACAGCGCCGACAGCCAGACGGTCGTGATCAGGCCCTGCCCGAACAGGGGCAGGTACTCGACGATGGTGCGAAAGCTGAAGTTCTCGAGCATCGTTGGGTGAAGTCCCTGAGGCGCCAAAGGCGACGGACGAAGCAAGTGATGAAGCGAATTCCAGGCGGCTTCGCGGCGCCGGAGGCGCGCGCGAAACCGCCTGGATCTATCGCTGCTTAGTGGTCCTTCTTCCAGGCGTCGGAATTGACCCAGTAGTCGAGGTTCTTCTGCAGGCGGCCGTCGATAGTGACCTGGTTGAGGAACAGGTTCATCCAGATCAGCAGGTCCGGCTCGTCATAGCGCGTGGCGAAGGCAAGCGGCTCCTTCGACAAGAGGTCCGGCATGATGGTGAAGGTGCCGGCCGGATACGCGGTCGACTGGCCTTTCACCGCCGAGACGTCATTGACGCCGCAATCGGCCTGGCCGTTGTTGACGGCGTCGAGCAGCAGCGGACCGCCGCCCTTGTAGCTCTTGATGTCGGCATCGGGGAAGGCGGTCTTGGCTTCCTTCTCACCGGTGGCGCCCAACAGCACGGCGATCTTGGTGCCCTTGGCCTTGCAGTCCTCGGTGGTCTTGAACTTGCTGTCGGCCTTGGTGAAGACGGTGCTGCCCGTATACATGTAAGGCGTGGTGAAGGCGACCTTCATGCCGCGCGCCAGCGTCGGCGTCATGTCGGCGACCAGGAGGTCGGCCTTGCCCGACAGCAGCGCCGGGATCAGGCCGTCCCAGTCGAAGTCGAGGAAGGTGATCTTGACGCCCATTTCCTTGGCCATCAGTTCGGCGAGTTCAACCGAACTGCCGGTGCGTTCGCCATTGGCGCCGACCAGCGAGAAGGGCGGTCCTTGGGTCTGCACGGCGACGCGCAGTTCGCCGCGCTTGGTGATGTCGTCGAGCGCTCCGGCACTGGCGGCAGCGGTCAAGCCCGCGAGTGCAAGTCCGGCGATGAAAAGTCTGGCAATCTTCATGTGGCATTCCTCCCTGTTGTTGTTTGCCCGCGGATTCCCTTGGGCTCCTTTTTTGAACGGCGGGCGCCATTGCCGGCGGCCACCGTTCGAAAATCTGTCTCCTCAGTACCAGGCCACCGTCTCGGCAACCTTGATGCCGCGCTTGGCCAGTTGGTCGAAGAATGGTCCATCGGGCACATGCAGCAGCGGGTTGAGCAAGCCTGGTGTGGTGATCTCGCGCCGCGCCAGCATCTGCGCCACGATGCTGGCGGGATAGCCGACGCCGAGGCTCATGCCGAACAGGCCCGAAGCCAGGTCGCGCTCGATGATCAGGTCCGACGTCACCGTCTTGGCGCGGCCGCCCTCGAGGCCGGAGAAGACATTGCGCATCACGCAAAGGTCCTTTTCGCCGGGGCCATATTGCAGTTGCGGCCCGAGCAGCCGGCCGAGGAATTCGCGCGGGCTGATAGTGGTGCCGGCCACCTTGTCCTCGGACAGGAAACCGAGCTCCTTCAGCGGCGCCCAGAACGCCGACCATCCGGGCCAGCGCAGCGTATAGCGGCCCGAGCGGCGCAGCCCCTTGGCGGTGGAAAGCATCTCGACGTAGTGCAGCGCATCGCCATTGGGGAAGGCCTCCAGCCTGCCCAGACCGGCGACCTCGATCTCGTGGATGAAATGATTGTCGTGCTGCCGGGCGGCCGGCACGGCGACCCGCTCGCCGTCCTCGATCATCACGCTGTCGCGGTTCTGGCTGACCAGGACCATGTCGAAGTTCCAGCTCACTTTGTAGCACAGCGGCTTGGCCATCGCCTTCGGCTCGGGGATGCCGCCGCAATAGGAATCGATGGCGGTGATGGAGTCGAACTGCTTCGCGGCGCGCGCGTAGAGCACCAGGTCGATGCCGGGGTCGAGCCCGCATTCGGTCATGATCGAGACGCCGGCCTGTTCGGCGGCCGGCGCCAAATCGGCGATGGCCTTGCCGTAATTGGTGGTGACTAGCGGCGTGCGCGTCGCGATCGCGGCCTGGACCGCCTCGCGCATCAGCGGCTGCGGCAACAGGTCGATGACGGCGTCGACATCCGCCAGCACGCCGGCCACGGCCGGGCCGATCGCGCCCTCGGGCACAACGAAGCGCACGCGGGCAAGGTCGGTCAGGCCGCCAAGCCGGGCCGGGCCATCAGGTGCCGTGTCGACGCAAACCACTTCCTCGACACCGCTGGCGACGAGATCGGCGATCGCCGCCCGGCCTTGCAGGCCGAGGCCTCCGAGAACCGCGATCTTCATGCCGGCTCCTTGCGGACGCTGTCGTCCGACCAGCAGCCTTCGGGCAGGCTGACCCATTTGTTGCAGGACGCCATGACGACGAAGGTCTCGCTGCGCACGACTTCGCCCGGCTCGCCGGCGCCCGGGATCAGCTCGCTGGTGACGCGGTAGAGGTCGGCGACGTCACCGGCCACGGTCACGTCGACGATGATGTCGAAGCGCCCGGTGACCACCGAAGCCGAATTGACGAAGGGCAGTTCGGAAATCCGCTGCGCCAGCTCGCGGGCCCGGCCGCGCCCCTGGGCATTGATGCCGACAATGGCCGAGATCAGCTCGGGGCGCTCGGTCAGGTTCAGCAGCCCGACGATCTTGAGCAGGTTGCGGTCGAGCAAATTGCGCAGCCGCGAGCGCACCGTCGGCACCGAAATCGCCAATATCTCGGCGATGCGGTTGATGCCCGGTTGCGCGTCCTGCGACAGCTGTTTGACCAGCCGCCGGTCAGTCAGATCGAGATGTTCCCGCAAAGGTAAGTCTTTCACAAAGAGAAAAAACATCGGCAATTTCTTTGCCTATATGCAAACAAGCTATGTCACGGATTTTTGAAAAGCAAGGCAATGATTCCACGCTGATGGGGATATGTCGGCGCTGCCCGCGCGCGGTTGCGGGCGCTGGCTCGGCTTCAGGCCAGTGCGGCGGCGAGCAATTTTGCCTGCGGCGTCAGTTCGTCGAAGCGGCGGGCGCAGAGGTTGAGCTGGCGCGTCGCCCAGTCGTCGGTGAGCCGCAGGCCGCGCAGCGTGCGGGCCGAGCGGCGCGCGGCACTTTCCGGCACGATGGCGATGCCGGCGCCTTGCGCGACGAGCCGGCAGACATTGTCGAGGCCGGGCACGCGGATGCGGACATGCAGATGGCCGCCAAGGCGGGCGGCCTGGCGCGTGATGTGCTCCTGCAGCGCATGGCCGGTGCTCAGGCCGACGAAGGACTCGCCGAGCACATCAGAAAGGCTGGCGGTGCGCCGGCCTTCGAGGCCGGGCCAGTTGCGCGCGGCGATCACCACCAGCCGATCGACGAAGAACGGCTTCTGCTCGAGATGCGCAAGGCCGGCCCAGGTCGCGGCGATGCCGAGGTCGGCGGCGCCGCTGGCCACCATTTCAGCGATCTCGTGGCTGGGGCGCTCGTCGAGATCGATGTCGATGCGGGGATGCGCGACAAGGAAGGCCGGCAGGGTGTCGCGCAGGAGTTCGGCCGTGGCGGCGGTGTTGGCGGCGAGCCGCACGCGGGCGCGCAGGCCCTCGGCATAGGCGCCGAGGTCGCCGGTCATCGCCTCGATCTGGTTCTGCACCGCCCTGGCATGGTGCAGCAGGGCCTGTCCGGCCGCCGTCGGCACCACGCCACGGCGGCGGCGCTCCAGCAGCGGCGCGCCGAGGCGCTCCTCCATGCCCTTGATGCGGGCGCTGGCCGAGGCGAGCGCGAGCCCGGCAAGTTCGGCGCCATGGGTGATGCTGCCGCGCTCGGCCACCAGCAGGAACAGTCGGAGATCAACCAGATCGAAGCGCATCTTTTTTGCCTCCCGCTATCTCCATCAGCCTTCGTCCAGGCCGAAGGCTGGTACCGCAATTTCCACATTGTGGCCGGCCGGCATCTTCGTCAAACCATTTGCGATGGAGGTGTGCGATGAGCGAACGAGCTTCTGGCCGGTCCGGCATTCTTGAAGGCATGGCGATCGTGCTGGCCGTCGCCGTGGCCTGCCTTGCGGCGGCGCGGGCGGAGCCGGGCCCGCGAGGATGCGCGACGGCGGTTGCTCCCGTCAGCCGCGATGCCGCGCCGATAAAACCCAGCCCGGATGCCGATGCCACCGACATGCTGCTGCATGATTGATCCTATCCTGAGAGAGCGATCATGCTGAGCGCCGGTGTCATTGCCTGGGTCGGCGTCGTCTTCCTCGCCGCCGGCTTCGTCAAGGGCGTCGTCGGCATGGGCCTGCCGACCGTGGCGATGGGGCTGCTGGCGGTGACGATGCCGCCAGCCGAGGCCGCCGCGCTGCTGCTGATCCCGTCGCTGGTCACGAACCTGTGGCAATTGTTGACCGGCCCATCCTTCGGCGGCCTGTGCAAGCGGCTGTGGACGATGATGGCCGGGGTCGTGTTCGGCACCGTCGCCGGCGCGGGCCTGCTCAACGGCACGCATGCGGGCGTGGCCTCGGCGGGGCTCGGCGTGGCGCTGGTGCTTTATGCCATCGTCGGACTGGCCAGGGCCCGCTTCGCCACGCCGGCGCACCACGAGGCCTGGCTGTCGCCGCTGGTCGGCGTGGCGACCGGGCTGGTCACCGGCGCCACCGGCGTCTTCGTCATTCCGGCCGTGCCCTATCTGCAATCGCTGCGGCTGGACAGGGAAGACCTGATCCAGGCGCTCGGCCTGTCCTTCACCGTGTCGACAGCGGCCCTTGCCATCGGGTTGTTGAGGGAAGGCGCCTTCGCGTCGCCGACGGCGCAGCTGGCGGGGTCGATCGCGGCATTGGCGCCGGCGCTGGCCGGCATGTTCATCGGCCAGGCGCTGCGCCAGCGGATGAGCGTCGAGACCTTCCGCACGGTGTTCCTTGCCGGGCTGCTGGCGCTCGGCCTCTATCTTTCGCTGGAGGCGCTGCGCTAAAGCTGGAAGCAGCAACGAAAGGCATCGCATGAGCAGCGCGTTTCCGCAGATCCACCTTGTCCGGCATGGCGAGACGGCGTGGAGCCTTTCGGGGCAGCACACCGGCCGTACCGACATACCGATGACGCCGGCCGGCGAGGCGGCGGCGCGGGGCGTCGCGGATCGCCTGAAAGGCCTGTCGTTCTCAGCCGTGTGGTCGAGCCCGTCGCAGCGCGCCTATAACACCAGCGTGCTCGCCGGCTTCGGCGCTGAAACCGTCAAGAAGGACGATCTGCAGGAGTGGGATTACGGCGCCTATGAGGGGCTGACGACCAAGCAGATCCTGGCCGAGCGGCCGGGCTGGACCGTGTTCCGCGATGGCTGTCCGCAGGGCGAGATGGCGGCCGATGTCGGCGCCCGGGCGGACAGGATCATCGCGGAATTGCGCAAGGCGAATGCCGACATACTGGTGTTTTCCAGCGCGCATTTCCTGCGCGTGCTGGCGGCGCGCTGGGTCGGCCTGCCGCCCGAAGGCGGCGCCCTGTTCGTGCTCGATACGGCCAGCATCAGCGTGCTCGGCTACGAGCATGATCTGGCCGAGCCCGTCATTCGTGAGTGGAACCAGCAGTAGGGCCAGTTCTGCCCGGGCGCCGGCCGGTTCAGTACTATTTGTCGAACTTCCTGATCGCTTCGGCGGTGACGGGCGTGAAGAAGTTGACCAGATTGCCGTCCGGGTCGCGGAACAGCAGCGAGCGGTTGCCCCAGGGCATGGTGGTCGGCTTCTGCACGGTTGCGTCCTTGAGGACGTCCGACAGCCTGGCGAATTCCGCATCGACGTCGCCGACACGGAACTCGATGATGGCGGTGTGGTTGTCGGCGGGACGGGCGATGTCGCCTCCGAACAGCATCAAGGTGCGCGTGCTGCCGATCGCCAACGTGCAGGCCGGCGTCACCAGTTCCGCGAAGTCTTCCGTGTACATGGTCACGGGCATGCCCGTAATCTCACCGTAGAAGCGCACCAGGCGCTGAACGTCGGACGTGATGATGCGGACGGAGACGAAATTCATCGCATTGTTCCCTGATTGCTGGAGCCACGACCGGACCCATCAGCGATCTATAAACGAGCCCTCCTGACAGCTTCCCGTCAGGATGCGGGCCAGACAGGCGGCAGGTTACCCGCCCACCAACACCAGCTCCTCCGGCGTCAAATGCCGCGCGGTGCCCTTGGCGAGGTCGCCGAGCCGCAGGCGGCCGATGGCGATGCGGATCAGGCGCTTGACCTCGATGTCATGGGCGGCGAGCAGGCGCCGGATGTGGCGGTTGCGGCCCTCGTCGAGCACGATCTCCAGCCATGCGGTGCGGCCGCCGCTGCGCAACAGCTCGATCGCGTTCGTCGTGAGGGTCTCGCCGTCGACAGTCACGCCGGCGCGCAGTGCATCCAGCATGGCTTCGTCGGGCACGGTGCCGACCTGCACGTGATAGGTCTTGGGCAGATGCGAGGCCGGGTCCATCAGCCGGTTGGCGAAGCGGGTGTCGTTGGTCATCAGCAGCAGGCCTTCGCTGGCCTTGTCGAGGCGGCCGACCGGCGAGACGAAGGGCAGGTCGAGCCCTTCCAGGCAAGCATAGACGGTGTCGCGCTGCTGCGGGTCGTCGCGGGTGGTGACCAGCCCGCGCGGCTTGTTGAGCATCAGATAGACCTTGCGCTCGGCAACGACCTGCTCACCGTCGACGACGATGCGGTCGCGGTTGAGGTCGACGCGCTGCGAGGCATTGCGCGCCACCTTGCCACCGACCCTCACGCGCCCTTCCGCGATCAGCACCTCGGCCTGCGTGCGCGAGCACAGGCCAAGTTTCGACAGCGCGCGGTTGAGGCTGACGCCGGCCACCGTATTGCCGATGGGCGGCCTGCTGGTGGGCGGCCTGCCTCCGGGTTGTTTCTGGCGTGGTGTCATCTTGTTTCGGATCGGCCCTTTGATGTCGACAGATGCCATGGGTGGCGCGGGTATCGCAAGCGGCCGCCGGCGCGATGGCGCGAACGACGGCGCAAGGGATCATCCGGCATCCGATTGCCGGTCACCTCGCGGCGGTTCGTCCTTGTTCTTGATCAAGGTTTCGGCTCGGCCGCCAGGCTATCGTTGAGTCGGACGTTCACCGGTGAGGCTCGTCGGGCATCGGCCGGAGTTTAAATTCCGGAATTTGCACGTTGATATTGTTGGTTTCCTGGCGATCTCAGGCTTGCGGTCCTGTTATCACACTGAGACATAATCGCGGCATGGATGCTGTGCATCGGTGCCGCGAAGCACGCGGGTGCTGAACCGGCCATGACTTCGGTCGAACCGGCCGCCAGGGGAAATTGACATGGCCGAGTTGCCGACAGACCCCTTTCCCGGCCTTTCAGAGGCCGAGGCGCAAGCCAGGCTTGCCGCCGAGGGGTACAACGAACTGCCGAGGTCCAACCAGCGCACGCCGTTGCGGATTGCCTTCGAGGTCATCCGCGAGCCGATGCTGGCGCTCCTGCTTGGCGGCGGCGTTGTCTATCTCATTCTGGGCAATCTGGAGGAAGCGCTGATCCTGCTGGCCTTCGCCACGATGTCGATCGGCATAACCATCATACAGGAGACGCGCACCGAGCGTGTTCTGGAAGCGCTGCGTGATCTCACCAGCCCTCGCGCCCTGGTCATACGCGGTGGTGAACGCAAGCGCATTGCCGGTCGCGAGGTTGTTCGGGGGGATCTCGTCGTGCTCGGCGAAGGTGACCGGGTGCCGGCCGATGCCAGGCTTGTCCAGAGCCAGGATCTGCAGAGCGACGAATCCCTGCTGACCGGCGAATCCGTGCCGGTCCGAAAGATTGCCGCCGACGGCGCCCCGCCACTGACCGAAAGCCGGCCAGGCGGCGACGACCTGCCTTTCATATTCTCGGGTTCGCTGATCGTTCGCGGTTCAGGCCTGGGCGAAGTCCTGGCGACGGGGCCACGAAGTGAAATCGGCAAGATAGGGCACTCGCTGAGTTCAATGGAGACCGAACCGCCGCGACTGCAGGCACAGATGCGGCGCGTCGTACGCATTTTCGCACTGGTCGGCGGCGCGGTCAGCGTCGTCGCGGTCCTGCTTTACGGGCTTCTGCGGGGCGGATGGCTTGACGCCGTGCTCGCGGGCATCGCGCTCGGCATGTCCATGCTGCCGGAAGAGTTTCCCGTCGTGCTGACGATCTTCATGGCCATGGGTGCGTGGCGCATATCACAGGCGCGCGTCCTGACCCGCAGGGCCGCCGCGATCGAAACGCTTGGCTCGGCGACGATCCTCTGCACCGACAAGACAGGCACGCTCACCGAGAACCGGATGACGATCGCCGAACTTCGGTCGGCGGATGGAAAGTCGTTTCGGATGGCGGACAGGCCGGGCACCGACCTGCCGGCGGCATTCGCCGATCTGGTCGAGACGGGTGTGCTTGCCAGCGCCCAGATTCCTTTCGACCCCATGGAGATCGCATTTCACAAACTCGGCAAGGAACGGCTGTCCAGGCACGACATTCTGGGCAATCCGGATTGGCGACCGGTCCATGCATATCCGCTTCGACCCGGCCTGCTGGCGATGTCGAATGTCTGGCAATCGACAGGTGGCGACGGCAATTCGCTGGTTGCGGCAAAAGGTGCGCCAGAGGCGATCGGGGCGCTATGCCATCTGAACGCAAAGGACTTCAAGGCCTTGAAGGGCTCGGTCGAGGCCATGGCGACCGAGGGGTTGCGGGTGCTCGGCGTGGCCCGCGGGTCTCATCGCGGCACCGACTTGCCGGAGACGCAACACGATTTCGAATTCGAATTTCTCGGGCTGGTCGGCCTGACGGATCCGCTGCGCGCGAGTGTTCCCGAAGCCGTGAGCGACTGCCGTTCGGCCGGCATCAGGGTGATGATGATCACCGGCGACTATCCGGCAACCGCCAAAATGATCGCGCGCCAGGCCGGCCTCGATGCCAAAAGCGTCGTGACCGGAAGCGAGATGCAGGCGCTTGGTGACGACGAGCTGGCACGACGCTTGAAGACCGCAACCGTGTTCGCGCGCATCATGCCCGAACAGAAACTTCGCATCGTCAACGCGCTGAAGGCGAGTGGTGAAATCGTCGCCATGACGGGCGACGGGGTCAATGACGCGCCGTCGCTCAAGGCCGCCAATATCGGGATCGCCATGGGTGGCCGTGGCACCGACGTCGCGCGCGAGGCGTCGTCGATCGTCCTGCTCGACGACGATTTCGGTTCAATCGTCAAGGCAATTCGGCTTGGCCGCCGCATCTTCGACAATCTGCGCAAGGCGATGGGGTTCATCTTCGCGGTCCACGTGCCGATCGCGGGCCTCTCGCTGCTGCCGTTGCTTTTTGGCCTGCCGATCCTGTTCGGGCCGATCCATATCGCCTTTCTGGAGATGGTGATCGATCCCGTGTGCTCGCTGGTTTTCGAGGCTGAAAGCGAGGAGGACGATGTCATGCGCCGTCCGCCCCGCAATCCGGACTCGCCACTGTTCTCCGGGGCGTTGATCAGGTGGGGGCTGGTCCAGGGGACGCTCGCCTTCGCGCTTCTCGCGGGCATTTACCTGTTCGCCCTGAAACAGGGCATGGCCGAGAACGAAATCCGGGCTCTGACGTTTTTCTCGCTGGTGCTGACAATCGTGGGACTGATCTTTGTCAACCGCTCCTTCAGCGCATCGCTTCGGACCGCCCTGATCAGGCCGAACCGATCGCTCATGATCGTTGTCGTGGCCGTCGCTTCAATGCTGGGCGGGACGCTCCTGTGGCCATCTGCCACCAATCTGTTCCGCTTCGGACCTCTGCATCTCGACGATCTGGCGCTGACGCTTGCGGCTGGATTTGCCGTGCTGGCATGCCTGGAGTTGCTGAAGCCATTCTGGCGGGCGCAGCTGGAGGCCTGACAATGGCTCAGACCGCGGTGCCGACCAGTGCGCCGATGCCGGCGGTGAGCGCCATGGCGAAGGCGCCCCAGAAGGTGACGCGCAGCGTTGCGCGAACAATGTTGGCGCCGCCCGCTTTGGCGCCGATGGCGCCCAGCAGAGCGAGGAAGAGCAGGGACGCCACCGAGACCGCCAGCACCAGCATCGAGGCCGGCGACACCAGCACCATGAGCAGCGGCATCGCAGCACCTACGCTGAAGGTCGCCGCCGAGGTCAGCGCCGCCTGGATCGGCCGCGCCGTGGTCATTTCGGAGATGCCGAGTTCATCATGGGCGTGCGCGGCCAGCGCATCCTTGGCCATGAGCTGATCGGCGACCTGGCGCGCCAGGCCCGTCTCCAGCCCGCGCTTGACGTAGATTTGGGCCAGTTCCTCGCGCTCGAATTCCGGCTGGGTCCTGAGTTCCTCGCGTTCGCGGGTAAGGTCGGCATTCTCGGTGTCCGACTGGGAGCTGACCGAGACATATTCGCCGGCCGCCATCGACATGGCGCCCGCCACCAACCCGGCTATGCCGGCGACCAGGACCTGCGAAGTCGGCGCGGCGGCCGACGCCACGCCGACGATCAGGCTGGCGGTCGAGACGATCCCGTCATTGGCCCCCAGCACGGCGGCGCGCAGCCAGCCGATGCGCGACACCAGGTGGCTTTCGACATGCAGGCGGCTCATGCTTTTCTCCTGATCGTGCCTTCGAGTTTCGTGGCTGCGGCGACTGTATTGGAAATCGTGCCGTATTTGCGGACGTTCTTGTGCAGCAGCTCCAGCCGCTGGTCGGTTTCATCGGTGTCGACGACAAGCTCGTAGTCGATGGAAGCAATCCCCGGCGGGCTGTCGCGTCGAACCGCATGCAATGCGACCCTGACGCCGCGCAGTTTGAAACCGAGCATCGGGGTGACGCGCTCGATACCCTTGATCATGCACGCGGCGATCGCCGCAAGAAGCAGTTCGGCCGGATTGAAGGCATCGGCCCGGCCCTCGAGGCAGGTGTCGAGAACGAGCGTGGCGTTCTTGGTGGTGGCCACGCTGCCTCGTGCATCGGTCCGTCTGGCTTCAACGCTGTATTCGAACATGGTGCCACCTGTTTCGCCGCTGGCAGGCGCCGTTTTGGCGCTTCTAGCCTCTTTTCAGGAGCCCGGTGTTGATCCAGGTCAGAAGTCTGATCGGCATCTTGAAATGTCGGGTCGGCTTGGCCACAGTCCCTATCGAACAATCAGCATGGGGCACGTGCTGAAGGACAGCACCTCTGTCGCATGGCCGACAGCAGCATCCTTGTGAGCCCCCATGACATCCGCGGCACTTGGTTGTCAGTCAGGTCGTTTGCGTCCGGTAACCATTGCCCTCGCGAGGTTCTCGTGATGCACGAAGCTTGCCAGGATTACGCCGAGAACGTGGAAGACAATCAAGCCAAGCGTTATGCTGGCAATCACTTCGTGGGACTCACTGAAGGCACTCCTGCCTCCGCGTTCTCCGACCTGATTCTCGTCGTCTTCGACGGTCTGCGCTCCCCCGATAGATGATGTCTGCGCGTACAGTGGGGCCAACGGCCCGGCAGCGTCTTCTTCAGCATACCGGACAAGCCCGGTCACCACCGTCGCAGCCAGGAAAGCCAAAAGCGCGATCACCATTGCGCCGCCGGCCGGGCTGTGCCCGACGTAGCGCTTTGCACGCGCACGCACGAGGTCCCAGAGGTAGTGGGTGGCCGCTACCGGACCGGTGATGAAGTCAGAAAACCGCGCATGGCGCGGCCCGACAAATCCCCACACGATACGGGCGAAGACCAGCGCTCCGACAATGTAGCCCGCCCACACGTGGACGATCTTTGCGTCTTCCGTAAGGTATGCAACGAAAAATCCGACGGCGACCGTCCAGTGAGCTATGCGAACAAAAGGATCCCAGACCTGTACGTCGGAGGAAGCTCGAGCGTGCATACCGTCAACTCCTTGCTGGAAGTCCATCAGAAACAGGCAAGTCGGCTTCCCGTGCCTTGACCTGGATCAAAGCGCTGCAGCTGTTCACCCGATGGACCAATGATCCTGACGCTCACCGCAGCAGGCTGACGATGTTGGATATTTGGGGTATCGAGGCCGATCTGCGGCACCGCATTGCCATGGCAAGCCGCTCAGGGCGATTTCACAGGTTCCTGTAATCTTCGCCCGCTCTCGCTGCGCACCGACAGACCACGCTTTCATTGACACAGGTCAAGTTCGCAACCGGTGCCCGTGCTAAAAGTCCAAAATTTGGAAGAGAAATCAATGCTCTCGCGTCGTCGTGCTCTCATCGCGTTGCTGGGCGTCTCCGTGGCATGGACGTCGGCGATCGGTTTGACTCAGTCCCAGGCAGCACCGTCGAACAGCACGTTTACTGGAGCTTGACCTCGCTCCCCTCGGCAAGGCTGGCAGGTGGGTAGACGACGACGATCTCGCCAGGGCGCACGCCCTGCGCCACGGCTGCAACGCGTGCTGAAAGCCGCGCAACCTCAATCCCTCGGAGATGAACGCGGCCTGCTTCGACAACGAAGACGCTCCAGGCATCGCCGCGCCGGAACAGGGCTCCGATCGGCACGACGATTGCCTGGTCGTTCTCGTCGACCACGATCTTGACCTCGACGCGGTAGCCATCCCCCAAGCTGGCCCACGTCTCTCGTGGCGAGGTTATGTCGACGACCACCCAGACGCGCTGCTCCTCGACGCCGAGCGCGGAGACTTTGGTGAAGCCGGAGGGCTCGACGCGCCGCACGGCCCCATGCAAATCCGTGGGGCCGCCCCAGCGCTCGATGATCACCTTGTCGCCCTCCCTTATTCTGGCGGCATCGGTCGTCAAAACGTCGACGGCAATTTCGAGATCGCCAGGATCACCCAATTCGAGCAACGGGGCTGCCTGCGCGACAATGGTCTCGCTCTCCTGCATGACCCTGAGAACGCGGCCGTCGATGGGGGAGGATACCGGGAAACTCTCGCTGACCTCGGAATTGTCGGCGGAGTTCAGTGCCGCGCGCGCCTGTTCCAGAAGATGCGTGGCCGCGTGCCAGCGCCGCTCGGCGGCATCGGTTTGTCGCTGCGTGGAGCGGAACAGGAATTCCTCACGCTCCAGCTGAGCCGCGGCCGCCACGTTGCGCTTGACGAGCTCCCTCGTGCGTTCGAGATCCGCACTGGCTTGAGCCAGCAGCACCTTGGCCTGCTCGTGAAGCGATGCCGTCTCCTCGACTGCCGCCTCGGCGGCACCGACCTGGGCCTCGAGTTCCAGCCGCACGCGGGGGTCGAGAAGCGGCGAAACCGGCGGCGTAATAGTCGCCAGCTTCTGTCCCGTCCGCACGGTATCGCCGGCCTTGAGTGTCAACCTCTGGATACGCCCGGACAAAGGCGCCGACACCAGATAGCGATCCCGCACGCGCGTGCGGCCGTCCTCTTCAACCGTGTCCTGGAAGCGCGAGGTCACCACCTCGGCGGTTTCGACAAGGGTCGGCTGCGGCATCAGGAGCCAGTAGAAACCCAGTGCCGCAAGCGCCAGCACCAGTGCGCCCGCGATCGAAGTTGTTCGACGCTTCATGTTCAGTCCCTCGTCTTCAGGACAGCCACGAGATCGAGCCTGTCGATCCTGCGGCGGATTGTGATGAAACTGGCAATTGCCGCGCCGATGACCAGGAGCGCGGCGATGGCATAACTGCTGCGATCGATCACAGCGGGGATCTGAAACGACTCGCTCGCACGCGCCGACGCGATCAACTCGATCAGGTACCGACCGATCAGGAGCCCGGCGGGGATAGCCACAATCAGCTCCACGACAAGCTCGCTGATAATGACGGCGGATACCTCACGCCGCGTCAGTCCGATGATGCGCAGGCTGGCCAATTCCCAGGCGCGCTCCTGCAGGGCGATGCGGGCACTGTTGTAGACCACGCCTAAGGCGATCAGCATTCCAAACCCTGAGAGGACCAGCGCGCCGATAACCACCATTCCGCCGATCGTTTCGTTGAACAACGCAAACCACAGGGCCTTGACCGAGCTTCCCTCGATCTTCGGCATTGACCTTATCCTCGACCAGAGCCGTTCAGATTGACCCGGATCGATCCTGAAGGTCGCGAGATTCGCAACGGAACCCTCCCGCATCAGACGATTGAGTGCGGTGCGCTCCATCGTCACCGACGCCCCCAAAATATCGTCCGAAATCCTGCGGACGGTGACTTCTCTCACGGGTCGGCTGCCTTCGAGCACCTCGATCGTGACACTGTCACCGGCCTCGAGGTCGAGCTGCCTCGCGATCGTCCGGCTGAGCATGATGCCATCGGAGGGTACGGCAATCGGCCGTAGCGCGCTGTCTCTCAGCACCTTGAGCTCGGAACCGGAATCCAAACCAGTCGCCGAGGTGCGATAGGCGCGATGCCCAGCTCGCAACGTGATCGGCACGACTCGCTGGACTTCAGCCTCGAGCACGCCAGGTATCGCCCGCAATTCGTAGAGCGCATCCGCCGAGACCGGTTCCGTGAAGGTAACAAAGGCGTCACCGCGCTCGATGCGTCCAAAACTTACATCGATCATGTAGTCGATGGCGTCGAACCAGTAGAGCCCGAACAGAATGAGCGGAATGGCCAGCGCGATTCCGACGGTCGTCAACAGCGTCCTCACGGGCCGTCCGAGGATCGTGCGCGCCGCTATCACGTACTGGAGCGGAATTCGCTGGCTGCCAATCGTCTGCAGCCAGCTGAAAGTGTGCAACGCGGGCGGCGTCTCGGGACGCATGGCTTCGGCGGGAGCAAGCATGGCAATCCGGTATACCGCCGATGCCGCGGCAAGGTTCGCCGCGCCGACGCTGACAAGGGTCGCCGCAACGAGCAGCCATGGCTCCAGTTGCGCCTCCAGCGATGGAAACCGGAAGAAAGCGGCATAGCTCCCGACGACCCCAATCGCGAACCAGCGCCCCACGACCAGACCTATCGCCGATCCCAGCAATGCGATGGCGGTGACCAGCTTGAAGTAGTGGAAGGCGATGGTCCGGTTCGCAAACCCCAACGCCTTCAGCGAAGCGATCTGACCCCGTTGTGCTTCCACCATCCTGCCGATGACGACGTTGAGCAGGAACGCCGCGATGCCGAAGAAGACCGACGGCATGACGATGCTCAGGGTCTCCTGCTCCGCCAGTTCATCCTTGAGAAAGCGGTGCGACGGCTGATCGCTCCGGCCATAGGCTCCGGTGCCGCCGTATGGCGCCAGCAAACGATCGACCTCTTCGAGGACATGCTGCGGCCCTGCGCCGGGCGCCAGAGTCATCAGCGCGTCGTTGAAGGCGCCTTTCATGTCAAAGGCGCTTGCCACCGCATCCTCGCTTGCCCACACCACCACGAAATTCCGATCGTCCGGAAGCGGCACCGCGGCGCGGGTGGCAAAGATGAATTCGGGTGACAGGGCGGTGCCCACGACGCGGAAGCCTTGCAGCCGGCCATTGAGCACCACCGCCATGGTTTCTCCGCTCCGCACGGCGCGCGCCTCGGCATACGCCGCGTTGATGATGACTTCTTCCGGATGCAGCGGATCAGGCCAGCGTCCCTGCACGAGATGCAGGCAGTTGAGCAATGGCTGACCCGCGGCCGGGAGCGAGATGACGCGCCCCGAGATCGGGAGGTTGGTGTCCTCGCGGATCACGCGCACCGGCTCGGCGACGCGCGGCTCCACGATGCCAATGCCGTTGATTTCGCGCAGCCGGTCGACGATCGAGAGCGGCGCCCGCGTCATGCCCACGAAGATGTCGGCGAACCGTTCGTTGCGGTAGTGTGCCTCCATGGCGCCGATCAGCGCCTGGTAGTTCGACACCGACATCACGAAGACGGCCACGCCGGCCGCGACGAGCAGCGCGATGCTGAGGACCTGAAGCCGCATCGACCAGAGGTCGCGCGCCACCTTGATGTCCAGGACGTTCACCATGTCACATCCTCGGCCCGGATGCGCCGCGGATTCGCTTCTTCCTTGACGATGCGCCCGCCGCTCAGCCGCAACACGCGATGAGCCATCCCCGCGATTGCCGAGTTGTGAGTGATCACGGCGGTCGTCGTGTTCAGCTCCGCATTGACCTTGGCGATTGCCGCCAGAACCAGCCTGCCGGTGTCGACGTCGAGCGCACCGGTCGGCTCGTCGCAGAGCAAGATATCCGGCCGTTTCACGATTGCGCGTGCCACCGCGACGCGCTGCTGTTCCCCTCCGGACAGTTGTGAAGGAAAGTGACCGGCGCGATGTGACAGTCCGACGAGTTCGAGCGCTTCGGCTGGTGTCATTGGATTGCTGGCGATCTGCGCGACCAGCCGCACGTTCTCCTCGACAGTGAGGCTCGGTATCAGGTTGTAGAATTGAAACACGAAGCCGACATGCTCGCGCCTGTATGTCGTGAGCTGCTCGTCGCTGGCTCCGGTCAGTTCGTGGTCTCGCCAGGTCGCCGTGCCTGACGTTGGAGCGTCCAATCCGCCGAGGATGTTGAGCAGGGTCGATTTGCCTGACCCGGAAGGGCCGAGAAGTACGATGAACTCGCCTTGTCGGATATCGAGGTCGACGTCCTTCAGCGCCAGGACACGTGAATCGCCCGCGCCATAGACCTTGGTCAATCCCCGGGCCACGAATACCGGGGCCAGAGGCTGCATGACTGAACTCTCCACGTCTCGTCCCTGGACTCTCATGCGGACTCCGGTTCCGGCCCACGCCGGACAGGTCCTACAGCCTGGACGGCCTGATCACCTTGACTCTTGTCAAGTTCGGAACCGTGGCAAGCAAACCGCAGGTCCCCAGAGCCAGGCCCGGTATCCCGGTTTTCCGCGTCACCAGCCGCCGTTCGGGAGCCTGGCATTGATCCAGGTCAGGATCCGGCCCGTCTGTTCGCGTTCACGTGCGCAGCAACCGGTAGATCGCCGAGATGACCAGCACCGTCAGCAACGTCGTCGGCAGGATCGGCTTGAACCTGATCGCGTCGGCCTCAGCCGCGCACTGCGCGCCGGTAGCATGTGACGCCTCACCTTGTCTCTGATGGCCAAGCTCTATCTGGACCTCATGTTGCCACAATCGGACAATGCGATGGAGCCAGCATCAGCGATGGATCCAACAAGTTGAAGAGCACCGTGTTTCCTGCCGCCGTTGCGCTCGTCGGTATGACGGTACCGGCGTGGGCCGATGCGGCTTGCATGGCCAACATGGGACGTTTTGAGCCCGGGCAGTATGCCTGTCTGAGGGTCGGCGAGACGAGCCGTCTGGCCCGCTGCGAGATGAACCTCAACATCATGTCCTGGAACGAGGTTCTTGACCATTGCCCAGGTGACCCGGCGCCAGGACCCGCGCCGGCTACATCCGTCTGCCGTGCCAACGGCCAGTTCATCCCGGGGGGCGGGTTTGCCTGTCTCGTGGTGGTGGGCAGCACGTACCTGGCGCGCTGCGACACCGTGCTCAATGCTCCGTCCTGGACCAAGGTCCAGGACGGCTGCCCTGGCGCGCCGATGCCTGAACTCAACCCAGATGCCCAGGTTCCGGGGTCAAAGCATCCGTTGTCAGGCCCTCGCCGCCTGCTTGAGCGGCTGCGAGACGCGCTTTGACGTCAGCGACTGACGAGATTGCCGTCGGCGACGAGCGACAGCCGCCACGCCCCGTTCCTCGACTGAATCATTCGCGCGTCGATCCAAGTCAGCATTCAGCCGCATCTCTAGGTGCGCAGCACGCGGTAGATCGCCGGGATAACCAGCACCGTCAGCAACGTCGAGGAGGCCAGGCCGAACAGCAGCGAGATCGCCAGCCCCTGGAAGATCGGATCGGTCAGGATCACCGCCGCGCCGATCATGGCGGCAAGTGCGGTCAGCAGGATCGGCTTGAACCGGATCGCGCCGGCCTCGATCAGCACCTCGCGCAACGGCCTGTCGGGCGACGCCGCGTGGCGGATGAAGTCGACCAGCAGGATCGAATTGCGCACGATGATGCCGGCCAGCGCGATGAAGCCGATCATCGAGGTGGCGGTGAACGGCGCGCCGAACAGCCAGTGTCCGCCGAGGATGCCGATGAAGGTCAGCGGGATCGGCGTCAGGATCACCAGCGGCACCTTGAACGAGCCGAACTGGGCGACGACCAGGATGTAGATGCCGAGCAGCGCGACGCCGAAGGCAGCGCCCATGTCGCGGAAGGTCACCCAGGTGACTTCCCATTCGCCGTCCCACAGCAGCGTCGGCCGGCTTTCATCCTCAGGCTGGCCATGCAGCGAGATCGCGGGTTTCTGCAGTCCGGTCCAGTCCTGCGCGTCGATGGCCTTGCTGACGGCAAGCATGCCGTAAAGCGGCGCCTCGAAGCTGCCGGCAAGCTCTGCCGTCACCGTTTCGGCTGCGCGGCCATTGTGCCTGAACACCGGGAACGAAGCGCGCTCCGGCGTCACCCGCACGACATCGCCGAGCTCGACCACGCCGCGGTCGCCGGGCAGGACATTCGCCGGAATGGGCGTGGTCAGGAAGCGCTCGTCGAGCGTCCTTTCGCCCTTCGGCCGCTCGATGCGGATCGGGATCGGCTGGCGGCCGCCGCCGCGATGCGAGTAGCCGACGGTCTTCCCGCCGTTGAGGATGGCGAGCGTGTCGAAGACGTCGCTTTCCTCGACATGGAAGAACTCCACATCGTCGGTGGAAATCGTGGCGCGCAGCCGGCGTGCCGGCTGTCCCCAGGAATTGTCGACGTCGACGATGAAGGGAACGGAGCGGAACGCCGTCTCGATCTTGGCGGCGACCTTGCGGCGCGTCTCGCCGTCGGGTCCGTAGATCTCGGCCAGCAGGGTTGCCAGCACCGGCGGACCGGGCGGCGGCTCGACGACCTTCAGGCTGGTGCCTTCCGGCACGGGGATCGTGGCGATGCGCTGGCGGACGTCGATCGCGATCTCATGGCTGGACCGGGTACGGTTCGCTTTCGGCAGCAGGTTGAGCGCAACGTCGCCTTGCTGCGGCTCGGTGCGCAGGATGGCATGGCGGACGAGGCCGTTGAAGTTGAAGGGCGCCGCCGTCGCGGCATGTGTCTGGACCGATCGGACCTCCTTCAGCTCGAGAACCTTGGCGGCGACGGCCTGCGCCACCGCATCGGTCGCCTCGACGGAAGACCCTTCCGGCAGGTCGATGGTCACCGACAGTTCGGACTTGTTGTCGAAGGGCAGGAGCTTGACCGTGACATGCTCGGTGTAGAACAGCGCGAGCGAGCCGAGCGTCAGCACGCCGACGGCAAGCAGGAAGGCCCAGCTCGCCTTCTTCGAGGCCAGGATCGGCCGGGCGACGGCGGTGTAGGCGCGGCCGAGCGGGCCGCCACTGCCATGATCCGCATGGGCGTGCACCGGCGCCCGTCCGGCGAGTTTGAGCATCAGCCACGGCGTCACGGTCACCGCGACGAAGAAGGAGAAGATCATCGCCGCCGAGGCATTGGCCGGGATCGGGCTCATATAGGGGCCCATCATTCCCGAGACGAACAGCATCGGCAGCAGTGCGGCGACAACGGTCAAGGTGGCGACGATGGTCGGGTTGCCGACTTCGGCCACCGCCTCGATCGCCGCTTGCCGGCGATCGCGCCCGCCGCCCATGGCCCAGTGGCGCGAGATGTTCTCGATCACCACGATGGCGTCGTCGACGAGGATGCCGATGGAAAAGATCAGCGCGAACAGCGAGACGCGGTTCAGCGTGTAGCCCATGACGCGCGAGGCAAACAGCGTGAGCAGGATGGTGACCGGAATGACGACGGCCACGACCATGGCTTCGCGGCGGCCGATGGCCACCCAGACCAGCAGGATGATCGAGATCGTCGCCAGGCCGAGATGGTAGAGGAGCTCATTGGCCTTGTCGTTGGCGGTCTCGCCGTAGTCGCGCGTCACGTCGATCGAGACATCGCCGGGGATCAGTCCGCCCTGGAGCAGGGCGACCCGGTGCAGGATGGCGTCGGCGACCGCGACCGCGTTCGATCCGGCGCGCTTGGCGACGGCGAGCGTGACCGACGGCACGCGCTCGACGCCAGCGCCAGCCCGGGTGACCGTGGACACCAGCGCATCACCGGTGTCGGTGGCGAAGGCGACGTCGGCGACGTCGCGGACATAGACGGGGCGGCTGTCGCGCGAGGTCAAGAGCAAGTTGGCGATCTGGTCGGGCGAGGCCAGCGTCTCGCCGGCGACGATGTCGATCTGCTCGCCCTGATTGCGAACGCGTCCCGCCGGAAAGGCCTTGTTGGCGCCGGAAACCTTGGCCGCGAGCTGCTGCAGGGTGACGCCGTAAAGGGCGAGCTTTTCCGGGTTCGGGTTGACGCGGATGATCTCTCCGGTGTCGCCGACCAGATAGGTCAGGCCGACATTGTCGATCTTGGCGATCTCGGTGCGCAGTTCGCGTGCGATGCGGGTGAGGTCGTTGGCCGTCATGCGCGCCGCCGCCTCCGGCTTCGGCGACAGCGTCAGCGTGACGATGGCGACGTCGTCGATGCCGCGGCCGACGATCAGCGGCTCGGGCACGCCGACGGGAATGCGATCCATGTTGGCGCGCACCTTGTCGTGGACGCGCAGCACGGCGGCGTCCGACGAGGTGCCGACGACGAAGCGGGCGGTGACCATCACCTGGTCGTCGCGCGTCTGCGAATAGACATGCTCGACGCCGTCGATGCCCTTGACGATCGTCTCCAGCGGCTCGGTGACCAGCTTGACGGCGTCGTCGGCCTTCAGCCCGTCGGCGCGCACGGAAATGTCGACCATCGGCACCGAGATCTGCGGCTCCTCCTCACGCGGCAGCGTGAGCAGCGCCACCAGCCCGAAGGCGAAGGCGGCGACCAGGAACAGCGGCGTCAGCGGCGAGGCGATGAAGGCCCGCGTCAGCGCGCCGGCGATACCGAACGAGACAGGACCTTTCATGGCGTGACCACGACATCGCCGGCCGCGAGGCCTGTCAGGATCTCGACATAGTCGCCGTCGGCGCGCTTGGTCCGCTCGCCGGTGACCACCGCGCGTTCGGCCTGTGCGCCGCCGGTGGCGACGCGCACGAAATCGATACCCGAACGGGTCTGGATCGCCGACGCCGGCACCAGCAGTGCGGAGCGCTCGGCGACCGGCAGTTCGACCAGGACACGGGCATCGATGAAATCGGTATCGAGATTGTCGACCTCGACGTCGGCGATGACGCGGCCATTGTCGATCTGCGGATAGATCTTGGCGAGGCGACCGGCGGACTCCTTGCCGCCGGCATTGATGCGGATGGCGGCTCCCTGCTTCAGGGACGCCGCGTAACGCTCCGGAACGGCCAGCCGCAGGAACACGCCGCCCCCGCCGATGTTGGCCACCACTTCACCGGCCATGATGACGGCGCCGCGCGTCACCGGCACGGTCAGCACGCGACCGTCGCCGGGAGCAAAGACATCGCCCTCGGCGCCCTGCTGCACGATCACCGAACGCTGCGCCTCGGTCGCGGCAAGCTGGTTGCGCGCGACGTCGACCTCGGTGCGCAGCTGATCGAGGCGCTGCGCGGTCATCACGCCCTTGTCGACCAGCGTCTGGCCGCGGGCGAGTTCGGACTGCGCCGTCTCCAGCTGTGCCTGCAAGGCGCGCAACTGGGCGTCCAGCGCGGCGACCTGAAAGGCGATCTTGTCGTCCTGGACGGTGGCGATCTTCTGCCCCGCCTTGACCAGTTCGCCCTCGGTGACCGCCAGGTCGACGATCAGGCCGCCGATGCGGGCGCGCGCCGGAACGGTGTCGCGCGCCTCGACACGGCCATAGACCGCTTTCCATTCGGTCACCGTCGTCGGCGCCAGCGTCAGCGTGCCGGCAAGCGCCGGAGAGGCCGCCAGCAACGCGGCGAACAAAAGAGGCATGCGCATCCGGATATTCCTTAGAATGCGCATCCCGGCTTGACGCCGAGCTTGCGGAAGATCATCGCCGCCGGGCAGAAGCCGGTGAACGCCGACTGCAGCATGTTGAGCCCGACGAAGACCGTCAGCCAGACAAACAGTGGCGAGACAAAGGCGGTGAGCACGACGGAGAGCAGCACCATGATGCCGGCGAAAGCGAGAACGGAACGGTCGAGGGACATCGTCATCTCCATTTGTATATGATTATATCTAAATATATGAATGTTATCGTTGGCCGCAAGAGGCGGCGCCAGATTTGCCGCCGGCGGTTGCGGGCCGTCGCCGCGCCCGCCATCCGCCGTCCGCAAAAAGGCCAGCCGCGGCGGCTTGCTCCGGTCAGGCTCCCGGGACATCCGCTGGCGCCTCGACCTTGATCTGCTTGAGCTTGTCGATGCCCAGCACCTGCAGCGCGAGGCGCTCGTAGAAGGGTTCGGACTTGCCGGTCCTGATCTTGTGCAGGAAGTATTTCTCGAAGCCGACCTTGGCGGTGTGCACCCATTTGCCGGAGGACGACCAGTTGACGTTGCGCGGCGGGATCTGAGGCTGCGCCACGAAGGCGACGCCGGAATCGCCGAAATCGGCGAGGCAGACCGCATTCCACGTGCCTTGGGCGTCGGGCTGCTCGCCCTTCACCAGGCGGCCGATGTTGCGCGCCGTCGCCGTGACCATGGATTCGATCATGAAGCCGGTCTTGGGCACGCCCACCGGTACCGGCGTCTTGCCGATCGGCGGGATGGCGACGCAGACGCCGACCGCGAATATGTCGGGGAAGGCCGGATTGCGCTGGTGCTTGTCGACGACGATGAAGCCGCGCGGATTGGTCAGGCCTTCGATGCCGCGCACCGCCGCCACGCCACGGAAGGCCGGCAGCATCATGGCGTAGGTAAGCGGCAATTCATGCGCCTGTCTGACCGACCCGTCATCGGCGATTTCCTGGACGAACATCTTGCCCGGCTCGACCTTGTCGACCTTGGCGTTGCAGATCCACTTGATGTGATGCTGGCGCATCTCGCTCTCGAGCAGGCCCTTGGTGTCGCCGACGCCGTCGAGGCCGAGATGGCCGATATAGGGTTCCGAGGTGACGAAGGTCATGGGCACGCGGTCGCGCACCCTGGCGTCGCGCAGCGCCTTGTCGAGGATGAAGGTGAATTCGTAGGCGGGCCCAAAGCAGGACGCGCCCTGGACCGCGCCGATGACGACCGGACCCGGCTTGGCGACGAGCGCGTCGAAGGCCGTCCTGGCCTTGAGGGCGTGATCGATGTGGCAGACCGACTGGGTGTTGTGCTCCGGCCCGAGCCCCTCGATCTCGTCGAAAGCGAGTTCGGGCCCGGTGGCGATCACCAGATAGTCATAGGAGAGGGAGGAGCCGTCGTTGAGTTCCACCGTGCGCTCGATCGGGTGGACGCGCTTGGCTCCCTGCGGATGAAAACCGATGTTGCGCCGTGCCAGCACCGGAGCAAGGTCGATTTCGACCGCTTGCCTGTCGCGCCAGCCCACGGCGACCCAGGGGTTGGACGGCACGAATGAATAGTGGCTGCCATTGTTGACGACGGAAACCTGGTGTTCCCTGGCCAGTTCGTCGCGAAGCTCGTAGGCCATGATGGTGCCTCCAAGTCCGGCACCCAGGACGACAATATGCGCCATGCTCTTTCCTCCTTCGCGGCGTCGCCTTTGGCGCAACGCCGACATTGCTGTTCCCACATGGAGACCGGCAGTGGCTGATCATGCGCCATCCTGGCCGGCCGCGATTTGATGCGGGTCAAACGAACGTGCTGGCGTGAATCCCCCGCGTATCGATCCATCGGCTTGACAGGCGCCGGGGCCAGACTAATATTATTTGTAACTCTTAATATGATAATGTGTTCATATGCGCAATATAAAAATCACCGAACTGGACAAGCAAGCGCGTGAAGCGTCCGAACTGCTCGCGGCCATGGCCAATGAAAAGCGGCTGATGATCCTGTGCCATCTGCTTGACGGCGAGACGAGCGTCAACGAACTGGCCGAACTGGTCGCGATGAACCAGTCGGCGCTGTCGCAGCAGCTGGCAAAATTGCGGGCGCTCAAGCTCGTGGACACAAGGCGCGACGCCCAGCAGGTCTACTATCGGCTGGCCTCGATGGAGGTTGAGCGCATCCTGCAGACGCTCTACGGCATCTATTGCGACCCGCAGACCAGAATTGCGAAGGCCGACAGCCGGTAGGGTCCACCGCACGCCAGCGAGCAGCCGACGACCCCCGGTCGTCGGCTGGTTCCGCGCGGCCCGCGCCGGTGCATCGTTGTTTGGTGTCGCGCCTACCGAACCACGAGAACCGGGATCTCGGTGAAGGACAGCACCTCGGCGGTCTGGCTGCCCAAGAGCAGCCTTCCCAGTCCACGGCGCCCGTGCGAGGCCATCACGATCAGATCGCAGCCTTGCGCCTGCGACAGTTCCAGGATCGCTTCGGCGGGTTTTCTGTTTTCGATATGAAGGACCTTGGCGCGCACGCCGGCCAGGTCCGCCGACGCCTTGCATTTGTCGAGCACTTCCCTGGCGTATTGGCGGCCCCCTTCCTGATAGGCGGCGAATTCATCGCCGGCGGCATAGCCGGCCATGGCGCCGCCCCAGGCGAATATCGGGAACGGCTCGGTGATGTTGACAAAGGTGACGGCGGCGCCGAGGCGGCTGGCCAGCGCCACGCCCTGGGCAACGCCCTTGTCGGCCAGTTCCGACCCGTCCGTGGCGATCAGCAGATGTGTGTACATGATGATTTGACCTGTTGTGAAAGGGTCGTGCGACGACGCGCCCTTGTGATGGCGGGAGCCTGATGGAGGCTGACTTCGATATAGGTCCGCTATCAGCTTGATCACAGGGCCAGCTTGACGCGGATCAAGGCCAGGCAAGAGACGTAACGCTTTGTTGTCATTGAAGGCCTATCGAGGAGCCGATGCGGCGAAAGCCCCACGCAAAAGGAAAGGCGCGCAATGGGTTCGCCCTGGTCCGAATTGCTGGCCAATCTCGCGGTTGTCGCGATGTTCGTCTCGGTCTGGATCCACACGCATGTGTGGCTGGATCGCAAGCCGGCGGCGATAAGGGCGGCCGCCTTCGGCCTGCTGATGGGCGCCGGCGCCATCATCCTGATGCTGACGCCGATGCAGATCCAGCCGGGTGTCCTTGTCGACCTAAGGGCGACGATGATAGCCGTTGCCGGCTTCTTCGGTGGCCCGGTCGCCGGCATTATCGCCGGAGTCATGGCCGGTGCCTACCGGGCTTTCGAGGGCGGTATTGGCGCGTTCGCCGGTGCCGTGGGCATCGCTGCCGCCATGCTGATCGGTGTTGCCGGCAACCTTGCCCTGAGGGGCCGTTCGCCCACCATGGCGGACATCATGATTCTGGGGGCGGCAACCGCGGCCGGATCGCTGCTTGGCCTCAGCGTGCTGCCACAATCCGTCCTGCAGATCGTTCTGCCCAAAGTGACGCTCCCATCCACCCTGCTCATCTTCGTCTCGGTCGCGGTCTCGGGGCTTGCGCTCTATCAGGAAAGGCGTCGCCTCGAGGCGCTGCATTCCAGGCGCATCTTCAAGGCGGTGGTGGAGACATTGCCCGATTGCCTCAACGTCAAGGACCTCGACGGGCGGTTCATCGTCGCGAATCCGGCAACGGCCGAGCTGATGCATGCAACCAACGCCAAGGCGCTGATCGGCAAGACGGACTTCGATTTCTACCCGCGAGAAACGGCGCAAAGATTCCGCCAGGACGAGCTCGCCATTCTCGCAACGGGCGTGCCGTCCACCATCGAGCAGCACCTTCACCATGACGATGGCACCGACGGCTGGCTGGCGACGTTGAAAGCGCCCTTCAGGGACAAGACCGGGGCGGTCGTCGGTCTGATCACGCACAATCGCGACATCACCGCTCGCAAGCGACTGGAGACCGAACTGGCCGAAAGCCGGATGAGGCTGGCGGACGCCCTGGCGCAGATGGCCGATGGCCTGGTGATGTTCGACCAGGATGGCAAGCTGGTGCTCTGCAACGCCCGCTACAGGGCCATGTTTCCGCTGACGGCCGATGTCCGGGTGCAGGGCGCCGACTATCGCGATATCCTGCGCGCCTCGGCCGCGCGCGGCGAACAGATCGTGCCGCAGGGCACGGTCGAGGACTGGATCGGCAGCATCGTGGCGACGCAGATGCAAGCCAGCAAGCGTCAGGTCCGGCTCACCGACGGGCGCTGGCTCGACGTCCGGACCAGGCCGACCGGCGATGGCGGGAGCCTGAGCCTTTTTTCCGACATCACCGAGGCAAAGCACCTCGAGGCCGAGCTGCTGGTGGCCAACGAGAAGCTGAACCTGCTGGCGCACCGCGACGGGCTGACCGAGCTGTTGACGCGCCGGGCCTTCGATGAGGCGCTGGCGCTTGAATTCGCCCGGGGCAAGCGGAGCGCGATACCGCTCAGCCTGCTCTTCATCGACGTCGACTGGTTCAAGCAGTTCAATGACCACTATGGCCATCCGGCGGGAGACGAATGCCTGCGCGCCGTCGCCGGCTGCATCAGGGCCACGGCCCGGCGGCCGACCGACTCGGCGGCCCGCTATGGCGGAGAGGAGTTCGCGCTCATCCTGCCTGAAACCGATGCGCGTGGCGCATTCGTCATCGCCGAAAACCTCAGGGGCAAGGTGCGCGACCTCGGGCTCACGCATGCCGGCAGCGAAAAGGGCATCGTCACGGTCAGCATCGGTGTCGGGACCTTCGATCCCGGCAGCGCCCCGATCGAGATCGCCGATCTGCTCAGGCGCGCCGACGAGGCCCTCTATGGTGCCAAGGCGGCGGGGCGGGACAGGGTCCACGGCTGGCGCCCGCATCTCAGCGAGCCACACTCCACTGGCGGGCGGCGCCGGCTCTGAGCCGACGGGGGCTCGGCCTTCCTATCTCGCATCCGGTAAAGGACGGCCCGCAGCGGAAATCCAAAAATCCGACAATTCCGATAATTTGCCCCGGCAGCTCTGTTATATCGATGTTGCACAAATGGTTGACCCTGGGTTAGCATTCGCGCGCAGGCGTCGATGGGAGGCTCTTTTTTACAGCGGCGGCCAGCTGGAGCGGCATGCGTTGTCTAGCGCAGGGAGGATGCTCCAACACTTTGAACCGACGCATGATCCTTCCTGAAACCGGTCCCGGTTTTCGGGGGCGTGCGTTCTTGTGGAGGAGGATCCCATGAACAGACGTGAATTCCTGCTGTCGTCCGCGGCGTTCGGCGCCATGATGCTTGCCGCGCCCTCGGTGTTCGCCGAAGACAAGCTCACCATCCTTGGCTCGGTGCCCAATCTCGGCTTTCCGTTCTTCGTGCACATGCTGAACGAGATCAAGGCGGAAGCCGCCGCGCAGGGCGTCAACCTGACCGAGAGCGACGGCCAGAACTCGGCCACCAAGCAGACCGCCGATATCGAGGCCGCCCTGGTGCAGAAGGTCAACGCCATCGTCATCTCGCCGCTCGACGTCAACGCGCTGGCGCCGGCCATCGAGGAAGCGGTCAAGGCGGGTGTTCCGGTGGTGACGATCGACCGCCGCGTCGACGGCGTCGAGGGCATCCTCGCCCATGTCGGCGCCGACAACGTCAAGGGCGGCGAGGCGGAGGCCAGCGCCATGGTGGCGGCGTTCCCCAACGGCGCCAAGATCTTCCACCTGCAGGGCCAGCCGGGTGCTGGGCCCGCGATCGACCGCAACAAGGGCGTGCACAACGTGCTCGATCCCCTGAAGGACAAGTACCAGATCATCTTCGAGCAGACCGCCAACTTCGCCCGCGCCGAGGCACTGTCGGTGACCGAGGCCGGCCTTGCCGCCAACGGCAAGCCGGACGCCATCGTCTGTGCCAATGACGACATGGCGCTGGGCGCCATGGAGGCGTGTGCGGCGCGCAACTTCACCGACGTCAAGATCTACGGCTTCGACGCGCTGCCGGAAGCGCTGGTCGCGGTGCGCGACGGCAAGCTTGCCGGCACCGTCGAGCAGTTCCCGGGCGAGCAGTCGCGCACGGCCGTGCGCATCGCGGTCGCCTATGCCAAGGACAAGACCGAGCCGAAGGAGAAGCTGGTGCTGTTGACGCCGATCGTCATCGGCAAGGACAATCTCGACAAGGCGGAGCGGATTGGCGAGACGAAGTAGGGACTTGTGATCGGCATGGTCGGGACAGTGTCCCGCGAGCAAGATCGATCGCCGAAGTTTGCGCCGCCCCTCATCCGCCTGCCGGCACCTTCTCCCCGTCAAGTGACGGGGAGAAGGGAAGCGCTCCGACGCTGGCGACTCCCTCTCCCCGTCTCTATACGGGGAGAGGGTAAGGGTGAGGGGCAGCGCAGACGTCCCATGTCTCGGGGAGCAACCATTGCCCGCAGCTGAAGCCGCATCGCCTGAACCCATCCTGCTTTCCGTCGAGGGCGTCACCAAGCATTTTTCCGGCGTCACCGCGTTGAGCGACGTCTCGCTCGACATAAGGCCCGGCGAAATCCTCGGGCTGCTCGGCGAGAACGGCGCCGGCAAGTCGACGCTGCTGAAAATCCTGTCCGGCGTCATGCCGCCGTCCAGCGGCCGCATCACCTTCGACGGCACCGACTATCAGCCGGCGAGCCCGCAGGATGCCAAGCGGCTCGGCATCGTCACCATCTACCAGGAGCTGAGCCTGATCCCGACGCTGACGGTGGCGGAGAACATCTTCATCGGCCGCGCGCCGACCGGACCGCTCGGGCTGGTCAGCTGGCGGCGCATGGAGGAAGACTCCCTCGCGATCATCGCCCGGGTCGGTCTGACGATCGATCCGATGACGCCGGTCTCGGCGCTGTCGGTGGCCGAACAGCAGCTGGTCGAGATCGCGCGCGCGCTGTCGCTGAAAAGCCGGCTGATCATCATGGACGAGCCGACCTCGGCGCTGACCGAGACCGAGGTGCAGCGCCTGCTGTCGATCATGGACCGGCTGCGCAAGGACAAGGTCGCGATCATGTTCGTCACCCACCGGCTGGAGGAGGCCGCGGCCATCTGCGACCGCATGACGGTGCTGCGCGACGGCCGGCTGGCCGGGCATCTCGACCGCGACAACGGACCGATCGAACTGCCTGCCATCATCGAGAAGATGGTCGGCCGCGCCGCGTCCGAACTCTATGCGCGGCCGGTACAGCGCGCCGTTGCCGGCGACATCAGGCTCTCGGTGCGCGGCTTGCGCACCGTGCGCGACCCCGAGGCGCCCCATGCCATCGTGCTCGACGGCGTCGACATCGATCTCAAGGCCGGTGAAATCCTCGGCGTTGCCGGTCTCGTCGGCTCGGGCCGCACCGAGCTGGCGCGCGCCATCTTTGGCGCCGACCGCATCGCGGCGGGAACGATCACGCTCGACGGCAAGCCGATCGCACCGGCTTCACCGGCCGATGCCATCGCGCTCGGCATCGGCCTGGTGCCGGAGGACCGCAAGCACCAGGCGATCTTTGCCGCATTGGGTATCCTGCCGAATTTCTCCATCGCGTCGCTCGGGCATTTCAGCAACGGCTTCGGCTTCATGGCCGAGAGGCGCGAGCGCGATGCGCTTGCCGGGTTCCGCAAGATGCTGTCGATCCGCATGGCATCGGCCGAGCAGGCGATCGAGGGCCTGTCGGGCGGCAACCAGCAGAAGGTGATCCTGGCGCGCTGGCTGGCGCGCGATCCCAAGGTGCTGATCGTCGACGAGCCGACGCGCGGCGTCGATGTCGGCGCCAAGACCGAGGTGCACCAGATCCTGGTGCAGCTTGCGGCGCGTGGCATCGCGGTGATGATGATCTCGTCCGAACTGCCCGAGGTGCTGGCGGTGTCGGACCGCATCGTCACCATGCGTAGGGGGCGCATCACCGGGCAGATGCAGGGCGTCGAGGCAAACGAGGAAAAGCTGATGGAACTGATGGCGCTCGACAGGCAGGACGCGAAGGGGCAGGCACGATGAGCGTGGCGGGCGAACAGAACCAGCGTGGCGGCATCAATTTCGCGCGGCTGTTGATGAGTTTCGGGCCGCTCCTGTTCCTGGCCGCGCTGATCGTCGTTTTCACCGTGCTGAAGCCGAGCTTCATGGATCCGATCAACCTGTTCAACATCACGCGCCAGATCTCCATCACCGGGCTGATCGCGCTTGGCATGACCTTCGTCATCCTCACCGCCGGCATCGATCTCTCGGTCGGCTCGCTGCTCGCCTTCTGCGGCATGGTCGCCGCCGTGGTCGCCAAGGGCGGCACCGCCAACACGCTGTCGCTGTCGACGTCAGGCACGCAAGGCTATGGCTGGTTCGCCGCGCTTCTGGCCGCTGTCGTGGTGGGCGCCGCTGCCGGCGGCGTGCAGGGGCTGGCCATCACCCGGCTGAAAGTGCCGCCCTTCGTCGTCACGCTGGGCGGGCTGACGGTGTTTCGCGGGCTGACGCTGACCATCTCCAATGGCGGCCCGATCTCGGGCTTCGACGCCTCGATGCGCTGGTTCGGAACCGGCCTGATCGGCCCGGTGCCGGTGCCGGCGATCATCTTCGCGATGGCCGCCATCCTGTGCCACATCGTGCTGCGATACACGCGCTACGGCCGCGCCGTCTATGCCGTCGGCGGCAATGCCGAGGCGGCACGGCTGTCGGGCCTGCGCGTCGACCGCATCCTGGTCTCGGTCTATGTCATCGTCGGCTTCTTCGCCGGGCTTGCCGCCTTCGTGCTGTCGGCCAGGCTCAACTCGTCGGAAGCGGTGGCCGGCATCGGCTACGAACTGACTGTCATTTCGGCCGTCGTCATCGGCGGCACCTCGCTGTTCGGCGGCATCGGCTCGGTCGGCGGCACGGTGGTGGGGGCGGCGCTGATCGGCGTGCTGCAGAACGGGCTGCAGTTCAACAACGTCTCGTCCTACACGCAAAGCATCGTCATCGGCCTGATCCTGATCCTGGCGGTGGCGTTTGACCGCTGGCTGAAATCGCGGGTGCGAAGGTGAGGGCTGGGCATGGCGGTGATCCCTTCTCCCCTTGTGGGAGAAGGTGGCCGAGCGGAGCTCGGTCGGATGAGGGGTGTTCCAGCTTGGCAGACGCTTTGACAGAGCAGAATTACCGACGCCTCATTTCTTCCAGTACCCCTCATCCGTCTCGGCGCTAGCGCGCCGAACCACCTTCTCCCACAAGGGGAGAAGGCGATGCCAACGCTGGCGCCTCCCAGACTCGCTGTGGCTCACGCCGCCTCCCTTGCCCAGAGCCGGTGGCCGTATCGACGAAAGAAGCGCGCCACGAGGCGTTGCTGCCTGGCCCTGATGAGGTCGGCCAGGCGCCGCTCCTGGCGCCAGCGCGGCATGTTGCGCCAGCAGGCGATGAAGCGGGTGGCGTCCTCGATGGCTTCTTCCGCCGACAGGGCCGGGCCGATCGAGGCCAAGAACAGTGCTTCCGACTGCTTCAGCTCGTCGATGACGGCCTTGCGGCTCATGTGATCGTGGCGGGCACGCTCGATCCCGTTGCGGCGGATCGCCTCGAAGGCTTCGAGCAAAGCAGGGCTGTCGCCGGTGTAACCGCAGGCGCGGGCGAAATCGGCGGCAAGGGCGTGCATCGTCGCTCCCGGAACTGATGCGGCGGGCGGTTCTCCCTCCGACTCACATTTGTGAGTATATATAAGCATAACTCAAATTTTTGTAGAAGAAAAACTTTTGGAGAAGTTTGAAAAGCGCGACTCGACTCTCGCGCAAAAAGGCAGGAATATGCGAACAAATCAGGAACAAAAGGCAAGGGAGGGGCGATGGCATTGCCAGGCAAGGAACCGGTGATAGCGCATGTCGCCTCGATATCGGTCGAGTGCGCCGATTGCGGCCGCAACAGGTGGTGGCGGCCCGATCAGCTGAAGCGGTTCGGGGTGACGGGGAACACGCCGCTGGCCGCATTGTCGGGCCGCATCGTCTGCTCGGCCTGCCGCGCCGACGGGCTGCCGGGCGCCGCGGTGTCGATCCAGGCGGCGTTCATCGACGAGCGCCAGCGGGTGCGCAGCGAAGCGCGGATGCTGAACGACCGCGAGGTGCCGCTGGAGGGATCGAAGCGGGCTTGAGAGGGCGGGCGAGCGCTGGCGCTGGTTCTGCCTTCTCGCCCTGTGGGGTGAGAAGCGGTCCGCGTAGCGGACGAAAAGCCAATTGCTTGGCTTTTCGAGCTTCGAACGCCCTGAGCCTGCGAAGGGCCGAGTGGTGGCCGATCCACCTGCCGGGTCCCCGCTGCTTCGCAGCGTCCCGGCGTTCGCCGGCCTTTCATCGTGCCACCGGCACGATGAATTCGCTTCGCGAACCGGCTGCTCACCCCACAAAGGGGGAAGGAAAGAGCCCCCTCAATACCCCAACAACTCCTTGAGCGGGATGACGCGCCAGACGTGTTTGATGGCGTAGCGGTTGAAGGTCAGGGTCTTGGGCGGATTGTACTGCTCGACCACCAGCTCGGCGGCGGTGCGCTTGACCAGCTTCTTGATGAAGGCCTTGCCGTTGCGTTCGTTCTCTTCCGGAAACGTCTCGATGACCACATGGTCGCCGGGCACGGCGTCGCGGCCGCCGCAATAGATCAGGTCGCCGGGTTCGTAGCGCGGCACCATGGAATCGCTGAGCACATGCAACGCAAACACTTTCGGCAGGTTGCGAACCCCCGGCGGGCGCTGGACATAACCGGCAGGCTCGCCGTTGAAGGTGAAGTCGCCGTCGTCGCCGCCGACCGCGGCCCCCAGCACCTCGATATCCATTGATCCGGCAGGCAAGGGGGCGGCATCGGTGACGATTTCGGCGTCGGCCACCGGGCCGGCCTCGTCGAGGAAGACGACCTCGCCTTTGCCAAGCGCGACGGGGTCGACGCGCAGGAAGGCGGCTGTCTTCAGCAGGTTCTCGGTCTTGGGCAGGTTGCGGCCGGTTTCCCAGTTGCCGACGGCGGCGACATCGGTGTCGTTGTGCTCGGCGATGTGGCGCATGACCAGGCCGCGCTGCTTGCGCGCCTTGCGGATCGCCGCCCCGACCTTGATCGACAGTTCAGTCTTTGCCATGGCGCCATGTGAGCGATGAAAGCGGCTCTCGTCTATGAAAGAATGGCTTGCATCTATTTTTGAGTTATGCTTATATCTGGTCATGCAGAACCTGTCCAGCTTCGATGGCGCCCTGGCGCCGGCCTCATCCGAGGCGCATCCGGCGGCGAAGGCCGTCACCCATTTGCTTCCGTCCCGGCCGTCCTCCTCCCCGGCCGGGGCGAAGCCCGAGGCCCAATGCTTGAGAGCACCAGCCTCGGGTCCGGTCCGCCCGTCACCGGCGACCGGAACGGCCGGAGCCGCCGCTCCCCGCGGCTCCGGCCCCCAATTCGGCCGGCATGGCGCCGGCCTGGGTTCTTCTGGGCCAACCGGCCGGTCGTGCATCCGCACGCAGGACGGCACCGTTGTCCTGTTCGACCGGACAACGGGCAGGGCGGTATCCGCGCCTGACAGACCTACGGCCGAAGCGCGGCTTTCGCGCTTCGCCGCCAGGCAATCGATCCGCCCCGGCTGACGCAGGCGAGAAGCCGGCCCTCTAACCACACAAACCCTGATCGCAGTTCCCGACACTCGGGGCCGATCCCCTGACGCTTGCCTGACGGCGCGCGCTCTCACGCGCGGCCGGAGGCGGAACCTTGGACGGAGCCTGGAGATGGCAAGCTATAGCGACGCGGAATTGCAGGAGATCGCCCGCTGGCTGAAGGAGGGGCTGTCCGCCTCGAAGATCGCGGCCGCGTTCAGCGCACTGCGCGGCGCGCGCGTGTCGCGCAACGCCATCATCGGCATCGTGCACCGCAACGCCATGTTGGGCGCGATCGGCTTTGCCAATGGCAGGCCGGCCGGCCCCAAGCCGGGCGCGGGCGATCGAGCCGCAAGCAAGCGAGGGGCCGGAACGCCTGCCAAGGGCAAGGCGGCTGCCGGCAAGGTCGGGCATGCCGCCAAGGTCGCCGGTACCCCCAAGGGTGTCGCCCGGCCGAGGCGCGACCCGCCGCCGGCCTGGCTGCCGCCGCGCCTGTATGCGCGCGAGGTCGGCGTGCTGGTGGCCGACGGCGAGGCCTATCGCCTGAAGGTGCCGGTGCCGCCGCGCACCGCCATCGGCCGCCAGCCGCATGGCGTGGCGATGCGCTTCATCGACTGCCTGTTCGGCCGCTGCCGCGCGCCGCTGGATCTGACGCTGGAAGAGGACCCTGAAAACGATGCGCCGGGCGGCCGGCCAGGTGCCGACATGTTGTGCTGCGGCATGCGCACCAGGGCGCTGAAAAGCTATTGCGACTACCACCAGGCGCGCTTCCGCCGCCGCGTTTTCGAGGCGGCGCCGGGGTGAGCATCCCTTCTCCCCGTCACTACGGGGAGAAGGTGCCGGCAGGCGGATGAGGGGCGGCACTGACGTAGCAGAGTTGAAAGTTCGGTCGCCACTTACCGAAGCGTTGGCGCTGCCCCTCACCCTTACCCGTTCCGGGGCGAGCCACGGGTCTCGCCCGTCCTCCGGACCCCCGTATAGGGACGGGGAGAGGGGGGCGTCAGCGCCGGATCTTAATTCTTCTCCCGTCCACGTGCCGGCAGGCGGATGAGGGGCGGCGCTGACATGGCAGGCACACGCGGACGAGCGGTCGCGAGGATTTCAGATGAAGCAGGATCGAGACGAAAGCCCCGCAGCCTTATTTCGGGATGTGGCGGCCTTGCTTGGGCATGCGGCTTTGCACGGTCCTTGCCTCGAGCGTCATCGCCGGGCCGCTTTCGGCAACCAGGATGCCGCTGACCCGGGCAAAGCCGGTGAACACTTTCATGGCGTCGGACTCGGAAATCTGCGCGGCGATGGCCGCACTGCAGGCATTGAGCGCGCTGCGGTATATGTGGCCGCGCCGCTCGATCGGCCAGCGCTGCAGGAAATCGGCGGCGTCGCTGACGCTGTCGATCTCTTCCACCTCACCCTCCATCCGCACTTTAAGCGGCACCCCGGTCTTCATCGTACCCACGGCGTTCACCTTCGCTCTGGCCTTGCGCTCGGCATTCAAGCCCGCGCTGATAAACGCGCAAGGCCGGCAGGCGGTTGCATCACATCCTCGCCGGCGTCACGGACCGGCGGCGGCGTCGAACCAATCATGCGCCCGGCTTCGCGGCTTGGCAACCAGTATGCCCTGCTGCCTGGCCGCCTCGAGGAAGGCGTCGAAGGCGATGCGCTGGGTGCAGGTGCCGTCCACGGCCAGGGCAACCAGCCGGGCCGCCTCGACGTAGCGCGGCGCGGTCTTGTCCGGCCATTGGTGCCGGAGCGCCGTCGCGGCGTCGGCCACCGAGCCGACCAGCATGGTTTTGTTGTCGCAAAATCGCAGCGTAACCGGCATGAAGGCCGTCATCGGCAAACCTCCCCTTGTCATCGACGCGACAAAACGTCGAAACCCGCCGCTGGTTCCATCAGGCGTGGCTTGAATACGGGCGCGGCGGCGGCATGAGCGAGCGCCCCTTCATGCAGCTCTACGTCTCCGATTTCGTCGGCGACACGTTGCAGCTCTCCACCGAGCAGATCGGCGCCTACATGCTGCTGCTGATGGCGATGTGGAACGCCGGCGGCCGGCTGCCCGACGACGATGCCAAGCTGGCGCGGGTGGCGCGCCTGTCGCTGAAGAAATGGCGCGCGCTCAGCGCCGACCTGTTGACCTTTTTCGAGCGCGAGGGCGGCGAGATCGGCCACGGGCGGCTGACCAAGGAGCTGCACAAGGCCCGGGGCAAAAGCGAGGCGAGGGCCGCCGCCGGCGCACGCGGCGGCGCCGCCACCGCCTTGAAAACAAAGGCGCATGCGGCGGCAAATGCCGGCGCGTTGCCGCGGCATCTTCCAGAGTCCAGAAACCAGAGTGAAAAAGCTGCCGCTTTTTCCCGGGAAAAGGCCGACGCCTTTTCCCCCGAAAACGCGCAGGGATTTGCGGGCCGGACGCAAGAAGACGCGCGGCGTTTCTCCCCGCGCACCGCCAGGCCGAAAAAGCCGGCCGGCTGGCATCAGCCGAAAACCCATACCGACGCCGCCAACGCCATCATCGAGGAGATCCGCAACCATGACCGCAGCCGAATTGCAGCAGGCGACGAAGGCGCTGGCCGCGATGTTCTCATGCTTCCCGCAATCCGCGCTGACTGACGTCGACATGCAGATGCGCGGCTATCTCAGCGCCGTGCAGGAGGCCGAGCTTGTCGACCTGCAGTCCGCCATCCAGCGCTTCATGCGCGGCGAGGTGAAGACCGGCAACGCGCAGTTCTGCCCCTCCAGCGCGCAGCTCTGCATCGAACTGCGCGAACGCCGCGCCATCCGCGAGCTGCTGGCAAGGAGGGCGGCAGGCATGCTGGCGCAACCGACGGGAAGGAGGGGGGCTGCGTAAGGATGTGCGCATCCGCTGGGCTGCCTGTTCGGTCGGCGCCGCCCCTCATCCGCCTGCCGGCACCTTCTCCCCGTATAGAGACGGGGAGAAGGGAGCAGCCCGCAGGCTTCGCTCATCTTCTCCAGCGCTGGCGATTGGCGAAACCGGCAGTGAAGGCGTCCTTCTCCCCGTCTCTATACGGGGAGAAGTGCCCGGCAGGGCGATGAGGGGCGGCGCCAACCTGACGTGATCGGAACGTCGCGTGAGGCGCCGATCACCTGAACCCAGAATCTCCGAACTCCCAACTACCCCCAAAAAACCAAGGAGCCCCCATGGCCAAGAAAACCAGACCCGCAAAACCCCAGGCGCCGAAGCTGCCCAAGGGCGAGGCCGAGCAGGTGCGCATCCGCCGCGAGATCGGCCATGATTTCGCGCTGAAGGCCGACGCCTTCGGCCGCAAGCGGCTGGCCACCGGCACGCAGGAGGCAAGCCGCGTCTACGAGGTGTCGAATGACGGCTTCACCGCCACCGGCGGCATCGTGCGGGTGCGCAATGTCGACCCGCTCATCGGTATCACCTCGCTGTCGCGCCAGCAGCGCGAGGCCGGCCAGCGCTACCGCGAGGATTTCCAGTGCAGCCAGCAGGCCAGCGTGAAACCGATGCGCTGGACCGAACGCGTCGACGGCGGCCGCCAGGGCGGCGGCATCGCCGACAGCGTGCTCGACGCCGGCCGCGCGCACGCGGCCGCCACAAGGGCGCTATGCCACTGGGAGGTGGCCGCCGTGGTGCAGCAAGTCTGCTGCGCCGGCGGCTCGATCAAGAGCCTGGCCGAGCAGACGGGGGAGGGCAGGGACGTGGTGACGAAGCTGTTGAAAGTCGGGCTGGATTTGCTGGCGGTGCATTATGGGATGATGATGGGGCGGTGAGGGGAAGCGCCTTGAACAGATCGGCTGCCTAGCCTAGAAAGTGGTCGACAATTGCCTCTAGCTTATCATCTCGATGCCGCAGTTTTGGTGGGTCAATCATAATCAAACAGCCCGCCAAGAGATTGATGGGCAGTATCTCTGGTCTCCAAAGACTGAAAGCAACGGCGCGCGCAGCGTGTTCTATAACAACATGCGCCGCGCGGCACCTGGCGATCTAGTCATGTCGTTCTTCGATCAAGCCATACGCTATGTTGGCCGGGTGGCTGAGTTCGCATTTACGGCTCCTAAGCCCGCCGAATTTAAGGAGACTGGATCTTACTGGAACCAGGAGGGTTGGCTTCTCCCAGTATTCTGGACACCGCTTGTGCCGCCTGTGCGCCCGAAGGCGTTGATAGATGTGTTGGGGCCGCATTTGCCTGCTAAGTACTCGCCAATTAACCCCAGCTCCGGATCAGGCAATCAAAAGGCCTACTTAGCAAGTGTCTCGCCTGAGGTGTTTCAAACGATCGTCGATGGCGCGGCCTTTGACGGCGCCGCTCTGGCGCGTGGTGGTGCCAACAGCCTGACCTTTGAAGTGGTCAATGAACTGCTCGAGAACGCAGTCGAGCGCCGGATCAAGGAAGATCTCACCCTTGAGGACACCGTTAAGAAAAGCGTGATTCAAGCGCGTCGCGGCCAGGGAAAATTTCGTGCGAATGTTGAAACTATCGAGCACTCTTGCCGACTTACTGGCGTTACCAATTCCGCGCTCTTGATCGCGAGCCACATCAAACCCTGGCGCCTATGCACGTCTGCGCAAGAGCGCCTTGATGGCATGAATGGCCTGCTTCTCACGCCAGACGCCGATCATTTGTTTGATCGCGGGTTCATCAGTTTTGAAGATGGCGGCGAGGTACTCATCTCTCCGCGCGTCGACAAAGCAGATTTGCGGCGCCTCGGATTCGAGCAATTAGTAATGCAGAGCTTCGGCTTTTCCGAAGCTCCCGTCGTCTGGCGCACTGAGGCCTTCACCCAGCCACAACAAAGTTACCTTGCTCAACATCGCGCAGATGTGTTCGTGGGATAAGGAAGAACCCACCCATCCTAAAACAGCGCCCTTTCGATCGGCCCCTCCAGCGTCTCCGCGAACGCCGTCGCCAGATGGTGCCTGTCGCGGAAGGCGAGTTTGCCGCCGATGACGACGTGGCAGGAATTCGGGCCGCAGAAGCGGTTGGTTAGGTCGACATAGAGCGTGTCGGGCACGCTTGCCACCACGGCGCGCTCGGCGGCGGCGGCCTTGTCATTGGCGGCGTCGGCCCTTGGCGTGTCGCAGCGCGACGGGGTCTCGCGCTGCCACAGCGCGCGGGCAACGCAAGTGTCGGCGAAGCTGTCGTTGATCGGCGTGTCGCGGATCACCGCCGTCTCGACGCCGGCCCGGCTGAAGGCCTGCAGGGTCGAGCGCAGGCCGGTCTGCCAGCGCGCGGTCTCGGCGGCGCGGCCGGCCGCGGACATCTCGCGGGTCAAATTGCCGATGGAGAATTCCGAGATCACCACCAGGCGCGGCTTGCTGCGGATGATGTCTGCTATCGCCTGTTCGCGCCAGGCGTCGCATTCGGTGTAGTCGCGCTTCAGCACGGCGTTGAAGGTGGAAAGCCGCGAGGCGCGGCAGGACGATTTAAGATAGGTGACAACCTTGGTGTCGTTGCGCTTCGCCGCCTCGACCAGCGGCGTCGACCAGTGGTCGGCATGCGAATCGCCGAACAGCACGATGGTGTGGGCGGCATCCGTCGCGCCGAACACGCAAGGCTTGGGCGTCACCGTGTGGAAGTCGAGCAGGCAGTTTTTGTCGGTGGCGCGCGCGGTGGAGGGCTGTTCGGCCGCCTGCTCGATGCCGCGCTGCGCTTGGTCGATGTTGCGCGTGGCGAAATGGGCGTTGGCATAGGCCACCGCGACGCCCACACAGGTCAGCGCCAAAGCGGGGATGAGAGCAATTCCAGGAAAAGTGCGGAGCGGTTTTCCCGGGAAAAGCGCGTAGCGCTTTCCCTGGGGCATTGCGTCAGGATCGGGCGCCCGGGCGCGCGCCGTCAGCCAGGCGCCGCGACGCGCCGGGTTCTCGATCAGGTGGTAGGTCAGCACCGACAGCGCCAGCGCCAGCAGGCCGCAGCCAAGGCGCTCCAGGCTGGTGAGATCCGGCACCAGCATCCGCGCATAGACGATGACCGGCCAGTGCCAGAGATAGAGCGAATAGGAGAGCGTGCCGATCCATTGCAAAGGCGGCAGCGACAGAGCGGCGGCCGGGCCGGGGGCCTGCATGCTCTGCCCACTGGCCTGCTCGCCGGCGCCGCTGAGCAGCACCAGCACCGTGCCGGCAACCGGCAGCAGCGCGTACCAGCCGGGAAAGGGCAGGTCCTCGCTCAACAGGAGATAGGCCGCCGCGATCAGCGCCAGGCCGAACCAACCAAGTGCAGCCCGCAGCCACGGGCGGTGCCGGAGAAGGGCCGCCGGCACCAGCGTCGCCAGGCCGCCGGCGGCGAACTCCCAGGCGCGCAGCGGCGAGAAATAGAAGGCCCAGGCCGGTGCCGCGCTGCTCAGCCACAGGCAGGCGGCGAAGGAGGCGAGGCCGGCAACGCCGATCACCGCGACAGTCGTTCGCCGGCCCGGCCGCAGCCAGGCGGCGAGCAGAAGCAGCGCCGGCCAGGCCAGGTAGAACTGCTCCTCCACCGACAGCGACCAGAAGTGGATGAAGGGGTTGCTGGTGGCGTCCGTGGCGAAATAGTCGAACGACCAGCGCAGCAGCCACAGGTTGATGGCGTAGGCGGAGGCGAACATGGCGCCGCGCGAATAGAGCGCCTGTTCCTGCGGCGCCAGGATGAAATAGCCTGATGCAAGCGTGGCCAGGATGACGAACAGCGCTGCCGGCAGAAGCCGCCGCGCCCGCCTGGCATAGAAGCGCCAGAGGTCGAGCCGGCCAGTGTCGCCGATCTCCTGCATGAGGTGGGTGGTGATCAGCCAGCCGGAGATGACGAAGAAGATATCGACGCCGGCAAAACCACCGGGCAGCGCGGTGAGGCCGAAATGATAGGCCACGACGCCGCCGACGGCGAGCGCGCGCAACCCCTGTATGTCCGGCCGGAACGATGCTGCCATGACGGCTCCTTCGTACAAGCCCGCCCGTCGCCAGCGGCGGCCGGCAGACTGATATTGCAATGCAGCAAACCCTTCGCATTGCAACATGGCGAAAAAGGGAAGGCGACGGAAATGAGCCGGGCAGCAGGCTGGCTGGCGACGAGAGATCGCTGGAAATCCAGCCGCTTGCGTGACGTTCCAGAAAGCATTTTATTGGCCACGACTTGACAAGCGGTGACGTCTGCTGCGACCTGCCGCCAGGCAAATTCTGGGCATTGGGGATATCCATGAAGAAGATCTACGAGAAACCGGTTCTGGAAAAGCGCGAGCAGCTGTCGAAGGTGGTCGCTGGCGCTGCTGTATCGGCCCCGACCTAAGCCTCGTTACGGCTGGAGCGCGAAGCACTGTTGATCTGGGGGAATCGATGAAGAAGACTTACGAAAAGCCGACGCTCACAAAGCGCGAAAAGCTGTCCAGCGTCGTCTCGTTTGTGGCTTCCGGTCCCTTCTGACCGAGCCGTTTTCGACGACGCCTGCTTGCATCGCGACGTGGTGACGACCAATGATCGTATCGTTGCGCCGCCGCCGCGATCCATTGCGGCTTTCGGCTCCGCCTTGACAGAATCCGGATCCGCGCCGCATCTGGCGCCAGACCATGGGATTGGGGACATTCGATGAAGAAGATCTATGAAAAGCCGACCCTCGACAAACGCGAAAAGCTGTCCGCTGTGACGGCTGTTCCGGCGAGTTCCCAGCTCGGGTAACGAGCCTTCGCGGTTCTGGTGGGGCGCTCCCGAGGGGGCGTCGCCCGGTGTCACCGCGGGTTGACAAGATCGTCCTGGGAGTGCCTTCTGGCGTGCTTATCGGGCCTGCAGGGGACATCACATGAAAAAGACTTACCAAAAGCCGGTGCTTGTGAAGCGCCAGAAGCTTTCGACCGTCGTGGCCGCCGTGGTCTCAAAGGACGTATAACAGCGGTCCTGGATCACGGGCTGGCTGAGCGACTGAAGATCTCTCAATTCGAGACATAAACGCCAGCCCCCGCCGCCACGCTGAGGGCGGCGAGGTTGGTTTATGCGGCGTCGCGCCGTCTGGTTGGCAGCGGACGAAGATACCGCCTGACAGCTGTACCTACTTGCTGCCGCCGTTTGCCTTCACGCTGCTGCAGAACTCCGGATGGCTGTTGGCGGCATTCGCGTTCTTGGCCTCGTCGTCGCAGGCCGCCATGACCATTTTCTGATCTTCAGGTGACATCGCCTTCCAGGCCTTCACGAAGTCGTCACTGCTGACCATCTTCTTCATGCTGGAGTCCGTATAGAAGGGCTGCATCTTGGCCGGGTCGTCGAGCGCGGATGTGCCGGTAGTGCCGGCGGCGAGGGCCGAGCCAGCAACCATCGAAAGCGCCATGGCGCCAAAGCAGATCATCTTGATATTCATGGCATAATCCTCCTATTGCCTCAGGATCGTCGAAGCAACGATCTTGTGGAAAACGGCAGGTCTGGACGAAAGTTCCCGGTTTTTTGTACGAAAACGGGAATTTATGGCGAAATATATTCGAGAACTGCTTGCTGCTTTCGGCTTGCGGTAACGGCGGCCATGATACGCTGCTCGGTGGCGTCGCACTTCCTGTGGACCCGCTGTCAGCGGCGCTCTTGACCTGAGCCGCTTCCGACGCTGCCCACCCTTGGCTTTCTCATATACGGCATGTATACGATACATATACGAATCGTATGAGGAAATCCGATGGGTATCGTGAACATAGACGATGATTTGCACGATCAGCTGCGCAGAGCGAGCAAAGTATCGTTTCGTTCGATCAATGCGCAGGCCGCCTATTGGATCAAGCTCGGCATGCTGTGCGAGACCAATCCGACGCTCAGTTTCACTGAGATCATCGAGCGCGAGCTTAGTTCCGCGGGCTTTTCGGCTCTACCACTGGTGGTGAGCGAAGCATGACGAAGCAGCCCCGGGAACTGGCGTTGCTGGCCGAATCCGGCCGGTTGCTGGCGTCCGTATTCGGGCTGCTGGATCGAACCTCGCTCGCCGGTCTATCGACACTTCAGGTCAATGAGATGGTCGAGCAATTCATCGTCCGTGATCTCCAGGCCCGGCCGGCAAGCAAGGGCCAATATGGCTATGGTTTCGTGTTGAATTCCTCGGTGAACAATGTGGTCTGCCACGGCGTTCCATCGCAATCGAACGTGCTTCGGGATGGCGACATCGTCAATTTCGACATCACGCTCGAGAAGAGCGGCTATATCGCGGATTCCAGCAAGACCTATCTCGTTGGTCGGGTGAATCCAGCCGCCAAGAGGCTGGTCCAGACCGCCTACGAAGCCATGTGGATGGGCATCCGGACGGTTCGCCCGGGCGCGCGGCTCGGAGACATCGGCTGGGCGATCGAACGACATGCCAAGCGAAATGGCTATTCCGTGGTGCGTGAATATTGCGGTCACGGCATCGGCCGGGAGATGCATGAGGAACCGCAGGTTTTGCACTTCGGCAAGCCGGGAACTGGCCTCGCGCTGCGGGAGGGCATGGTTTTCACGATCGAGCCGATGCTCAATCGAGGCCGACGGAGTGTCAGAACCGAGGCTGACGGCTGGACTGTGGTGACGAGAGACGGATCGCTTTCCGCACAGTTCGAGCACACCGTTGCCGTTACAGCTTCCGGCGTGTCGGTGCTGACGCTGCGGCCTGACGAACCAGGCCCAGGACCCAATTAAATTGGCTCTCGGCGGTGGCGGCGGCTGGTTGAGCCAACGGCAGCGCGAGGAGGCGCCGCTTGGGTGGTCTGATCTGGTTGAACCTGGATATGAGCCACGATCGCCGCCGCCATTGATGCTGGCACATTGAGCAAGGCGAGGGCTTCGGCAACCTGGCTGCCCCAGCCTGCCGGGGCCGCCGCGGGCTTCCCAAAATTGTCGGCGCCGGTCAGAAGTCCGCGTGCCGCGTGGAACCCCAGGGCACGATAGGCCTCGAACTGTTCCTCGGTGAAGAACTGGTCGACGGTCGTTTCGTGCGGAAAGGTTGGATGTCGCTTGAAGTAGTCGAGGATGTAGTCGTTCTCATCGCCGCTCAATGACGATTTTATATAGATCAGGACGCCAGTTTCGTCGTCGTCATATTTTATGATGCCTATGGCGGCATGCGGGCCATGCCGGCCGGGCGGGCCGCCAGGCCCATAGGGAGCGCCTGGCGTGATGCCGAGTGAATTGGCCTGGATCGCTTGCCATCCCAGGTCAATTCTCACACCGAGATCGATGCGTGCCATGACCTCCAGATTGACCAGCGATGGAAAGGTCAGGGCCGGATCAGCCTCGGCGTCGACCGCCAGGATGACCTTGCAGCGGCGGCGCAGCAACTCGTAGATGCCGAGGTTCTCGATGTGGCCGCCATCGGTCAGGTACACGTTGAGCATGTTCTCGCTCAGAAGGCCGGTTGTCTCCGCCGCGAAATACCATGTGCCGACATTCGCGACCCATCGGTTCACCCAGCTCTTGAACGCCTGGATCCGCATAGGATTGGCCAGCCAGTAGCCGAGGCGGATGTTCAGGAGCGAGAGGCTGAATGTCAGGATCTTGACGGTCTGCCGTCCCATGTTGGCGGACGCCGCCGCGCCCGAAGTCGCCATTGCCGTGGCGAGGCTGAGGTCGGGCACCACGCGCTCCATATCAGTCGACCGGACATAGCCGGTCGACTGGCTGCCGACATGGAGCGGGCTGAAAATGAAATTGTCGGCGTTGCGCCCACGCTTGTTGAGGTCCTTCGAACCCTCGAGATTTATGGCGGCGTTCGACAGGAGATAGGGCGAGAAGGCTGCGCCCTCCTTCCAGCTTCCGGCTTTCTTGTCGAATGGCTTCAACGAGGAGAATTTCCAGGTGTCGACCGCTTCCGACGGTTTCTTGCCTATGGTCTTCCTCTGCATCAGAAAGGCACGGCTGAGGCGGTCGCGATAGAGCCTGTGGAGAGAGTTCGAATTCGGCCCGATCAACAGGCAGACAGCCGAGAGAGCCAAGGCGACGCCCAGATATGTTGCGCCGATCGGACCAAGTCGGGAAAGCGGCCATATCTGCCAATGGGCATACCAATCCCCCTCGCATTGCGTGATCGCTTTCAGCCAGCGCGGGGTTTCCACGCCGCACCACTCGTCGCCTTTCCGGATCGCCCAGTAACTCAGGTATATGTATGCTACCCACAGCATGAACGGCACGATCACGGCGGCAAGGTACAGGACAAATCGGCTGCTGTTTTTCTTCATCGCCGCACTCCAGGTCACATCGCCGAGCGACGCCTCCGCGAGTTTGGCCAGTTTCTGCGCGACGGAAATCAGCACCGCCACCGTCGGGACCAGCACCGTGGCGAGCGAGGGCAGAATGCTCGCGAAAGCCGCGAGCAAATCCTGAAAGGGCTGCGCCAGGACGATGACTTCCCTGGCCGAGGTGATCTGTTTGTCGTTGGCGTTCGCAAGCATCCCGGAAAGGACCAGGGGCTGGATCTCGATGATGGCCGAGGCGAGCACCAGCGCAACCAGCGCGCCCAGGGCACGGCCGAGAACTTCGCGGCTCTTCAGCGTGTCCCTGCGAAACGCAAGCGACGTGTAGAGGGCGCTGCCGAACATCAGCAATGCCGCCAGCGCGGCAAGAACCATCGTATACGCAAAGTGCTTCATGGTTGCGCCGAGCATCGACAATTTCGAGGCCGAAAAGCCGAAAATGCCGGGCGTCATCAGGTCCGATACGGTTGGATTGATCAGGATGGTGAGTGCGGCAAGCAGCAACAAGGCCGGCAGAACGATCAAGGCATTGACCAGCAGGCCGCGTATCACCAGCGCGATGGTCACCAGATAGTCCGGGGCGCCCGCCGGCGCCAGGAAATTGGAGAAGTCGCGCAGATGCTGTGTTTCCGGCGTTTCCGCTTCGTCGAGCCGGCTTTCGAAAGGGAATGAGCGATTGTCCTGCATCATCCCGGCCACGACCGAGGTGCCGATATAGCCACCGCCCGAGACCGTGGAGAGATAGTCGACGGCATCGAGCGGGCGCGGACTGCCCGCCGGCGACAGAGACGCCAGCGCCTGCAAGACGCCGAGGCCGTACGAGGCGGAGCGCATGCCCCCGCCCGACAGGGCTATCCCGGTAAGGTTGCTGGTTTTTTCCGTCCGGACCGTGCCGCGCTGTGGGTCGGATTTTGTGTCGTCGAGGGCCGCGTCGCCGCGATCGACAACAAAATGGCGAGCGGCCTTGCTTGCGGCCTGCGACCTGCGTTCGGCCACCATGCCGTTGCGTATGGCGTCGCGACGGAAATTGATGACGCTCAGTTCGCGACGAAAGACATCAACAAAATTCAGGAGCACGCTCGATCTCCGTTATTTGGGAACCGCACGCTGTCTGTATTGTAGGGAGATATCCTTGCGTCACTAAAGCGCGTCCCGCCGGCCATGTCCATGGGCGCGGGCGGGATGGCCTTATCTGCCTTGTCGGATTGCCTAGTTCTTGTCGACCGGCTTGGAACGCATGCGCGACACCGTCTCGCGTTCGGCGCGCTTGGAGCGCAGCGGCGGCAGGCCGCGGTCGATCAGGTCCATGTCCTCCAGCACCATGTCGCCCATCCGCTTGAAGGCGATGTCGAGGGCGCCGGCGCGGTGGGCAGAGCGCAGGAAGCCGGGCAGGGCACGCACCGGGTGGTCCTGCGCCAGCGGCTCTTCCGGGAAGACGTCGCTGGCGGCGACGATGTGGCCACTTTTCACCGCCGCCATCAGGGCCGGGAAGTCGACGACGCCGGCGCGGCTGAGCAGGATGAAGGCGGCGCCCTTGCGCATGCTGGCGAAGGCCTCAGTGCCGAGAAAGCCCTGGTTCTCAGAGGTGACCGAGGCGACGACGAAAATGAAGTCGCTGGTCGACAGCACCTCGTCGAGCGAGGCCGGCTCGACGCTATTGTCGATGAGGATCGACGGCGGCAGCCAGGGATCGAAGACCTTTGTGCGGGTGCGGAAGCCCGTCAGCAGCCGGTTCAGCGCGCGGCCGAGATCACCGAAGCCGATGATGCCGACATCGGCGCCGGACAAGAGGCGGGCTGTCTGGTTGCCGTCGCCGCCCCACAACTCCTTGCCCTGGCGAAAGGCGAGATCGGCGTCGACGATGTTGCGGGCGAGGTTGAGCGCCATGGCGAGGCCAAGTTCGGCCACCGGCTCGGCGAACACCAGGCCGGTGGTGACGACATGGATGCCGCGCGAAAACAGCGTTTCATAGGGCATGTTGTTGAGGAGGTTGGTCTCGACGTTGAAGACGCAGCGCAGCGCCTTCATGTTTGCCAGCGTCTCGGGCGCGATCGGCGGCTGGCCGACAATGTAGCGGGCTTCGCCCAGCACGTCGGCCGGCAGCTTGGCCACGCCATCGGGCGTCGTCTCGACGATGCGGTACTTCGCCCTGAAGCGCGCCAGCTGGTCCGGCGTGAAGATGAGATCGAGCGTGCGTGGTTCCGGTGCGCTGATGACCAGCGGCAAGGCGCTGTTTGACATGGCAATTCCTCCCGGGCGCGATCCGCTGGCGCCTCTCTCGATGGATAAAATACCTCCGATTAAACGATTTACAACCGCGAAAAATCGATTTACTCATTTTGGCGGCGGATAGAGAATGCTGATATCCGCGCCTCGGGAGGAGGAGCAATGGCGCATCGGCAAGCCCAGCAGCGGCGTCCGTCGATCCACGACGTGGCAAGCCGCGCCGGCGTGTCCGCCGCCACCGTCTCCAAGGTCATGGCGGGCGTCACCACGGTGAAGCCAGAAAACGCGCAGCGCGTCTTCGATGCCGTCGAGCATCTCGGCTACCGTGTCGATCCGCTGGCCTCCGACATGCGGCGGGCCAAGCGGCGGATCATCGGAGCCATCATGCCGGAATTCGAAAGCGAGTTCTTCGGCCAGATGGTCAGCCAGCTCGAGAGCCTGGCCGAGCAGCGCGGCTTCACGCTGGTGGCCGCATCCAGCCGCGAATCCGAAGCGCGCGAAACGGAGATCCTCGCCCGCATGCATGACTGGCGGGTGGCCGGCGTGGTGCTGGCGCCGGTGCGCAACGAGCATGGCCCGGCGGCCGCGTTCATGAAGGCCAATGGCATGACCGGCGTGCTGATCGACCGCGTGCTGTCGGACGATGCCTTCGACACCGTGTCGGCCGACAGTGCTTCCGCCAGCGCCGAAGTGGCGCGCGAGCTGATCGGCAAGGGCCACCGCCACATCCTGGTCATCGGGCTTGGCGAACAGGCGGCCACGGTGCGCGCCCGCCTCGACGGTTTTCGCTCGACCGCGCTCAAACTGGCGCCGGACGTCCGCATCGATGTCGTGCTTGCCGAAACCGATGTCGAACCGCTCAGGGCCCAGTTGCGCGACTACTTTGCAAAAGGCGAACGCCCGACGGCGGTCTATTCGCTGTTCCTCAAGGGCACGCTGGTGGCGCTGTCCGAATTCCGCCGGCGCGGCTGGCACTGCCCCGACGATATCTCGCTGGTCGGCTTCGACGATGCCGAATGGATGCAGGTGACATGGCCGGCCATCGCCGCCGTGGTGCAGCCGGTGCGCCAGATCGCCGGCCACGCGATGGAGGCGCTGTTTGCCAGGATTGAAGGCGAGGAGGGGCCGCCGATCGCGCGGCTCGAACCTTGCAAGGTTTTGATGCGGGAATCCGTTGGCTCGCCAGGCAACGTCCCGCATTCCGGGGGAGGAAACCGACAATAGCCCCCATTGTCGAAGACGGAAGGCAAACGCCGCGCCTGGCCTCGGCTCGCGGCACGTGACATCAACCGGAGGAAACCAAAATGAAACCGTTCGCTCTGAAGATAAATCGATTTACTTTGGCTTTGGGCGCGGCGATCGCGTTCTCGGCCATCTCCATGGCCAAGGCCGAGGATGGCGAATATGGCGTGCTGATGAAGACGCTGGCCAATCCGTTCTGGGGCGCGATGGCCCAGGGCGTCGAGGCCGGCGCCAAGGAAGCCGGCGTGAAATACTTCCAGCAAGCGGCCGAAAGCGACCAGGCGGCCGAGCCGCAGCTCAATTTGTGCAACACCATGCTGGAGCGCAAGCCGGCGGCGATGATCACCGCCGCCATCAACTCGACAAACCTGCTGCCGTGCCTGAAGGCGGCGCAGGACGCCGGCATCAAGATCGTCGACCTCGACAACAATCTCGACCAGGCGGTGCTCGACAAGGAAGGCATCAAGGTCACCTTCCACATCGGCTCCGACAATGGCGCGGCCGGCGCGCAAGGCGCGGACTATCTCGTCTCCAAGCTCGGCAAGGACGCCAAGGGTCCGGTGCTGGTGATCGAGGGCCTGTCCGGCAACATCACCGGCGAGAAGCGCGCCAAGGGCTTTGCCGACAAGCTCAAGGAGCTGGCGCCGGGGCTGGAAATCGTCGCCTCGCTGCCGGGCGACTGGGACCGCGGCAAGGCGGCCTCGATCGCTACCGACACGCTGACGGCGCATCCCGACCTCGTCGCCATCTTCTGCGCCAATGACGGCATGGCGCTCGGCGCGGTCGAATCCGTCTACGCCGCCGGCAAGGGTCCGCAGGTGACGATCATCGGCGTCGACGGCAATTCGGATGCGGTGAAGTCGATCAAGGACGGCCGCCTCAACGCCTCCGTCGCGCAGCTGCCCTACCTCGTCGGCAAGCAAGCGGTCGAAAACGTCAAGAAGGCGCTGGCCGGCGAAAAGGTCGAGGACAGCATCGCCGTGCCGACCCTGGTGCTGACCAAGGACGTGCTCGACGCCGGCAAGGAGCCGATGCTCGAATATGTGAAGTAGGAAGGGAATAGGCAGTAGGCAGTAGGCAGTAGGGGAACCAGGCATGTTCCGCCCTTGGAGCTGATCTCGATCGACCTTCTACCCCTACTGCCTAATCCCCACTGCCTACTGCCCTCATAAAAGGTGCAACCAAATGTCATTCTGGTCCCGGGTGCAGCGCGCATCCGTCGAGCGGCTCCACATTCGCCTGGAATCGCTGCTGGTGCTGGTGGCGCTTAGCGCCGTCATGGCGGTGCTGTCGCCCTACTTCCTGTCGCTCAGCAATTTCCTCAACATCCTGCTGGCCACATCGACGATCGGCGTGCTGGCCATCGCCGCCACCTTCGTCATCGGCTCGGGCGGGCTTGACCTGTCGCTCGGCTCGGTGATGGGGCTGGCCGGCGTCGCCGGCGCCTTCGTGGCGGTCAATCTTGGCTGGCCCTCGGTGCTCGCGGTCTGCGCCTGCATCATCGCCGGCGGGCTTGCCGGCTACATCAACGGCCAACTGGTCACCCGCGCCTTCGTGCCGGCCTTCATCGTCACGCTCGGCATGCTCGGCCTGGCGCGCGGCTTGGCACTGGTCATCTCGCAGGGCAGGGCGATCTACGGCCTGCCGCCCGCAATCGTCTATATCGGCCAGGGCCGCCCCTTCGGCATTCCGATGCCGGTCATCCTGCTGGTGCTGACGGCCGTCGTCGCGCACTGCCTGCTCGCCTATACGCGCTTTGGCCGCCACACGCTGGCGCTCGGCGACAGCGAGGGCGCGGCGCGCGCCGCCGGCATCCGCGTCGAGCACCATCGCCGCATCATCTACACGCTGTCGGGGGCGCTCGCCGGCCTTGCCGGCCTCTTGTTCACCGCCCGCGTCAACGCCGGCGACCCGACCGCCGGCATCAACTACGAGCTGACCGCGATCACCGCGGCGATCATCGGCGGCACCAATCTGTTCGGCGGCCGCGCCTCGATCCTCGGCACCATGATCGGCGCGCTGATCATGGGCGTGCTGCAGAACGGGCTGACGCTGCTCGCGGTGCAATCCTACTACCAGCAGATGGCGATCGGCGCGGTGCTGATCCTGGCGGTCTTCATCGACCAGTACCAGGTGCGCAAGGAGTCACGCGTATGACCCTCCTTGTCCTCAACGGCATCCGCAAGAGTTTTGGTGCGGTCGACGTGCTGCATGGCGTCGACCTCTCGGTCGAGGCCGGCGAAGTGCTCGGCCTCGTCGGCGACAACGGCGCCGGCAAGTCGACATTGATGAAGACCATCACCGGCATCTACCGGGCGGACGCCGGCTCGATCGAACTCGGCGGCAAGGACATCCTGCCGCTCGACCCCGGCCAGCGGCGCGAACTCGGCATCGAGATGATCTACCAGGACCTGTCGCTGGCCAGGCAGCAGGACGTGGCCGCCAACATCTTCCTCGGCCGCGAGCCGACGAAGAAGCTGTTCGGGCTCATTCCAGGCTTTGTCGACAAGGCCGAGATGGACCGCCAGGCGGGCAAGATGATCGAGCGGCTGGGCGCGCACCTGCCGTCGATCAACCGCTCGGTCGGCTCGTTCTCGGGCGGCCAGCAGCAGACGGTGGCGATCGCGCGGGCGCTGACCTTCAACCCCAGGCTGGTCATCATGGACGAGCCGACGGCGGCGCTTGCCGTGCGCGAGGTGCAGAGCGTGCTCGACCTCATCCGCCGGCTGAAGTCGGAAGGCATCGCCGTCATCCTGATCTCGCACCGGTTGAACGACGTGCTGGCGGTCACCGACCGCATCGTCGTGCTGCGCCATGGCCGCGCCGAGGCCAATCTGGTCACCGCGAAAACCAACATGAATGAAGTCGTCAGCCGCATCGTCGGCGGCGGCGACACCAGCGCCGCGGCGGCGCACGAACAGAGAGGCTGAACCGATGAATACCTTTGGACTGCACACTTTCGCCATCGCGCCGGTCTGGGACCTCGACCTGATCGAGCCGCAGATGGAGCGGCTGAAGGGGCTCGGCATCGGCCTCCTGGAAATCCCGCTGCTGCGCCCCGAGGAGGTCGACACCAGGCGCACGCGCGCTTTCGCCGAACGCTGGAATATCGAGCTTATTCCGTCGCTTGGCCTGCCTGCCTCACTCGATGTGGTGGCGCGGCCGGACGAGGCGCTGGCCTTTCTCGGGCCGGCCTTCGGCGTCTGCGAGGCTGTCGGCAGTGCGGCACTCGGCGGCGTCACCTATGGCACGATCGGCAAGACCTCGGGCCGCGCGCCGACAGCTGATGAAATCGACGGCATGTGTAGCTTCCTGGCGCGCGCGGCCAAGGCCGCCAAGGCGCATGGGCTGAAGCTCGGCATCGAGCCCTGCAACCGCTACGAGACGCATCTGATCAATCGCGGCGTAGACGCTGCCAAAATCATCGAGCGCGTCGGCGCCGACAACATCTTCATCCATCTCGACACCTATCACATGCATATCGAGGAAGAGAGCTTCGAGGCCGGCTTCAAGGCCGCCGCGCCCTATCTCGGCTATGTCCATGTCTCGGAAGCCAATCGCGGCGTGCCGGGGCGCGGCATGCTCAACTGGGCGGCCTGCATGAAGGCGATCGCCGGCATCGGCTACAGCGGCGCAATCACGCTCGAAAGCATGAACCATGTCGATGCCGACATCGCCGGCGGGCTCGCCGTGTGGAGGCCGGTAGCCGACAATCCCGACGACGTCATCGGCGTCGGCCTGCCGTTCCTGCGGGCGGAAGCGAGGAAGGCCGGGCTGACGCTGGGGTGAGGGTGCCTTTTAAGCTGTGGCAGCCGTCCGTGGCACAATTGACACATGGCACCAAATTGGCTCTTCTGGCCCGGTATCCAGCGAGGAGGGTATATCCATTGAAGAAATATGAGAAGCCAACTTTGCAGAAGCGGGACAGGCTTTCGGTCGTCACGGCCCAGGTTGGGCCGTCGTCAGCTCCAACGCCGCCGCCCTGAGCGGTTGAACGTCTGACGGGTTCGCCCGGTGAGGCGAAAGCACAAGGGCGCGATCGGTTGATCGCGCCCTATTGCATTTTGGCCACGGCCGCCGGCCGCTGGCCGAAATGCCGTATCTTGCGGCCGATGATCATCAGCTGGCGCGCGGTGTTGTTGCGCAGGCGGCGCATGCGCCATTCGAGTCCGGTGCCCGTGGTGATCGACCTGGCGTAGTAGCTCACACGCATACCGTCCTCATCGGTGGCCACCTTGACCGGGTCGTCATAGAAGGCGCAGATCTTGTCAGCCGCCATGCCCGGGGTTTCGAGCCAGCGCGGAATGTGAACCGAATAGAGCTGATCGACATCGGCCATCACCCGAGTGATGCCGACGCCCGGCGTTGGACATGTCGTGCAGAAGGCGTCGCCGATGAAGACAACCCCGTCACGGCGATGCCCTTCCGTCCGCGTCAGATCGATCGGCCTGATCTCGACTGGCCCGCTAACCTTGAAGTTGCCGCACTGCGCCGCGATTTCCGGCATCATTTCGCAAAGCATTTTCTGCGGATCCTTGCGGAACGCCCTGGTCCAAGGCTCGTTCGCCTGGCGATAGCCGAACATGTTCGCACGCATGACACCGCCGATGGGAAACACGCTGATATAGGCCATACGGTCTTCGGGTCGGCTGGAGAAACAGGTGACGGCCTGAAAGCCGCATTCGCTCGGCGTGATCGCAAGATCGAATCCGATCGACAGCGAATGGCCCTTGGACTCCTCGATGCGGCGCACGCCGATGGCGCGCCGCACCGCCTCGCTGTGGCCGGTGGCCACCACAAGCAGCCGCGCCTCGATGATGGCGCCAGTGTTCAGGACAAGCCGCTGCTTGTCCGGCCCGGTGGTAATCTCGGTGACCTTGGCCACGGTGACCGGCACCTGGGGCGGCAAGGCGGCGCGCAGGCCGTTGATCAGCGCGCCGTAGGAAAATCCGTATTCCACGCGCCGTTCGCGGGCGAACAACTGGCCAAGGCGAAAGACATGGATGTCGTCCATCGGCGTCATCAGAGGCAGGACGATCGAGTCCAGGCCCAGCTTCTCGAACAGGCGCCCCTGGCCCGTGCCAAGCTTCTCGGCCCTGAACTCGTCGGGATGGGTGTGGTGCGGATCGATCAACGCGACCTTGCGCCCGTCTCTGCCCAGCAGCGTGGCCAAGGTCGTGCCGGCCAGTCCGGCGCCGACAATCGCCACGTCGACCGTCGTCGGCTCGGCGTCTCCAGCAGGTCTTTCAGGGTCTTTCTGGCTGCTCATCATGCTTCTCCGGGCCTTGTCCCGAGTATCTCTCTGCCTCGATCAACCTCAAGCAACCTTTGCGTGAGGCTGGTGGTAAGCAATGTTTAGGTTAATCCGCCGCCACGCTTCCAGCGCGGCGCGATCGCCGAGCCGTCGATGAACTCGAAGCCGCCCGCCTCGTTTAGCGTGTGCAGCTTGCGCCCACTCCATAGCTCACCGGGATTTAAGATCGTTTCAACGACCTGCTCCATGCCGGTCGGATCAAGGCGCGAAACGCGGGCGATGCCGAGGGCGGCGCCATAGCTCCGGCGGCAGTCCTGCACGGGGCGGATGAGGTCGTTGCCGCGTTTCACCATGCGGCCGGCCGGCCTTGCCGAGGCAATATCGATCAGCACGGGATTGTTCGGATGCGGCGTCCAGGGCCCGCGAAAATCAGGCGCCGACCACAGATGCAGCGCGTCGGAAAAGGCACCTCCGCCATCCCGGATGGTGCCTCCACCATCCCTGACGGTGGCGAACATCCACCAGCGTCCGCCATGCTCGACCAGCGTGGCGTCACTGGCAACGACGCCGGACAGAAGCGTCGATTCCTTGACCCAGCCGCCGGGGAAGGCGGTCGCGCGGTAGAGGTCGACCGTGCCGTTGGCGCAGCTTTCCGGGATCATCCAGACCTCGCCGTCGCGCTCGAAGACGAAGGGGTAGGAGAGGTGGTAGGGCAGTTCCAGAACCGGCCGCGGGCTTCCGAGCGGCCCCGCCGGGCCGAACGACACGGCGGAGATGATGGCCTTGCCGAGCCGGTGAATATAGTCCTCGACGAACAAAGTGAGCCGGCCCTGATGCAGGATCGGAAAAGGATCGGCGTAGAAGCGACTGCCGTCGTCCGGCAGCACTTGCCAGCCCGATGCCGGATGCGCGCGCAGCTCGAACAGATCCCTGCCTTTGGTCTCACGCCAGCCGACCTTCCAGTGCGGCGCGTTGTAGCAAAGATGATAGATCTTCTGGACGATCCGCCGCGCCAGCGCCTTGCCCGCCCTGACGCCAAGCTTGCCGGCCGAGGGCATCGGCGGCGGGGCGCCAGCCCGCGCCGCCTCGGGCAGCGCCGGCAGGGCGGTGGCCTTCGCCGCGCCCGTCATTGCCGCGACGACCAGGGTTGCCGTGCGCGCCAGCACGTCCTGGAAGGAAGCGAGCGCGATGCCGCCATATTCGGTTCCCAGGCGCCCGGCGGCAATCGCAACGCCGTTCTCCTCGATCTGGGCAAGCGGCGTCCGGCCGTCGAGGATCAAGGCCAGCAAGGCTTCTTCTCCACTGGCGCCATCGTAGGTGACGCGCCAGACGCGGGTTGCTTCCGGATTGACGTCACCGCAGAGGTCGAGCACCAGGTCGGGGGAAGCGGGCTGCTCCGTGCGGTAGGGAGCGAGGTCCGAAAGTGGCACGCGTTTCGCCAGCCCGTCGCGGGACAGGCCGTGTATCGCCGTTTCAAGTTGGAACAGGGCTTCCGCGCCGCGTGGGATGCCGCCGCCGGCCGGCCGGGCGTCGACGGACACCGTCACGTCTGGAAGCACGGCCAGGCGTTGGAGCAGCGTGAGGTGAAAGGCGCGGACGCATTGGCTGTCCAGGCGAAGGTTTACCCGCATATCGGACGCTCGGCGGTCCGGCGCATATCATCGCCAACGCAGCCGGCCCGGTTCAAACATTGCCCCATCTATGTCGGCCTCCTGCTACGCGATCTCAACACTCTGGTTTCCTTCTAAGCAAACCCCGTGCCAAAATTCCAAGGAGGTGCGAACATAATTAATAATGTTTTAACAATTGGAGGAATAGCTAGGCTCACGCCGCAATTTGGTCTTGCAGGCAAATGGAGTATTGTAGGAGGCAGCTATGCTATCATCTCTGCCCAGCGTTCCTCAGCAATACTTTCCGGAAGCGGGACCGGTGGATTCGGCGTCATCATACGCACCTTCGACGGTCGAGCTTGGCGACCTGAAGCGCATATTGGTGCGCCGTCGCCTGTGGATCATCGGCACCGCCGTGCTGCTGACGCTCGCGACCCTGCTCTACGGCCTGCTCACGCCCGCGCTCTACAGCTCGGTGGCGGAAATCATCGTCGATCCGCAGGACCTGCAGGTGGTCACCAACAATATCAATCCGAGCGGGCTGGCACCCGACGGCGGCATCACGCAGGTTGAAAGCCAGGTCAGCGTGGTCCAGTCGACGGGCGTGCTGCTGCGGGCGATCAAGGCGACGAACCTGACGGCGGATCCGGAATTCAACGGGCAGGGCCTGCTGTCGCGCCTGCTTGGCTCGGGCCCGGACCAGAAGGACAGGACGCTCTCGACCCTCGATGCGCTGCGCAGCCGTCTCGCGGTGAAGCGGGCGGACAAGGTCCTGGTCATCGACGTGATCGTCACGGCCAAGAGTGCCGACAAGGCCGCGCTCCTGGCCAACGCCATCGCGCAGGCCTATCTGGCCGACCAGGCAAACGCGCGCGCGCAAGCCGCCACGGATGCGTCGAAGTCGATCACGGCGCGGCTGGACGAACAGCGAAAGCGCGTTCAGCAGGCCGAAAACGCCGTCGAGGCCTACAAGGCGGCCAACAATATGGTGATGGCGGCGGGCACCCTGGTCAGCGACCAGGAACTCACGGATATCAATACACAGCTTTCGGCGGCGCAGAGCCGCACCGCGACGCTGAAGGCGCAGGTCGACCAGCTCCGCAAGCAGAACGGCACGGCCGATGCGACCACGGAAGCGATGCGCTCTTCGGTGATTTCGAGCCTGCGGGCACAGGAAGCAACTCTTGTCGACCAGGTCTCGCAGCTTGGCACGGAACTGGGGCCGCGCCATCCGTCGATGATCGCCGCGCAGCAGCAACTGCGCGACACGCGTCAGCTGATCGCGCGCGAGCTCGGCCGGATCCAGACGGCCGCCGAGACCGACTACGAGCGGGCGCTCGCCAACCAGCAGGCGCTGGAAGCGAAGGTCGCGGGCATGAAGAGCAAATCCCTCGACACCGACCAGGCATCGGTGCGGCTGCGCGAACTGCAGCGCGACCTCGAGGCGGTGCGTTCCGTCTACGCGACCTACCTGCAGCGAGCCCAGGAAACGCGCGAGCAGATCAACGTCGACAGCACCAACGCGCGCGTCATCTCGGATGCCATGCCGGCCCAGAAGAAAAGCTGGCCGCCACTGGGGCTGCTTTTGTTTGGCGCGGTGTTTGGTGGATTGGGGCTAGGCACCGGCCTGGCGCTGATCGCGGAATATTCCTCGCCGACAGTGCTTTCCAGCAACCAGATGCAGTCGGTGATCGATGCCCCCGTGCTTGGCATCCTGCCGGCGGGAACGAAGGCTGGGCGGCGCTGGTGGCCCTTCGGCGCGAGCCCGGCCGCCGCGGCCAGCCAGAAGACGGACGCTGTCGTCGGCCTGGCGCTGCGGCGCATGTTCACCTCCGGCAGGCGCCCGCCGGATTGGCCGCTGGTGCCAAGCATTCTGGTGACGTCGCCGCCCGAGGATGGCGCGCAGCGCAACAGGATCGCGCGGCTGATCGCCAACGCGGCGGCTGCCAGGGGCAGCCGCGTCCTGTTCGTCGACACCAACGCCAGCAACGGCCAGAAGGACCCGCAGCCGGGGATACTCGATGTGCTGCGCGGCGAGTATGCGTTTGAGGCCATCAGCCGATATGCCCCGGGCAGCAACGTTGCCCTTCTGGGCAGGGGCCGGCCGAAGGCGGTCTTCCAGGAAGCCCACGGCGTCTACTTCGCGCAGCACATGTTGACCCAGGCGAGCCGGAGTTTCGAACTCGTCGTCGTCGATGGCGGCGCGCTCGCCGAGAACCTGAATGCCTCGCCGCTTGTCGCCATGGTGGACGAGATCGTGCTGGTCGCGCGGCTGAACGCCACGCCGATGCGTGACGTGACGGCGACGGTGCAGGCGATTTCCGTCATGGGGCGGGTGCCGACAGGCGCGCTGCTGGTCGACGAGGTGGCTTGACATGGCCTCCGGCTGGAGCGGAACCGCCTCGACCCTTAGTGGCGTCGCGCCCCGCGCCGGCACCTCCATCGATGCGGTGACGCAGATCGGACTGATCGTCGCCGTGGCGGTGCTGTTCAGCGTCTCGGGCGGCATGCTCTGGCTGCTGGGCTACAATTACGATGGCCTGTCGGGCAGCGCGGCGACCAAGATCCATCCCTCCACCTATCTCATCATCCTGCTGTTTGCCTGGCGTGCGTGCACGTTCGGCAATCCGGTCGGCTATTGCGTCCACGTCGCCGACCGGCGGCCGGCCACCGCGCTGATGGTCGTCATCTCCATCGTGCTCCTGGCCGTCGTCATCCTCAGGCAACGGCCCGGCATGGCCGGCATGATCGACACGTTCGTGGCTTCCGGGCTCCTGGTGCTCTTGCTCGGCGAGGACGACGAATGGACATTCGCCCGGCTGCCCACCGTCATTCATGCGATCATGACGGCCAACGCGCTGCTCGCCCTCGTCGAGTTCGCCACCAAGACGCTGCTCTTCCCCTATCGTTTCGATGGCGAGGTGTTCGCCACCGACCTGCGTTCGAGCGCGCTGCAGGGGCATCCGCTGGTCAATGCCACGCTGACGTCGATCTACGTGCTGGCGCTGCTCAGCGGCGCGAGATCGCTGCCGGCGCCGCTGCGGCTGGCGATGGTCGGCCTGCAATGCGCGGCGCTCGTTGCATTCGGCGGCCGGTCGGCGATGGTGGTGACCATCCTCCTGGGCGGCAGCTATGTGCTTTTCCACGGCTTTCGCAAATTGCGCACCGGACGCGTCAACCTGCTCGGCGCCGCGCTGGCGAGCATGCTGGCCGCGCTGCTGCCGGTTGCCATCGCCGTCCTGGCCTCGCAGGGCTTTTTCGATGCACTGCTTGGCCGCTTCGTTTCGGACGGCGGCAGCGCCAATGCCCGCGTCGAGATGTTCGAGATCTTCAGATATCTGGAGCTGCGCGACGTGATCGTCGGGCCGAGCGTCGATCTCGTCGAGAGCCTGCGCCGGATCAACGGCCTCGAATGGGGTATCGAGAACCCGTTCATCCGCATGACGGTCTACCAGGGCGCCTTCTTCACCCTGTTGATGATGTCCGGCTTCGGGCTGTTCATGCATGAGGTGGCGCGCCGCTGCCATCCCGGCGTCTGGCTGCCGGTCGTGGGCTGGCTCATCCTCCTCAACACCTCGGAAAGCATCTCCTCCAAGACCACGCTGCTCACCAAGATCGCCGTGCTGTGCCTTGCCCTCTATCGGCCGGCGCGCGCGGTGATGAGGCCGGCCAGAGCAGTTCCTCGTTTCATGGAAACGCAGAACCGCTCCACATCTTTTTGATGCAATTGCCGTTTCACAAAGCTTAATCAACTGGCTGCCGCCGATGGCCGAGATGAGGCCGTTGACGGCCAGTCCGCTGCTCCGGTGATTTCGCGAGAAGCGGACATACGTGGTGTCGGCATGTAAAGTCGTCTGTCGGCCCATTTCCAACGCTAATGCCTAGCGAAGCATCTAGCGAGTTAATGGACATGGTACGCGGGAAACTGCCATTCGCTGCTATCCAAACAACCGTCCGCAGTTAGGCATGCGCATGAAAGTTCTGATAATCGCCGCCTCGCGCACGTCTGAGTGAGCATGAACGCTGCGTTGATCGCTTTGAATAGCTTATCTGCCGAAGCCGCTGTGCCCTCCGGTAGGTCTGAGACCTTGGTCCAGCTATCGAAATCTTTTAGCATCTAGTACCTGCATCCCATCGCTGCCCGATTGCAAATGCCGCATACATCGGTGCTTTAATTGATGTGGCAGCAGGCCAATTAGCTTTTCTCGTTCACGCTTCTCAGCTCCAGCAAGGTGGGGTTCCCACGTGATCTTTCAGCGCTTGCGTGAATGCCTTGACTTTCGCGGGTGGCGCCGGGAGGGCGCGCAGGAGATAGATTCCCGAAGGCCTCTCATTCCACCTCTCCCTCGATATCGTCAGGCGTACAAGATCACCCGCCTTTACTGAAGGTCCCGATACCCAGCTTGGGAGGAACGCAACGCCCATCCCGGCCAGCGCAGCCCCGTTCAGCGCTTCAAAATCGTCCGACCGGAAGACAACGTGCTCACAGGTCTCCCCTGTCGGCGCGCCGAGAATCGAAGACCACCCAAGAAGATCGTTGCCATGGAGCTTATCGAGAAGGCGATGATTGCGAAGCGCGGCTTCGCTTTCCGGCACGCCGTGCTGCTCAAGATATGCAGGACTTGCCACGAGGATGCGATCGTGAGGTGCCAGTTTGGTTGCGATCAGCGTGCTGTCCGATAGCTCCCCCATTCTCACCACTAAATCAAGGCGCTCCGCGACCGGGTCGGCCAGCCGTTCGGTCAAGTCCAGCTCTACATGCAAACTTGGGTATTGCTGTGCAAGCGATGCCAGAACAGGAATGACATATCGTTTTCCGAAGGTCGGGAAGCAAGCGAGCCGCAATGTGCCGCTGACCTCGCCATCGAAAGCTGCCACCTCGGCATGCGTATCGGCCAGTTCATCGAGCAAGCGCTGGGCGCGCTCGAAGAGATGACGCCCCGCGTCCGTTAACGACAGTGCCCTTGTCGAGCGGACAAGGAGTGGGACTCCCAGGTCCTGCTCGAGCGCATCGATCTGTCGAACGATAGCCGAGGGAGTGACAGCCCGACGCCGAGACGCAGCCGAAAAGCTGCCCGCGCGGACGACGTCGACATAAACCGCCAGATGTTCGGCGAAGCGTGGGTCCCTCATCTTTGCCTACGACGCAAAACCGTTCCGCCCATTCAGTTGGTTATCATCCAAGGTCATCAGGAGCACATTCCTTCTCGTCAACGGGCAGTTTTGCTCACCAAACACAAGGAACACTCCCATGGTCAAGGTCCTCGATTCACTCCTCTCACAGTCCGCCTATTCCGCAGAGATCGACGTTCCGCTCGAGAAGATCGACATCGCCGATTGGCTCTTCAACTTGCCAGAAGCGGAATATCTTCGCTGCTGCCCGCCCGACCACATTGCAGCGGGCGTCACCTGGACGGACGACGGCCGTCGTATGTCGATCAATGTCGAACAGATCGGCTCGGGCCTCGTGGTGCAGCACTATGTCGCCGAGGTCGCCGAACCAACCTATTGCCGGATGAACTCAATCTCGGATGTATTCACTGCCAATGGCAGGACCCAGGTCAATGTCGTCTGGGAACTCTCTGTTGAGAAGATTGACGACCGCAGGTCGCGCTACACCAACAAGGTCACAGCCCATCCGACGGATGCGTTCATGACCTTCATCCAAAACCATGGGGTCACCTACGAAGACGCCGCCGCAGCCCGTCAGACGGCAGGCGGAGACCACAACCGTCGCGAAACTCCGCTGTTTGCTGCCAGCATCGCCCGGCGCGCGCTTTCGAAGTAAGGAGCCTTGCGATGAAAGCGATCATCTTCGATGACTTCGGAAGCGCCGATGTAATGCGACTTGCCGACGTCCCTATGCCCGAAGTGCGTCCCGACGACCTCCTGGTGAAGGTCATGGCGGCAGGTGTCAACCGCGCTGACCTTCTTCAACGCGAAGGTGTCTACGGTTCTCGGACTTACGGCGATAGTAGCATTCTGGGCCTTGAGGTCGCGGGAGAAGTGATAGCCGTCGGAAACGCAGTCAGCGACTATGCCGTTGGCGACAGTGTCATGGGGATTGTCGGCGGCGGCGCCTATGCCCAGTATGCGCGCCTCGACAGCGGCATGGCGACTGTCATTCCATCCGGCATGTCCTTCACCGACGCCGCCGCAGTCATGGAAAGCTTCGTGACAGCCTGGGAAGCGCTGGCAAATCTCGGAGGAATCGCGAAGGGCGAACTCGTTCTCGTCCATGCTGCTGCAGGCGGCATCGGATCGGCTGCGGTCCAACTTGCAAAGGCTCAGGGCGCGACAGTGCTGGCCACTGCGTCTGGAAACAACATCGAAAGGGTACTGGCACTCGGCGCGGATGCCGTTTTTGATTACAGGCAGGTCGACTTTGAGGCAGAGATCATTGACGTGACAGCCTCACGCGGTGTGGACCTGATCATCGACTTTGTCGGCGGGTCCTACTTGGCCCGTAACATCAGAAGTCTTGCGCCTGGCGGTCGGCTTGTTCAGGTCGGCCTGTTGGGGCGTGATGACAATGCCATCATTCCCCTCGGTACCGTTCTTCACAACCATCTGCAACTGCTGGGGACGGTCATGAAATCCAGATCTCGGGCAGAGAAGAGAAAGATGATCCGGCGGTTCAGGGACCAGGTGCTGCCGATGATGGGCAAAGAACTTCATCCCCTCGTTGGAGCAACGTATCCGCTCTCGGCAACCTCGGATGCCCATCGTCGCATGGAAGCCGGCGGTGTGTTCGGCAAAATCGTTCTTGGCGATTTTCATCCGTGATGCCGAAAGTAAGATTCCGCTCTTGAACGGGATAGGAGTGACGGACCTACCCTCAGATATCGGCGTACAGATTACGAAACATCGTCGCGGGTGCGTCTGCTTATAGGCGCGCGCCGCGATGACTTCTATGACCGAAATCGGGCGCAACTGCGACCTCCGGCGTGGCCGCCGCTTAGTGTCTGCTTTCAGTAGTTGGCAGGACTGGGTTTTACAGCCGACATGCGGCGGAAGACAGCTATTCAGTAACAGCAATAGAAACGGCTGGTTTAAGGCTGATGCTGGCAAATGACTCGGTACCACCGCCAGGACCAATGCTATTCAGCGGCAATAGGTGCTTGCTTGTGCTGGATAGCACTACACTCGCCTCACCGACAGCCTGCGCCAACCGATCGAGGATCGACTGCGAGGCGGGGATGCCTTCGACGAAGTCGCGGTCGACGGCATAGACCGCGGTCGGCAAGGTGAATGCCTCGAAGAAGCCGAACAGCGGACGAAGCTGGTGCTCGACGATGAGGGCATGCCGATCTCCGCCGCCCGTAGCCGTCAGCAGAACCGGCTTGCCGCGCAACGCGGCGGGATCGACCAGGTCGAAGAAATGCTTGAACAGCCCGGTATAGCTGCCCTTGTAGGTTGGCGATCCAACGACGAGTACATCCGCCGATATGATCCGTTCGAGGATGTCTCTCGCTGTAGCCTCGAGATCATGCGCGCGCCTTGCCGCAGGAAAGGAAGCGCCGAGGTCCGCGATGTCGTAGACGTTGGCCGACAGTCCATTGCGGCGCGCAACATCTCTGACGATGTGCTCGACGAAGGCATATGTCTTTGACGGCCGGGTGATGTTGCCGGAAAAACCTACGACCGTTGGTCCAGACATCGTAGCCTCCCTTCTATTCCTGTTTGTTGTCGGCCCTGTTGTTGTCTGCAGGACGTCACGAAGCGGATGCGGCGACTTTCGATCGCACCCGCCCGAACTCCACGTCCCAGCTGCGCTCCGCAGGTGCGGCTTCACCGCTCAGTCCGAGTTTGGGGAAAAGCAGTTCAGCGACGTTGAACGCCTCTTCCAGGTGTGGATAGCCCGACGCGATGATCGTTTCGATGCCGATGTCCTGATACTCGCGAATCCGCGCGGCAACATTTTCGGGATTGCCGACCAGCGCCGTTCCCGCGCCGCCGCGCACCAGCCCGGGCCCTGCCCACAGATTCGGACCCACGACCAGCCGATCGCGCCGGCCCTGGTGAAGCGCCGACATGCGCTTTTGGCCAACGGACTCCGAGATGTTGACAAACCCGTTCTGGGCTTCGGCGACAAGGTCGTCGGTGACGTGGCTGATCAGCCGGTCGGCTGCGGCCCAGGCCGCCTCCTCCGTTTCGCGGACGATCAGATGTATGCGAAGGCCGAAGCGCATTGTCCGGCCTTGCGCCGTCGCGGCCACCCTGACGCGGCCGATCTTTTCTGCAAGCTGGTCCACCGGTTCACCCCAGCTCAGATAGGTGTCCACGTGCTTTGCGGCGATGGCGATGCCGGCGTCCGAAGAGCCTCCGAACCAGAGAGGCGGATGCGGCTGCTGAACCGGCGGGAAGGAAATGTCGGTGCCGTGGGCGGAGAGGTACTTGCCCTCGAAGTCCGCCGGCTCACCCGAAAGGATACGTCGCCAGATGGTCAGGAACTCGTCGGTCTGCGCGTAACGTTCGCCATGGCTGAGTTTGTTGCCGTCGCCGGCGAGATCGGCCGGGTCGGCACCGGTGACGACATTGAGCAGGACACGGCCACCGGAAATGCGGTCGAGCGTGGCAGCATGACGCGCAAACAGGGCCGGTGTTCCGCTGCCCGGCCTAAGCGCGACGAGGAACCTCAGCCGTTCGGTAAGAGGGATCAGCCCGGCCGCCACGATCCAGGCGTCCTCGCATCGCGTTCCCGTGGGCAAGAGCACGCCCTTGAAGCCAAGCCGGTCGGCGGCCTGGGTGATCTCCCTGAGATATCCGAAGGTTGCCGGGCGGTGCCGCTCGTCCGTGCCGAGATACGGTCCATCGCCATGGGTCGGCAGGTACCAGTAGAGGTCGAGGGGATGGTTGTTGCTGGACATCGGATTGTTCCTTTCAGCGATACGGAAGTGTGTGGGCGGGCAATCGTCAGATCTTGCCCTTCCAGGGGATGAGGCGGTGCTCCAGCCAGCGCATGCCGCTGGTGAAGGCGAAGGCAAGGATGGCGATGACGATCAGGCCGACGAAGACGACATCCGTGGCGAGGAAATTGGCGGCCGACATGATCATGTAGCCAAGGCCCGACTGGGCGGCGATCAGCTCGGCCGCGACCAGCGTCGACAGTCCGGCGCCAATGGCAATCTTCAGGCCGGTCATGATTTCCGGCAATGCGGACGGCAGGATGATGCTCGTGAACAGTTGCAGCCGGCTGGCGCCAAGCGACAGCGCGGCATTGATCCGTTCAGCGGGCACTGACCGGACGCCCGCCTGTGCTGCAAAGCAGATCGGCGCAAAGGTCGACAGCGACAGGAGCACTATCTTGGAGGTCTCGCCGATGCCCAGCCAGATGATCAGCAGCGGCAGGTAGGCGAGCGGCGGCAAGCCCCAGTAGAGATCGATCGGAACGCTGAAGATGCCCTTGACCCAGCGATTGAGCCCCATCAACAGGCCGAGCGGAATGCCCAGGAAAATGCCGACGCCGAGCGCCGCAGCGATCCGGGTAAGGCTGGCGAGCGTGTGGTCAAGCAACGTGCCGTTGGCATAGCCGTCGGCCCAGACGGCGCTGAACTGGGTCAGGACTTCGCCCGGCGACGGCAGGAAAAGCGGCGACGCCCATTCGAAATGCGCAGCGAGGAACCACAACGCGATCAGCGCAGCCAGCGTGATCAGGCTGATGCCGAGCGTGCTGGTCGATGCGGATCGACGCGGCCGAGGCGACGGCGCGCGCTGAGCCGTCGAAGAAGGGAATGAAGTTGCGGAATTGGCGGCAAGCGTCATTGCAAGGTTCCTGTGCGGGCGCCTTCCGGCTGGTGGATGAGCGAGCGAATTTCCTGCCGCAGCTCGATGAAACGCGGGTGCGACTGGATCGGCCCGATGTCGCCTCTCTCAGCGAAGTCGCGAACGAAGTCGGCGTCGAACCGGGCGACGATTCGGCCTGGCCGGGGCGACATCACAACGATGGTCGTGCCGAGCATCAGGGCTTCCTCGATCGAATGGGTGATGAACAGGATCTGCTTGCCGGTCTTGGCCCAGACCGAGGCCAGAAGCTGCTGCATCGTCTCTCGCGTCAGGCTGTCGAGGGCACCGAACGGTTCGTCCATCAACAGGATCTTCGGATCGGTGGCCAGCGCCCGCGCGATGCCGACGCGCTGGCGCATGCCGCCGGACAGTTCGTAGGGCGGCTTTTCGGCGAAATCGGCAAGCCCGACCAGTTCCAGCAGGCGCCGTGACCGCTCATGGCGTTCGCCGCGCGACATGCCCCGGTATTTCAGGCCGAGCGCGACATTGTCGAGAACATTGGCCCATGGCAGCAAGGTATCCTTCTGGAAGACGACGCCACGATCGCCGCCGGGCGCGACGATCTCCTTTCCGTCCAGTGTGATCGAACCCTCGCTGAGCGGCAGGAAGCCGGCGATCGCGTTGAGCAATGTCGACTTGCCGCATCCCGAAGCTCCAACGGCGACGACAATGGAATCCGGAGCGATGTCGAGCGAGACGTGATCGAGCGCATGAACGTCCGGGCCGTCCGAGGCTGGAAAGGTGACGCTGGCATCGCGAATTCGAAGCATGGAGACCTCCAGGCGGTCTGGCCGGCGGGATTTCCGCCAGCCAGAACCGAATGTCGTTCGGGGATTTCTAGTTGGAGGCCTTGGCGGCTTCCGCATATTGCGGATCGGCGGCGGCGGCGTAACTGTCCTTGATGGCGGTGATCTTCTTCTGGCCCTTCAGGAAGCCCGCTGTATCCTTGAGGATTTTCGCAACGGCGCTCTTGTCGCCGCCGCCCAACCATTTTTCGGAAACCTGTTCGTCGAGCGGCGGAACCACCGTCGTCTTCAGCTGTTCCGAATTCTCGGCTGCAGTGCCGCCCTGCAATCTGGCGATCGCCTTGGCGCTATCGGAGTCGGGTCCCCAGGCGGCCGGGTTGGTCAGGTAGGACGTGGTGTAGCCGTCGATCAGCCGGACATACTGACCGAGGAAGTCGGGATTGGCCTTGGCGAAATCGCCGGTCACCACCAGCGCGCTGAAGGTCGGCGCGCCACGATCGGCGACCTGCCCGGCTGTCAGCAGCACCTTGCCGTTCTTCTTGAGCTCGGACAGTGCCGGATCCCAGACGAACGCCCCGTCAATGTCGCCGCGCTTCCAGGCAGCGACGATCTCCGGCTGCGGAATGGCAATGACCTGGGTTTCCTTCTCGGAAATGCCTTCCTGCTTCAGCACAGCGAGAAGCTGGTAATGGTCAGTGGAGACGGGTGCCGCGGCGAGCTTCTTGCCCCGCAGGTCGGCCGGCGACTTGATCTCGGGCCGCACCACCAGGGCTTCGCCGTCACGAGAGACCGACGAGATGTAGAACGCCTTGACGTCGATGCCCCTGCTGACGGCTGCGGCGAACGGGCTCGAGCCGACATCGCCGATCTGGACGTCGCCGGATGCGATGGCGGCGAAGATATCGGCGCCGGAATTGAACCGGCGGAACTCGATGTCCCAGCCGGTCTTCTTGGCGATATCACCATTGGCGATACCGAGATTGTATGGGTTGGCTCCGGTCTGGTAGGCGATGACGACTTTCTTCTCATCGGCATGCGCAGCGGTCGAAGCGACCACTGTGGCAACCCCGAAAAGAGCGGCAGAAATTAGCTTTCGCATGGGCTTCAATCCTTTTGAACCGAGGTCACAGCCTCGTTTGCCGGCCCACTCGCGGGCCTTAGATCCAAAGTCTACTGAATTTATAGACTTAGATAGAAATGAAATCCTAAAAACGAGCGTTCGATTGAAAAATTGATCAGCTTAAAGCGAGGAGGTCGCTGTAGTGATGATCCGCGCGCAAGCGCGCCGTGCTCGTTGGCCGGGATGCCTGGGATCAGTCGCGTGAGTAGCTGATTGCCAAGCTACGCCTACAGCCTTGGCCCGTTAATCACAGCGATCCATTGTCCCTTATGGCAGGACGGCGACCTACGGCGCGGTTCCCGGCAATGTCCGCTAGAAGGCGGCGACAGAGCTAACTTCAACGGCCGAGATGCGGCGGTGGGTTCAATAGGTCGCCGCAACACTCTTAATCTGAGAGGATGAGGAGGTGTTGCATGGTGACGTCACGGATCTGGTTTACGTCAGCGCAGAAGGCCGAGCTTTGGGAGCGATGGAAGCAAGGTCAGAGCATTTCGTCGATCTCGCGGGCACTGGACCGCCGGAACAAGACCGGCGTTCAGCGGATCGTATCCTTACACGGCGGCATTGCTCCGTCAGCAAGGCGTAGAGCGGCCTCGGCGCTCGGGCTGGCGGAGCGCGAAGAAATCTCTCGCGGGATCGCGGCGGGTCTCGCAATCCGCGCTATTGCACGAAGTCTC
>NZ_FMXM01000046.1 GCF_900103325.1 Mesorhizobium qingshengii | reverse complement strand
GTCCCGAACGATGTCCGGACGATGCAAAATGCTCAGTTCCGGGCTGAATCGACGGCCATGACGCCGCCTGACGTGCCTCGGCCGGCGTCGGGCGCGGCTCTCCGGAAGATAGCGCCACAGCTTCAGCTCCTGGCCGTCGGCCGAATAGGCAAAGCGATAGATCGTCTCGTGGCAGACGCGGACGCTGCTACGTTCATAAGCCAGTCGACCGGCGATCTGCTCTGGCGACCAGCCATGCTTGATGCGCTCAATGATCGATGCGCGAAGCTTCGGATGCCGAACCAGTTTGCGATAACGGCTGCGGCGTTCCCTGGCCCGATTGTTGGCCGCCACGCAGAAATAGCCGGTCAGATCCGGCATGTCCCGATCCTCGAACTTGTTGCGCGCGATCTCGCGGAAAATCGTCGAGCGATGGCGGCCAAGCTTCTCAGCAATCGCATCGACACTGACGCCCGCCTGGCGCCAGCGCTCGATCTTGCGGCGTTCATCCAAATCGATCTGGGAGTAGGTGCGTTTCATCTACGGTTCCTTGCATGCGATAAGCCATTGGTATCGCTGCGAAGTCGCAGTTCAAGATAGAACGCACCCCTCGTACACGGCATGTTGCAACCAAGTTCGAATGTCGCGCCGCCGGCAAAGTAGAAATGTCGCATCACGGTTCTGCTGGCCGCGACGAGAGCACCCGATCGGGCGTCAGCTGGTCGGGAGATTGCGCAGCCCGATCGGGTGTGATCCAACAAGGCTCCCCGGGTTTAGCTTTGAGAGCTGACTTCACTCGGCAGCATCCAATCTTGTCAGCGCTTGTTGTCGACGCGCGATGACAGCAGGATCATTCATGAAATCCTTCCTACGCCCCGGCTTCCTGTCGCGCTTCTGATAGCCAGTCTGTTCGCTGTTCGTCTTAATCTTCGGCGCGGGCCGAGCCTCATCTTGCTGGCTCTTGATCCAGGACAGAACCTCGCCAAGCCGCTTGTTCTCGGTGACCGCGGCGTGGGTGACGCGCTGCTCTTTGTCGAAGACAGTGTAGGGCAGGGAGCATGCCTTCCACCGAACATCCAGGCGACCGTCGGCGAACTCGTAAATATCGACATATCTGCCGACCAGGCCGCATGAGATATCGTTCTTCTCCAGCATGATCTGCTTGCGTTCGTAGGAGAAAGACAATTGCTGGCCGACATAGCGCTGCTCGCGTTTGCAGAGCAGGTCGCGGAGTCGATCGGCCGGTATGTTCAAGACACGATGCAGATTGTCCGGCCGGGTAGGGATCTTCGAAAACTTGTCGTTGAAGCTGGTCGTGAATGCCGGCAGAAAAGCGTTGGCTTCTTCGATATCTGAGATGCCAGCAAGACGCAGTTCCTTCACAAGCCGGTCCTGCAGCGTGCGATTGACACGTTCGACCCGGCCCTTGGCCTGGCTCGAATTGGCGCACAGGATCTCGATGTTGAGCTCGGACAAGGCTCGGCCGAATTGGGTCATGCCGCGGCCGGCACGAGCCTCGGCCTTCGCCACCCGAAACACCGTGTGCTTGTCGGAATAGAATGCCACTGGGCAGCCGTGCGCCTTTAGATACAGATCCAAGGCCTCGAAGTAACTGAACGTGCTCTCCGACTTCACGAAGCGCAGCTGCTGAAGCTTGCCGGTCGCGTCATCGATGAAGACGAGCAGGGTGCATGGACCGCCCCGCTCCTCGAACCATCGATGCTCGCTGCCGTCGATCTGCACCAACTCGCCATAGGCTTCGCGGCGCAAGCGCGGCTGATGGAATGTCCGGCGCTGCTTGCGCGACAGCCAAATTCCGGCCTCAGTCATCCATTTGCGAAGCGTCTCACGCGATACGGTGACACCATGATCCTCAGCCAGCTTCTCAGCCGCAAGAGTCGGGCCGAAGTCCAGATAGTGTTCGCGGATGAGCGATAGAGTGAAGTCCCGAACGCCGTCGACAATCTGACGGTTCGAGCGTCGGCCGCGCGCCTTGTGGCGCAGTCCGGAAGCACCATCGGCCTGAAACGACTTCAAAAGCCTCTGCACCTGGCGCCTGGTTAATCCAAGCACATGTGCTGCCGCGACAGTCGTCATCCTTCGCTCGATGGCCTTCGATAGAACCTCTATGCGTTGGAACTCGCGTTCGCTCATCAGAACAAATCCCACTTGCTGTCTCCCTCACAAACGCCGGGGAGAATGGCATTCAGCAAAGGGGAAACGACATTCCTACTTTGCAGAAGTGGGACATTTTAACTTTGCTCGTACACGGCAGAGCCGCATAACATACATTATGGAACTTGAATTTATTTAACATAATCAATAGATTAATCCGCACCTTATTCGTTAGTTAAACTCAAGCAGGGCATTGTGGAATTCCGCGTAGGACTGTCGTCGATTGCAGTACCGAGAAACAATTCGATTACTTGGAATAGTTCCCGGTCGCGCTCAGTACATGGTGATGCAGGCGAACTCCGATGTCTTCTATCTGCCTGTCTGGCTCAGCAGCTCCCTTCCCTGCCCATTTGGCTGCTGGGCCATCTCCTCTGCCGAAAGGACCTTTCGATGACTTTGTTTTCCGTGGATGAAGAGCCCGAAAGCGATGGCATGGCGAGCGCACAGCACCCGGATATTCGCGCGGCGTTGATGTTGAGAACGATCGGCAGCATACCTCTGGAGCCAACAACCGAAGACGCGCTGACAGCTATCGCGGCTCAGATGAATATCAGCCGTATGAATCTCATTCGGATGGCGTTGCGCGAATGGGTGGGTGCGCGACGAACCGGGAATGGGCAGGAGCTGGAGCGGATTGAGGCCGCTCGATTCAGTCAAACGGCGAATTGCGGGCAAATGCCGACCCGGTGACGGTTGGGCACAATCCAGGCACCGTTGTGCCCTAACCAGTTTGCAATTCGGAACCCGAGTGCGGCCACCCTTCCTGAAACACTTGTCAGTTTGGAATAATTTCCGGTCGCGCTCAGTATATAAACCATGAAGGCGAACTTCGACGTCACACCGCATTTGGAGGACCTTTGGCGCTATGGTCGGGTGCTGACGCACAACGACGCAGATGCCGATGACCTCGTGCAGGAGGCGCTTTCCCGCGCCCTTTCACTGGCTGGTGGCTACGACGCTTCGCGTCCGCTGCTGCCTTGGCTGATCACTATTGTGCGCAACACGTTTCTGACCGGTATCACTCGTGCAAACGCCGAGAAGCGTCGCCTTGCGGCTTATGCGGTGCTGTCCGATCCTTTGTTGCTTCCGTCGCAGGAGCACAGTGTCGAGCTTTCCAATGTCAGGAAGGCACTGGCGGCGTTGCCGACCGAACACGCGGAGGTTCTTCACCTTGTTGGCGTCCTGGGTTTCACTTATTCCGATGCCGCCGAAGTGCTCGGCGTGCCGACCGGAACCGTGATGTCTCGCCTGAGCCGAGCGCGGGATGCCCTGCGTGTCAATATGGACCATTCGAGCGATCGTGCACTGTCTCACCTGAGAGTGGTTGGAGGTCGTCGCGATGGAACCCGGTGAAAGCATCTCCAAGGACGAGATAAACCGCTTACTTGACGGTGAGCTATCGCCCTCCCAGAGAAACGACCTTCAGGCTCGGCTGGCGCTGGAGCCAAAGCTTGCGGCCGAGGTATTTGCTGAAGCGCAACGCATGGAGGCTTTGCGTTCCGTCCAGCCCCAGCGACTGTTTCCGCCGCGGGCAAGCGTGGATGGAGCCAGGCAACTCGAAGGGGCTTTTCGGCGGCGGAAGTTGATTGCAGGACTCAGGATACCGGTGGCCGCGATCCTGCTCGTTGGACTGGGTTGGGCCGCCAACTCGGTGACCGAGCCGCTTCGCCAAGGTGGGCGAACGGTGGATGAGAACTTCATCCTTGCCGCCCGCGAGGCTTTGCGCGTCGCACAGCTGGATGCCGGCCCACAGCAAGGAAGCGAGCTGAAACAGGACAAGATCGAAAGACTGGTTGGCGCCCTCAACATCAGTATGCCCCCCCTTCCCTCGACCTGGCAGGTGACGGATGTTCAGGTGCAGCCTTGGAACGAAAGGCAGAGCCTTGTTGTGACAGCCAACACTCCGAGTCTTGGTCGGATCACACTTGTTGCTGCCCCGATGAACGGCGAAGACGCTGTTCCCCCAACTTCCGCGACAGACGGCCGTATTCCGACTGTCTACTGGCAATCGGGTGGCACAGCGTATGCGCTCATGGGACCGGCGGCAACCGAGCGGCTCGAAGTGGAAGCAAAGGGGATTGAAGTGGCTACGCGGAGGCAGATGGGATCCAAAATAAGGGGTTGATGAACCAGCGTGACGACAACGACTGGCCAAAGGAAGGTGAAGGTGAATGTCTGCTGAACAAATTCAGAAACATTTCGTACGGTTTCTTGGTGTCGATGTGGGAGTATCGTTCGGTGACCCTGCGGATCCACGTGAGGTGGTCCTATACCGGCCTGACAGGCTTTCTGAAACTTTCGTGACATGGGCGTTCGAAGAGCTCGAAAAGACCGCACCAAACATCGCAAGGAAAATTGACCGACTGCTTGTTTCGTATGAAAGCCGCCTCGGCCGCACACAGCGCGGGATAAATATCCCTTTAAATAGCAAGGCGCCTCGGCCAATAGATCCAGAGCCATCTCCAGGGGCCGAAACATAGGGGCCGGCAGGATGACACGGCTTCCGTCACCGACCAAAGAAACCATGCGGTACTACCCGTCGACTTGCCCAGTTTGCGCGGGAACCGCGCTGGCAGCTGATATCACGGTGCGCAAGGTTGATATCCAATGCGCTCGCTGCGGGGGATATGAAATAACCGTCGCCGCGAGGTCCGCAATGAGAGGGATGTCGTGGGAGCATCGCATGCTGTGGCTTTCGCAGGCCCGGCAAAAAACGTCGGATACTCAGCGAATTGCGTTTGTCGCTTGCGCGAATGAGCTTCAGACCTGATCCGCACGGTGACTGCGTTTCGGGAAGTCCTTGCTACGGCGGCACGATCATGAGGGCATCGATGACGACAAGAACCGCTCAATGCAGACGTATTGGCCCTTTGGTTGAAGCGCTTGGTGCGATTTTGCTTGGGGACGTGTCCCCGCGGGGCCACTTCCTCCACGGCCCGGCGTCTCTTGGGGTTGGTGCCGGGCCGCCCTCCACGTTTCTCGATTCCATTTAGACAACGAGCTGTTGGACGGAGCAACGGGGTGGACTCGGAGAATACCGCGATGGGAATTTTTCAGACGAGAACAAGCTCCTGAACGAGAACATCCACGGACGCCCAGCGTGACAATTAGGCAGACACGATCCACTATGGATGAGTTAAATGACGCCCTGTCAGAAGGCTTTCGGGACTAGCAGCCCAAAAGTCGGGCGATGTCGCTGAAGGACGTTTTGGCCAGGATGCGAGCGAACCGCCAGGACTGCCCGCTCTCGGACCACGAGCTCAATGCCTGCATCCGCAGCTACGCGATCCGCCATGGATTTAACTTGTTTGACGGGCTCTAGCCGGTAGCGAATGCCATCACCGCAAGGACAGCTTCTCTGATCTAGATGAGAGATCGATAGGCATTTGCATAGCGCTGGCTTGAACACGGTACAAGTCAAGCATTCTGATCGCCTCACCGCGCGGAGGGGACCTGATAGTCATCCGCGTTGCAAGATAGACCCGTTCGATTTCGGACGAAACGACCGGTATCAGAACGTTTCGTTCGGATAGATCCCCCAAAGACGCTTTTGCCTTACAAAGCCAGATGTAGGGTTGACAGCGACCCTGCACCAATGCCCATCGCAGTTCACCAGTCCAACAACGACGTGCGGCTCGAGCCAGGCCGTGACTGGACTAGTTGACGAAGGTTTCTGGCGCAGTCCTATGTTATTTGTGCTCCAAGGTGCGATCACCGCGGTTCTTCGTCCAGACAGGAGCGAACCGAGTATCCATCCGGTTGCTCCTTGCCAGTCGCGAACGCGTCGCCAATTTCCGAATTCTTCATAAATCTCAAGCGGAATCTTCGGCCGCACATAGACCCACTTGATCCCGTATTGCACACCGGGTCCAACTCTTAAATTCACAGGAGATTTCTTCAGCGACGCGAAGCGTGGCAAGGGAAGCCCACCGGCTCCAGCTTGGGGGGGCCTCGCTGTGACGGCAGCGATAAATAAGACCGCGACGAGGCAACAGCGGACGAAGGTCTGCGTAGTCAAAGAGCCATGATTGGGGCTTCGGACACTCGGTGAGAGGTGTGACATTCGCATCGGATCGGGGTGTGTCATGGGCCGAGGACGGTTGTCTTTTGCCTGCTTAGCTGCTCCAGCCATCGAAAGCCGAACCAGCACAAGATCGTCCAGCCTATCCCGACGCACCAGCCCGCCAGCACGTCAGTGGGATAATGGATGCCGAGATATACCCTGCTGCAACCAACCATCAAGGTAAGCAGGGCCGCAAGTGACAAGACGCAGATCTTTACGTCGGGTTTTGTACTCACCCGCGCCACGAGCGTGCCAAGAGTCAGAAAAGTGATCGCGGAAAGCATGGCGTGCCCACTTGGAAAGCTTTCCGTGAAAGCCGGGACGATATGCGGCGTACTCTGCCGAGGGAGATCGAAAGCAGCCTTAATCGTTTTGCTGATCAGCACTCCGCCGATGACAGCTGTGGCCAACTGCAGGGCATAGTTTCGCCTTTGTATTATCAGCAAAAATCCGACAGTGGCGACCGAGATAACCCCCAGGAATGCAACGCTGCCAAGCGACGTAATGTCTCGCCCCACACCCTCCACCCAGGCAGGGCCGATTGGATTTGCCGGATCACCACCGCTGCGGAAAGCCATGAGTAGCCCCTGATCGAAATTGCTGCCTTCGCCTTTAAGGACTGCGTCGGCTGCGACCAGAACGATCAAAACCGCCGCAACCAGCAGCAAAGCAGCAATCCACAGGCGACTTCGCCTTGTGCCTCCGAGGAAACCAACGACCGGGTGGCTGTCATTTGGTAGGTTTGTCATGATACGTTCGATCTTGGCCCATTTGGCGGAATTCGAACAGGATCTGCATTCCGCGGATGCATCACATAATTGTCAGCAGGCCCTTTCGGGTCTGGCGATTGTGTCGCTCGTCCAACATAATTTTGGAGCCGAACGTATCGCTGCTAAATGGAGGGAATGCGTTGGGGTCGAAGCCTCGGCCGATTGACCCATCTCGACCGGCAAAATCCCTCTCAAGCAAATTTGATGGAACCAAACGCGCTGCCGACCAAGACGAGTTGCTCAAGGTTCGCCATAAGTCCTGTCCGATTAGCCGCTTTCCCTTGGAATGAGTAATGCGTATGACATTTGGGCGCTATTCCAAGCTCGCCCGCCAGAAAGTTCTATGCTTTCAACACGCCAACCCCTCGTCCATGCGCGCCGGCTAAGAGCGCTCATCATCGGATCTATACCGATGCTGGAGGCAAGGGGCGTTGCGGTCGTGCTGCTTGCGTCCGTCGTAGGCGTGATGTCGGGCATGCTTGTCCACGCCATGAGCTGGCTTGTTCAGGTCATGCATGGATTGCTGTTCGGACTGCAGCCAGAGGCGCGCCTCTCAGCGATGTTCTCGCTGGGAACCCCCCTGCAGGCGCTGATGCCGGCGGTCGGCGGCATCATCCTCGGCCTGACGATCATCTACCTCAAGAAATGGAAATTCCGCACGCCGATCGATCCGATCGAGGCCAATGCGCTTTACGGTGGCCGCATGTCGCTCACCGACACGTTCATCATTGCGGCCCAGACGATGATTTCCAGTGGGTTCGGCGCTTCGGTTGGACTGGAGGCCGGCTACACCCAAGTGGGTTCTGGCTTTGCCTCGCGGCTGGCGCGTCTGTTCAGACTGCGCCGGAACGACGTGCGTATCCTTGTCGGTTGTGGTGCTGCCGGCGCCATTGCGGCAGCGTTCGACGCACCGTTGACCGGCGCATTCTACGGATTCGAGCTGGTGATCGGCATTTATTCGGTCGCCAATGTCGCATCGGTCATGACCGCTGCCGTCTCAGCTTCATTGACTGCCGAGGTGTTTGGCGGTGTGCCATTTCCACTGGAACTCTCCGGTTTGCCGACGCTTACCCCCAGCCAGTATTTGCCATTCCTGATCCTTGGGCTATTCGGCGGCGGTGCCTCTATCGCCATCATGTATCTGGTGACGCTGATTGAACGTGCATTCACCCGGATCTCGATCGATGCCTCGATCCGCCCCGTCATAGGTGGTGTACTGGTCGGCCTTCTGGCGCTTCTGACGCCGCAAATCCTTTCGAGTGGCCACGGCGCGTTGCACCGCGAGTTTGCCATGAATTACGGCCTCGCAGCTGTGGCCAGCGTTTTCGTGCTAAAGTTGACGGCGTCTGCCATCTCGCTGGGGTCCGGATTTCGTGGCGGTCTGTTCTTCGCTTCACTGTTTCTCGGCGCATTGCTGGGCAAGGTTTTTGCCGGCGTTATGGCTTATGTTTCGCCGGCGACCGGCATCGATCCAGCAGTCGCCGCCGTCGTTGGCATGACCTCGCTGGCTGTTGGCGTCGTTGGCGCACCGCTGACGATGACCTTTCTTGCCTTGGAGTCGACCCGCGACTTGACCCTAACCGGAGTCGTGCTGGCGGCATCGATCGTGTCGGCTACCCTCGTGCGCGAAACCTTCGGCTACTCCTTCTCGACCTGGCGCTTCCATCTGCGCGGCGAAACGATCCGCGGTGCGCACGATGTCGGATGGATGCGCAGTCTGACGGTCGGGTCGATGATGAGAAAGGACGTCCGAACGATAGACGCCTCCACCACGCTTGCCGCGTTTCGTGACCAGGTGCCGCTTGGTTCAGCTCAGCGCGTGATCGCGATTGATGCCAACCAGCTTTACTGTGGCATGCTGATTGTGGCTGAACTCCATAGTGATCAAGATGCCGACGAGACGCCGGTTCTCGCCTTGGCCAAATTCAAGAATACGGTGCTGGTTGCGACCATGAATGTGCAAGCTGCTGCCGAGTCTTTTCGGAGGGCGGGGGCAGAAGAATTGGCGGTGGTAACCAGTTTTACGGATCGTACTGTCGTGGGATTGCTGACCGAAGGCTATGCTTTGCGCCGATACGCCGAAGAACTCGACAAAGCCCGCCGAGACCTAGCTGGTGAAGCCTAGAGCTTGATCAATTGCAGGCGGGAGGATGTCCTTCCCGGAACGATTAAATAGGCAAGATTGCAGTGCTGCGCAGCGCCCTGAACGAGAGCCGATTTTGAGATCGTGGGAACGCTAGAGTCCATTACAGCAGAACTCTCGATGTTGATCTCGCCTAGGTGAAGTCAAATTCATTGGCCGAGCACTGCGCGCCGGTAGTGTGGGGAACCTCGCTTTGTCTCTGATGGCCAAACTCTATATGGACCGTATATTGCCACTATCGCACAATGCGATAGGGCAAGCATCAGCAATGGATCGGATGATTTGAAGAGCACAGTGCTTCCTGCCGCCGTGGCGCTCGTCGGTATGACATTGCCGGCGTGGGCCGATGCGTCATGCATGGCCAACATGGGACAGTTTGAGCTCGGGCAGTATGCCTGCTTGACAGTCGGCGAGTCGAGCCACCTAGCCCGCTGCGAGGTAAACCTCAATATCTTGTCCTGGAAAGAGGTCCTTGACCATTGCCCGGGTGGCCCGGCATCACAACCCGCGCTGGCTACCTCTGTCTGCCGGGCCAACGGCCGGTTCGTCCCAGGCGGCGGCTTTGCCTGCCTCACCGTAGCAGGCAGCACGCATCTGGCGCGCTGCGACACCGTCCTCAACGATCCATCATGGACCAAGGTTCAGGAAGGCTGCCCGGGCGCGCCGCAACCGGAAGTCATTCCAGATACCCAGGTCAATCCGGGGCTCAAGCATCCATTGTCAGGTGCTCGCCGACTGATCGAACGCCTGCGAGACGCGCTTTGATGTCTGGGATGGGCAGAATATATGGCACTGTCGATCATCGACCGCCCGGCTTTCTAGTCCGCATTTTCGGCAGCTGTTTGGAAATTGGCCAAGACATACCGAAGGTCGATGACCGTGGATTCGCAGGCTGGGAGACAGTTGCCGTGCGACGACTGCGGCACTGACATGGGCGGGATCGGCATCGGCGGTGTGCTGGTCGTGGTTTGGATAGCGCTCGCTTCAGTCTTGCTTGCCAAACCGGGCATGGCGTGGGCTGATGATACGGCCAACGCCAGGTATCTCTGCGCAATCATCAATGCTACCGGCCTTACAAATACCCAATGCGAAATGTCAGCATCCGCTTCATCTGTGACAAGCACGATGGAGATCAGTGTCCCGGAAGCAAACAAGTTATGTGGAAGGTTGGCCGACCTTATGGCCCAGGGAGGTCGCCCATTCTCAAGACGTTGGGTACTCAACTTTCGATCACCTTACAGTGACAAGGACAGAATTGCCTCCTGTACCCTTCCGACAAAAGCGGCTCCAAAACGGAGCTTGAGCTCACATCAGATGCAGACAGCAGTGACGCCCACCTTCCTGAACTCGATCTGAAATAGAGCTTTCGGGGACCATTTCCTTTTCCGCGCCGGTGCTCCACGAGAAAAAAGAGAAACGTGCCTGAACAGGTCAAGAGCAGCAGGCCGTTCTGTGTGGCGTGATGGACGTAATGAGCCGCGCTTCGCCGATGGGTATCACGTTGTATAGCCGAGCGTGGCGTAGGCCTGAGCAATGCGGCGGCGATTGCCCGGAAGGGCTTGGCGACGAGATGATTGCGTGCAGATAGACCCAAAAAAGGGCGAGGAGCTTGGCCTCGCTGGCACGCGATCAAAAACGATCCGGCACCCTCAAATCGTCGCAATGATGATGAAGACCTGAGATCTTTGTAGGCCATGTGGCTTGGCATTCCGGAGAACAAGCTTGATGAAACAGCTAATCTTCGCGTTCGCAATCGCTTTTCAGTCCACTGCCGCATTGGCGCTACCCTGTGAAGGAAGCAGGCTGGCGGTGACCGCCTCGGGCTGGACGGTAACAAGCCCGGCGCCTGGCTCGTACCGGATCACGGTCGACTTGCAAGGCCAAGTCGAACCGATGAAGAACGCGATCGGCAGAATTTTCTTCATCGACAGACGAGGCGCTGTGATCTCCTCGACCAAGATCGATAGGCATTTGCAAATCAATTCCGGCAGTTGGACGAAGCAGACGACCAAGTCGAACAATGCGCGATGGGGTCAGTTGGTTGGGATGAACCACTCCGACGTCTCGGTGAGCACCTGCGTGCATTCCGCAAGCTTTGAAGACGGGACAACCCAAGCATTCTGACCGCCTCTCCAATCCCGAACTGTTGCCCCGAACACTTGCGTTGCAATTTCAGTCCCAACTTGGAGATTGCCGGATTGCGAGCTTATAAATTAGCAGGGATTCCCACTGGTCGGCGGGACCCTCGAGGCGAGTCGATCATGCCCGCCATACAATATGTTGAGAGGGGAAAGCAGCAGCAGTTTGGTGGGCGCGGACGCGAGGCATCTTGGTGTCATGTTCGGTATTAAGGGCATGCGACTTCAGCGCTGCCTGACGCTCCCCGAGGTTACCGTGAGCCGACGATCGTCGCTGGCATACCGGTTGAGAATCAACCTCTTCAGCCCGAATTGCCGAACTGATCGAACGCTTCTATTGCGTGGCCCGCGTACATGACTGACGGCCCTGCACCCATGTAGATCGCCATACCAAGGGTCTCAAGCACCTCTTCGCGGCTTGCGCCCCTGTCGAACGCAGCCTTGGCGTGAAAGCCGATACAGTCATCGCAGCGCATCGCGACACTGATGGCAAGGGCGATCAACTCCTTGGTCTTGACGTCCAGTGCATCGGCCTTCAGCGCTGCCTGTGCGATGGCAGAGAATCCCTTCATCACCTCGGGCGTCCCGCCACGCAGTTCGCGCAACCCGCCCGACAACTCGTTGGTGAACGTCTTCCAGTCTAGGTTCATTTCAAAAATCCCCAGGCATTTCAATCTGTTGAACTCAAAGGCTTTCGATCACGCCCCGGAGCATG
>NZ_FMXM01000025.1 GCF_900103325.1 Mesorhizobium qingshengii | reverse complement strand
GGGCAGGCTTAGAAGCAAACTTCTTCGTCGCCAGCGGCGAGCCGCCCTCGTTGGTGAGGCGTATATAGTCGCCACCAACAAGAACTGTCAACAGCTCATTCGAAGTTTTTGAACTTTTTGCGACAGAAATTTCGGGCTCACTTTGTTGGTAGCCGACTGCCCCAACGGAACGCGGACAACACGGGTGAGCGGCCACGAAGGAGCCCTATTGCCGCCGCATTGCCGTTCGACACCAAGGCCAACGAAAGAGGGCGCGGCGCCAACCGCGCAGTGCCCTTTTAAGAGCCTTATATGGAAGTGCGCGATAAGCTCTGCAGACAGGGTGCATCGCCTCTCTTTGTAGAGCGCTCTATAAGAGAAGTGCGCGAGGGGGAATCGACCGGGGCCTGGGGCTTCGTTGACTTCACCTGCCGTGACAGGCAAATGTCATGGCCACAACAAAAGCGACAAGCCGTTCCGCCCGGGGAAGAAGCAGCCTTTCTGGATGCCAGACACGGAAGATGTCATAGCCGAACTCGGCAACGAGCCGCCGCTTATCGCGGACGGCCGCAGTGGCCCGCCCGATCGGCGTGAGGTTTCCGCACGCTGGCTGTCGGGAACCTTTCTCACCGGCGTGACCTCGAGCGTGCTGATGGGAGTGGCGCTGTTCGCCGCCCTCGACGGGCGCCAGCAGCTGGCAACCCCGCCCGAAATTGCCGAATTGATCGGCCTGGCCAGCAATGGCGATTCCGGCGAGGTGGCCAAGACGACAAGGCTGGTGGCGCCGCGTCAGATCGCCAAGGCCAAGGACCGCCGCCGCATGGAAGTGTCGATGGTCACCAAGGTCGGCGACCGTGACGTCATCCACACCATGCCTTTCGTGCAGATCAAGATGGCGCTCGCCGCCGGCCACACCACCAACCGCGCCTACCCGCCTTTCGACCCCATGCAGGTATTCGGCGACGACAGCGACGACGGTGCGGCGCAGCCGGCCGCAGCCTCCGCCGCTTCCGGCCAGATCTACGGCGCCAAGGTCGAAAGCGAGATGAGCCTGAAGACCGTCGACTTTCCGATCGAGACGGCTTCCTTCGACGAAAAGAGCGACCTGTCCGCCGATGAGGTGGAAAAGGTGGTGCGTGAAGCCGGCACCGACCTCAGCGACGGCGCCGTCCAGGTCGCTTCGCTCCATTATGTCGATCCGCAGCGCTTTGGCGAAGCCTTTGCCGAGAGCATGGCCGGGTCCTACGACGTCAAGATCGTGCCGGAAAACGTCTCTGTGGCGCCGCGAGCCGCCGCCGACGACCAGGCGCCGGCTTTCGCCGAGGAAATCATACCCTTCACCAAGGATCTCGACATCACCGAGGCCTTTGCTGATTCGGGCTATACGGGAGACGACGCCACCGGCATGGCCGAGGCGATCACCAAGCTGCTCAACGCGACGGCGCTCAAGGCCGGAACCGTACTTCGTGTCGGTCTCGAGGTGCGTGGCGATGCCGCCAAGGTCGTCCGCACCAGCGTCTACGACAGGACCCAGCACATCGTCACCATCGCGCTCGACGATCGCGGTCAGTATGTGCCGGCGCAGGAGCCGGATCCGAATCCCGAATTGCTGACGGCGTTCGATGATTCGTCGGCACCGGTGGTGGTGCGCGGCAACCTGCCCAACATCTATGACGGCATCTACCGCACCGCCTATTCCTACGGCATGTCGAAGAAGATGACACAGCGGCTGATCAAGCTGCTGGCATCAGACGTCGACTTTCAGTCCCGCCTCAACCCCTCCGACCGCCTCGAAGTGCTGTTCTCGCAGCCCGATGGCGACGACCAGACCTCGGACAGTTCCGAACTTCTTTACGTCTCGGCGACATTCGGCGGCACGACGCGCAACTTTTATCGCTTCCAGATGCAGGATGGCAGCACCGACTATTTCGACGAGGACGGCTCGAGCGCCGAGCAGTTCCTGCTGCGCAACCCGCTGCCCAACGGCAGATTTACCTCCGGGTTTGGCGCCCGCAAGCATCCAATCCTCGGCTATGTCCGCATGCACACAGGCACCGATTGGGCCGCTCCCATCGGATCGCCGATCATCGCCGCCGGCAACGGCGTCGTTGAGAAGGCGGGTTGGGCCGGCGGCTATGGCAAGCAGATCATCCTGCGCCATGCCAACGGCTACGAGACATCCTACAATCACCAGAGCGCTTTTGCCAAAGGCATCGAACCCGGCGTTCATGTCCGCCAGGGCCAGGTCATTGGTTATCTCGGCCAGACCGGTCTCTCCACCGGTCCGCACCTCCACTACGAGCTGATCGTCAACGGCACCAAGGTCGATTCAATGCGCGTCCGGCTGCCGGTCGGCAAGGTGCTGAAAGGCGATGACCTCGTCGCCTTCAAGCGCGAGCGCGAGCGCATCGACGACCTGCTGAAGCAGGAAGACAGCGATTCGCTGAAAGTCGCGAGCGCCAAGATCGACGGCTGATTCGTTGAAGTTCAGCCTTGCGGATCTCTGGCACGCCGCGGCCATGGCAGCCGCTCGCCGGAAATGGTCGTCCACGCGATGACAGCCGAAAGCAGGCAAAGCAGCGCTGTCACCGAGGAGATCGCGGAAAACGCAGCATCGCTGGCGGCGAGCCTTGCCGCATCGAGTGCCGGCGCAAGTCCGGCCGGTGCCGGTTCGCCGAAGCCAGGGACGCCGGGCATCGCATTCCCATCCAGTGCATTCGCGTAGACCCAGGCTGCAAGCGACCCCATCGCCGCCACGGCGATCAGGCCGCCGATGCGCGAAACGGCATTGTTTATACCGGAGGCAGCACCCGTATCCTTGTCTTCCACTGCCGTCATGATCGCGGTCGACAGCGGCGACACCACCAGCGCCATGCCGAGCCCCATCAGCGCCATCAGCGGAAATATTCCCGCCCAGAAATTGTGGATGCCAGCATGAGTGAGCAATGCAAGTCCGGCGAAGGCGAGAGCCACGACCAGGCTGCCGCAGGCAATCGGAAAACGCGGCCCGATCCGATCCGACAGCAGGCCGACCGGTCCCGACAGGAGCGCGATCGATGCCGACAAGGGCAGGAAGATGAAGCCGACCTCAGCCGTGCTCAATCCCCAGCCGGCGATCAGCAGCATCGGCAGATAGAAAAGATTGGCCGACAGCGCGAAATAGAGGAAGAACGTTGCGACATTGGCGCCGGCGAAAGCGCCGACACGAAACAGCGACAGATCGATCATCGGCTCGCGCTGCCGAAGCTCGAAGAAGATGAAGACAGCCAGCAATACGGCGCCGGCGGCAATACTTGGGCCCGACATATGACCCTCGCCGCTGGCGCTCATCGAGGTCAGCCCGTAGGCGAGCGCGCCGAAGGCCAATGTCGCAAGCGCCGCACCGCCGAGATCCAGACTGCGTTTGGCCGTCGGCGCGTCGGCCGGGATCTTGGCCAGCAGAAGATAGATCGAGATGAGGCCGAGCGGCAAGTTGATGGCGAAGATCGCCCGCCAGATGCCGTCACCAAAAGCCGAGAGCACAAGGCCGCCGAGCACCGGGCCAAGCGCCGTGGTCAGCGCCGAAGCCGCCGCCCAGATGCCTATCGCGCGGCCGCGTTCTTTCTTCGGATAGGCCTTGGCGATGATGGCGAGGCTTCCCGGCACCATGATCGCGGCGCCAATACCCTGGATGGCGCGAAACGCGATCAGCACAGCCGCATTCGGCGCCAAGGCACAGGCAAGCGAGGCAACAATGAACAGCGCAATGCCTGCCACAAAGGCGCGGCGCAACCCGAATCGATCGCCGGCGGCGCCGCCGGCAAGGATCAGCGCCGAGAGCGTCAACGCATAGGCATTGGAAATCCATTGCGCCTCGGCAAGGCTGGCGCCGAGGTTGACGCGGATCGCCGGCATGGCGATGGCCAGGATCGAACCGTCGATGAAGCCAAGCGCCGAGGCCAGGATCGCCGCGATCAACACGAACCGCCGCTGCGATTGCGGACAGAACGTACCGTTCGTGACCGGGCCGGTCAGCGGGACCGCGGCGACTTCGCTTGGTGAATGCATGGGACCCTGCTTAGACCCCCAGCGCACCGGCAACAACCGGCCAGTGGCTTGCAGTCATTGAAACCAGTCTCACCTGAGACCAGCCGTCTTGCCAGGGTGGCACCTTCGGGGTGCAAACGGCGGCAGTCATGCTAAGTTTTCCGGCGAACTGCAGGTGGGGAGAATCCGATGAAGCGTCCACTCGAACCATCGGCGGAGGGACGCGGCCGCGTCGTCGGCATCACCGACGGGGTGTTCGCCATCGCGCTCACCCTGATCGTGCTCGAGATCCGGGTCCCGGCGCACGAGGCGATCCATTCGGAACGCGATCTGCTTGCCGCGATCGCGGCGCTGGCACCACGCTTCCTGACCTATGCCTTGAGCTTCCTGACGCTGACCATCTTCTGGTTCGGCCAGCAGGCGCAGCATGGGCTGATCGCCAAATCCGACAGACGGCTTGCCACGCTGAACCTCTGCTTTCTCGCCTTTATCGCCCTGCTGCCGTTCTCGACCGACCTTTTGGCCGACTTCCTCGAATTCAGGACGGCGGTGCTCGTCTATTGGCTCAATCTGCTGATGCTCGGCGTCACGCTGTTCGCCAGCTGGCGCTATGCGGAGCAAAGCGGCTTTCTGGCGGAAGGTGTCGATGCGGAGACGCGACGCACGGTCTACCTGCGTATCGTCAAGGCGCAGATCCTGTGGGCGATCGGCGCCGCGCTGTGCCTGATCACCCCGTTGCTCAGCGTCGGCTTCATTCTGGTTGTGCAACTGATCTACGCGGCCACGCCAAGCGCGAAGTGGGTGCGCAGGATCATCGGCTGAGGCGCAACGGAGGCCGTTGGCTCTTCAGTCGACAAACTCAACGGTGACACCGGGCGAGACGAGCTTGGCGAGTTCTCGCGCATCCCAGTTGGTCAGGCGCACGCAGCCATGGCTTTCGGTCTTGCCGATCTTCGACGGGTCCGGGGTGCCGTGGATGCCATAGGTCGGCTTGTCGAGTGCGATCCACACCGATCCGACCGGGCCGTTGGGACCCGGCGGAATGGTCAGGATCTTGTCGTTCTGGCCCTGCTTGAAATTGATGTTGGGGTTGTAGGTGTAGTTCGGATCGAGCGCGACGCGCGACACCGTGTGCGTACCGGACGGTGACGGCGTATCCGACGAGCCGATAGTCGCGGGATAGGCCGCGACCAGCTTGCCCCCCGCGTCATAGGCGAAAACCTCTTTCTTGCCCTTGTCGGCGACGATGCGGGCGACCGGCGTCGAGACCAGCCTGCCGAAATTGGCGACCTTGATGATCGTGCCAGGACGATTGAAGTTGGCGTCCGGGTTGAGCGCCTTCAGATAATTCTCGTCCATGTGGAAGCGCTCGGCGAGTGCTTCGGTCACCGAAGTGTAACCCATGCGGTCGAGCTGCGCCTTCTGGCTGTAGTCTTCCGGGATCGAGGCGACATAGGGGCCGGCCGCATCTTCCGGTGTGATGGTGTAGTTGGCGAAGGCATCGCCGCCGGATTGTGCAAGTGCCGTCTGGATTCCGACCGCATCGGTCGATCGCAGATTGCTGCCAGTGATTTCGTTGTAGGCGGCGAGCGCCTTGTCGACATTCGAACCGAATCGCCCATCGATGACGCCAGGCGAAGCGCCGCCCCGGTCGAGCAGCACCTGAAGTGCGGCGACATCCTGGCGCGCTCCGAGCGAAAGCGACGGCTCGACAGTGGTCTTGTCGCCGGCCTTTGGTGGCAGTGCCGCCTGATCGGCAGGCGTGGCCTGTTCGGCGGGCGCTGCCGGCTGGACAGGTTCTATCGATGCCTCGTTGAGCGGCTGGCGCTTGATGGTTCGCGGCTCTGCTGGCTGTGGTGCCTCGGGATAATTGTTGTCGTAGCTGCCGTCGTCCTGAGGCGCCGGCGGATAGGCTTCCACGGAATTGTCACTATTTGGATCGTATTCGTCGGCCGGCGGCGGAATGACCCGGCCTTCCTCTTCCAACTGCTTGCGGCGGAACCGCGCCATATCTTCCGGATTGTCGAGATAGTAGCGGTCGTCTTCGGCCGGGACGCGACCAAGCTCGCGCAGCCTTGTCTCACGGCGCAGCGCGCGACGGTCGAGCCGGGTCTGCGGCGGCTGGATGGCGATCACCTTGCCGGTATCGGCATCGACAATGACGCGGTTGCCCCTGGCGTCGTAATAGATGTCCAGATTGCCGTCCTGGGCGACAAGGATGCCGCCGGCGGCAGCAGCAGTGCGAACAGCCCGTGGCGAGGTATCGTCGGTCGGCGCGGCCATTGCACTTGAAGAAAGTATCCCGGCGGCGAGCGCCGAGAGGGTGAAGATCGTCCGCAACATGGTGGCCAAACTCTCCGGTCCGTAATTGCCGCCGCCCGGCAGTGTCCCTGTGAGGCGAACCCTTCGCCAACAAACCAGTTATCCAACATATGGTTCCAATATGAACCGGGCATGAAGATGGCGGTTTTCCGGCGCCTCGATGAATGTCAGCTAGCGTGCGGCAAGCCCCAGTTCCTTGCGCGCCTGCTTCGTCAGCTTGAGGACAACCAGGCGATGGCTCTCGCGCAGATAGTCCTTCAGCGCAGCATCATCCACGCTCTGGCTTGTCCGACGCTGGATCCATGTCATGCCGCGCGATGCAAGATAGGGCGCCGGCCGCAGTCCCGGCAGTTCCTTGAGGACATCATAGGCAATGTCGGAGCATTTGAAGGTGACGAAGAGCTGCTGTCCTTGATCCCAGCCGCCGATCGCAAAGACCTTGGCCCCGACCTTCCACACATGGGCGCCGCCCCATTGGACGACATGGGTCGTCGCAGGCAGCGAGGCGCAGAAGCTGTTGTAGTCGTCCAGCGTCATTCCTGCCCTCGCCATTCATATGAAAACGCCGCGCATCCAGATTGGATGCGCGGCGTTGTGTCAGGCTGCCGCCTCGGCCGCGACAATCGTCGGCTTCGAGCGGAAGTTCAGCCGGTCGGAACCGGCCGTCACCTTGACGGTCGAGCCGTCGAGGATGTCGCCAAGCAGGATCTTCTCCGCCAGCGGATCCTGCAGTTCCTTCTGCATCACCCGCTTCAATGGCCGCGCGCCATAAGCCGGGTCGTAACCCTTGGCCGCCAGCCAGTCGACCGCCTCCTGGTCGAGGCCGAGCGTGATCTTGCGGTCGACAAGCAGGTTTTCCAGCCGCTTGAGCTGGATCTCGACGATGCGGCCCATATCCTGCCGGCGCAGCCTGTGGAACAGGATCACCTCGTCGATGCGGTTGAGGAACTCCGGCCGGAACGAAGCCTTGACGACGTTCATCACCTCGTCGCGAACCTGGTCGACATCCTGGTCCTCGCCAAGATTGACCAGATATTCGGCGCCGAGATTCGACGTCATGATGATCAGCGTGTTGCGGAAATCGACAGTACGGCCCTGCCCGTCGGTCAGGCGACCGTCATCGAGCACTTGCAGCAGCACGTTGAACACGTCCGGATGCGCCTTCTCGATCTCGTCGAACAGCACGACCTGATAGGGCCGGCGCCGCACGGCTTCGGTCAGCGCGCCGCCTTCCTCGTAACCGACATAGCCGGGAGGCGCGCCGATCAGCCGCGAGACCGAGTGCTTCTCCATGAACTCCGACATGTCGATGCGCACCATGGCGCTCTCGTCGTCGAACAGGAAGCTGGCCAAGGCCTTGGTCAGCTCGGTCTTGCCGACACCCGTCGGTCCGAGGAACATGAACGAGCCGATCGGCCGGTTCGGATCCTGCAGGCCGGCACGCGCCCGGCGCACGGCCTTCGAGACGGCTTGCACCGCCTCGCCCTGGCCGACGACGCGCTTGCCGATCTCGTCTTCCATGCGCAATAGCTTGTCGCGCTCGCCCTGCAACATCTTGTCGACCGGAATACCGGTCCAGCGCGAGACGATATGGGCGACGTGGTCGGGGGTGACCACCTCTTCGACCATGCCGGCCTTGCCGTCCTGGGCTTCGGCGTCCTTGAGCTTCTTTTCCAGCTCCGGGATCTTGCCATAGGCAAGCTCGCCGGCGCGCTGGAATTCACCCTTGCGCTGGGCAATGGCGAGGTCGTTGCGCGCCTCGTCGAGCTGCTTCTTGAGGTCAGCCGCCAGCCCGAGCTTCTGCTTCTCCGCCTGCCACTTCGCGGTGATCTCGGTCGATTCCTCCTCGAGGCCGACGAGTTCCTTTTCCAGGCGGGCGAGCCGGTCCTTCGACGCGTCATCCGTCTCGACCTTGAGCGCCTCGCGCTCGATCTTGAGCTGCATGATACGGCGATCGATTTCGTCCAGCGCCTCGGGCTTGGAATCGACCTGCATGCGCAGCCGCGAGGCGGCTTCGTCGACAAGGTCGATCGCCTTGTCCGGCAGGAAGCGGTCGGCAATGTAGCGGTTGGACAGCGTCGCCGCCGCCACCAGCGCCGAATCGGAGATACGCACCTTGTGGTGCTGCTCATATTTCTCCTTTAGGCCGCGCAGGATCGAGACGGTGTCTTCCACCGACGGCTCGTCGACGAACACGGGCTGGAAACGGCGGGCAAGAGCCGGATCCTTCTCGACATGCTTGCGATACTCATCCAGCGTGGTCGCGCCGACGCAATGCAATTCACCGCGCGCCAGCGCCGGCTTCAAGAGGTTCGACGCATCCATGGCGCCATCCGCCTTGCCGGCACCGACCAGCGTGTGCATCTCGTCGATGAACAGGATGATCCCGCCAGCGGCAGAGGTGACTTCCGAAAGCACGGCCTTCAGCCGCTCCTCGAACTCACCGCGATATTTGGCGCCCGCGATCAATGAGCCCATGTCGAGCGCCATCAACTGCTTGTCCTTCAGCGATTCCGGCACGTCGCCGTTGACGATGCGCAGCGCCAGACCTTCGGCGATCGCCGTCTTGCCAACGCCCGGCTCGCCGATCAGCACCGGATTGTTCTTGGTGCGGCGCGACAGCACCTGGATGGTGCGGCGGATCTCGTCGTCACGGCCAATGACCGGATCGAGCTTGCCGGCACGGGCATCGGCGGTCAGGTCGCGCGCGTATTTCTTCAGCGCGTCATAGCCCTGCTCGGCGCTCGCCGAATCGGCGGTGCGGCCCTTGCGGAGGTCATTGATGACCTGGTTCAACGCCTGCGCGGTGACGCCGGCCTTGGCCAGGATCTCGGCGGTCTTGGCCGATTTCTCCATGGCAAGCGCCTGCAGCAGCCGCTCGACCGTGACAAAGCTGTCGCCAGCCTTCTTGGCCAGTTCCTCGGCCGTCGAAAACACCTTGGCCAGCGGCTGTGCCAGATACAGCTGGCCATTGCCGCCTTCGACCTTGGGCATCGCCTCGAGTGCCGCCTCGACGCCGAGTTTGACGTCGCGGACGCTGCCGCCGCCGCGCTCGATCAGCGACGCGGCCAAGCCCTCGTCATCATCGACGAGAACTTTCAGCATGTGTTCGGGAGTGAATTGCTGGTGGTTGCGCGAGAGCGCCATGGTCTGCGCGGACTGGATGAAGCCGCGCACGCGCTCGGAATATTTCTCAAGGTTCATATCTGTCTCCTTCCATCACCGGCCCGCTTTGCGGCACCGGATCAGATTGCGGTGACGGACCCGCCCATTCGAGCCGGATCCTGTTCAGCCGAGATATGGTGCATAGGCCATGCTGTCTCAAGACGCTTTGATATCGGTCAACGCATAATATTCCGCCGCGGCACAAAATAAAAACGGCGGAGATTTCTCCCCGCCGTTCGATGTCTTGAAGAGCCGTTCGATCAGTTGTCGATGTCGACGATCACCGGTTCAGCGTTACCGCTGTCGACCGGGGCCACAGCCACCTCGCCGGCGTCGGCATTGTCTCTACCACCGTCAACCTGGTCGGCATTGATGCGCGGACGGCGCGGACGCCTCGGGCGACGGGCAGCACCGCTTTCGGCGGCGGCCGCCTCATTGAGTTCGGCCCGGGCGGCAAGATCTGCCGGCGACAGGTGCTCGAAAAGTGGAGCCGGTTCGGCCGCAATGGATTCGGCCGCAATGGATTGAGTTGGCGAGCCGGTCTCTGCCTGGATCGGCGTCTCGTTGCGCTGCTGCTGACCGCCTTGCTCGGCGGACGAACCATAGTCGCGCTGGCCAACCTGGCCATAACCCCCATTGGGGCGACGATCGCGATGGCGCCCACCATTGTTGTCGCGGCCGCTATTGTTGCGTCCGCCATTGTTGTCACGCGTGTCGCGACCGTTTTCCCGGTTCAGCGCGACCTCGGCCGGCATACCTTCGATGACCGGCTGCGGACCGGCGCCATGGCTGACTGCGGGCACCTGTGTCTCGGAACTGGCGTTCCCGCTATTGCCGGCATTATCGAACTCGTCACGATCGTCATCGCCGTCATCGTCGAAGTCATCGCGATTCTGCTGGACGTTCTGGATCGGCATTTGCGCCTGCGCGGCCGCGATGATGCGATTGTAGTGTTCGGCGTGCTGGAGATAATTTTCCGCCATGACCCGGTCGCCAGAGCTGTGCGCGTCACGGGCAAGGGTGGCATATTTTTCGGCGATCTGCTGAGCCGATCCGCGAATCTTCACGTCCGGGCCGTTGCTCTCGTAGTTGCGCGTCAGGGGATTTGGCCCCTTGCGGTTGTTGTTATTGTTGTTGCCACCGCCGCCGCCACTATTGTTGCGACCGCGCATGCGCCTGTTCTGCTGTTGTGGCCTCATTCGACTCTCTTCATTTTGAAATTTTCGAAAAACTCTTTACGAACGGAGGCGCTCATGCAGCCAGCCGTTTCGTTTCTTCACCGGCGTTCGCCCGCATCGATTGCGTTGGCGCCACGTGCCATCCTGTTCCGGTTACATCACTTGCCGGACGATTCCCGCACGAAGCTTGGGCGTCGTTTGCGCAAGAAGGCAGCTATTTCCAAGGAAACCGAATCGCTAAGAGCACTGCCTGCTTCGTCTCATCCGGTTGAGGCGACCCTAGCCGCATTCCCCTGTATTGCCAAGCGCTTTTTTCGCACTGCGTCAAGGCTTTCCCTGTTGAAAGACAAGAACCCTGTCGTTTCCGCCGAGATCGCCAAACACCCCATCGGTCGCATAGCCGGCTGCGTGGAATATCTCGCTGACCTCGTTGCGCTGCGTGTGGCCGATCTCGACCGCGATTCTGCCTTTGGCTTCCAGAAACCTTGCCGCCTCGGCGGCGATGATTCTGTACGGGGCCAACCCATCCACGCCACCATCAAGGGCCAGGCGCGGGTCGAAATCGCGGACTTCGTCCTGCAGATTTCCAATCTCTTGTGACAGTATATAGGGAGGGTTTGCGGCAATTACATGGTACCGGCCGGAAACTTTTTCGAACCAGTCGGACTGGAGCGCCGTGAACCGGCCGCCAAGCCCGAGTTGCCTGGCGTTACGGGTCGCCGTCGCCAGCGCGCCAGCGGCAATGTCAACGCCTGTGGCGATCGCGGCAGGCGCGACACTGAGCAGCGCCAACGCAATGGCGCCGGTGCCGGTGCCGAGATCAAGGATGCGGCATTCGCCCTCCCGCGCCGCAATCGCCTCGACGAAGGGCAGCACCGCATCGACCAGCGTTTCGGTATCTGGCCGCGGTTCCAGCGTTTCCGGCGACAGCGACAGGCGCAAACCGTAGAATTCACGATAGCCCAGGATGCGGTGCACCGGCTCGCCGCCGGCGCGCCGTCGCAAGGCGGCATCGATTGCCGCGAGAGCGGTCCCCTCGACCTTGCGTTCCGGATCGGCCACCGCCTGCGTGCGGCTCGTGCCGGAAAAATGTTCAACGATCAGCCGCGCATCGAGCGCCGGATCATCGACAGCGGCCGCGGCAAGCCGAGCCCGCGCTTCCCGAAGCAGCGGCCCCAGCGTCTCGGGCAGTTGGTCAGCCATCGATGCCGATGTCGGCAAGCAGCTTCGACTGGTGATCGGCGATCAGCGCGTCGATGATCTCGTCGAGTTCACCCATCATCACCCGGTCGAGCTTATAAAGCGTCAGGTTGATACGGTGGTCGGTGACCCGCCCTTGCGGGAAATTATAGGTGCGGATGCGCTCCGAGCGATCGCCCGAGCCGACCTGCGATTTGCGCGACTCCGAGCGCTCCTCGTCAACCTTGCTACGCTCCAGGTCATAGAGTCGTGCCCGCAGGATCTGCATGGCTTTCGCGCGGTTCTGGTGCTGCGACTTTTCCGCCTGCACCACCATGATGCCGGTCGGCAAATGGGTGATGCGGACGGCCGAATCGGTGGTGTTGACGTGCTGGCCGCCGGAGCCAGAGGCACGCATCGTGTCGATGCGGATGTCTTCAGCCTTTATGTCGATGTCGACTTCTTCCGCTTCCGGCAGCACGGCCACGGTCGCCGCCGACGTGTGGATGCGGCCGCTCGCCTCGGTCGCCGGCACCCGCTGCACGCGATGCACGCCGGATTCGAACTTCAGGTGGGCAAAGACGCCCCTGCCGGACACCGTGGCGATGATTTCCTTGAAGCCGCCGGCATCGCCATCGCTGGCCGACACCGTCTCGAACCGCCAGCCGCGCGCGGCTGCGTAGCGCTCATACATGCGAAACAGGTCGCCGGCGAAGAGTGCCGCCTCGTCGCCGCCGGTGCCGGCGCGGATTTCGAGAATGGCATTCTTGTCGTCGGCGGCATCCTTGGGCAGCAGCAGGATCTGGATGTCTTTCTGCAGCGCCTCGATGCGTTCCACGACCTCCGCCAGGTCGGCCTCCGCCAGGGCTCGCATCTCGGCATCGGTACCCTTGTCGGCAAGCATCGCTTCGAGGTCGGCCTGCTCATGCTCGGCCGCGCGCAGCGCCCTGACCTTTGCCACCATGTCCTGGATTTCGGCATATTCCGACGCCATCCGCACATAGGCATCCGGCGCCGGCCCGGCCGACATCTGCGCTTCGAGCATCTCGAAACGCTTGACGACTTGATCCATACGATCGCGGGGCAGGTTGACCATGATCAGGGCGCTACAATGGGATCGAGCGGTCGTCGGCAAAGGCCTGCAGCAGCGCCCGCATCGGCAGCCCTTGCGCCGGCGCCATCAGATTGTCGTCGAAGAACGCCTCCAACTCCTCCAGCGGCAGTTCCGTCAGCATCGCCTTGACGGGGCCGATCGAGGCCGGCGACATCGAGATCGAGCGAAAACCGAGACCGACCAGCGCCATCGCCGAGATCGGCTTGCCGGCGAGTTCGCCGCACAGCGTCACCGGCGTGTGATTACGGACGCCGGCATCGGCGATCTGCTTCAGAACGCGCAGGAACGGCGCCGACAGCGTATCGAAGCGGTTGGCCAATTGTGTGTTGCCGCGGTCGACAGCCATGACGAACTGGAAGAGGTCGTTCGAACCGACCGAAACGAAGTCCACCGCCTTCATCAATTCGTCGAGCTGGAACAGGAGCGACGGCACTTCCAGCATGGCGCCCAGCTTGAGGCTGGTCGGCAGATGATGCGCGAAACGCGACAGATGCCGCACCTCGCGGTCGATGATCTCGCGCGCCTGGGCAATCTCGCCAAGCTCGGTCACCATCGGCAGCATCAGCTTGAGCTCACGCCCGCCACTGGCCTTGAGCAAGGCGCGGATCTGGGTGCGCAACAGCCCCGGCCGGTCCAGAGTGAGACGAATCGCCCGCCAGCCGAGCGCCGGATTCTCTTCCTGGATGGAGCCCTTGAAATAGGGCAGCACCTTGTCACCGCCGATATCGATGGTGCGGAAGGTGACCGGCTTGCCGCGCGCCGCATCCAGCACGTCGCGATAGAGCCGCTCCTGGGCCTCAGCGCGGGGAAACGTCGAAGCGACCATGAACTGCAGTTCCGTGCGGAACAGGCCAATGCCGGCCGCTCCGGCCTCGGCAAGCTGCGGCAGGTCGACGGCAAGCCCTGCATTCATCAGAAGGTCGACCTGCACCCCGTCCTTGGTCATCGACGGCTTTTTGCGCAGCTCGCGGTAAACCTCCTGCCGGCGAGCCCGGAAACGCACCTTTTCGGCATAGGCGGCCTCGAGATCGGGCTGCGGTCGCAAATGGATCACGCCCTCTTCGCCGTCGACGATGATGGCGTCGCCATTTTCCGCCATGGAAACGGCGCCCTTCATCTGGCCGGCGACGGGGATACCCATGGCGCGCGCGACGATGACGACGTGGCTGGTAGCCGCTCCGTCCTCGAGCACCAGCCCGCGCATTTTCTCCCTGGGATAGTCGAGCAGTTCGGCGGCTCCCATCGAGCGGGCGACGATGATGGCGTCCTTAGGCAGCGATGCCGCGACATCCTCCGGTCCGCGCCCCATCAGCTGGCGCAGCAGCCGGTTGGCGAGGTCGTCGAAATCGCTCATCCGCTCACGCAGATAGGGATCGGTCATGTGCAGCATGCGGGCGCGCATGTCGCTCTGCACTTTTTCCACGGCGGCCTCGGCCGTCAGGCCGTTGCGGATCGCCTCTTCCAGTCGGCGCACCCAGCCGCGATCGTTGGCGAACATGCGATAGGCTTCAAGCACCTGGCGATGCTCGCCCTCGAAGGCGACGTCGCGGCGCTCCAGCATGTCGTCGATGGAGAGCCGGAGCGAGCCGAGCGAGCTTTCGAGCCGCCGAACTTCTTCCTCGCTGTCCTCGTTGAACAGATTGGTGACGACGATGCGCGGTTCGTGCAGCACGACGTGACCAAGCCCGACGCCTTCATTGAACGATAGGCCCGTGAAGCTGACAGGGCGGCGCAGATCGAGTTCGAGCCCAGGCCGGGTCAACCGCGCCAGATCGCCGGTGGCGATCATCTCGGCAATGACCATCGCCGTGGTTTCCAGCGCCTCGACTTCGTCGTCGCGGTAATGGCGCATGGTCTTGTTCTGCACGACCAGAACACCGAGAGTGCGCCCTGCCCTCAGCACCGGCACGCCAAGGAAGGAATTGTAGATCTCTTCCCCGGTCTCCGGCAGGTAGGCGAAGGCCGGGTGTTCCTGCGCGTTGGAGAGGTTGAGCGGCCGCGCGCTTGCCGCGATCGTGCCGACGAGACCTTGCCCCAGCCGCAGCTGCGCCAGGTGAACGGCGTTCGGGTTCAGACCCTCGGTGGCGTAGAGTTCGAGCACAGAGTCGGCGCGCAGCACGTAGAGCGAGCACACTTCGGCGACCATGTTGGAGGCAATGTCGCGCACAATGCGGTCAAGCCGCTCCTGCGGCTCCAGCGGCTCTTGCATGAGCTCGCGGAGCCGTTTCAGCAAAACGCGCGGGCCACTGGCCTGATCACGCATCGCGGCTTCTTCTCCAATGGGCATTTTGCCCACCGCAGTTTCGGCTGCGGCCGGCGCTCACGCAACAACTGATTCCAGTCTTGCTACTGCTTATCCAGACCGTAGACCGAATGCAAAGTGCGAACCGCGAGTTCAGTGTACGGACCGTCGATCAGGATCGAAATCTTGATCTCGGACGTCGTGATGGCGCGAATGTTGATCGACCTGTCGGCCAACGCCTTGAAAGCGGTGGCGGCGACGCCGGCATGGCTGCGCATGCCGATGCCGATGACCGAGACCTTGGACATGCCGGCTTCCGATTGCACGACGTCATAACCGATGGAGGCCTTCAGGCGTTCGAGCACGGCAAGCGCCTTGTCGACATCCCCCGAAGGAACGGTAAACGTCATGTCGGTGTACTTGCCGTCCTCAGAAATGTTCTGGACGATCATGTCGACATTGATGTTTGCCTCGGCCAGCGGCCCGAAGATGCCGGCGGCGACGCCCGGCCGGTCGCCGACACGGCGCAGCGAAATCTGCGCTTCGTCCTTGGCATAGGCAATTCCGGTGACGACCTGCTGTTCCACGATCTCTTCCTCGTCGCAAATGAGCGTTCCGGGCGGATTGAGCAAATCCCCCATTCCGGGCGCATCGGGATCGTCGAAGGACGACCGCACGAAGGTACGCACCCTGTGCACCATGGCAAGCTCGACCGAACGCACCTGCAGAACCTTGGCGCCGAGCGATGCCATTTCAAGCATTTCCTCGAAGGAAATCTTGGCCAGCCGCCGCGCCTTGGGCTCGATGCGAGGATCGGTGGTGTAGACCCCGTCGACGTCGGTGTAGATGTCGCAACGATCGGCCTTCACCGCCGCGGCGATGGCCACGGCACTGGTGTCGGAGCCGCCGCGGCCAAGCGTGGAGATGCGATTGTCCGGGCCGATGCCCTGGAATCCGGCGATCACCGCCACCTGGCCCTCGCCGAAACGCTTGATCAGGAACGCGCCGTCAATGTCGAGGATGCGCGCCGCGCCGTGGGCGTTGTCGGTCTTGATCGGGATCTGCCAACCCTGCCAGGAGCGCGCATGCACGCCCATATTCTGCAAGGTGATCGCCAGGAGGCCGGCCGTGACCTGCTCGCCGGAGGCGACGACCGCGTCATATTCGCGTGCGTCGTGCATCGGCGAGGCCTCGCGCGTCCAGCCAACCAGTTCATTGGTCTTGCCGGCCATCGCCGAAACGACGACCGCCACCTCATGGCCGGCATCGACCTCGCGTTTGACGTGACGCGCCACATTGCGGATGCGGGCGATGTCGGCGACGGAGGTTCCGCCGAATTTCATCACGATGCGCGCCATGGAAGCGAAATGCCTTTGACTGAAGCCGGCTCGAAGCCGAAAGCGGAAGAGAACGCCCGGCTGACGCCGGCCGCTGAATGCGCGGCCTCCTTAGCCAAATGATGAAGGTTTCGCAAGGCTGGCGGCGGATTGCCGACTTCAAGACGGCGGCATATTGCGTTCCGTCGCGGCGGCCCTTACCAAATGCCGCCTGTGGGGAGTTCCTTTTGGTTCGGCATAGCAGATGATTGTTCGTCTTCGGCGTGCCATGCGACGGCAATCGCTGCCGCTCGTCATCGGCTTCGCGGTGCTCGCGCTGATCGTCGGCACCCGAGCCATGCTCGTCGAGAGCCAGAGGGCCAATCGCGCTGCCGCCCGCCAGGCAATCGAGTATCAGGACGCGCTTTCCGGACTGCTTTCGTTGGCGCAGGATGCGGAAATCGGTCAGCGCGGTTACCTGCTGACTGGTGAGAAATCCTATCTCGAGCCATATCGGCAGGCCGTCGAGGCTATCCCTGGGCAACTTGCCCGCATCGACGGCATGACTGCTCCCGACGACGAACTCACCCTGCAGATCAGCCATATCAAAGAGGCGCTTTCGCAAAAGCAGGCCGAACTGGCCGAGACAATCGCCCTGTACGACCAAGGCAATGCAACGAAGGCGCTGGAACTGGTGCGCAGCGACCAGGGCAAGGCCGCCATGGACGAGATCCGGACCAGCATGGACGCGATCCGGCGTATCGGCGCCGCCAGTATCGCCGCCCGCGACGAGCATACCGACCAGGTCGAGGCCTGGCTGCGCATCGGCTCGCTGGCGGCCCTGCTGGCGATCTTCCTGCTTGGCACCTACACCATCCGCGAATCCCGGCGCCGCTTCCGCGAGGTGGCCGTTGCCCAGGAGGAGCTGATGCGCAAGAACATCGCGCTCGGCAATGAAATCCAAACGCGCGAAAAGGCTGAATCCCAGATTCGCCAGATGCAGAAGATGGAGGCCGTCGGTCAGCTGACTGGTGGCATCGCCCACGACTTCAACAACATGCTGGCGGTGATCATCAGCGCCATGAACCTTGCCCAGCGCAAGCTGGCGCGTGGTGAGAACGACATCGCGAAATTCATCGAAGCCGCGACCGACGCGGCAACCCGGGCCGCCAACCTGACAGCCCGGCTGCTCGCCTTCTCGCGCCAGCAGCCTCTGGCGCCGCAGATAGTCGACACCAACCGTCTGGTGACCGGAATGTCCGATCTGCTTCGGCGGGCGCTCGGCGAAACCATCCGCATCGAGACCGTGCTGGCGGGAGGCTTGTGGAAGACCCACGCCGACCCGAGCCAGATCGAGAACGCCATTCTCAACCTCGCGGTCAACGCGCGCGACGCCATGGGCGACGACGGCAAGCTGACCATCGAGACCGCCAACAGCCACCTCGACGACGACTACGCCGCCACCAATGCGGAGGTCACAGCCGGCCAGTATGTGATGATCGCGGTCAGCGACACCGGCACAGGCATGTCGCAGGAGGTCATGGCCAAAGCCTTCGAGCCGTTTTTCACCACCAAGCCGGTCAACAAGGGCACCGGCTTGGGATTGAGCCAGGTGTTCGGCTTCGTCAAACAGTCGGGTGGCCACGTCAAGATCTATTCCGAGCCCGGCGAAGGCACGACGATCAAGATCTACCTGCCGCGCTTTTTTGGAACCGAAGAAGCCGCCGTGCCGCCAGGGCGAGGCGAGCGTCCTGCTCCAGCCACCGAAACGATCCTCGTTGTCGAAGACGACGCCCGGGTGCGTACTTCCACCACGGATGCCATGCGTGAACTCGGCTACACCGTCATCCATACGGCGAGCGGCCAGGAAGCGTTGCAGGTGCTGACGGAAAACCCCACTGTCGCGCTCCTGTTCACCGACATCGTCATGCCGGGGATGAACGGCCGCAAGCTCGCGGAAGCGGCAATCGCGCGCATGCCGCAGTTGAAGGTGATCTTCACCACCGGCTTCACCAAGAACGCCGTGGTCCACAATGGCGTACTCGACCATGACGTGCACTTCCTGGCCAAGCCCTTCACCATCGAGCAACTCGAGGCCAAACTGCGCGACGTGCTCGACGCCAGCACTTGAGGTCTGGCACTTGTCAGCATTAAAAATTGCCGCCTTGACATTCGCGCCCTCACGCCCGACTTCCTAGCGCTTGAGGAGACCAACCGATGCCAGAGCCCCGACGATCGACGATCGATGCCGGAGAAGTGGGACGCTTTTCCGCCCTTGCCGCCGAATGGTGGAACCCGAACGGCAAGTTCCGTCCGCTGCACAAGTTCAACCCGATCCGGCTCTCCTATATCCGCGACCAGATTGCGACGCGCTTCGGCCGTGATCCACGCGCGGCACGGCCTTTCGAGGGCCTGCGCATCCTCGACATCGGCTGCGGCGGTGGCCTTTTGTGCGAGCCGATGGCGCGGCTTGGCGCCGAGGTGGTGGGAGCGGATGCCTCCGAAACAAACATCGAAGTGGCGAAGCTGCACGCGGCCGAGGGCAATGTGAGCATCGACTATCGCGCCACGACGGCCGAGGACCTGGCCGACGCCGGCGAGAAATTCGATGTCATCCTCAACATGGAAGTGGTCGAGCATGTCGCCGACATCGATCTGTTCGTCGCCAAGTGCGGCGAGATGGTTCGGCCCGGCGGCATCATGTTCGTGGCCACCATCAACCGCACGCTGAAGGCGCTGGGCCTCGCAATCATTGGCGCCGAATATGTGCTGCGCTGGCTGCCGCGCGGCACGCATCAATTCGGCAAGCTGGTGCGCCCGGAAGAGCTCGAAAAGGCGCTTGGCGGGGCCGGCCTGACCATCATTGACCGCACCGGCGTCACCTACAACCCGCTTGCCGACCGGTGGACGCGGTCGAAGGACATGGACGTCAACTACATGGTGCTGGCGGAAAAGGGATCGGTCTGACGCTGCATCCATTCAGGCATTGGATGTCCTATGCCTTCTGACTTTCTGACTTTGCGCCATGGTGGTGATGAACACGCCGGCGGTGACGATGATCGCGCCTGCCCAGGTCAGAAACTGATAATGCTCGCCGAGGAAGATGGTGCCGGCAAACAAGCCGACGGCTGCGGCCACATAGCCGATCTGGCTGAGATAGACCGGGCCGCCGACCGCCTGCAGCCGAAAGAAGAAGGCGAACATCGCCGACGCCGAGGCGACCTGCGCGACGACCACCAACGGCACCCCGCCAAGCGGAGTGAAGGCCCCCACGCCCAGCAAGGCGAGAATACCGGCGAGCAGCAGCGCCGCCGATGCCAGATGGCTGCCAACGGCAAGCTCGATCGGGCCGGTGCCTTCCGGCCAGTCGACCGTGCGGTAGATGTTGCCGGCGGCAAGGCTGACCGGAATGAGCAGGCCCATCACCACCCACAACAGCTCGGCCGGCTGACCGGCCTCGCCGCGTGTCACCGCCACCATGACGGCACCGACGAAGCCGACGGCGATGCCGACGATGCCCAGCATGTTAGGGCGCCGGACACGCAGCAGGATCGAGAACACCAGCGTGATCACCGGCGACAGCGTGAACATGATGCCGGTGTAGCCGGCGCCAAGATGCGGTATGGCCGAGAACATCAGGAGATTGGGGAAGGCATAGGACACAGCCGCAGTCACGAAGAAGTAGCGCGATTTGTGCGCGGTGAGCCGGATGCGGTGACCGTGCAGCAGCAATGAGCACAACAGCACGCCGCCGGCGCCGAGCGAGATGACGAAAGCCCAGACCATGGCCGGAACGCCGGCAGCCGTGGCAAGCTTGCCGAACGGCAGCGTCAGGCCGAGCAGGCCGCCGGTGACGACCAGCAGGCCGAGCGCCGAATCCCAGAGAAATTTCATGATCGAGCCCTGTCGTGCGCGGCCCTTGGCCAGCATTGCATCTTGCGGTAAGATAATGGAAAGATTCTTAACGTCAAGATACTCGATGGTGAGACAGTTGGACAGGGCATCAAGAGCGATCGAGCAATGGAAACGGGAGCGGCCCGATCTGGATGTCTCGCCGATGGCCGTGCTTGGACGGCTGAACGAGGCCGCATCCCTGATCGCCCGCGAACGCCTCGCGCCGCTGTTTGCCCGTTATGGATTGCAGCCCGGGGAATTCGATGTGCTGGCAACGCTGCGTCGCTCCGGATCACCCTACGCGCTGACGCCAACCGCTCTCTACGAAGCGACGATGGTGACGTCGGGCGCCATGACCAACCGGCTCGACCGGCTCGAATCGTCCGGATTGATCCTGCGCGGCCCGCACCCCAACGACCGGCGCGGCATTGTCGTGCGGCTGACCGAAAAAGGTCTCGCCCTGATCGACGAGGCTGTTGCCGCCCATGTGGCCAATGAGCATCAGATCCTGTCCGGCCTGACGCAGGCCGAACGGGAAACGCTCTCTCGCCTGCTGGAGAAATTGATCGGGACCGTGACCTGACCGGTCAGTTGCGGTCGTCCGGAAACACCGGGATCGGCATGAACTCGACGCCGTCCTCGGCCAGGCTCTTGGCCTCCTCCAACGTCGCCTCGCCATAAATGCCGCGCGCATCGCTTTCGCCGAAATGGATCTTGCGCGCTTCCTCGGCAAACTTGTCGCCGACATAGTCGGCATTCTCGCGCACCTTCTCGGCCATCGCCTTGAGCTGCGCCAGGGCCTGCTTCTGCGCTTCGCCCATGGCGAGCGCGATGGTTTCCTGCTTGCGCGCCGTGGAGACGGCCGGCGCCATCAGCGCTTTCTGCACCTTGTGCGAGCCGCAGGTCGGGCAATCGACGAAGCCACGTTTCTTCTGGGTGTCGAAATCGTCGTTGCTGCGGAACCAGCCCTCGAATTCGTGCTCATGCTCGCAGATCAGGGCAAAGCGTATCAAGACGCCGCACCCCTGAGCCGCGGCGCCTCCGGCGAACCGGCATTGACGGCGAAATCCCGCGCATTTTTCAAGTTGGGGATCTTCTTGCGCGCCGCGGCCGACTGCGCCGGGTCGATCTCGGCGACGATCACCGCGGGCTCGTCATGGGCGGCTTCGGCGATGACGCGGCCCCACGGATCGACGATCAGCGAATGGCCATAGGTTTCGCGGCCGTCCTCATGCAGGCCACCTTGCGCTGCGGCGACGATATAGGCGCCGTTTTCGATGGCGCGCGCCCTGAGCAGCACGTGCCAGTGCGCCTCGCCCGTCTGACGGGTGAAGGCGGCGGGTACGGAGAGCAAATCGGCGCCGGCCAGCGCCTCGGCGCGGAACAATTGCGGGAAGCGCAGGTCGTAGCACACCGCGAAACCCAGTTTCGCGCCTGCGATCCCGGTCACCACGGCCTCGGTGCCTGGTTCATAGGCAGCGGATTCGCGCCACGACTCGCCATTGTCGAGATCGACGTCGAACATATGGATCTTGTCGTAGGTGGCGAGCGTGGCGCCGTCCGGGCCGAACAGCAGCGCCCGGTTGGCGAGCTTGCCGTCGGCGCGCAGGATGGCGGTCGAGCCAATATGCAGGAAGACGCCGAGTTCGCTCGCCAGTCCGCGCGCGGTCGAGACAATGATGTCCTTGTCCTCGGAGGTGAAGGAAGCGGCGCGCGCTTGCCTGTCACGGATCAGTGCCCCGGTCATTTCCGGCGTCTGGATGTAGGTCGCACCTTGAGCCGCCGCTTCGCGCACCAGCCGTTCGAGATCGACCGCGTTGCGCTCGGGGCTCTCGCCTGAACGCATCTGGATCGCAGCGGCCTTGAAAACACCCATCGTCATATTCCTCAAATCGTCGCGCCGTTGGCGAGCAGTCTGTCCAGCCGGCCCTCGGCCTCCAGCTCGTGGAGGTCGTCGCAGCCGCCGACATGCGTGTCGCCGATGAAAATCTGCGGAAAGGTCGAGCGGCCATGAGCGCGGGAAATCATCTCCTGGCGCAGCTCCGGCGAGAAGGAAGCGTCGCGCTCGGTATAAGCGACGCCCTTGCGCTCGAGCAGCCGCTTAGCTGCCGTGCAATAGCCGCACATCATGCGGGTGTAGATCGTGACGTCGACCATGACGAATTTCCGCTGTTCGTTGCCGACTTATATAGTCGCGGACTCGTCCGCCCGGAAGTCCCCTGGCAACACACGCGCGAAGGTCAGCACGTCGACCGCGCCGGCGCCACCCTTTTTCAGCGCCTTGGTGGCGGCGCGGACAGTGGCGCCCGTGGTGTAGACATCGTCGATCAGAAGCACCCTGCGGCCGGCAATCTCGATTTCGGCCTCGGCCGGCACCCGAAAGGCGGCCCGCACATTCTCCTCGCGTTCCTTTCGCTCCAAGCCGACCTGCTGGCGGGTGAGTTTCACGCGCCGCACTGCGGAGGGGGCGAAGGGCAGATCGCTGAGCACCGAGACCGCCCTTGCCAGTTCCGCCGACTGGTTGAACCGCCGCCTGAAGAAGCGCCGCCAGTGCAGCGGCACCGGCACCACCACATCCGCCTCAGCGATGAGATCCGCGCCTGCACGCACCATCCAGCGCGCCATCCATGGCGCGAGATCCGTGCGGTCCTGGTATTTCAGCCCTTGCACCATCTGGCGGGCGACGCCGGAATACGCCACCGCGGCCCGCGCCCGCTCGAAGGGCGGTGGATCGGCAATCGCCTCGGCCGACAGAAAGCCCTCGCCCATATGGTGGGTGAACGGCGTGCCCATCACCGGGCACCATGGCCGTTCCAGGAGCCGCAGCTTCGGCCAGCAGGAGCCACACAGCACGCCAGGCTGCGAGACATGCCGGCGGCAACCGGCACAGACCGGTGGAAACAGGACGCGCGCCGGCCAGGCGAGCGCGGATCGGGCGAAGTTGCTGATCGCGATGGGCTTGATCTTGGGCATCGGATCGGCCACGTGGTTGGTCCTCGGCGCCACTATATCAACTATATCAGAGCGTGGACAAACAAGGATCCGCCCGTTGCAGCCTATAATGGACACCTCTCTCTGGCTGGCGCGCAAGCGGCGCGCGCTCACCGATCCGGTCGACGGTGCGGACTTCCTGATGAACCGCGCCGCCGAGGATCTTGCCGATCGGCTGGGTGCCGTCGAGCGCAAGTTCGGCAAGGCAGCGGTGCTGTTTTGCCAGACGCCGGCGGCGGCCAACGTGCTTGGCGAGAGCGGCAAGGTAGCGGCCATTGTCCGCGTCGAGACGGACGCTGCCTTCCTGAATGGCGCCGTCGGCTTGATCGCACCGCTGGAAACCGTGCCGTTCGAACCGGAAAGCCTCGATCTGGCGGTCTCCCTTCTGTCGCTGCAAGCAGTGAACGACATCCCCGGCATGCTGATCCAGATCCGCCGCGCGCTGCGGCCGGACGGACTTTTTCTCGGCGCCTTCGCGGGTGCTGGCACGCTCGGTGAATTGCGCGAAAGCCTGCTAGCGGCCGAGACCGAGCTCTATGGAGGCGCCAGCCCGCGCGTCACCCCGTTCACCGACGTGCGCGATGCCGGTGCGCTGCTGCAGCGCGCCGGTCTCGCACTGCCGGTCGCCGACGTCGAGACGGTGACGGTCCGCTATGCCAGCCTGTTCGGCCTGATGGCGGACCTGCGCGCCATGGGCGAAACCAGCGCGCTCACCGATCGCAGCCGACGGCCCGGCGCTCGCAGGCTGTTTGCCAGAGCGGCGGAAATCTACGCCGAGCGGTTTTCCGACCCCGACGGTCGCGTGAGGGCAAGTTTCTCGATCGTCTGGATGTCCGGCTGGGCGCCTGACGCCTCGCAGCAGAAACCGCTGAAACCGGGTTCGGCCAAGGTCTCGCTGAAGCAGATACTGGAAGGCCGCTAAGGGCAACAAACCGTCCGCAGGTACGGACGCGCCAAGGTCAGGGGGCGAAGGCGTTCGAAAGCCTGCTGGTGTTGTCGCTGAACAGCCATGTGATCGAGTTGAAGACCTGGCCGATGCCGCCGATGATGGTCAACGACAGCACCGCCACGATCAGGGCATATTCGACGACCGTGGCGCCGTTCTCGTCCTTCAGAAAACGCTGCAGCACTGTTTTCATGACCTCGATCCCTCTTGCCAGGACTCTACCCCCGATCTGTTAAGAAAGGTTAACGGCAAAGGCTTAACAGGCGGTGAAACCGCCGCCGTTTCGAAAATGCCTTAACCATGTCAGCAGTCGCCGCTGCTCTTGCCATCGGACCGGATAATGCAGACCGAATCGGGCTGCGGCTGCAGCACGCTGCGGCGCACCGTGTAGATGTCGCGATGGCTGACCGAACCGGTGGCCGTCATGTCGAGCCCGCCAGGAAAATCATTGCGGGCAGCCAGCGAGCGCGTCTGGCTCTCGAGGAACGGGGTCGCGATCAGCGCCAGCGCCACCGCGGCCGAACCGAATAACAGCGTGATGCGCAATATGCCCATGCCGGCGTCGGCGGCACGAAAGCCGCGCTCGGGCCGGATCGAGTCCCAATCCCTGTCTAGGCTCATGCTATCGCTCCCCAGCGAATCTGCGGCGCGGCCGCGACTTGCCTCAATTTTTCATGACGAGATAAATCTTCCATTAACGCTGGCTGATACGACACCTCTACCGGTAGCCGGTCGCCCTCAAAGAAGATCGATGAGGAACGGGATCAGCGGTGCGTCGGCCGGTGGCATCGGATAGTCACGCATCTGCTTTGGCCGCACCCATTTCAACGCCTGCCCTTCCCTGGGCTGAGCGATGCCGCGGAAGCGGCGGCAGATGAACAGCGGCATCAGCAGATGGAACTCGTCATAGGAATGACTGGCGAAGGTGAGCGGCGCCAGGCAAGGGATGTCGGTTTCGATGCCGATTTCCTCATGCAGTTCGCGAATGATGCATTGTTCGGGCGTCTCGCCGGGCTCGACCTTGCCGCCGGGAAATTCCCACAGGCCGGCGAGTTGCTTGCCCTCGGGCCGCTGCGCCAACAGCACGCGGCCATCGGCATCGACCAGCGCGCAGGCGGCGACCAGGAGCAGGCGCTTGCCGGCGATCGTCACGCCACTCATGCGCCAGACGGCCGGCGATAGTGATAGCGGTAGACTTCGTCGAAGCCGAGCGAACGGTAGAGCGCCAGCGCCGGCGCATTGCCGGCCTCGACCTGCAGCCAGGCCTCGCGCGCGCCGCGCAGCCGCGCCCATTTCAGCGCCGACAGGATCAGATTGCGGCCATGGCCCTTGTTGCGCGCCGACTTGTCGGTGGCGACCTCGAACAGGCCGGCGAGATCGCCGTCGTGCACGCAGATCAGCGTCGCCAGCGGTTCGGCCCCATCTTCGAGCGCGAACAGCCCGGCCTCGGGCTGGATGGCGCCGATGATCTCCGACAGGCCAGGCCGCAGCGAAACATCCGAACCACTGACCTTGAGCGAGGCACCGATGAAGCGGCTGATGTCCTTCAGCGGGATCTGGTCCATGGCGGCATCGAGCTGGGCATCTGCCAGCGGCAACCGCATGACCAGCGATTCGTCGAATCGGCTCCAGCCCTCCTTGTCGAGATGGCTGGCAAGATCGGGACCGGACAGCGGCGACATGCGGAAGGTCAGCGGCCTGCCATAGGCATCGAAACGGCGGCTGGCGCGGCCGATGCGATCGGCAATGTGCTGGATGTCGCCCGGATCGAGCGGGTTGACCGAGTTCAGTCGCTTGGCCGGATGGCCGGCGGTCAGCCGCACCACCCAGGTGCCGTCATAGTGGACAGCGGCTGCCGGCCAGGCGCGAAAGCCGGCCGCCTCATAGCGGCGTACGATCGCGAGCATGCTTGCCGGATGCTTGGAAGCCAAAATCATCAGCTCCGATAATCGCCATTGATGGCGACGTATTCCTTGGTGAGATCGCAGGTCCACACCGTCGCCTTGCCGCGACCAATACCGATATCGGCGCGGATGCGGATATCGTCGAGCTTCATGTAAGCCGACGTCGCTTGCTCGGAATAGCCGGGGTCGCGCTCGCCCTCGTGCGCCAGCCTGTTGTCGCCGAACCAGATCGACAGCCGGTCGCGGTCGGCGGGCTCGCCGGCCTTGCCGACGGCCATGACGACGCGGCCCCAATTGGCGTCCTCGCCGGCGACCGCCGTCTTGACCAGCGGCGAATTGGCGATCGACAGCGCGATGCGCTTGGCCGATCTTGCCGACTTCGCCCCGGTGACGGTGACTTCGACCTGCTTGCGGGCGCCCTCGCCGTCGCGCACCACTTGCAGCGCCAGCGATTTCAGCACCTTGCCGAGCGCCCGGCGGAACGCGCCGAGGCGCGCATCCTTTGGATCGGAGATCGCGGGCGCGCCGCGACCGGCGGCCTTGCCGGTGGCAAAGATCAGCAGCGTGTCGCTGGTTGAGGTGTCGCTGTCGACGGTGACCGCGTTGAAGGTCTTGGCGGTGCCGCGCGACAAGAGATCCTGAAGCACGGGGGCCGCGATCGGCGCGTCGGTGGCGATGAAGGAGAGCATCGTCGCCATGTCGGGCGCGATCATGCCGGCGCCCTTGGCGATGCCGTTGATGGTGACATCGGTGTCGCCGAGCTTGACGGTCGCGGTTGCCACTTTCGGATAGGTATCCGTGGTCATGATGGCCTTTGCCGCTTCGGTCCACAGGTCAGGCTTGCCGTTGCTGACCAGGCCAGCCAGCAGATGGCTGAACTTGGTGGTGTCGAGCGGCTCGCCGATGACGCCGGTCGATGCCAGGAAAACCTCGCTGGCCTTGCAGCCGGCCGCCTTCGCCGCCGCCTCGCCCGTCACTGCGGTGGACTCGCGACCCTTCTTGCCAGTGAAGGCATTGGCGTTGCCAGAATTGACGACCAGCACCCGCGCTGTGCCAGCCCCGAGATTCTGCCGGCAGAAATCGACCGGGGCCGAAGGGCATTTCGATTTCGTGAAAACACCGGCGACCGCGGTGCCCGCGTCGAAGACCATGGTCAAAAGGTCGGTGCGATTCTTGTACTTTATCCCCGCCTCGGCGGTGGCGATGCGCACCCCCTCGATGGCCGGCATCTTGGGGTATTTCTTCGGCGCGAGCGGCGAAATCGTCGTGGACATGGGACCTCGGGCGGCAAAAATCGCAAGGGAAGGCCGGTTTGCCCGATACGCCGCGCGGGCGCAAGGGCGTTTTCGTCGCTGCGGCAAGGCAGAGCTCGCCCGGGATTAAGCTTGCGTTTCAAATCTGTTGGCGTTGCCGGGGGCCATGGCATTATGATCCTGCCCCATGGGCAGGCTTGCGATCCTCGCTTGGGCATTTCTTGGACTTTTGCTGCTGAGCGCCGACGCTGAGCCGCAGCGGCGCGTGGCGCTCGTCATCGGCAACGGCACTTACGCCGAAGCCGGTACGCTGGCCAATCCGGTCAACGATGCGCTCGACATCGCCGACAAGCTGCGCTCCATCGGCTTCGAGGTCATCGAAGGCAACGATCTTGGCAAGCGCGAGCTCGAACGCAGCATCGGTGAGTTTTCCGATGCGCTTGAAGGCGCGGGCGTCGGGCTTTTCTACTATGCCGGCCATGGCCTGCAGGTCGAAGGGCGCAATTACATCGTGCCGGTCGACGCCAGGCTCGACATGCCGGTGAAGCTGCAGCTCGAGGCCGTGCCGATCGACGAGGTCCTCGACATCATGGAACAGCAGACCAAGGTCAGCCTGGTGTTCCTCGATGCCTGCCGCAACAACCCGTTTGCCCGCAACCTCAGCCGCAACGCTACAACCCGCTCGGCGACCGCGCTGGCCGGGCTCGCCCAGTTCGATTCGACGCGCGGCTCGTTCATTGCCTTCTCGACCGCGCCTGGCGCCGTCGCCATGGACGGAAGCGGGCGCAACTCGCCGTTCGCCGCCGCCCTGCTGCGGCACATCGCCGAACCCGGCCAGAGCATCAACGACATGATGATCGCGGTGCGCCGCGACGTGGTCTCGCAAACGCGCGAGGCCCAGCGCCCCTGGGAGCAGGGCTCGCTGCTCGAGCGCTTCGAGTTTGTGCCCGGCGGCGAGCCGGCGCTGCCACCCAGGCCGGCGGCCGCACCGGCGCCGGCCGCGCAGGTGGCGGCGCTTGAACGGTCCGTCGGCGACGACAAGGGATCGATCGAAAAATTCCTGCGCCAGGACTACCTGGTGCCCGATGCCAGGGCGGTGGCCGAGACCGTCAAGCGGCTCTATGCACCGTCGGCCACCATTTTCGGCACGCGCTACGACGCCGATGCCATCGCCAAGGTCAAGACCGACTGGTTTGCGCAATGGGCCTCCTGGTCGCTCGGACTCGAGCCCGGCAGCCTGGAGGTCACCCCGCATGGCGAGGATCGCACCGAGGCCGTCTTTGCGATGCGCTATGACTATGTGCCGAAGGACAAGTCGGCGGCACGGCTGACCGGCAAGGCGCGCGTCACACTTGGGCTGGTCAAGGCAGACGACGGCTGGCGCATCGTCTCGGAGACATCGGAAGCGATGAATTGAACACCGGCCGGTGGCTGCGGGGTGGCCGTCCCGCCATCATTGGCGACCCCCCGTGGCAATCCACGGTGCTGGATCGCCTGCTTGTGGAAACAGTCCTGAAAACGGGCCGTTTCGTTTCGTCGCCAGTTCACCTATGATTGCCGACGAAATTGTTGGCGAGGACGACAGGAATGGCCGAAGACGCCGATCCGGCGCGCAAATCAATCGGTGCCCGGCGCAACCCCGACAGCGCTGGCGCCATTCTCGATGCAGCCGAAGCGGTGCTGGTCGAGGCCGGCTATGCCGGTTTCTCGATCGAGGCCGTGGCGCGGCGGGCCCGCGCCGGCAAACCCACCATCTACCGCTGGTGGCCGAGCAAGGCGGCACTGTTGCTCGAAGTCTACCAGCGGCAGAAGCGCGTCGACATTCCCGATACCGGAAGGCTCGAGGAGGATCTCGTCGGCTTCCTGAAAAACCTGTTCTCGCACTGGCGCGAGACATCGTCGGGCAGCGTGTTCAGGTCGCTGATCGCCGAGGCGCAGTCGGACGAAATCGCGGCCGCGGCCCTTGCCGACTATGCCAGGGGACGCCGGGCTCATACCGGCCAGATGGTGGAGCGCGCCAAGGCCAGGGGCGAAATTGCCGACAATGTCGATTCAGCGCTGGTCGCCGACCTGATCGCGTCGTTCGCCTGGACGCATCTGTTGACCAATCGTCTCGACGAGGACGAAGCGACGATGCGCAAGGCGGTCCACTACGTGATGCGAGGCATAGCCACGCCCGGCAAATAAAAACACGACTGGCACCGGGTCGACAAAAAAGGGCGCGGCAACCCTTGGCTGCCGCGCCCTTTTTAAAAAATCTTCCAAGCTTACTTGGCGCTTTCCAGCGTATCGACCGCCTTCTTCAGGTTGGCGTCCGGAATCTCGACCTTGGCGGCGCCGCGCAGCGACTTGACCAGCGCGAAATACTTGTCGCGGATGACCGCCTGCTTGGCCTGGTCCTTGACCTCGTCGAAGGCCGGCGGCTGCTTGGTGCGCTTGTCCTCGAGCTTGATGACATGCCAGCCAAACTGCGACTGCACCGGCTGCTCCGTGTATTTGCCCACTTCGAGCGCGAAGGCAGCCTTGTCGAACTCCGGCACCATCTGGCCAGGTCCGAACCAGCCGAGATCGCCGCCGCTCGTCTTGCCTGAGGGATCGCTGGTGTGCTCGTTGGCGAGCTTCTGGAAATCGGCGCCGCCGTCGAGCTGCTTGATGATGGCCTCCGCCTCTTCCTTCGTCTTCACGAGGATGTGACGGGCATGCACCTCGTTGACCGGCGGCGTGTTGGCGATTTCCTGGTCGTAGCGGGCGCGAACCTCTGCATCGGTGACCTTGTCGACGACGCCCTTCTCGACCATCTCGCCATGCAGCGCGCGCTGCTGCAGGAAGGCCATGCGGCGCTGGAAGTCGGGGGCCTTGTCGAGGCCGGTGGTGACTGCCTGGGCCGCCATGACGCGGATTTCGATGGCCGCCGAAAGCGCGGCGGCGCGGCGCTGCTCGGCCGGCAGCTGCGCGAACTGCTGCGACAGCTCGCCTTCGGCGAGCACGAGATCGGCCTCGGTCAAGGGCTGGCCGTTGATCGTGGCGACGACGGCGTTCGGGTCGACGGGTGCCGGGGCAGGTGCTGCTGCGGGGGCAGGTGCCGCGGCATCGGCCGGGGCGGGAGCGGTTTCCTGCGCCATCAGCGGCGACAGCGAAAGAGCCGACAGGCCGAATGCCAGGCCAAGGCTGGCGAGCGACGCGCGGCGGAACAACAAGGACATGAAGATGACTCCGGTGAGGGATTGTAAAAGAGCGGGGTGGCTTCCAGATCAGCCAGATTGTGGCGGAATTTGGCGCGACCGGCAGGGCCAGCGCGGCGTTGACATCAGTTGAGCCCCCTCTTATCTGTCCAACGACTTTGCGTCCAGAACCGTTTTCCGGGCGCTTTTTGTGTTTGCCCGTATTCAGGCGGTGCGTTCACGCGGAATTGATGGGGCCGGCCGGCGCCCGTCTCAAGATTGAGAATTCTATCGAAAGGACCATTGGATGGTCAGTCTCGGCGGTCTCGCCCGTAAGGTTTTCGGTTCCTCCAACGACCGTCGGGTCAAATCGACCCGGCCCCGTGTCGAGGCGATCAACGCCATGGAAAACGAGATGCGGGCGCTCTCCGACGAGGAGTTGGTCGGCCGCACCGCGAAATTCCGTCAGGACATCGCCAATGGCGCCACGCTCGATGACCTGCTGGTGCCTGCCTTTGCCACCGCCCGCGAGGCGGCGCGCCGTGTGCTCGGCATGCGTCCCTTCGATGTCCAGCTGATCGGCGGCATGGTGCTGCACAATGGCGGCATTGCCGAGATGCGCACCGGCGAGGGCAAGACCCTGGTCGCGACGCTGCCGGTCTACCTCAACGCGCTCGCCGGCAACGGCGTCCACGTCGTCACCGTCAACGACTATCTCGCCACACGCGACTCCGAATGGATGGGCCGCGTCTACAAGTTCCTCGGCCTCTCGGTCGGCGTCATCGTCCACGGCCTGTCCGACGAGGAACGTCGCGTCGCCTACGCCGCCGACGTTACCTACGCCACCAACAACGAGCTCGGCTTCGACTATCTGCGCGACAACATGAAGTACGAGCGCGCCCAGATGGTGCAGCGCGGCCACAATTACGCGATCGTCGACGAGGTCGATTCCATCCTGGTCGACGAGGCGCGCACACCGCTGATCATTTCCGGTCCGCTCGAGGACCGCTCGGAAATGTACAACACCATCGACACCTTCATCATCCAGTTGCAGCCGCAGGACTACGAGATCGACGAAAAGCAGAAGACCTCGATCTTCACCGAGGAAGGCACCGAGAAGCTGGAGAACCTGCTGCGCGACGCCGGCCTGCTGAAGGGCGAGTCGCTCTACGACGTCGAGAACGTCGCCATCGTCCACCACGTCAACAATGCGCTGAAGGCGCACCGGCTGTTCCAGAAGGACAAGGACTACATCGTCCGCAACGACGAGATCGTCATCATCGACGAGTTCACCGGCCGCATGATGCCCGGCCGCCGCTATTCGGAAGGCCTGCACCAGGCGCTCGAGGCCAAGGAGCACGTGACGATCCAGCCGGAGAACCAGACGCTGGCCTCCGTCACCTTCCAGAACTATTTCCGCCTCTACAAGAAGCTCGCCGGCATGACCGGCACGGCGCTGACCGAGGCCGAGGAATTCGGCAACATCTACAATCTCGACGTCACCGAAATCCCGACCAACCTGCCGGTCATCCGCAAGGACGAGGACGACGAGGTCTACCGGACGGTCGAGGAAAAATACAAGGCGATCGTCAAGGAGATCCGCGAAGCCAGCGCCAAGGGCCAGCCGACGCTGGTCGGCACCACCTCGATCGAGAAGTCCGAGCAGCTGGCCGAGCGCCTGCGCAAGGAAGGCTTCAAGGATTTCGAGGTGCTGAACGCCCGCCACCACGAGCGCGAGGCGGCGATCGTCGCTCAGGCCGGCAAGCCGGGCGCCATCACCATCGCCACCAACATGGCCGGCCGCGGCACCGACATCCAGCTCGGCGGCAACGCCGACATGCGCATCGCCGACGAGCTGGGCGATATGCCTGAAGGGCCCGAGCGCGAGGCCATGGAAAAGGCGATCCGTGACGACGTCGCCAGGCTGAAGGAAAAGGCGCTGGCGGCCGGCGGCCTTTATGTGCTCGCCACCGAACGCCACGAATCGCGCCGCATCGACAACCAGCTGCGCGGCCGCTCCGGCCGCCAGGGCGATCCCGGCCGCTCGAAATTCTTCCTGTCGCTGCAGGATGACCTGATGCGCATCTTCGGGTCCGAGCGCATGGACGGCATGCTGCAGAAGCTCGGCCTCAAGGAAGACGAGGCGATCATCCATCCGTGGATCAACAAGGCGCTGGAAAAGGCGCAGAAGAAGGTCGAGGCGCGCAACTTCGACATCCGCAAGAACCTGTTGAAGTATGACGACGTCTCCAATGACCAGCGCAAGGTGGTGTTCGAGCAGCGCATCGAGCTGATGGACGGCGAGGGCCTGCCCGAGATCATCGCCGAGATGCGCGAGGGCGTCATCGACGAGATCGTCGCCAAGGCCATTCCCGAAAACGCCTATGCCGAGCAGTGGGATGTCGCGGGCCTGAAGGCCGAGGTCGCCGAATTCCTCAATCTCGACCTGCCCGTCGACGAGTGGGCCAAGGAAGAGGGCATCGCCGAGGACGACATCCGCGAGCGCATCACCCAGGCCGCCGACGCCGCCGCCAAGGAGCGCGCCGACCGTTTCGGCCCCGAGGTGATGACCTATGTCGAGCGTTCGGTGGTGCTGCAGACACTCGATCATCTGTGGCGCGAGCACATCGTCAATCTCGACCATCTGCGTTCGGTCGTCGGCTTCCGCGGCTACGCCCAGCGCGATCCGCTGCAGGAATACAAGGGCGAGGCGTTCGAGCTGTTTCAGGCGATGCTCGGCAATCTGCGCCAGGCCGTCACCGCGCAGTTGATGCGCGTCGAGCTGGTCCGCCAGGCCGCCGAAGCGCCGCCACCCGAGGCGCCCGACATGTTCGGCACGCATATCGACGGCACCACCGGCGAGAACGATTTTGAAGGCGGCGAGACCGCCCTACTGGTCCGCCCGGATGCGACCGCCATCGTTGCTCCCGAGGACCGCGACCCGAACAACCCGGCGACCTGGGGCAAGATCGGCCGCAACGAAGCCTGCCCGTGCGGCTCCGGCAAGAAGTACAAGCATTGCCACGGCGCGTTCGCGTAAGGCGCTTTTTCCTTCTCCCCGTTCACGGGGGTGAGGCGTGGTCCGCGCAGCGGACGAAAAGCCAATTGCTTGGCTTTTCGAACAACGAACGCCCGGAGCGATAGCGAAGGGCTTGCCCGCAGGGCCGGATGAGGGGCAGCGCTGAGTTTCGAAATCGGCGTCGCTAAAACCCCGCGAATGCCATCTCCTCGACGGTCACTCGAACATCTTCATGCACGCCGACCTTCCATCGCCGTCGACCAAGTTGATGGCCGGAGCCCCGTCGCGCACAGCCTCGCGCCGAGCATCAGCGGTAGATGTTCCGGTGGTGATAACAAGGCCCTTGTCGGCTCGCCCCGCCATCATGCCACGAAAGCCGAGCACAGGCGCGGCTGGACCGGAACAGCGCAAATCTCCGTAAGCCGACTCCGCCCCTCATCCGCCTGCCGGCACCTTCTCCCCGTGAACGGGGCGAAGAGAGAACCCACCCAACCGTTTCTTAAGGTGTCTCCGCTACACCAAACCCTGAAAAAGAGGCGGAAAACGGAGAATAATCGGGGTGCGCTTTTCCGCGGCCACGACAGCCGGGCGGTTCCTGCCGCAGCGTATGGCGCTGCGCATCGGGCCATGGCTTGACCGCATCGACGCCGTGCTGTTCACCGCCGACGAGCGCGGCGAGGCCGGCCGCATGTCGGTCATCGCCTTCTCCATCCGCATCATCAGTGCCGTCATCGCCTTCGTCAGCCAGGTGCTGATGGCGCGCTGGATAGGCTCGTTCGAGTACGGCATCTTCGTCCTCGTCTGGGTGACGATGGTCATCGTCGGCAACCTCGCCTGCCTCGGCTTCCACACGTCGGTCATCCGTTTCATCCCCGAATACCGCGAGCGCGGCTTGATGGACGAACTGCGCGGCATCGTGCTGGCCAGCCGCCTGTTCGTGCTGATCGCCTCGACGATCATCGCCGGGCTCGGCGCGCTCGGCGTCTGGCTGGCTTCGCCATGGATTGAAAACTACTACGTGATACCGTTCATCCTCGGCGTCATTTGCCTGCCGATGATCGCGCTCTCGGATCTGTTGCAAGGCCAGGCCAGGGCGAACAGCTGGGCGTTGTTCGCCCTGTCGCCGACCTATCTGGTGCGGCCGGTGTTGATCCTGCTGTTCATGGCGCTGATGCTGCTGGCGGGTTACGCCCCCGATGCCAGGACGGCGATATTCGCCTCGATCGCCGCCACCTACGTCACCACGCTCGGTCAACTCATCGGCGTCACCCATCGCCTGGAAAAGCGGATTCCGGCTGGGCCGATGAAGGTGCATTTCGCCGAATGGTTCGTCGTCTCGCTGCCGATCTTCCTGGTCGAGAGCTTCTTCTTCCTGCTCACCAATGCCGACGTGCTGATGGTCGGCGCCTATATGGATCCCAACGACGTCGCCATCTATTTCGCAACCGTCAAGACGCTGGCGCTGGTGCATTTCGTCTATTTCGCCGTCAAGGCCGGCGTTGCCCAGCGCTATGCGCAGTTCACCCATGGCGAGCCGGAGAAACTTGCCGCCTTCGCCCGCGAGACGGTGTCGTGGACATTCTGGCCGTCGCTGTTGATGGCGACGCTGGTGCTGGCGCTGGGCGAGCCGATGCTGGTGCTGTTCGGCCCCGAATTCACCAGCGGCTATCCGCTGCTGTTCCTGCTCGTCTTCGGCGTCGTGGCGCGGGCCGCCGTCGGCCCTTGCGAAAGCCTGCTGACGATGAGCGGCAACCAGAACATCTGCGCCGCCGTCTATGCCATGACGCTGGCCTTCAACATCGCTCTCAACGTGGTGCTGATTCCGCTTTTCGGCCTGTGGGGCGCGGCGATGGCCACCGCCTTTGCCATGATCTTCGAGGCCAGCGCGCTGTCCTTCACGGTCTGGCGCCAGCTCGGCATCGTCATGCTCATCTTCGTGCCCGCGAAAGGAGCCGCGTGATGGCCGCCGTCCCGTTGCTCGAGGAAACCAGTGGCGGTACCGCCGGCGCGATGGTGTCCGGCCTTGCCGGGCTGACCCGCGACGCCGATCCCGCCCATATCGAAATCCTCGCCAACAACCGGCCCGAGCGCAAACTGGCCATCTACCCGGCGTCGGCCGGCTTCGACCTAGTCGAGGAACTCGACTATCTGTGCGCCCGCACGATCGAGCCGAACGTCTTCTTCAATCCGCGTTTCCTGGCGCCCGCCATGCCCCGGCTGGAGGATCGCGAGGTGCGGCTGGCGGTCATCCGCGACGGCGACGAATACCGCAACCGGCTGCGCCTGCTGGTGCCGTTCTCGGTTGAGCGGCCGGTGATGCCGCTCGGTGTTCCGGTCATGCGCACATGGTCGAGCCCGTTCGGTCCCCTCGGCACGCCATTGGTCGACCGCGACGACCCGGTCGGCGTCGTCGAGGATTTCTTCGCGATGCTGTCACGCCCGCACCTCAAGCTGCCGAAAGTGTTCGTCCTGCCCGACATCCGGCTCGACGGCCAGGTGGCGAGCCTGCTTGCCACCGTGGCCGAGACGCGCGGCCTGATGCTGGTCACCACCGGCGAGACCCAGCGACCCGTGCTGGAGAGCGCGCTCGACGGAGAGGACTATCTGAAGGCCTCGCTGCGCTCGCACCATTATCGCGAGTTCCGCCGCCTGAAGCGGCGCCTTGGCGACCTCGGCAGGCTGGATCATATCGTGGCGCGCGGGCCTGAAGAAATCCGCCATGCCATCGAAAGCTTCCTGACGCTGGAAGCGGCCGGCTGGAAAGGTCGCGAACGCACCGCCATGGCGATCGACCGCTACCGTGCCGCCTTTGCCCGCGAAGCCGTGCACCGGCTGGCCGAGCAGGACATGTGCCGCATCCATTCGCTGACGCTCGACGGCCGCACCATCGCTTGCCTGATCGTCTTCGTCGAAGCTGGCGTCGCCTACACCTGGAAGACGGCCTATGACGAGACGCTGTCAGCCTATTCGCCGGGCACGCTGCTGATGATCGAGGTGACGAAGCAGCATCTCGACGATCCCAACATCATGATGACCGATTCCTGCGCCGTGCCCGACCATCCGGTGATGAGCCGGCTGTGGACCGAGCGCAAGCCAATGGGCACGCTGGTGATCGGACTGACGCCCGATGCCGACCGGCTCACCCGCCAGGCCGCCTCGCAACTGCATCTCTACCGCGAGACCCGCAACATGGCCCGCCTGTTGCGCAACCGGATGAAGAGCTTGTTGAAACGGCGGTAGACCATGACCTCGACCTTTCGCGGCTGGATGGACGCGGCAAGGTCTTCCATGTCGCCGACATAGTGAACGACGGGCGTGATCGACGGAGACAGCTTTTCCGAGATCGGCTTCATCGCCACCGGTATCGGAACGCACGGGTTTGTCGTGAGCCGTGACGGGACAAAGCTCTTCGTTTCGAACTGCGGCTCGCACAAGTGGAGCAAGGCCGTTCGAAGGGGCCAGGCAGCGTGATTCGCAGGGCCACACCGGCAACATGCGCTGAGCGCTAACGGCTCGATAGAATGAAATGGTGCCCCTAGCCGGGATCGAACCAGCACTCCTTGCGGAACTCGATTTTGAGTCGAGCGCGTCTACCAATTCCGCCATAGGGGCTCAGGCCGGGCGGCCTGGATGGGCGCGGACTATACGGTCGGAGGCCTGTTCGTCAACTGGCCAATTCTCAGGTGCCCCGGATGCGACCAAACTGCGCCTTTCGATTTCGTGATGGTGCTGCCATTGTGCAGCGCGGAAAATCTTTCTAGACAGGCGGCGCATCAAGGCGCGGCCTGTCTGAAAGGACGGATGGCGTGCTTTGGGTTCCTTGTCTTGTCCCGAAACCGCTGCGCACTTTTGGGCGACACGCATTAGGAGTGCCGATGCTTCGCGGACTGTACGACTGGACCTTGTCGCTGGCGGCCAGGAAATCCGCCGAATGGTGGCTGGCCTTCATCGCTTTCGTCGAAAGCTCGGTGTTTCTGGTGCCGGCCGACGTGCTGTTCTTGCCGATGGCGCTGTCGCGGCCGGATCGCGCCTACCGCTATGCGCTGATCGCCACCGTCGCCTCGGTGCTTGGCGGCATCGCCGGCTGGTTCATCGGCCACTACGCCTATGACGCGGTGGCGAGGCCCATCCTCGAATTCTACGGCAAGTATGACGAATTCGAACAGTTGCGCACCTCGTCGGGCATTGGCTTCATCATCCTGATGCTGGTCACTTCGGGCGCCGCCCATTTGCCGCCGATCAAGGTGGTGACCATCCTGTCCGGCGTCATCGGCGTCAATCTGGCGCTGTTCATCGTGCTGGCGATCGTGGCGCGCGGCGCCCGCTTCCTGCTGCTGGCCTGGCTGTTGCGCCGCTACGGCGAGCCGATCCGCGAGTTCATCGAAAAGCGCCTTGGCCTGATCGCAGGTGCCGCAGCGGCTGCCCTGATTTTGCTCTATATCCTGGTCAAATACGCCCTCTAGACATGTCGCCCGAGAGTGCCCGGCGGTTTTGGGCGACATGGATAAAACGAGACTGAGCGGGCGGCGAACGCAAACGGACGAAAGACCCATGACAGCGACCACGAATGCCGACACCGGACGCCAGCGGACGCGGACCGCCTTGTTTCTCGCAGTCGCCATGGCCGCCACGGTCGGCTCGGCGCTGGGCTTCCAGTATCTCGGCGGCTACATCCCCTGCCACCTTTGCCTCCAACAGCGCACGCCCTACTATGTCGGCGTGCCGTTGATGGTGCTGGCGGTGCTTGCATCAACGCTGCAAGCGCCCGCATGGGTGACACGCGGCCTGCTGGCCATCGGCGGCCTGCTGATGCTCTACGGCCTCTATCTCGGGGTCTACCATTCCGGCGTCGAATGGGCGTGGTGGGCAGGCCCGACCGATTGCACCGCGGGCGCAGGGCCGGTCGATACCGGCGGCAAAGGCGTGCTCGACGCGCTCGACAAATTCGTGCCGCCCTCCTGCGACAAGGCGGCGCTGCGCATCCTCGGCCTGTCGCTGGCCGGCTGGAACGCGATCGCCAGCCTTGTCCTCGCCGCCGTCGCCTTCCGTGGCGCCCTCACCCGCGACTGATTGAATTCGATTGAGTCCCACGGCGCAGGGTTCGAGCAAAAATTCGGCAGGCTGAGTCGCGTGGCACGGCTTTCGAGAACCGGAGCGGAGCGTACTTAAGTACGTGAGCACCGGAAGCGCAGAAAGCTGCGCCAAGCGGCCTGCATGGCGGATTTGTGCCGAACGTTATGGTTCGAGTTCGACATCCCAGTAGAGATAATCCATCCAGCTCTCATGCAGATGGTTGGGCGGGAACAGGCGGCCGTTGTTGTGCAGGTCGTGCACCGTCGGCTGGTAGGGCTTCTGCAGCGGCCACATCTTGGCGTGCGCCGGCATCATGCCGCCCTTCCTGAGATTGCATGGCGAACAGGCGGCGACGACATTCTCCCACGTCGTCGCGCCGCCACGATGGCGGGGGATGACGTGATCGAAGGTCAGATCCTCCGGCGTGCCGCAATATTGGCACTGGAAGCGGTCGCGCAGGAAGACATTGAAGCGGGTGAAGGCCGGATGCCTGGACGGCTTCACATAGGCCTTGAGGCTGACGACGCTCGGCAGCTTCATCGAGAAGGTCGGCGAGGATACGGCGTGCTCGTATTCGGCGACGATATTCACCCGGTCGAGGAACACCGCCTTGATGGCGTCCTGCCACGACCAGAGCGACAAGGGGTAATAGCTGAGCGGACGGTAATCCGCATTCAGCACCAGCGCTGGAAGCCCATCCGGAGATACGGCAACCGTCACGTGTTGACCTCCTTCGTTCTAGGACCGAACGGCGCGGATACTGTAAGCCCGACATGACAGGGATGTGAAGCGGATTGTCGCGTCGCTGAAGCGCCAAAAACGCATGATTTTTATGCCTTTTCGCGGATTCAGGCCGGGGGCGCGGCATCCCGCCCCCTGGTTTCGCGATAATAGGACCAGAAAAGCCGCGATGCGACACCTCGCCACGGGCTCCATGATTCGGCCAATGCGATCAGCGTTTTCTCCGGCGGACGCGGGTCAATGCCGAGCGCGTGGCCGACCGCGCTCTGCAAGGCGACGTCGCGCGCGGGGAAGATATCGGGGTGGCCGGCGGCGAACAAAAGATACACTTCCGCCGTCCAGGGACCGATGCCGGGCACCGCCGTCATCGTCGTGATCGCCTCCTGGGCATCGAGCGAACAGAGGTGGTGGAGGTCGAGGCCGCCGACCACGGCCTGGGCAACGGCGATCAGGCCACGCTGCTTCGGCCGCGACAGCCCGGCCTCGCGAAAAATGTCCTCGCCGGCGGCAAGGATCGCCTGCGGCGTCAAGGGATCGACGAGCCTGGTCAGCCGGCCGAAGATGGCATCGGCACTGGCGCGGGACACTTGCTGTGAGACGACGATCGAGGCGAGGCTCCTGAACCCTGGCTCGGAGAGCCGCAGCGGCACTTCGCCTGCCATGCCGCGCACTTTTTCCAGCCGTGGGTCGATCACGCAAAGCGCGTCGAGCCCCCGTGCAATGTCGTCGAGCGTGGCGATGCGTTGCATGCTTTCTTGTTCCTTGATCCTCTACAAGGTAGCAATTGGCGAAGCGCCGCAAAATATGATTGCCGCCGGACAGATGACACTCCTGACATTCCGCTTCGCGCCCAGCCCCAACGGCGAACTGCATCTCGGCCATGCCTATTCGGCGCTGCTCAATCAAAAAATGGCGCGCGCCGCCGGCGGTCGGCTGCTGCTGCGCATCGAGGACATCGACACGACGCGCTGCACGCCGCAATTCGAGGCAGGCATGCTAGCCGATCTGAAGTGGCTGGGGCTTGTCTGGGAACAGCCGGTGCGCCGCCAGTCCGAGCATTTCGCCGAGTATGGGACGATGCTTGACCGGCTGATCCGCGAGGAGCTCGTCTACCCCGCCTTCATGAGCCGTGGCGAAATCCGCGCCTTCATCGCCGGCAGTGAACAGCGCGGGCGCGACTGGCCGCGCGATCCCGACGGCGTGCCGCTCTATCCCCCGGCCGACAAGGCGCTGCCGGTGAAGGAACGCAAGCGACGGATCGCCGAGAACGCTCCCTTCGCCTGGCGGCTGGATGTCGGCGCCGCCATAGCGCGTGTCGGCAAGGACCTCGCATGGGCCGAATTCGTCGATGAGACGCTTTCCGCGACGCGCTCCGTCGAAGCCCGTCCGCAGGACTGGGGCGACGTGATCGTGGCGCGCCGCGATATCCCGACCAGCTATCACCTCGCGGTCGTCATGGACGATGCGCTGCAAGGCGTCAGCCATGTCGTGCGCGGACAGGATCTGTTTTCCGCCACCGGCGTACAGCGCCTGCTGCAGGAAATCCTGGAACTGCCCCAACCCAGCTATTTCCATCATCGACTCATTCTCGGGCCGGACGGGCGAAAGCTGTCGAAGAGCCTGAAGGACACGGGCCTTGCCGCCTTGCGCGATGCCGGTGCGTCGCCTGATGATATTAGAGGGATGGTCGGTCTCTGAGGCCTGCCAATCTCTGGGAAAACCCATGTCGACTGCACCGCCGGTTGAATTCCAGTGATGCATGGATCAATCGTTTCGCTTTGCGCGCCGGGTTGAACCGCATTAGAGCATCGCCTCGGTCAATTCTCACCAGCGCGGCGGTCTCCGGAAAATGCACAGCATCAAGCGGTTCATCCCCGCCACCTTCGTTGTCCTGTGGGCAACCGGCTTCATCGGCGCACGCTACGCCATGCCATGGGCGGAGCCGTTCACCTTCCTCGCCGCGCGTTTCGTCATAGCGGCCATCCTGCTGGCTGTCCTGATGCCCGTGCTGGGCTCGAAGCGAGCCACGCGCGAGGAAGCGCTGCATGCCACCGGCGCCGGCATCCTGATGCATGGTGTCTATCTCGGCGCCGTCTTCTGGGCCATCCACAGGGGCATGCCGGCCGGGTTCTCGGCCCTGATCGTCGGCTTGCAGCCGCTGATCACGGCCGTTCTTGCCGGCAAGTTCCTTGGCGAGGCGATCTTGCCGCGCCACTGGGCCGGCCTTGGCATCGGCCTCATCGGCATCGTCATCGTGCTGTGGCCAAAGCTCGGGGCACTCGGCGGCGGCGTGACGGCGGCCACGCTGGCCGCCTCGCTGGTCTCGGTGCTCGGCATGAGCGCCGGCACCATCTGGCAGAAGCGCTTCGCCTCCGGCGGCGACCTCGTCGCGGCGACCATGTGGCAATACGTCGGCGGTGCCTCACTGATGATATTGGCCTCGCTCGCTTTTGAAACACACACCGTGGTCATCAACGGCGAATTGATCTTCGCCATGGCCTGGCTGGTGCTGGTGCTGTCGCTCGGAGCCATCTTCCTCTTGATGGTGATGATCCGCGACGGCGAGATGTCGAAAGTCGCCTCGCTGTTCTACCTGGTGCCGGCGGTGACGGCCATCATCGCCTGGGCCCTGTTCGACGAGCAGCTCAATGCGCTGCAGATTGTCGGCATGGCGATTACGACCTTCGGCGTTGGCCTGGCAACGGCTCGACAGACCAAGGCACAGAATCAGCCGACTCGGGCGCGCGCCTCCAGGTAGCGGCTGATCGCGGCATTGAGCTCGCCGCCAAGGATGAAGATCGCCGAGATCATATAGAGGAAAACCACCGCGATCATGATCGAGGCAAGGCCGGCATAGGTCGTCACATAGGACGAGAAGTGATCGAGATAGGAGGCGAAAACGGTCGAGCCGACAAGCCATGCCGCCAACGTGAAGATGATGCCCGGCACGATCGACACGAGGCGGCGCTTGCCCGCCGGGAGCCAGAAATGCACGGCAAACAGCCCGCCGACAATGACCACCGAGGCGATGACGTAACGCCATAGCGTGATCGTGCCCATATAGGGCTTGATACCTTCGATATGGGCTTCGGCGAGCCGCGCCAGCAGCGGCGCGAAAACCAGAAGCACGCTGATCGCCAGGAACCCGGCCGTCGCGATCAGCACGAAGACAATGCTCTGCACCCGGCGGTAGATGATGCCACGCGTTTCCGATACGCGATAGGCGCGGTTGAGCGAGGTGCGCAGCGCCTCGATGCCATTGGAAGCAAAGTAGGCGGCCAGCAGCACGCCGTAGGTCAAAAGGTCGGTGCGCCTGACGGTCAGCACATTGAGCACTTCACGTGCGATCGGCTTGGCGATCTGTTCGGGCCAGGTGTCGAAGACCAGGTGCACCGCCGTATCGGAGAACGCCTGCGCGCCAAGGAAGCTGGCGAGCGTCGTGGCAAAGATCAGGAACGGGAACAGCGCCATCAGTGAGGTGATCGCCAGATGGCTGGCCATCGCCCAGCCGTCATCGGTGTTGAAATGGCCGAGCGCGTCATAGAGAACGCGCTTGAGGGCTACGATCTTCCGCATTGAGAACCGCGTCCCTCCAATTGTCTCCACGCCGGGAATATGGGAAGGGATTGCGGCAAATGGCAACCCTTGGCGAAACCACGAACAGTCAGGCGCAAGAATTGCGCTCGATCATCGTCACCGGCGCATCCTCGGGAATAGGCGCCCACTGCGCGCGTGCGTTGAAGACCGAAGGCTGGCGGGTGTTCGCGACGGCGCGCAAACCTGAGGATATCGCCGCGCTCGAGGCTGACGGCATCGAGGCCTTCTATCTCGACTATAGTGAAGCGGCATCCATTGAGGCGCTGGTTGCATCGGTTCTGGAGCGCACGGGCGGCAAGCTCGATGCCCTGTTCAACAATGGCGCCTACGCTCAGCCCGGCGCCGTCGAGGACTTGGCCGTTGCGGTGCTCAAGGAGCAATTCGAGGCGAATTTCTTCGGCTGGCATGACCTGACCCGCCGTCTGGTGCCGGTGATGCGCCGTCAGGGTCATGGCCGCATCGTCCATTGTTCGTCGATCCTCGGCCTGACGCCGGTGCGCTTCCGTGGCGCCTATTCGGCGTCGAAACACGCGCTGGAGGCCTTGATGCTTTGCCAGCGCCAGGAATTGGCCGGCAGCGGCGTCCATGTCGCGCTGATCGAGCCGGGGCCGGTGACATCGAAGATCGCCAGCAACGGCCTGGCGTGGTTCTTGAAGAACATCGACCACGAGAATTCCGTGCATCGCGCCGACTACCAGGCGCAGCTGGAACGGTTGAGGGCCGGCGGCAGCCAATCGCGGCTGAAACCTGGGCCGGAAGTGGTTCACAAGGCCCTGCGCCATGCACTTCTGTCGCGGCGCCCACGTCCGCACTATGTGGTAACAGTGCCGGCCAGAATCGGCGTCGTGCTCAAGCGCATCCTGCCGTCATCGATGCTCTATCGCCTGCTCGCCAAACGCGCCTGACGCAAGGGAACTGGGAACGCAACAATGGCCACCACCTTCAACATCCTCGCCATTCTGGTCATGGTCGCCGTGGTGATGGTGCTCGTTCGCGGTCTCATCAACATGATGCGTGGCGGTTCCGGCGTCACCTCGAACAAGCTCATGCAGGCGCGCGTTCTCCTGCAGGCCATGGCGCTGGCGCTGATTCTGCTGGCGGTGTATTTCACCCGCAAGTGAGGATATCGGCCGTTCGGGAGGCGACGTGGTCAAGCTCAACAAGATCTACACCCGTACCGGCGACGATGGCACCACGGGTCTCGGAACCGGCGAACGGCGGCTGAAATCCGATCTGCGGGTGGACGCCTATGGCACGGTCGACGAGGCCAATGCCTGCATCGGCATGGCCCGCGTCCACACAGCGCAGACCCATCAGGCGATCGACGCCATGCTTTCCCGCATCCAGAACGATCTCTTCGATCTCGGCGCCGATCTCGCCGTGCCCGACGACGGCAAGCCGCTCGGCTATGAACCGCTGCGCATCATCGCCGCGCAGACCGGCCGGATCGAAAAGGATATCGACCTGCTCAACAAGGACCTTCAGCCGCTCAGATCCTTCGTGCTGAACGGCGGCACGCCGGCGGCCGCCGCCCTGCATCTGGCCCGCACCGTGGCGCGACGGGCCGAACGGCTGATGGTGGCCCTGGCCCAGGACCCGCGCGAGCACGTCAATCGCGACGCGCTGAAATACATCAACCGTGTCTCGGATTTCCTGTTTGTCGCCGCCCGTGCGGTCAATGACAACGGAAATGCCGACGTGCTATGGGTTCCCGGCAAGAACCGCTGAACTGTCCGAAAAGCGGAAGGGGCCGGGGATCGATGTTCATCCCGCTTTACGACACCAACAGGCTGCGGCATATCAGGCTGCAATATGTGACGATCGGCCTGATCGTGATCAACGCCGTGGTCTATCTCATCACATCGCTCGGCGGCGAGAACTTCACCAATGCCGCGGTGCTCGGCCTCGGCTTCATCCCGTCGGTCGTTCATGACACCGCCGAGCTCGACCCCCGCTTTGTCGTCATCCCCGAAAGCCTGAGCTATTTCACCTATTCCTTCCTGCATGCCGACATCTTCCACCTGGGCGGCAATATGCTGTTCCTGTGGGTGTTCGGCGACAATGTCGAGGACGCGCTCGGCCACGTCCGCTACCTCATCTTCTACCTCTTGTGCGCCATCGCCGGAGCAGCCTTCCAGGGGCTCGTCGGATGGGACTCGCAGGTGCCGCTGATCGGTGCATCGGGTGCCATTGCCGGCGTGGTCGTCGCCTATCTGATCCTCTATCCGCGCGTGAAGGTATGGGTGCTGGCCTTTGCCCGCATCCCGCTGCGCATTCCAGCCTTCATCCCTCTCGTCCTGTGGGTGCTTTTCCAGGTGGTGATGTTCGTCGCCGGCGGCGAGGACCAGATTTCCTGGGCCTGCCATATCGGCGGCATCATCGCCGGAGCCGTGCTGGTGCTTGTCCTTCGCAGCCGCGGCGTGCCGCTGTTTGCGCCCGCTGACGAGGACGGCGCCGTTACCCGTCCCGAGCAGTCTCCCGTTTCCGGCCCGGTGACGCCCGAGCCGCCCGCCGCGACGCCGCGCTGGGGGCGAGGAAACACTTCCAGTCCCGACTGAACCGATTTGACCGGCTTGCAGCGTATTGACGTGCAGGGTTGCCGCAACTACGGAAACGTCTCCGTCTGAGCCCAAGGCGGTCAAAGACCAGAATTTCCATCCGGAATGTCGGCTTTCGACAACTCAGAAGGGGCGCAGGCTGTTATAGCGCGCCCAACTATCGTGAAGAGGTGACAGGCAAATGAAGATCCTTGTGCCCGTGAAGCGGGTTGTGGATGCGAATGTGAAGGTTCGCGTGAAGGCTGACGGTTCGGCGGTGGAACTCGCCAACGTCAAGATGGCGATGAACCCGTTCGACGAGATCGCGGTCGAGGAAGCGATCAGGCTGAGGGAAGCCGGCAAGGCCGAGGAGATCATCGTCGTTTCGATTGGCCCGCAGCAGGCGCAGGAAACCCTGCGTACCGCGCTCGCCATGGGCGCGGACCGCGCCATCCTGGTCAAGACCGACGAGCAGACCGAGCCGCTCGGTGTCGCCAAGGTGCTGAAGGGTGTGGTCGAAGCCGAACAGCCCGGCCTCGTCATCCTCGGCAAGCAGGCGATCGACGACGATTCCAACCAGACCGGCCAGATGCTGGCCGCACTGCTTGGTTGGGCGCAGGGCACCTTCGCTTCCAAGGTGGTGATCGAGGGCGACAAGGCCAAGGTGACGCGCGAAGTCGACGGCGGCCTGCAGACGGTGGAACTGAAGATGCCGGCGATCGTCACCGCCGACCTTCGCCTCAACCAGCCGCGCTATGCCTCGCTGCCCAACATCATGAAGGCCAAGAAGAAGCAGCTCGACGAAAAGACCCCGGCCGACTACGGCGCCGACGTCAAGCCGCGGCTAAAGGTGATCAAGACCGAGGAGCCAAGCGGCCGCAAGGCGGGCGTCAAGGTCAAGAGCGTGGCCGAACTGGTCGACAAGCTCAAGAACGAAGCCGGCGTGCTGTAAGCGATCGGGAAAGGAACAAGAAAATGGCTATTCTTCTGATTGCTGAACACGACAACGCCACCCTTTCCGACCAGACCGCCAAGGCGCTTTCGGCTGCCCTGCAGATCGGTTCGGACGTGCATGTGCTGGTTGCCGGCAAGGGCGCCAAGCCGGCTGCGGACGCCGCCGCCAAGCTCAAGGGCGTAAGCAAGGTGCTGCTCGCCGACGCCGACGAACTCACCGAGCGTCTCGCCGAACCGATGGCCGCGCTCGTGGTGTCGCTGGCCGGCGCCTATGACACCATCATCGCGCCGGCGACCTCGTCGGGCAAGAACGTCGCGCCGCGTGTCGCAGCCTTGCTCGATGTCGCGCAGGTGTCCGAGATCATCGAAGTGGTCTCGCCCGACACGTTCAAGCGGCCGATCTATGCCGGCAATGCCATCCAGACGGTGCAGTCGACCGACGCCAAGAAGGTCATCACTGTCCGCACCGCCTCCTTCCAGGCGGCCCCCGAGGGTGGCTCGGCGGCGGTCGAGACGATCAAGGCGGCGGCCAATCCCGGCCTGTCCACCTTCGTCGAGAACAAGCTCTCGGAGACCGACCGTCCGGAACTGACCTCGGCAAAGATCATCATCTCGGGCGGCCGCGCGCTCGGCTCCTCGGAGAAATTCCAGGAGGTTATCCTCCCGGTCGCCGACAAGCTCGGTGCAGCCGTTGGTGCATCGCGCGCCGCGGTCGATGCCGGCTACGCGCCGAACGACTGGCAGGTCGGCCAGACCGGCAAGGTCGTCGCCCCCGATCTCTACATCGCCGTCGGCATCTCTGGCGCCATCCAGCACCTTGCCGGCATGAAGGATTCCAAGGTCATCGTCGCCATCAACAAGGACGAGGAGGCACCGATCTTCCAGGTTGCCGACTACGGCCTTGTCGGCGACCTCTTTGTCATCCTGCCGGAACTGCAAAAGGCGCTTTGACGCTTTCTGGCAAAGCGTATTAAATTGTGAGGGGTGGGGTAGACGAAGTCGCCCCGCCCTTTTAGTTTGCACCGCACAAAAAGCAGGCTGCAAAGGCCTTTTGACGGGATCGGTGTAATGAGCAAGATCGAGACGATCGGCATCATCGGCGCGGGCCAGATGGGCGGCGGCATCGCCCATGTCTCCGCGCTTTCGGGCTACAAGGTGCTGATCTACGATATTTCGCCCGACCGTATCGAGAAGGGCATCGCCACCATCAGCGGCAACATGGCCCGTCAGGTGGGGTCCGGCAAGCTCGACGAGAAGGTCCGCAACGACGCGATGGCGCGCATTTCGGCAGCACCGGCCATGGCCGATCTTGCCGGCGCCGATCTCGTGATCGAAGCGGCGACCGAAGACGAGACGGTCAAGCGCAAGATTTACGCGCAGCTCTGTCCGCTGCTCAATCCCGAAGCCATCCTGGCGACCAACACCTCGTCGATCTCCATCACGCGGCTCGCCGCGCAGACCGACCGGCCGGAGCGTTTCATCGGCATCCATTTCATGAATCCGGTTCCGCTGATGAAGCTGGTCGAGCTGGTGCGCGGCATTGCCACCGAGGACCAGACCTTCGAGGCGGCAAAGACCTATGTGAAGCAGCTCGACAAGACGATCACGGTTTCGGAGGATTTTCCGGCCTTCATCGTCAACCGCATCCTGCTGCCGATGATCAACGAGGCGATCTACACGCTTTACGAGGGCGTCGGCTCGGTCGACGCCATCGACACTGCCATGCGGCTCGGCGCCAACCATCCGATGGGGCCGCTGCAGCTTGCCGATTTCATCGGCCTCGACACCTGCCTGTCGATCATGCAGGTGCTGCATGACGGCCTGTCGGATTCGAAATACCGCCCCTGCCCGCTGCTGGTCAAATATGTCGAGGCCGGCTGGCTCGGCCGCAAGACCGGGCGTGGTTTCTACGACTATCGCGGCGAACATCCCGTTCCGACGCGCTAGTCTAGTCAGGTTCGCGTCAGCGAACAGGCCGCCGGCCGATTGACCCTGGTCAGGACGCGGCAGCCAGCGGCTCGGGCGGTTCTGTCTTGTTGTCGACCCCATTCGGCGCCACGGAAACGCATCCACGGCCGGCCGCCTTGGCGGCATAGCAAGCAGCGTCGGCGCTCGCGATGATTTCGTCGACCTCGCCACAATTGGCGCCGATCGCAGCCAACCCGATGCTGGCGCCGATCAGGTGGGGACGACCGTCCCAGGTGAAATCCAGGCCGGCTATCGCATCGATGATGGATCGCGCCACGATCTTGGCGCGTGCAGCCGAACCCGATTTCAGGATGACCGCGAATTCGTCGCCGCCCAGACGCGCGACGATGTCTTCGGGGCTAAGGACGCCGCGGATAGCCTCGGCAACCCGCTTGAGCAAGGCGTCCCCAGCCGCGTGGCCGCCGGTGTCGTTGACCAGTTTGAAGTGATCGAGGTCAACGAACATGAACTGATGTCCGCCGCCTCCAGCCGACTCTGTCGTGCCGTCCTTGCGCGCCTGATCGACCAATTCCTCCATCGTGCGGATGAAGCTCGAGCGATTGGCAAGGCCGGTCAGCGCGTCATGCGCGGCGGCGTGGGCAAGCTGTCGCTGCAGTGCGCGCGCATCGGTGAAATCCTGGAAGACGATGACCAGTCCGCAGAATTCGTTCCGCTCGTTGATGATCGGCGACACGACCTGACGGATGCTGCATCGCGTGTCGTCGCGCCGGATGAGGACGGCGCGGCTGTTCTGGTCGGAGGGGGGTTGGCTGCCGATCGTCGGTCGGGTTACGCCGATCCTGTGACCCGTCTCCTCGTCTACCGCCCAGTAGACATGGCCGAGCATCTTGCCGAGGGCCTCGCCGCCGGAAACTCCGGTCAGCTTTTCGGCGACCGGATTCATGAAGGTGACGCGGCTCGCCGCGTCGGTACAGATAACGGCATCACCGATCGACTGAAGCGTTACTCTGAGTCGCTCCTTCTCATCGGCGAGCATTGTCGCCGACACAGCGAGGCGCTCCTCGGCCTCCTTGCGCCGGGTGATGTCGGTCAGGCTGCCAATGGCCCTGATCAGCCTCCCCTCGGCGTCACGCTCGATGACCTTGCCGCGGTCGAGGATCCACATCCAGTGGCCGTCCTTGTGGCGCATCCTGAACTCGGCTTCGAAGAATGGCGTCTTGCCGTCGAGATGGGCGCGATCCGCCTCGGCGACGGTCTGGCGATCGTCGGGATGGATCATCGTCAGCCAATGGTCGGGATCGCCATCGAGCTCGCCATCCGCATAACCAAGCATCCTGACCCAGGTCGAGGAATAGGTCGTGCCGCCCTTGCGCATGTCGAGGTCCCAGACGCCTTGGCCGGCGCCGGCGAGAGCGAAATTCCAGCGCGTTTCCGCTTCGGCGATGCGCGCCTCGGCCTGCTTGCGTGCGTCGATGTTCTCGATCTGCGAGACGAGATAGAGCGGACGGCCGCTTTTCTCGTCGCGAATGACGGAACCGGCAAGATGGGCCCAGACGGGCTTGCCGTCCTTACGCAGGTAGCGCTTCTCGAATTGGAAGGCGTCGACGGTGCCCGCCTTCAGACCGTCCATCGTTTCCCGCCCGATCTGCAGATCGTCGGGATGCGTGATCTGGAAAAAGGTCAGCGCCTCGATCTCCTCGCGGCTGTAGCCAAGCATGGCGGCAAAGGCCGGATTGGCCTCGAGAATGCTCCCGTCGAGACCGACAACGGCGATACCGATCGCCGAATCCTTCATGGCTCGGCGGAAGCGCTCTTCGCTCTGCGCGATCTGCCGGCGGTCCTTGGTGATCCGGCGAGCGAACAGGGCGGCGAGGAAGAGAGCACCCACCGCCACCGTTACCGAGATCCCCAGGCAGAGTTTCAGCGCATCATTGCCGAGATCCAGTCGCGACAACACCGTCGAGACAACCGCGACACTGAGGCCGGCCACGAGCAGCGCCGACCCTGCGTGCCCAAAAGATCGTCGGCCGGTCAATCCTCGCCACATCGCGATACGTGCCACCCCCGTGCGCAAACGGATGTTGTCGCGCCGACCCTGATGGATTGGCTTTAAGGAAAGGTTGCCTGCGGCATGCCGGCGCCATCGCTAGCCGACAAAGATTGCCGGCATGATTAAGGATCCGTGTGCACGGAGCGCAATCGCGGCGGGCACTACCAGCGGACGAAAAACCGCCCGCCGAGCGCGCCAAGCAGCGCCAGCATCGCGATCGCTATGGTGTACCAGGTGGCGACGAAAAGCGGCGAATCATCGAAGCAGTGCGCGGCGTAGAAGGTCGCCGCCAGTCCGCCGGCGAGCAGGCCAGCGACCGCCCCGGCAAGCACCGGCCGTGTCGGCGCGCCGTAGCGCAGCATCCACAGGAAGATGGCAAGCGGGCCGATGCCGATTAGCGGAATGAAGCCCATGCAGATCATCATGTTGGAGCCGACAAGGCGCGTTCCCCAGTCGGCTTCCGGCACAGCGAAAAGCTCCAGAACCACCGCCGCCGCGACCAGCAGTGGAGCAGCCATCATCCAGGCCATCGCCCGGCCGGTGGCCGCGCCAGGCGTCGACAACGCACGGATCAGCGCGAAGGCGCTGACAGCAAGCACGATGGTGAAAACGAACTTTGAGACAAAACGCATCGTGTGCATCGCTGCCATGAAGTCCGGGCGCGGGCCGATCGTCAGCAGGAAAACGACGGCCGCGATGATGGCGGCCGCACCGGTGGCCAGCCACCAGGCCGAGCTCAGCGGCATCGCCTTGCTGCGGGCATCGGCGTCCAGCGCCTTGATGAGATCGTCCGTCCTCATGTCATTCCCGCCCGAACCGCCCCTGCCCAAATCGCTTGGCTATCGCGGCAAGTCCCCGATGCAGCGACACCCGCACCGCCGTCTCGCTGATGCCGAATTTCGCCGCGGTCTCGCCGATTGACCGTCCTTCCACCGATACGGCCGAAACCACCGAACGCTGTGCCGGCGACAGCCCGTCCAGGGCCCGGTTTATGTCGCGCTCGCTGACAGTTTCCGTTTCCGGCTCGGCGAAAGTCTCGGCGATATCGTCGACATCGATCTCGATGCGCCGTCCACGCCGCCGGAACGCATCGATGAGCTTGAAGCGGGCAATCGCATAGATCCACGGCAACACCGGCGCATCCTGGCGCCAGGTATGCCGTTTCACATGAATGGCCAGCAAGGTTTCCTGCACGACATCCTCGGGATCGACCCCGCCCTGTACGATCTTGCGCCTGACAAAACCGCGGACCAGCGCGGCAATCCGGTGCAGAAAGTCGGCATAGGCCCTTTCGTCTCCCGCGATCGCGGCTCGCATCAGCCGGGAAAGCTCGGCCTCGTCCTTGCCGCTCACAAGAGTTACTCCCCCGGTTTTCGCGCCTTGGCGCTGATTTGTTACGTGGCCGGCGAAATAATGTCCAAGGCAAATTACGGGCAAATCACGAAAGTTTGCAGGTTCCGGAGCGGCGACCGCAAACCGCTTCGCCTTACATCGGTAACAGCCTCGCGAACACACAACGGGCCAATCCGCCGAGCTGGGCATCACGCGGAATTGTCCATCTGGCACCGGCCTTTGCACCTCAGCGACCGATTGAAGCAGATCATCAATCTTGACTATCGCTGTCAGGTATCGATAGGTGCAACCCGCGAGACCAAGACCAACGAGACCGAGGACGACGCCATGAGATACGCTCTTTCCACCCTTGCCGGCGCGGCAGCGCTTGCAGTCAACCTGATCGCCGGCCCGGCGATGGCGGAAGACGATGGCATTATTGTCTACAACGCCCAGCACGAAAACCTGACCAAGGCGTGGGCCGAAGGCTTCACCAAGGAAACCGGCATCAAGGTCACCGTGCGCAATGGCGGCGACAGCGACTTCTCCAACCAGATCGTCGCCGAAGGCTCTTCCTCCCCGGCCGACGTGTTCCTGACGGAAAACTCGCCGGCCATGGTGCTGGTCGAGAGTGCCGGCCTGTTCGCACCCGTCGACGCCGACACGCTGGCGCAGGTTCCGCAGGACTATCAGCCGGCCAGCGGCAAATGGGTCGGCATCGCGGCGCGCAGCACCGTCTTCGCCTACAACAAGACCAAGCTCAACGCCGATCAGTTGCCCAAGTCGCTGCTCGATCTCGCCGACCCAAGCTGGAAAGGCCGCTGGGCCGCCTCGCCATCGGGTGCCGATTTCCAGGCCATCGTCAGCGCGCTTCTTCAGCTCAAGGGCGAGGCCGCCACGGCGGACTGGCTGAAGGCGATGAAAACGAATTTCACCGCCTACAAGGGCAACAGCACGGTGATGAAGGCGGTCAATGCCGGCGAGATCGAAGGCGGCGTGATCTACCACTATTACTACTTCGGCGATCAGGCCAAGACAGGCGAAAACAGCAAGAATGTCGAAATGCACTACTTCAAGAACCAGGACCCGGGTGCCTTTGTCTCGATTTCCGGCGGCGGCGTGCTCGCCTCGAGCAAGCATCCGAAGGAAGCCCAGGCCTTCCTGAAATGGGTCACCGGCAAGGGTGGCCAGGAGATCCTGAAGACCGGCGATTCCTTCGAATACGCGGTCGGCAAGGGTGCCGAGTCCAATCCGAAGCTGGTGCCGCTGGCCGATCTGCAGGCGCCGAAGGTCGACGCGACGACATTGAACTCGAAGAAGGTCACCGACCTGATGACCGCAGCTGGCTTGCTTTAGTTGCCGTTCGTCCTAAAAGGACAACCGACCGCGCTCCCGCGGGGAATTCACCTTCCGCGGGAGTGCTTTGTTTTTCGAGATGGCATTCGTCCATGACGACACGCTGTGTTCCCGACCGCAATCGCGGTCCTTCAAATGCTGCCACCGGGCGGCAGCGGCGCGGCGCCTGAACTGATGCGGTCCGCGATCGATCTCGCGCGCTCGGGCCTGCCTTCGGGCACAGGCCAAAGAACGCTGTGGCGCACGGCGCCATGGATAGTGATCGCCGCCATCTTCGTTTCGCTGCTGTCGCTGCTACCGCTTGCCTTCATTATCTGGATCGCGGTGCAAACCGGCTGGGAAACCGTCTCGGCGCTGGTCTTTCGGCCGCGCGTTGGCGAGCTTCTGGTCAACACCGGCCTGCTGGTGTTGCTGGCCGTGCCGATCGCCATCGTGCTGTCGGTTGCACTGGCCTGGCTGACCGAGCGCAGCGATCTGCCTGGCGCACGACTCTGGTCCTGGCTGTGCGTGGCGCCGCTGGCTATCCCCGCTTTCGTGCACAGCTATGCCTGGATCACCATGGTGCCTCGGCTGCACGGTCTTTGGGCTGGCGTGCTGATTTCCGTCATCGCCTATTTCCCGTTCCTATATCTGACGGTGTCGGCGGCGCTGCGCCGTCTCGATCCTGCCCTGGAGGACGCCGGGGCGGCGCTTGGCCTTGGACCCTGGCGTGTCTTCCTGCGCGTCGTGCTGCCGCAACTGCGTCTCGCCATCTGCGGCGGCTCGCTGCTGGTCGGACTGCATCTGCTGGCCGAGTATGGCCTCTATGTCTTCATCCGCTTCGATACCTTCACCACGGCGATCGTCGATCAGTTCCAGTCGACCTTCAACGGACCTGCGGCCAACATGCTGGCCGGCGTGCTGGTGAGCTGCTGTTTCGTGCTGCTCGGCATCGAAGTGCTCGTGCGTGGCGAAGAGCGCTATGCCCGCGTCGGCTCCGGCGCCGCGCGCTCTCAACAGCGCGCACGTCTCGGTCGCGCCACCATCCCCGGCCTGTTGCTGCTCCTCGCCACCACACTGCTGGCGCTCGGCGTGCCGTTCGTCACCATCGGCCGCTGGCTTGTCGCCGGCGGCATGGAAGTCTGGCGCTTCGACGAGATTGGCCTGGCACTCGGCCAGACGCTGTTCCTGGCGCTTGCCGGCGCGTTGCTGGCCACCGTTGCCGCCATGCCGATGGCCTGGATCTCGATCCGCGCACCCGGACCGCTGCAGCGCCTGCTGGAGAGCTGCAACTACATTGTCGGCTCGCTGCCCGGGGTCGTCATTGCGCTGGCGCTGGTCACCATCACCGTGCGCATCGCGCTGCCGCTCTACCAGACCCTGTTCACCATCCTGGTTGCCTATGCACTGATGTTCCTGCCGCGAGCCCTGGTCAGCCTGCGGGCTTCGATTGCCCAGGCGCCGGTCGAACTGGAACGCGCCGCCTCAAGCCTCGGCCGGCCGCCGCTCAATGCGCTGTGGTCGACGACGATCCGTCTTTCGGCGCCGGGTGCCGCGGCCGGCATGGCGCTGGTGGCGCTCGGCATCATGAACGAACTGACCGCGACCCAGATGCTGGCGCCGAACGGCACCCGCACGCTGGCGATGGCGTTCTGGTCCTACAGCGGCGAGATTGATTATGCCTCGGCGGCGCCTTACGCCTTCATCATGGTGGCGATGTCGCTGCCGCTGACCTGGCTGCTCTATGTCCAGTCGAAACGGATGGCCGGACGATGAGCTTTCTCGAAATCAGTGGCCTGCACAAGCATTACGGACCGGTGGCGGCACTTGCCGGTGTCGATCTGAGTGTCGTCAGCGGCAGCCGCACGGCGATCGTCGGCCCGTCCGGCTGCGGTAAGACGACCTTGCTGCGGCTGATCGCCGGTTTCGAGGCGCCTGACCAGGGCCGCATCGCGCTCGACGGCGAAGTGCTGGCCAATGGCGGCAATGCCGTGCCGGCGCACCGCCGCGGCATCGGCGTGGTGGCGCAGGACGGCGCCCTGTTCCCGCATCTGACCATCGGCGACAACATCGGTTTCGGCATCAGCCGAGGCGACGACAAGCGCTCCGAGCGCATCGTCGAACTCGCCTACATCGTCGGACTGGACAAGGCGATCCTCAAACGCCGCCCGCACGAGCTCTCCGGCGGCCAGCAGCAGCGTGTGGCGCTAGCCCGCGCCATGGCGATGAAGCCTCGGCTGATGCTTCTCGACGAGCCGTTCTCGGCGCTGGACACCGGCCTGCGCGCCTCGATGCGCAAGGCGGTGGCCGAGCTTCTGGAAGCGGCCGGCATCACCACCATCCTGGTGACGCACGACCAGGCCGAGGCGCTGTCCTTCGCCAGCCAGGTGGCGGTGATGCGCGAAGGCAAGTTCTCGCAGGTCGACACGCCGCGCGAGCTCTATCTCAGACCCAGGGACAGAATGATCGCCGAGTTCCTCGGCGACGCCATCATCCTGCCGGCAAAGATATCGGGTGGTTTCGCCAACTCGCCGCTCGGCCGCATCCCGGTTGACACCGCCGACAATCGCGACGTGGCCCGTATCATGCTGCGGCCGGAGCAGATCGCCTTGAAAAGAACGTCGCGCGAGGGCATGTCGGGCACGCCGGATATGCTGTTCGGCGAAGTCACGGAATCGGAATTCGGCGGCTCGATGTGCATGATCGCGGTGCGGCTCTTGAACAGTGCCGATCCGCCCGATGCGGCCGCGATCGGCAACACGCCGCTGGTCCTGCGCAAGCCGGGCATGGACGCTCCGGCGGTCGGCGAGATTGTCCGGCTGACCGTGTTGGGAAAGGCTCACGTGTTCGCCTGAACGCCGCGCGCGTTAACACACGTGTGGATTCAGGCTCGGTCGGGTGCCATGTCCGCGGTGATCCGTTCACCGGTTTCGGCGGAATAGGCCGGCCACTGCTCCAGAAAATCGCAGCCATGCACCACCACGCGCCCGCCTACGCTGTCGATGAGGATGACAGCGTAGGATGGCGGTGCCTGCTCGACGATCTCGCTCGATCTGTCGAGGGCAAGCGCGAACCTTGCATGCAGGCCGCGCTGTGCCGAGAACGGGATGCCGGCGACCGTGCCGGCGATGTCGCGATGGACGTGACCGAAGAAGATGTGACGGACGCCTCCATGCCGCCGAAGCCGGCCGAGCAACCGCTCAGCATCCTCGAGACCCAGCGGGTCGAGCTGCGGCAGGCCGAGCTCGACCGGTGGATGGTGCATGAAGACGTAGGCGGGCCTGCCGGCTGCTTCCTCGAGCCGGGCATCGAGCCAGGCAAGCCGACTTTGGCACAATTCGCCTTCGATGCGTCCTTCCGCCAGGCAGTCGAGAAACAGCAGCACTTCGTTGCCGGTGTCATGGACAGACTGTACAAAGCCATTCTCGTCGACCGGATTTTCCGGGAACGCCGCGACAAGATTGGCCCTCCGGTCATGGTTGCCCGGCAGCAGCCTGTACGGCACCGACAGCGAGCTCAGGGCAACGCGAAGATCGGCATAGCTCTCCGGCGCGCCGATCTCGGTCAGGTCGCCGGTGAAGACGCAAAGCGCGGCATCGGCGTGATGCGCGTTGATGTGCGCGATGCATGACGCCAGCCTTTGATGCAGGTCGGTCCCAAAGCGGCGCTCGCCGCGCCGGTCGAGATGAACATCGGTGACCTGGATGATTTTCATGATGCTTTCCTGGACTTGCCGAGGGTCAGCGGATTTATCACCGCGATGATGGGGACTTCGGGATCAGAGCGCCGGCTCGGGTACGGATGCCTTGAAGACATCGAGGCGGCTGCCCGTCTCCGACGAGAAGAAATGCATGTCCTCGGGCAAAATCTTCAGGCCGACAGCACTGCCGGGCTCGGGGTGGACCGCCTCCGACGTCATCACCGAAAACGGCGCGCCGTCGAGATCGACATAGATGACCCGCCCCGCGCCCAGTTCCTCGACCAGGTCGACGGTGGCGTTGAGCGCGCCGGCCGTGCCAGGTGCCACCAGCCGGACGGCTTCGGGCCGGATGCCCATCGCGACCTTCGTACCGACCGGCAGGCCGGCGCGTGCCATGGCCAGACGCCGGCTGCCACCGAGCAATGACAACCCGTCGAGTTCGACCGTGCCTTCCAGAATGTTCATCGCCGGCGCGCCGACGAAAGTGGCGACGAAGCGGCTGGCCGGACGGCTGTAGATCTCGGCGGGAGTGCCGACCTGCTCGACGCGCCCGCCGTTCATGACCACCAGCCGGTCGGCGAGCGTCATTGCCTCGACCTGGTCATGCGTGACGAAGACCGAGGTGGCGTTCAGCCGGCGATGCAGCTTGCGGATTTCCGAGCGCATCTGGACGCGCAGCTTGGCGTCGAGATTGGACAGCGGTTCGTCGAACAGGAATACCTTCGGCTCGCGGATCATCGCGCGCCCCATGGCGACGCGCTGCCTCTGCCCGCCGGAAAGGGCCATCGGCTTGCGGTCGAGCAGATGTTCCAGTTCCAGCGTGCGGGCAACCGCCTGGATCCGCTGCGTGCGCTCTGCCGAGGGAACACCGGCGACCTTGAGCGAATAGCCGATGTTCTGCGCCACGCTCATATGCGGATAAAGCGCGTAGTTCTGGAACACCATCGCACAGCCACGCTCGCGCGGTTCCAGCCGGTTGACGACGGTGCCGTCGATCGCGATCTCGCCGCCGGAGATCTCCTCCAGCCCGGCAATCATCCGAAGTAGCGTGGACTTGCCGCAGCCGGACGGCCCAAGGATGACGACGAATTCGCCCGATGCAATGTCCAGGTCGACGCCGTGCACGACCTGCAATTTGGCGTAGCTCTTCTTGGCGTCGCGAATGGTGATGGAGGCCATCTTCTGTCTCCTTGTTATTTCTCGGTGGCGATCAGGCCGCGCACGAACCAGCGCTGCATCGCCACCACGACGATCAACGGCGGCAGCATGACGATCAGCGTACCGGCCATGGCGATGTTCCATTCCGGGATGCCGCCGACATTTGGGATGAGTTGCTTGAGCTCGGTCACCGCCGTTGCATGCGACTGGTCGGTGGTGATGAGCAGCGGCCACAGATACTGGTTCCATGCCCACAGGAACATGATCGTCCCAAGCGCCGCCATGTTGTTGCGCGACAGCGGCAGCAGAATGTCGATGAAGAACCGGATCGGCCCGGCGCCGTCCATGCGCGCGGCCTCGGTCAGTTCATCCGGCACGGTCAGGAAGAACTGCCGGTAGAGGAAGGTGCCGGTGGCCGTGGCGATCAATGGCAGGATAAGCCCGGAATAGGAGTTGAGCAGCCCGAGGTTGAGCGAAACCTGGACGCCCGAGACCTTTTCGATGAGCCAGCTCAGACCGGTGACGTCGAGGATGGCCTGATAGGGCGACAGCACATTGGCGACGACGGCGTAGGTCGGCACGATGCGCACCTCCAGCGGCAGCATCAGCGTGACGAAGATCAGCCAGAATATGAAGGTGCGGCCGGGATAGCGGAAATAGACGATCGAGAAGGCGGTGAGCGCCGAGATGATCACTTTGCCGGCGGCGACGCCGGTCGCCATGATGAAGCTGTTCAAAAGCTTGGGGCCGAGGTCGGCCGTCGTCCATGCCGTCTTGATGTTGACCCAGAAGTCGCTGCCCGGCAGCAGCGACATCGGCACGTCGTTGACGTCCTTCAGATTGTGCGACGAGGCAATGGCAACGATCACGAACGGCGCAACGGCCATCAGGAAGCCGAGGAACAGGATGACGTGGGTGACGAAATTGAGGATCGGAGTTCGCTCTACCATGCCAGCCTCACCGGTAGTGCACGCGCCGCTCGATGAAGCGGAACTGGAAGATGGTCAGCACGACGATGAGCAGCATCAGGATGATGCTCTGTGCGGCGGCACCTGAATAATCGAGCCCTTTGAAGCCATCGGAATAGATCTTGTAGACCATCAAATTGGTTGCGTTCGCCGGTCCGCCGGAGGTCATGATGTCGACGATGCCGAAGGAATCCTGGAAGCTCTCGGTGATGTTGATGACCAGCAGGAAGAAGATCGTCGGCGTGATCAGCGGGAACTGGATGTCCCAGAAACGCCTGAGGACGCCGGAGCCGTCCATGGCCGCCGCCTCGATCAGCGAACGCGGGATGGCCTGGAACGCGGCGAGGAAGAAGATGAAGTTGTAGCCGACATACTTCCACGAAAAGGCGGCGATGATCGACGCCATGGCGTCGGCACCGTCGAGGCCCGGATCCCAGATTCCCGGCCACATCCGATTGACGACGGCGAGGAACCCGGCTTCAGGTGCCAGGATGAAGCGGAAGGCGAGCGCCAGCGCCGGCGCGGCGATGCCATAGGGCCAGATCAGCACCACGCGATAGAAACGCGAGCCCGCAAGCTGCCGATCGGTCAGCGCCGCGAGCACCAGCGCGATGAACATCGCAAGCCCGGTGCTGATGGCGGCAAAGACAAGGCTGGCGGTGATCGAGTTCCAGTAGTCGGCGCTGGACAGGATCGAGCGGAAATTGTCGAGCCCGACCCAGATGTTGCCGCCACCCCAAGGCTGCTGCAGCGTCAGCGACCAATAGACCGCCTGACCCGCCGGCCAGTAGAAGAACGTGAAGATCAGGAGGAGCTGAGGCACCGCGAAAAGGATGCCGATTGTCCACCTGCTGAAGGTAACGCGTTTTTCCATCGGTCCCGCCGACACCGCTCAAACGGCAGTCTAGATTATGAAATGGCCGCCCGTCGATCCAAGCATGATCCCGAAAGTGGAAACCGGTTTTCGGAAGTGATCATGCTCGCAAGAGTACGGGCGGCCCTGGAGTTTTCAGCGATCAGGGCAGGGTCTTGCCCGGATAGGTCTGCTGGAAGCGGTCGAGGATGGCGTCGCCGTTCTTGACCAGCGTATCGAGGCCTTCCTGGACGCTGACCTTGTTGGCGAAGATCGCCTGCATCTGTGTGCCGAACTCGGCGCGGATCTGGGTGAAGTTGCCCAGCCGGATGCCACGGGTGATATCGGTCGGCTCCGACGCGGTCAGGCTGGCGATCGCGGTTTCGCGGCCCTTGTAGGGCGCCTTGTCGTAGAAGCCATTGGACTTCATGTATTCGAAGCCCGACTTGGTCACCGGGATGTAGCCGGTGTTGGTCGACCAGAACAAAGCGGTCTTGGGGTCGTGGATGAAGTTGAGGAACGCGGCCGCGCCCTTGTATTCCGCATCCGACTTGCCAGAGAGAACCCACAGCGAAGCGCCGCCGACGAGCGAGTTCTTGCGCTCGGTTCCGGCATAGACTGGCAGCTCGGCGACATCCCAGTTCATGCCTTCCTTCTGCGTCTTGCCGACGGTGCCGTGGTCGCCCACCGATGTCATGATCACCTGGCAGGTGCCGGAAGCGAAAGCCTGGACCATGTCCTGGCCAAGGTCCTTGGACTTGATCTTGATAAGGCCGGCGTCATACCACTTCTTCAGATCGGTGACGTACTGGACGAACTTGGTCTTGTTGACTTCGAGACGGGCGTCGAGGCCGTCATAGCCATTGTTCTTGGTCGCGATCGGCTGGTTGTGGAGGGCCGAGAACTGCTCCATCAGCTGCCAGCTTTCGTTGGCCGAGATGTTGATCGCCATCGGGCAATCGTATCCGGCGTCCTTCATCGCCTGAAGGTCGGCGCCGACATCTTCCCAGGTCTTCGGCGCCTCGGTCTTGCCGATCTTGGCAAAGGCGTCCTTGTTCCAGTACATCAGCGCCGTCGAGGAATTGAACGGGAACGACAGCATCTCGCCTTTCGACGTCGCGTAGTAGCGCGCGATGCCGGGGAAATAGTCTGCGTAGTCGATCTTGTAGCCGTTTTCCTCCATCAGCTTGTCGGCCGGCTTGTAGGCGCCCGACAGCATCATGGTGGCGGTGCCGACGTCGTAGACCTGGACGATCGCGGGCTGCTTGCCGGCGCGGAAGGCGGCGATGGTGTTCTGCAGCGTGGCGTCGTAATTGCCCTGGCTGGTGCAGACGACTTCATAGTCGGACTGCGAGGCGTTGAAGTTCTTGCACAGCGTGTCGACGACACGTGCGAGGTCGCCCGAAAGGCCGAACCAGAAGTCGAATTTTACCGGCTCTGCAAAGGCAGGCATCGCCAGCGCGGTGCTGAGCGCGCCAGCGGCAAGGGCAGCAAAGCCCCGCTTGATGATCGTCATGATTTCTTCCCTCTTGAGTGGCTGTTGACAAGGGTCTTGCGCAAGTCCTTGCCCGCTCTCTTAGAGAAGGTATGTGACAGTTCTGTTGTGGCCTTTTCAGGCCTGTGGACAGCCGTCGCTCCTCCCCTTCGGCGGTGCACCGGCATGAAAACGTCATACCGGCGCTTTAGGTAGCTAGGGCAGCTGCCGATGACGTAAAGACCCAAATGGCAGCCATGGTTATCCGGCTAAGGGGATGAATGAAGATGCTGGTGCAGCGGTTGACCCATGTGCCTGTCGCTGACCGGCAGGAGATGCGCGAAGGCCCGCGTGACAGCACCACGCATCTGCGGCATGCCGCCGCCATTCCGGCACTTGGCGAGATCGAGATCGGCGGCAAGGCGTCACGCGAGAACGCCGGCGACGCCTTGAAGGTGGTGGCCTGGAACGTCGAGCGGCTCCGCCATGGCGATGCGGTCGCGGCAACACTTGGCGGGCAGGCTCCCGACGTCGTTCTGCTGTCCGAAGTCGACAAGGGCATGGCCCGCTCCGGCAATGGTCATCCGCTCAGCGTGCTCGCCAACCGGCTTGGCCATGCCTTTGCCTATGGCGTCGAGTTCGTCGAACTCGGCGGCGGCAACGACGCGGAACGGTCGGCGACCGGCGCGGTCGAGAATGCCGAAGGCTTTCACGGCAATGCGGTGACCAGCGCCATCCCGCTGCTGCGTCCTTTCCTGGTACGCCTCGACGCGGCCGGCGGCTGGTTCCAGGCGGGGCGCGGCCAACCACGCATTGGCGGACGCATGGCGATCGGCGGCCAGGTGCATATCGGCAACCGCAGGGTGACGGTTGTTTCGGTCCATCTTGAAAACCGCACTGATCCCGCCGGCCGAGCCATCCAGACCAGCCATCTCCTGGATGCCATCGACAAATACGACCCGGAGGCGCCGGTGCTGCTGGGCGGCGACTTCAACACGCTGACCGCCAGCCATGAGGAACGCCATGACGAGGCCGGAGCCTGGGCTCAGCGAATGGCGGCCGAGCCCGACCGGTTGATCGATGTCGAGCCGCACGAACCGCTGTTCGCGATTCTCGCCGGGCGTGGCTACGACTGGAAGGCCGCCAACAATCTCGACCTGCCCACCCAGCGACGCGAGGCCGGCGATTCCATGCCGGTCGACCGCATCGACTGGTTTTTCACACGCGGCCTTGTCGCAAGTGATCCTGCCATTCTTCCGGCGGTGCTGCCGGATGGCAGCCGGAGCTCCGATCACGAGGCACTCGTCGTGACGGTTCGCGCGGCATGATCCCGTGCTGGCTACAAAGCTCATTGACAAGAAACAGGCCTCGACCGACGATGTTTGTCGCAGTCCCTGCCGCAGCTGTTGCGCCGGTTGGCGGGCGGCAATTCGGGGCGACCACTTCGCATGAGCCGGATCGAACTAATCGGAGGCTTGGTCGGCGTTGTTGTCGCCGTTTTGGGGTTGGTCGATTCGTTTCATGGCTTCCTCGCCGCGGGACTGACCTTGAAGCTCTTCGTGCTCGGAATCGCCGGTATCATTTCGATAGCCTTGCTAACCTCACGGCTGATGAGTAGACCCCGACCACGGAACATCCTTTCCGGCGCCGCCAAATTACTGCTCGTTTGCGGCGCCTTTGTTGTGGTGGCGCTGCTGCTGGCGACGAGATCGCCAATCATGCTGCGGGAGGAGATCACCAAGGGCAAGTCGGTGACCACGCTTGCCGCCGCCTATTCATCGGCCAACGCCGTCACCATCCAGCTTCCGCCACACGTGACAACCAATTGCATGTGGTCCGACGCCGAGCCCGGAGCCTTTCCACGGCTGGATGCCCAGATGGTGGACTGGGATTCTCCGGTTCCCAAACTCCACATCGACAATTTCGTCCATCCCCAGCGCGTCGCGGTCGAATGCAGCCCTCCCTCGCCGCTGCGCGGCATCACAGTGGACCCTCCACTAACCGAAATGTTCCTGCGGCGACAAGTCGACCGCTGGGTGGACTGGATCTTGAGCTTGGGAGGATTGACATGGCTGGCCGCTTGTTGCCGTCTTTGGGTCTCGTAGCGCTTGGCGCTGGACTTGGTATGTCCTTCGGCGCTTTTGGCGAGTCGACCAACTTCAGTCACCTCGGGCAGGTTATTGAATATCAGACCGGCCGACCCGTTGAAGCCGCGATCAAAGCATGGCCACAGTCGGTTCGCACGGGCCGCGACGGGGACTGCTCCCTCTATGGCGATACACCGCTCGATTCCCGGAGATCAGATGGCGACGGCCATTTCCAGCTCGAGATCTCGAGCGAGAGCCACACCTACACCGTGACTTATTGTGCGTCCGGCTTCGTGCCTCGCGACGACCGCGATTTGCCGAACGACAGGCAGGGGGAGGTCTTACCAACACCAGCCAGGCTTTGGCCGATCAAAATGAGCGAGGGCGACGCCGTCGCTTTCAACCAAGCGGTCGCCAGCCGGTTGGTCTTTTCGCTGAACGAGATCGCCTATCTGAGGAAAGTCGACACAAAGGCCTTCCAGCAAATCGTTGACCAGATCGCCGAACGATCGCCGGATGGCGACACGATTCAGGCCTTGTCCAGTTTGGCTGGCCTCTGGGACAAGTAGGCGCGGCGGCTATACCGACGACGGCCGGTCCGCCTCAGCTGCCCAGCGCCGTCTCGACCAGCCGTTTGGCGTCCGGCCCCGACCACTCGGCCGGGCCGTTCATGTGGGCAATCAGGCAACCTTCGCCGTCGATCAGCATGGTGACGGGAAGGCCAAGCGCCAGGCCGCGCGTCTTGAGGTCGTTGAACAGCGCCATCGTCGAGTCCCTGTAGTAGCCGAGCGTCTCGACGCCGGTGTCCTTGAGGAACTTCTTCGGCTTCACATCGTCGCCGGCATCGACGTTGACGGCGACCACCTGAAAGGCGTTGCTGCCCTTTTCCTTCTGCAGCGCATCGAGCGCCGGCATTTCGGCGCGGCACGGCGCGCACCACGTCGCCCACAGATTGAGCAGCATCGTCTTTCCGGCATGGTCGGCGATCGTCATCGGCTTGCCGTCCGGGCCATTGAAGGCGAGGTTCTTCAGGGATTGCGGTGGATCGGCCGGCAAAAGTGCCGCGACCTCGCCTGTCGCCGCGGCCGCGATCTTCTTGGCGCGGTCGCTCTTGGCGGCGCAGGCGACATCGTCCTTGCTCTCGCCGACCGCGACTTGGTTCGCGGCATTGTTGCCAGACCGGGTCTCGCTGACATATACCGCGACCGCGCCGGCCAGCACGCCCGCCACCAAGGCGGCGAGGATCAGGCGTGGGGCCGGGAAGAATCTATTACCGTCTGCCATTTTCTCAAAACTGCTCCGAAGCACGGGTTATAGCGATGAGCGACACGAAGACCAGCAACCAGATGTGGGGCGGACGTTTTGCCTCGGGTCCGGCCGCGATCATGGAAGCGATCAACGCGTCGATCTCGTTCGACCGCAAACTCTATGCGCAGGACATCAGAGGCTCGATCGCTCACAGCGAGATGCTGGCGCAAACGGGCATTATTTCGGCGGCCGATCAAGAAAAAATCGCTCACGGGCTGAACACGATTCTGAAAGAGATCGAAGCCGGCACGTTCGAGTTCTCGACCCGGCTGGAAGACATTCACATGAACATCGAGGCGCGCCTTGCCGACCTGATCGGTCCGGCGGCCGGCCGCCTGCACACCGCCCGCTCGCGCAACGACCAGGTGGCTGTCGACTTGAGGCTGTGGGTCAAGGACGAGTGCTTTCGCGTCGCCGAGGCGCTGAAAGGGCTGATAAAGGCGCTGCTGGAGCGGGCCGAGGAGCATGCGGCGACCGTGATGCCGGGCTTTACCCATATGCAGGCGGCGCAGCCGGTTACCTTCGGCCATCACTGCATGGCCTATGTCGAGATGTTTTCGCGTGACCTGTCGCGCGTCCGCGACGCGATCGAACGCATGGACGAGAGCCCGCTCGGTGCCGCCGCGCTTGCCGGCACCAGCTTCCCGATCGACCGTCACAGAACCGCCAAGGCGCTCGGCTTCCGCGAACCGATGCGCAATTCGCTGGACAGCGTTTCGGATCGCGATTTCGCGCTGGAGTTCCTCGGCATGGCGGCGATCTGCGCCACGCATTTGTCGCGGCTGGCCGAGGAGATCATTATCTGGTCGACGCCGCAATTTGGTTTCGTCAGGCTCTCCGACAGCTTCTCCACCGGCTCCTCGATCATGCCGCAGAAGAAGAACCCCGACGCCGCCGAACTGGTGCGCGGCAAGACCGGCCGCGTCACCGGCCATCTTGTCGGCCTGCTGACGGTGATGAAGGGCATGCCGCTGACCTATGGCAAGGACATGCAGGAAGACAAGGAATCGGTGTTCGACGCCGCCGAGACGCTCGATCTGATGCTGGCGGCGATGACCGGCATGGTCTCGGATATGACGGTGAACGCTGCGGCGATGAAAAAGGCCGCCGGCTCCGGCCACGCGACCGCGACAGACCTGGCCGACTGGCTGGTGCGGACGCTCGGCCTGCCGTTCCGCGAGGCGCATCATGTCACCGGCCGGGCAGTGGCGCTGGCAGAGGAAAAGAAGGTGGGACTGGAAAAGCTCTCGCTGGAGGATCTGCAGTCGATCAATCCTGGCATCACCGCGGACATATTCTCGGTGCTGGCGGTGCAGAATTCGGTCAAGAGCCGTACCAGTTTCGGCGGCACGGCGCCATCGGAAGTGCGGAAGCAGATCCGCGCCTGGAAAAAGCGGCTGACGAAAGCGTGAGCTAGGGTGCAATACGCAGAGAACTCGGCTAAAAGCGGCGGCTGGCAAAAGTTTCGGACGGATGGATCGATGACCGGAAGCAGGATTTTGGTGACGCTGACGCTGCTGATGGCGATTGCGGCCGTCTCGGCCTGCGGCCGGAGGGGAGCTCTGGACACGCCCTATGAGGCAGCCGTGCAAGCGCGCAAGGATGCCTCGAAGGCTCACCAGCCCGTGCCACCAGAGCCGGAAAAACCGATCGAGGACAAGAAGTTCATCCTCGACCCGCTGATCTAGAGCTATGAGGCCGGGTTTCTTTCTGAACCCGATCTCATCGTGCTCCAACTTTCCGGAACCACCCTCGTGAACCATTTCGACTACCGCGACGGCGTATTGCATGCCGAGGACGTGGCGATCCCTGATATCGCCGCACAGGTCGGCACGCCGTTCTACTGCTATTCGACGGCCACCTTGACCAGGCACTACCGGGTTTTTGCCCAGGCCTTTGCCGGGCTCGACGCGCTGGTCTGTTACGCCATGAAGGCCAATTCCAACCAGGCGGTTCTGAGAACGCTGGCCAGGCTCGGCGCCGGCGCCGACGTGGTGTCGGAGGGCGAATTGCGCCGGGCGCTGGCCGCCGGCATTCCGGCCAGCAAGATCCTGTTCTCGGGCGTCGGCAAGACCGCGCGCGAAATGGACTTTGCGCTGACCGCCGGCATCCTCTGCTTCAACGTCGAATCCGAGCCCGAACTCGAACTCTTGTCGACGCGTGCCGCGGCACTCGGCAAGGTGGCGTCGATCTCGCTGCGCATCAATCCCGACGTCGACGCCAGGACCCACAAGAAGATCTCCACCGGCAAGGCCGAGAACAAATTCGGCATCCCGTGGCAGAGGGCGCGCCAGGTCTATGCCCGCGCGGCTGAGCTTCCGGGCATCAGGGTCACCGGCATCGACACCCATATCGGCAGCCAGATCACCGAACTGCAGCCCTTCGACGACGCCTTCGCGCTGCTTGTCGATCTGGTCGGTACGCTGCGCGCCGACGGCCATGCCATCGAGCATGTCGATCTCGGCGGCGGCCTCGGCATTCCCTATCGCGTCGACAACAACCCGCCTCCGCTTCCCGACGCCTATGCCCAGATCGTCAGGAAGCATGTCACCAAGCTGGGGCTCAAGGTCATGTTCGAGCCAGGCCGGCTGATCGTCGGCAATGCCGGCATCCTCGTCTCGGAAGTGATCTTCGTGAAGGAAGGCGACGCAAAGAATTTCCTCGTCGTCGACGCAGCGATGAACGACCTGATCCGGCCGACGCTCTACGACGCCTTCCACGACATCCGGCCGGTGGTGCAGCCGCCAGCCGACACGCCGCGCATGATGGTCGATGTGGTCGGCCCGGTCTGCGAAACCGGGGATTATCTCGGCCTCGATCGCGATCTGCCGAGGTTGAAGGCCGGCGACCTGATTGCCGTCTCCACCGCCGGCGCCTATGGCGCGGTGCAGGCCGGCACCTACAACACCCGCCTGCTGGTGCCCGAGGTGCTGGTCGACGGCGACCGCTTCCACGTCGTGCGTCCGCGCCTGACCTATGACGATCTGATCGGGCTGGATTCCGTGCCCGACTGGCTTGCATAGGGGGCGCCCCGCGCCTCGGTGCTACAGCCGGTTCTGGATGAGCGCCCTGGTGTCGGCGATCCTGTCCTCGTCGCGGCGGTAGAACGTCCATTGCTTGATGCGCCTGGTTCGCAACAGGCCGGCCTGGGTGAGTACGCGCATATGCTCGCTGAGCGTCGCTTGGGTGATGCCGAGCTTCTCGGCAATCAACAGCGCACAAACGCCGTCCTCGAGGAGATCGCCGTCGACTTGGCGCGGGAAATGCGCGCGCGGATCCTTCAGCCAATCGAGGATCTGCAGCCTGCGTTCGTTGGCGATCGCCTTGAAGACATCGACCTCTTGCATTTAGTCATTTTGCCAAGTTACTAATTACTGTCAACCCCAGGGAGATACCCATGTCGCAGGGCAACACGATCACACGCGAACGCATTGCCGCGATGGAACCGCGCATCCGCCCCTATGTGCGCCATACGCCGGTGCTGCGCGTCGACATGGCCGACTTCGACCGCGCGCCGCTGGCGGTCGACCTGAAGCTCGAATGCCTGCAGCATTCCGGCTCGTTCAAGGCGCGCGGCGCCTTCACCAACCTCCTGGAACGGCCGGTTCCCGAAGCTGGCGTCGTCGCCGCATCGGGCGGCAATCATGGCGCCGCCGTCGCCTATGCCGCCATGCGGCTTGGCCACAAGGCAACCATCTTCGTTCCCGAGGTGAGCCCGCCGGCCAAGCTGGAACGGATTCGCAGCTACGGCGCTGAACTGATCGTCGGCGGCGCTCGCTATGCCGAGGCGCTGGCCGCCAGCGAACGTTTCGCCGAGGAAACCGGTGCCTTGCAGATCCATGCCTTCAACCAGGAGGAAACGCTTGTCGGCCAGGGCACGCTTGGGCTGGAAATCGAGAGCGATCTGCCCGATATCGACACGCTGCTGGTCGCCGTCGGCGGCGGCGGCCTGATCGGCGGCATCGCCGCCTGGTTTGCCGGCCGCATCCGCATCATCGCCGTCGAGCCGGAAGGAGCGCCGACGCTTCATCGTGCCTTCGAGGCCGGACGACCCGTCGACGCCCCGGCCGAGGGCATCGCCGCCGATTCGCTGGCGCCCAAGCGCGTCGGCGAGATGATGTTCCCGATCGCCGAGGCCTTTGTCGAGCGCTCCATCCTGGTCAGCGATGACGACATCATCGCCGCGCAGAAGGCACTGTGGAACCGGGTGCGCATCATCTCCGAGCCGGGTGGCGCCGCCGCTTTCGCGGCCGTGCTGTCCGGACGCTACGCACCGGAGCCCGGCGAACGGGTCGCTGTGCTGGTCTGCGGCGCGAACGCGAATCCCGCTACCTTCTGACCGCAACCACCGCGCCGGTCTTCACGTTTTTTGGAACCGCCTCGCCTTTGCCGTGTTTGCTGGTATTCTTCGAGTCGTGAGGCATGGGCTATCCTGCCTGCCCCATGGAAGGGCCGATGACGGAACGACCCACCTTCAGCAGCGATCGCGGCTTGGCCGGGCGCCTTGCCTTGAGCCGGCTGGCGACGCGGGTCTCGATGATGGTCGAGCGTGGCTGGCCGTTGCTGCTGCCGCTTGTCATCGTCGCCAGCCTGTTCCTCAGCGTCTCCTGGCTCGGCCTCTTCTCGCGCTTGCCGGACCTCGCGCGCATCGGCGCGGTCGCCGCATTCAGCATTGCGGCACTGGCCGCGCTCTATCCGCTGCGCTTCTTCCGCATGCCCGGCGCCGCCGAGGTCGACCGCCGCATCGAGGCGGCCAATCACTTGTTGCACAGCCCGGTGCTGGTGCAGACTGACCGACCAAGCGGCAGGGAAAGCAGCTTCTCGCAGGCGCTCTGGCGCGAACACCAGAAGCGCATGGCCGGACAGCTCGACAGTCTTGGCGCCGACCTGCCGCGCACGCGCGTGCCGGAGCGCGACCCCTGGGGGTTGCGCGCGGTAGCGGCGCTTTTGCTGGTTACCGCCTTTGCCTTCTCCTTCGGACCGGCCGGCGGCAGACTGAGCGACGGGTTCAATGCCCACGGCGCGCATGATGCCGTGCCGCCGCGCATCGACGCATGGGTGACGCCGCCGGCCTACACCGGCAAGCCGCCGATCTTCCTGACCGCCGATGCCAACCAGATGACCCCGACCTTCACCGTTCCCGATGGCAGTGACGTCTCGCTGCGCGTTACCGGGGGCTCGGGCGAGGAAACGCTGGCCTATGCCGGCAAGGATGGCAGTTCCCGCCCCATCGACCCGGCCGGCCCGCAGGCCGCCGCCACGGCCAAGCCCGCGTCAAGCCCGGCGACGCCATCCAAAGTGCGCCAATTCACCGGCAAGCTGACCGGCGACGGGACGCTGACGCTGAAGTCGGGCGATGACGAGCTTGGCCGCTGGGCCTTCGCGATCGTGCCCGACAAGCCGCCGCAGATCCGCTTCGTCGGCGAGCCGAAGCGCGCCGCCAACGGTGCCTTCGAACTCAACTACCAGATCAACGACGACTATGGCGCCGCCACCGCCAAGGCGATTTTCGCGCTCGCCGATCCGCAGGCGCCGAATGCGCATCCGCTCTATGGTCCGCCTGAAATGCCGCTGACGCTGCCGCGCCGCGGCGGCAAGTCGAATGTTGCCAAGACGTCAAAGGACCTGACCGAGCATGTCTGGGCCGGCGGCAGCATCAAGCTGACGCTGGTCGCCACCGACGATGCCGGACACACCGCTTCGAGCGAGACCAAGACGCTGACGATGCCGGAGCGGCCGTTCGCCAACCCGCTGGCGCGGGCGGTCATCGAACAACGCCGCCTGCTGGCGCTCGACGCCAACGCCAAGCCGCGTGTACTCGACCTGATGGACGCGATCACGCTGCGGCCTGAAGATACCTTCGACAACATGGCGCACTACCTCGCCATCATGAGTGCCCGCAGCCGGCTGAAGATGGCCGCCAGCGACGATCAGTTGCGCAACGAGGTCTCCTATCTCTGGGAAATCGCGCTCGGCATCGAGGAAGGCAATCTCTCGGCCGCGGAAAAGCGGCTGCGCCAGGCGCAGCAGGCGCTGCAGGACGCCATCAAGAATGGCGCCAGCGACGCGGAAATCGAAAAGGCGATGAAGGAACTGCGCGAGGCGATGAACCAGTTCCTGCAGGAATTCGCGGAACGCGCCAAGCAGAACCCGAACGCACCGCAGATGCAGCAGAACGGCCAGGAACTGCGCCAGAGCGACATCGACCGCATGATGGACCAGATCGAGAACCTGGCGAAGTCGGGCGATCGTGACAAGGCGCAGCAATTGCTGTCGCAGTTGCAGGACATGATGAACAATCTGCAGGCCGGCCGTCAGCAGCAAGGCGGCGAGCAGGACAGCCAGATGCGCCAGCAGATGGACAAGCTGGGCGAGATCCTGCGGCGCCAGCAGGAGATGATGAACGACACCTTCCGCATGGACCAGATGCAGCGCGGCGAGCGTCAGCGCGGACAGAACCGTGATGAGCAGCTTGGTGGCGGCCAGGATGAGAACCTGCCGGGTGTGGGCCAGGACCGCGATCCGCTCGCGCGGCCGAAGTCGATGACGCCACAGGAATTCGCCGATGCGCTGAAACAGCTGCAGCAGGGTCAGGGCCAGCTGAAAAGCGACCTCGAGCAGCTGAAGAAGGGGCTCGAGGGCATGGGCATGGAGCCCAACGAAGGCTTTGGCGAGGCCGGCAAGTCCATGGGCAACGCCGAACAGGCGCTCGGCGAAGGCCAGGGCGATGAGGCCGTGGGCCACCAGGGCCGGGCTCTGGAGGCGCTGCGCAAGGGCGCCAAGGACATGATGAAGCAGATGCAGGCGATGCAGGGCGACGAGGGCGGCAGCCAGGAGGGGGGCCGCCAGCAGAACGCCGATCGTGACCCGCTCGGCCGGCCACGCGCCAGCCAGGGCCCCGATTTCGGCGATTCGGTGAAGGTGCCGGATGAGATCGACGTCCAGCGCGCCCGCCAGATTCTGGAAGCGATCCGCAAGCGGCTCGGCAACGCGCTCAGCCCCGACATCGAACGCAGCTACCTGGAACGGCTGCTCGAGCTGAAATAGGGATCGCCGCCCGCTTCCGACCTCACCCGAAGACTTGCTGAACGGTTGCAACTCCATGCCGAAACTTGGCACTGTCACGCCCATCCTGCGCATCTTCGACATTGCCAAGGCACGTGAATTCTATGTCGGCTTCCTCGGCTTCGACGTGCGGTGGGAACATCGCTTCGACGACAATGCGCCGCTTTACATGGCGGTTGGCCGCGATGACTGCGTCCTGCATCTCAGTGAACATCACGGCGACGGCGCACCTGGCATTGCCGTGCGCATCAAGGTCGAGGACATCGCGGCCCTCCATCGCGAACTGACGGCCAAGAAGTACCGTTTCGCCAGGCCGGGCCTGGAGGAGACGCCGTGGAAGACCCGCGAAATATCGGTGAGCGACCCGTTCGGCAACCGGCTGCATTTCCATGAGGAAGCGGCGGGCTAGTCCTGCCTGTTCACGAATGCCTCACGGATCGCCTCTTCCATACCGTCGATCGCCTCGCCGAAGGCATTCGGGTTGCGATGCATCACCACATTCGAGGAATCGACGTGACCGAACCCGTCCGCCGAAGTCAGTTCCCGACAGTCGGCCGGAATGTTGCTGCGCGAGATCGGCGCGATCGCCAGGCCGGAGGTGACGGCGAGCTTGAGGCCGCCAGTGGTGTCGCTCGTATAGGCGACACGATAGGCAAGACCCAGTTGCTCCAGCGATTTGATGGCAAAGTCCTTGCACCAGCCGGCCCGGTTGTAGAGTGCGATCGGCACCGGCCGCTCCTCATGCATGTGGTGCAGGTTCGATGTCACCCATACGGTTGGATCGTGCATCAGGACTTCGCCGCCGGCAGGATCCTGCCATTCGAACACCACGCAGAGATCGAGTTCACCGGCGCCGAGCGCCGCCAATTGCGCCCCCGAATGCGCATAGCGTACGGTGACCTCGACCTTTGTGTGACATTTCGAAAATGCACCAAGCGCGCGCGACAGGATGGCCTGGCCATATTCCTCCGGGATGCCGATGCGCACCGGCCCGCCAAGCGGCGCTGCCGCCATCGACGCAGCCGTCTCATCCAGCAGTGAAACAATGCGGCGGGCATTGACGATGAGTTCGCCGCCACGCCGCGTCAGCGCGACGCCGCGTGAACCGCGCTCGAACAGGCTGTCGCCGACCAGGCCTTCGAGCTTCTTCATCTGCATCGACACAGCCGACTGGGTGCGGCCGGCGAGCTCCGCCGCCTTGGTGAAATTGCCGGCCTCGGCAATGGCCACGAAGGTGCGCAAGAGATCGCTGTCGAGGATTGGCCGCATTCTATCCGCCATAAGGAAATTTGATCACTGGTATCATTCCAATTCGTTTGCAACATGTCAAACACCAGATGATAGTCGCTTCACCCATTGGATATGCGGCTGCGAAATCAGGCGCGGACCAACCTAAGAGTCCTCACTCGTGCCCGCTGCCCGAAACGGTGGCGGGTTCTTTTTAGCTTGCGGCAAGCGTGCTTGCGGCCCTGGTACTGGAGCCTGGAATCCTCATGCGGAATCGGATGGTGCTCGGCATCCTGAGCCTGTGCCTGGGCGTGCTGGTCTTCTCGCTGCAAGACCCGCTCGTCAAGGCCGTGTCGAGCGGCTATCCGGTGACCGAAGTGATGGCGATCCGCTCGATCGTCGCCTTGCCGATCCTGATCCTTCTCGTCCACGCCGATGTCGGGCTGCATGCAATCCTGTCGCGGCGGTTCGGCCTGCTGACGATGCGCGCCTTCATCCAGTTCACTTCTTACACCGTCTACTATCTGGCCATCGCCGCCTTGCCGCTGGCCGACGCGGTGGCGCTCTATTTCATGGCGCCGCTGTTCATCATGGCATTGGCCGGACCGTATCTTGGCGAGCGCGTCTCCTGGCGGACGCTGGCGACCGTGCTGATCGGACTGCTCGGCGTGATCGTGATGTTGCGCCCCGGCGCCGGACTGTTCGATTGGGCGGCCCTGCTGTCACTGGGCTCGGCGGCGCTCTACGGTTTCTCGCAGCTGATGGCCCGCAAGATCGGCGATACCGAATCGTCCACCGTCATGGCCTTCTATCAGAACGGCGCCTATCTGGTTGGCGCTGCCGTGGTTGCCAGCACGTTTCACCTTGCCGGCATAACCCACGCCGTCCACCCGAGCCTGGAATTCCTGGTCCGGCCGTGGCTGTGGCCGACGCTGCCGGATTTTCTCAAGATGGCGGCCTGCGGCTTCGTCGCCTCCGCCGGCATGATCCTGTTGTCGCAGGCCTACCGGATGGCGCCGGCCAATCGCGTTGCCACCTTCGAATACACTGGCATCCTGTGGTCGCCGCTGTGGGGTTTCCTGTTCTTCGCCGAGGTACCGCGATCGACGACCGTGATCGGTGCCGCCCTCATCATCGGCGCCGGACTGCTGGCGCTCAGCACGGAACGGCGCAAGAGCGCCGCGCCGGTGTTGGCCGCCACCGATCCCGCCTGATCAGGCGAAGCAGATCAGTGCGCGTTCGACGCGTGAGCGGATTTCGGCCAGCGTGAAGGGCTTTTGCACGACATCGAGGATGATGCCGTTCAACTCCTCGGCACGCTCGCGCTGGTCGGCATAACCGGTCATCAGCATGATCTTCATCGAAGGGAACAGCGCTGCCGCCGCAATCGCCATCTCTATGCCGTCCATCTCCGGCATGCGGATGTCGGAGACGACGAGATCGTAACCGCCGCGTGCGGCCTGGATCAGCGAAAGCCCCTGCGCGCCGTCTGCGGCGATATCGATTGTGTGCCCGGCGCGTTCAAGCGCACGGGCTGCGAGAGTGCGGACGGACTCATCGTCCTCGACGATCAGAAGCTTTGCCATGGCCGGCAATTTGGCGGCGAAAAGTTGACTTTTCCTGAAGGCACGGAGGGTCGACGAGCCTTTTTGGAAGTCACTCAGGCATCACCTTTGACGACACCGACAAACGGCAGTTCGCGAAAGGCATGGGCAACGTCCATACCGTAGCCGACGACGAAATAATCGGGACAATCGAAGCCGACATAGTCGGCGGTGAGCGCGGTCTGGCGGCGCATGCGCTTGTCGAGCAGCACGGCGATGGAACAGCTTTTCGCGCCGCGCGACAGCATCAGGTCGCGGGTGAAGGTCAGCGTCTTGCCCGATTCGAGAATGTCGTCGATGAGCAGCACGTCACGGCCGGCGACCTCATTGTCGATATCGCGCAGCACCCTCACCTCGCCACTGGTGGTGCCGGCGCCGTAGCTGGAGATGAAGATGAACTCGACCTCTGGCGACAGGCCGACATCATGCATGGCGCGGATGAGATCGGCGGCGAAGATGAACGAGCCCTTCAGCACCGAAATCACCAGCAGGTCGTGATAGTCATGCTCGGCGATCTCCTTGGCGAGTTCGAGATTGCGCCGTGCGATCGCCGATGCCGAAAACAGGACCTCGATGTCCTTGCCGCGTACGATGGGCATTGGTGGTCTTTCCTCGGTGATCGCCTATTGAGCGAAAGTGACAAGAACGGTCCTTACGCCGTTCTTAGGCACGTCGAGGCGGCTGGCAAAGCCGAATCTTTCGCCCGACGCCAGCGAACGGCCGGATGTCCCCAACGTATAGCGGGTCAAGCGTCCGTCATTGCCGGTCACCCGGATTTCGAGCGCCGGCAGCTGCGCCGGTTTCGTTCCGTCATTGGCGGCCTCGCCATCGACGAACAGCACCGGGTTTGGCCCGGAGGCGTCGACGCGTGACGTGACCCCTGAAATGGTCAGTGCCGATGCTTGCCCGCCGGACAGGAATGGTGCCTGGCGCACCAGCGCATGCCCGCCGGAGACCCAGAAAGCGGCAAGGGCGGCGCCGATGCCGGCGATCCAGAAGATCGGCCCGCCGCGCGCGGCCGGCGGCCGCTCAGCCGGGGCCTCGGGCTTGCGCAGCATGTCCATGCCCTCGATGGACGGCGGGGTGATCACCCGCGGCGGCGGCGACGCGCTTTCAGCTGCAGGGACAAGGCGTGGCATCACCTCATAGTCGGCGTCGATGATATCGGCCGCCAATCCGCGCATGATCCGGTCCGCCACGGCATTTGCCGGCGGATCGGTCATGATTTCGCCGGAAACCGGGCGCGCGGTTCGATCCTCAGCCATCATGGCCCCAGCATTGCAGCAAGTGTTCGCTTTTCGTTTCTTTTGCGTAAACGCAAATGGTTAACGCTTCCCCACCGGAGCCCTCGTGACGAGCCGAAAGAGCCCAGGAATTAACCGCCGGTTAACCATGCCGGCCGATGGTCTTTTACCAGAACAGGCCGGCTTGCCGCCGCCAGAGCCGGATTCAGATTTCAGGTCAAATCGACCTGAAATCTGAATCCGCCTCTAAACTAAGAGATAGAGCATGATGTCGTCCGAAAACCGCCTCACACTTTTCGGCATCATGCTCTAGAGATTTCAGGTCGTCGAAAGTGATTCGCTTCGAAAATGTCGGCCTCCGCTATGGCATGGGTCCGGAAATCCTCCGCGACATCTCCCTGCACATCCCGGAGCGCTCCTTCCAGTTCCTGAGCGGGCCTTCGGGCGCCGGCAAGACGACCTTGCTGCGCCTGCTGTTCATGTCGCTGAAGCCGACGCGCGGGCTGATCACCATCTTCGGCAAGGACCGCTCGCGCATTTCGCGCAGCGAACTGCCGCATCTGCGGCGTCGCATCGGCGTTGTGTTCCAGGACTTTCGCTTGCTCGACCACATGACCACTTACGAGAATGTCGCGCTGCCGCTGCGCGTGCGCGGGCGCGAGGAGGCAAGCTATCGCACCGATGTCACCGAGCTGTTGAAATGGGTTGGCCTTGGCGAGCGCATGCATGTGCTGCCGCCGGTCCTGTCCGGCGGTGAGAAACAGCGCGCCGCGATCGCCCGTGCGCTGATCGAACAGCCGGAGATCCTGCTGGCCGACGAGCCGACCGGCAATGTCGATCCGCCGCTGGCGCGACGCCTGCTGCGGCTGTTCATCGAGCTGAACCGTCTGGGCACAGCGGTGGTTATCGCGACGCACGACCTCGGCCTGATGGAACAGGTCGACGCACGCCGCATGATCCTGGCTGGCGGAAGGCTGGACATCTATGACTGAGCTGTCCGCCGAACATCTTGACGACCACGACGCCGAAGCGACCGTGGCAAGACCGCGTGCCCAGCGCAAGATGGCGCCTATCGTGCCGGCGCAGAACATCGCCGGGCGGGCGCTGGTGCTGGTCATCGCCATCATGACCTTCCTGTCCTGCCTGACTTTCGGCGCGGTGACGCTGGTGCGCGACACCGCCTCGGTCTGGGAGAACCAGATCTCGCGCGAGGCGACGATCCAGATCAAGCCGGCCGATGGCCTCGACATGGAGGCGGCCCTTGCCCAGGCCTCGCAGATCGCTGGCGAGTTTCCCGGCGTGAAGGCGACCCGGATCATCGATCGCGAGGCAACAGCAAGGCTGCTGGAGCCCTGGCTGGGTTCCGGCCTCAACATCGACGAGCTGCCGGTGCCGCGCCTGATCATCGTCACCATCGACGAGAACAGCCCGCCCGATTTCGCCGCCATGCGCGCCGCGATCACGCCGAAACTGCCGAGCGCGTCTCTCGACGATCACCGCACCTGGGTCGACCGGCTGGTGGCCATGGCCCGCACCACGGTGACCATAGGCATCGCCGTGCTGGCGCTGATGCTGTCGGCGACGGTGCTGACCGTGGTGTTCGCGACGCGCGGCGCCATGGCCGGCAATGGCCACATCATCGAGGTGCTGCATTTCGTCGGCGCCGAGGCCCGCTTCATCGCGCGCGAGTTCCGCCGCCATTTCCTGGTCACCGGCATGAAGGGCGCCGCCGCCGGCGGGGCGGCGGCCGTGCTTGTCTTCATCGTCTTTTCCTGGTGGTCGTCGCGCAACATCGCGACACCGCAGGCCGACCAGGCAACCGCCCTGTTCGGCAATTTCGCCATAGGGTCGGCAGGTTATCTCGGTGTCGTGCTGATGGTGCTGGTGATCGGCGCGCTGACGGCGGCAACCTCGCACGCCACCGTCGTCGCCTATCTCAGCGACATCGATGTCCGCCAACCGGATGCAGGCTGACGACATGGAAAAAGGTCGGGTGATCACGGTTGGAGAATTGGCGTAACGCAAAGTACCTACCAAAGGCCGCATTTCAGGGTTAACCATATGGCGATGGACGCGCGGGATACGACCGGGACGGCTGGACAGATGCCAGTGGTGGTTGCTCGTTTGCACGACCACGGCAAGGCCCGCCGTTTGAAGACTGTCCTACGCAATTCCGCCCTGTCCCTGCTTGTGCTCGCGACATTGTTTGCCGGCGGATTCGGCTGGTTCGCCAACAAGGTCAGCCATCTGACGACGCCTGCCAACCCGGCCAAGGCCGATGCGATCATCGTGTTGACCGGCGGCCAGTCACGCCTCGATGCGGCGATGGATCTGCTGGCGTCCGGAAAAGGCGAGCGGCTCCTGATCAGCGGCGTGCATCCTTCGGCCAGCCGCCGCCAGCTTCAGGCCGCGACCGGCGGCGACAAGAGGCTGTTTTCCTGTTGCGTCGATATCGACCGCGCCGCGCTCGACACGATCGGCAATGCCGAGGAAAGCGCCAAATGGATCGAAAGCCATGCCTATGGCACGGTGATCCTCGTCACCAACAATTATCATATGCCGCGCAGCCTGCTGGAAATGCGCCGGCTGCTGCATGGCGCCAAGCTCGAGCCCTATCCGGTGGTCAATTCCAATCTCGACAATGGCGGCTGGCTGACCAAGCCGCGGGCGCTGCGCGTGCTGTTCACCGAGTACAACAAGTATCTGCTGGCGCTGGCGCGGGGTATCGTGCCCGTCAAGCCAACACCCGACGGCATCGCGCTGGCTGAAACAGCGGCCGGCGGCTAAACCCGCTTCATTCCCCGGCACCGACTATAGAGGCCTCTCGCAGGCGCACGATTTCCTGCTCTAGCCACTCGATGCGCCGATCCCGCTCAGCAAGTGCCGCCGCCACATCGGCGGCCTCGAACCGTTGCGGAATGTGCTGCGGGCAATTGGCGTCCCAAGCCGAAACCGTGAACAGAATGACCTGCTCAGGGCGCGCCTTGTAATCCCGCGGCATCAGCCTCGCCATCATTTCAGCGTCGCCTTCCACGACCCGCGCGGAGCCCCAGATCTTGATGCGCTGGCGGTGGGCGTAGTCGATCAGGAACAGGAAGGCCCGCGGATTGTCGGCCAGATTGCCCTGGGTGATGAACTGCCTGTTGCCGGAAAAATCGGCGAAGCCGATCGTCCGTTCATCCAGCACCTTGAGGAAGCCGGCGGGGCCGCCACGATGCTGGATGTAGGGCTGGCCATCGCCATTGGCAGTCGACAGGAAGATGCTGGTCTGCATCTCGATGAAGGCGGCAAGGTCTGGCGTGATATCAGCTTGCCAGCCGCCACGCTCCTCGACGCGGGCATAGGACTGACGTGAGCCCTTGCGGGTCTGGATCGCCTTGACGGTCGGCGTGAAGGCGACGTCGCTGGTGAAGGCATGTGTGTCCATCGAAAGCCTCCTTGCGGGAAGGTGCTAAAGCCCGAGGTCCGACAGCGACGGGTGGTCATCCGGCCGCCGGCCGAGCGGCCAGTGATATTTGCGGTCGGCCGCGCCGATCGGCAGGTCGTTGATGCTGGCGATGCGCAGGCGCATCAGGCCGTGTTCGTCGAATTCCCAGTTCTCGTTGCCATAGCTGCGGAACCATGAACCGCTGTCGTCGCGCCATTCATAGGCGAAGCGCACGGCGATGCGGTTGCCATGGAACGCCCAGACCTCCTTGATCAGCCGGTAATCGAGCTCGCGGCTCCATTTCCGTGTCAGGAAGGCCTGGATGGCATCGCGCCCTTGCAGGAATTCGGCCCGATTGCGCCAGCGGCTGTCTGTCGTATAGGCGAGCGCGACCCGTGCGGGGTCACGAGAATTCCAGGCATCCTCGGCCATGCGTGCCTTTTGCGCGGCGGTCTCTGTCGTAAACGGCGGAAGCGGGGGGCGGTTTTCAGGCATGGCAACTCCTCTGCGATATGAATGGGTGAGGTCTGGCGGACACCGCTGACCCGCTCCGGATTCAGGCAGCATCGCGGACAGAAACAACCGGAAAATCGATTTCGGTGCGGGCAACCCCGTTCATAGAGTTGGTCCAGGTGTTCAGAGCGACTTGCTACCTCAATATGTACCTTTCCATTCGACGGATGTAGACGGCATATTTGCAATCAACCCTTCCATTTTCCGGAAGAAGTGATTGACCGCCTCGACGGTGGAGGCTGGCAGCCTTTCCGGAAAGCACTCGCGTCATACCCACGTTGGCAACCCCAGTATCGATCGGCTGACGCACGCAAGCGGAATGCCGAACGGCTTGCGGCGAATGGATCGTCGCCGTTCTACAGTCAGGGTGCACGCCGGCCAGGGGCGGCTGCCGGTGAAACTGCGCGCTTCCTCGATTTCGCGGCGCCACGCCTCAGGGAACGTCTGGCGCAAGCAAGCCTGTAGAATGAGCCGTATCGCCCTGTTTCCTTTTTGCCCGCGCTTGGTGTAACCAACGCACACCTCCTCACCGGACCTCCCCCATGCTCTATGTCAGATCGCTGGCGTTCAATTTCGTCTTCTACGTCAATCTGATCGTCCAGATGATCCTCTGGACCCCCTACTATTTCCTGTCGCCCCGTCACCGCGCCTGGTTCGTGCCGAAATTCTGGTCGCGCACCTCGATGTGGCTTTATGAGAAGATCGCCGGAACGAAGAACGACATCACCGGCCAGGAAAACCTGCCTGAAGGCTCCTTCATCCTGGCGCCCAAGCACCAGTCATTCTGGGACGCGATTGCCTTCTTCCCCTTCCTCCAGGATCCGCTCTACATCCTCAAGCGGGAACTGACCTGGATCCCGTTCTTCGGCTGGTACATCATGAAAATGCGCATGATCCCGGTCGACCGCGGCAGCCGCTCCAAGGCGCTGAAGGCGGTCGTTGCCGCGACCAAGGAAGAGATGGCGCGCAATCCGCGCCAGCTGATCATCTATCCCGAGGGAACGCGCCGCGCGCCAGGCGACGAGCCGGCCTACAAATACGGCATCGTCGAAATCTATGCGCAGCTTGGCGTTCCGGTGGTGCCGGTCGCCCATGTCGCCGGCCTCTACTGGCCGCGCCGCAAATTCCTGCGCTATCCCGGCACCATCAAGGCGCGTTTCCTGCCGGCGATCCCGCCTGGCCTGAGCAAGGATGAATTCATGGCGCGGCTGATCGGTGAGACCGAGGCTGCCTGCGACCAGTTCCTCATCGAGGCATCCCGCGCCCCAAACCCGCCTGCCCTGCCGCCGACGGCGGTGAAACGGCTGCAGGAGCTCGGCGCCAAGGCCTGAAGACAACGCTCAGCCGAACATGGCCAGCGCGGTGGTCAACACCAGCGTTGCCGCAAAGATCAAATTGATGATCCGCGCGGCCACAGGCTGGCGCAGGAAGCGCGCGAACACTGCTCCCGCGACAAGCCACAAGACATGGATAGCGACGATCATCAGCGCCAGAACGGCCAGCTTCAGCCATGGACCAAGCTCAACGGCACCCTGTTTCGAAGAAGCGCCGGCGAACACGGCGGCGATCGCCACATAGGCCTTCGGGTTGGCGACCGCCAGCAGGAAGCCGCCCGGGAACGTCGGGCGCACGGCCTGGCCGGCATGCGTCGTCAAGGGCGGAGCGGTGGCGATCCTGAACGCCAGGTAGAGGATGTAGGCGGCAGACGCGACAGCCAGCAGCGGCGCGAGCAGCGGCATCGAGGCAAGCATCGCCGCCACCCCGGTCGCCACCACCAACAGCACGGCGATCGTGCCCAGGATGATCCCGCAGGCATAGCGCAGCGAGCGGCGCAGGCCAAAGGCGGCACCGACGGCGGTGACGCTTATCGTTGCCGGCCCGGGGCTGCCCATGACGACGGTGGCGGCAAGCACCAGCGCGAACAGCTGGCGCCAAAGATCGGGTTGCGAAAGAAGCGGTTCGGCCATCTCACCCTCTGCCTTGCCCCGTGCGAAGGACGGTATGGCAAAGACAGGAGGGTCGTCTTGGACGTTCGTGCGTGTCGCTCGCCGAAAGCCTCAGCCGCTGGCTTTGTCGAGCTCGGCCATGTCGTTGGCGGTCAACTTCAGCGACACCGCCTTGATCAGGCTGTCCATCTGGCTCGGCTTCGTGGCGCTGGCGATCGGCGCGGTGACGCCTGGCCGCGCGATCACCCAGGCAAGCGCCACTTCCGCCGGCTTGGCCGAATGCCTGGCCGATACCGCGTCCAGTGCGGCGAGGATGCGCATGCCGCGTGCATTCAGATAGCTGCCGACGTCGTCGCCCCGCTCGCTTTGGCCGAGGTCGGCCTCGCTGCGGTATTTGCCGCTGAGGAAACCCTTGGCCAGGCTGAAATAGGTGATGACGCCGATATCCTCGGCCACGCACAGATCACGCAACGGCCCATCGAAGGAAGAGCGATCGTAGAGATTGTATTCCGGCTGCAGCACCTCGTAGCGCGGCAGGCCGCGCAGGCTCGCCACGTCGAGCGCCGCGCGCAACTGCCCGGCATCGAGGTTCGAACAGCCGGCATAGCGGATCTTGCCCTTGGCGAGCAGCTTCTCGTAGGCGCCAAGGGTTTCCTCATAGGGGGTAGCCGGATCCGGCCAGTGCGACAAATAGAGGTCGATGACGTCGGTCTGCAGCCGCTTCAGCGACGCGTCGACCGCCTTTTCGATATAGGCGGCGGACAGGTCCTTGTGGCCTTGCCCCATGTCCGAACCGACCTTGGTGACCACGACGACCTTGTCGCGGTTGCCGCGATCCTTCATCCACTTGCCGATGATCGTTTCCGATTCGCCGCCCTTGTTGCCGGGAACCCAGCGCGAATAGGCGTCGGCCGTATCGACGGCGTTGAGGCCGGCGCCGACAAAGCGGTCGAGCAGGTCGAAAGACGTTTTCTCGTCGGCGGTCCAGCCGAAGACGTTGCCGCCCAGAACCAGCGGCGCGATGGAAAGGTCGGTACGACCGAGACGGCGTTTCTGCAAGACGGATCTCCGTGATGATTGGATTGGGCGGATGCGCCCCCGGGTTCGGGACCTAACCTAGGTCTTGCCTGATCGAGGTCAAAGGCCTAGCCGCCTTTTCCGCAGAGCCAGCGCTTCACAAAGGCGCGACCCGCCTGGCGACATCCTCGAGCCAGTGGTCGCGAATGCCCAGTGCCTCGAGGTGCTCGAGCGTGCTGAGCACATAGTCCTCGTTGTTGCCGGATTGGCCGACCGCGCCGCGCACCACGGCCGCCGCATGCGCCGCATCCAGCGCACCGGCATACTGCTCGTGCCCGCGGTCGACGATGTAGGCCACCGCCTCGACCATGCCGCCACCGTTGAGGCGAATCTTGAGCATGCGTTCGAGATAGACGTTGGTGACCAGCTCGCGCTCGCGCAAATAGGCGATCACCTCGTCGCGCAATTCGCCGGGAACACGGAACGCCAGGCCGACGCAGGAGCCGCCATGATCGAGACCGAGCACCAGCCCCGGCCGTTCAGGCGTGCCGCGATGCACGAAGGAGTAGACGCAAAGCGAGCGCCGGTAGCCGTGCAGGCGGGCGCGCTGTGTCTCGACATGCGCAAAACCCGGCCGCCAGATCAGCGAACCGTAGCCAAACACCCAAAAATCGCCCATATCGCCGCGCCTGATTGCAAAAGAATGGCAACACCGCACCGAGACCGGTGTTTTTTCCGCCCGTCTCTGTCTACCTATTCGTCTCCGTCCACCCATTGTTGTCGGAATCGACAGTCCGTCCACAACACCCATGCGATAACGAGAGCCAAAGCATGACGTCAAGTGACGAGCGCCAGCCGAGTAACCGTCGCCGCCTGTGGTGGCTTGCGGCGTTCATCGTCATACTGTTCGCCATCTACAGCGGCGGCTGGTTCTATCTGGCGGACCGGGTCAGAAGCGAGGCCGACAAGGCAGTTGCCACGCTCAACAAGAGTGGCGTAGCGGCCGGCTGCGCCAATCTCCAGGTCAGCGGCTATCCCCTGAGCTTTGCCATCTCCTGCGACAACCTCGCTTATGAGGACGATGCCAGGAACATCGCCGCCTCGGCCGGCAGTTTCAATGCCGTCGCCCAGATCACCCAACCCTTGTCGCCGGTTGCCGATCTGCGTGGTCCGCTCAGAACCTCGGTCCCGGGCATGGTGCCGCTGTGGATCGATTGGGACAATCTGCAAGCCAACGTCAAACTGTCATGGCCGCTGCCGCGACGGGTCTCGCTGCAGGCCGAGGGCCTGTCAGGCCAGACCGACCCTGCCGACGACACCGACCCGGTGCAATTGTTCAGCGCCGGCAAGGCGGCCGGCCAGTTGCAGCCGAACGGCGGGGATATCGACTATCTCGGCAGCTTTGGCGATCTCGAGATCAACCCCGACGCAATCGGCGGGCGCGTCTTGCCGCCCCTCGATGCCAGCGGCGACGCCACGCTGAAGAATGGCGTTGCGCTGATCGGCACGCACGTGCGGAGCCTGCGCGGCCAGAAGATCGAGGTCCGCAACCTCGACCTGTCATCGGGGACGGCGCGCGTCACGGTTTCCGGGCCACTGTCGGTCGATGCCGACGGCCTGATCGATGCCGATCTGATGATCAGGCTGAAGGATCCGAAGGCCGTGGCGGCAATCCTCGGCACCGCCATCCCCGAGCAGAAAAGCCAGATCGAACAGGGCTTTGGCGCCTTGGCGCTGCTCGGCAACGAACCGTCCATGCCGCTGAAGGTGGTCAAGGGCAAGGCCTCGCTCGGCTTCATCCCGCTGGGCAAGATCAAGCCGGTTGAATAACCCTTCCATGGCAAGAAAAGTGAAGCTGCTGAGTGTTGGCGCGCTGACGCTGGACACCATCCTGCGTGTCGAGACACTGCCGGCGCATCAGGGAAAGTTCATCGCCTCCGACGGCGTCCAGATCGCCTCGGGCATGGCGACGAGCGCTGCCTGCGCCGCGCATCGCCTTGGCGCCGACGTGTCGCTGTGGGCGAGCGCCGGCGATGATCCGGTCGGCAACCATCTGATTGCAGCGATCGAGGCCGAGGGCGTCGATTGCGGTTTTGTCCGCCGTGTCGGCGGCGCCCGCTCCGCGCTGGCCTCGATCCTTGTCGACGCGCAGGGCGAGCGCATCATCGTGCCGTTCTATGACAGCCAGGCCCAGGCCGATCCCGAGGCCTTGCCGGCGGCCGACCTCTCCGCATTCGATGCCGTGCTGGTCGACGTGCGCTGGCGGGGTGCGGCAGCGCTTGCGCTGAAGGCGGCGCGCGCTATCGGCCGGCCGGCGATCCTCGATGCCGATACCGCGCCGCTGGAGGTGCTGGAGCAGCTCTTGCCGCTGGCGTCCCACATCGTGGCTTCGGAGCCGGCGGCACGCATCCTGTGCCATCAGGATCTCGACCCGTGCCAGGCCTGCGAGGCACTTGCCCGGCGCACCGACGCCTTTGTCGCGGTCACCGGCGGCGCGGCGGGAACCTGGTGGTTCGATCGCGCGGCGGGATCATCCCGTCATGTAGCGGCGCCGAAAGTCAAGGCGGTCGACACGCTGGCCGCCGGCGATGTCTTCCACGGTGCCTTTGCCGTCGGGCTGGCGGAAGCCATGCCGGTCGAGCAGGCCTTGCGTTTTGCCAGTGCCGCTGCCGCGCTCAAATGCCTGCGCTTCGGCGGCAGGCTCGGCGCCCCGGACAGGGCCGAGACGCTGGCCATGGTTGCAGCGACTTGGCCTGCGCTACCATAGCGTCATAAGGTCTGTTGAGATTCAGGTCAGGCCGAGTCGGAGTCGAAGACGGGCGCGAAGCGACCAAACAAGGTGGTTTCCGAGAACCGGAGCGGAGCGTACTTTCCGTATGTGAGCACCGGAAGCGCAGGAAGGCGCCGTTTGCAGGCCGGCCTCACCTGAATCTCAATAGACCCTAGCTCTTGGCCGGGTGCTCGATCGCTTGGCGCCCGAAGTCGGGTACGTCGATGTCCTGGCCGGCCTCGATGATCGAGCGGCGCACGGCCCGGGTGCGGGTGAACAGATCGAAGAGTTTTTCGCCGTCGCCCCAGCGGATCGCCCGCTGCAGCGACGCCAGATCCTCCGAGAACCGCGCCAGCATTTCGAGGATGGCGTCCTTGTTGTGCAGGCAGACGTCGCGCCACATGGTCGGGTCGGAGGCAGCGAGACGGGTGAAGTCGCGGAAACCGGAAGCCGAATATTTGATGACCTCGGACTTGGTCACCGACTGCAAATCATCGGCGGTGCCGACGATGTTGTAGGCGATGATGTGCGGCAGGTGCGAGACGATGGCCAACGTCATGTCGTGATGCTGGGGGTCCATCGTGTCGATGTTGGCGCCGCAGTGGCGCCAGAATTCTGAAAGCCTCTCCAGCGCATCCGGATCGGTGTCCGGCAGCGGCGTGAAGATGCACCAGCGATTGTCGAACAGGTCGGCGAAACCGGCATCCGGCCCGGACTTCTCGGTGCCCGCCAGCGGATGGCCGGGAATGAAATGCACGCCGGCCGGCACATGCGGCTGCATCTGCGCGATGACCGATGCCTTGGTCGAGCCGACATCGGTGAGGATCGCACCCGGCTTCAGCGCCGGCGCGATTTCCTCGGCCACCGCGCCGGATGAGCCGACCGGCACCGAGACGATGATCAGATCGGCGTCGCGGACCGCTACTTTCGCGTCGGTGGTGTAGGAATCGCCTAGCCCAAGCTCTTGCGCCCGCGCCAGCGTAGCGGCACTGCGGGTCGAGATGGCGACGTGACCGGCCAGCCCCTCGCGGCGGATGACGCGGGCCAGCGACGAGCCGATCAGGCCGATGCCGACCAGCGCGATCTTCTCAAACATCGGTGATGCCATGATGCTCTAGCTTTTCAGGAATGTCGTGAGTGCGGCGACAACGCCGCGATTGGCCTCTTCGGTGCCGATGGTCATGCGCAGCGCGTTGGGAAAGCCATAGCCGGAAACGCGCCGCAAGATATAGCCGCGCGCGGTCAGATAGTCGTCCGCCGCCGCGGCGGAGTGTTTCTGGTCATCGGGAAAATGGATGAGGACGAAATTGCCGACGCTGGGCGTCACCCGCAACCCAAGCCCCGTCATCTGTTCGCTGACCCAGGCCAGCCAAGTCTCGTTGTGCGCGACGCTGCGCTCGACATGGGCTCGGTCGCGGATCGCCGCGATGCCGGCCTCGATCGCCGTTGCATTGACGTTGAAGGGACCACGCACACGGTTGATGGCGTCGACGATGTGCATCGGCGCGTACATCCAGCCGATCCGCGCCCCGCCAAGACCTATCTTGGAGAAGGTGCGGGTCATCACGACGTTCTCGGCGCTGCCGACCAGTTCGATGCCGGCCTCGTAATCGTTGCGGCGGACATATTCGGCGTAAGCCGCGTCGAGCACCAGCAGCACATGCCTGGGCAGGCCGGCATGCAGGCGGCGCACCTCCTGGAACGGCACATAGGTGCCGGTCGGATTGTTGGGATTGGCGAGGAACACGATTTTCGTGCGCGGCGTGACGGCGGCCAGGATCGCATCGATGTCGGCGCGCTCGTTGGTCTCCTTGACCGCTACCGGGACGGCACCTGCCGACTGGATATAGATCTTGTAGACCATGAAGGCGTGTTCGGTGAAGATCGCCTCGTCACCGGGCGCCAGATAGGTCTGCGCCAGCAGGCCCAGGATCTCGTCGGAACCGTTGGAACAGATGATGTTCTGTGGGTTGAGGCCATGCACCTCGGCGATCGTTTCGCGCAGCCGCCTGGCGGTGCCGTCGGGATAGATGTCGAGCTTTCCCGCAATCTCCCGCGCGGCTTCGATCGCCTTCGGCGAGGGCCCAAGCGGATTCTCGTTCGACGACAGCTTGTAGACCTTGGCGACGCCGGCCGGCGCCGTGCTCTTGCCCGGCACATAGGCGTCGATGTCCATGATGCCCGCGCGCGGGGTTGGACGTGCCTGATCCGGTGTCTGCTTCATTTCGAGATATCCATCGAGAAAAGCTCCCGGCGGGAGCCGCAGCGGAAATACAAGCCATGGCCGGCAATGTCGAGAGGTGGCGGTGGTGCCAGTGGCCGGCATTGACGGCAAGGCGGGCGAGTTCTAGAAGGGCAGCGACAGTTCCGTGGTGATTTGGCCGGTCGGCTTGCAGCCACGTTAAACAATTCGCTAAAGGGCCGTTTGCGTGACGTAACCGGCTTTGCGAAGGCATTGCCGGTTTTTTATTGTCCGCGACCGGGCGGATGAGCGCATCGGCCCGAAAATCGGCAGCGATTTTTCGAAAAGCACGGTGCGGAATGGTAGAGAGATGTGATGGCCGCTCTGCGCGCTGGAAAGACCAACAACGAGGCCGACCAACCGTCGAGCCCGGTGTTGCGTTTTGGACCTGACAAGCCGCTCAAGCTCGACGCCGGCACGCTGCTGTCGCCGTTCCAGATCGCCTACCAGACCTATGGCACGCTCAATGACGCCCGTTCCAATGCCATCCTCGTCTGCCACGCGCTGACCGGCGACCAGCACGTCGCCAACACCAATCCGGTAACCGGCAAGCCGGGCTGGTGGGAAGTGCTGGTCGGCCCGGGCAAGATCATCGACACCAACCGCTTCTTCGTCATCTGCTCGAACGTTATCGGCGGTTGCCTGGGCTCCACCGGCCCGGCCTCGACCAATCCCGCCACCGGCAAGCCCTATGGGCTCGACCTGCCGATCATCACCATCCGCGACATGGTGCGCGCGCAGCAGATGCTGATTGACCATTTCGGCATCGAAAAGCTGTTTTGCGTGCTCGGCGGCTCAATGGGCGGCATGCAGGTGCTGCAATGGGCGTCGAGCTATCCGGAGCGCGTCTTCTCGGCACTGCCGATCGCCACCGGCGCCCGCCATTCCTCGCAGAACATCGCCTTCCATGAGGTTGGCCGGCAAGCCGTGATGGCCGACCCGGACTGGCATGGCGGCAAATATTTCGACTACGACAAGCGCCCGGAAAAGGGGCTGGCGGTGGCGCGCATGGCCGCCCATATCACCTATCTGTCGGAAGCCGCCCTGCACCGGAAATTCGGCCGCAATCTGCAGGATCGCGAAGCGCTCACCTTCGGCTTCGATGCCGACTTCCAGATCGAAAGCTATCTGCGCCACCAGGGCATGACTTTCGTCGACCGCTTCGACGCCAATTCCTATCTCTACATGACGCGATCGATGGACTATTTCGACCTCGCCGCCGACCATGGCGGCCGATTGGCCGATGCTTTTGCCGGCACGAAAACCCGCTTCTGCCTGGTGTCCTTCACCTCGGACTGGCTGTTTCCGACGGAGGAGAGCCGCTCGATCGTGCACGCGCTCAACGCCGCCGGCGCATCGGTGTCCTTCGTCGAGATCGAGACCGACCGTGGCCACGACGCCTTCCTGCTCGACGAGCCGGAGTTGTTTGCCGCCATCAACGGCTTCATCGGGTCTGCGGCACGGGCGAGAGGGCTCGCATCATGAGCGTCAACCGCGACCAGCGTGTCGACCTCGAGGTTGTCGCCAACCTCATCCCGCCACAGTCTCGCGTGCTCGACGTCGGTTCGGGCGACGGCTCGCTGCTCGAACTGTTGCAGGACACCAAGCAGGTCGATGGCCGTGGGCTCGAACTGTCGCAGCGTGGCGTCAACGAATGCGTGGCGCGCGGCCTCTCGGTCATCCAGGGCGATGCGGACAAGGATCTCGAATTCTATCCCGACAAGGGCTTTGACTTCGTCGTCCTGTCGCAGACGCTGCAGGCCACCCGCAACCCAAAGCTGGTGCTCGACGAACTGCTCAGGATCGGCAACCGGGCGATCGTGTCCTTCCCCAATTTCGGCCACTGGCGGGTGCGTCTGTCGCTGCTCCTCAACGGCCGCATGCCGGTGACCAAGGACCTGCCCTACTCCTGGTACGATACGCCGAACATCCATTTCTGCACCATCCGCGACTTCGTCAATCTGTGCGACGAGCTTGGCGCGACGGTGGAAAAGGCAACCGCGCTCGACGCCAACGGCCAGAAGATCGGGCTGTCGATGCCGTGGTGGTTCTGGAATTTCTTCGGCCAGCAGGCGGTGTTTTTGCTGAGACGGTAGTGTTCATCGTATGGACTTCTTTGCTCTCTTGCGTTTGAAGGGCCGTACAATTCCGGGCGCGACAAACGGATTCAATTGAACATGGCTAAAAGTTTGCCGAGCTATTCACTTGTTCTGGAAATGGAGAACGCTAGGTCGGTCGACCTGGACGAAGTCAGCATTGGGCTGACTGCCTTGTTGCGCGAAATCAGCGCTGTGTCTTCGCTCGGTTTTGCCAAGCCACGGGTCGTTATTTCTCACGGCGGAGACGATGCGGATACTCTCTTGCTGAGAAGCAATATCGCAGCCGAAGCATCGCAGTTGGAACAAGTCACCGACCTGATCTTCTCCGCTTCCCCAGGTGGACGGTATTACGACCTCAAGAACAACGGCATCCCAGCAACCGACGGCGATATCGTCATTTTCACAGACTCGGATACCGTCGTGGAACCTGGTTGGCTCTCAGCCATGCTCGATCCATTTCAAGATCCGGCTACGGTGGCCGTAAATGGGTACACCTACCTTTATTACGACGATTTCATGTCGAGAACATTCGCGCTGATCTGGTTTTTCCCAATGGCGCAAATGGATACTCGTTTTGCTTCAAAACGGGCGATAAACGCCAACAACGTAGCCTTTCGCCGCAGCTGGATCACCAATCATCCCTTTCCCGAAAACAATGGTTTCAAGGTTTCCTGCACCTTGCTTATGCGTGAGCTTGATCGCGACGGCCACAAACTCGTCAGCGCCAATGCACGCGTCTATCACTACCCGCCGCGCGGCTGGCAATTCTTCCGCTGGCGCGCATTGGTAACTGGCCGCGACGCCGACCGGAAATTTAGAGTGTTGAAATCCTCCCATCGCGGCCGGCGGATCGCAAAGTCGCTCTCCCATTGGCTCACCATGACATGGCGTACAACACGACGTGTGATAGGGCATGCCCGCCAGACAGGGATGCCGGTCTGGCAAATCCCATTGTCTCTGCTTGTCGGCCTGGCATTCTACAGTCTGGCATTTTGGGGCCAGTTCGGCTTGGCCTTGGGGTTCATCGGCGACGAAGTTGAAGTCCTGCCCGACTTTGCGGGCGGATGAGCGCACACAGCAACCAGTTGTCGCTCTCTCTACTCCAGGACATCCGTGGCCTTGTGCGGATGTGCAACGCCGGTAACGAAGATCACGTCGGATTCCGAATTCTCGGTTCGCAGCCCCAGGATCGCCTGGTAGGCGGGCGACTTGTACCATGCGCGCACATGGTGTCTGTCCGGGAATTCGATGACGATCAGATGTCCCGGCCAACTGTTTTCGACGACCTCGAACTCGCCGCCATGGACGACGAAGCGACCGCCGAAGGGCTCCAGCGTGGCATCGATCTTCTCGAGATATTCGACGATCCACGGTCCTGGCGTGACGTGGCGCATATGGGCAACGGCGTAGGCGGTCATGACTGTACTCCCTCTGCATCGAGGCCGATCAGCCCAACCTCGCAAGGGGCAATGTGCCGAAACACCGACCCCAAGGCGATTACGCCCGAGGTAATGGAATGCATACGGTCTGGCAGTGGTGGACCGACCTCCCCGCCGGTGATTCGCCCCTTTTTTCCGGAGGGCTGTTGCAATTGGAACGCTAGGGGCAGGAATTCGTCATTTCACGCGGGGTTGGGCACCGGCGCGGCGAGTGACACGGGCGGCCGTTTTATATAGCGTCGCGTCGAACGATTCAGGTGTGGCGGAGGGGGAAGTCCGATCCATTCGACCATTGTGAAAATCGAAAAGCCCTGGATTGACGCGCATCCTTGCGCGGGAAACAGCTGACGCGACATGGTCGGGATCACCGAACCCCTCATCACGGTCATAACGCCAACGCACAACCGGCGCGAAACAGTGCTGCGCGCGATGGAAAGCGTGCTTTCCCAGAGCATGCCGAGACTTGAGCATATTGTCGTCGACGATGGCTCGACCGATGGAACCGAGGCCGCGCTCGCCCGCATTCGCGACCCGCGGCTGATCTATGTTGGCGCGAAATGGCGAGGCGCCAACGCTGCCAGGAATGCCGGCATCGAGCGGGCGCGGGCGCCTGTAGTGACATTCCTCGATTCCGACGATGTCTACCTGCCGCACCGGCTCGAACGAACCCTGACCTGGTTTGACGACAATCCGGTGCTTCAGGTGCTGATCAGCTCGTTTGTCTCCCTGAAGAGCAATCGCGCCACCAACTGCGTCAACCGCGATGTGTTCCTGAGCCCGACGATGCTGGAACGGGCGCTGGTCGCGCAGACGATCTTCATTGCCGGTTCAGCGATAACGGCCCGCCGCGAGGCCTTGCTGGGCATTGGCGGTTACGACAGCGACATCACCCGGATGCAGGACCGGGAATTGCTGCTGCGTCTTGCCCGGCGCTTCGGCGCGCAATTGTCCGAGGACATGGACTGGACGAAATACAATTCGGAGAATTCGATTTCTGGCCGCCGCGACGGCTATGTCGAAGCCTATGCGAACCTGATGGGCAAACACCCGCACATTGCCCGCTCCTACCCGCACATTCCACCCTACATGATCTCGCGGCAGATCATTGCCGATATCCTCAGAGGCCGGATACCGGAGGCACTTGCTGGTTACATGGCCAACCGCTCGTCGACAGCACTCGGCTACTCGCTGCCGGAACTGATGCACGGCTATGTCCGTGGCCGGCGCTGGCGCCGTGATCTTAAAAAGCTTGGTGCCCGTCCGGCCTGACAGATGTCCCCGAGAGCATGCCTCGGGCCTGATCCGGGGTGGGCAGCGGCTTTGGGACAGCAGCATGCCCAAGCAGGTCGTGTGCAAACTCATCGGTCGAGTTCGGGGAAAAACGGATCGGAATAGAACCGTCTGTCCCGTTCGCCTTGCAGGCAGTCGATGGGACCGGCGGCATCGACGGGAACGACACTGCCCCTCTCCTGAACGCCGCTGACCTCGAGGATCAATTTGCGCCGGATGGCCGTCGAAAACTCGGCGGCCGCATGGATCGGCAGCACAAAGGAACCTGGCCCTCCGGTCACGCACTGGGCATAATATTGATCGAGATGGCTGAAGGTGGGCGACGGGCTGATCAGGATCGGCAGGCCGTTGACGACGATGCCTTTGGCGATGGCGGCATCGCGTGTCGTGGTGACCGGCGGCCCGATATTGTTCGGGCCATCGCCGGAAATATCGATGACGCTGCGTTCGCCCTGGAAGGCGGTGCGATCGAAAAGCTCGGCGCCGAAGGCAAGCGCACCGGAAATCGAGGTGCCGCGAAAGCTGCGGAACGGGCGAGCCGCGACCTTGTCGGCAAAGCTGTTGGCGCTTTCGGCGCTGTCGATGATTTGCCAGCCGATGACCGCGTCATCGCGCACCGTGCCGGCCCATTCGAAATAGGCGAGAGCGATACGGCCCGTGTTGCCGGCGCGGACCGCCTTGATGAAATCGGGATGCCGCAGCGCCTCGACATAGCCGGCCCGCTGCAGGGCGAATTCCCTTTCGTCCATCGACAGCGAGATATCAACAGCCAGCACCAGCTCGACGTCCACGGCCAGCGCATCGGGCGGCGAGGCAACAGGGGCGACCTGGGCGCAGGCAAGACAGGCAAGCAGGCGGAGAGCATCAAGCATGGCCAGCGCCGAGGTTGTTTCTGCGGGGAAGCTTCCCTCGCGATCACGGCGAAATAAAGCTCTGCCCCGTGGCCCGGACGTTGGCCTACTTCTTGCGACGCGCTACGACCGGCGGCGGTTCGATCGCGCCCGCCCTGATACGGGCAGGTTTCAGGGCCGGCGCAGCGGAATCCTTCATGATGGTCAATGCGCGTGGAAAGAACCGAATGTTGTGCTGGCCGCGTCCTATGTTGAGGATCGCGGCTCCGGGCAAGCGCTTCTCCAGCATCGACAGCACCCGCCGCAGCGAGGGTCCGTCGAACGCGTCCATGGCTTCGTCGATGATCACCCATTTCGGCTGTAGCAAGGCGAGCCTGGCGAAGGCCAGCGAGCGCTGTTCGTCATCGCCCAGTTCATGCTCCCAGCGCGCGGAGCGGTCGAGCGAGGATGCCAGGCGCTCGAGCCCGACCTCGGCAAGCACCTCCGAAATCAGGGCGTCACTCGCGGGCGCGGGTCCGGTCGAGTGATCGAGGATCTCGCGCAGCGTACCGGCCGGGAAATATGGGACGCGCGGCACGAATATGAGGGTTTCTCCCGCCGGCAGGCCGATCTGTCCGCGTCCCCATGGCCACAGTCCGGCGATGGCGCGGAAGAACAGCGTCTTGCCGGCGCCCGGGTCGCCGGTGATCATGACGCGCTCGCCGGCGCGGATTTCGACATGCTGGTCGGCGAGCCTGGTGCACCCCTCCGGCGAGGCCACTTGGAGTCTCTCGAAGGTCAGACTGCCGCCAGGGTTCTCAACGAACTCGATACGTTTTTCCGTGTCGTGCAGCACATCGGTTTCACCGAGCGCGATGCGGAAATCGGCAACGCGCATCAGTGTGGCGCGCCAATCGGCGATGCTGCCGATATTGTTGATGAACCAGCGCAACGAGGAGTGGACCTGATTGAAGGCGCCGACCGCCATCATCAACCCGCCAAAACTGATGTCACCTGAAAAATAGACCGGCGAGGCGACCAGGATCGGTGCCACGACGGTGATCCAGCCATAGGTATCGGTGACCCAGGACAGGTTGATCTGGGCGGTGTAGATGCGCCGCATGGCGCCGAGCACCGTGCCCAGGTCGAGTTCGAGCCGTCGCCTGGCGTCGGCCTCGCCATGGTAAAGCGCAATGGCATCGACATTCTCGTTGACGCGCACCATCGAGGAGCGCAGCTCCGCTTCCCAGGTGTAGCGGTCGCTGTTGAGGCGGATCAGTGTCCGGCCGACCAGCCAGCTCAGCCACGAGGCGGTGCCGGCATAGAGGATGGCGGCCCAGACCATGTAGCCGGGGATCGCCAGGGAGGTCCCGCCAATGTGGAACACGAAGCCCGAAGACAGTTCCCACAACACGCCGACGAAGGAAACCAGCAGGATGAAGGACTGCAGCAGACCGACGCCGAGATCCGTCGACAGGTCGGACAGATGCGCGGCATCCTGCTGCATGCGCTGGTCGGGATTGACGCCGATGGCGCCGGCATTGGCCAGCCGGAAGGCGCGCGCCGGCCGCGTCCACTGGTCGATCAGGTCGAGCGTCAGCGCCTCGCGTAGCTTCAGCCTGATCATCTGGTTGAGCCAGGTCTGGCCGATATTGAGCACCAGAAGTCCACCGGCTATGGCCGCGAAGACGAGAAGCTGGTGCAGGAAGGCCGCCATGTCGCGGCGTGCAAGCGCATCGTAGAAAGGCTGGTTCCAGCGGTTGAGCAGAACCTGGCCGATCGACGTCGCGATGATGACGGCCACGATGCCAACCGACGTCCAGAGCAACCACTTGCGAACCGGCGATCCTATCAGCGCCTGCTTGATCGTCGACACCTGATCACGCAGGCTGCTGGCTTCGACCGTCGCAACCGGCCGGGCGAAAGCGTCGTAGTCCGGTTGATCAGCCATAGCCAAGGTCCTTGCGTTCAGAAGCGGTGCTGAAACCGGATGGAGCGACTTAACGGCATTGGTCTTTTAACGGGCCGCGCATGACAGATAGGTCGGGAAAAGCCGCGCGTCGCAAGTTTTCACCATGATCGCGAAGGTGTCACCTGGCGAACCGACGAGATTGCCCCGCCGGCCTCGGCCCGGCGGCCGAGCCGCGTGGCGCCGTGCGGCGACAGCACCGGCACGAAGACGCGTCGAGACGTCCGCTGAGCGACCGGCACGCCCTGATAGAGCCGTTTCTGCGCCTCGACGACGATGACGCCGGAAAAGATCGGCCACAGCCGCCGGCCGGCGCGTTCCAGCACATTGTGAAAGCGCATCATGAAGCGCCGCCGCGATGGCGGGAAGAACAAGGCATCGGACCAGGCCGCGGGCGTGAAATTCGCCTCGCGCAGCAATTCGGTGAGCTGTCCGCGCGAAAAAGGCCGGCCATTGCCGAACGGCGTGTGCTCGAAGCGCGCCCAGACACCGCGCCGGTTGGGCACGACGATGACGACGCGCCCCGCCGGTGACAGCACGCGCCAGATCTCGTTCAGCGTTTCGCGCGGGTTTTCGACATGCTCGAGTGAGTGGACGAGCAGCATGCGATCGATGCTCGAATCGACCAGCGGCAGTTCCTCGTCGAAGACCAGGGCCGTCGCGGTCGGCCCCGTCGCCGGCCAGACCACGGCGCCCTGCGTCGCCGGCATGAAGGCAAAGACCCGCTCGGCGTCAGTGCCGAAGCGCTCCAGCCAGGGCAAGGTGTAGCCGAGGCCAACCAGCCGCTCATTGGGCACGACAGCCCATATCGATGACAGCGCCATGGTGATCGAGCGCTCGGCGAAGCGGCCGAGCGTTGTCGAATAGAAGGAGCGGAGATCGACGATGTCGGAATGCATGCGAGGGATGTAGCCGTGATATCACCGGGTTTCAACAAAAGGCCTTGATGAGCCCGACTTTCCGGGATGTCATTCGACATGCCGGGATGACGTTCGTCACCCTGGGATGACGTTCGTCACCCTGGGATGACATGTGCGTGCCGGGGCCCTATGTGTGCGGCGACAACGGAGAGACGAGAAATGCCGGTCGAAATCGAACAATTCATGTGCCGCAGCGACAATTTCGGCGTGCTGGTGCATGACCCCAAAAGCGGCCAGACCGCGATCATCGACGCGCCCGAGGAGGCGCCGATCCTGGCCGCGATCAAGCGCACCGGCTGGACGCCGACGATGATCCTGACCACGCATCACCATGTCGATCACGTCGAGGCCAATCTGGCGCTGAAAGAACGCTTCAAGCTGCGCATCGTCGGACCGGAAGCGGAAAAGGCCAAGATTCCCGGCATCGACGAAACCGTTGAAGAGGGTTCCGTCGTTCATCTCGGCGATGAGCGGATCGAGGTGATCGCCACGCCCGGCCACACCGCCGGCCATGTCTCTTATTACTTGCCGGCATCGAATGTCGCGTTCACCGCCGACACCTTGTTTGCGCTGGGTTGCGGGCGGCTGTTCGAAGGCAAGCCGCCGGTGATGTATGAATCGTTGAAGAAGCTTGCCGCGCTTCCCGCCGCGACCGTCATCTATTGCGGTCATGAGTATACGCTCGCCAACGCCCGTTTCGCAGTGACCGTCGACCCGACCAATTCGGCGCTGAAGGAGCGGGTTGCCAGGATCGAGGCGCTGCGCGCCGACGGCAAGCCGACCCTGCCGACGACGATCGGCGAGGAGCTGTCGACCAATCCCTTCCTGCGCTGGCATGACCCTGCGATCCGCAAGCATCTGGGCATGGAAAAGGCGAGCGATGCCGAGGTGTTCGCCGAGATCCGCAAGCGCAAGGACAATTTCTGAGACCGATGGTATCGTCGAAACCATGACGAGCTCCGCGGAAATCATCGCCATCCTCGGTTTGAAGCCACATCCGGAAGGTGGCTGGTACGCGGAGACCTTTCGCGATCACGCCGGCGGCGCGCGCGGCCATTCGACGGCGATCTACTTCCTGCTGGAACAAGACCAGTTGTCAGCCTGGCACCGGGTCAAGGATGCCGCCGAAGTCTGGCATTTCCATGCCGGTGCCCCGCTGGCGCTGTCGATGTGGGAGGCAGGCAGCGCCATGATCGAGCAGGTGCTTGGCGTCGGGCTGGCAGCGGGCGAGCGGCCGCAGATCGTCGTGCCGGCGGGCTGGTGGCAATCGGCGCGCAGCCTCGGCGAGTGGACGCTGGTCGGCTGCACCGTCGCGCCGGGCTTTGATTTTGCCGCCTTCGAACTGGCCGAGCCAGGCTGGAGTCCTACCTCAGCAGAAAACCCAGGGTGATCCCCAACTGAGCGGCGTAGTATAGCGCCCAGACGGCAAAGCGCATCCAGACGCGATGCGGCGAGATGGCGGCCACCAGGAATTTCTCGGTGGCGAGCAGCCCATCGGATGCCATGAACAGCACGGCGCCGCCGATCAGCCACACATTGCTTGTCGTCAGGGCAGAAATGCCCATCGCCAGGATCGCCGCGACATAGACGGCGATCGGGACACGCAGGCTAGGACCGACGCGGCGCCAGAGCGCCGCCAGCATGACGATCGCAAACACGGCCATCGCCAGCGCGATCGCCCCGCGCCACGATTCGGCGCCAAGCAATCCCAACCCACCGTCGCTGCGAAGGAACAGCGCAACATAGACGATGTGCGCAACGAGAAAACTGGCCAGCCCGCCGAGAAAGGCCTTTTCGCCATCGCGCGACAGGAAGGCGTCGCCAACGGCGCTGAGCGCAAGAGCGGCGACCAGCAGAAGCGGGCCGCCCTGCAACGCCGCCAGCACGGCAAGCATCGCCACGGCGAGCGTCTTTGCCGCCGAGCGGGCAAGCGTCGGCGCCATGCCAAGCGTGAAGGCGTAGATCACCGCCGCCACCAGCGAGAAGATCAGCGTCGCATTGGCGTTGGCGTCGATGCCGCCGGCAAATGGCAGCGTCATGCCTCGGCTCCGCTTTCGGATGCCTCGGCTCCGCTTTCGGATGCCTCGGCTCCGCTTTCGGCTGCTGCCGGCTTGCGCAGGAACAGTGATTTTGCCGCAAGGGCCGCCCCACCGGTGATGAGCACGCAGGCGGCCAGGATGCGCAGCGACGGCTCGGCGACGCCGGCCGCGATCAGCACCAGCGTGGACAGTAGCGGCGCCGCGTAGCTTGCCGCCCCGAGCACCTGGATGTTGCCGCGCTTGACGCCGATGTCCCAGGCATAGAAAGCCGCTCCCACTGGCATCAGGCCAAGCCCGAGCACGGCCAGCCACTGGCCGACACCGTCAGGCAGCACGGTTTGTTCCAGCACTAGGTGGCAGACGAGCGAGAGCACCGCGGTGGCCGCGCAGAACCAGGTGACGATGCTGGTCGGCACAGATGGGAAGCGCCGCGACAAAAGCGAATAGGACGACCACAGCAATGCGCAGATGGCGGCCATTGCATAGCCGAAGGCATAGCGGGCGTCGAATGCGAGACCGCCGCCCTTGGTGACGATCAGCACGGTGCCGCCAAGGCCGAGAAGCGCGCCGACGACATGGTTCCAGGCCAGCCGTTCGCCCGGCATCAGCGCCGAACCAAGCACGATCAGCAGCGGCCACAGATAGGCAATCAGGCTCGCCTCCACCGCCGGCGCATTGCGCAGCGCGGTGAAGTAGAAGAAGTGATAGCCGAACAGGCCGGCAATGCCGATCAGCCAGACTTGCGGCGGTATCTTCTGGCTCTTGTCGGAGGCCGGCATGAACAGCCGCGCGACAAGCCCGACCCCGGTGCCGATCGAGAAGGTGATCGCCGACAGCAGGAACGGCGGCACCCTGCCGGATGCGTCCGTAAGCAGCGCCAGCAGCGCCCACATGGCGACCGCCGAAAAGCCGATCAGTGTTGCGCGCCCCATTCTGTCTCCAGTGGCGCGCCCCATTCTGGTCCAGTGGCGCGCGTGGCTATTGTATTGCTTCGAAACGCCCGGCGCTGATGGTCAAGGTACCGATCTGCGTTCCGACCGTGGCGTGGATCGGCGCATATACTCCGGTTTGGCCGAGCGGCGCAAACGTCACCATCATGCGGCTGCGGTTCTTCAGATAGTTCAGCGCCTTGCGGCCCTTGCGATAGCCCGCCACCGGCTCGAAGCCCATCCGGCAGGTGACGGTGTCGCCCTTGTAACCCGGCACCGAGATCGCCCCCTTTGAATCGTAGGTCAGCGTCAGATCGGCGCGCATCTCGCCATCATAGAACTTCACCTTGCGGCCGCAGACCTGGTCGAGACTGTCGGCATGGATGACGGTAGCCGCCATCGGATCGAGCACCGACGCCAGGTCGCTGGCGCCGAGCGGCACCCAGTTCTTGGGATCGCGCTTGCCCGGCGCCGGGATGACCTGCGTCGAGGCGACCGCGCCATTGGCAAAGCGGATATCGACCACCGATGCCTTCTTCCCGGAGGTGTAGTCGGCGCGGAACGCCTGCGGCACCATCTTCTTGCCCGAAATCGTGCCTTTTGACGAGACCGTGCCACGCGTATCGTCGAACAGCTTGGCCAGACCCGCGGCGCTGACGCTGCCTTCGATAGCGTAGGCGCCGTTCTCATAGTGGCTTGAGAACGTCGATCTCGCGATCGAGAGACCAAGGAACGACACCGTGTACTCGCCCTTGAAGGACTGGGGTGAGGCGGCGAAGACTGGCGAAGGCAGCGCGACAGCGATCGCGATGGCGAGGGCGTGTGACGAACGAAGCATGGCGGGATCGATCCTCGATTTTTCGACCGGAGGCGGGCAACTCCGGTCTGGCATGTCCCTATGAGACCGCTTATAGGGTGAAATCCGGCCTTAATATGAAATGCCGGGCGCTTCCGTGGCCAAGCCGGAGCTTGACGCACCGGCGAAATGCAACTATGGAACGCCAACTTTTTCCATAAGGCCGCCTGACCAGAACCGCGCGCCACCCGGCGTGGGCACAAAGGTTTGGCAAGCCCCGAGAACTGAAGGTTAGAACAATGTCCCGCACCTGCGAACTCACTGCCAAGGCAGTCATGTCCGGCAACAATGTGAGCCACGCCAACAACAAGACCAAGCGTCGCTTCCTGCCGAACCTCGTCAATGTGACGCTGATTTCGGAAGCGCTGAACCAGAATGTGCGCCTGCGCATTTCGGCCAACGCGCTGCGTTCGGTCGAACATCGCGGCGGTCTCGATGCTTTCCTGGCCAAGGCCGATGTCAAGGAATTGTCGCAGCGCGCGCGCCTGCTGAAGAAGCAGATCGCCAAGAAGCTGGCTGATCAGCCAGCTGCCTAATATCGTTTAAGGCGGGGGACGACCGCCCTGGCCAACCTCTTGTTGGCCTTAGGCATCGGATCGAAGCCCAAGGGTTTCGGCAATCCGGTGCTCAAATACGAAGCGAGCATCGCCCGGATGGGCATGATGCTCCGCTGGTTCCATTACCCAGGATAAAAAAATGAATTCCTTCTCGCGATACCTGCCATTCGTGGCCGCCATGGCGCTTGTCGTCGTGGCGTCGAACATTCTCGTGCAGTTCCCGATGCAGGGACAGATCGGCGGCCTTTCGCTGGCCGACCTGTTGACCTGGGGCGCCTTCACCTATCCCTTCTCCTTCCTGGTCACCGACCTAGCCAACCGCCGCTATGGGCCTGCCGTGGCGCGCCGCATCGTGTTTGTTGGTTTCATGACGGCGGTGGTCTGCTCGATCCTTGTCCCGCCCTTCCTGTTCCGCCACGGCCTGATCGAATTCGAAACCGCCGCCGACCGGCTGGTGCGCATCGCGGCGGCGTCCGGCGCGGCGTTCCTCAGCGCGCAATTGCTCGACGTGACCGTGTTCAACCGGCTGCGCCGGCAGAGCTGGTGGCGGGCGCCGATCGTCGGCACGCTGGTCGGTTCGGTGTTCGACACCGCCGTGTTCTTCACCGTCGCGTTCTCGGCCGCTTTCGCCTTCGCTGGCCCGAACGACAGTTTCGCGCTCGAAACCGCACCGCTGATGGGCGTCTTCCATGTCGACGCCATGCGTTGGGTTTCGTGGGCGCTTGGCGACCTCAGTGTGAAGCTGATCATCGCCGTGGTGGCGCTTATCCCCTACCGGCTGCTGGCCACCCGTTGGAGCCAGCCGGCGTTGGCCGCATAGTCATGATTCCGAAAAGGGGAATCAGGCAGTGATCCCCTGGGTCCAGCTGGACTCTGCGAAGACGCCCGACGGCGCGCAGGAACTTCGCCTCAAGCGGCGCGGTTCCGAATTCTCGATCATGCTGGGCACCAACGAACTGATGAACAGCCGCCTCAGCGGCTCCGAGGAAGCGCTGGCAAAACTCTCCTGCCAGAAGATTGCCAGCCATCGGCAACCGAGAATCCTCATCGGCGGGCTTGGCATGGGGTTCACGCTGCGCGCCGCACTCGCCGAGTTGGGCGGCGATGCCCAGATTGTAGTCGCCGCGTTGGTGCCAGCCGTCGTCGCCTGGGCACGCGGCCCGATGGCCGAGGTGTTTGGCGGTTGCCTCGACGATCCGCGCGTCACCATCGAGGAAGCCGATGTTGGGCAGCTGATACGGTCGCAGGCATCAGGCTATGACGCCATCCTGCTCGATGTCGACAACGGCCCGGAAGGCATCGTCCACAAATCCAACGATGCGCTTTACAGCCTGCAGGGCCTAGCAGCCGCACGCTCCGCCCTCAAGCCAGGCGGCGTGCTGGCCGTGTGGTCTCAAGGGTCGGACAGTGGCTTCACCCGGCGGCTGAAGCAGGCGGGCTTCACGGTCGAGGAAGTCAACACGCGCGCCAACGGCAAGCGCGGCGCGCGTCATGTCATCTGGATAGCCACCAACGGCTCACGACCCTGACCGGAAGCCGGGCGCGAACCGGCCGCGGGCGGTGTTTGTGTTTACTTCGACTTCTGAAGTTCGGCGGCGAGGGCTTCCAACAGCCCGCGCGTCCCCTCTTCCCGCCCCTTCGCCGAATCGGCACCATCGAAAAAGGCACCCTGTTCGGTGTAGGTCAGCCGCGTGCCATTGCCCGAAGGCGTCAGCTCGACGGTGGTGAGCGATGCCGACATCGGCTGCGGCCCAACTGCCATCCGGTAGGAAAACACGATGCGCCGGTCGGGAACGATGTCCTGGAACTGCGCGTCGAGCCTGATCTCCGGGCCGCCGGCATAGCTGAAGCGCGACACCTCGCCACCACCGACACGGAAATCGAAGCTGAATTCGGCGATGGCAAAGCCATCGCCTTCGACCCGCCAGCGCCGCACCGTCGTCTTGTCGGCGAAGGCATGGAAGACGCGTTCGGGGGATTGCGGATAGGTCCGCTCGATGGTGAATGTGGAGTGGATGACGGAAGGCTCGTCTTTCACGGGGGCGATCTGGTTCATGTCTGTTCGTCCTTTTCCTGATCTTGAACTTTCGGGGGCGATTGATCTGCCTCGGCCAGAATCTGGCCGAGGCGGTCGAGGTGCCGCTCCGCCGGTATGCGGCGTTCCGTGATCCAGTCGGCGAGCGGAGCGAGCCCGCCTGGCTCGATCCGGCAGGTGCGCACCCGCCCGGTCTTTTCGCTGCGGATTAGCCCGCAGGCCTCCAGCGTCTGCAAATGCTGCAGCACGGCGGCGAACGTCATGCCGAACGGCTCCGCCAGCTGGCTGACGGTGGCCGGTCCGCGACTCAACCTTTCCAGGATCTGCCGGCGTGTCGGCTCGACAAGAGCGCGAAGGATACTGTCGATCTCGGAATAGTTAAGCATAGACTTGAGTATTGCGTCGGCAGCGGCAATTGTCAAGTCCAGACTAAAGTGTTTTGGCTGCGTAACCGAGTGATGAACGGTCGACCCCCACTCCGTCGAGCTGCGCTCGACACCTCTCCCCCGATCGACGGGGTAGAGGAAGGGCGCGAGCTTATGCCGGGAGGCACCCTTCCTCTCCCTCCGGAGGGCAGGGCTATCGCATATGAGCGATAGCCTGGATGAGATAGTCATCATTCCAAGCGCATTTCTTGATGCGGTGGCTAATGGGGACTTTGTCGGTGTCGGCGGCCTGAAGGATATTTCTGGCGAGGCGGTTTAGGAGCGCGGTGTTTGCGGGGGCGTTGTCCTTGCGGGCACGGCTGAGGTCCTCGCGCAGATGAACGTCGAGCATCCAGTGCAGTCCGTTCTCGATCTGCCAATGGGCCCTGGTGAAGTCGATCGCCTGCTGCGGCGACAGCAGCGTTGAGGCCATGAACAGGCGCGTCAGCGGCTTGGCCTGATCGCGCTGGCTGGTGATGCGAATGAA
>NZ_FMXM01000057.1 GCF_900103325.1 Mesorhizobium qingshengii | reverse complement strand
CCTCAAGCTTGAACTCGCGGCTGAATTTCCTTCTCTGCATTCCAACTCTCCAGTTCCGTTAAACACCTTATCTCGGTGTCCACGAAACCGGCAGCAGGCCATGGTTCTGAACTCCACTCCTCGGAGCTCAACGCGCAACTCGTGCCAAACAACTGGTCCCCTCGATCTGTCGGCCTCATTCCTGATCCAGACTATAAGAGGGGTCGATGGCAGTCAGAGTAAATTCAGGAGCGCCTGGACTCTCGTGTGCTTTCAGCGGGCTAGCCATCCGAGATGCCTCCTGCACCATTATCTCCCGCATCCAGATGCTTCCCGGATCGCTATTGTGGAGTGCCGGCCACTGGGCGGCTTCGGTGAAACCGGGAAGCGGCAGAGGAAGCTCGACGACCTGAAGGGGGAACATTTTTTCAAAATGCCTGACCAGTCGCAAGGGCATCGTCCCTATACGAGGTGTGCCTGACACCATGGGCGGGATCATGCTGAAGCCCTGCACAACAACTTCAACACGTCTTTGAAGGCCATGCTCAAGCAAGAACTGTTCCTCGATTGAGGGCTTCTGCAAACGTCCGAACCTTACGCACACGTGCCTCATCGAGAGATATCTCTCGAATGTAAGCTGCCGTGGCAGCTGCTTGTTCGTGGGACAGCCTACGCATACGAGCCTCTCGTAGAAAAGCGACACTCGCGGATGCGTGTTTGACATGAACACATCCGGAATAACCAAAAAGTCGACGTCACCGCGCCGGAGGAGCTCATCGGGGATGTCGTCGTGAGGCAGCAATTCGAAGGTAACGGCGGGGGCTTCCCGGGCAACACGCTCCACCACTTTTTCAAAAAACACGAGCGTAGCGAAATCGGAAATAATGATCCTAAAGCGGCGATCAGATCGAGCTGGGTTAAATGGATCTGATGAAATAATCGAGGACTGAATGTACAGGAGGGCATCGCGAACTGCAGGGCCAAGTGCTATCGCGCGTGATGTAAGAATACGTTCGCGACCACTCATGCTGAATAGTTCATCGCCGAAAAACTCGCGCAGCCGGGCAACAGCCGCACTCATGGCCGGCTGACTGAGGTTGATGCGGCGTGCCGCCGCTGACAGGTTGCGCTCCGCCAGCAGCGCGTCGAGCACGACGAGGAGGTTTAAATCAAGCCCCTTGAAACGCATGTCCGCCATCCACCGAGCGGCCATCCATCGAGTGGATACCTCTCATCGAAACAAAGAATTTTACCAGCTTTGCTGAACGTCGCATAGGGACCTTGCAAGGATGTAGGCCTGAAATGAAACTTGGTGTTTACGTTGGTGACGAGCAGCATTGCCGGTGACGCCTTACGGCGTCATCCGGATGTTTATAGCGGTTAAGCTTCTCCGGTAATCTACGTCAACCACAACGCGTCGGCTCGACGCGACAAGCTCCCTATCATTAGGCGCTTACCTCAAGAAAACACGAACAAATACGAGGTCTTTCCATGCGTTCTGATGTGCGGTGGACGTTGTGCAGGGGCAATGAGTCGCAACATGCTCAGCATGTAGAACTCTCGGGCTTTAAACAGGACATCTGTACACGGGTCGTCACCGAAGAGCGCAGTGTTTATCTGACATTTGACGACGGTCCGAACCCGATTTGGACACCGGAGGTCCTCGATTTGCTGGCGCAACATCGGGTACCGGCGACATTCTTCGTGATCGGTGCCGAGGCTGTAGACCAACCGGAACTTATCCGGCGAATGATTGCAGATGGGCACGAAGTAGCCAATCACACGATGACTCATCCGGATCTCTTCGAATGCGAACTGGGCGAAGTCGAATGTGAAATAGCTGGGGCGAGCAGAGCCATCCGGTTGGCGTGTCCAGAGGCCACGGTACGGCACTTTCGAGCCCCGTATGGGAGCTGGACCGAAGAAGTTCTCGCTACGTCGGCGAGTGCTGGATTGGCCGCCCTGCATTGGTCAGTTGATCCACGAGACTGGTCTCGACCCGGCGCCGATTCGATTGTCGATGCGGTACTCGCCGGCCTCCGACCGGGTGCAATTGTGCTCTTGCACGATGGGTGCGAGCGCAACCACACCGAGCCACGCGACCAGACAATTACGGCGCTGTCCCACCTGATTCCATCGTTGCATGACCGCGGATTCGTAGTCCGATCCCTTCCTCAACATCATTGAACAAAGAGATCTTATGGACCTGCTCGCCACAGTCAGTACTGTCGCCATTTCGTGTTATGCGCTGCTCTCTGCTGTTTATAAAGGCACGCAAGCCGTATACGCGCAGCCGTCTACAATTACGTCGATGTCAGACGACTTACTTGGATCAGACCTTTGGCCGAGTGTGGATGTAATTATCCCCTGCTACAACGAGAATCCGCGGACGCTCGCGGCGTGTCTAGCTTCCGTTGCGACTCAGGAATATGCTGGGGACCTGCATGTCTACGTGGTTGATGACGGTTCCGGAAATCGCGATACCCTCGTACCAGTTCATCATGCCTACGTCGACGACCCGAGGTTCACGTTCATTCAGCTCGGCAAGAATGTTGGCAAACGCAAGGCACAGATCGCCGCGATCCGCATCTCGTCCGGAGATTTCGTACTCAGCGTCGACTCCGACACGACACTTGAGCCCGAGGTCGTGACCAAGCTTACGGAAAGGATGCGCGATCCAGCGATCGGCGCGGCTATGGGCCAGTTGGTGGCATCCAACCGGACCGACTCTTGGTTGACCCGATTGATCGACATGGAGTACTGGCTTGCCTGCAATGAGGAGCGCGCGGCGCAGGCTCGTTTTGGTGCGGTCATGTGCTGTTGCGGCCCTTGTGCAATGTACCGTCGGTCTTCTCTTCTTTCGCTGCTAGATCAATACGAGACACAGCTGTTTCGGGGCAAGCCAAGCGACTTCGGCGAGGATCGCCATCTCACGATCCTGATGTTGAAAGCAGGTTTCCGAACCGAGTACGTTCCAGAGGCGGTCGCAGCAACAGTCGTTCCAGATTCGCTGCAGGCCTATCTGCGCCAACAGCTGCGCTGGGCACGGAGCACATTCCGCGACACCCTGCTTGCGCTGCGCCTGCTGCCAAGCCTGGATCGCTATCTCACGCTAGATGTGATTGGACAGAACCTCGGTCCATTGTTGCTCGCCATCGCTGTACTAGCCGGGCTTGCGGAACTCGTGCTGACAAATAACGCGCCTTGGCCAACAGCGACTATTATTGCCGGTATGACCGTAATTCGATGCGCGGTGATTGCCTTTCGTGCGCACCAACTTCGGTTTTTGGGCTTTGCTGTGCACACGTTCATCAACATATTCCTTCTACTTCCCCTCAAAGGGTATGCTTTGTGCACATTGAGCAATAGTGATTGGTTGTCGCGTAAAAGTGTTAGCGTGCCCCCCGAAGGCAAAAAGCCGATCATCATTGCGAATCCGATCGGGAGGCCAACAGTCAGTTCGGTGAGTGGGGAGTCACATCATACGACCGGTCGTTCGCGCGCCCCTTCCCGACTGGCTAGGTCTGACAGCGTTCACAGCGCCGACTAATCGAGTATGGTTGGCATTTGGGCGGGAGGCTTCAGGGCTGTCCTTTTTGTACACGGACCAGCTCAAAGCCGGCCAGTCTGATCCAGAATCGAAAGTAAGCTACCGGTTAGCCGTTTCTTCTCTAGCTTGAGATAGACAAATGTCAAATGTAGCCATCGGTCTTAAAGGCGTTACCAAGTCATTTGGAGATAAGCTCGTTGTTAACGACATGTCATTCGCGGTCGCGTCGGGAGAATGCTTTGGTCTGCTGGGTCCCAACGGTGCAGGCAAGAGCACGATTGCGCGCATGCTCCTTGGTATGACACGGCCTGACTCAGGCAACATTACAGTGCTCGGAGTGTCCGTGCCCGAACGAAGTCGATTGGCCCGCAAGAGCATCGGCGTTGTTCCGCAGTCTGACAATCTTGACCTTGAATTCACGGTGCGCGAGAACTTGTTGGTGTTCGGACGTTATTTCGGCATGAGCACTCGGGAGATCCAAGGTGTGATCCCATCTCTTCTTGAGTTTGCGCGCCTGGAGAGCAAGTCGGATGCACGTGTCGGCCAACTATCCGGCGGCATGAAGCGGCGACTAACGCTGGCACGTGCGCTGATTAATGACCCCCAGCTCCTTATAATGGACGAGCCGACCACCGGCCTCGACCCGCACGCCCGCCATCAAATCTGGGAGCGGCTCCGTTTTCTGTTGGCGAGCGGAAAGACTATCATTTTGACTACCCATTTTATGGAAGAGGCTGAGCGACTATGCGATCGGATATGTCTGCTCGAGCATGGATCCAAAATCGCCGAGGGCAGTCCTCCTGCTCTGATTGAGGAATATATTGGTTGTAACGTGATCGAGATCTTCGGCGGAAATCCACATGAGCTCATTTCACTGATCAAGCCGTGCGTTCAGCGCGTTGAGGTGAGCGGAGAGACACTGTTTTGCTATACACCCGCTCCGGAGCAGGTGCGTGTCCAGCTTCGCGGGCGCGCAGGTCTGCGTTTTCTGGAGCGTCCGCCTAGTCTTGAGGACGTTTTCTTGCGGCTAACGGGACGCGAGATGGAGAAATGAATAATGGGTGAAGGTTTTGCGGCTGCTCTACCCGCCAACGCGTGGAATTGGATCGCGGTGTGGCGCCGGAACTATCTGGCGTGGACGAAGGTCGCACTTGCGTCGCTTCTCGGCATGCTTGCCGATCCTATGATTTACCTTTTCGGGCTAGGCACTGGTCTTGGACTACTAGTAGGCCGCGTTGAAGGTGCCTCATACATTGCTTTTTTGGCAGCCGGCATGGTCGCGACAGGTGCGATGACCGCATCGACCTTCGAAACAATATACGCGGTTTTCGGTCGCATGCGGGATCATGGCACTTGGGAAGCAATGCTGCATTCACAACTTACCATAGGCGACATCGTTCTCGGTGAATTGGCATGGGCAGCCACCAAGGCCTTTCTCGCCGGTACGGCAATTACCGTCGTTGCTGCGACGCTCGGCTATGCCGGATGGGCGTCCGTCCCTTATGTGCTTCCGGTCGTCGCGCTCACCGGGTTCGCCTTTGCGAGCCTGGCGATGGTTGTCATCGCGCTCGCGCCTAGCTATCACTATTTTATATTCTATCAGACGCTTGTCATCACACCTATGCTGTTCTTGTCTGGCGCGGTCTTTCCAGTCAACCAGTTGCCAGGCACCTTTCAGCACTTAGCGGCCTTATCGCCACTGGCGAACTCTATAGACCTAATTCGTCCTGTGATGCTTGGCCACCTGGCAAACAATGTAGGGCTTCATATCGGCGCACTCTGTGTGTACGCAGTATTGCCGTTTTTCTTCTCGGCAGCGCTGTTTCGTCGACGCCTGATGCGTTGACCCAATTTGATCGACGCGAGGGGGCCCTAATGCCGCATCGCGAATCGGCCACGTTGGACGTGGAACCAACCATGATTGGCCTGGGGATTGTGCACGGCAAAGCAATATTAGAGCAGAGAAGTGACCCAATACATTGATGCAGCCACGTTCCGATCGTCGAGACCAAGAGCCCAAGGACCGGCCCGATCGCCATGAGCGCGGATCTAGCCGCGTCCAGGACATGGCAGCTCAGCCCTTGTGCCTGAGGCTCCTTTGACCATCGCGAGCACGACAAGCAGGAAACACGCGCAATGACTCACGACACGCCGACGCCTCGCCCTTTTGTTATCCTTGCCATGCCAAGGACTGGCACACATTATCTGGAGGAATTGCTGAACGAGCATCCGACCGTCTTGAGTAACGGTGAGTTACTCAATGAATACGATACGAATTGGCCTGGGAAGGATCGCCTGCTACGCCCTGATCGCGAGCTCCTCGAACATGCCTATGTGCGCTACCCTACGCGAGACCACAAGAACGTGACGCATATTGGATGCAAGATCAACGAACCGCAGTTTCGCGATCGTCCGGCTTTTTTTGCGGAAATGATCCGGTGGCCGGCACTCAAGGCCATCCTCGTAACTCGAAACGTATTGGAATCGCTACGATCTTTTTCACAGGCAAGGCAAAGCGGCCAGTGGCTGAAATACGGTTCAGACAAGGAACCCGCTTGGCCACCGCTCGTCAGATTGTCGATCTCTGACTGCGAGGCTTACTTCAAAGCGGCGGACGATTTTCACACTCTCGTCGAGCACTCATTCGCGTCGACCGATCTGCTCGTAGTCGAATATGAGCATCTTCTTAACCAACCCACAGCATGCTTGGAAAAGGTTTGGGATTTCCTGGGCGTTCCGCCGCTTGAGAGATTTGACCGGGCCGTCCTCCAGCGCCAAGAAACCCGAACGCTGGATCAAACGGTGCAGAATTTCAGTGAGTTGCGACTCCACTTCGCAGAAGGACCTTTCGCGCGATTCTTTGACGTCCGGGACTCGGACTAAGGTGTTCAGTCCCGATCTCAGGTGGACCGGATCGAGCCTGAAGCGATCTGGCTGTTTGTCCATGCCGTACAGATGGCTTCGTTAGGCCGGGAAGCGTCTTGAGGCGGCTTGCGAAGTTATTTGCGTCAAGGAAGGCACTTCTCGATATTTTGCAACGGTGCGGCGCGCAATATAGATGCCGATCTTCTTGAACTCCACGACAATGTCTTCGTCGGACAGCACGGCGTCGGGCGATTCCGCACGGACTATCGGCAGGATCCGTTGGCGGACAGCTTCCGCGGAGTGCGCGTTGCCGCCGTAGCAAAAGGCGATCGCGGTGGTGAAAAAATACTTCAGCTCGAACGCGCCATGCGGGCTTTGCATGTACTTGTTCGAGGTCACCCGGCTTACAGTCGACTCGTGCATGCCGATGGCGTTAGCGATAGTCTTGAGATCGAGAGGCCGCAGGTGGAAGACGCCGTGTTCGAAAAAGGCCTCCTGATGGCGGACGATTTCAGTTGCAACCTTAAGGATCGAATCGGCTCGACGATCGAGATTGCGGATGAGCCAGCTCGCTTTGGAAAGGCTTTCATTTATAAATGCCTCAGCTTGCAACGTCGGGGAGGAAAAAGCGTGAGATTTCGGCACAATAGGTTCGGTTGATCAGCACCTTGGGGAGTGACTCTGGACTAAGTTCGATCTCCCACCCACCCCGGGCTTGCGGATGACTCGGACGTCGGTTGGAGAGGATCAGGCCCTGCGTGGAATCGATTTCCAGGCTTGGAATCTAGCGCCCGGATTTCTTGCCACATCTCGCGAACCTCGTCTTCATCGACGCTGCAATGCTGCTTTAAGCCTTTAAAATCGCGAGCCGCAAGCATCTCAGGGTTGGCGAGCAGTACTTCGAGCTATGGCGGAAAATGGGTGATGACGGTTTGAGAAGGGCGGCGTATCGAGGCGGGTGATTGAAGCCTGCCAGAACCTCTCAAGGAGAGCGATACGCCATGAACGAGACTATCAACATTGTTCGCCTTCGTCAGCCCGACGAGATCGATGATCCCCTGACGGATGTGCTCCGCACCGGCGCGCGCAAATTGCTGGCGCAGGCGATCGAGATGGAGGCCGAAGCGTTTCTTGCCGAGATGCGGGATCTGAAGCTGCCGGACGGACGTGAGCGGCTGGTCCGGCACGGTCGCGGCCCGGAGCGGAGCATCCAGACG
>NZ_FMXM01000037.1 GCF_900103325.1 Mesorhizobium qingshengii | reverse complement strand
CCGATACGGTCGGGCAGTTCTTCATAGCGGCCATCGACGACCACGCTTCTCCATCCTCGTCCCTGGCCGTGTTCGCCAACCTGGACGGACACCTGCGGATTGGCCCGCATCCAGTCGATCTTCTTGCCCGGCAAGGAGAACGCGTAGAGGTGATTGTCGGAATGGGCATAGTGCAGAGGCACGACGTAGGGCTGCCCATCCTTCGCGCACGCCAGGTGGCCGAGGCGGTTGGCGGACAGCAGTTTGGTGGATTCCAGCGCGGAAAGCGTACGGACCAGCATCAATGCGATCTCCTGTTCTTCTCGGCCGTCGAGTCATCGCCAGCGACGTCGCGCTGGCGCTGTCCGGCGACAGCGTACCACTGCCAATCCGAGGGCGCATTGGTTTGCCGGAATATGATTCAAATCAAGGCGAGAATTGCCGCTTCCGGGCATCACATGCCAATGTGGAAGCCAATCTTAAGCGCTCCGTTTGGTCGCGACCTTGAACTCGCAGTCTTGGATGAGGACGGCGAACATGCGCTCGTGTTTCCCTGCATAAAGGGGCGGCAGGGTTGGACGAACGCCGCGACTGGCGTTCGCGTCGACATCCGCCCGACCCATTGGCGCTATTGGGAGTCGAAGGCAATGCCGACAAACGGCGGCAAGTCCCTGGGTGACGCTTCCTAGGGTTTGGATTCCACGATCAACGCCATGCGCACGAGATGCGACAGGCTGCCCGCGCCCATCTTGCTCATGACATTGGCGCGATGAATCTCGACCGTGCGCGGACTGATGCCCAGGTCATAGGCGATCGTCTTGTTCGGCAGACCCGACACCAGCCCATCCAGCACTTGCCGCTCGCGCTCCGAGAGTGCCGCCATGCGCCCATGGATTTCCGCTGATTGTGGGTGCGTTGCACCGACCTGGTTGCGGTTGTCCAACGCTGAGCGGATCGCATCGATCAAAACCTGGTCGTCGAACGGTTTCTCAATGAAATCGGAAGCCCCTTCCTTCATCGCCTGAACGGCCAGCGCCACATCGGCATGACCTGTCATGACAATGACGGGAATCGCTTGCCCGCGGGTTCTGAGCTGACGCAGGAACTCGATGCCGTCAATGCCGGGCATGCGCACATCGGTCACGATACAGCCGTCGAGATCGCCCGTCGCGGTAGCCAGGAAGGCTGTCGCCGACTCATGCAGGCGTACGGCAAAGTCCGCCGTCGCCAGGAGAAAACCAAGCGACTTGCGGACGTCGACGTCGTCGTCCACCACATGCACAAGATCATTAGCGGTCATTGGCGACCTCTCCCTTTTCAACGATGCGCAAGGTGAAGCGGAAAGCGGTCCCTCCGCCAGGGACGGCCTCCGCCCAGATATGGCCGCCATGCGATTCCACGATAGTACGGCAAATCGAGAGACCGACACCCATGCCCTGCTTCTTGGTGGTGACAAATGGCTGGAAAAGCTGGGCCGAGACCTCCGGCGCAAGCCCCGTGCCCGTATCGATCACGCTGACCTCGGCCATCCCGTCATCCCGGGCGACGGTGATGACGTGCAATTCGCGGCGTGGCGCACCTTGCATGGCTTCCACCGCGTTGCGCATCAGATTCAGCAGAACCTGCTGAATCTGGATCCGGTCGGTCAAGACCAGTTCGGCAAGCGGGTCGAGCTTGTAGCTGACACGGACATTTATCTCTCTTGCGCCGACCAGGGCCAGCGACGAGGCCTCTTCGATCAGCGTTGGCAAGCGTTCGACCTGACGCTCGCTCTCGCCTCTCGCGACGAAGTCCCTGAGGTGTCGGATGACATCGCCGGCCCGCAACGCCTGCTCGGCTGCCTTTTCGACAGCCTCACGCAGCATGGGCGCATTCTCTTCCGTGCTTTTCTCGAGCAGTCGGCGGCTGCCTTTGAGGTAGTTCGTGATCGCGGTGAGAGGCTGGTTGATCTCATGCGCCAATGTCGAGGCCATTTCACCAAGCGCGGTAAACCGCGCCATGTGCAGCAGCTCCTGCTGCTGCTCCTGTATTCTTGCTTCCGCCCTGTGGCGTTCGGTCAGGTCGCGGCAAAAGCCAGTAAAGAACCGGCCGGTTCCCGGATGCATCTCGCCGACGGAAAGCTCCATCGGAAAGGTCGAGCCATCCTTGCGCATCCCGGTCACCGTGCGGCCGAGCCCGATGATTCGGCGCTCACCCGTCGTCAGGTAGCGGTGCAGATAGGCGTCATGCTCGCCATGATAGGGCGCCGGCATCAAGATGTTGACGTTTTGACCGACGGCTTCGCTCGACTGATAGCCAAACAGGGTTTCGGCCGCCGTGCTGAAGGATTGGATCCGGCCTTTTTCGTCGATGACGACCATGGCATCGGGAACGGTCGCCAGGATCGAACGCAAGTGATCTTCGCGCAGCTGAAGGGCAGCGTTTGCGAAGGAAAGCTCGCTGACGTCGGTGCCCTCGACAAAGATGGCCGCGATACGGCCGTCATCGGCCTTGATCGGCTGATAGACGAAATCGAGGATGCGCTCTTCGACAGATTCGCCATCCTTCTTGCGGAGCGCGATTTTGACTGCCCGCCCCCTGTACGGCTCGCCGGTCTCATACACCTGGTCGAGCAGTTCGTAGAAACCCTGGCCCTCGAGTTCGGGCAGGGCTTCGCGCACCGACTTACCGATTACTTGCCGATGGCCAATCAGCCGCTGGTAGGCGGCATTGGTCAGCTCGAAGACATGACCCGGCTCGCGCATCAACGTCATGAACCCCGGGGCTTGCTCGAACATGAGGGCCAGCCGGTCATGCTCGGCCATGGTCCGCTGTTCGCCGCGAACTCGATCAGTGACTTCGCTCAGAATGCACAGCACGCCACCGACCGCGCCGTCCACCTCGATGACCGGCGAGTATGAAATGTCGAAATAGACCTCTTCGGCAATGCCGTACCGCTCACCCTGCAGTGGCTTCGCATGCGCAAGAACAGTCTCGCCGGAGGTGCGCACCTTGTGAAGCGATGATTCGAGGTCGTCCCACAGCTTTGCTCGACTTGCCGACGACGCCGGGCCACCGAGCGCCAGCGGATGCTTTCCGGCCAGCAACGAGGCACAGGCATCGTTGTAGAGCGCCACATGGTCGGCCCCCCAGAACAGGGCGATCGGCGTGCGGGCCGGGAGCATGGTGCAGACGGTGTTGATCAGCGTCTGAGACCATGAGCCTATTGGGCCAACCGGTGAAGTCGACCAGTCATAGGACATGATCAGCCTGCCGATCTCGCTGTTACCGAACGCTGACACCGATTTCAGCATGGTTTCGCCGGTCGGCAAAGCGCGCGTTTCCTTGTCGTTCACATGAAGTCCTTGGATACGGGGACGTGCAATTCGGCCTAGTTATCACTCATCGCCCAATCTGCCCACGCAAAACCGATCATGCCAGAGGCTCGTGAACGAATGTGCCGGCAATTGAGAAAAAGTCTTTTGACCCGCATCAAGGCATCGAGCGTCGGTGGATGCATTTCATCTTCGCGTTCCACCGGTCCAACGAGAGGCGCCCAATCATGTCCTACAAGTCAATCATCGTGAATCTTGCCGTGGATGCACCTCCTGCAGCAACGGTGAAATTGGGAATCGAGCTTGCGGAGCGGTTTGGAGCCCGTCTCATCGGCCTGGCGGCTGCGGATGTTCCGCCCCTGGTCGCGACAGGCAACGGTATGGTCTACGAAGGGGAGATCATGCAGATCCAGCGCACGGAAATCGAAAAGCGGCTTGCCGAACTGCGAGCCGAATTCGAGAGACTGGTTCCCGCTTCGATCTTCAGCGAATGGGGGCAATCCGTTTCCAGCCCGACTCGTTTTCTGAGCGTTTCGGCCAGGACGGCCGATCTTATCGTTACCGGCAGCGAGAAAGGGGAAAATGTCTTTCGCGCAGTGGATGTCGGCAGCCTCGTACTCGGTGCTGGCCGACCGGTCCTGGTTGCCGCGAGCAATGTCGAACATGTCATGGCAAAAACCGTGCTGGTTGCCTGGAAGGACACCAGGGAAGCGCGGCGGGCGATAGCAGATGCCCTGCCTTTTCTGGCCAAGGCCAACGAAGTCGTCGTCGCCACAATTGATACCGACCGCGACGAAGGCATTCGCGACAGCCTCGCCGATGTCGCGGTCTTTCTCGAACATCACGGTATCATGGCACGAACCGAATCGATCGTCGGCGAGGCTGACGGCGATCAGTTGCTGACATTTGCGCGGTCGATCCATGCGGACCTGATCGTCTCCGGTGCATATGGTCACAGCCGTCTGCGGGAATGGGCGTTCGGCGGCGTCACGCACTCGCTGATTGAGGAAAGCAGCATCAACCGCTTCATGTCGTATTGATGATTTGATGCCCAAAGCGACCGAGAGCGCTGCGGGTGATCGGCAGAAGACCTGTTCAGCCTGCCCCCGATGACAGACTGTATGGCGAGGGCGTGAAGTCATGGCCAAGAAAAGTGCGGGCATCCTGCCCTATCGCAGGTCGAACAGCGGCCTGCAGGTGCTGCTTGTCCACCCGGGCGGCCCGTTCTGGCAAAGCCGCGATCTCGGCGCGTGGTCCATTGCCAAGGGCGAGTATGGCGATGACGAACAGCCCGAGGCCGCGGCGCGTCGCGAATTCGCCGAGGAAACCGGCTGGGAGGTCAGGGGGGCACCGCTGCTTCCCTTGCGCGAGTTGCGTCAGCGCGGAGGCAAGCTCATCACGGCCTTCGCGGTCGAAGGCGATTTCGACACCGCTACGCTGCGCAGCAACATGTTCGAAATGGAGTGGCCGCCGCGCAGTGGCCGCGTGCAGTCCTTTCCCGAGATCGATCGTGGTGAGTGGCTGGATCTCGCCCAGGCTCGGGAAAAGATACTTGCCGGCCAGCGGTCCTTCCTCGACCGGCTTGTGGCGTCCGTCTAGCCGGCGGCATGGCTTGGACTTGAAAGTCTTCTTGTTCTGACGGCTTTCGTTGCTCGGGAGCTTCAATCCATCGCTTCACCGCCCGGACTTGGCAACGGATCCGCCTGTTGACCGAGATCAATGTCGTGGTCGCCGGCTTGGCAATGATGCCAAAAGGCAGGAGTGACCGACATGAGCTTTCTCGACTACCTGATTTCCGTTGATACCAGGACCGCCTTGATGGACCGCATGATGCGCAAGCTGGGTGTCGACAAACAATTGAAAATGGTGCCGGACCATATAGCTGTCACGAATCGGGCCGTGGACCGCTGCCGCTCCTGCGGCCATCAGGACGAATGCTCGATCTGGCTCGACGAACACCAGCAAGCCGATAACCCGCCGGATTATTGCCGCAACCGTGACTTGATCGCACGGCTGCAACAGGCGACCGGCCAACGTTAGAGCGCCGAGCGGACACACAGTTCGCGTCGACAAGGTCGTGTTGCTGGCCTCAGGCGCTACGAAACCAGAATGACGGACAGAGGGTCGGCGCAGAAGAGATCATCCTTGACGGCTTTGACGCCGGCGACGTTTTCCGCCGCGACAATCGCTGCTTGGCGCTCGCGTTCATCGAAGATGGCGCCGCTCAGTTTCACCACGCCCTTGTCGACGATCACATTTATCATGTCCTTGGCCACCCATTTTTGGGCAGCGAGTTCGGCCAGGATAGTCTGGCGCATCTGTTCGTCGTCGACGGACATCGGGGCCACGGCTGGCTGCGGGAGAAGCAATGCCCGAAGAAGGTCGGAGCGGGCAATGATGCCGACAACCCTGCCGGCTTCGACGATCGGTATGCGTTTGATGCGGTGACGTGCCATCAGTTCGACGATCTCTGCCAGCGAAACGTTGCGGGTTGCCGTGACGACATCATCGGACATCACCTCTTCGACCCGCCGCCCGTTGGCTCGGACGTATTCATCAGCGGCTTTCCCGGGGCTGACGAGAAATTCCAGCCAACGCGAGCGCTTGCGCTCGGTGCCGAGTTCTCCGCGGCGCAGGAAATCGCCCTCGCTGACCATTCCAACCAACACACCGTCGCCGCGGATGACAGGCAGGCCACTGATCCTTTTCGAGAGCATCAACTGAGCCGCTTCTGCGACAGATGCGGACGGCGCTATTCCGACCACTGGCGAGGTCATTATGGTTTCGGCTTGCACGGATGCCTCCTCAAACGCCTATTCCCGCCGTTTATCGACATCCTGGCCGCGGCGTGCCTTGATCTGAATCATTTTCAGCAAGGGGCAGCGTCGCGTATCGTGTGGGCTGGCATGGAGAGGAGTGGTTTGCACGCCCGCGGCCCTTTTCCCGATCAATCACAGGCGGTTGCCGAGAATGATTGACCGGTCCGGCAAGACGGAAAGGGCCGCTGGCATCGATTGGGGTACTAGTCGTCGTCTGATGCTTCATTTTCGCCAGTGATGCCACCGGCGGACCGATCATCGCACTCGTCGTCGCCGACGCCTTTGACTGCCTTCGGGCCGGTAGCGTCCTTCATCGGGATGGCCTCAAGATCGATTGGACCGGCAGGGGCGGCGGCAGCTGGCGCTCCACATGACCCTTCGTTCGATTCAGCGGCCGCCGGCAGGGCAAAGATTGTGAGGCCTCCGAGCGCTACAAGCAGAAACATGGAATTGCGCATGATTTCGATATCCTTCTCAGCGCGGCCATGATTGGACGCGATGACATTCAATAGAGAACTCTTGCTTGCTGTCGGCTGAGGATGGCTGACAGCAGATTGACAGCTTCCGTGTGCGAGATGCCTTGTTGATGATAGCCAAGCTGAAGCGTCTCATGGTCATGGGCCTGATCGGGCTTGCCCTGGTCCAGCCGCTTGCCGCTTTTGGCGACGAGGATGACGACGGCGACCACGATCGGGCGCGAGACCTCTACGAACACGGCGAAATCAAAGGCCTTGCCAAAATCCTGGACATCGTTCGCGCCCAAACGCCCGGCGATGTTGTCGCTGTCGACCTCATCCGCCTCGGCGACAAATGGGTCTATCGGTTCCAGATCATCGTCGCGGATGGCCGCCGCAAGATCGTCGATGTCGACGCTGATGCCGGCGTCATCATAGGGGGCGGGGAGGGTGACTGATGAAGATTCTCCTTGCTGAAGACGAGCCGCGCATCGCGGCCGACATCGCGGCTGCCCTGAAGGCATCCGGGATGGCGGTCGATATCGTGCGCGATGGCGAAGCTGCATGGTTCTCAGGCGATGTCGAAACCTATGACGCTGCCATTCTGGATCTCGGATTGCCCAAGCTCGACGGCCTCACTGTCCTGAAACGCTGGCGGGCCAATGGCCGACGGTTTCCTGTTCTCATCCTGACGGCCAGGGGCATGTGGACGGAGCGTGTCGAAGGCATCAATTCCGGCGCCGATGACTATCTCCCCAAGCCTTTCGAAATGGAAGAACTGCTTGCCCGGTTGCGGGCAATTCTACGGCGCTCGACGGGGCAGGCGGCGCCCGTGCTGAAGTCCGGGCCTCTGCTTCTGGACACGCGCCAGATGCGTATCTCGCTGCGCGGCATTCCCGTTTCGCTTTCGCCGCTGGAGTATCGGCTCCTGGCGTTTCTGATGCATCATGCCGGGAGCGTGGTGGCACCCACCGAACTGGCCGAGCACCTGTATGATTCAGGCAATGACCGCGATCCGAACACGATCGAGGTCATTGTCGCGCGCCTGCGTCGCAAGCTTGGCAGCGACGTCATCGAAACGCGACGTGGCTTCGGGTATCTGATACCCGATGAGCCCACTTGATGGGCAACTCGATCCGCTTCAGGCTCTGGTCGGCAGCGACGGTTTCAATCCTCATCGCACTTGCCGTGGCGGGAGTCGGACTGCGCTATCTATTCGAGTTGAATGTGGAACGGCGCGTCGTCAGTGAGCTGACCGTCGACCTCAACGACCTGATCGGCGCTACCGCATACGGCCCCGACGGCCGCCTTTCGGTCCAGGCAGCCCTGACCGACCCACGCTTTTCCATTCCCTTGTCCGGCTATTACTGGCAGGTCGAGGACGTCGGTTCCGGCAGCCTCGTCCGGTCGCGTTCATTATGGGATGCAACCCTTGCCTTGCCGGCCCTCGGAACCGGTGGCGAACTCAGGGAATTCAAGGAATTCAAAGGGCCCGACGGGGAGCTGGCCATCGCCGTCGAGCGCATGGTCACCGATGTCGACGGCCGATCATTTCGCGCCATCGTCGCGGAAAACCATCGCGGCGTGGAACTGGCGGTCAGTGAATATGTTCGCGATCTTGCTCCGGCCCTGATCCTGCTTGCCCTCGCCCTCATGGCAGCATTCTTCATCCAGATCACCGTCGGTCTTGCTCCGTTGGAAGGCCTGCGGGTCGCGGTTCGAAACGTGATTGCACAGCGAGCCGCGCGATTGGATGTAGCGGCGCCGAGCGAGGTGCAGCCGCTTGCCGATGAAATAAATCGGCTGCTCGATGCCCAGGAGAAGGCGCTGGCGCGCGCCCGATCCCGCGCGACAGATCTGGCGCATGGCCTCAAGACACCGCTGCAGGTCCTGTCGGCCGACATTCGCGCCTTGCGCAAGAAGGGCGAGACCAGCCTGGCCGACGAAATCGAGAAGAGCGCGGCGGCGATCCGACGTCACGTCGAGCGGGAACTCGCGCGCGCCCGCCTCGCACCCGGCGTATCGGCCAAGGCCTTTTGCCGCATTCGGGAAACGGCGGCGGGCGTCATTGCCGTGGTCAAACGCACGCCAAGCGGCGAGCAGCTTTCGTTCAAGGTGGAGATCGCCGCCGATCTGATGGCGTCAATCGATGAAGGTGACCTGTCCGAAATCCTCGGCAATCTGGTCGAGAACGCGGTGCGCTACGCAAAGTCCGAGGTGCGGGTCGACGCATCCGCGACTTCCGGCGGAGTCGTCATTGCCGTCGCGGACGACGGACCTGGTATTCCCGAAGCGGATCGGCAATCCGCCCTGTCGCGCGGTGTCCAACTGGACAGCAAAGGTGGCAGCAGCGGCCTTGGCCTTGCCATCGTCTCGGACATTGTCGAAGCCTACGGCGGACGCCTTGACATGGCCAACGCTAACCCCGGCCTGGTCGTTACCATTTCCTTGCCACGACACCGTTGACCCCCGCTTCACGCAAACCCCGGGAAGTAGTCGACCTTTATCCGCGAGCGGCGAACGCCCATCGCGCGAAGCTTTTGGCGCAGCGCCTTGACCATCGCCTGAGGGCCGGAGATGTAGAATGTCCGCTCAAGGTAGTCGGGTATGGCCAAGCGGATCAGACGCTCGTCGATATAGCCGGGATACTGGCCGTGTTCACCACCGCGGGCAACGGCATGAACCGTCCGGATGCCGAGCTCTCGCCTGGCGGCGCCGAGCACGTCGCGATAGGCGATATCCTGCTGGCCTTCGGTCCCATAGAGGATGACGATCGGCCGTCTTTCCTTCCGGTCGAGAAGATGTTGCAGCATGGATCGGAACGGCGTGATGCCGATGCCTCCGGCAAGGAAGGCAATCTTGGTTTCGGGCTTGGCGGGCAACGTGAAGCTCCCGGCCAATTGCGCGGCATGAATCCGGTCGCCGGGCTTGAGGGTCATAAGCTCGCGCTTGAAGGCGCTGGATTCGGGATAGAACTTGACGCCGAGGCGAACCGTTTCCTCCGTGGGTGCGGAGGCGATGGTGAAGTAGCGCCGGTTGCCGCGATTGTCGGAACGGTCGAGGCCAAGCGTCCATTCAAGATACTGGCCAGCCTGGAAGGCAAGCTTTCGCTGTGACCTGAAGATGAAATCATAGCTGTCGACAGCCGAGCGCTCGATGCGTTCCAATGTCAGCACGAAGCGTCCCCTCGGGCCGGCTGCATAGGCAAACAAGTTGCCTGCCAGCAATGCCAGTTCCGGCGTGAAATAGAACGAGCCGATATGGATGTTCGGGGCGAACAGGAAGCCGACGATGGCGGCGAAGGCAATGCGCGGCAAACGCGTCGTCGGCGCTGTCAATGGCTCGGTCAGCATCACGAAGGCGAAGAACAACAGCGGCGACGAAGTCAGGGTTTCCTTGAGCGCGACGCCATATTGCGAGGGTTCGGTGGTAGCCAGGATGGTCGCCAGCGCGACGGCAACGAAAGTCGCGAAAAGATCCAGCCGGCGCAGCTTCCGGACAATGAGGATACCCCCGACCAGCACGACGGGAAGCAGCCACAAATTGCCGCCGACCCACCAGGTTGCCGGCTTGTCGAGCAGGAATGCCGACAATGCCACGCCCAGGGCAGCCGGATTGAACAGGTGCTTTCTGCCGACGGCGAAGATGAATTTGGACGAGATCGCCCAGACGGAAGCGAATGCCACGGCACCGATGCCCGCAAGATCGGTGACGGCCACCGGGTCGAGGATAAGCGCCAGGATAAGCGCGGTGATGTAGACCGACTCACTGTTGGCCGGCACTTCGAAGATGCGGGCGAAGACCTTGTTGGCTATCCAGCATGCCGCCAGCGCCAAGGCCGTGGTGAAAGCGAGCGCCACCGGATCATGCGGTACCAGGCCGGCAAATCCGAACACCAGGGCCGTGGCCACCAGAGCCATGAGATAATACAGGATCAACCTGTACATGGTCAGCCGGTCGAGAAATCGGTCAATGGTCTTGATCATGGCGTGCAAAGTGCTCCGAAGCCGCTCGTCGGCGTGGCACGGCCATCGATGTCGACGACGTAGCCTTCGAGACCAGGCGTTTGCTCGAGAAAAAAGATGCCGTCCCGTCCCATGGCGAAGGCCGCGGTGGCGAAACGATCCGCTTCGAGGACATCCGCCCCGATCACCGTCAAACTGACGATGTCGGCGATCGGGGCGCCAGCTCCATGCGGATTGTAGATATGCTGGCCGCGTACATAGGTACCGGACGTCGCGACGCCGCGCCCGCGCGGGTAAACGATCTTGATGACCTCATCCGCATTGAATGGATTGCGGATACCCACGCTCCAGTCCTTTCCTTCTCCGTTTTTCCCGGACGCCTGGATGTCGCCGCCGGCCTCGATGAAGAAATCGCTGACCCCGCCCTGTCGAACGATTTCGGCCGCGTTGCGAATGGCCCAGCCCTTGACGATGCCGGACGGATCAAGGGAACCGTCAGGCTTGCGAATGTCGAAGTATCCGTCCGTCTCGTTTTTCGTCTGTTCGGCGAGCGCCAGCACCTCCATCATCTCGCCGCTCCAGTCCCTGACCGGAACGTCGCCCCGGTTGATGGCGGAAATCTCGCTGTCGGTCCTGTAGGTGCTGAAGCGCCGATCGATATGCTCGAAATAATCGAAGACCTTGTCGATCAACGCGTGCGACGCGCCGCCGACATCGACGGTGACGGGCATGCCCATCAAAATCCGCGTTTCGCGCATGAATTACGACGAAGCTTTCTTCAGCGCGCCGCCGAGCGACTGGATGAAGGCCCTGCTGGTCAGCGTCGCGCCCGAAATGATGTCGACACGGGCGCTTTGCGCGCTGATCGCCTCGTCGCGCAGCATCGGCAGTGCCTGCCGGTTGATGCTGACGGACGTGCGGCGGTCAGATGGGTATTTCAGCACTTTCAGCGCCGTCAGGCGACCGCCTTGGATGGAGGCCTGAATCTGGATGAGCCCGTAATAGGCGTCCGTGACGGGACCGGTGTAGGTGCCATCGACGAAGCCATGCGCGGCCGGCTTCGTGCCGGCATTCACGGTCGCCTTCATGCCGGTGCGGATGACGCGGGCGGTTGCCTCCGCATAGTCCGGCCGCGGTTGCGGAATGGGTATGTAAACGGCCGGGGTGATGACGAAGGATGGCGTTTCAGGCGCGGGAACGGCGGCGGCCGGTACCGTTGCGGCGCCAGTCGGCACTGGCGTCGGGGCGAGTGCCCGCGAAACCTGCGCTTGCTTCACGACGGGTTCCAGCTTCGGTGTGGGTGCTGCGATGGCGGCCGTCGTTTCCCTGCCAATCGCCGGCGGAGTGTTGAACTGGGGCTCGAGCCGGACGCTCTGCTGGCGAATCACAGGCATGGTCGGAGCCGGGGCGTTGTCAGTTGGTGCGGCGGGGATTACCGGCTGCGCGGTACCTCCCTCGGCGGCGTCGGCGGGCTGCGTCGAACCCAGCATGTCGTCCGCGGGGCCCTTGCCGGCCTGTTCCCACACATAGGCGCCAGAGGCGGCGATGACAAAAAGTGACAAGGCAATCTGCTTCATTTGCATTGCATTCCAGGTTGCACTGGCGAATCCGTTTCGGATCGCTTCAAACGCAATATCTCACGCCAGAGCTGACAATTGGCTGTCAGGGGCGCGACCACGCCATTGGCGAGGGTGCTGGTCTCGGCGGCGGCATGACTTGTTGCCGTCGTGTCCATTGCCTCTCTGCTGTTCCTTGCGGTGTTGGATGCACTCGGCGCTGGAGCCGGCAGCGTTACATTCTGGGGCGCGCGGGCAATGGTATTGACTGCCGGAGTCGGCACCGTCGTTGGTATTGCCATCCGACCAGTGTCCGAATGCGCCGGACGCGGCGGCTCCGCGGAGGTCCTCGCATTGACCGTTTCTCAGACTCGTAGGGTCTGGCCGGGGGAGCTGTTCCGGCTTCTCTACTGTTCTTCAAGTTGCGAAAGCGCAACGAAGACAGGACGCGCTGGACATATGAATGCGTTTTGTGGAGGCGAAAAGTTCGACCATGAAGCAAGCCAGTTCTATCAACCCCGACATGGTCGTCGACGAGATCATGAGGCGATGGCCGGCAACGGTGGCAGTGCTGTTGAGATACAGGATGCTTTGCGTCGGCTGTCCGATCGGCACTTTCCATACCGTGGCGGAGGCATGCCGAGAACATCAGATCGAGGAGGGCGACTTTCTCCTCGAATTGGAATCGGTTGTTCGAGGAGACCGGTGATGGTCAGCCCTTGTCCCGGTTCTCGGACAGGACCACCAGGCGATGCGGATCCTTGACCGTGACTTTCTGGCGCCCGCTGACAATGATCCCCCTCTCTTCCCACTTGCTCAGCAAACGGCTGACGGTGTGAAGTGTCGTGCCAGTCATCTCGGCGATGTCCTGCCGCGAGATCGGGAAGTCGATTTCGATGCCGCTGTCGGTTTTTCGGCCAGTCTGGTTCGCCAGTCGCAGCAGCGCATGCGCGACCCGCTGCTCCACCTGCTCCGTCGACATCTCCATCACCCGCGTCTGGGTTTCTTGCAGCCTGTTCCCAACCGTCCTGTAGGTGGTCGCCCCAAACGCCGGGAACCGCCGCGCCAGCTCCGGCCAAAGCGCGTTGGCCCAGGCCAGTACCACGCAGTCCACCGCGGCGACTGCGCTGGCAGGATAGGTGGTCCGGCCAAGCGCTGCGGCCACGCCAAAAATCTCGCCTTCGCTGATGTATCTGGCGATGACCTGCTGTCCGTCCGGCGTGGTGCGGACGACGCGTATGTGCCCCGCGATCAGAACGAAAAAGGAATGGGCGTCGGTTTCCTGCTCGAAGATCGCCGTGTCCTTGGCATAGCGTGACGATCTCGCGCTTCGGAGAAGCTCGGTCTGCTCGTCGGGCGTCAGTTCCCGGAAGAGCGGCAGTCGCGATATCAGCGATCGGTCCAGCGCAGCCAAGCGGATCCCCCACGGCCTGTTCCGCACCAGTCGTGCGGGAAACCTTTCTACCCCGAGTTTGCGCCAGCGCAAATTCTGCCGGCGCATATCAGGCTAAATGGCATGGAACGGCCAATGCCGCGAAGACGAAACAAAGGACAAATCGATGAAACTCTCCATCCTCGCTGCCGCAGTCTCCATCCTCGCGCTCGCCAGCGGCGCAAGCGCCGAAGAGCACGTGGTGCAAATGCTCAACAAAGGCGAAAAAGGCGCGATGGTTTTCCAGCCAGACTTCGTCAAGGCCGCACCCGGCGACACCGTAAAGTTCGTGCCGACCGACAAGACGCACGACGCTGAGTCGATCAAGGGCATGCTTCCGGATGGCGCTGAACCCTTCAAGGGAAAGCCCAGCGAGGAAATCACCGTCACACTGACGAAAGAGGGCGTCTACGGCGTCAGATGCGCACCCCACTATGGCATGGGCATGGTCGCCCTGATCGTTGTCGGCAAGCCGGTCAACCTCGATGCAGCCAAGGCGGTCAAGCACCCAGGCAAGGCAAAGACGGTGTTCGCAGACCTGTTCAGCCAGATCCCGGCCAACTGACCGGCAATCGATACAGGCATGCCTGCCGGCATCAGCTGGCAGGCTAGGGCCGGACGGACCGAGGGCGGCGGTTCATCCGGCCCTTTTCATTTGAGGATGCAAGTCATGGGAATTCCACGCCTGCGGGCCTACACCGGGCCGGCGTTTCTTTCCTACGGGTTCAGGCCCTTCTTCTTCCTTGGGTCGCTTTATGCCGGGCTGTCCATTCTGCTTTGGCTGCCGATCTATGCGGGCGAACTCGACGCCCACAGTGCGTTCGTTCCCGTCGACTGGCATGTCCATGAGATGTTGTTCGGCTATCTGCCGGCGATCGTTACCGGCTTCCTGCTGACCGCCATCCCGAACTGGACCGGCCGGCTGCCTGTGCAAGGCTTGCCATTGCTGGCATTGGTTGTCCTGTGGGTCGCCGGGCGCGCCGCTGTTTTCTTCTCGGCGGATATCGGCTGGGAAGCAGGCGCCCTGATCGACGGTGCGTTTCTGCTCGCGGTCACCGCGGCGGCGGCACGCGAAATTGTCGCCGGACGCAACTGGCGCAACCTCAAGGTGCTGCTGCCGCTGGCCGTTCTGGCTTGCGCCAACGGCGTGTTCCATATCGAGGCACATATTCAAGGCACATCGGACGTCAGCCGAAGGCTCGGCATGGCTGCGGCGATCATGCTCATCTCGCTCATCGGCGGGCGTATCATTCCGAGTTTCACCCGCAATTGGCTCGTCCGCGAAAATCCTGGCAGGCTTCCCGCGCCGTTCGACCGTTTTGACATGGCATCTATAGCCATCTCGGCCATTGCACTGGGAGCATGGACGTTCGCCCCGGAAAACATCGTCTCCGCGCTGCTGCTGGCGACCGCCGCAATTGGCCAGGCATGGCGTTTATCGCGATGGGCCGGCGAGCGTACCTTGCGGGATCCGCTGGTGCTGATACTTCATCTCGCATACGCCTTTGTGCCGGTCGGCCTTGCCCTGGTCTCGGCGTCGATCTTCTTCCCAGGCGCCGTGCCGGCGGCGGCGGGACTGCACGCACTCGGAACCGGCGCGGTTGGCTCGATGACGCTCGCCGTGATGATCCGCGCAACGCTCGGGCACACTGGACGAGGACTCAAGGCTGGAAGAGGCGCCTCGTTTGTCTTCGTCGCCATCCTTCTCGCGGGATCGCTGAGAATCCTGGCCACTTTCGTTCCCTATGGCGTGATGATCGACATTGCCGGCACCGCCTGGGTGGCGGCATTTGCCGGCTTCCTTGTAACCTATGGAACCGCGTTGATGACGCCAAAAGCACGGTGAGTGGCGCGGCGGCAGGCGGGCTCGCGACGGGTCGAAAAGACGTTGATGTGCCGTTCAGACGATGCCCAGCCAGCCGAAAATCCGGTTCGCCCATCCCGCATGGTCCCGTATCAACCTGAATCCCAGATTGTCGGGAGGCGTTCCGACGGCACAGCCTCCGCTTTTCCCGTCGCTGACGAAGTTCGACATATAGGCTCTGTGACGCCCTTCAAGGACATGGACGCCGCAATTGTCGACCGAACTCGCAACACCGGTACCATCGGCAGCCAACGTTGTGCGGACATAGCAGGTCGACGTCCACTCCCAGACGTTGCCGGAGAAGTCCGCGAGGCCTCGGGAATTCACTCCGAAGGAGCCACGGCTCCTGGGCCGGGGGTCCGGTTTGATTTTGAGTTCCACCTCGGCCTTGTAGCTGGTCAGCCAGCGCCTGGCGGGGTTGTTGGCATCGTCTTCCACGCCCTCGAATTCGCCTGCGAACCGCTCAGCCGCGGCAAACGCCCATTCCTCGTCGGATGGCAAACGCCAGTGGCCGCCGGTCGCCTCGGAATACCACCGGGCATAGGCTTCGGCATCGAGATAGCTCACTCCGGTCACGGGAGCATCGCTCGGGACCGCGCGTGTCTCCTGTGGTGGCTGACAGCCGCCGGCCGCGACACAGGCCGCATAGTCGCCGACGCTGACTTGATAGGTCATGATTTCGAGAGGCCTGTCGAGTTGCCGCTCGAGACGGGGATTGCCTTGCGGGTGCCCGCCCTTCAGGAATTCGCCGGGCATCGGGTAGGTAATCGAGCCGGGAAGCAAGGTCGTCATGGCAACGGGGCGGGACTGCCGATGCCCACCGGCTGCCTGTATCGACAGTCCTACCGGCACAGTTGCGGCCGCCATGGCGACCGACACAAGCTTCAAGATGGAAAGCGACATAACTTTTGTCCAAGCCCGGACAGCACCGCTGTCCGGGCGGTTTTCAGTATAGTCAGTTCACGGCAATGGGTTTCGGCGCCTCGACCTGCGTCATCAGGTCGTCATTCCACGTGCCCTCGACCATGAAATGAGCAGTCGCTCCGAGTTCCACGGCCTCGATCAGATTGTGATTGACGTAGGCATAGATGCCCGGCTGCAGGAACGTATAGAGCGCCGAACCCGCCGAGCCGCCGCGGATGAACCAGGTTTCCAGATCCTTGGCCGGCGGGTTGGCGAATTTGCCCTGCTCCCAGACATAGTCACCGTGCCCACCGATCAGATGCGGCCGCGTATCGCGGTTGGCCTGCGAATGGACGATCAACACGGTCTCGCCGACCTTCGCCTTCATGGCGTTGTCGCCGGTCAGCGAACCGACCTTGCCGTTGAACACGACATGCGTCGGGATCAGCCCGCGCATCACCTTGACGATGTCGTCGTAACCGTCGCCGGCCGACTCGTAGCTCTTGAAATTGCCCTTCTCGTCGCGCGGGATGTAGAAGTCGCTCTCGCCGATGTAGAAGATCCTGTCGTATTTGACCGGCTTGCCCTGGTCGTTCCTCAGGCCATCGCGCGGCAGGACCATGATCGCGCCGTTCATGCCGGAGACGACATGCCACGGGATCATCGGGCCGCCGGGCGCGCAGTGATAGACGAACGTTCCCGTCCGGGTTGCCTTGAAGCGCAGGGTTACCTGTTCGCCGGGGTTGATCAAGGTCAGGCCGCCGCCGCCCAGTGCACCGGTTGCGGCGTGGAAGTCGATGTTGTGGGCAAGGGAGTTGGTATCGGGGTTGATGAGCGTCAGTTCGACATAGTCGTCCTGGTGCACGACCATCAGCGGGCCAGGAATCGTGCCGTTGTAAGTCATCGCATTGAGCTTTGTGCCGTCGGCGTCGATGACGACAGGCTTTTCTTCGATCGTCATGGTAAATTCGACGACCTTCGGTCCTGTCTTGGCGACCTGATCGTGCGGATGGACGAAAGGCGGTGCCACGAGCTTGATCTTTTCGCGCGGCAGCGCCTTGATGTCAGCTTGTGTGATCGTTGCGGAAAATGCCGGCATCGCCGCCACGGCGGCAGCGCCAATGGCTGCTCCGAAGAGGGCTTCGCGTCGCGTGAACATGGTAGTCTCCTGTCTCTCAACCGTTGCTGATAAGCAGAAGATACCCGAGATGACGCAGCGTCTCTTTGCGTTGGCGCAAACTGGTTGAGTTTCATTAGTTGGTCGGCATGAGCCCTCGACCAAGGGCAATCGTGCGCGTCACATGACGCGGAGCGCTGGCAATGCGCCAACGGACGACATCGGTGCCCTATGGGTGCCCTTGTCGGCAAAACCACCCGGATCAGAGGTCCGGCTTGTCGTCCCGATCGATTAGGATCCGCTCGGCGGCTCCGTCAAGATCCTCGTATTGACCGCTCCTCAAGGCCCACAGGAAGCCGGCAAGGCCCAGCGCGCCAAGAAAGAGGGCCACGGGTATGAGGTAAACAAGCGTCGTCATGACGATTGTGCCAACTGGTCGACACGGGCGCGCCTGTCTCGCCGCGCGTCTTGCGCCGGTGCGCTTGCCACAAAGCCTTGCAGGCGCAGCGCATTTCCGATCACAAGCAGCGACGAGGCGGACATGGCGATAGCCGCGATCAGCGGTGTGACGTGGCCCAGGATGGCGATCGGTACCGCGACGGCATTGTAGACGATCGCGATGGCGATGTTCTGACGGATCAGGCTTCCCGCCTTGCGCGAGATGTCCACGGCAAGTGGCACGGCCAGAAGGCTTTCGCGCAGGAACACGAAATCCGCAGCGCTGCGGCCGATGTCGGCCGCAGTGGCCGGAGCGATCGAGACATGCGCCGCGCTCAGTGCCGGCGTGTCGTTGAGCCCATCGCCGACCATCAGGACCTTGTGTTCGGCTTTCGCCAGGGTTTCGATGTGCTCGACCTTGCCAGACGGGAGCAGGGCCGGGACGAAGCTGTCGATGTTCAGTATCTCCGCGACTTTGCCACAAGCCCCGGCGGTATCGCCCGAGAGCATCTCGACCGACACCCCGGCATCCCTCAATTCCAGTATGGCTGCCCTGGCGTCGGCACGCAACGCATCCTCGAAGTCGAAGGTCGCGACAATGATCCCGTCTTTCGTCAGAACCGTTCCGCCATGGCCATGTCTGCCTTCTCCGCCGGTTCGCGCCTTCCATCCAGCCCATCCGCGTCGACCCAATCGCCAGGTGCTTCCAGCCGCGCTGGCTTCGATCCCGAAACCAGGGTGCTCGCTGACAGATTCGAGCTTCGGCCGGCCTGCAAGACCTGCAAAGCCGGCTATGGCCTTTGAATATGGGTGACGCGAATGCGCGGCCATGTCGGCTGCGATGGCCAGCATGGCCGGATCGATCGACGACGCATTGATGAGACGGGGCTGTCCGAGCGTGAGCGTGCCGGTCTTGTCGAACACCGCCGTATCAATCGCTGCCAGGCGTTCCATGGCCGAACCGTCTTTGACCATGATGCCGTTTTCGAACAAGCGCCGCGCCGCCACTACCTGCACGATCGGTACGGCGAGGCCGAGCGCGCACGGACATGTGATGATGAGAACGGCGATGGCGATGGTCATCGCCCGATGCCAGTCGCCGGTCGCCGCCATCCAGCCAAGGAATGTCACGAAGGCGGTGAGATGAACCACCGGAGCATAAAGCGCCGAAACTCGGTCTGCGATGCGGCGGTAATGCGCGCGGCCGCCCTCGGCGGCTTCCATCAGCCGAACCATTTCGGCCAGGAAAGAATCCTTCGCGGCGGCTGTCGCCTGGACTGTCAGCGGACCGGTAAGGTTGAGCACGCCGGCCTGCACGGACTCGCCCGGCGCCGCGGTTCTGGGCGTGCTCTCGCCGGAAACCAGAGAGCAGTCGAGATCGGACGATCCCCGAATGATCTTTCCGTCGACGGGTATCCTTTCGCCGGCTGCGATCAGCAGTTGCATGCCCGGCTCGATCTCGCCAATCGGCAGGTAGTCGCGCGCGCCATCGCCGCGCACCACCATGGCGCCACGCGCCGCCAGTTGTGACAGGCCTTTCACGGCGGTTCGGGCTCGTTCGCGCATCACGTGATCCAGCGTGCGGCCGATCAACAGGAAGAACAGCAACGATACCGACGCATCGAAATAGGCGTGGTCGCCATGGTTGATCGTCTCGTAGAGGCTCATGGCGTAGGCGAGCGAGACACCGACCGCGATGGGCACGTCCATGTTCATGCGGCCGTGGCGCAGCGCATTCCAGGCCGAGCGGAAGAAGATGCCGCCGGCGAAGGCAAGCGCCGGGATGGCGATCAGCGCCGAGACCCAGTGGAACAGATCGCGGGTCGGGCCCTCAGCACCGGACCAGACCGAGACCGAAAGCAGCATGATGTTGCCGGCCGCAAAGCCGGCAACCGCGACGGCGCGGATCAGCTCCGAAAGCGTCTTGTCCTCTTCATCCACCTCGGGGGCGAACAGATGCGCCTGGTAGCCGAGCCGCCCAAGCGCGGCGACGAGCGGTGGAACGTCGTCGCCACGCCACTGGACCGAAACCCGTTTGGTCGACAGGTTGACGCGAGCGCTCTCCACGCGATCGAGCTTGCCCAACGCCGTCTCGATCGCTTGGATGCAGGCTGCGCAATGAACCGTAGGGACTGAAAGGTCGGTCTGGCTGAGACCATCGCCAAGCGATCGGCTCGCCAGTTTGATCTCCTGGCTTGATGGTAGGACGGATGTGCCGCTGTCCAGATCCAGCGCCATTTCCGCGCCAGGCGCACAACAGCTCATTGCAGCGCTCCATGGGAAATCATGATCCTGCGGACCTCGCGATAGGGCTCCGCGAGACCGGCATCGGCGTCCACCTCGACGATCCAGACGCCGTCCTTTGGCATGTGCTGCGCGGCGAATTCCTGTCCGGTGGCGAGGGCGAGCGTGACCGACTTGTCTTCTTTCTCGTAGGCCGGATGGCGAAACAGCACCTTGACGCCATGCAAGGCAACCGGCTTGCCGGCGGCATCAGTGAGGCTATAGCGGACCTCGCCCCATGCGATGGTCAGCTTGCCTGTCCAGCCGAGGGCTGCCTGCGCCCGCCCTTCCTCTGCCTTCTTGTTGAATTGCTGGCTCGCCACGTAGGTGTTCTCGACGACAAGACCAGTCCAGCTTGTGTTGGCGAGCGTCGCCAGCGTCAGATTGACCGCGAGGATCACGCCGAAAAAGGCAAGGATGACGGCCAACATGTGCTTGCCGGTGAATTCGCGGGGCTTTTGCGCCTTGGCGGTCATCTTGCGATCTCCGGTGCGTTGAAGGTGGCGGTGTATTCGTCCGACTCGAAACTCGCCTTGTCTTCGACCCGGAACTTGAAGGTCTGCGCCGTGCCCTGGATCTGACCCGCCGGCTGGCGCACGAAAACCTTCAGCATCTTCAGCCGGTCGGGTTCGACCGAAATCGGGACGGAGCGACCGACGGGCAGATCGATGCCAACGACGCTCATCTCGGCTCCCTGCAAGCCTTGAATGGTGACGACGATCGTCCTTGGCTCGGGGATCATGTTGAGCAATTTGACGGTGTAACCGTTGCGGATCGAGCCGTCGGACAGCGTGACGAACTGCGGATTGCGGTCATGCAGCACGTTGACTTCGAGCCGGTCGCGCGTCAGCAGCGAATAGAGCAGGCCCAGGCCGATCAGCGACCACATAGCCATGTAGACGTAAGTGCGCGGCCGGAAGATCTTGCGGATATGAAAATGGGCCACCTTGTCGGAGAACGTGCCATCCGCCGCCCTGACCAGCGACGGATTGACGGAACTGGAACCGCCCGCGGTCGCCAGCGTCATGTTGGCGTTGTAGTCGGAGAGCGTCGCGTAGGAGATCAGCCCGCGCTCCCTGCCGAGTTTGTCCATGACGCCGTCGCAGGCGTCGATGCAAAGCGCGCAGGTGATGCATTCGAGTTGCTGGCCATCGCGAATGTCGATTCCCATCGGGCAGACCGCGACGCAGGCATTGCAGTCGACGCAGTCGCCGACGGGCTGCCCTGCGGCAAGGACCTTCTTGGCGTGACGCGACCGCGGTTCGCCGCGCCAGTCATTGTAGGTGACGGTGAGGGAATTCTCGTCGAGCATGGCCGCCTGGATGCGCGGCCATGGGCACATGTAGGTGCAGACTTGCTCGCGCATCAGCCCGCCGAACGTATAGGTCGTCGCCGTCAGAACGGCGACGGTGATGTAGGCGACGGGCGCCGCGGTGCCGGTAAAGAGCTCGACAACCAGCGTCGGCGCATCGGCGAAATAGAAGATCCAGGCGCCGCCGGTCGCCGCGCCTATGACCAGCCAGATGGCGTGTTTCGATACCCGCAGCACGAGTTTGCGGACGGTCCAGGGACCGGCATCGAGCTTCATACGCGCGTTGCGATCACCCTCGATGGCCCGTTCGACGACGAGAAACAGATCGACCCATACGGTCTGTGGGCATGTGTAGCCACACCAGGCACGCCCGACAGTCGACGTGATCAGGAAAAGACCGACGCCGGCCATGACCAGCAGGCCGGCCACATAGTAGAACTCCTGCGGCCATATCTCGATGAAGAAGAAGTAGAAGCGCCGGTTGGCTAGATCGAGCAGCACGGCCTGGTCCGGGGCGAATGGGCCACGATCCCATCGCAACCACGGCGTCAGATAGTAGATGCCCAGCGTGATTGCCATCACCAGCCACTTGAAGCGGCGAAAGTTGCCTGAGGCGCGTTTCGGGAAGATCTTCTTGCGTGCCGCGTAAAGTGGCTGACGGGTCTTGGCGGAGTTGACCGCCTCGGCTTCGAGCCGTTCTACTTGTGTGTTGTCCAGCACGAGTTATCTCCAATCGCGCAACCGATGGTTTGCAGTGCAATGACATCGCTGATTTAACTGACGTCCGGAGTGCCGCGCGTTGACCAAGCTTTGCCGCATGGCAAGCCGCACCGCGTTGATACAAGTCAAACCGGGTTGCCGGAATGCAAATCGAGGCCCGGCGTTGCCGGGCCTCGTCGCCTGGGCGATGATGGCCAGAGAATGGACCCCCGCTTCCTATTCTCCACCGCCAAGCGAATGCACGTAAACCGCCAGTTCCTTGACCTTGGTTTCGCCCAGGCGCGCGCCCCAGGCCGGCATCACGCCGTGTTTCGGCGCGCGAACCTGGGCGGCGATGGCTGTTTCGCCGGGCCCGTAGAGCCAGATCGCGTCGGTCAGGTCGGGGGCGCCGAGTTCCTTGTTGCCTTTCGCGTTGTCGCCGTGACAGGCCACGCAATTTTCCGCAAAGACCTTGGCGCCGGGCGCGACCAACGCTTGATCGCTGACAGTGCCGGACAGGCTGGCGACGTAGGCGCTAACCTGTTGGACCTGGTCGGCGGTGATGACGTCGCCAAAGGCCGGCATTTCCGACACGCGGGTATCCGTATCGGACGCGAAGCGGATGCCGTGCGTGATCGTTTGCTGGATCTGCTCGGCCTTGCCGCCCCACAACCAGTCGTCGTCGTTCAGGTTGGGAAAGCCCTTGGACCCTTGCGCGCCGGAGCCATGGCACTGCACGCAATTGACCTTGAACGCGGCGCCACCGGCGGCGATGGCGAATTCGCGCAACGCATCGTCGGAGGCGATCTCGGACACGGTTTTCGATTGAATTGCCGCGACATACTTGCCCTTGGCAACCTCGGCCGCCGCCAACTCGTTGCCGACGTCGTTACGGCTCGAGTAGCCGAGCACGCCCTTGGTTGCCGAGGTCAGCATCGGCCATGCGGGATACGCAATGGTGTAGCCGATCGCCCAGACAATGGTAATGTAGAATGTTATGATCCACCAGCGCGGAAGCGGGTTGTTGAGCTCCCTGATGCCATCCCACTCATGGCCCGTGGTCGAGACGCCAGTGACCTCGTCGATATGCTCGTTGCTCATCGTCAATCGTCCTTGAGAGGAATACGGGCGGCTTCGTCCGCTTGGCCGCGGCTGCCGGGGCGGAATGCGAAGGCGACTGCGCCAACAAAGAAAAGCGCCATGGCAACCAGGCCCCAGCTGTCGGCAAACTCTCGCATCAAATTGTAATCCATCGATAAAACTCCTCAGCGATAGCCGGCGGCTTCGTCGTAGTTCTTGAAATCGACCAAGGTGCCGAGCATCTGCAGATAGGCGACGAGGGCATCCATTTCGGTAACCTGTTGCGGATTGCCGTCGAAGTCGCCGATCTTGGCCTTGGGGTAGCGGGTCTCGAGACCGGATGTATCGGCGTTGGGATCGGCCTGCGCCATCAGGTCGGCATTGGCGTGAGCGATCATGTCATCGGTGTAGGGGACGCCGACCCGCCCATTGGCGACCAGATGTGTCGAGAAATCCTTCACCTCGATCGGCTGGTCCTTCAGGAATGCGTAGCTCGGCATGATCGATTCCGGCACCACCGAACGCGGATCCGTAAGGTGCTGAACGTGCCATCCATTCGAGTAGCGGTCGCCAACCCGGGCGAGGTCCGGCCCGGTTCGCTTCGATCCCCACTGGAAAGGATGATCGTACATCGACTCGGCCGCCAGGCTGTAGTGACCATAGCGTTCGACTTCGTCCCGGAACGGCCTGATCATCTGGCTGTGGCAGAGATAGCAGCCTTCGCGCACATAGACATTGCGTCCGGCGAGTTCGAGCGGCGAATAGGGCCGCATGCCCTCGACCTTTTCGATCGTATTGTCGAGATAGAAGAGCGGTGCGATCTCGACGATGCCGCCGACGGTCACCACAAGAAGAGAGCCAACGAGAAGAAGCGTGGCGTTCTTCTCGATGATTGCGTGTCTGTCCATCAAGCCCATTTTCTGGCTCCTTATTCGGCAGGCTGAAGGGCGGGAACGGAGCCGGGCATTGGCTCCTCCTCGCGCTGGTGTCCGAGGATGGTCATGGTGACGTTCCAAGCCATGATCAGAGCGCCGGAGAGGTACATCGCCCCGCCGATGGCGCGCATGACGTAGTAGGGGTGCATGGCGGCAACGGTTTCAGCGAAGGAGTAGACCAGGAAGCCTTGCTCGTCGTATTCGCGCCACATCAGGCCCTGCATGATGCCGGACACCCACATCACCGCGGCGTAGACGACGATGCCGAGCGTCGCCAGCCAGAAGTGCCAGGTGACCAGCCGCAGCGAATAGAGCCGGTCGCGGTTCCACAGCTTCGGCACCATGTAGTAGATCGCACCGAACGAGATCATGCCTACCCAGCCGAGCGCACCGGAGTGCACGTGGCCAATGGTCCAGTCGGTATAATGCGACAGCGAATTGACCGCCTTGATCGACATCATCGGGCCTTCGAAGGTCGACATGCCGTAGAAGGCGATAGCCATCACCATCATGCGGATGATTGGATCGGTGCGGAGCTTGTCCCAAGCGCCGGACAGCGTCATCAGGCCGTTGATCATGCCGCCCCATGACGGCATCCACAGCATGATCGAGAACACCATGCCGAGCGTCTGCGCCCAGTCGGGCAGGGCGGTGTAGTGGAGATGGTGCGGACCGGCCCAGATGTAGAGGAAGATCAGCGCCCAGAAGTGGATGATCGAGAGACGATAGGAATAGACCGGCCGGTTCGCCTGCTTGGGCACGAAGTAATACATCATGCCGAGGAAGCCGGCGGTGAGGAAGAAGCCGACGGCGTTGTGACCGTACCACCATTGCGTCAGGGCGTCCTGGACACCAGAAAAAGCGGAGTAGCTCTTGGAGCCCAGGAATGACGCTGGCATCGACAGGTTATTGACCACATGCAGCATCGCGATGGTGACGATGAAGGAGAGGTAGAACCAGTTGGCAACGTAGATATGCGGCTCCTTGCGCTTCAGGATCGTGCCAAGGAACAGGATGAGATAGGCGACCCAGACGATGGTCAGCCAGATGTCCACGTACCATTCTGGTTCGGCGTATTCGCGGCTCTCGGTGATGCCGAGCAGATAGCCGGTCGCGGCCATGACGATGAAAAGCTGATATCCCCAGAACACGAACCAGGCGAGGCCGCCGCCAAACAGCCGCGCACGGCTGGTGCGCTGCACCACATACAAGGACGTGCAAAGCAGCGCATTGCCGCCGAAGGCAAAGACGACGGCGGATGTGTGCAATGGCCGCAGCCGGCCGAAATTCAACCAGGGTTGGATATTGAGGTCCGGATAGGCGAGTTGCAGCGCGATGACGACGCCGACCAACATGCCGACAACACCCCAGAACATAGTGGCGATGGCGCCGTAGCGAATCGGCCCATCCATGTAGGCCGATGGGTCAACCGCGGCTGCCCGCGCGAAACTGGTGTTGCGAAGAAGAACAACGGTAAAGCCCACCAGCACGATGAACAGCACCCACATATGCTGGCGAAAGGGTTCGTCCACGCCGAACCCTGCCGCCACCAGGGCCGCAAACGCAAACAGGCCTAGAGCCACGATTTCAGTGCCGAATTTCATGACATATCCCCGACCTCGGATTCCGATTCGCGGACATCGATCCGCAGCGGCACCATTTAGCAGCGGCTTTGTGGCCGCCTTGATCCATGTCAAAGCTCGGTGCGTTCGGATTGGGCAGCGTCGGTCTCGCAAACGACCGGGAGGTTGCCATTGAATTCGGAGAAAGCGCGAGGATCGCCGCTGTTTGAAAACCGCCGCGAAATTTCAACGCCGGCTGGACGGTTCGACAGGCAGGCCGTGCCCGCAGCCGTGATGAGGCGCGCGCATGGCGAGAAACTGCAGCTCTGCGATTCTCTGGAGAAAATCGCCGACGCGTTGCCAGGCGTCGATCCCTTGATGTGCCTCAGCACGGCTAACGCGATCTTGCCGCTTTTGCGCAACATTCATCAATATGAAGAGACGATCATTTTCCCCGCTTACGAAGAGGCGGTGGTCGGCAGCGATGCGAACCTTGCCTCAACCCGGCGGTTGCGGGCCGAACACGTGGAAGACGAGTGCTTTGCCGGCGAGGTGACTGAAATTCTGCTGGCGATCGGTCACGGCGAGCCCGTCGAGAATCCGGAAGCTATCGGCTTCATGCTGCGCGGTTTCTTCGAAAGCATGCGCAGGCACATCGCATTTGAACGCGAGCATGTCTTGCCGATGATCGGGATCGCGGACGCTCACTAGGCCCCGGAGCGGCGCTCCAGGCGGCTCAGGCTTTCCACCGTCACATGTCGATTGTTTTCGATCCGGATTACGCCCTCCGCCCGCAGTCTGGTCAACTGGCGGCTCACCGTCTCGATCGTCAGACCGAGAAAATCGGCGATGTCGGCGCGTGTGAGCGGCAGATCGAAGCTCGTCGAATTGGTGGCTGGATCAGTTGCAGGATCGATATTCCTGGCAATCATCAGCAGAAAGCTCGCCACTTTCTCCGAAGCGGTCTTGCGTCCGAGCGTCACCATCCACTCGCGTGCTTCGTCGAGTTCCTTCAGCGTTTGCTTGAGCAGGCGATGCTCGAGCTCCGGCGACTCCCTCATCATCCTTTCGATGGACGCCTTTGGAAATGAACACAGGGAGACGGCTGTTGCCGCTTCGGCGTTGATCTCGCTTTCAACCTTGAAAGGTCGCCCCAGAAAATCGGGGGCGAACTGGAGGCCGACAATCTGCTGACGTCCGTCCGAAAGCCCCTTTGTCAGCTTCACCACGCCGGAAAGCACGTTGGAGTAGCTGTTGACGGTCTCGGCATCGCCGATCAGTTCTGCTCCTGGTTCAATCGTGTACCTCGATGAGGTCTTGGAGAGCGCGACCAACTGGTCGGGGTCAAGCGCACCGCAAACGCCGCGATGCCTTGCCTCGCAGGATTGGCAAAGCACGGGAATGCCGGCGCTGTGAACATCTTGACGCACTGTCATCGCGGTCGTCCGTGGATCCAGAGTGCCGGCAAGATAGCATCGGCCATTGAAAATGCCTTGCGGCAGTTTGTCCGTTGAAGAGGCTTTGACCGAAATCAAGGCATTGGCGTGCCGATGCGGCCATTTCCTCGACCATAAAAACATAGGAATCGTGACATGCGACCGGAGCTAGCTGCCAGACTTGGCGAGAACGTGCCGCGCTACACCAGTTATCCGACCGCGCCGCATTTCCATGCGGGGGTCGATGCCGCTGTCTGTCGAGGCTGGCTGGAAGCGCTCGGGAACGGCGATGAGATTTCACTCTATCTGCATATCCCCTACTGCGACAGGCTTTGCTGGTTTTGCGCCTGCCATACCAAGCAGACACGTCACTATGAACCGGTGACCGCCTATCTCCGTTCGTTGCATGCGGAGATCGCCACGGTTGCCCGTATCGTCGCCGGTAAGGCCGGGGTGCGTGCTGTCCACCTCGGCGGCGGCTCTCCGACGATGCTGAAGCCCGAGGACATGGTGGCGCTGGGTGCGGCATTGCGCGCCAGCTTTGATTTTCTTCCAGACGCTAGGATCAGCGTCGAAATCGAACCCAACGATATGGACGACGGACGCCTCGACGCACTCGCCGAAATCGGCATGACGCGAGCGAGCCTCGGCGTACAGGATTTCGATCCGAAGGTGCAGAAAGCGATCAACCGCGAGCAGAGCTTCCTGCTAACCAAGGCGGTCGTCGACGGGGTTCGCTCACGCGGTGTCGAGTCCGTGAACCTCGATCTGCTCTACGGCTTGCCGCATCAGACCAAAGAGAGCGTCTCCTCCACCGTCGAGCAGGCGCTGACCCTGGAGCCAGACCGGATAGCGCTTTTTGGCTACGCTCATGTGCCGTGGTTCAAGAAACATCAAACGATGATCGACGAGGCATGGTTGCCCGGTCCCATGGAGCGTTTCGAACAATCGCAACTGGCCGCGCGGGCCATCGTCGACAAGGGATACGAGGCCATCGGGCTCGACCATTTCGCAAAGCCCGGCGATGCGCTGGCAGTTGCGTCCCGTTCGGGGACATTGCACCGAAACTTCCAGGGCTACACCGAGGATCACTGCGCGACCCTGATCGGCCTCGGCCCGTCATCCATCAGCCAGTTTCGCCAAGGCTATGCGCAGAACATGCCTTCGACCGCCGAGTATGGACGCATGGTCGCAGGCGGCGGACTGGCCGCGATCCGTGGTATCGCATTGTCCGATGATGATCGCGTCCGTGGCTGGATCATCGAGCGCCTGATGTGCGATTTCGCCTTCTCGGCAATCGATCTGGTGGAACGCTTCGGCGAGCGCGGCCAACGGCTCCTTCTCGAGGCAAGTTCCATGGCTCTCAAAAATCCCGACCGGTTGCTTGAGCTCGACGGCGACTGTTTCGTCGTGCCGGCGGAAAGTCGCCCCTTTGTCAGAAGCATCGCAGCGAAGTTCGACAAATATCTCGAAACCGGGAAGAGCAGGCATTCAGCGGCGGTCTGACAATGGACCCCGTCAAAAATGCTCCCCAGCCTTGAAGGGGCCGATGCGGGTTCCCGCCGCTATCAGATATGCGGTCGACCAGCCAATGAGCAGGAACCCGTTCACTCCCTCAAGGGCCGCCAGCATACGCCACGCATGAGCAGGCACGATGTCGCCATAGCCAACCGTCGAAAAGGTGATGGTTGAAAAGTAGAGGGCGGTTTCGAAGTCGACGAAGATATCGAGCAACCGGTACAGCCCGGCCCAGAGCCAGACCTCGGTGGTCATGACGGCGAAAAGCCCCATCACCACGCTTATCATAGCGACAGTGCGGCTGCGACGCCCATGCATACGAAACCGCGCGACAAGGTATCCCATCGCATGCGTGATGGCGATGAGGCCAAAGGTGTGGACCAGGACTGTCAGACTTATGATGACGGTGCCGATGAGCAGATTGAGGACCATGTGCGGAAGGTAGAAATCGCAACCGCGTCCTTCCTTGCGCGAAATCAAATCCGGGCGGCTTTCGAGCGTTGAACCGGCAGGTTTCGCCGAAAGGCTGTCTGCGCAAAGCCGTGACGGGCAAACTCGGCGCTCTGAACGGTCGAGTTTGGCACCGTGTGGACCGAAAGTGTTCGGATGGGCTGGCGGATTTGTAGGTACCGAATGCCGGACTGACGGTCCTTGACCTTCGCAACGACGTCGACTAGCTAGGTCAGTGTATGCGGGTATGGTGAAATGGTATCACAAGAGCCTTCCAAGCTCACAGTGCGGGTTCGATTCCCGCTACCCGCTCCAAAGGCCCACGCCAACTACCTCTGACCTGACGTCCCGTTGAACGCCAAAGCGTTCAATCAAGCGAGTATCCTGCTGCGCACGGGCGGGACGCTTCGAGGGCGCGCTATTGGCTCCCAGACGGAATGTTGGGGGGCGGTATTCGCTCCAAGACCTTCATCCGTACCGACGCTTTGCGCCCGGTGACGGGTGCTACGCGACGACGGTCAGCCTGCGCTGGCGCTGATCCAGCGACACGATTGTCAGTCCGCTGCCGACAACCAGCAGGATGCCGCAGACGGCCAATGCATTGGGGAATTGCCCGAACACCAGCAGGCCCGAAATGACCGCCCAGACGGTGAAGCAATAATAGAACGGCGCCACGGCGCTGGTTGGCCCGACGCGATAGGCCATGAAGATGAAGAAGTGACCGAAGATCAGGAAAAATCCGGCGCCGGCCATCAGCAGCAGGTGGCGCGTCTCGGGCATGACCCAGCGCTCTGAAACCAGATGCGCGGCACCGGCGCCGATCAGCACCACCACGACGGCGGAAATCGCCACGATCATCCCCGGCACCTCTGCGGAGACCCCCCTGCCGGCAAGGTCGCGCGCCGCCGCCAGCGCGGCGTTGCCCAGCGCCAGCAAGGCGTAGACCGAAATGCCTTGCATAGTCGGTTGCGCCACCATCAGCGCGCCGATGAAGCCGAGCCCGATCAGCGCCATGCGCTGACCGCCGATCCGCTCGCCAAACAGGATCGACGAGCCGACCAGCATCAACAGTGGCGTGATCTGTCCGAGCGCGGTCGAATCCGCGATCTGCATGTTGGCGAGCGCCACCACGTAACAGAGGATCGCCGCCAGCTCGAGCAGGTTCCTGCGCAGCACGCGCTTGTCGAAGATCAGCGGAATCTGTTTGCCGTAGCCGAGCGCGAACAGCAGCGGGAAGCCCCAGAGCGTTGCAGCCGCGCCGCGCAGAAACAGCACTTCGTAGGACGGCAGGCCTGACGTTGCGAGTTTCATCATCGTATCGTTGACGAGATACGACCCGGTCGAAATGATCATGAACAGCGGGCCGCGAACGGTCGTCGGAAGGAAATGCATCCAGTCAGGAGATCAGACCTGGATGATGACCGCAATGGGCCATGAGCTGGCCGTGTATCAGACAGTGGTGGGCAAGGACGAGGACGCAATCCGGCTTCGTTCGATCGGTCTCTCGCCCATTTCATTCCTCCGCGGGCATTCCTATATCAGCGCCACATCCCGCAACCGGATCTCGGTTCGGACCGAGTGAGACGGCGCCCGGCCAAAAGACGCTTGTGTTTTTTGGCCTTTGTCGCTAATCGCCCCGCATTCGACTGAACTGAAGGTCAAGGCCGTCCAAGGAAAGAGACTATGGCAAAAGGTAAATTCGAGCGCACTAAGCCTCATGTGAACATCGGCACGATTGGTCACGTTGACCATGGCAAGACGTCGCTGACGGCGGCGATCACGAAGTATTTTGGCGAATACAAGCGCTATGACCAGATCGATGCGGCGCCGGAAGAGAAGGCGCGCGGCATCACGATCTCGACGGCTCACGTTGAATACGAGACGGCCAACCGCCACTACGCTCACGTCGACTGCCCCGGCCACGCCGACTATGTGAAGAACATGATCACCGGTGCCGCGCAGATGGACGGCGCGATCCTGGTTGTTTCGGCTGCCGACGGCCCGATGCCGCAGACCCGCGAGCACATCCTGCTTGCCCGCCAGGTCGGCGTGCCGTCGATCGTCGTGTTTCTGAACAAGGTCGACCAGGTCGACGACGCCGAGCTGCTCGAACTGGTCGAGCTCGAGGTTCGCGAGCTTCTGACCAAGAACGAGTTCCCCGGCGACGACATTCCGATCGTCAAGGGTTCGGCGCTGGCTGCCTTGGAAGATTCGGACAAGAAGATCGGCGAGGACGCGATCCGCGAGCTGATGGCTGCGGTCGATGCCTACATCCCGACGCCGGTTCGTCCGCTCGACAAGCCGTTCCTGATGCCGATCGAGGACGTGTTCTCGATCTCGGGCCGTGGCACGGTGGTGACCGGTCGCGTCGAGCGCGGCGTGGTCAAGGTCGGCGAGGAGCTGGAGATCATCGGCATCCGTCCGACGACCAAGACGACCTGCACGGGCGTCGAGATGTTCCGCAAGCTGCTCGATCAGGGCCAGGCTGGCGACAACATCGGCGCGCTGCTGCGCGGCGTTGACCGTGAAGGTGTCGAGCGCGGCCAGGTTCTGGCCAAGCCGGGCACGGTGAAGCCGCACAAGAAGTTCGTGGCCGAAGCCTACATCCTGACCAAGGACGAGGGTGGCCGTCACACGCCGTTCTTCACCAACTACCGTCCGCAGTTCTACTTC
>NZ_FMXM01000096.1 GCF_900103325.1 Mesorhizobium qingshengii | reverse complement strand
CCGAGCAGTTCGCCATCCTCACGGCATAGAACGCCGACCCGGATTCCTGCCATCCTTTGTCCCGTTTCGATCTTTGCGACAGAACCGCCCTGGTTAAGGGCTCGCGCGCGAATGTGCGCAGCTTCGCCAGATGATCGACTGGACGAAGCACCGGATCGACTTCCTCGACCAGCGCCATCGCCTCGGCGTCAGCGCCGGTAAATTCTCGCACGCGGCTGGTAAACACGCTGCATCTGTGTATCAGCGTCTTAAGTGTCTTGATGACTGCCTTCCACGCGAGCAAGCGCGACAATGAATCGCAGGCCTGCACGGCGTAGAAACTCCTGGCTGTGGCGGCCAACGGTGGCTCATCCCTGAGCCAGACTAAGCCGTGTGCGCCGAGGTACGTCGCAAGCCAGATAACGGGGCGTTGTTTTCGTGGCCCGAAACCGAGGAGACGATAATGGCCAATGGTGACACTAATCTAGACCGTAATCTAGACCGTGGGGAACCGATAGCAAAGCAGTACTTGCTGTCAGAGGGGATCATTGGCGACAGTTTGCCTTTGCGCAATCTGCTTCAAACAGTCGCGCGCGTCGCTAAGTACAACTTTCCGGTTCTCTTGCGAGGCGAATCCGGTACCGGCAAGGAGCTGGTCGCCAAGGCTATTCACGAGTTGTCGCCCCGCGCCAAGCGGCCCCTGGTAAAGGTCAACTGTGCGTCGCTGACAGAAAGCGTCCTCGAATCCGAATTATTCGGTCATGAGAAGGGCGCATTCACAAGCGCATTCTACTCGCATAAGGGACGCTTTGAGCTCGCTCACAAGGGGACGTTATTCTTGGACGAGATCGGCGAGATCTCACCCTCGTTTCAGGCAAAGCTCTTACGCGTGCTGCAGGAGCAGGAGTTCGAGCGCGTCGGCGGCAACCAGACCATTAAAGTCGATGTTCGCATCATTGCCGCGACGAACAAGAATTTGGAAGAGGCCGTTGTAAAAAATGAATTCCGTGCCGACCTCTATTACCGCCTCAATGTGGTTCATTTGCTGGTGCCGGCGCTACGCGAAAGGCGCACTGATATTCCGCTCCTCGCAGCCGAGTTTCTCAAGAAGTTCAACGATGAGAACGGCGGTATGCTGACCTTCGATGCCAGTGCGATTGAAGTACTGACAAGCTGTGATTTTCCCGGCAACATTCGCGAGCTCGAAAACTGCGTGTATCGGACAGCGGTTCTGGCCGAGGGAGCATCAATCGGGAGAGGCGACTTTGCATGCTGTCGGGGCCAATGCTTCGCTGCGGCGTTGCATAAGCTCACATCTGGAGAACTCGCGCTGCGACCCCGGTCGAACATGCCGCAGCAAGCGATTTCGGCCCCCTCCGCCGCAGTCTCGTCAGAGGCTGGAGGACAGCCGCCGGCGCGGCCTGCCGACGCAGTCCACTTGAACAATGCCGATCGGATCACGGCCGCCATGGACATATGTGGCGGGGTCCAAGCGAAGGCCGCACGCCTGCTTGGACTGACACCGCGCCAGATTGGTTACGCGCTGAAAAAACACGCCATCAATGTGAAGCGTTTTTGAAACAAACGACCGACGATGGCAGCTGGGGCAAATCCGACTTGGTGCTTTGGCGACTCGAGACGAAACGACGGAGTTCTGGCGTCAGTGGGCGTTGTCACGTTGTTTGCAATGTGGCCGCGTGAGGCTGCTACCGCGCTTTTCAGGCAGGCAGTGCACTCACGGCTTCCCACGCGGCCATTGCCTGGCGTCGATGGGTTCGAATTTGTGCTGCCGAGCGGTTGGTC
>NZ_FMXM01000084.1 GCF_900103325.1 Mesorhizobium qingshengii | reverse complement strand
ACCGTCTTGCGGCCATAACCGTTGCGCGTGTTGCCAGCGTCTTCGCCGCTCGCCAGATGATGGTCCATCTCCGCGTTCAGCGCGCGCTCGGTCAGCGCCTTCTTGACCGTATCCAGCAGGCCGCCCTGTTCGAACGCAGCACTGGCTGCCCCGCCTGCCAGAAGCTGGTCGAGAAGATCATTCGGTATCACAGGTTCTTTGCGTCGGGTCATAGTGGGAATCTGGAGGGTTCTGTGTGGTCGCGGGCGCGATTGGGCGGGCACGCACGGGTCGCGACTACATTGAAGCCTGATTGAACTGAACCGTGGGATGGCGGGCGGGGCTATGGGGATTTAGGGCTCGACAGTTGGTCCGAGGCGCCGGAGCGGGCTCGCCGATCGCTCTGGGGCAGTCGCCCGTCGTCGCGATGCAGGACCATCTGCGACGCGGGAGACGGCGCCATTGGGTCGTTGGCGCTGAGGTGCAGCGTTGCTGGCGATAGCCAGGCTGCGACTTTGACTAGCGGCGCGCAAAGGCCCGGCGGCGACTGTAGCAGACGCCGGGATGGACGGTGCGAGCGTATCGGTGCGCAGCGTGTCATGAGGTGTCTGGCCAGGTCGGGGCCTTGCGCGGGATCGGGCCGAGCGAGGCCATGGCGCCACCGCAGGCCGGACAGATGTCCAGGGAGCGCCCTGTGAGACAGCGGTAACGCTGGCGATAGTCGGCGGTCGGGTCCGGCGTCGGCGGCGTGGGCGCCGCCAGAAGAAGACGGCACTGGGCGAGCTTGGCGACGCGGTGGCCGTTGGCGAAGAGGCCGTAGTGGCGGATGCGATGGAACCCGTCTGGAAGAGCGTGCAGCAAGAAGCGCCGGATGAATTCGTCGGCGCTTAAGGTCATGAGCTTGTGCTTGGACTTGTCGTGGTGGCGATAGTCCTTCCAGCGGAAGCTGACCTTTCCCTGGTCCAGGCTCACGAGGCGGCTGTTGGCGATGGCGACGCGATGGGTGTAGTGGCCCAGATAGGCGAGGACCTGTTCGGGACCGCCGAACGGGGGCTTGGCGTAGACGACCCATTCGATCCGCTTCAGTCCAGCCAGTTGGGCGCAGAAAGTGGCAGGGTCGGCCAGGCTGGCGAGATCGCTGAAGAAGCGAAGCTGGCCGGCGTCGAAGGCGTCCTGCAGGTGCTCCAGGAATAGCCGCCTGAACAGGCGCGACAGAACCCGCACGGGCAGCCGGCAGGCGATCCATCGCCGGTCCCCGGCCTTCGCCGGGGCAGGCTCGAGCGACAGGCCGCCGCCCGGCACGACGCAGTGGACATGCGGATGATGGTGGAGATTTTGACCCCAAGTATGAAGCACGGCGACCACGCCGATAGCGGCGCCCAGATGCCTGGGATCGGCCGCCGCCACCCTCAAGGCTTCGGATGCGGCCTTGAACAGAATCGTATAGACCGCCGCCTTGTTCTGGAAGGCGATCTCAGCGATTTGGGCCGGCAAGGTGAAGACCACGTGGAAGTATGGGACCGGCAACAACTCGGCCTGACGCTGGGCCAGCCACTGGGCGCGGGCTAGGCCCTGGCACTTAGGGCAGTGGCGGTTGCGGCAGGAGTTATAGGCTTGCCGCACGAGGCCGCAGTCGGTGCAGTGTTCGGCGTGACCGCCCAGGGCCGCGGTCCGGCACGCCTCCCAGCCATGACCCGGCGCTCGACACGCCCGAGATGGCCGGCATGGTCGCGGCGATAATCATCCCCGTGACGGTGGAATACATCCGCCACTTCCAGATCCGGGCGCATGGCGCGCGGCTCAGCCGGGCGGCGTGATCTCCATGTGGAGTTGGTCAAAAGGACTGGCGGTCCGACCGATCACAGCCGTTGATACCTGGGCGTATAGTGTCGTCGTCGCCAGGCTGCGATGGCCCAGCAGCACCTGAATGATCCTTATGTCCGTGCCGGCTTCCAAAAGGTGGGTGGCGAAGCTGTGGCGAAGGGTGTGCACCGTCACCCGCTTCTCAATGCCCAGGAACTCGCACGCTGCTCGACAGGCGATCCCCAAGGTCTGCGGGTGGATCGGGCCGCGGCCATCGCGCCGGGGAAAAAGCCATCGCCCCGGCTTGGTCAACCGCCAATAGACGCGCAAAATCTCCAGCAGCTGCGGCGACAGCATCACATAGCGGTCCTTGCCGCCCTTGCCCTGCTCGATGCGAATGACCATCCGGCCGCTATCGATGTCCGTCACCTGCAGACGCGTCGCCTCCGCG
>NZ_FMXM01000038.1 GCF_900103325.1 Mesorhizobium qingshengii | reverse complement strand
GGTATTCACTGAACCAGAACTCGACGGCGTCGCCGACGCTGTCGATGGCGCGATAGAGGTACGTCCATCGCCCGCGCACCTTGATGTAGGTCTCGTCCGCATGCCATTTGCCGGTCACGGCGCGCTTGCGCCGGTTGAAGCGTTCCATCAGCAGCGGCGCGAAATGAACGACCCAGCGATGGATCGTTGAATGATCGACACTAATGCCACGCTCCGCCATCATTTCCCGAAGATCGCGTAGGCTCAGTCCGTAGGCCAGATACCAGCGAACGCAAAGCAAGATCACAGATTGGTCGAAATGGCGGCCTTTGAACATCTCAACTCTCCGGGGAACACCGGAGCCAAATGCCATGCGCCTCGTTACCAAAAACTTTGCAACACATCCACCGAACCTGCCCCCACTATTCAAGCCCAAACCACTGCTCCTGCACGCCGCCTGACCCCAGAGAAGTTACCGGTCTCCAGAGCGAGGGTTCGCGGTCTGTCGTGAACTCGCGGGTTTCCCGAGGGACGCCGGGAGCCCTCGCACCCTTCAACCCATTAAATAAATCCCATGAGCACCCTAACTCTACACAGGGCGTTGCGAAGCCCACCAGAAGGGTCGGCCGAGAGCGGAAACGCCTTCTGACCCTGCGCTTTCCGATGATCAGAATCTTTCCATCTGCCTAGCAACGTTGACAATGACTTCTCACAGAAGATATGTCTGCATTGTTGCGCGCATTAATGCACGCGTCACTTGCGCAATGGCGCTTCGTCGCCAATCTGCCGGGTTCGCGCTTTCAACCAGCCTAGACGCCAGCGGAAAAAGATGCCCAAGCGCCAAGATTTGAATTCGATCCTGATCATCGGGGCCGGCCCCATCGTCATCGGCCAGGCCTGCGAATTCGACTATTCCGGTACCCAGGCCTGCAAGGCGCTGAAGGAGGAAGGCTTCCGCGTCATCCTGGTCAATTCCAACCCGGCCACCATCATGACCGACCCGGAACTGGCCGACGCCACCTATATCGAGCCGATCACGCCGGAAGTCGTCGCCAAGATCATCGCCAAGGAGCGGCCGGACGCGCTGCTGCCGACCATGGGCGGCCAGACCGCGCTCAACACCGCTTTGTCGCTGCGCCGCATGGGTGTGCTCGACCGCTACAATGTCGAGATGATCGGCGCCGACGCCACGGCCATCGACAAGGCCGAGGACCGCGCGCTGTTCCGCGAGGCAATGAGCAAGATCGGCCTGGAAACGCCGAAGTCGATGCTGGCCAACGCCACCGACGTCAAGAACGCCGACCGCAAGACGCATGAAGCCGAGCGCGCCGCGCTCAAGGCCGAGAAGCCTGAAAACCTCGACGCCGAACTCGACGCGCTGGAAACCCGCTGGAACCTCGGCGAAGGCGACCGCAAGCAGCGCTACATCAGCCACGCCATGGCGATCGCCGCCCAGGCGCTCGACCATGTCGGCCTGCCCGCCATCATCCGCCCGTCCTTCACCATGGGCGGCACCGGCGGCGGCATCGCCTACAACAGGGCCGAGTTCTACGACATCGTCCAGTCCGGCCTCGACGCCTCGCCGACCACCGAAGTGCTGATCGAGGAGAGCGTGCTCGGCTGGAAGGAGTACGAGATGGAGGTCGTCCGCGACAAGGCGGACAATTGCATCATCGTCTGCTCGATCGAGAACATCGACCCGATGGGCGTGCACACCGGCGATAGCATCACCGTCGCCCCGGCACTGACTCTCACCGACAAAGAATACCAGATGATGCGCAACGCCTCGATCGCGGTGCTGCGCGAGATCGGCGTCGAGACCGGCGGCTCCAACGTGCAGTTCGCCGTCAACCCCGCCGATGGCCGCCTCGTCGTCATCGAGATGAACCCGCGCGTCTCGCGCTCCTCCGCGCTCGCCTCCAAGGCCACCGGCTTCCCGATCGCCAAGATCGCCGCCAAGCTTGCCGTCGGCTACACGCTGGACGAGCTGGAGAACGACATCACCGGTGGCGCGACGCCCGCCTCGTTCGAGCCGTCGATCGATTACGTGGTGACGAAGATCCCGCGCTTTGCCTTCGAAAAATTCCCCGGCGCCGAGCCGGTGCTGACGACCGCGATGAAGTCGGTCGGCGAAGTCATGGCCATCGGCCGCACCTTCCAGGAGTCCCTGCAGAAGGCGCTGCGTGGCCTCGAAACCGGCCTGACCGGCCTCGACGAGATCGAGATCCCCGGCCTCGGCCATGGCGCGACGGCCGCCAACCATGCCGACGACCGCAATGCCATCCGCGCGGCGCTCGGCACGCCGACGCCCGACCGGCTGCGCATGGTGGCGCAGGCGATCCGCATGGGCACCTCGCTGGAAGACGTGCATGCGATGTGCAAGATCGACCCTTGGTTCCTCGAACAGATCGCCGGCATCCTCGCCATGGAAGCGCGCATCCGCGAGCACGGCATTCCGCAGGATGCCGTCAATCTGCGCATGCTGAAGGCCATGGGCTTCTCCGATGCCCGCCTGGCCTCGCTGACCAGGACCGACGCCGAAGTGGTCGCGAAGATCCGCGACAAGCTCGACGTTCATCCCGTCTACAAGCGCATCGACACCTGTGCTGCCGAATTCGCCTCGCCCACCGCCTATATGTACTCGACCTACGAGGTGCCGTTTGCCGGCGCGCTGGCCAACGAGGCGCAGGTCTCGTCGCGCAAGAAGGTGGTCATCCTCGGCGGCGGTCCGAACCGTATCGGCCAGGGCATCGAGTTCGACTATTGCTGCTGCCATGCCGCCTTCGCGCTGCGCGACGCCGGCTATGAAGCGATCATGATCAACTGCAACCCGGAGACGGTTTCGACCGACTACGACACGTCGGACCGGCTCTATTTCGACCCGCTGACGGCGGAGGACGTGCTGGAGATCCTGCGCGCCGAGCAGGCTTCGGGCGAACTGGTCGGCGTCATCGTCCAGTTCGGCGGCCAGACGCCGCTGAAGCTGGCGGATGCGCTGGAGAAGGCTGGCATCCCGATCCTCGGCACCTCGCCCGACATGATCGATCTGGCCGAAGACCGCGACCGCTTCCAGAAGCTGCTGCACAAGCTCAACCTCAGCCAACCGAAGAACGGCATCGCCTATTCGGTCGAGCAGGCCCGCCTCGTCGCCGGCGAGCTCGGTTTCCCCTTGGTGGTGCGCCCGTCCTATGTGCTCGGCGGCCGCGCCATGCAGATCATCCATGACGAGAGCATGCTGCAGAGCTACCTGCTCGACACAGTGCCCGGCCTGGTGCCGGAGGACATCAAGCAGAAATACCCCAACGACAAGACCGGCCAGATCAACACGCTGCTGGGCAAGAACCCGTTGCTGTTCGACACCTATCTCTCGGGCGCCATCGAGGTCGATGTCGACTGCCTCTGCGACGGCAAGGCGACCTTCGTGTCGGGCATACTGGAACACATCGAGGAGGCCGGCATCCATTCGGGCGACTCGGCCTGCTCGCTGCCGGTGCACTCGCTGCCTTCCGAACTGGTCGACGAGCTGGAGCGCCAGACGGCGGCCCTTGCCCGCGCGCTCAATGTCGGCGGGTTGATGAACGTGCAGTACGCGATCAAGGACGGCACGGTCTATGTGCTGGAGGTCAACCCGCGCGCGTCGCGCACCGTGCCCTTCGTCGCCAAGACCATTGGCCGTCCCATTGCCAAAATCGCCGCCCGCATCATGGCCGGCGAGACGCTGGAAGACGCCTTCGCCCATTACGGCGCCATGCCCGACCCCAGAAATCCCGGTCACATCGCGGTCAAGGAAGCCGTGTTCCCCTTCGCCCGTTTTCCCGGCGTCGACATATTGCTCGGGCCGGAAATGCGCTCGACCGGCGAGGTCATGGGCCTTGACCGCGACTTTGCGCTCGCCTTCGCCAAGAGCCAGCTGGGCGCCGGCGTCGACCTGCCGCGCTCCGGCACCGTGTTTGTCGCGGTCCGTGACGAGGACAAGCCTCGCGTGCTGCCGGCGATCCGGATTCTTGACGAAATGAGCTTCAAGGTTGTGGCGACCTCGGGCACCGCCCGCTTCCTCGGCGAAAACGGCGTCGTAGCCGAAAAGATCAACAAGGTTCTGGAAGGGCACCCGCATATCGAGGACGCCATCCGAAACCGCCAGATCCAACTTGTGATCAACACGACGGATGGGAAAAAAGCGATCTCGGATTCAACGTCTATACGTCGCGCGACGCTGATGCACAAAGTGCCCTACTACACCACGACGGCCGGGGCCTTGGCTGCCGCGAAAGCGATCAGGGCTCTTCAGCAAGGACAGCTCAGCGTTGTTCCGCTTCAAGCATATTGGCACTCAGGCGTTTAACTCAAGCCAACGAGGGAGAACCTATGGCTACCAAGATTATACTCGACGTTGACACAGGTACTGACGACGCTGTTGCGATCATGTTGGCGGCGCTTCATCCAGAGATCGATCTCCTGGCAGTGACGACCGTCAATGGAAACGTTGAAGTCGCAAATTGCACCGACAACACTTTGAGAACCCTTGAGTGGATCGGCCGCCCGAATATTCCCGTGTACGAAGGTCTTCCGCGTCCAATCGTGCGGACAGATTTCCCGATTCCTCGAGCAAAAAAGCGCGACGTCGGAGTTCACATGAAAACTCTGCCCATTCCGGAAGCGAAGGTCCAGAAGGGGGATCTGACGGCGCCGAACTTCCTCGCCAAGGCATTCGCCAAAGTTCCCGGTGAAATCGTTCTGGTGGCCGTAGGCCCCCTCTCCAACGTTGCCGCGGCCTTGGCTGCAGACCCGAACTTCGTGAGCAATGTGAAAGAGGTGATGATCATGGGCGGGGCGGTAAACAAGTCGAACGTCACGCCGGCCGCCGAGTTCAATATTTGGGCCGACCCCGAAGCCGCCGCCATAGTGTTCAAAGCCGGCTTCGAGAGAATCACCTTGGTCCCTCTTGACGCCACGCACGAGGCGTTGGTTTCAGTCGAGCAATGCAAGGAGTTTCGAGCGTTGGGAACGCCCGCTGGCAAACTCGCCGCTGATCTGATCGAACATAGAATTCGCGGTTACCAAGCGAACCAGCCCACTGGCGTACCGGATACCGCCCCTGTGCACGACGCTCTCTGCATAGCGGCGCTTGTGGATCGAGACGTGATCGAAACAAAGTTCGTCAACGTGGTGATAGAGACAATTGGCGAATTCACGGTTGGTCGGACCGTCGTCGATCTCGAAAAGCGAACCAATAGGCCAGCAAACTGCAACGTGGCTTTTCACGCAAACCGAGCCGACTTCGTAGCGCTCATGAAGCGCACGTTCGGGGTCATGCCAACTTAGGCGCCTGGAAGCCTCCGTCTGGTAGCCAGAAACGCCAGGATCACGTCATGGCGTTTCTGAGAGGAGTTCCGGGCGTATCGACCGAGATGTATCTGGCTAGCCCACCACGTTTCGAGGAGAGCCCCGAAGGAACAATTCCACGTTTTCAATCAATTGGTCCACCAATCCTTGGATCGCTTCCTGACTTGCCCACGCAACGTGCGGCGTGAGGACAAAGCGAGGGTGTTCAAGCAGTTTCATCATAACGTGGTTGCTGCATGGAGGTTCGGCCGTAGCAACATCGAAAGCGGCGCCGGAGATCTGGCCGGACCTCAGCGCCCTAGAGAGCGCCTCTTCATCTACTAACCCTCCGCGTGCAGTATTGATGAGCAGCGGGCGACGGGACATGAGCGAAAATTCGCCGTCGCTAATCATGTTGCGGGTGGACGGCATGAGTGGTGAATGGAGGGTGATGATGTCGCTCTCCCCAAGCACCTGCTCGAACGGGGTGTAGAGTGGACCCATGTTCTGGGTTCCTTTGTACGCCGAGAACAGCACCCGCATTTTGAAAACCCTGGCGATATCGGCCACGGCCCGTCCCAGTACTCCGTCACCGACAACGCCGATGGTGGAGCCGGCGAGATCGTTGATAGGATGGTCGAAGTAGCAGAACATACCAGACTCCTGCCATCGTCCCTGTCTGACTGAGCGGGAGTATTCGACGATGCTCCGACGTAGAGCGAGAACGAGTGCGAACGTGTGCTCTGGAACCGTGTTTTCAGCATAATTCCGTATATTGCAGACAGTGATGCCGCGCGTGGAGCAGGCTGGCACGTCAATGATGTCAGTTCCGGTGGCGGCTACCGCAATCAATTTGAGATTGGGTGCGGCAGCGAGGGATTGTGCGGTCACGGGGGTTTTGTTCGTAATCACCACGTCGGCGTCAGCAATCCGTTGCGCCACTTCATCAGCCGCGGTCTGCTCGTAGATTTTGACTTCCGATTTGAACGTGAATGGCCGTATGGTCACGCTATTCGAAAGCGTCGCGCGATCGAGAAACACGATGTTGAGGGGGCGATTGGCTGACTCAGCGGACATTTCATGCTCCGTATTGTTGTGAAGGGCGGCGAGAATGATCGAGCCTGCTGAAGCGGCATCGTCGTCGCTCGCAAGGCTCTGTCGCGCATGGTTGTGGTGACTTGAGCTGCTAGGCAGCGGGCGCGACCGACCGTCGAGCCGCAAGGCACACGAACTCTTCGTCGAGGTCGGATCCGTCCGCGTACATGATCACCATGAACTCGGCGGGTGCGCCTAGTACCGTCATGGGGTGATGCCAGACATTTGCCCGGTAGTTGATGCCCACATTCCCTGGAACATGAAAGGCCTGCAATTGGCTGCTGTCAGGGCCACCGCGGGCATCGGGAGGCGCCACCAGAACAACGTAGCTTTCGCAACTTCGCGGAATGAATGTTTGCGAAGAGTATTCATGGCGCTCCATTCGATCTACCTCCAGCGGCAGTTCGCAGGGCTTCAACGACACCAGGCACACACGCAGCTTCGCCCCGAGGCGGTTGTTTTCGAGAACATTGGAAAAGTCGAACCGTCCGCCATCGCCCTCGCCAATGCTGACAAGCGTGCCGAACGGGGCGAAATCCGAGGACGAAATAGGGCGAATTCTGGCCGTTGTCATCGGCTTACACCGGATTGAAGGGATGGTGCTCGAGCCAATGCCGGGCAATTTCGTTGCGCCGACAGACCCAAACGTCTGCCTTCGACTGGACATAATCAAGAAAGCGCTCCAAGCCGGATGCCCGTCCTGGATGACCCAGAAGTCGCATGTGCATTCCGATATTCATCATCTTAGGCTTTGACCTGCCTTCGTCATAAAGCATATCGAAGCTTTCCCTGAGGTAGACAAAGAAGTCTTCGCCCGTTCCAAAATTGCCCGTTCCCCACTTGAGGTCGTTGTTAGTCAAAGTATAGGGAATAACAAGGTGCGGTTGGCCTTCGGCCACTACATAGTAAGGGAGTTCGTCGCAATAACTGTCGCTGTCATAAATAAAACTACCCTCCTCGATAAGAAGTCGGCGGGTATTTTCACTCGGCCCATAGCGGCAGTACCATCCGATTGGTCGCTCGCCGATAGTCTTCTTGAGGCTCTCGATGGCGAGCTGGATATGTCTCCGCTCTTCGTCCTCGCTCAACTTGAAGTGCTCTACCCAACGCCAGCCATGGCAGCAGATGTCATGTTTGGCCGCGCTGATGGCCCTTGCCGCTTCGAGATTGCGCTCGAGGGCGAGAGCGCAAGCATAAATCGTCATGGGAAGCTGGCGTTCCGAGAAGAGCCTCATAAGCCGCCAGAACCCGACTCGGCTGCCGTATTCAAACATCGATTCGGCCGCGAGATCCCTTTGACCGACCGCCACAGGCGCATGTGACATTTCGATGAGACCCGTGTCCGACAGCCCGTCCCCGTCACCGATGCTATACTCCGAGCCTTCCTCGTAATTGAGCACGAAGTTTACCGCGATCCGTGCGTTCCCTGGCCACCGGGGATCGGGGGGGGTTTCACCATAACCAACGAAATCCCGCTCGAGCGAGCGGGCCACTTTTCTTATAGGGTTCACGGGGCCGACCTCGACTTTTCGCCTGCATCAATGCAGACACGATTGCATGCAATCGTAAAAATGGCAAGATTACCTTCTGCAGGACAAGCCTTATTCCGTGAGGAAGTCGTACACGTCCTTTTCGAGCCGGCGCTCCTTCGTTAGTTCAAGGCTCGCGACGATGTGGTCGAAATGGTGCTGCATCATCCGGATTGCGGCGCCACTGTCTTTGGCCGCAATAGCGTCGATCATTTCCCTGTGCTCTTCTGAAAGACACAAGATCCCGCTCTTTTTTTCGTAGACTGACTGCACGAGAACGCAGCGGCGAATAAACGTGCCAACCAATTGTTCAAGGATTTCGTTTCTCGCAATCTTCGCTATCAGGAAGTGGAATTCGGCAGCGATTCGATTGACGTTGGGCCGCAGCGCTTCGAACGCCTCACGCTCGCGCAGGTAATTGTCTCTCAGAATGGCGATATCCTTGGACGTCGCGCGCGCGCATGCGAGCGACACCACAAGCTCTTCAAGGTGCCGACGGACCTGAAACACGTTCTTGGCTTCGGCAACGGTGGGCCTCGATATGAATGCTCCCCGATGCAGTTCGAAGACCACGACGTCTTCGTCTCTCAACCTCTCAAGGACTCGTCTGACCCTGGATCTCGGGACGTCATATTTTTCCGCGAGCTTGACCTCATTGAGGTGCTGTCCCGGCCTCAAATACTTGTCGACGATGGCGTCCATCAGCCTGTTGTAGAGAACATCCTCGACCGGATGTTTACCCCGCAATTTTTCGCCCGCAACTTCGTCCATGATCGCATCCTACGTCCGACCGTTACAGCGCCCGCGATGCGGGCGGTCAACCTAGCCACGGGATAAACCGGCCGGACGGCCTTGCCAACAAAAATTGCATGCAAAATGGCTGAAAGTCTTGTCGGCAGTAGGAAAGACACCGGTTTTCGGGATCAAGCGCGTGAATCCGCTTGATTGCCTGCAATTGTGCGCGCAATATCTCAGCTTGATGGGCTATGTGGTATTCGTCGGACGATTGAACGCGGAGCATCTCCTTGAGTGCGGAAACAATTATGGTAACGGGCGCTGCCGGCCTTATCGGCAGGCGGGTTCTCGAAATGCTTCGCGCCGGTGGGCGACGTACCGTCGGCGTCGACATCACCAAGAAGAACGACGCTTCGGCAGACATACTCATAGCTGACGTGGCTGACACCCATCGACTTCATTCGATCGTCGGAAGTGAACAAGTGGGGGCAATCGTCCACTGTGGGGCTGTTTCGGGTCCCATGGTGATGATCGACAACCCCTACGGGATTGTTCAGGCGAACATCGTCGGCACCGCCAATATGCTGGAGCTCGCGCGCATCCACAGGATGCGACGCATCGTCTTCTGTTCCTCAAACAGCGCGTATGGGCCGATGCAGGAGCGGCCGGTTGATGCGCCCGCGGTGGCGGAGGATGTCGTCCTCAGACCGTCGAGCGTCTATGCCGCCACAAAGGTTGCCGGCGAACTCCTTCTGGCCGCGTACAAGAAGCAGCACGGCGTGGACGGCATTGCTATACGCCTGTCCTGGGTCTACGGCCCCGGGCGAACGACGGATTGCTTCATTCGGACCCTAATCGAAGATGCCCAGGCAGGGCGCACAACGAGAATTGCTTGGGGCAAGAATTTTCCGCGACAGTTCATCCATGTTGACGATGCTGCTCGTGCTTTGCTCGCCGCGCTCGACGCAGATGGCGCCAAGTCGACAGTCTACAACGCGACGGGCGGAACATTCCTGACGCTTAACGAAATCGCACAGCTTGTCGCAAGCATTCATGGCAACGCCGACATCGAGCTGGCCGACGGATCGGACCCGCTCGACGATTACCAACATCGGCTCGACATTTCGGCAATCGGGCAAGATTTGGGCTTTGTCCCGCAGATTTCCCTAGAGGACGGGATCAGAAGCTACTCCGGGTGGCTCAAGTTAAATTCGCATCAGAAATGAGGTCTCGAATGACGAGTTTTGATCTGTCGGGGAAAACGGCGCTGGTCACAGGTGGCAGCCGAGGCATTGGTGCGGCCATTGTGAAACTGTTCGCCGAACATGGCGCGACAGTAGGATACTGCCATTATGGTGACAATGCGAACGCGGCAGCCCTTCAAGACAGAATGTCGGCTGCGGGCTACAAGATCGCTCACACCATCTGCGATGTCTCCCGGGAAGAAGCAGTTCACCAACTAAAGGTTTGGAGCGATGCCGAACTCGGTCACGTCGACATCCTTGTCAATTGCGCGGGCATCGGCGGCGATCTTCTCTTCGAAGACATTACGATCGCGGAATTCGATCGTCAGATCGGCGTCCATCTCCGTGGCACCTTCATGGTGACAAAACAATTCTATTCTCCCATGGCCGAAAAGGGCTGGGGCAGGATCATCAATGTGTCGTCCCAGCTAGCTTATAAAGGCGCCCCGGGCCAATCGCACTACTGCGCTGCAAAGGCAGGGATTGTGGGCTTCACCCGAGCGCTTTCGTATGAAGCGGCGCCGAAAGGGGTGACCGTCAATTCCATCGCGCCAGGTCCGGTGGAAACCGACATGTTGATGGGATTGAGCGACAGCTGGCGTCAGATGAAGCTGAACCAGTTGCCTGCCAAGCGGTTCGGCCGTGTCAACGAGATCGCGCCGACGGCGCTCCTGCTGGCGTCCGACGAAGGCTCTTTCTTTGTTGGACAAACGCTGTCGCCCAACGGCGGCGACATCATGCTCTAGTCCCGCCATGTTCGATCTCGTTATCCGAAATGGAACGCTGGTGACTGAGGACGAAGTCCTGGTGGCGGATCTTGGCGTCCAGGATGGCGGCATTGCCGCGTGGGGTTCGGATCTCGGGCCGGCACGTCGCGAAATCGACGCCACAGCGAAATATGTCCTGCCCGGCGGCATAGATAGCCATGTTCATCTGGCGCAGCCTTCCGGCGATGGCATCGTGATGGCCGACGATTTTGAAAGCGGCACGCTGTCGGCTCTGTTCGGCGGCAACACCACGGTGATGCCTTTTTGCCTCCAGGAGCGAGAACGGCCGCTGCGAGCGACATTGTCCGAATATCACGAGAAGGCAGAGGGCAAATGCTACACCGACGTGTCGTTTCATCTGATCGTCTGTGACCCTAGCCCAAGCGTACTCGGGCAGGAGCTTCCCGCGCTTATCTCAGGGGGATACACGTCGTTCAAGGTCTTCATGACCTACGAGGGTCTGCGCCTGAATGACGCGCAGATTCTCGCCACTATGGATCTCGCCAGACGAACAGGCGCCCTCGTCATGGTTCACTGCGAGAATGAGGATGCGATCCGCTATTTGATCGGCCGTCAAGAAGATATCGGCAATGTCGCACCGAAAGCCCACGCAACCGCACGCCCGATCGTCGTGGAGCGAGAAGCTACGCATCGCGCGCTCTCCTTGGCCGAAGTCGTCGACGTGCCAGTCGTAATCGTCCACGTCTCTAACGGCCCGGCGATTCAGGAAATACGGGCCGCGCGTGCGCGCGGACAAAAAGTGATCGGCGAGACGTGCCCGCAATATCTCGTGCTAACGGCGGATGACCTTGATGGCATGGATTGGGAGGGCGCCAAGTTTGTGTGCTCTCCACCACCACGCGACGTCGAGAGTCAGGCCTTCTGCTGGAATGGCATCGAAACGGGTTTGTTCGACCTATTTTCGTCCGATCATTGTCCGTTCCGGTTCGACGATGCCAGGGGAAAGCTGAATCCAAGAGGCCGCCAAAGCTTTCGGTACATCCCCAATGGCATCCCCGGCATCGAGACGAGGCTTCCGATTCTCTTTTCCGAAGGAGTCGTCAAAGGCAGGATCGACCTGAAACAATTCGTGGCCTTGACTGCATCGAACCATGCGAGGATCTACGGGCTCGAGACCAAGGGGCGCATAGCGGTCGGCGCAGATGCCGATCTGGCCATTTGGGATCCCGAAATTGTCAGAACGATCGCCCATGACGAACTTCACGACGCAGCCGACTATTCGCCCTATGAAGGGATGACCGTTCAAGGCTGGCCGACAACGGTCATCCTCGGTGGAAAAATCATGATCGAGAACGGTACGCTGGTCGGCGAAAAAGGTTCCGGCAAGTATCGGCCGCGCGCGCTCTCGCCGCTGGGCTCGCGAGCGGAGCCATCATCGGCTTCCAAAGCCTCGCTGTGAGCGCGTCGCGACGCACTGCGCACAACCCCAAGGAAAGACAATGGCTCCCAGGAATCTACAAACGCTCTCGGAAGTGTTCCCGCTCTATGATGCGGTGTTTTGTGACGTTTGGGGCGTCCTGCACAACGGCTTGGAATCCTATCCGGATGCGGTGGACACGCTGAGATCTGCGCGCGAGCAAGGGATAGCTGTCGTTTTGATAACGAACTCTCCACGCGTCTCATGGCAGGTAGTCGAGCAGATGAGATCACTGGGCGTCTCCGACGATGCCTATGATCGGATTGTCACGTCTGGAGATGTCACGCGGTCGTTGATCGCGGCCGGACCGCGAAAGATCTATTTTCTTGGTCCAGACCTCCATCTCCCACTGATCGACAATCTCGAAGTCGAACGTGTGGCAGCCGGGACGGCGGAGGTGATCGTTTGTACCGGCTTGTTCGACGACGAAACCGAAAAGCCGGGCGACTACGTCGAATTGCTTGCGAGCTTTCGAGAGCGGGACGTCCAGATGATCTGCGCAAACCCGGACATCGTCGTCGAGCGCGGCAAACGGCTCGTCCCTTGCGCCGGAGCGTTGGCTCTGGAGTATGAGGCAATGGGGGGGCGGACGCTCATCGCCGGGAAGCCTCATGGACCCATTTACCGGGCGGTCTATGCGGCGGCGGTCGAGCTCCGTCGAGACCTTGCGCACGGTCGCATCCTGGCCTTGGGTGATGCCATCGTCACGGACGTCAGGGGGGCGCTAAATTTCGGTGTCGATTTGCTATATGTCAGCGAAGGTATTCACGCCAAGGAGTATGAGGGGGCAGACGGGCGACCGGATGAGGAGAGGCTATTCGAGTTCCTGGCCGCTCACCACGTTTCCCCCAAATGGTGGATGGAGCGGCTGGTGTAACTTTCGTCAGGCAGGCGCGCCGCCACTCCCCGGCTGACGCGATGATGCAGCTGGCGCTAAATTGGGGTCGCCGGGAACGCGAGTACCCCCAACATGGATTACCCAAGCCTTGGGCGATAGGCGGCTATTTGCCGGCACGGAAGCGCCGGCTTTGCGGTCTGATTTGAAGCTCGTAACTTGGGGGACTTTGCAGAAACCGCGGCTTCAAAAGCTGAAGACGCTTGCTCCTTCGTCCGAGGCGCCGACGAGCTGGCGAAACGGGGCAAAAAGCTCTCGTCCCAGACCAATCTGATTTTCGGATAGATCCGCGCGCGCGGTCGTTCGTCCGCCCAGTATGGACCTATCGACCAAAATATCGAGGGTTCCCGCCTTGGCGTCGAACCGGATCACGTCTCCGGTCTGAACCAGGCCGATGGAGCCGCCGTCTGCTGCTTCCGGTGTAACATGAATGGCGGCGGGTATCTTTCCTGAAGCTCCCGACATGCGGCCATCCGTGACCAGCGCAACCTTGAAGCCTCGGTCCTGCAGCACGCCAAGCGGCGGCGTCAGCTTGTGAAGCTCGGGCATGCCGTTGGCCTTGGGTCCCTGAAACCTTACGACGGCAACGAAGTCGCGTTCCAGCTTACCAGCTTTGAAGGCCTCCAAGAGTTCCTGTTGGCTCTGAAAGACAATTGCGGGAGCCTCAATGACGTGCCGCTCTGGCTTGACGGCGGAGACTTTGGTGACTGCCTTGCCGAGGTTTCCCGTAAGTACCTTGAGTCCGCCAGTCGCGCTGAACGGACGGTCTGCGCTGGCCAGAACCTTGTGATCCGCACTGGTGTCGGTTACGGGATTGCGGACGACCTTGCCAGCTGAAAGCTTCGCATCGACGGCATAGTTCAATAGCCCCTGGCCCGCGACGGTACGGACGTCCCCCTGGAGCAACCCTTTATCTAGCAAGGTCTTGATGAGGAAGCCCATGCCACCGGCGGCGTGGAAATGATTCACATCCGCCTGACCGTTGGGATAGACGCGGGCCAGGAGCGGCACCGCATCGGAGAGGTCGGCAATATCAGTCCATGTTAGTTGAATGCCGGCAGCTCGCGCCATGGCGATCAGGTGGAGAGTGTGGTTCGTCGATCCACCTGTCGCGTGCAACCCGACAACGCCATTCACGATCGAACGTTCATCGATCATTTCCCCGGCCGGAGTGTATTCGTTACCGAGCGCCGTTATCGCCAGCGCGCGCTTTGTCGCTTCGACGGTGAGCGCCTCTCGCAGAGGCGTGCCGGGATTTACGAAAGAGGCTCCCGGCAGGTGAAAGCCCATGATCTCCATCAGCATCTGGTTGGAATTCGCTGTACCGTAGAATGTGCACGTGCCTGGCCCGTGGTAGGACTGCGCTTCAGATTTCAGCAGTTCCTCGCGTCCGATTTTCCCTTCCACAAAAAGCTGGCGCACCCGTGATTTCTCGTCGTTGGGAAGACCGCTCGTCATCGGACCCGCGGGAATGAACACCGCCGGCAGATGACCAAACGACATAGCAGCGATCATCAACCCAGGCACTATCTTGTCGCAAACGCCAAGATAGACCGTCGTGTCGAACATATCGTGTGAGAGTCCCACTGCGGCTGACATGGCAATGAGGTCGCGTGAAAAGAGCGAGAGCTCCATGCCAGGCTGGCCTTGCGTTACTCCATCGCACATCGCTGGGACGCCCCCAGCGACCTGGGCGACAGCGCCGCAATCCTCAGCGGCCCTTCGTATTATCGCGGGGAAGCACTCAAACGGCTGGTGAGCCGACAGCATGTCGTTGTAGGCGGTTATTATGCCGAGGTTTGGCGCGGAGTGGCACGCAAGCTTGTCCTTCTCGCGCGGCGAACAAACTGCAAATCCGTGAGCAAGGTTACCGCACCCCAAGACTGATCGGACCGGCCCCTCCCGGCGAGCACGGCGAATACGGTCCAGATACTTCTCCCTGGTCGGCTTCGAGCGTTCGACAAGTCTCAATGTCACCGCGGCTACTGTGCCTTTTCCAGGCATGCAATACCTCATACCGGCTGCGGGCTCTGGGCCCGGCCGCTGTTCTGATAAAAAGTAGAAGGCTGCGATAGGTTTAGGCTGTCGCAGCCTTCGTTCGGACGGGTTGATCAGCTGATGTCGAAACGCCAGGCGCCCTGGCGCTTCTGCGCTCGGAAATTCCTGATACCGACGAAGACTAGGGCGATGATCGTCACGACATATGGTATCAGCTGGAGGAGTTGCGGGGCGATGCCGGTAACCTCTGGCAGCCGGACCGACAAGGCGGTAGCCAAACCGAAAAGCAGGGCAACGAGGGCCGTGGGAAACGGCTTTCCTTTTGCAAAGAAGATCGCAGCCAACGCGATCAGCCCCCGGTCGTTGGTCATCTTGTTGGCAAACAACGAGACATAGCCAAGCGAGAGGTATGCGCCCGCCAAACCACAGAAGGCACCGGACAGAAGCATCGTCTGGACCTTGATCAAGCCAGTCGATATCCCCGCGGCTCGCGCTGCGTCCTCCGCCTCGCCTACCACTCTTACGCGCAAGCCCCACCGGGTTTTATAGAGGACCCAGGCGACCACAGGCACGGTGAGATAGGAGAGATAGACCAACAGCGTATGACCGTTGAGAGCAGGACCGATCCACGGAATGTGGGACAGTCCGGGTATATCGATAGCAGGAAACTTCGGGATTTTCGTTGAAGCAAATACGCCATCTTCGTCGAGCATCCCCTTCAGGAGAAGCGCCGTGAGACCATAAGCAAGGAAGGTCACGGCGATGCCGGCGATGAAGATATCGGCTTTGAAGCGCAAATTGAATAGCGCGAGAAGGCCAGCGAGCGCCACCGCGCAGACCATCGCCATCAGGATGGCAAGGGTCAAACTCCCTGTCCAATAGGCGGTTACAACCGCCGCGAACGCCGCGAGGATCATGAACCCGTCCAGTGCGATATTGAGCATGCCCGCCTTGAACGTGAGCAGGCCTCCCATTGCGGCAAAGATCAGCGGCGTGGAAATGCGGATAGCTGAATAGAATAGATCGGAGTCCATATCAGTTCTCCTGTGTTTCTGCATTTTTGGGAAGAGCTTCGGCCTGCGGTTGCGGCTCAACAACAGAAACCCTTTGTGCCTTCAGCCATTCCCATGAGAAGCGCGCGCTAAGGATCAACACGATGATGAATTGCAGTACCTGGACGAGGTATTTGCTGAGCCCGGTCATCATTTGCAGGACGACACCACCGCTGTTCAGGGCGCCAAAAAGCAGCGCCGCAAGAATTACACCAATTGGATTGTTGCCCGCGAGCATCGCAACAGCGATGCCATCGAAGCCATACCCGGGCGAGAAGTTGTCATAGAAGGCATGGTACTGTCCCAGTACCTGCTCGGCGCCCCCCAGCCCCGCAATTGCGGCGCTGATCAGAAAGACGGAGAGCGCCTTGCGCTCGACTTGCATACCCCCGTAGTTAGCGAACCGCGGATTGAGGCCGATCATTCTCCACTGAAAGCCGATCTTGGTCCGCAAATTGATGAACGCGAATAGGATGCACAGGAACAAGCCGATGACGAAGCCGGCGTTGACTTGCGAGTAGACCGAGAAGTTTGTGAGGCCGGCACTGTCCAAGACGTCCGGAAGTTTATTCGTGGGGCCAGGAGCCTTGAGGACGCGCGCCGCGATCCAGCCCGACAGCAAGAGCGCTATAGGGTTCATCATCAGGCAAACGACAAGTTCGTTCACCCGAAACTTGACGCGCAACACAGCCGGGATCAGGCCCCAAATGGCGCCTCCGAGCATCGCCGCTATCAAGCAAAGCGGCAGATGGATGAAGCGCGGCAGTTCCACCGCGTATCCGACTATGCCGGAACAGAGGGCGCCCATTATGAGCTGCCCCTCGGCGCCGATGTTCCACAACCCCGCCCTAAATGCGACCGCGACGGCTAGCCCGGTGAATAGCAGGGGCGTCATTGTTTGCAGCGTGACAAGGAAATTTGGCCACCCCACAAGGCTGCCTTGTACGATGGTGCCGTAGACTTCGACTGGATTGTCGCCAAGCGCGATGACCAGCGCACCGCCCACGATCAAGGCGATTGCCACGGCGACCATCGGCGCGATCATCGAGCGCAGTGCGAGCAAGGCGGCATTGCCAGCGGCGGACGTGCGTTTAATGGGCATGGGAGTGTCCCTCCGCCATATGTTGTCCCGTACGCGACTCAATCCCACCCATGAAGCGCCCTACAGTTTCCAGATCGGTGTCATAGGTATTCAAGTCGGCGACGATTTGGCCGCGATAAATCACAAGGATCCGGTCAGAGAGCGAGAAAACCTCGTCGAGATCGGCAGAAACGACGAACACTGCCTTTCCTGCGTCGCGCATGGCGACCAAGGTTCGATGAATGGATTCAATCGATCCGATATCCACTCCTTGCGAAGGCTGCTCGGCAATAATCAAATGCGCATTGCGCTTGAGTTCCCTGGCCAGTTGAACCTTCTGCTGGTTGCCTCCCGACAGTGCCTTGGCGAGCTTGTCCGGGTCCGCGCCTCTGATGTCGAACTCGCTGATTAGACGGCTACAGACATCTCGGGCAGCCTTGGGAGAGAACCAGGGACCAGATCCGAACTGATCGATGTGGCCGACGGCCATGTTCTCCCAGATCGCGCATTCGAGAGACAGGCCGAGCCCCCCACGGTCCGCTGGAATATAGGCCAGCCCGGCGTTCCTGTTGGCTTCGGGATTGGCCCCGACCTTCAGGCCGCCGATCCTGATTTCGCCTGATGCTGCTCGACGCAGGCCAGCGATGCACTCTACGACTTCGTCCTGCCCATTGCCCTGCACGCCGGCGAGAGCGACGATTTCGCCATGCCTCACCGAGAAGGAGAGATCCTCAAGAACCGCGTGGCCTTGTTGTCCATTCGCCCTCAAGTGCAAGACCTCAAGCGCCGTTTCGCCGGCGTTGGCCTTGCCCTTCTTGACCTTGAGCAGAACCTCGCGCCCAACCATCATCGACGCAAGTTGCTGTGCGGTAACATTTTGATTGTCGAGTGTCTGGAGCAACCGCCCCTGCCGCATGACAGATATCCTGTCAGCGACGGCGAGCACCTCTCGGAGTTTGTGCGTGATGAAAATGATTGATCGGCCGCTTTCAGCAAAAGCCCGCATCGTCACAAAGAGCTCTCTGGTCTCCTGCGGAGTTAGGACTGCCGTCGGCTCGTCCAGAATGAGTATCCTTGCATCGCGATAGAGGGCCTTCAGGATTTCGACCCTCTGCTGCAGACCCACGGGCAGGTCGGACACGATCGCCCTTGGATCGAGTTCTAAGCCGAACCGGCGGCCAAGCGCCTCCGCCTCCACCTCTGCCTTTTTCGAATCAACCAGCCCCTGCCTGGTAAGCGGCTCGCTGCCGATGATGATGTTCTCCGCCACCGACAAGCTGGGAACTAGCTTGAAATGCTGGTGCACCATGCCAATGCCGGCTTCAATGGCCTCTGAGGGACCGTTGAAGGAAACATCCTTCCCTTCGACGTTGATCTGGCCGGCGTTAGGCGGGAACATTCCGTAGAGAATGTTCATGAGAGTGGATTTCCCGGCCCCGTTCTCTCCGATGACGGCGTGAACCTCGCCGCGCCGTACAGTCAACGATGCGTGGTGAATAGCAACGAAATCGCCGAATTTCTTGTGCACACCGGTGATTGTGACACTGTCATGGATCGATTGGGTCATTTGAAGTACTCCTTGCGGAGAAGCTACCGCAGATTGCTCTGCGGTAGCTTCCCGAGACGCGATTACTTGGCGTTTGCAATCGAGGGAGGAGTTTCGATTTCAGGTTTGCCCATAGTCTTCGCGCCAGGCTTGAGGTCGAAGAAGTTCGGTACCACAATCTCGCCGGAGGCGACCTTGGCGCGCATTTCCTCCGCACCCTTGAGTACGTCCGGCGGGATCAGGCCCTTGTTGTTGTCGTCCATGGCGATGTCGACGCCGCCTTCCTTCAGGCCGTACATGAGCGTCTTGCCGCCCTGGTACTTGCCGTCCTTGACGCTCTTGATCATGTCGAATGTGATCGTGTCGACACGCTTCATCATCGATGTCAGCACGTGGCCGGGTGCCAGATAGTTCTGGTTGGAGTCCACACCGATCGCCAGGGTGTTGCTTTCACGAGCGCCATCGATGATACCCGAAGAAGTCGCGCCGGCCACCGCGTAGTTGATATCGGAGCCTTCGTTCACGAGCGCGAGGGTGTATTCCTTCCCAACAGCCGGGTCGGTAAACGTGCCCGAGTAGCGCTCGATGACTTCGACCTTGGGGTCAGCAAGTTTTGCGCCGTAGTAGTAGCCGGTGAAGAACCGGTGAATGACGGGAATGTCCTTGCCGCCGACGAAACCGATCTTGTGCGTTTTGGTGGTCTTGGCGGCAATCCAGCCTACCAGGAAGGACCCTTCCCAATCCTTCGCGACGGCGGCGACAATGTTGGGCACTTCCATTCCGGCGTCGATCAGGCCGTACTTCTGGTCAGGAAACTGCTTGGCCACTTCATCCATCGGCTTGACCATATCGAAGGAGTTGCCGACGATCAGGTCGAAACCTTGGCCGGAAGCGCGGGCGAGGGCTGACTGGAAGTCCGAAATCGCGCGAGGTTGGACGACGACATAGTCGACGTCCAGCTCCTTTTTCGCACGTTTCATTCCTTCCAGCACCATGTCGTTGAACGAGCGGTCGCCGATGCCGGACTCTGATGCGATCATGGCCACACGCAGCTTGTCTGCTGCGTGGACCGGGGTCAGGGATGCCGTCGCAAGTGCAAGGGCGAATCCGAGTCGTGTGATTGACTTAAGCATGCTGAAGTTCCCCTTTCTGTGGTGGTTCGCTTAGGTTTGGCCAGTGGTCTTTCAGACCATAGTCATCACGCGGCCTTCTTGTTCCTTGTCGCTGAAACGAAGGCGCGGATCTTTTCAGGATCGAGCTTGCCGAAGGATTTGCCCGAGCCCTTCATTGTCGAGGAGACGATGGCGCCGTTCGCTATCGACGTCACCTCGCCCCAGTTGGCGGCCGTGACGCTGCCTCCGACCAGGATCGGGATGTCCCCGGCGACCTGGCGGGCGCGCCGGCAATAGTCGAGCGTCTCGTCGTAGTCCTTGCCGGTCAGAACAAGACCGTCCGCGCCGTTCAACTCGACGGCATACTTGACGTCCTGGTCGAAGCCACCGTTCGTCATCGGCGTTCCGGTGCGGTCGTGAACGTCCGCAAAGATCGCCACTTTGTCGGCGCCGAAGCGAATTCGTGATTTCAGTGCGACATGCGCCTGCGAGGTATAGGGCCCCCACGGCGCCATCATGCCACCGACGAAAATCTTGATGCGGATGAAGTCGACGTCTGTCGCCGATGCAACGGCGAACATGCCTTCGGCGTCGTTCTCCTGGAAGTTGAGGCCGACGGGAACTTTGTGGTGATGCCTGATCTCGTTGATGATCCGCGTCGTCCAGGCGACCTGGGCGTTTGTCACCCTGTCGGCCACCGGGATGTCGTGCAGGTTCTGCACCATCAGGATCTCGATGCCGTTCTTCACGAGCATCTCGGCCTCTTCAAGCGCCGGCTCAAGCACAGCGCCGAGCGTTCCGTTGCGCCAACGGCTGCTGTCAGGGAGAGGCTCGAACTGGATCATTCCGATGGCCGGATGCTCTCCGGCCTTGATCATGCTCATCACTTCACTCATCTAACTACCTTTCGTGTTGGCAATCGCGATTGCGATCGCTTGGCTGATTACTTTGCTGCCGCCGTCTGGGCCGAGTGGAAGATCTGCCGATGGTTGACCTCTTCCCGTTTTGCATTGTCGAAGCCGAAGAACCGCCTCTTCTGCTGGATCGCGACGTGGCATGAGAGGTATTCGGCTGGGAGCTTGTAGACGAATGGGGTGTAGACCTCGGGGATGCCCGGAGGCATCGGGAAGAAGATGTCGGAGGCTGAGATCGCATCGGCATCGGCCGACTCGCCGACAATGATTACCCGGGACCCCATTTCGTGTGCCGCGCGCGCCTGCTCCAGACCGCGGTCACGACCCACGCCTGGCGGCAAGAGGATCACAGTGTCGACCGTTTCATCTGTCATGAAGTACTGGATGTGGGCCCATTCTTCGAGCTGAGCGACATGCGAGGCCTTGTTTAGGGCCTCGAGCCATTTGGCGGCGCTGAAGTGGGCAGTTGCGAAGTTCGGCCCGCCACCGGCGATGACGAACTGTCGGTCGCGCTTGAAACTTGCAGCGACCTCCTCTGCAATCTTCGCGGTTGGTTGTTCGGCCTCTGACATTTTGTCGGCGACGGTGCGAAGCTCGGTGATCATGCGATCGACGGCCTGCTTCGACAGATGGCCGTTGCGTTCGCCTAGCACGATAGATGCGATGTAAAGACCCAGGAGGCTGGCCGTGTACGAAAGCGTGCCCGGCGTGGTAATGCGCGTTCCATCCGCCTGCGTCTTGATGTTCGGAACGGCGTTGACCTTGACCAACGTTTCAGCGGCTTTGGCCAGATTGCTGTCTTCGGAAACGGTCACCGCGAATGTCTTGGCGCCGCGGCCCCGGGCGAGCTTGATGCCCTCAATCGTGCGGGAAACCGTTCCCGAGTTCGACACGCCAAACACGAACGCATCCTTCGGGAGGTAATGAACCAAGTATCTGGAGAACTCGAGCGCCTCTACCGGTTCGACGAAAAGCCCGGTCGCCCGCATCATGAATTCGCGGACGGCGAGAGAGGCAAAATAACTGTCGCCACAACCGATTATGAAGCCATGCTTGAATGATAATGGGTCGACGTTGGAGAATGTTGCCCGCACCGCCGCCAGCATCTCGTCGAGGTTGCTGCGAACGAAATCGGCCTGCATGGCGATTTCCTTCAGCATAAATGTCTTTTCGAGGTCCATCGTCTTCGTCTCCGGGTTTTGGTTGGTTAGATTGGCTTCAACTCGATGCGGCTACGCAGCCGCTCCAGTCGGCGCAACATTTCGTGTTTGGTGGCTAAGAGCAGGGCTGCCGGGCCATGAGCGGCTATCGCGAAAGATGCCGAGACCGCTCCGCGCATTACCGCTTCGATCGGGTCGCGCGTGTCGGCATAACCTTTGAGAGTGCCGCCAGAAAACGCGTCCCCAGCGCCGGTCACGTCGATCACCTGCTCTGCAGCCGTCGGCACCAGCACGAGATCGTTGCTATTTCGCGCATGCATCGCGACGCCGTCCTCTCCGAGCTTGACGACGATCACCGGAACGTCCGGCGCTATGTCTCGCAGACACTTCAGACAGTCGATGGCGTCCAGGTTTGGCATCATGCTCTGGACATCCTGCTTGCTCGGCACGAACAGGTCGGCGTTTGACGCGAGATCAGCGATGTCTGTCCTGGTCATCTCGTGGGCGGTTTGATCGTCGCCGTCGATCGACAGCACCTCAGTCCCGCGGGCTCTCAGCGCTCGAGCCATGTCACGCTGCATGTCCCACGGCATCGCGGAGATATGGACATGCCGAAACGTTTCGCTGCCCATGCTAGCGGGAGTGGCGCAAAATGTTCGGTAGTCGCGCGTTGTCGAACGCAGCACGAAGTGACGCTTGCCGTCTTCTTCATACAGCCCCCAGTTTCGCATCGTACGATCGAGGCGCGGCATATGGCTGAAGTCGAGATGCGTCTCGAGCTGCTCAAGCGGATAGCCAGGCCCCACAGGAGCCACGACGCTTGGCCGTACGCCCCAGATTGCCATTCCCAACCCCGAGTACATCGAGCCCCCGCCGGGGATGAGCCACATGGTCTTTCCGTCAGGAAAGACGATGTCGTCGATGCCGATGCTGCCAAATGTTGCGAATTCAACGGTCATATCGGCACCCGAAGCGGATCGACGTGAATTCAATGATCTGAGAATTTTGGTAGCTCATCGTGTAGAGGACCGGCTTCCCGGCCAGGTCGAATTGCGTCTGCCGCATCAAGAGAAGCGGGCTGCCCTTCCTGAGCCTGAGACGCTGGGCGTGGTCCGCATTGGCGGCCACGGCCCCGATGATGACGCGACTTTGAACGAGAGTGAGGTCGATCTTTTCCGCGAGGAACGAGTAGAGCGAACTTCCGTCGAACAACGAAAGCAAACTCAAGTCGGTCTCTGGCGTTCCCCTTACCAGGTACTCGTAGTTGACAGCCAAAGGGACGCCGTCTGCGAGACGGGTGCGCGAAACGCGTGCGATCGGGCGACCTTCATTCACGCCCAGTTCGGTGCAGATCGACGAGGGTGCAGACACCAGTTCGATCGAAAGATCCCTGGACGACGGCACCATTCCTGCTGCCCGCAGCAGAGCCGAAAGCGACTGCTGAGTCTCGAGGGGATCGCGAAGCGGTCTGACGGCGGGCGCGGCGACGAATGTCCCCACACCATGCCTCACCTCGAGCACCCGCTCCTCGGCCAGAATTCGTATCGCCTCGCGAAGCGTAGGCCTGCTGACGCCAATCTGCTTTGCAAGCGTGGCTTCCGCTGGGAATTTGAACCCTGCGGGAAGAGAACCGGCCTCAACCTTCTCCCGTAGCGACACTGCGATGCGGCTGGGCAGTCCCGAAACCGGAGCCTCGCCCCGCCAGATGTCTTTCGCCATACCCAGCAAACCGTCCGAAGGCATTTCTCGCTCCCACATGCCAGAGGTCTGACCTCTAACGCTGATTGCCCGCTTTATTGCACGCAATATCTCACGCAACGACCCCGAGTCAAGGACTAACGGTCTAATCCGACAGATTTTCCGTCTCAGGTAGCAGGGCCGGACTTAGGTGAAAGACTGCCTATAGCGCTTCGTCAAGATTGCTGACATGGCCGCATGGTCGGACCATTTGTCGTCGACCAGGACATCCGCCACCGGTCCCATCGGCCGACCGCGTCGTGCGCTGGCTTTGGCGAACACACCCCGCCAATAATTCCGTTTGGCGGCCGGCAGGGCGCCGATCGGGCTGAGTGGAAGGCATAATCTTTGGTCGGCCGGAGAGCTCCCAAGAGTCTTTGTTGCCAGTGCAGGCACCGCGTCATCATTAGACGGGACGCTACACTACGTGGCTGGGTCCTTCCCACTTGAGCCATAGTCGCATCCACGAGGGTGAACAACTGTGGCACGCCTATCCTGGAATGCACTGTTGCCTTGCACCTTTAACGCCGGGTGTGGACTGCTGCACACTGCTCCAGTCTGCCAATTTATGCGACTTTCGAAGCACAAATAGCGAACATCGAGTTCTTAGTGACGAAAACTACCTGAATTGGGTGCGTTCATCATCAGGTCGCCACCGACCTTTTATCCTGACTCCAGCGCAGCCGTCACGGCTTGGCGTCGCCCGTAACCTCATGCAGCGCCTCGAGCTCAGAAGCACCCGCTCGATGTCGGGCAACGTGGAATTGAGTGCTTGGGATGTCCGAAATTTGTAGCATTCTTCGGATGACCCTTGTTTCTGTCCGAAACTTGTCGCATATTTCGGACATGTCCTTGGTTGAACCCGACAGCGATCTCCGATCGCGTGTGCTCGCACGGATCGAGTCCAAGCCCGACGAGGTCTGGACCCCAGGCGACTTTGCCGATCTGGGGGCGCGCGCCGCGGTGGACAAGACCCTGCAGCGCCTGGCTGCTGCTCAAGAGCTTCGCCGGATCGACCGGGGTCTGTATGACCGGCCGCGTACCAATACTCTGACCGGCCGCGCCACTGTGCCGGACTATCGCGCCGTGATCCGTGCCGTCACGCGCCGCGACAATGCGCGCGTCGTCATTGACGGCATGACGGCCGCCAACGACCTTGGCCTTACGACCGCCGTTCCCGCGCGGATAGAAGTGCTGGTCGATGCGCGACTGAAGCCAATCAGGCTGGGCACGCAAGAGATTCATTTCAAATACGCGGCCCCGAGCCGCCTCTATTGGGCGGATCGGCCGGGGATGCGGGTCGTCCAGGCACTGCATTGGATGCAGGATATGCTGAGCCAAGACAGCGAACGCCAGCGTATCCGGACTACGCTGCGTCGCCTGTTTGCCGACCCCAAACACGGCGAAGCGATCCGCGAAGATTTGCGCGCCGGTCTCTCCGCCGTGCCGATCTGGATGCAGGAATTCCTCCGCGAAGTCCTCGCCGGCTCATCGAGCGAGGCCAAGTCGTGAGCACCGACGCCTATCGCCAGATCATCGCGGCACCGCGTGACCGGCTCGATCTGTTCCTCGCCACAGCCAATCGGATCGGGGCCCCGGTTGGCCATGTCGAAAAGGATTTCTGGGTCTGCTGGACCCTCAATTCTCTCTATCACGAACGGCCGGCAGGAGAGCCGCGGCTGCTGTTCAAGGGCGGCACGTCGCTGTCGAAAGGCTATGACCTCATCAAACGCTTTTCCGAAGACATCGACGTCACCGTGTTCCGCGACGACCTTGAGGAGCCCGCCACCGTTGAAGAGCTCGAGGCGCTGTCGAACAAGAAGCGCCGCGCCAAACTGGACGCGATCCGAGACGCCTGTCGCGCCTATATCACCGGCCCGCTCAATGAGTTCCTCGCCGCCCAGATGGCAGACGGCATCGACGGGGCGGGTCGCGTGGAAATTGATGACGCCGATCCTGATGGTCAGACCCTGCTGCTTTGGTATCAGAGGCGGAACCGCGCGACGGCGCCTATGTCCGACCGGCGATACGTCTCGAATCCGGCGCAAAATCGGCGCTCGATCCCCACGGGCCGCTGACGATAGCGCCCTATGTGGCCGGGGACGCACCCGGCGTTGATCTCGCCGTACCGGACGTCACCACGATCGAAGCGACGCGCACCTACTGGGACAAGATGGTGATCGCTCACGGACTGCGCCGTTGGTATGAGCGGCGCGGCGAACTGCGGCAGGCAGGGCAGCGGGTTTCACGCCACTACTACGACCTGCACGAGACCGGTAACTTCTCTGGGGTGATCGCGGCCACGATTTGTTAGCGTGGACTAGGCCATCAACGTCCCCTTGTTCAAGGAGACAACGATGGCG
>NZ_FMXM01000029.1 GCF_900103325.1 Mesorhizobium qingshengii | reverse complement strand
GCCTGAAAATCGGAAACCACCCGCTCGACCACGCCATACTTCACATCGTCCGCGCAATGCGGCGACATCGTCGGCGTACCGAAGGTCAGCGGCAGCGCGCGGTAGAGGTCGGCCATCGAGCTGCCCGGGTTGCGATCCAGCATCTGGCAGATGGCGATGGCGGTGACCAACCCGTCGTCATAGCCGCGCCCGATCGGCGGGTTGAAGAAGAAATGGCCGGACTTCTCGAAACCGGCGACGGCGCCGAGCTCGGCGACGCGGCGCTTGATGTAGGAGTGGCCGGTCTTCCAATAGTCGGTGACGGCGCCATTGGCACGCAGCACGCTGTCGGTGTTGAACAGCCCGGTCGACTTGACGTCGACGACGAAGGTCGAGCCCGGAAGCTGGCTGGAGATGTCGCGTGCGAGCATGACGCCGACCTTGTCGGCGAAGATCTCGTTGCCCTCATTGTCGACGACACCGCAGCGGTCGCCGTCGCCATCGAAACCAAGGCCGACATCGGCCCCGGTCTCCAGCACCTTGTCCCTGATGGCATGCAGCATCTGCATGTCCTCGGGGTTGGGGTTGTAGCGGGGAAAGGTGTGGTCGAGTTCGACATCGAGCGGGACCACTTCGCAGCCGATGCGCTCCAGTGCCTCCGGCGCAAAGGCGCCAGCGGTGCCGTTGCCGCAGGCGGCGACCACCTTCAGCTTTCGCGCGATGCGCTTGTCCCGGGTCAGATCGTCGAGATAGGTCGCGCGAAAATCGCGGACGAAATCATAGGAGCCACCACCGGCAAGGTCGAAATCGCCTGACAGCACGATCGCCTTCAGCGCGCTCATCTCCTCGGGGCCGAAGGTCAGCGGCCGCGCCGCGCCCATCTTGACACCGGTCCAGCCATTCTCGTTGTGCGAGGCCGTGACCATGGCGACCGAAGGCGTGTCGAGGGCGAACTGGGCGAAGTAGGCCATCGGCGACAAAGCCAGGCCGACATCCCTCACCCGCGCGCCGGCGGCCATCAGCCCGCAGACCAGCGCCAGCTTGATCGAAAGCGAATAGGAGCGGAAATCATGCCCGGTGACGATATCGGGCCCGGCGCCGAGACGGCGAATCAGCGTGCCGAGCCCCATGCCGAGCGCCTGGACGCCGATCAGGTTGAGCTCCGGCGGCTGCGTCGAGCCCGGATGGCCGAACCACCAGCGCGCATCGTATTCGCGAAAGCCGGACGCCTTGATCAGCGCCGAGGTTTCGAATTCGAAGCTGTTGGGTCGGGCCTCGCCAACGATCCTGGGGGTCAAGACTGGAAAACTCCGAGCAACTGGAACACGGCTTGTAGAGGCCGTGGCTAGCACACAAGCCTTTAAGCCGTGTTTATCCCTAAGGGATATCCGGGCGTTCGCAACATTGCGTGACGAAAGGGGACGAAAATGCGACCGAAGTGCTGCCATTGCCGCTTGCAGGATCGGAGTGCGGCGGCTATAAGCCCGCGGTCTGGTCACGGAGTGTAGCGCAGCCTGGTAGCGCACCTCGTTCGGGACGAGGGGGTCGCAGGTTCAAATCCTGCCACTCCGACCAGAAAAAACAGATACTTAGGTATCCGTTTCTCCCGACAGCCTACGGATTTCCGCACAGTTTAGCATCTCCGTCTGGCCGCGATGAAGGGATAGTCGTTCGATGTCTTTCCTTCTCGCCGCCTTGCTTCTCACTGGCTGGCCCGTCTCACTGGCTGGCCCGTCGTTCTCGCGATAACGACACCATCGTGCTGGACGGTGCTCACATTCGGATCGCCAACACCGGCGAGCCGGAGTTCCATCAAATTATTGCCACGTCTGCTCATTCCTCCCAAAAATCCTGCAGTGATGCATGACGGAGGCGTTCCTCGCCGCACAAGTGTTTTACGCGGCCGATCAGTCCCGGCCTGATCCATGGTCACCATCATCCAAACTTCTAGGCCGATACTGCAGAGGCGATAGTCTCCAAGTCGCGCTCCAGCAAAATGTGGTCCGCATGCCGAAGGCACAGAGGACGAACACCCCGGCGGCTCCCCAGAAACCCCACAGTTAAATCAGAAGCAATGGTGAACAAACGCCGCCGACCGTAATGGGAAAGCCCAGAAATCCAGGCATTTGCTGGGCAGATACCATCGTTCGGGACGAGGGGGCCGCAGGTTCAAATCTGCCACTCGGGCCAGTCAGATCAAGCATTTAGCCTTTCGCGAAAATGCCGCTTGCCTGAAACCATGACGAAGAAGTTCGACGACGAGAGAAGACAATGGGTTAGCGGTACGATAGTTCCGCTAACCCACAAAAACAAATGCGCCTCTGGGTCGCTAGGGGTGGTGCCGAGCCGACCATGGCGCCGAGCAGCTCGGCGCTTAGCTCGTAGCCAACCGCAGTCGAGCGGCTTTGCACACGCAGCGTTACGTTCTTTGTTTCGCGAGATTCGCGGGCCAATCAGCCCAAGCCCGGATCGGGAGCGCATTGCGCCGGTGAACGCTAGCTTAGATTTTCGTTCCATGGCGGACCGGCCACGACGCCGGCTGCGGAGGAAGACCGGGATAACGTTCGTCCGCAATGACACTCTGGAAGATCTGTAACCTTCGTGCTACATACTTACAGTATTCGTAGTGCGAAGGTCTCATATGCCCACTCCCCATAATCCTCCAGCCGCGGTCAGGCGCACCCTGCGCAAGCTGGGGGCGGATATCCACGACGCCCGGCGACGGCGGCGGCTCCCAATGGCAGTGGTGGCCGAGCGCGCCTTCACCTCGCGCTCGACCTTGCAACGCGTCGAGGCCGGCGACACGAATGTCAGCATCGGCATCTATGCCGGCGTTCTGCAGGCCCTTGGCCTGCTCGATGGTCTGGGCCAGGTCGCCGACATCGCAAACGATAGTGTAGGCCAGGCGCTGGCTACCGCCGAACTGCCCAAGCACGTCCACCTCAAACGGCCGCCCAAGACGCCTCGCAATGGCTGACTTCGAGGTCCATATCGAGCTCGGTGGACGCACGCGCCCTGTTGGACTGGCGCGAAGCAATCGTGTCCGCGGCACCGAGACTATCCTCTTCGAGTATGACGCCGCATGGCTCGGGGATCCGGACCGGTTCTCCCTGGAACCGGCTCTGGCATTAACCCGCGGTGCCTTTGCGCCTCCTGCCGGACTGGCGACTTTCGGCTCCATCGGCGACTCCGCGCCCGACACCTGGGGGCGACGCCTCATGCAGCGTTCCGAGCGGCGTCTCGCCGAACGTGAGAAACGTGCTGTTCGTACCCTTGCCGAGAGCGACTACCTTCTCGGCGTCGCCGACCAGACAAGGCTTGGCGCGCTGCGCTTCCGCCTGGTCGGCACGGAGGTCTTTCAGGCGCCAATCCGTGACGGCATCCCTGCCCTCATCGAACTCGGCCGACTACTGCAAATCACCGAGCGAATTTTGCGCGACGAGGAGACGGACGAAGATCTGCAAATGATCTTCGCACCCGGCTCATCCCTTGGTGGCGCACGACCTAAGGCGTCAGTCATCGACCAACATGGTCACCTGGCCATCGCCAAGTTTCCCAAAGAATCGGACGATTACAGCATTGAAACCTGGGAAGAGATTGCGTTGCGCCTTGCCGGCGAAGCCGGCATCGCCACGCCGCGGCACGAACTCATCGAAGTTGCCGGTAAGCCCGTGATGCTATCGAGACGCTTCGATCGCGATGGCGTGGTCCGCTTCCCGTTTCTGTCCGCCATGGCGATGATGGGCGCCAGGGACGGCGAGCGCGGCAGCTATCCGGAGATGGTCGATGCGCTCGCGCAGCAAGGCGCGCAGGGAAAGACCGACGCTCATGCTCTCTACCGCCGTGTCGTCTTCAACGTGTTGATTTCCAATGTCGATGATCATCTACGCAACCATGGTTTCCTCTGGCTGGGAAAGGCAGGATGGTCGCTCTCGCCCGCTTACGATCTCAATCCTGTGCCGACCGATCTCAAGCCAAGGGTTCTGACGACCAACATCGATCTGGACGAAGGCACGTGTTCGCTTGACTTGCTGGAGGCCGCCGCCGGGTTTTTTGCGCTGACGCTCGCGCAGGCGCGCCCCATCATCAAGGAAGTCGCCACGGTGACTTCGGCTTGGCGCGATGTTGCCAGAGCCGTGGGCGCCCGATCGGCGGAGATCAACCGCATGGCGAGCGCCTTCGAGCACAACGATGTCCAGAGGGCTTTAGCGCTCTAAGGGTCGTTGGCCGGCTGGCCCCATATTCTGGCGAGCCCGACGAGACGCAGGACAGCCCGTCTTGGATTGGATTCGAAACACGCGCCCCTTATTGAACTGAGACCGTTTCTCCCGCGAAGGGGCTTCCAACAGGCAGGACCGATATCCACTGGGTTTGCGCAGCTCGCGTCGCCCTAAGTGACGCCTTGCCCCAGCCTAACTGGAAAATGACCGTCGCCTGGTTCTTCGAACAGCTGGGCCGTCATCGAAAATGGTGCGCGTACAGCGCGCGCCATCTCTACCAAAGTCACTTCACTGGACTTCCTGGCGCACGAACTCGATCTGGTTGGTCTGTTGGCGAGTACATCGGCGCCCAAGCTGGTGCATCGCACTACGCCAGTGAGTGTATGCTGGAATACCCACCATAATATCGATCTTCGCCGACACTCTGCGGCGCTTGGCTCCGACTGGTCACATTCCGGCAGGCGACGGAGATAGCCGTTGTCCCGCTTACCTGAGGCCGAAAAAGCTCAATATCGCTATCACGATGACCACCGCTCCAACGAGCCAGATGATATTGTTCATGATCAGTCTCCTGTTGCGTGGGGAAACCCGCACCTCTCGCGGAGATGCGGGTCGATCAGCCTTTGCCAGCTGATCTTCAGCAGACACCAAACCGTGGTGTCGGGTGTGAGATAAAACTATCAGGTCCATCTAACGTTCCACCCCATTGGCAAGATCGCCAAATTACCTTGGTGAATGCATTATTTTACCAAGTATATTGCCAAGACGAATGTTTCCTTCGGCCGCATAGGGGGCAGATCGTCGTGCTGCCCGATGTGAGCATGACCGATGCATCGGGCCACATCGTTCTTTCCAAATACCATCAGCGAGAGGCAGCCCCTCCTCAGCCCTAGGCGATGCGATCGCTCCTCCTTTGCCTTGCCGCAAGTGTCCGGGCCGACTCTCGGAAGACCGGAACCAAAATGACCGGCGGCAGTTTATCCAATGAAGGGCTAATCAAGGAAATGGAGAACCTGAAATGAAAACAATGATCATGTGCGCACTGGCGCTTTCCATGGCGTTACCGGCCGTAGCTTCGGCAACCCAGTCTGATGTTGTCATCAGGACGCACCATCGACACCACGGCAATATCAAGATCATCAACGAGGACGGCCAGCGCCTGCATCACCGCCGCCACGGTACTGTTGCGTTCTACGACCATGGCCGCCGGCATCATCGTCCGGATACCGTCATTGTCACAGGCTCGGTCCACCGTCACCATCACCCCGTGGTGATCGAGAACAACGATTACTGATCACCGATCCGGCCTAGCCCGGCTCTTCGATCGGGGTCGGGTCCATCCGGTCATCCTTTAGTTGACGAAGGCTTGAGCGCACCCGCTCAGCCGATGGGCCTTTTGACTTCTGGCCAGACCTGAGATTTCGGTTGACGATCTGGGAACGCCCAGTTGGATCGAGCTGATCCGCTCTTCTTGCGACATCTCACGATCCTGGCTGGCCGGGGTGTAACTTGAGGCGCAGGAAGGGACGTACTGCGCCGATGAGCATTGTTCTGAGTGGTCAGCCAAGGTTTACTCCAATCGAAGGTGATGGCGACCGCGAAGATCGGGGAGGCAACCAGCGCGCTTGGCCAACACTTGCTCAATGACTTCCGGAAACCGCGGCTGGTCCGAGCAGTGCTTATGTTCCGACCGTTGCGTTTCGCGATCAGACTTAGGTCCCGCGCTTTGCCCGACTGAAGCCCGGCCCCGGGAACGATTGCGCTTGCCCCAAGTTCGGTTGATTGGGCGCGAAGACACAATCAAATGAAATGGATGAGCATGACCATGTCGAACCGTGAGACTCCAAGATCCCATGCCTTGGGAATGCGCGTGGCTGACCTCAAGGCCAGGATGCAGGAAGCCCGGATTACAGAGGGTGAAATGAAGACCTTCCAGAAAGTCGCTGCCATCATGGAGAGCGGCCAGGGCCGAATTGATGGCGACGACCTGATCGCCGTATCTTTCGTTGCCGACACGCTGCTGGAGAAGAAAACGCCCTGAGCGACCACGCGAACAATAGAGCGTTCCTGCATTCAGAAACCCGTGTTCGGCCGCCATGGTCTCCACTCAGCGTGGGTTCCATCACATCCGCAAACTTTGACGAAAATGGCCGTCGGCTCTAGGTAGTTCGATGGCTATGATGCAGCCATTGAAACTGGCGATGCCGGAATGCGGACATGACTCTGACTTCAACGACAGCCTCACGCCCGGTTCTGATAGTTGCGCTGCTTCTCGTTGCGGGCTGCTCATCGATCGGAAAAACCGTCGATCCAGCGAAATATGAAAGCATGAGCTGCACCGAGCTCAACAGCGCGCTGGGAAGCATCGCCCGCGACATCTCGCAAACCGCAATCACTCGCGGCAAGGTCGCAAACACCAGCGTTCCAAACTGGCTGCTGGGTGGGTCTCGCGTGAAGACTGCCGTAGCAAATCGTGAAACGGCCAGGATCGACAAGCTCAAGCGGCAGCAAGACGCCATTGTCAGCGTGCGCGCACGAAAGTGCGCGAAGTCAACGGACTGAGGCGCTGCCTGGGTGCCTGGCGGCGTTCAGGCACTCAGCCGAAACCGCGTCACATCGATCGCCGCGGCCATCAGCGTCTGCGTGTAAACGTGCTGCGGATTGCTGAAGATAGCCTCGGTCGGCCCCTCCTCGACGATCTTGCCCTGCTTCATGACGATGATGTAGTCGGCCATGGCGCGCACCACCGAAAGATCGTGGCTGATAAACAGGTAGGACAGTTCGTGGTCAGTCTGCAGTTTGCGCAGCAATTCGACGATCTGTTTCTGTACCGAGCGGTCAAGCGCCGAGGTCGGCTCGTCCAGCACCACCAGCTTGGGCTTCAGGATCATGGCCCGCGCGATGGCGATGCGTTGCCGTTGCCCGCCCGAAAATTCATGCGGGTAGCGGTTGCGTGCGTTGGGATCGAGGCCGACTTCGCGCAATGCCTCGACCGCGCGTTGATCGCGCTGCTTGCCCGAAAGGTTCGGCTCGTGCACCAGAAGCCCTTCCGTGACGACCTGGCCGACGGTCATACGCGGTGACAGCGAGCCGAACGGATCCTGGAAGACGAGTTGCATCTCGCGCCGCAGCGGCCGCATCGCCTGTCGGTCGGCAGTCGAAATGTCGCGATCGCCGAAACGGATGAGGCCGTCGCTCGGCAACAGCCGCAGCAGGGCGCGGCCGAGCGTCGATTTGCCCGAGCCGGATTCACCGACAATGCCGATGGTCTGGTTGCGTTGCAGCCGGATCGAGATGTGGTCAACAGCACGCAGCATCAGCGGCTCGCCGGCGAGAAAACCGCCGCCGATCCTGAAGGTTACTTCGACATTCCTGCCTTCGAGCAGCACGGGCGCGTTGGCGGGCGGTGCCGCCTTGCGGCCAGTCGGCTCGGCCGCCAGCAGCATCTTGGTGTAGGCATGTTGGGGGTTGACGAAGATGGCTTCCGCCTCACCCTCCTCGACAACCTCGCCCTGACGCATGACATAGACCCGGTCGGCGAAGCGGCGAACAATGCCGAGATCGTGCGTGATGAAGACGATTGCCATGCCGAGCTTGCGCTGCAATTCGGCCAGAAGCATCAGGATCTGCGCCTGGATGGTCACGTCGAGCGCCGTTGTCGGCTCGTCCGCGATCAATATGTCGGGGTCGTTGGCGAGCGCCATGGCGATCATGACGCGCTGCCGCTGGCCGCCGGACATCTCGTGCGGATAGGATTTCATCCGCCGCTCGGGATCCGGAATATGCACAAGCCGCAGCAGCTTTAGCGCCTCCTCATGCGCCTCGGCCGCACCCAGCCCGCGGTGCCGGCGGATCGGTTCGATCAGCTGGTTGCCGATCGAATAGAGCGGGTCGAGCGAGGTCATCGGCTCCTGGAAGATCATGCTGATCTTGGCGCCGCGTACCTTGTTCAGCTCGGATTTGCTCAATGTCAGAAGGTTGCGGCCGCGGTAGTCGACACTGCCGGTGGCTTCGCCATTCGAGGCCAGAAGGCTCATCGCCGCCATCATCGTCTGGCTCTTGCCGGACCCGGATTCGCCGACCACGGCCACTGTCTCGCCCGCGTTGATGTGGATGTTGATGCCCTTCACCGCCTCAACCGCGCCATCGAGCGTGCGGAAGCGGACGCGCAGGTCCCTGACGCTGAGGATCGTTTCAGAAGCAGCCATGTCAGCGATCCCCATCTTTATCGATCTCTCGGGTCAAGCGCGTCGCGCAGGCCGTCGCCGATAAAGTTCAGGGCGAACAGCGTCGAGACGAGGAAGAAGGCGGGAAACAGGAGCAGCCAGTTGGCGGTGCCGATGTTCTTGGCGCCGACCGAAATCAGCACGCCCCAGCTGGTCATCGGTTCCTGCACGCCGAGGCCAAGGAACGACAGGAAGCTTTCCAGGATGATGACCTGCGGCACCAGCAGCGTCATGTAGATCACCACCGGGCCGAGCAGGTTGGGGATGACATGGCGGATCAGGATGCCACGCTGGCCGACGCCCATCGCCTCCGCCGCCTGGACATATTCCTGGCGGCGGATCGACAGCGCCTGGCCGCGCACGATACGCGCCATATCGAGCCACAGCACGGCTCCGACGGCCAGGAACATCAGCACGAAGTTGCGACCGAAGAACACCACCAGCATGATGACGAAGAAGATAAAGGGCAGCGAATAGAGTACGTCGACGATGCGCATCATCACCTCGTCGACCTTGCCGCCGGCAAAGCCGGCCGCGGCGCCATAGAGCACGCCGATCACCACCGCCACGACGCCGGCAAGCAGGCCGATGGCCAGCGATATGCGCCCAGCCATCAGTGTGCGCGAGAGGAGATCGCGGCCGGTGTTGTCGGTGCCGAACAGGAAGTACTGCTGCTTGATCGACGCACTCATCGTCACTTCGAGGCCGTCCGGCGACTTGCTCTCGATCTTGGTGTCGTCAAAGGCATCGGAGCGGTCGAGATAACGGATATTGCGGTCGTCGATCGGCTTGGTCGACTTGACGGTGACGAAGACCTGATTGCCTTCCTGATGCCACTCCTTGATGTCGACCCGCATGCGCTTGATCGCCTCGGTAAGCGCCGTCTCGATCATGTCGGGCTTCGGATAGGCCGAAAGGCTCGGCGGCATGCGCACATAGTCGGCATAGATGGTCGTATACTGATGCGGCACGAACCAGGGCCCGAACACGCTGACGACACCGATCAGCGCAAGGTAATAGAGGCTGAACATGGCGGCGCGATTGGCCTTGAGGCGCGCCCAGGCGTCGCCCCACAGGGAGCGGCCAACGACGGCGGGAGCTGTGGCTGCGATGTCAGTCATAGCGCACCCTCGGGTCGACGACCGCGTACATGACGTCGACGATCAGGTTGAAGACGATGGTGAAGATGGCGATCACCACCACCGTTCCCATCACCAGCGTGTAGTCGCGGTTGAGCGCGGCATCGACGAAATAACGGCCGACGCCTGGAATGGAGAAGATCGTCTCGACGATGACCGAGCCAGTCAGCAGTGCCGCGGCTGCCGGGCCCGTGAAAGAGACGATCGGCAGGATCGCGCCGCGCAGCGCGTGCTTGACCACCACCGACCAGTCGGAGAGGCCGAGCGCGCGGGCCGTGCGGATATGATGGGAGCGCAGCGATTCGATCATCGAGCCGCGCATCAGGCGGGCGACGATGGCGATCTGCGGCAAGGCAAGCGTCAGCACCGGGCCGACCTTGTTGATGAAAGCGCCATCACCCCAGCCGCCGATCGGCAGCAGCTTCCAGGTTAGCCCGAACAGCAGCTGGATCACCGGCGCGATGACGAAAGTGGGGATGGTGCTGCCGGCGGTCGCCAGTGCAATCACCGTATAGTCGCCGACCTTGTTCTGGTTGAGCGCGGCAATGGTGCCAAGCACGCTGCCGAGCAGCAGCGCCAGGATCAGCGCCGATGCACCGAGCTGGACCGAAATGGGCAGGCCCTTGGCAAACAGTTCGGTGACGGTGAAATCCGGCATGTTGTAGCTCGGGCCGAAATTGCCGCGCAGCAGGTTGCCGAGATAGTGGACAAATTGCAGCCAGAGCGGATCGTTGAGGCCGAACTGGGCTTCGAGATTGGCCCTGATCTCGGGGCTCAGCCCTCGCTCCTGGTTGAATGGCCCTCCTGGCGCGACGCGCATCAGGAAGAACGCCATGGTCACGATGACGAACAGCGTCGGAATGGCGGTCAGAAGCCGCCGGAATACATATCGCAGCATAGGTGCCCCGCTTGATCCAGAGCAACGCGTCCAGTTGGACACGTACGCTCCAGCCTTCAATCTTCGCACCGAACGTTCCGAAAATCGATTCCGCTTCCCGGGCCGATGCGATGGCAAACCAGCACCGCCGCGCACTCGGTGCGCGGCGGCTTGGCCAGGGATCAGTCCTTGCTGACGAAGCGGGACGGATGCACGTCCATCACGTTGTCGACGAAGCCGTGCAGCTTCGAGGAAACGATATCGTGGTAGCTGTAGTAGAGAAGCGGGATCTGGCCGACATCGTCGACGAGGATGCGCTCGGCCTCGGAGAGTTCCTTCATGCGCTCTTCGGGCTTGCCGCCGGCGGCGGCGGCCTTGTCCATGGCCGCCTCATATTGCGGGCTGTTGTAGTTCGAATAGTTGTTGCCGCTCGCCTTGCGCGAGATGCCGAGGAAGGTCTCCGGATCCTTGTAGTCGGCAATCCAGGCGGCACGCGCCACGTCATAGTCGCCCTTCTGTTCAAGGAAGGAGTAGTGGGTCTTGGTGTCGGTGTTGAGCAGCGTGACGTCGACGCCAAGCGGCTTCAACTGTTCCTGGATGGCGACCGCGGTGTTCTTGTGGTTTTCCGAGGTGTTGTAGCGGATCTCCATCTTCAGCGGGTGCTCTGGCGTGTAGCCGAGTTTCTCGAGGATCTTCTTGGCTGCGTCCTCGCGGTCGATCTGCGGCGTGTCGGCATACTTGGCCATCGCCGGCGTGTAGCCCTCGATGCCGGGAGGCACCATCGAATAGCCGGGCAGCATCGAGTTCTGCCAGACCTTTTCGGCGATGAAATCGCGGTCGATCGCCATCGAGATGGCGTTGCGCAGTTCAGGGTTGTTCCACGGCGCCTTGTCGGTCTTGATCGCATAATAGTAGGTGCCGAGGTATGGTCCGACGTGAATCTGATCGCCAAACTTGGTCTTGAGGTCGGCGAGCTGCTCTGTCGGGAGATCGTCGTAGCTGTCGAGTTCGCCGGCCTCGAAGCGCTTCATCGCCGATGAGCGGTCTTCGGTCGGGATGTAGTTGACAACGTCGAACTTGACGCTCGCGGCGTCCCAGAATTTCGGATTCTTGACCAGCTTCATGTGGTCGTTGGGGACCCATTCGGCCAGCGTATAGGCACCGTTCGAAACCAGATTGCCCGGCTTGATCCAATCGGCGCCGAGCTTTTCGATGGAGGCCTTGCTGACCGGATAGGTCGCCTGGTGGGTCAGCATCTCCAGGAAGTAAGGCGTTGGCGCCTTGAGCGTCACCTCCAGAGTGGTGGCGTCGATCGCCTTGACACCCATATCCTCCGGCTTACCCTTCTTGGTGTTGACTTCCTCGGCGTTCTTCACGGGATAGAGCATGGACGCGTATTCGGCGCCGGTCGCCGGATCTTCCAGCCTATGGAAAGCGTAGACGAAGTCTTCGGCCGTCACCGGGCTGCCATCCGACCAGACGCCGTCCTTGCGCAGCTTGAACGTATAGACGGTGCCGTCATCGGAAACCGTCCAGCTTTCCGCGGCGCCCGGAATGAGGTTTGCCTTCGCATCCTGCATGACCAGTCCCTGGAACAGGTCACGCAAGACATTGGCTTCATACACCGTCGAGGTCTTGTGCGGATCGACCGATTCCGATTCGGCGGCAGTGCCCCTGTTATAGACGCTCTCGGCGAAAGCCGGCGTGTAAAACGCGCCGGCGGCCGCAGCCATGGTTGTGGCGAACACCGTCGCCTTCAGCATGTTTTTCAGCATGAAGTTCTCCCTGTCGGCGCTGCCGTCGGCGCGCCTTCACGTGTTGACGCCCCGGCGCCGATATCTGGCCCCTTTGAGCGCGCCGCTGGTTCCCTTCCTGCGGCTGATGGCAGGAGACTAGACAGGAGGTAAGCTGTTGTCAACCGAGTACTGGTTGACCTTAAGTCAATATTCAGAATCCAAAGTAGCAACAGCTAAATTAGCCCAGCTTTTCAATCGAACGCACCCGCAGGTTGCACCTAGAGTTTTCGCTTTTTGCATTCGAACTTTGGCATGCTCAGCACATGGTTCAGAACCTCATTCTCAAGATCCAAAGGCGCCAATTCCGGACAGACATGTCGGGAACTTCCGCGGTCGAATTCGCACTGCTCTCGCCGCTCTTTATTCTGCTCCTGCTCGGAATGGTTGCGTACGGCATCTATTTCGGTGCGGCAAACTCGATCCAGCAGATCGCGGCCGACGCTGCCCGGACGGCCATTGCCGGCATGAATCAGACAGAGCGACAGACGCTGGTAGCCAGCTTCGTCACCAACAACGCCGGCGGATATCCCTTCGTGGATGCCAGCAAGCTGACCTATCAGGCCAATGACAGCACGGCCGACGGAAGCCAATTCGTGGTTTCCATCCAGTACGATGCCCGAAACCTGCCGATCTGGAACCTCTTCCCAGGCCTGGCCATGCCCGGGACCACGATCTCGCGCCAGTCAACGATAAGGGTCGGGGGCATCTGAATGCTGCTGCGTGAACGCAAGGGGATTGTCCGGCTTGCACGGTTGATGCTCGGCGACAAGAAAGCGAATTTTGCCGTCATGACGGCATTGAGCGCGCCGGTGGCGCTGGCGCTGGCCGCGGTAGCCATCGACGAAGCCTCGATCTATACCGAGCGCCGGGAAGCTCAGGCGATGGTCGACCTGGCGGCGATCACCGCTGCCTCGAACATTACCAACATCCAGGCCGCCGTCGTCACGACGCTCACGGACAACGGCATGCCAGGCGTCGTCGTTCAAGGTTCGGGGCAGACCATTCCCGCGGCTGTCGGGAAAACCGTGGTGACGGTCACGCCCGGGCGATACGCCACATCAACCGTCAATGTGAGCCAGCGTTTCCAAGCCGGCGTGACGCCTTACAACGCGGTGCATGTCACTCTGAAGAAAATTCCTGCCCGCTATTTCGCGAGTTCGTTGATCCCCACGCCCGTCATCGGCACCGAGGCCACCGCGAGCATGACACCGCAGGCGACATTCTCGGTCGGGTCAAGACTTCTCAGCGTCAATGGCGGCATCCTCAACGCGCTTCTCAGCGGACTTCTCGGCGGTAACATCTCGCTGAGCGTCATGGACTACAACGGGTTGATCTCGGCCGATGTCAGTGTCCTGTCCTTTGTAGATGCCCTTGCCACCCAATTGAACGTGACCGGCGGTACCTATTCGGATGTTCTGGCATCGAAGGCGACCGTCGGCCAGATCGCCACCGCCATGGCCAACGTGCCTGGACTTGGCAATACGGCCAAGGTCGCCCTGCAGACGATCGCGTCCAAGTCGACCAGTACGGTCAAGATCCCGCTCAGCAGCCTTGTCGATCTCGGCTCGGTCGGCAGTCTGGGCCTCGGGCAAAGGCCAGCCGGCCTTGGGGTCGACGCAAGCGCCATGGGAATGCTGACCGCCGCCGCCGTGCTGGCCAACGGCACCAACCAGGCTCAGGTCGATCTTGGCGCCACCATCCCGGGGCTCCTTTCCACCAAACTCACCATCGCTATCGGCGAACCTGCACAATTCTCGCCATGGCTGTCGGTCGGCGAGATCGGCACCGTCGTGCGCACCGCCCAGACGCGCATCAAGCTGTTGGCCTCCGTCGGTGTCGGTACGCCCGGTCTCGGCGGCGGCATCAGCCTGCTGGCCGTCAATCTGCCGCTCAATGTGGAAGTCGCCTATGCCGAAGCGAAACTGACCGACATCACGTGTCCGACGGGGCCCTCCAGCATCAAGGTTTCGATCGCCGCGCACCCAGGCATTGCCTCGCTGCATCTGGCCAACAGCAACACCTCGGGCTTCGGCGACTTCAGCCAGCCGCAGTCATTCACCGACGCCGAGATCGCGGATGTGAGCCTCAAGCTGCTGCTGATCAACATTCCGCTGATACAGGTGATGGGTTCGGCCGCGACCGCGATCACCAACAACAGCCCGACGACGCTGACCTTCAACGCGACCGACATCGCCAACAAGACGGTCAAGACCGTTTCGACGCGAAACATCTCGCAATCGCTCACCACGTCGCTGGTCAACAACCTGTCGCTTTCGGTCAACGCGCTTGGTCTCGGGATCGATCTGACCGCCCTGCTCGGAACGGTCAAGCCGGCAGTTGTGGCCCTGCTGAACGGTGTGACGGCGCCGGTCGACGACCTGCTCTACAATGTGCTTTCAGCGCTGGGCGTCGGAGTCGGACAGGCCGATGTGCGCGTCACCGGCGCGACCTGCGGACGCTCGGTGCTCGTCCAGTAAAGACGGCCGAGACGCCAGATCAGTCAAGTCGGCCAAGAAAGCAACCGAGCGCGGGCAACGAAAGCTCGGTCGCGTCGACGACAGCGGCATCGCCGCCAAGCCTTGCGAGCGACCCGATATCCCGCGGCAGCGGCCAATTGGCCGGCACCCCGGCGAAATTGAAGACGCAAAGCAGTCTTTCACCACCACCTTCGCGGATGAAGGCGAGCACGTCACCCTCGGCTTCGAGAAAGCGGATCGAGCCTGTTATCAATGCCTCATGCTCTCGGCGCAAAGCCAGCGCGGCCCGATAAAACGTGAGCACCGAGGTGATGTCGGTATTCTGGACGTCGACCGCGCGGGCGCGATGGCTGGCCGGTACAGGCAGCCATGGCTTGCCGGTAGAGAACCCCGCATTGTCGGCGCCGGCCTCCCAGACCATCGGCGTGCGGCAACCATCCCTGCCCTTGACGCCTGGCCAGAAGCGGATGCCGACGGGATCGCGCAAGTCCTCGAAAGCGAGTTCGGCCTCCTCCAGGCCGAGTTCCTCGCCCTCGTAGAGGCAGATCGATCCGCGCAGGCAGCACAGCAGCATGATCGAGAATCTTGCGACCACGTCGGGGTCGCCGTCTGGCCGTGTCCAACGGGTGACATGGCGCACCACGTCGTGATTGGAGAATGCCCAGCAGACCCAGCCATCGGAAACGGCCGCCTCGAAGGCTTCGACGCAGCCACGCACATGCGCCGCAGAGAACTGCGGGCCAAGCAGATCGAAGGTGTAGCACATATGGAGCTTGTCGCCGCCGGACGTGTAGGCGGCAAGCGTCTGCAATGAGCGGCCTTCATCGCCGATCTCACCAACGGCGGCGCGGTCCTCGTACTCATCGAGCAGCGCCCTGAAGCGACGAAGGAACGCCAGGTTCTCCGGCTGCGTCTTGTCGAACAGATGCTCCTGGTAGAGGTAGGTGTTGGTCTCGTTGTTGGTGCCGGCGACGCTCGACGCCAGGGGCGGATTGCTGCGCAGCCAGAGGTCGTGGACATAGTAGTTGACCGTATCGAGCCGGAAGCCGTCGACGCCGCGCTGCAGCCAGAAGCGCACCGTTTCCAGAAGCGCGTCCTGAACCTCCGGATTGTGTAAATTCAAATCCGGCTGAGAGGCGAGAAAATTGTGCATGTAATATTGCCGGCGGGTCGAGTCCCACTCCCAGGCCGGGCCACCGAAGACGGAAAGCCAGTTGTTGGGGGCGCCGCCATCCGGCTTCGTATCGGCCCAGACATACCAGTCGGCCTTGGGATTGTCGCGGCTGGCGCGGCTTTCGACAAACCAGTCGTGCTTGTCGGATGAATGCGACAGCACCTGGTCGATGATGATCTTCAGCCCGAGGCGGTGCGCCTCGGCGATCATCGCGTCGAAGTCCTCCAATGTGCCGAACATTGGATCGACATCGCAGTAATCCGACACGTCGTAGCCCATGTCGGCCATCGGTGATTTGAAGAAGGGCGACAGCCAGATGGCGTCGACGCCAAGCGAGGCGACATGAGCCAGCCTCGATGTGACGCCGCGCAGATCGCCACTGCCGTCGCCGGTCGTATCCTGGAAGGAGCGCGGATAGATCTGGTAGATGACGCAGCCACGCCACCATTCGGACCTGTCACCTGCCGCCATTGCGTTTCTCCCTCGACCCAACCTGTACGGCCGCTCGTTCGATCATGAAGATCACTGTCCGCCCCGATACCGGCCGCGAGATGTCAACCGCCTCGCCTGTTTCGAGGGCTGGTGCCCAGAAAAACCCTTCGCGCCCGGGCAGCGTGAACATGCAGGCCCGGCGATCGCCGTTGATGACCACCGCGAGGCGGCGCGCGTCATCGGCGGTGCCACCCAGGATCATGACCAGACGATGCCTCTGCGGGTCCTGCCAGCTCTGTTCGTCGAGCGGCGCGCCTGTCTCGGTCAGCCATGCGACGTCTGGCGTCCCTGAACCTGCCGGCGGCTGGCCGTTGAGGAAGCGAGTGTCGGAAAGCGCGGGCACCGCGCGGCGCAACGCCGCGAGCCGCGACGTGTAGCGCTCCAGCGCCAGGTCGCGCCCGACCCAGTCGAGCCAGGTGATCTCATTGTCCTGCGCATAGGCGTTGTTGTTGCCGTGCTGGGTGCGGCCGAATTCGTCACCGGCGGTCAGCATGATGGTGCCGCGCGAGGCAAACAGCGTGGCAAGCAACGAGTGGTGATCGTTCAGGCGGGCCGCCGATACGGCAGGGTCGTCCGTGCCGCCCTCCACGCCATTGTTCCATGACAGGTTCTCATTGTGACCATCGCGGTTCTGCTCGCCATTGGCCTCGTTGTGCTTGCGCTCGTAACGCACGGTGTCGGCCAGCGTCATGCCGTCATGGGCGGCAATGAAATTGACGCTGCGGCTGGTGTGTTGGCCTGCCTTGGCAAACACATCGGACGACCCGGCAAGCCGTGTCGCCAATGCGCCGACCATGCCGGCGTCACCGCGCCAGAAGCGCCTGACATCGTCGCGGTACTTGTCGTTCCATTCGAGGAAGGGCGGCGGGAAATTGCCGAGCTGGTAGCCATCCGGACCAATGTCCCAGGGCTCGGCGATCAGCACGCGGTCGGCCAGCAGCGCGTCCTGCCGCATCGCTTTCAACAGCGGCGCCTCGGCCTCGAATGTTCCCTCGACCCGCCCCAGAATGGGTGCCAGGTCGAAGCGGAAGCCATCGACGCCGGCATCACGAACAAAATGGCGAAGAGCGTCGATGATCATTTCCTGAACGACAGGGTGGTCGCAAGCGATCGTGTTGCCGGTGCCGGTGTCGTTGGCCAGCCTGCCGTCTGATGTGTGCCGGTAATAGGCCTGATTGTCGAAGCCGCGCAGCGACAGCGTCGGGCCAAGCCTGTCGCTCTCGCCGGTGTGGTTGAAGACGAGATCGAGGATGACGCCGATGCCGGCTTCACGCAGCACGGCGACCGTGTTTTGCAATTCCGTGATGCCGCCCGGCGCAAGACGTGGATCGAGCGCCATGAAGGTGACGGGATTGTAGCCCCAGGCGTTGCGCAGCCCGAGCGGCGGTAGATGCCGCTCGTCGATCGACGCCGTCACCGGCATCAGTTCGACGGCGCCTGCGCCGAGTTTTTTCAGGTGTTCGATAACCGCCGGATGAGCGAGGGCAGCGACCGTCCCGCGCAGCTTTTCCGGGACGTCGGGGTGACGCATGGTGAAGGCGCGCACCGGCACTTCGTAGATCAGGCCGCCGGCCCGGAAGAGCGGCGGCGACGCCTGCACGGGTTTCGGCAAGGCCTCGGCAATCGCCTTCGGCATCAGCGGGGCGGTATCGCCCCCCTCCCCCCGGCGGTGGGCCAGCCGCCAATCATGGGCGTAAGGCCTGTCGATCTCGATGGCGTAGGGATCGGTCAGCAATTTGTCGGGGTCGAACCACAGTCCACGCTCCGGCGCATAGTCGCCATCGGCGCGAAATCCGTAGCGGGTGCCGGGGCCAAGGCCCGCAACGAACAGCGCATGGACGCCCTCGCCTTCCGGCTGCAGCTCAAGCCGTTCGATTTCCCGACTGCCCTGCGCGTCGAAGATCGAGACCCATAGCCGCCTTGCCGCTCGCGACCACGCGGCGAAGCGAATGCCACCGTCCGAAACAAGTCCGCCAAATCGCGGCCGCTGATCGGCCGCAGTTCTCGGTGGCATCAGGTGATGACGCTCGGCTTGGCGCGGCCGGTATGGCTGCGAATCCCGGCAATATCATCGGCCGCGGCAATCAGATCGGCAAGTGCGGCCTGCGTGTCGAGATCATGCCTCGACTTGTCCGGCTCGTAGCGCTCGATATAGACGCGCAGCGTCGCGCCCGACGTGCCGGTGCCGGAGAGCCGGAAGACGACGCGCGAACCGCCTTCGAACAGAACCCTGATGCCCTGATGCTCGCTGGTCGAACCGTCGACCGGATCGTGATAGGCGAAGTCGTCGGCGCTGGCGATTGTCATGCCGCGCACACTGGTGCCCGGCAACGAGCCGAGCTTGGCGCGCAGTTCGTCGACCAGCGCGTTGGCGCGGTCGCTCTCGACCTCCTCGTAGTCGTGGCGCGAATAGTAATTGCGCCCGTAAGTCGCCCAGTGCTCGGTGACGATCTGCTTGCAGCTTTCGCCGCGCGCGGCAAGGATGTTGAGCCACAAAAGCACCGCCCACAGGCCGTCCTTTTCGCGGACATGGTTGGAGCCGGTGCCGGCACTCTCCTCGCCGCAGATCGTCGCCATACCGGCATCGAGCAGGTTGCCGAAGAACTTCCAGCCGGTCGGCGTTTCATAGATGCCGATGCCGAGCTTGTGGGCGACGCGGTCGGCGGCGCCGCTGGTCGGCATCGAGCGGGCGATGCCCTTCAGGCCGTCCTTGTAGCCGGGCGCCAGGCGAGCGTTGGCGGCAAGCATGGCGACCGAATCCGACGGGGTGACGAAAATGCCCTTGCCGATGATCAGGTTGCGGTCGCCGTCGCCATCGGAAGCGGCGCCGAAATCCGGCGCGTCCGGTCCCATCATCTCGTCATAGAGATGCTTGGCATGGACGAGGTTCGGATCCGGGTGATGGCCGCCGAAATCCGGCAACGGCTTGAAATTGCGGCAGGTGCCGTCGGGCGCGCCAAGCCGGTTTTCGAGGATTTCCTTGCCATAGGGACCGGTCACCGCGTGCATGGCATCGAAACGCATACGGAAGCCCGATTTGAACAGCTTGCGCAGTGCCTCGAAGTCGAACAGGCTTTCCATCAGCTCGGCGTAGTCGGCGACCGGATCGATGATCTCGACCGTCATGCCAGCGGCCTTGACCGTGCCGATGGTGTCGATGTCGACGGGTTCTATATCGGCGGTCTTGAAGCTCGAAATCGTCTTGGTTTTTTCGAACATCGCGTCGGTCAGCTTTTCCGGCGCCGGGCCGCCATTGCCGGCATTGTACTTGATGCCGAAATCTTCATGCGGGCCGCCCGGATTGTGGCTGGCCGACAGGATGATGCCGCCGAAGGTCTTGTATTTGCGAATGACATGCGAGGCGGCCGGCGTTGACAATATGCCGCCCTGCCCGACCATCACCTTGCCGAAGCCGTTTGCGGCGGCCATGGCGATCGCCTTCTGGATGACCTCGCGGTTGTAGAAGCGGCCATCGCCGCCGATCACCAGTGTCTTGCCCTTGAAACCGTCCAGCGCGTCGAAGATCGACTGGATGAAGTTCTCGGCATAGTGCTCCTGCTGGAACACCGGCACCTTCTTGCGCAGGCCCGAAGTACCGGGCTTCTGGTCGGAGTAAGGCTTGGTGGGGACGGTCCGTATCATGCTTCAGGCAACCCTTTTCAAAAGCAGCGAGCGATAGAGTTCAACGTATTTTTCCGCGCTCTTGTCCCACGACACATCGGCCTTCATGCCTTGGCGTTGCAACGATTCCCAGACCGTCGGACTGGCATATGCGTCGACGAGGCGGCGCATGGCGTGCAGCAAGGCGCCGCCATTGTTAGGCGCGAACTGGAAGCCGGTCGCGACGCCGGCCGAGACGGCAGCCTCGTTGGCGTCGATGATGGTATCCGCCAGGCCGCCGGTACGGGCAACCACAGGCACGCAGCCATAGCGCAGGCCGTAAAGCTGCGTCAGCCCACAGGGCTCGAAGCGCGAGGGAATGACGATGGCGTCGCAGCCGCCTTGCATGATGTGCGAAAGTGCCTCGTCATACCCGACGACGACCCCGATGCGGCCACGGTGTCTAGCGGCGGCGGCAAGCAGCGCGCCTTCGAGCCCAGCATCGCCCGAACCCAGGATGGCCAGGCGCGCGCCGGTCGCAACGATGCCATCGATCACCAGCGCCAGTATGTCCATGCCCTTTTGCCAGGTCAGGCGGCTGACGACGCAGACGATCGGGCTGTCGTCGCGATCGAGGCTGAAACGGTCCTCGACGGCGGCCCTGTTTGGCGCGCGCGCCTTCAGCGTCCTGCCCGTGTAGTTCGACACCAGATGCTTGTCGGTTTCCGGGTTCCAGATGCCGGTATCGATGCCGTTGACGATGCCATAGAGATCGCTGGAGCGCATGTTGATGAGGCCGTCGAGCCCCATGCCGAATTCCGGCAAGCGGATTTCCTGCGCGTAGGTCGGGCTGACCGTGGTGATCGCCCAGGCGGCCTGCAGGCCGGCCTTGAGGAACCCGACGCCACCGTAATATTCGACGCCGTCGAGCGCCATTGCAACCGCCGGCAAGCCAAGCTCGCCAAAGATGCTGGCGCCGAACTGGCCCTGGAAGGCGAGGTTGTGGACGGTCATCATTGACGGGACGCCGATCGCCTTGCCGTAGCGCATATAGGCCAGGGTCATCGCCGACTGCCAGTCATGGGCATGGACGATGTCGGGCTGATAGCCCGAGATGGCGCCACCGGCGATGTCACCGCCCACCTGGCTCAGCGCCGCGAAGCGCCGCCAGTTGTCGGGCCAGTCACCACCGGCGGCATCGCCATAGGGACCACCGGGGCGGTCGAACAGATGCGGCGCGTCGAGCACGAACAGGTCAAGCCCGGCAAGTTGGACGGCATGAACGGAAGCCTTGCCGCCCTGCAGCAAGGGGTATTGCAGGACCGCCCGCTTTTTCTTGAAGGCGGCCATCACGGTAGGAAAGCCCGGGATGAGCGTGCGCATGGTCACGCCCTTGGCTGCCAGCGCGACAGGCAACGCGCCGGTCACGTCGGCAAGCCCACCGGTCTTGATCAGCGGGAAAATCTCGGGCGTGACCGACAGAACCTGCATGCGCCTACAATCCGATCCTGTCTGTCCTAAAGCCCCAGCTTGTCGATCATGTCCTGGGTAACCAGGCAGATGCCTTTCTCGGAGACCCGAAAACGCTTGGCGTCGAGAGCGGGATCTTCGCCCACCACCAGCCCTTCCGGTATCCTAACACCATGGTCGATGACCACGCGCTTCAACTTTGCGTTCCGGCCGACATGAACGTCGGGCAGCATGACGACTTCTTCCAGCGTCGAATAGGAATTGATGCGCGCGCCGGTAAAGATCAGGCTCCTCTTCAGCGAGGCGCCCGAGACGATGCAGTCGCCCGAGACAAGCGAAGAGACGGCCGAGCCGCGGCGGCCATCCTCGTCATGCACGAACTTCGCCGGTGGCTTCAATTCGGCATAGGTCCAGATCGGCCAGTCGCGGTCATAGAGGTCGAGTTCCGGCGTGATGTCGGTCAGGTCGATATTGGCTTCCCAATAGGCATCGACCGTTCCGACATCGCGCCAATAGGCCTCGTTCTCGGCCGTCGAGCGGACGCAGGATTTGGCGAAGCGGTGCGCGATCGCCTTACCGTGCTGGACGATATAGGGAATGATGTCCTTGCCGAAGTCGCGGCTCGAGCCCGGCTCGGCCGCATCGCGGCGCAGCTGCTCCATCAGGAACTTGGTCTTGAACACATAGATGCCCATCGAGGCCAGGGCGAATTCCGGTTTGTCGGGGATGCCGGGCGGATCGGCGGGCTTTTCCACGAAGGCGATGATGTTGTCCTTGCCATCGACATGCATGACGCCGAAGCCGGTGGCTTCCATGCGCGGCACTTCGAGGCAGCCTACGGTGACGTCGGCATTGGCGTCGACATGCTGGCGAAGCATCATCTCGTAGTCCATCTTGTAGATGTGGTCGCCGGCGAGAATGACCATGTATTCCGGCCCATAGGCCTCGATGATGTCGATGTTCTGATAAACGGCGTCGGCCGTGCCCTCGTACCATTGCGTCTCCGAAACGCGCTGGCTGGCCGGCAGGATGTCGAAGCTCTCGTTTCGCTCGGGCCGCAGGAAGTTCCAGCCACGCTGCAGATGGCGGATCAGCGAATGCGCCTTGTACTGGGTGGCGACGCCAAGGCGCCGGATGCCGGAGTTGAGCGCATTGGAGAGCGCGAAATCGATAATGCGCGTCTTGCCGCCGAAATAGACGGCTGGCTTGGCGCGCCGGTCTGTCAGTTCCTTGAGGCGGCTGCCGCGGCCGCCGGCCAGTACATAGGCCATGGCATCGCGCGCCAGCGGCTGGGTCCGTTTCAAGTCTGCCATTTCTACCCTCCCAAGTTACTCAGTCTCGGCAACGAGCTCGAGCATGATCGTCGACAGCGGTGGCAAAAGCATCGTCGCAGAGATGCTTCCTCCCTCCGCCCGTGCCTCGACCATGCCGCCATTGCCCTTGCCGGAGCCGCCATATTCCGAAGCGTCGGTGTTGATGATTTCGCGCCATTTCCCGGCCGTCGGCAACGGCACGCGATAATTGTCGCGCGGCACCGGCGTGAAGTTGGAAATGACGGCCACCGGGCTGCCGCCCGGTGCGCTGCGCAGCCAGGCAAAAACCGAATTCTGGCTGTCATCGACGATCAGCCAGGAAAACCCTTCCGGTTCGCAATCGCGGCCATGCAGCGCCGGGCGCGAACGGTAGAGATAGTTGAGATCGCGCACCGTCTGCCAGACGCCGCGATGCGGTCGGAAATCAAGCAGGTTCCAGTCGAGCGCGCGTGCCTCGCTCCATTCGCGGCGCTGCGCGAACTCCTGCCCCATGAACAGCAACTTCTTGCCGGGGTAACCCCACATGAAACCGTAGTAGGCGCGCAAGGTCGCGAATTTCTGCCAGTCGTCGCCGGCCATCTTGCCAAGCAGCGTGCCTTTGCCGTGCACGACCTCGTCATGCGAGAGCGGCAGCACGAAATTTTCCGAGAAGGCGTAGGTCAGACCGAAGGTGAGATCGTTGTGGTGATGCTTGCGGAAGATCGGCTCCTTGGAGAAATACTCCAGCGTGTCGTGCATGAAGCCCATGTTCCACTTGAATCCGAAGCCCAGCCCGCCCTCATGTACAGGTGCCGAGACCTTCGGCCAAGAGGTCGATTCCTCGGCGATGGTCATGACGCCCGGATGGTGGCCGTAGACCTCCTTGTTCATCTTCTGCAGGAAGCTGACCGCCTCGAGGTTTTCGCGGCCGCCCTTTTCGTTGGGGATCCATTCGCCGGCCTTGCGCGAATAGTCGAGGTAGAGCATCGAGGCGACCGCATCGACGCGCAAACCGTCGACATGGTATTTCTCGGCCCAGAACAGCGCGTTGTTGACCAGGAACGCCACCACCTCGCGCCGGCCGAAATTGTAGATCGCAGTGTTCCAGTCGGGATGAAACCCCTTGCGCGGATCGGCATGCTCATAGAGCGCGGTGCCGTCGAAATGGACCAGGCCGTGCTCGTCGACCGGGAAATGCGCCGGCACCCAGTCGAGAATGACGCCGATGCCGGCGCGGTGAGCGCCGTCGACGAAGCGGGCAAAGCCATCCGGATCGCCGAAGCGAGCCGACGGTGCGTAGAGGCCGGTGGTCTGGTAGCCCCAGGACGGATCATAGGGATGTTCGGAGATTGGCATGAACTCGATGTGGGTGAAACCGGTCTCGACCGCATAAGGGATCAATCGGTCGGCCAGTTCGTCCCACGACAGGAAGGTGCCGTCGTCGCGAAGCTGCCAGGAGCCGGCATGGACCTCGTAGATCGAGATGGCTTCGCGGCGGGGATCGGCGTTGCGCCAGTAACTGCGATGCGCCTCGTCGCCCCATGGGTGCGACGGCGGCACCGCCGTCACCGATGCCGTGGCCGGCCGCAGTTCGGACTTGAAGGCGAACGGATCGGCCTTCAGCGGCAACCTGACGCCGTCGGGGCCGATGATCTCGTATTTGTAGGGCCGACCGGCGCCTATATCGGGAATGAACACCTCCCAGATGCCGGTATCGCGGCGGTCGCGCATCGAGTGCCGGCGGCCGTCCCATTCGTTGAAGTCGCCGACCACCGAGACGCGCCTTGCATTGGGTGCCCACACGGCGAAATGCACCCCCGAAGCGCCTTCGTGCTCGATGACATGCGCACCGAGCTTGTCGAACAGCCTCAGATGCGAGCCCTCGGCGATGTAGTAGTCGTCCATCGGCCCGAGCACCGGACCGAACGAATAGGGATCCGTCAGCCACCAGTCGCCGCCGGCGTTCCTGGCATGATAGCGCAGCGGCTGACGCTTGCGGATCGACAGCTTGCCTTCGAAGAAACCACGGTCGTCGCGTCTGGAAAGTTCACCTGCGATGGTGCCGGTCAGCGTATAGGCGGTGACGAACTCCGCATGCGGAACGAAGCAGCGGGCAAACAGGCTCTTACCGACCTCATGGACGCCAAGGACCGCGAAGGGATCGCCGTGCGTCCCGGCAACAATCGCCGCGACATCGCCGGCTGGCGCCAGTCCGTCCGGCCCGCTTGTCGCAGCGGTCGCGCGCGGCTTCTTCATCAGGCAGTGTCCCTCCCCGGGCACCAATCTTGTTCTTGTGCATCCCCAAAACCGCTACGCACTTTTGGGCGACATGCATCTCTTTGTTCTTGTGCATGTCGTTGTCCCAAAACCGCTACACACTTTTGGGCGACATGCACCGGACCACATTGTTCGTAGCCTCATGCAATCACATCAGACAGGCACGTTCCAGATTTCTTTCGCATATTGGCGGATCGTGCGATCCGAGGAGAACCAGCCGACGCGCGCGACGTTGCGGATCGCCTTGGCATACCAGTCGGGGCTGTTACGCCAGACCGCATCGACTTCGCGTTGGGCAGCGGCATAGGCGTCGAAATCGGCGGCCACCATGAACCAATCGCTCTCGTAGAGACCGTTTATGAGGTCGCGGTAACGTTCCGGATCATCCGGCGAGAAGACACCTGACGAGACGGCAGCGAGCGCCTGCGACAGCTCCGGTGAAGCCTCGATGACCGAGCGCGGATTGTAACCATTGTTGCGCCGCTCTGCGACCTCGGCGGTGGTCAGGCCGAAGATGAAGATGTTGTCGTCGCCAACGCACTCCTTGATCTCGACATTGGCACCGTCGAGCGTGCCGATGGTCAACGCGCCATTCAGCGCGAACTTCATGTTGCCGGTGCCCGACGCCTCCATGCCGGCGGTCGAGATCTGCTCGGAAAGATCAGCGGCCGGCATCATTATCTCTGCCAGGCTGACGTTGTAGTTCGGCACGAACACCACCTTCAGCAAACCGCGAACGGCCGGATCGCGGTTGATGACCCTGGCGACATCGTTGGCGAGTTTGATGATCAGCTTTGCGTTGTGGTAGCTGGGCGCCGCCTTGCCGCCGAAGAATTTCACGCGCGGCATCCAGTCGCGCTCGGGGTGTGAGCGGATCTGGTCGTAGAGCGCGATCGCCTCGAGGATGTTCAGAAGCTGGCGCTTGTATTCATGGATGCGCTTGATCTGGATGTCGAACAGCGCCGAAGGATCGACCTTGATGCCGAGCCGGTCGGCGACGAGATTGGCCAGCCGCGCCTTGTTGGCGCGCTTGACGGCGGCGAACTTGTCGCGAAAGGCGGCATCGCCGGCGAAGGCATCGAGATCCTTGATGGCGTCGATGTCGTCGAGAAAGCGGTCACCGATCGCCTCGCGGGCGAGCGCCGTCAGGCCGGGGTTGCACTGGATCAGCCAGCGCCGCGGCGTGATGCCGTTGGTCTTGTTGTTGATGCGATCGGGATAGAGCTTGTGCAGGTCGGCGAACACCGTCTCCTTCATCAGATCGGTGTGAAGAGCCGAAACACCGTTGATCGAGTGCGAACCGACAAAAGCCAGATTGCCCATGCGCACCCGGCGGTCGCCATTTTCCTGGATCAGCGAGATGCGGCTGATCTGCTCGTCCGAAAACTGGTTGGAGGCACGCGCCTCCAAAAGCACTTCGGCATTGATGGCGTAGACGATCTGCATATGGCGCGGCAGCAACCGCTCGAAAAGCGGCACCGGCCAACTTTCCAGCGCCTCGGGCAGCAGCGTATGGTTGGTGTAGCCGAAAGTGCGCTTGGTGATGCCCCAGGCCTGGTCGAAGTCCATACCGTGGACATCCATCAGCAGACGCATCAGTTCGGGAACCGCGATGGCCGGATGGGTGTCGTTGAGGTGGATCGCCGCCTTGTCGGGCAGCGACTGCAGATTGCCGTACTGGCTGATGTGGCGCTGCAGGATGTCCTGCAGCGACGCGGTGGAGAAGAAGTACTCCTGCCTGAGCCGCAGTTCCTGCCCGGCCTTGTGGGAATCGGCGGGATAGAGGACGCGCGACAAGGCATCGGCCTTGTTGCTTTCGGCAAGCGCGCCGATATGGTCACCGGCATTGAACTTGTCGAGCAGGATCGGATCGACCGGCATGCCCGACCACAGTCGCAGCGTGTTGACCCGGTTCGCCCGCCAACCGACGACAGGCGTATCATAAGCGACCGCCAGGACATGCTCGGTCGGCTTCCAGACATGGCGCTCGAGCCGGCCGTCCTTCGAGGTGATCGATTCCACCGAACCGCCGAAACCAACCTCGAACGACCGTTCGCGCCGTTCGAATTCCCAGGGATTGCCGTGATCGAGCCAGGTCTCGGGCAGTTCAACTTGCCAGCCGTCGTGAATCTCCTGGCGGAACATGCCGTTGGCATAGCGGATGCCGTAGCCATGCGCGGGAATGTTGACGGTCGCCATGCTTTCCATGAAGCAGGCGGCGAGCCGGCCGAGGCCGCCATTACCGAGTGCCGCATCCGGCTCAAGTGCCGCAATCAGATCGAGATCGACGCCGAGCGACGACAGCGCATCGCGCATATTGTCCATCAGGCCGAGATTGGAGAACGCGTCGCGCATCAGCCGGCCGATAAGGAACTCAAGCGACAGATAGTAGACGCGCTTTTCCTGCTGGTCGTAGGCTTCTTTCGTCGCCTGCATCCAGCGATCGACGATGCGGTCGCGAACGACCTTGATCGAGGCGGTGAGCCAGTCGTACTGGGTCGCGACGGTGGTATCCTTGCCGACCCGATATCTGAGGGCCATCAAGACTTCCGTGGCGAGCGTCTTGGGATCGGGGTTTTCGAGTAGTGGCGGGAGGGCTTCGGATGTCATCGCGCGCGTCATGCTACCTCTCGTGCTGTTGCCACGATCATATCGGCTTTCAACAATCCTCCCAGCCCATGCTAGCGCATCCTTCAGTATGTTCAATCGATTTAGACAACGACCGAGCCAAGCGCCCCTGCGGCAATTTGGCTGTCAGGCGGCCAGTGCCGCCTCCGGTGGAACCTTGGCTCCGGTCATGAAGGCAACGGCATCGGACATCGTATATTGCTTGGGATCGATGACGCAGAGGCGACGACCCAGCCGATGGATGTGAATGCGGTCGGCCACTTCGAAGACATGCGGCATGTTGTGCGAGATCAGCACGATCGGCAGGCCACGCTTCTTGACGTCGAGGATCAGTTCAAGCACGCGGCGGCTTTCCTTGACGCCAAGAGCGGCAGTCGGTTCGTCCATGATCACCACGCGACTGCCGAAGGCAGCGGCGCGCGCCACCGCCACGCCCTGACGCTGGCCGCCCGACAGCGTTTCCACCGCCTGGCTGATGTTCTGGATGGTCATCAGGCCCAGTTCGGTGAGCTTGTCGCGGGCGCGCTTTTCCATCGCCGGACGGTCGAGCATGCGAAGCCAGTCGCCCAGAAAACCCGGTTTGCGGATCTCGCGACCAAGGAACATGTTGTCGGCGATAGACAGCGCCGGCGACAGTGCGAGGTTCTGGTAGACCGTCTCGATGCCGGCTTCGCGGGCCTCCATCGGCGATCTGAAGGCGACGGGTTTGCCTTCAAGCCGGATCTCGCCTTCGTCGGGCACGGCCGCGCCGGAAATCGCCTTGATGAGCGATGACTTGCCGGCACCATTGTCGCCTATGACGGCAAGGATCTCGCCCGGATAAAGGTCGAAGTCGGCATTGTCGAGAGCGGTGACGCGGCCATAGCGCTTGACCAGACCGCGCGCGGTAAGGATGGGTTCCTGGGTCATGCCGAAACCTTTCTGATCCATTGGTCGATCGCCACTGCGCCGATGATCAGCACACCGGTGAGCAGCACTTTCCATTGCGGATCGGCGCCCAGCATGTTGAGACCCATGGAGACGACGCCGACGATCATCGCGCCAAACAGCGTGCCCAGGATCGAGCCGCGCCCGCCGAACAGGGAAATACCACCAATCACCGTCGCGGTGATCGCCTGCAGATTGTAGTCGGTGACGGCGGCTGACGGCGAGATCGAGCCGTTGCGGCCGATGGAGACCCAGGCGGCGAAAGCAGCGATCAGGCCGGCGAGGGTGTAGACCGTCATCAACACCTTCTTGGTCTGGATGCCCGACAGCTTCGCCGCCTCCTGATCATCGCCAACGGCGTAGACATGCCGGCCCCATGCCGTGTGGTTGAGCACGTACCACAGGATCAAAACGAGCACGACCGTGGCAATGACCCCGAGCGTCAGCACCGCCGTGCCGACCTTGAAGCTGAGCGCGAACAGATGCAGCAGCGGCGCCTGGGTGTCGACGTCGGTGTCGCGGATCGTCTCATTGGCCGAATAGATGAAGTTCGTGGCCATGACGATGTTCCAGGTGCCGAGCGTCACGATGAAGGGCGGCAGCTTCATGTAGGCGACCAGCACCCCGTTGAGCAGCCCGCAGGCGGCACCTGCGGCTAGCCCGATCGCCACGGCCAGTACGCTCGGCAGACCGTAGCTGACCGCGCAATTGCCCATGATCACGGCCGAAATCACCATGATCACGCCAATCGACAGGTCGATGCCAGCGGTCAGGATGACCAGCGTCTGCGCGGCTCCAAGGATGCCGACGATGGCGATCTGCTGCAGGATCAGCGTCAGCGTGTAGGACGAAAAGAACCGCCCTCCGATCGTGATGCCGAAGACAATGATCGCCAGAAGCAGCACGATCAGCGGCACCGCGGCTGGCGTTGAATGCAGGAAATGCTGGATGCGCTTGACGGCCGATTTGTGCTCGTCAAAAGCGGCAACGCTTGTGTCGCTGCTCGATAGAACTTTCTCGAATTCCTGAGCTTGAGCCATGTTTCCTCCCCGTAGGGTGTCAGCCACACGCCGACGCCCGTCCACGCCTTTCCGGTCTGTCGCCGGGATTGTTCGCGGTCACGCGACCCATCGTCCACCGGAAGCGGCCGGGGATCAAGCCCCGACCGCTTCGGTTTTCTAGTTGCCGGTCAGACCGGCATCAGCCCCAGCACTTGGCGAGGCCTTCCTTGGTGTCGATGGACTTCACACCTTTGGCCGGTTTGTCGGTCACCAGGTTGACGCCGGTATCGAAGAAGTTCTTGCCTTCGGTCGGCTTCGGCTTGGTTCCGTCCTTGGCGAAGGCAGCGATAGCCTCGATGCCGAGGGCCGCCATCTGCAGCGGATATTGCTGCGACGTCGCGCCGATCACGCCTTCCTTAACCGACTTCACGCCGGGGCAACCGCCGTCGACGGAGACGATCAGCACCTGCTTTTCGAGACCGACGGCCTTGAGCGCCTGGTAGGCACCGACAGCGGCCGGCTCGTTGATGGTGTGGATGACGTTGATGGTGTTGTCCTTCTGCAGAAGATTCTCCATCGCCTTGCGGCCGCCTTCCTCGTTGCCGTTGGTGACGTCGTGGCCGACGATGCGCGGATCGGTCTCGTCGCCGATCTTGTTGGGATCCTTCACATCGATGCCGTAGCCCATCATGAAGCCCTGGTCGCGCAGCACGTCCACGGTCGGCTGCGACGGGGTCAGGTCGAGGAAGCCTATCTTGGCGTCCTTGGCCTTGTCGCCGAGCGTGGCGGCGGCCCAGGCGCCGATCAGCTTGCCGGCTTCGAGATTGTCGGTGGCGAAGGTGGCGTCGGCCGCGTCGATCGGATCGAGCGGTGTGTCGAGCGCAATCACGAGCAGGCCGGCGTCACGCGCCTTCTTCACCGTAGGCACGATGCCCTTGGTGTCGGACGCGGTGATCAGGATGCCCTTGGCGCCGTCGGCGATGCAGCTTTCGATCGCCGCCACCTGGCTCTCGCTGTCGCCGTCGATCTTGCCGGCGTAGGTCTTGAGGTCGACGCCGAGTTCCTTGGCTTTCGCCGTGGCGCCTTCCTTCATCTTGACGAAGAAGGGGTTGGTGTCGGTCTTGGTGATCAGGCAGGCGCCAACACCGGCCGCGGATGCGGAAGACGCAAACGCCATCAGACCCAGAGCGGCGGCGGCGAACACGGTCGATTTCAACAGTTTTGTATTGGTCACGATTTTCCTCCCAGTGGAACCATTCTGGACGCCGGCCAACCGGCATCTGCAGCGCATCCAACGAACTTCTCCCAGCGTGGACGCTGTCCCAACAGACACCAGACCGACGCCTCTGTCAATAATTAAATCACTCTTATTTATTATTGACAGCGTTGCTTCGTTCACTCATTCTGGCCCAAAAGCATTGAGGGGAAACGACGGGAGGAACAGGGTGGAGACCGCCATTGCGAGGCACGGTTCGCCCGAAGCGAATGAGAGCCTTATTCACCGCGGCACCAACCAGAGCGGCATGCGCGACCACAACGAGCGGTTGGTGCTCTCGCTGGTGCGGCAGCACGGCAGCCTTGCGAAGTCCGACATCGCGCGCATGACCGGGCTTTCCGCGCAGACGGTCTCGGTCATCATGCGCGAACTGGAGGAGGAAAGCCTTCTCGTTCGTCAGGCCCCATTGCGCGGCAAGATCGGCCAACCCTCCATTCCCATGGCGCTCAATCCCGATGGCGCCTATTTCATCGGCCTGAAGATCGGCCGCCGCAGCGCCGAACTCGTGCTGATCGATTTCCTTGGCCATGTCCGTTCGATGCTGCAGCATTCGTACCGCTATCCGGCGCCACGCGAGACAGTGGAATTCGTCACCAACGGCATGCGGCAGATGCGCGGAGAGCTGACGCCAGCGCAGGACAAGCGCATCGCCGGCCTGGGGATCGCCATGCCGTTCGAATTGTGGAACTGGGCCGACACCGCCGGCGCCCCGCGCGACGTCATGGACGAATGGCGCCACCGCGACATTCGCGCCGACATCCAGGCGCAATGCGATTTTCCGGTCTACCTGCAGAACGATGCCACTTCGGCCTGCGGCGCCGAGCTCGTCTTCGGCCAGGCCGGTGCGGCGCGTGACTTCGTCTATTTCTACATCGGCGCCTTTGCCGGGGGCGGTATCGTGCTGAATGGCCGGCTGTTCGGCGGGCCGACCGGCAATGCCGGCGCGCTCGGCTCCATGCCCGTGCCCGGACCGGACGGCAAGCCGACGCAGCTGATCGACGTGGCGTCCATCGCCATGCTCGAAAAGGCGCTCAATGCGCGTGGCGTCGAGGCCTCGCATCTGTGGACATCGCCGGAAGACTGGGGCGAGATCGGTCCGGAGCTCGACGAGTGGATCGCCAGCGCTTCGCAGGCGCTTGCCTATGCCATCGTCGCGGCATCCTCGGTCATCGATTTCGAGGCGGCGGTGATCGATGGCTGGATGCCGAAGGCTGTGCGCCGCCGGCTGGTTGATGCCATCATCGGCGCCATCGCCATGATCGACGCTGAAGGCTTGAAACTTCCCGCCGTTCGCGAGGGAACCGTCGGCATCCATGCCCGGGCGCTTGGTGGCGCCAGCCTGCCGCTTTCCGAACGCTTCCTGATCGGTTCGACGACGATTTCCAGGAGCGCCTGAATGCTGATCGGAATCCCGGCGCTGCTCGGTCCGGACCTTCTGGCGACACTGCGCGCCATGGGCCATGGCGATGAGATCGCCCTGGTCGATGGAAATTATCCGGCAGAACACCAGGCGACCCGGCTGGTGCGGGCCGACGGCCACCACCTCATCCCGGTGCTCGACGCGATATTGAGCATCCTGCCGGTGGACGACGCCGTGCCGGAAGCCCTGTTTCGCGCGTCGGTGAAAGGCGATCCCTCGCTCGCCGATCCTGTCCACCATGAGATGGAGGCGATCTGCGCCAAACGCGCGCCGGGCCGCAAGGTGGTTGCGCTGGCCGGCGCCGACTTCTATGCACGGGTCAAATCGGCGCATGCCATCGTCGCGACAAGCGAGCCGCGGCTCTACGCCAACATCATCATCCGCAAGGGCGTGATCTATCCGCCGGAGACCAGGAAACCATGATCCTCTGCTGCGGCGAAGCCTTGATCGACATGCTGCCGCGCACAACGACAGAGGGTGAGCCGGCCTTTGCCCCCTATGTCGGTGGCGCGGTCTTCAACACCGCGATAGCACTTGGCCGGCTGGGTGCGCCGGCAGGTTTCTTTTCGGGCCTGTCGTCGGATCTGTTCGGCGGCCAGTTGCGGGATGCGCTTGGGGCCAGCAAGGTCAGTTCCACCTATGCGCACACCTCGCCCAAGCCAACCACGCTCGCCTTCGTGCGGCTGAACAACGGCCAGGCGACCTACACATTCTATGACGAGAACACAGCCGGACGCATGCTGACCATCGACGATTTGCCGGAACTCGGCGACGAGATCGAAGCCATGCTGTTCGGCGCCATCAGCCTGATCTCCGAGCCTGCCGGTGGTGCCTATGAGGAGTTCATGCGGCGCGAGCATGGCCGGCGCGTCATGATGCTCGATCCCAACATCCGACCTAACTTCATCCCCGACAAGGCAAAGCACCTCAGGCGCATCCGCGCCATGATGGCGATGGCCGACATCGTGAAACTGTCGGACGAGGACTTGCACTGGTTCGGCGAAGCCGGCTCGCACGAGGACGTCGTCCGCAACTGGCTCGACCGCGGCCCGAAGCTGATCGTCGTCACCCACGGCAGCGAAGGCGCCGTCGGCTACACCAGGGATCATGCCGTCACGGTGATGCCGGAAAAGGTCAAGGTGGTCGATACGGTCGGCGCCGGCGACACGTTCAACGCCGGCATCCTCGCCTCCTTGCATGAACAGGGTCTGCTGACGAAGGCGGCGATCGCCGGCCTGTCGAAAGACGCCATCCAAGCGGCATTGGCACTCGGCGCCAAGGCGGCGGCGGTGACTGTGTCGCGGGCCGGCGCCAATCCGCCCTGGCGGCACGAGATCGCCTGAGCGACGTGCCCAAGATAGATTAAGCCAGTCGATCACTTTATGTTTCGCAGGGCGTGTCCCAGGGACTATAAGCGCGAGAACGCGCCCGACGAAGGCCGGATTTCCGGCATCTCGCGAAGACACGCTGGAAAACACCGGTAACAGACTGCGACACTTGCGCAATTCGCGGCTTTGCCTGTCCGGCTTTCTCGACAGCCGCAACTCTGGTACCAGCGGGCCGTTATCTCTGGCTAAACCGTTTTTGAGGCCGACATGCAGTTCATCGATCTTGGCGCACAGCGCGAACGAATCCGCGATCGGCTGAAGGCCGCGATCGACCGCGTCGTCGAAGAGGGCCGCTATATCCTCGGGCCGCAGGTCACCGAATTCGAAAACAAGCTTGCCGCCTATATCGGCACCAAACATGTCGTGGCCTGCGCCAACGGCACAGATGCGCTTTTGTTGCCTCTGTTTGCGGCCGGCGTCGGTCCGGGCGACGCCGTGTTCGTGCCGAGCTTCACTTTCGCCGCCACCGCCGAAGTGGTGGCATTGGCCAAGGCAGAACCGGTTTTTGTCGACGTCGATCCGGCGACCTACAATATCGACATTGCCAGCCTCGAGGCTGCCATCGCCATGATCAAGAAGGAAGGCCGACTGAAACCGAAGGCGATCATTCCGGTCGACCTGTTCGGCCTCGCCGCCGACTACGACGCGATCATGGCGATCGCCAATCGCGAGAATCTGATGGTGATCGAGGATGCCGCCCAGTCGATGGGCGGCTCGGTCGACGGCAAGATGTGCGGCTCGTTCGGCGCCGTCGGCTCAACCAGCTTCTACCCGGCAAAACCGCTTGGCTGCTACGGCGATGGCGGCGCGATGTTCACCAATGACGACGCGTTGGCCGAGCAACTGCGTTCCTTTGCCTTCCACGGCAAGGGCGAAACGCAATATGACAATGTCCGCGTCGGCATCAATTCACGGCTCGATACGCTGCAGGCGGCGATCCTGATCGAGAAGCTGGCCATTCTCGAAGACGAGATGGTTGCCCGTCAGGTGGTGGCAAACCGCTACGCCGAAGGGCTTGGCGATATCGTCACCGCAGCCCGTAACCTGGGCGGCAGCCGTTCGGCCTGGGCGCAGTACGCGATCGAAACGCCCAAGCGCGATGGGCTGAAGGCGCATCTCGGCGAAAAGGGCATTCCATCGGTCATCTACTACGTCAAGCCGCTGCATGCCCAAGTCGCGTATCGCGACTACCCACGCACGCCGACCGGTCTTGCCGTGTCGGAGGAACTGCCGAAGCGGATCCTCTGCCTGCCGATGCACGCCTATCTCAGCGAGGTCGACCAGGACCGCATCATCGAGACGATCCGCAACTATATCGGCTCGAATTCAGCGCAGGCCGCAGCCGAGTAAGCAGTCGACTTGTCTCAGACGGGGCTGGCCCCTGCCCGCCTCTCTTTGATTCTCCGTGAGTCAGGTCAGTACGTTCACTGTGCTTACGACAGAAGTGGGCGCAGGAATTCGTCGGGCACTGAACGACAGAGCGCCAGCGCTATTGGTCGCTGCATGTCGCGCAGGAGGGGAAGAAGCTTGAAGGCCGAGGCCTGAGCCCCGTTGAGATCGACGCCGAGATCAGTCGTTATGCGACAGCGATTAGCCGCCTTCTTCATCTTCAAGAGCAGTATGGCACGACGCCGGACAGCGCTGCATGAACGATGAAGCGAGTACACCGGAGCGGGTGTATGAAGCCTCAGGCCCCATGTCTTCCTTCTGTTGGCGCTAACACCGCGCGCGAGGGTATTCGTCGCTACAGCCGCGTGGATCGATCAGGCGCTCAGGTGCTGGGCAGAAGCAGTCGAGCGCATGCCGGAACCTGTGTTCATGCCGAGTACCAGGCGGCCCATGATGCGCTGCGCTCGTCGTCGCTCGACATGGTCGCTGCCGTGCTAGAACCGGAATGATGGAAGCGCTGGCCTGAAGGTCGCGACCTGTGACGAACTCTACCGACGATCCCCAACGATCACAGGCCGAGGGTGTGACTGTCTTCCAGATGCACGAAACCTGCTGCAGGTGCGATCGTCACGTCCATGACAGGTTGACGGGTGACCTCGACCAAAACGGCCGCTGCCTGTTCAACCCGCTCGCCCGCATGTTCGACCTGGTCGAGCTTCTTCGCCAGCCTGTCGTGCAGCGTCGAAAGCCGTGCTGCGTGGTAGACGGCGCTTCGCTTTCGGCCGTCCAGGTTGAGCGGTTCAAAGAGCATGGTTACGGCTCCTCACTGTGCGCTTGTCGGTGGCACGATCTTCTGCAGTCGCTTCTGGCTGCTTTCGCGTGTCGGTGTTCGGCCCGAATACGACCGCAAAGAGCGACGTTGACCGCGAGCCTGCAGCTCTCGTCGAGCATCGACTTCGCCTGTTTGAGAAAGTTCTGCTCGCTTCACGCGTTGCCCAGCGACCGCCTGTTCCAAACCACAAGTTCAATCTTTATGCCGCCTCCTCACGGTTTGCGATACCTTCAAAAGGAGAACCGTGGCCTATCCCTTTTGTTCCGAACGCAGCAATCTGCGCCGAAGCGGATCATCCGCCGATCGCCTTGTCATCGTCGGACATGATCCTGGCGTCCTTCGACACGAATCGATCCAGGAAGCGGCTGATCGTGCTGCTGTCCCCCTTTCCTGATGACCGCAGCAGCCACCCCAGGCAGACGGTGCAGCCGCTAAGGCTTTCGGCTTGGCGATCTATCCAATCCGAGGCGCGTCGGACCGAGATGCGTGGCAATGGCGGCTCCGTGCCATCCCTACGTGAGCTACTTCCATTGCAGGGGTGACTACCTCCAATCTCTGAGTTGATCACGCGACCGTCACCCGTTTAAACGTACTGAATAGGCGCTCGTAGCTCAACGGACAGAGCAGGTCTCCCGGGCAGATGCAGGTTCGAGCCCTGCCGAGTGCACCAAACTTACTCGCGGTTAGGTATTCTTATTGCGCGTTTTAGATCTGGTAGCTGTGCCTCCCTTTTCTCTTACTGATTGGCTTGTTCGCCGTCATGCGGGTGCGGATTACGGTTTCGCCAAGCACGCCCTAGCGCGGCGAGATCGGCGATCGTGTTAACGGTCGGCAGCTCAATACGTCGGGCGTGAAACCAATTGTGGGATTCGTCGATGATGCCCGCCCGCGATCTTGCTGCGGCGGCACCTACTCTGATCCCCGATAATTGGATCGTTTTTGGTTAGAGTTTTTCGCTGTACTTTCCCGGCTGGGAGAAGGAGCGGAACGATGAAGGCATCGAAGTTTTCGGACGCGCAGAAGGCGTTCATTTTGAAACAGGGCGATGAGGATCGCTGCAAAGTCTCGGATTTATAAACCGAGCATCTTAAAACACGCATTTCCCGATCTAGCCACTCTGACCATTGCCATACCATGTGCCCTTCCCGGTTCCATGCTGCGCTAAGTGCTTCGCCTCGACCAGGGTGGCCAAGTGCTTTTTGACAGTGTTGCGGTTTGCGCCGATCAGGTTGACGATCTCGCCAATGGTCATGCGCCCACGCTCCTTGACGCCTTCAATGATTTGAAGTGAGAGTTCCGGCAGGGTGCCGAGCACGAGACGCTCCCGTTCGATTTTCTTCTCAAGGCGGCGTTTTTGCTGCTGAAGGGCGCGCAGGAAATACCCGACCCAGGGCTGCCAATTAGGCTTGGGACTCCGGATCGTTTTTTGGGTTTGGCGCAACGCCAGATAATAGCCCTCCTTGCTGTTCTCGATCACGCTTTCGAGTGACGAGTAAGGCACATACGCATAGCCACTGCGCATTAGCAGCAGCGTGGTCAGAACGCGCGACAGCCGACCATTGCCGTCCTGGCATGGATGGATCTCCAAAAACACCGCCGTGAAGATAGCGACGACGAGCAGAGGATGCAGGCTTTGCTCGTTGAGTGTCGCGCGTGTCCACTTGATAAGTTCCTTCATCCGCTTTGGCGTATCGAAGGGCGTCGCCGTTTCGAAGATGACGCCGATCTCTTTTCCATCGGCATCGAACGCACTGACATTGTTGGCGAGCGTCTTGTACGCTCCGCGATGGCGCTCATCCTTATTGCTGAATGCCAGCAGGTCGAGATGTAGCTGCGTGATGTGGTTTTCGGTCAGGTCGATCGCATCAAAATGCGCAAAGATCATTTCCATGACCTGCGCATATCCGGCAACTTCCTGTTCATCGCGTGATCCGAAGGATTTGATGTCGAGGTTGGCAAGCAACCGCTCGACTTCAGCGTCGGTGAGCTTGCTGCCTTCGATACGGGTAGAAGAGCCAATGCTCTCGATGGTCGCAACGCGGCGCAGAGCCGATAGGCGTTCCGGCGCTAGCGTGCCCAGCGCTCGCCATGCCCCTTTGGACATACCCAATATTTGACCCATAAATACCCAAACGAAGCGAAGTCCGCAGTTCTCATGCGCTCCCGGCTATGCCGGACGGGCGAGGCGCACGATCGCATCGTCGTTCGGGAAGATTCCGACGACCTCGGTGCGCCGCTTGATCTCGCCGTTGAGACGTTCGATCGGATTCGTCGAGTGGAGCTTGGCGCGATGCTCCTTCGGGAAGGTCATGTAGGCCAGCACGTCGGGCTCGGCGTCATCCATGATTGTCGCCGGCTTCGGCACCTTCGGCCGGATCTGGTCGGCGACGGCGCGCCATTGTACGGATGCGGCCTCGGGCGTCTCCTGGGCGAAAGCGGTGGCGATGAAGGCTGAGACGACCCTGCGGCCGCTCTTGCCGGCATCGGCTAGCACGTTCCTCATGAAGTGGACGCGGCAGCGCTGCCATGTCGCCGACAGCACCTTGGTGACGGCGCTCTTGAGGCCCTCGTGGGCATCGGAGACGACGAGCTTGACGCCGCGCAGGCAGCGACGTGTCAGCTTGCGCAGGAACTCCGTCCAGATCGGCTCGGCCTCCGAGGTGCCAATCTCCATGCCCAGGACCTCGCGCCGGCCGTCCGCGTTGACGCCGACGGCGATGATGACGGCGACCGAGACGATCCGGCTACCGCGGCGGACCTTCAGGTAAGTGGCGTCGATCCACAGATATGGCCAATCGCCCTCGATCGGCCGCTCGAGGAGGGCCTTCACCTTGCCGTCAATCTCCTCGCACAGCCGCGAGACCTGGCTCTTGGAGATGCCGCTCATCCCCATGGCCTTAACCAGGTCGTCAACCGAGCGTGTCGAGATGCCCTGCACATAGACTTCCTGGATAACGGCGGTCAGCGCCTTCTCGGCCATGCGGCGCGGTTCGAGGAAACCCGGGAGGTAGCTTCCCTTCCTGAGCTTCGGGATGCGCAGCTCGACCGTGCCGAGCCCGCGTCTCCCAGTCCCGCTCGCGGTAGCCATTGAGCTGGGCGAGCCGCAGCGGGTTCTTCTCGCCATAGGCGGCGCCGGTGGCCGCGCCCACCTCCATTTCCATCAGCCGCTCGGCGGCAATGCCGATCATCTCCCGCAGCAGATCGGCATCCGGGGTCTTCTCCACGAGTGTGCGCAGGTTCATCATGTCGTCGGTCATCGGTGGTCCTTCCAAAATGGGTTGGCGTCAACAACCAAACCCTACTGGAAAGCGCCGATGACCACCGACACGCCGCTCACTCGCTACAGCGCTACTAGCGGCGCGCTCGCGAGCGGCTTCATAACCGCCGAGCTACACCACCTGATGGGACACGACCTCGCGCCACGGCACCGGTGACGAACCTGCTGAGCGCCGGAGGTATCGGCAATCGGCGCTCGCTGTAACGATATATGCCCTCAGGAACGGCCCTACTGGCCTGCGATCGGGATGACTGAAATTGGACCCAACCAGACGCAATGTAGGTTCTCGTATGCCATTCGATTGCTGTCGAGCTATGAACAAAACGGCTGCGAGGCGCATAGATGCCATCGTGGCTGAGTTCTCAAATCTGTTTTGATCGGAGGCAGCAGCTGGCGCACGTTACGACACCGAGGTCACTCCTCGCCTCCCTCCAACGTTTTCTATGAGGCTGGAAAACCGAGGCTATCCTCGCCTGTGCGCTTGAATTTCATTTGACTGCCGGCGTGAAATCACCGTCAGCCGACTGAGCGAATCTCCAGTCCTATCTTACGGAGGGAACGCCAGAGGCGTCTGACCCGAGCGCTGGCGCGTCGAGGTCAAACGATCTTAGCGATATGCCGGATCGACGGCATCAGGCAAAGCCAGATGGAAATTCGCGGCAACCTTGGCAGTCCCATACGTCTAACATCGGATCGCCGAACAACCTCGACCGACGGCAGAAACAGGACAAAGGTTCCACCGACACTCCGACATTGCGTTTAGTTCAAACGTCGGCCAGTCGATTTGTCGAAAAGATGAATCGACCCGGGATGACCTGTCAGATGGATTTTTTCTCCAACGGAGATGTCGGCGTCGCGGGGCAGTTCCACTGTCAACATGCGGGTATCGCCGATCTCCACATACGCATATGTCTGGCTACCAAGTCGCTCAGCCACGGCCACCTCTCCGGAAAACCATGCCTCCTCGGGCGAACAGCTGATGAGATCTTCCGGCCGAATGCCAAACACGGCGGAGGTAGCACGGCGTTCGCCGGCATGTTCCATGGCATCGATCGGGCACCCGAGAACGGTGATCGTATTGCCCTCACCGAACGACGCATCGATGGTGTTCATCGTCGGGCTGCCGATGAAGCGTGCCACGAACAGGCTTGCCGGCTTGTGGTAGAGGTCTAGCGGCTTGCCGATCTGCTCGACCACACCTGCATTCATCACCGCGATCCTGTCGGCCAATGTCATGGCTTCGACCTGGTCATGGGTGACGTAGATCGTCGTCGCTTTCATGCGGTTGTGCAGCTTGGCGATCTCCAGGCGCATTTCGACGCGCAGGGCGGCATCGAGATTGGAGAGAGGTTCGTCGAAGAGAAACGCGGCCGGCTCACGAACGATCGCGCGCCCCATGGCGACCCGCTGGCGCTGACCGCCGGACAATTGCGCGGGACGGCGCTTGAGAAAATCCTTGATCTTGAGAACATTGGCGGCGTTTTCCACGCGCCGGCCGATTTCGTCTTGTGTCGTGCCGCGCATCTTCAGGCCGAAGGACAAATTGTCCTCGACAGTCATATGCGGGTACAGCGCGTAATCCTGAAACACCATGGCGATGTTGCGCTCAGACGGCGACAACGTGTTGACCTTGCTGCCCGCAATCGCGAGATCACCGCCCGATATGTCCTCAAGCCCGGCGATCATGCGCAAAAGCGTCGACTTTCCGCAGCCGGACGGGCCAACCAGCACGAGAAATTCGCCGCTGGCAATATCGAGGTCGATATCGTGGATGACTCGGATCTCGCCATAGGACTTACGGATTTTCTTCAGCGTAATGGCCGCCATCGTAATTTTCCTCCCGGATCGTTCTGGCCTTGACGACCATTATCGATATCATTATCAATAATGATAAGACATCAAAAATGCAATCGCAGCAGGCCAGATCGATGACTTATTTTTCAGCGCGTCCCTCGGTGAGCAGGCCACCCAAGGCGGCAACCGTCTTCAATGCCTTGAAGCGAGATATCATGTTGGGAAATCTGGCGGCCGGCACCAGCCTGACAGAGCTGGAACTGGCGGCGCATTTCCAGTGCAGCCAGGGCACGGTGCGTGAGGCTCTCCTGCAATTGCAGGAGGAAGGCCTCGTTCGCCGCCAGGGTCATCGCGGTACGCAGGTGTCTGAATGCACGGCGGACGAAGCCATCGAGATGTTTCGCTTGCGCACCCAGATCGAATGCAGTGGCCTATCTCGCACGATGAGATCGCCAGACCGGTCATTAATCCCGGATCTGAATGCCATGCTGGACGACATGCTTGCGGCGGCCGATGCCGACGATGAACTTCAACTTGCCTCCATCGATCGGGATTTTCATCGTCGTATTCTCGAAAGCGCCAACCTTTCCGCTCTGGATCCGATCCTGCACCGCTGTCTCGTCCACAATCACCGCTTCAAGATTTCGCGAAGCAAAATGGCACGCGATCTGCGGGCAACGGCCTTGCGTCATCGCAGCATCATCGAAGCCATCGAAAGCGGCAACGTCGTCAATGCAATCACGGCCATGCGCCACCATATCGCAACCATCGTCGACTTCGGCCCCGAGGTTTTCCCGGAAGCCAACACGTGAACGCCCCCCAGCCAGATCCGGGCATCATCTCGCCGCAGATGCAAGCGCTGCTGCAGAAGGTGGCGGCGGAAACCGGCCCTCAACCAGATCCGACCCTTTTGCCCGCCGCGGAAGGGCGCGCGGTGTCCGCGCGCAACAACCGGCGCTGGAATGTGAACCTGCCTGAGATGGCAGCCGAAACGGAGGTGTGGATCCCTGCCGACCCGACGCTCGGATCCGAGCGGTGCCGAATACGCATCCTGACACCGGACAATGCCGGCAGCGGCATCGTCTTTTTCGTTCACGGCGGAGGCTTTGCCTTTTGCAGTCCTGAAACGCATGAGCGTTGTGCCCGGGTGCTCGCAAACGAAACCCGCATGCCGGTGGCCATGCCGGATTACAGGCTTGCACCGGAGAACCCGTTTCCGGCCGGACTGCTCGATGTCGTCGCCTGTCTGCGCGCGCTTCTGGACGGCCTGGTCGACGGACCGGTCGCTCGCCCCTTTTTTGTGTCCGGAGATTCGTCGGGTGCCAATCTCGCCCTTGCGGCAATGCTGCACGAGCAGACGACAGGGCGCGCTCTCCCTGATGGTGGGTTGCTCTTCTACGGGAACTATGCGGCCGATCTCACGGGCAATTCCTATGCGCGCTTCGCAAACGGGCCGGGCCTGACGACCTCGAGAATGCAACGCTACTGGGACTGGTATGCCGGCGGCCGCGCGATAAGCGCCGATCCGCTTGCCTGTCCGCTCGCGGCCAGCGACGAGGCGCTGCTGCGGCTGCCGCCGCTATACCTGATAGCGGCTGGAGTCGATCCGCTGTTTTCAGACACCGTGACGTTGCACGCGCGACTGAAAGACCTGGGGCGCGCGGACGACATGGAGATCGTCCCCGGCGTGACCCACGGGTTCCTGCAGCACACCAACGAGCTTGAAGCTGCGCGGGAGGCGCTGCGATCCGCAGGTGCGGCAGCAAGAAGGATGTAGACCCGCCTTGAGACTGAATTGCTGAAAAACGGAGGAGACAACGGCAATGAAACTTTTCAGGAAACTCACACTCGCAGTGGCAACAGCCGCGTCGCTGGTGTTCAGCCCGGCTCGGGCTGCCGAAACGGTCCGCTTCTGGTACCATTTCGACAATCCGGCAAATCCGATGTCGGACCTGGTGGCCAAGTTCGAGAAGGCCAATCCCGACATCAAGATCGAGGCTGAAAACGTTCCGTGGAACAGCTACTACGACAATCTCTATACCGCCCTTGTCGGCGGCAACGCGCCGGACGCGGCCATGGTCAAGCTGTTCGCCCAACCGCGCCTGGCGGAGATGGGCGCGCTCGAACCGCTTGGCGAGCGGATCGACGCCTGGCCGGGCAAGGCCGATCTTCTCGACAACCTGCTTGAACTGAACAAGGGCGCGGACGGCCAGCAATATTACCTGCCGATCCAGTATGTCGTGCTCTACCTCTATTACCGCACCGATCTGTTCGAGGCGGCCGGCCTCAAGCCGCCGACGACCTGCGAGGATTTCCGCGAGGCGGCGATCAAGCTTACCAAGGCGCCCGACACCTACGGCTTCGGACTGCGCGGCGGCAAGGGCGGCTGGGACCAGTGGGGCGCCTTCGTATTCTCAAAGGGTGCCGAACTGAAGCCCGGCGGCCTGACGACGCCACAAGCGGTGGCCGCCAACCAGTGGTTGATCGATCTCTTCCAGAAGGACAAGGTCATTCCGCCATCCGCGCCGAATGACGGTTTCCAGGAAATCATCGCCGCCTTCAAGACCGGCAAGACGGCGATGACCATTCATCATATCGGCTCGTCCAAGGATCTCGTGGCCGCGCTCGGCGACAAGGTTTCCGCCGTGCCGGTACCGAAATGCGGCGGCAAGCAGTGGACGTCCTATGGCGATGAATCGCTGGCGATCTTCTCGTCGTCCTCGGTCAAGGATGCCGCCTGGAAATGGATCTCGTTCCTGGCGGAAGGCGAAAACAACGTCGCCTTCAACACGGCGACCGGCCAGATGACCGTCACGAAAAGCGGGGCAGCGAACTGGAAGCTGCATGAACGCCGCTTTGTCGATGCCACCGTTCAGTCTTTGCCGTTCGCGCATGTGCTGCCGCAAAGTTCCGGCACGTCCGAGTTCGTCAATACCGCCTGGCAAACGGCCATGCAGCAGGCGCTGACCGGCCAGATCACGTCGCAGCAGATGATGGAACAGCTCAACACGCTCTTTGCACAATGAGGCTGTCGCGGTTTCGGCGGCCCGCCCGCCGGAACTGTCCGTCGCAACAGCCTGAAAATCAGGAACGCCCGCATGTCGACGATCGTTTCAACACCCGATGTCCACAAGGCAAAGCCCTTCTGGCAAAACCAGCATTTCATGCCTTACTGGTTGCTGGCGCCGGCTGTTTTGGTCACCGCCGTGATCGTTTTCCTGCCTATGGTTCAGGCTGTCTTCACCAGTTTTTACGATCTCGTCCTTTTCAAGCCGAATGCCAGTCGTTTCGTCGGCTTCGGCAATTACATCAAGCTGTTCAACGATCCGGTGTTCTGGACGGCGCTGTGGAACACGGTGATCTGGATCGGCCTGACGGTCCCCCTACAGATGGGGCTCGGACTGCTCACTGCACTGCTTCTCAACCGGGAGTTCCCCTGGCGCGGTCTTGCCCGGGCGCTGGTTATCATTCCCTGGGCGCTGCCGAGCGTCGTCATCGCGCTGATGTGGCGCTGGATCTACGATCCGAATACCGGTGTTCTCAACGATATTCTTCTCTATCTCCATGTACTCCAGACGGCCGTGCCGTGGCTTGCTGATCCGAGCGTCGCGCTCTACGCGATCATCGCGACGCTCACCTGGCAGGGCTTTCCCTTCTTTGCGGTGATGATCCTTGCTGGCCTTCAGGGCATTCCGAAAAGCCAGTACGAGGCCGCGTCCATCGACGGGGCGTCGGCATGGCGGCAGTTCGTGCATATCACCCTGCCCGGCATCGGTCCGGTCCTGGCCACTGCCGGTCTGCTGCGGGTGATCTGGGTCGCCAATTCGATGGACGTGATCTTCGTCATGACTGGCGGCGGTCCAGGCTATGCCACCCATACGCTGCCCCTCTATGCCTTCATCAAGGCGCGGCAGAATCTCGATTTCGGCTACGGCACAACCATCGCCGTCACCTTCACCCTTTTCCTCGGCGCCATCGTCGCCGTCTATCTGGCCCGCACCCTGCGCGAGGTTGAACGATGAACAAACCCAGCACCCTGCGCCGCATCCTGACGACGGACCTGCCCGTCCTCGTGATCGTGTTTTTCGCCATGGCGCCCTTTGCCTGGATGATCCTGACATCACTGACGCCCACAGCCGTTCTCAATGCCACCGGCGTCTCGATTTCGCCCTCCGGCTGGAGTTTCGACAACTACGTCCGCTTGATCGAGCAGACGTCGTTTCTAAAGAACATGCTGGACAGCCTGATCATCGCGGTGGGCACTGTCCTCGTCGGCCTGCTGGTATCGGTCACGGGAGCCTATGCCTTCTCGCGCTTCCGGTTTGCCGGCCGCAAGGCGATCATGCTGCAGTTTCTGCTGATCAACATGTTCCCGATCGTGCTTTTGATCCTGCCGCTCTTCGTGCTGTTTCGAAAGCTCAATATCCTCGACACGCATTTTGCGCTGATCCTCGCCAATGCGACGGCGGCCATTCCCTTCGCCGTCTGGATGCTGACGAGCTATGTCGGCGCGATCCCAAAGAGCCTCGACGAGGCGGCAATGACGGACGGCTGCTCGCGACTGACGGCACTGCGCCGTGTCGTGCTGCCGCTTATGATGCCCGGTATCATTTCCACCGGCATCTACATCTTCATCACGGCCTGGAACGAATATCTCTACGCGCTCACGCTCGGCGGCCGCAACGTTCGGCCTGTGACCGTCGCGATCCAGACGCTGATCGGTGAATATCAGATCGAATGGGGCCTGCTTGCCGCCGGCGCCGTCGTGGGTGCCCTGCCCGCCACGCTTCTATTCCTTCTCGTGCAACGCCGCCTGATCGGCGGGCTGACCCAGGGTGCCGTAAAAGGCTGACCGCAATGCAGGCCTCGGCGACGATGCCGTGCCGACCGATGAAAGAGGACCAACACATGAACCCGATCGGGTTGATCTCCATGCAATATGCAAGGCCTTTCTCGGCCGAGCATTACCCGCTCTTTGCCCGCATGCGCGAGCATGGTTACGATTTCGTCGAGCTCCTGGTCCCCGAAGTCGGCGAGATCGACACAAAGCAGGCGCGCAAGGCCCTGGACGACGCCGGGCTCGGCATCGTTCTGGCCGCCCGCGTCAACCTGCAGCGCAACCTTTCCTCGGCTGAGAGCGACGCCTACCGGGCCGGCATCGACTACCTGAAATACACGGTCGATTGCGCCAAGGCGCTTGGCGCGCAGATCGTCGGGGGGCCGTTGACCGGCAATCCGCTGGTCTTTGCCGGCCGTCCGCCCCAGCCCGTGACGGAAGAAGAGCGCCTTGCCCGCAAGGCGCGCTGCGTGGCCGGCCTGCGCGAGGCCGGCGACTATGCGAGAGCCGCCGGCATCCTGCTTGCCGTCGAACCGCTCAACCGCTTCGAAAGCGACGTGCTGTGCACGACGCAGCAGGCAATCGAATTGCTGGAGGCCGTCGACCATCCAGCAGTCCAGCTCATGCTCGATACCTTCCATATGCATATGGAGGAAAGCTCGATTGCCGAGGCCATCCTTCTCGGCGGCAGCCGGATCGTGCATTTCCAGGCAAACGAGAACCATCGCGGCTTTCCCGGAACCGGTGCTACCGATTGGGTCTCCGTCTGCCGAGCCTTGCATGCGGTCGGCTACAAGGGTCCCATTTCGCTCGAACCCTTCCGCCGTAGCGACGATCGTTTCGGTGTTCCCTTCGCGCAATGGCGCCCGCCGCATGAGGACGAAAGCGATCGCCTCAGCGCCTCCAGCGTCTTCATCAAGTCCCACCTCACACTGACGGAATATCGCCGATGACATTGAAAATTGGTTGGATCGGGTGCGGCATTCACGCCACGCAGATGCTGCTTCCCCAACTCGTTCGCCATGACGTTCAGATCGCCGCACTGTGCGATATTGACGGCAAGCGGCTTGCCGATGCGGGCCGCCAGTTTGGCGTCCGGAGCCTGACCAGTGATGCCGAAACCCTGCTTCGCACCCCCGGCATCGATGCGGTCGGGATGGCGGTCGGGCCGGACCAGCATTTGGCGTTTGGCAAGGCGGCGCTCGAACGCGGCCTCGGCGTCTTCATGGAGAAGCCTCCGTCGGGCTCGGCCGCCGGCGCACGTGAGCTTCTCGCTGCGTCCGAAAAGGCGCAAAAGCCGCTCCTCGTAGGGTTCATGAAGCGCTACTCGGTCGGCAACAAAATCGTCGCCAACATCGTCAGGTCCGGCCGCTTCGGCGATGTGCTTGGCCTGACCGGCTATTACATGACGGCACCGGGCTATTTTGTCGGCAATGTCGATTATACCGGCTTCTTCCTGCATCATTGCGTGCACTACATGGACCTGGTCTCCTTTCTCGTCTCGCCGGTGCGCTCGATTTCCGCGCGCAAGGTGGAAAAGACTCCGGGCCGCATCCTCTTTCATGTCGGCTTCGAATTCGAATGCGGCGCAATCGGCAACCTCGCCATGGGCACCATCCAGTCGCGGGGCACCCCGGTCGAGCGTATCGAACTGATGGGCGACCATCAGCGCATCGAGGTGGAGGATGTCATCGAGGTTCGCTGGCATCGCAACCCGCCCTTTAAGATCGACGATCCTGCCGCGACGCTGTCCGACAACGTCGATACGCTGACCTGGAAACCCAACTTCACGGCCGCCGCCAACGAGGACCCCAAAGGCTATTACTCCTTGCTCGCCGACGTCGTCCCCGCCCTTGCCGGCGCGCAGACTGCGGCACCAACCATTGCCGATGGCGTCATCGCCATGGAACGTCTGGAGACGATGCGGCACAAACTGAGCCTGTGACAACAACCAGGCGCGTGTTCCAGGATGCGGGCCTTCAGCGTAGGTGCACTGATGACCGGCAGGATTGTGCAATTCGCAACCAGCCGGTTTTCCGCAGGCGCACATGGCGCCTTTCGTCCATGAGGCGCACGAGGCCGGTCAGGTGGTCCCGCCGATCACCCTCATCCAGACATCCGGCGCCGCCGACCGCAATGATCGTATTGCTGCCTTCAACAGGGAAGAGGGCTACCCGGTCATCATTCGCGGCGTTGCCGGCAATGATATCGTTGACAGGACAATGCATGTCAGGAGCATCGACGCATAGAGCGGGCTACCGCGTAAAGAGAGCGGGAGAAAAGTACAACATGCGCGCACAGGATTCGCACACAGCATTCTACTAACACACGGAAATAGATTAATAATCCGTCCAGTCCAACTGTTCGCGTTCACGTCGACAAGTCGCTATCGAAGCACGGAAACCCTGGCCATCAATAGTCTGAGACGCCCTGACCTCGCGGTGGTCGTCGACGCTGCTGACCCGGGCCAGTTACCTGTTCGTCGCCGGCTATGGGAGAGACGCCGCGAGCAAAGATGGGTAATTGCAACCTATTGTTTCCAATTGGCCTGCGGAAACGTTGTGTAACAATTTTCGCCTTTCTGGAAATCTCTGATTACGCTCCGAAGTAAAGCGGCAAACGACACCTCCTACCCTCCCGCTACCTGAAGCATGGAGGAAGGATCTCATGCGTAGCACGTTTTTTGCGCTCGGCCTGCTCGCCGTAGCAGCCATCCATCCAGCACAGGCGCAACAGGCGAAGCCCGGCACGACGCCTGGTAGCGAACCGCCGGCCGCCGCAGCGCAGGATGGCGCGGACCAGAATCCAATGCTTTGGCCGATGCGCCGCGGACCTGACCGTTTTAGATCGGAAGGTTCTGGCCACGACCGCTTTGGCCCGCAACACATGGGACCACCCCCGGAATTCATGCTTGCGGCCAGACTTTCCCTGCTTGAAATGCAGATCGGCGTGCGGGCCGAGCAGCTCGACGCCTGGCGTGGCTACACCAGCGCGCTACAGGCGGTGCTGACGCCGCCAAGGCCTGATCACGGTCCGGGCGGTCCCGGCACCAATGCCGCAAACCTCGCTCCGCAAGGCGATCCGACGGTTCCCGATCCCTTTGGCCTTCAGGAACAGCTGGCTGACGACGTTACACTACGAGCGGTCGAGGCCGGTAAGCTGGCGGATGCCATCGCCGCGCTCCGCGACACGCTCACACCTGAACAGCTCGAGATACTCTCTTCGGCGCACGGAGAGCCCTCCGGCCCATGAGATGCAGCCGGCCGCAGAGACTTCCCCCCGGGGTAGCTACTCCCAGCCCCCTACCCAGGAAAGGCGAGTAACTCTGACTGGCTGCGCCGGCCGGCCCGTTACCTTACCCGTCACGGTCCGGCCGGTTTCTTTTTTTGGCGGCCGGTTTGCCCTGCCGCCGCCAGCGCGGACCCACGACAATGCGGGAGCCCTGATGATGCTGCGGTTGATAAGCCCGGCGTGAAATCGTCAGCGTAAATCGCGCTCGTACTGCGCCATAACCTGTCCAAGGACATTCAGATGAGGGATTTTTTGGAGATGGCCACGTCACTGGTCTTTCAGGAAAGCGGCCTCTTGATTCAGGACTGATCGGCCCTCGCTGTCGAACAGATGCAAATCCCGTGGGAGCGCGGACAATTTCACCGCCCCTCCTCGCGGGATGGCAACATTCCCCGGTAGCTTGGTGACTAGCGGCAAGTCGGCGCGGCCGATGTCGACGTAGACAAGCTGGACCTCGCCGAGCTGCTCGACATAATCCACCGTCCCCTCGAAAAGAAAATCAGGCCCGTTGACGACGAACAGGTCTTCCGGCCGCACGCCGAAGCTGACCTCATTTCCCTTGCAGGACGCCGGTGTCGCCAAGGGCAACGTGACCCTGTTTGCACCGATATGGCTGATTGCCGTTGTCGAACCGGCAGTCTCGATCTTGGCCGGCACGATGTTCATGGCTGGCGAACCGATGAACTGGGCGACGAACAGGTTGCCGGGCTTCTTGTAGAGGTCCATCGGCGTGCCGACCTGTTCGATATGGCCTTCCTTGAGCACCACGATGCGGTCGGCCAGCGTCATCGCCTCGACCTGGTCGTGGGTGACGTAGATCATGGTCGTGTTGGGCATCGATTCCTTGAGCTTGGCGATCTCGATGCGGGTGGCGACACGCAGCGCCGCGTCAAGGTTCGACAGCGGCTCGTCGAACAGGAACACTTTCGGATTGCGCACGATGGCACGGCCGATGGCGACGCGCTGGCGCTGGCCGCCCGACATCGCCTTAGG
>NZ_FMXM01000030.1 GCF_900103325.1 Mesorhizobium qingshengii | reverse complement strand
TTGGCGTTGGCGTAGGCCCAGGCGGCAAGATAGTTCCAGCGCGCGCCGCCCGAGGTCTTGGGGTTGGGGGTGATCACCTGGACGCCGTCCTTGACCAGGTCGTTCCAGTCGTGAATGGCCTTGGGATTGCCCTTGCGGACAAGGAAGATGATGGTCGAGGTGTAGGGCGCCGCGTTGTTGTCGAATTTGGTACGCCAGTCCGCATTGATCTTCTTCGACTTGGCGACGATGGCGTTGATGTCGCCTTCGAGCGCCAGCGTCACCACATCGGCGTCGAGGCCGTCGATCACGGCGCGGGCCTGGGCGCCCGATCCGCCATGCGATTGCTGGATGGTGACCGTCTCGCCGGTCTCGGCCTTCCAGTGCGCGGCGAAGGCTTCGTCATAGGCCTTGTAGAGTTCGCGTGTCGGATCGTAGGACACGTTGAGGATGGTGGTGTCGGCGAACGCGAAACCGAGCGTGCCGAACTGGACAGACGTGGCGACCAGCGCGCCGAGCAGTTTCCGGAAATGAGGTTTGGTCATTTCTGCCTCCGTTGAACTCGCGCCAAATCTACGGAATTGATAGAAATAAGATGCATTCATCTTAATGGGCAAACATGCCGGACCAGCTAATCCAAAAGTGGAGCCTTGGCTGGGATACCCGCCAAAATGCGGCCGCACGCAATTCTGGCCTGTTCATTGCTTCAGCAATCCCGAGGGCAACCAGTGCATCGACGTGATGCGAAACTGCCAGCGTGCGAGCGCATTGGCACTACGATCCATCATCGTTCAAAGACTGTGTGGATCGCGGCAGGAAGCTAGCAACTGGATTTGAGGTGAAAGGACTGTCGCCAGCACTTGCGCTGGCGTTGTGGATGAAAGCAGCCCCGTGTGGAGGATCTGGGATACCTCCCCGCCGTGACCAAGGCCGGTCGCTCTGCAACCAGGTCTTTTTGCGGGAAGAACTTCTCCGTCACGATCGTTTCTACAGCTTCGATGGCAATGGGATTGGAAAAAATGTCTCGAAATCACGCAGAGCTATGCGCTCGGGCGAGTGCGCGCGGCATCACGATCTATCAACGTTCAAAGACAGTGTGGATTGCGGCGGGGAGCTATCGGGGACGGGATTTTGAAGTGAAAGGACGGTCTCCAGCAATCGCTCTCGCATTCTGGGTGGAAGCCGCCCGGTATAGAGGCTCGGAAATATAAAGCCGTCCAGGCCCCGTTGGGCGGAAATTGGTCGGCGCCAAGTCTAGCCTGACACGGAGCAGTGAAGTCGGATGCAAGGAACTCGAAAGCCGTCAAGAGCTGATCCGCACCCACTTCCCGCTGGCGGACTGGGATTGGCGGGCAAAATAATGGTACGAAGTGCGTGACCAGTCCCTGATCACGCTGCCACGGTTATCCAGAATCAAGTCTCCCTTGTCGGTTCGCACTGTAAGCACCGTGTGACCTTCGCCGCCGAGTGTCGCGACCGTCAGGAGCAAGGCGGAAGCCGGCCATCCACGCTTCAAAAGCTCGCTCTTTTTCAGGATCGCAATATCCTCGCAGTCGCCCTGTTTGGTCGGCACGCGCCAATCGTCGACGCTGCCCGCCGTGACGAGGTCGCTACGCTCCTCGATCCGGCGATTGACGGAGGTGTTCACGGCTTCGAGTTCGGCCTTGCGTGCCGGCGTCAGCGTCACCAGCTTGACCTGCCCGTCGGTGCTGCAGAGTCTCGGATGGCTGACGCAGAAAACACGAGCGGCCGGTGGTGGGAATGCATACCCCTTTGTGACCATCATCGCATTGGTTGTCTGCATGGTTTCACTGCAACCAGTTGCCACCATGGCTACGGCAACAAGCGTAGCGAAACGCATCACGTACCGTCTCCTTTAGTTGTCAACATGACGAACAAGCCTCGCAGAATAAGGTAAATCAATCCTTAAAAAGGTATTTTCAGTCAATATACATAACAATATGTTACCAAATTGTAGAAATTGGTTGATAGCGCCTTGGTTTGGGGCCATGTGCGCTTTCCGTTGGAGGAAGAAATGTTACGATATCTGGCTTGGAGGGGAAGAACTCATTCGGCCTTACTCATTTCATCTGCTCTTCTGGCTGCGAATTGGGCGAGTTCCGCAGCAGCACAGGACAGTATTCGGCCGCGGCTGACAGCAGCCCAATGCCAACCACTTACCGACGCCAACTATGCGCGGTGTTGTATCGCGATCAATCGCAGGAGTATCCTTTCGTCAGACCAAATTGAGCAATGCCCACCCCTCACAACCTCGCTGATAGCGACAACGCTTACACGTCTTGGCGACAGCAACGTTCCCGGCGGTGGAGATGATACCAGCGGCGGTGACACTGGTGGCAAGGGCGGCGACACTGGTGGCAAGGGCGGCGACACCGGTGCCAAGGGCGGCGATACCGGCGGCAAGGGCGGTGACACCGGCGGCAAGGATGGCGATTCCGGCGATAAAGGTGGCGATTCCGGCAGGGGTTCCGGCAACTAGGTTCCGGGTGTTGCCAAAGCGGCTGTTTGGGGCATCACTTCACGCCCAGCGTACGGCGAGGCTACTCTCCAATACTGCCGGTTGAAGATCCGGGGCCGCCGAGCGCCCCGGAGGTCTAATAAGTCTGGGCCGATGAGGCCTTCGAAAAAAACGTTCCGTAGTCGAGCGCTTTCAACTGCCCGACGCCATCCAGCACCATGCTGCCCGCGACATAGACAATGACCGCAAGGCCGAGCCAGCCGATCCAGCGGTATCTGGCCAGCAGCGCCGCCGCCAGCGTCGAGGCGACCGCCATCAGGACCACCGACAGGATGAGACCGAAGATCAGTGCATCCATGTCGTCGCTTGCCGCGCCGGCCACGGCGAGCACATTGTCCAGCGACATCGAAACGTCGGCGACAATAATCTGAATGATCGCGGTGCGTAGCGCCTTGGCCGGTCGTTTCGCCACAAGGCTGGCCGTGTCGAGATCGACGTCTGTGCCGTTTCCGTCACTGGCGTCGCCGGCGGATCGCAATTCCTCGAACATGTTCCAGCAGACCCAGAACAGCAGCAGGCCGCCGACAAGCATGATGCCCGGGATTTCCAGCAATTGCACCGCCACCACGGCAAAGACGATACGGATCACCGCCGCGGCGGCGATGCCGGTCATGATCGCCTTCTGGCGCAGGTCTCTTGCCAGGCCGACCGCCGCCATGCCGATCACCACGACATTGTCGCCCGAGAGAACGAGATTGATGGTGATGACTTCCAGATAGGCCGCGATCGTCGCCTGGTCGATCTCAAACGGCATCAGGCAAGCTCCGCTGGGGGTGGCAAGCACCAGGCCCATCGCCGGCATTGCCCGAAAAAGACAGCAGCATGCCGGTCATGCTTGTCAAAAAAATCACCGACAATGTGACGTCCCCCGCCCCCACGGCGACCAGCAAGATGGCTGGATCGTACCATATGGTGTTTCGCGTCCGAGAAGATAGGGGTAGGCCGTGGCCACCGAAGTGGAAGCGACGCAAGGCAGGATGCCGTGGACCGTCAGGCGATGGAAAAGCCGCCGCCGATCGGTCGGCCGCGCTTCACCACATCATGGAGTGAAGCGACGCAGGCTGAGATTGCTTACGGCACCGTCTCCGTCTGCTATGCGGGCAGTGCCGCCGCCAGGCGGTTCGCCCACTCCTCGATGCCGGACCCTGTCGACAAAAGGTCCTGCCGGATCTCGACGAGGACGGCGGGATCCCGCGATCGTCGCCATGGATGGGGGCGGCGTAGTCGGCGTCGCGGCTGATCACATAGGGCACGTTGGCCGCGACGTCTGTTTGGCTCAGAAACCGGATCCGCTTTTCCACATGGCGTCCGGCACCACCACCAGCTTGCCGACGAAATCCTTGGCGATGAAATCCGCCTGAGCATGGTGGAAATCGGAGAGCTTGTAGACGCCGCCGACCAGCGGCCAGATTTTCTTCGCCTCGATGTATCCAACGATGCGGCGAAAATCGGCGCGCGTGCCCTGGCTTGAACCATGCAGCTGCAGCTGTTTCAGATACATGGTCCTCAGATCGAGCTGGACGACCGGACCGGCGATCGCGCCGGCGGTGGTGTAGCGGCCCTCGGGCCGAAGGATGCGCAGCAGGTCGTTGAAGATCGCTCCACCGACGAGGTCAGCCACGACGTCGATCGGCTGACCGCTGGTCGCCTCGTTCACGGCTTGCGGCAGGTCGGCGATGCCACGGGTGATGACAGCCTCGGCGCCGATGTCGAGCACCGCCTGTTCCTTGCCCTTGCCGACGACGGCGTAGGGAACGGCGCCGCGCGCCCGCGCCAGTTGCACGATGCCGGAACCGACGCCGCCCGAGGCGCCGGTGACCAGCACACGCTCGCCGGCCTTCAAGGCAGCGCGCTCCAGCATCTGTTCGCCGGTGAGGTAGGCGCAGCAGAAGGTGGCGAGCTCTACGTCGCTCAGGTTCGTGTCGACGACATGGGCGTTATCGGCCGGCACGGCTTGGTACTCGGCGTAACCGCCATCGCGGCCATGGCCCATATAGTCGATGTCGGCCAGGGAATCGTCTTCGCGATTGTAGATGGAGAAATCGACCATCACTCGTTCGCCGATACGGTACGGCGAAACGCCTTCACCGACGGCAACGATGGTACCGACCGTGTCGGTGCCCTGGATGCGCGGGAAGGTCAGCGTGTTGCCTTGGCGCCGCCAAGTCGACACCGCTGCCGCGTCCTCTTCGGTGCCGTAGGCGCCCTGGCGCACCCAGACATCGGTGTTGTTCATGCCGCAAGCTGTGACCTTGACCAGCACTTCACCAGGCGCGGGCGAGGGCACTTTGACATCGGTGCGGTAGACGAGCTTTTCCGGGCCGCCGTGCCCGGTCAAAAGCACGGCGGCCATGGTGGCGGGGAGGATTTTGGTCATGGCATTCACAGGTCGATTTCAGAGATTGGCAAACACGCTCTTCACCGCATCGGCGGTCTTGGCCACCACGATGTCGGCCTCTTCACGCGTCAGGCAGAGCGGCGGCGCAAAACCCAGGATGTCGCCCTGCGGCATGGCGCGGCCGATGACGCCGCTTGCCGCAAGCGCTGTCGCCACCTGCGGGCCGACCTTCTGCGAGGCGTCGAAGAACACCCGGTCGTCCCTGTCGGCGACGAATTCGACCGCCGCCAGCATGCCGTCGCCGCGCACGTCGCCGACATTCTTGTGGCCGCCGACCGCCTTGCCGAGCTCCGCGCGGAAATAGGCGCCGGTCTCGCGGGCATTTGTCACCAGGTCCATTTCGTCGATCAGTTCTAGATTGGCCACACCTGCGGCAACGCAAATCGGATGCGCCGAATAGGTCCAGCCATGGCCGAGCGAGCCGAGCTTGTCAGAACCCTCGACCAGCACCTGCCACATCTTGTCGGCGACAATGACGCCCGACAGCGGCGCATAGGCCGAGGTGAGGCCCTTGGCGATGGTGATCAGGTCCGGCTTGATGCCGTAATGGTCGGAGCCGAACATGGTGCCCAGTCGGCCGAAGCCGGTCACCACCTCGTCGGCGACCAGCAGCACGTCGTACTTCTTCAGCACGGCCTGGATTTTTTCCCAGTAACCGGCAGGCGGCGGCACGATGCCGCCGGTGCCGAGGATCGGCTCGCCGATGAACGCGGCGACGGTTTCCGGACCCTCGGTCAGGATCATCTCCTCGAGCTTGTCGGCGCAATGCTGCGAGAACTGCTCCTCGCTCATCGAGCGATCGGCGCGGCGGAAATAATAGGGCGCCTCGGTGTGCAGGATCGGCGCGCGCGGCAGGTCGAAGGCATTGTGGAACAGGTCGAGCCCGGTCAGCGATCCCGTCATCACGCCCGAACCATGATAGCCGCGCCAGCGCGAGATGATCTTCTTCTTCTCCGGCCGTCCGAGCACATTGTTGTAGTACCAGATCAGCTTGATGTTGGTTTCGTTGGCGTCCGAACCGGAGAGACCGAAATAGACCCTCGACATGCCCTTTGGCGCGCGGTCGATGATCATCTTGGCAAGCGTGATCGAGGCCTCGGTCCCGTGACCGACATAGGCGTGATAGTAGGCGAGGTTCTTGGCCTGGGCTGCGATCGCATCAGCAATCTTCTGGCGGCCATAGCCGACATTGACGCAATAGAGTCCGGCGAAGGCATCGATGCTCTTCCTGCCATTGTTGTCCCAGACGGTGACGCCTTCGCCGCCGGCCATGATGCGGGTCGGGCTCTCGCCGCGCGCATGCGTGCCCATATGCGTCGAGGGGTGGAAGAAGTGGTCGCGATCCCAGGCGGCGAGTTCGTTGGACTGGTCGAGCATTTTTTGACTCCTTGAGGGATGGCCGGACGAACCTATGCGACGTCCAGGCAGAGGTATTTGAGATCCGTGAAAGCTTCGAGCCCGTGGCGCGAGCCCTCGCGGCCGATGCCGGATTGCTTGACGCCACCGAACGGGATCGGCGCGCCGGTGATCTTGACGCGGTTGATGGCAACCATGCCGTAGTCGAGCGCGCGGCCCATGCGTTGCTGGCGGGCGCCGTTCTCGGTCACGACATAGGCGACAAGGCCATATTCGGTGGCGTTGGCGCGGGCAATCACCTCGTCCTCGCTGTCGAACGGAGTGACGGCGGCGACGGGGCCAAAGGTCTCCTCGCGCATGATCAGCGCTTCATCGGCGACATCTACCAGCAGCGTCGGCTGGTAGAACAGTGGCCCGGCCTGGTGCCGCGCACCGCCGGTGAGACAGCGCGCGCCATGGGTCAGCGCATCGGCGACCTGCGCTTCGACCTTCAGGACGGCGCGCTCATGCATCAGCGGCCCGATCTCGATTTCCTGGGCAAGGCCGTTGCCTGTCCGCAATTGTTCGATGCGCCTGGCGAAGGCGGCGCAGAAGCGATCGTAGATCGGACGCTGCACATAGATGCGGTTGGCGGCGAGGCAGTCCTGCCCCGACGTGGCGAATTTGGCGTCGATGGCGATGCTCACGGCCTTGTCGAGATCGGCGTCGGCAAAGACGATCAGCGGCGCGTGGCCGCCAAGCTCCATCACCAGTCGCTTCATCGTCGCGGCACTTTGTGCGGCGATCAGCCTGCCGATCTCGGTCGAGCCGGTGAAGCTCATGGCGCGAACACGCGGGTCTTCGCACATCCGGCCGACGATCGTCGAAGCCTTGCCGGTGACGATGTTGAAGACGCCTGCGGGCAGGCCGGCGCGCTCGCCGAGTTCGGCCAGCGCCAGCGCCGAGAGAGGCGTTTCCGAGGACGGATGCGCGACGATGGTGCAGCCGGCGGCGAGTGCCGCGGCCGCCTTGCGGGTCAGCATCGCCGACGGAAAATTCCACGGCGTGACGACACCGACGACACCCAGCGGCTCGCGTCGCACCATCATTTCGGCGTTCGGCAGATGGCTGGTGACGCTCTCGGCGTTCTGGCGCCTGGCCTCCTCGGCATACCATTCGACGAAGGAGGCGGCATAGTCGATCTCGCCCAGCGACTCTTGCAGCGGCTTGCCCTGTTCCAGTGTCATCAGCAGGGCCAGATCATCCTTCGCGGCGATGATCAGCTCGAACCATTTTCGCAGAATCCTTGAACGCTCCTGCGGCAGCAGCGACCGCCAGGCCGGCAAGGCTCGCGCGGCGGCATCGATCGCGTTTGTCGTCTGCCGCGCATCCAGCGCGGCAACGAAGGCGACAGTGGTGCCGGTCGCCGGATCGGTGACCTCGAAGCTCTCGGCCGCCTCGCTCGCCGTCCAGTGGCCATCGACATAGGCAAGCTCACGCAGCAGCCGGCGGTCGGCGAGGCGGTCAAGCGCTTCGTGGCGGTGCGAACGGGCAAAATGCGCGGACATCATCGGCTGCTCCCGGTTGGGGTGATGCCGCAAGAGTAGGTCTGTCCCGCGAAGGAAAGAGGCTGTTTAAGCGCCGGTGCGTAGAGAGATTATCTCTATTGCGTGGCCCATGCAGATGATCTCTCTCGGATGTTGCTACATCTGTACCGGCAACAGATCGGCCACCGGCAGAACGGTCTCGTCCTTCACCGTCTTGATGACGATGTAGGTGAAGTAGCGGTCGATGCCGATTTCGCGCTCGAGCAAGCCGTCGACCAGCCGTTGATAGGCGTCGATGTCGCGCGCCATCACCTTCAGCACATAGTCGACGCCGCCGCCCACCGACCAGCAGGCGACGATCTCGGGGATGTCGCGGATGACGCGCTCGAAGCGGTCGAAATCGGCCTGGCGGTGGTTGGCCAGCGTCACCTCCATCAGCACTGTGGCAACGGGTGCCACGACGCGCATGGCGATCCGGGCGTGATAGCCCGAGACGATGCCGGCCTTCTCCAGCTTGCGCAGCCGCATCCAGCAAGGCGTCGGCGACAGCCCGACCTGCTCGGCCAGCGCCAGCTTGGTGATGCGTCCGTCACGCTGGATGGCTTCGAGGATTTTCAGGTCGATCGGGTCGAGTTTCGCTGATGTCATCGGCGTCCACTTTTTCGTCCACCGCACCATGACGGCGCATTATTTCGATTGTCAATTGCACTGATTTCGATCTCTAATAAGTCATGACATTGTGGCAACCCGATCCCACGCTCATCCGGCGGCCAGCCTATCAATCGCTGGCCGACCAGTTCGCGCGCGCCATCCATGACGGGCGCCTTGCCAACGGTGCACGGCTGCCAACCCATCGCCGGCTGGCCGACGATTTGAAACTGTCGGTGCAGACGGTCAGCCGTGCCTATGAGGAGTTGATCCGGCGCGGCCTGATTTCGGGCGAGATCGGTCGCGGCAGTTTCGTCCAGACGCAGCGCCGCGAGCCGGAGCCGCCCTATTTGCCCGAGCGGCTGGGCGAGGTCATCGATCTCTCGATCCTGAAGCCGGTCTGCGAGCCGATGCATCTGGAGCGGCTGAAGCAGGCGCTCGGCTGGCTGGCCGAAAACCTGCCGTCGAGTTCGGCGCTCTCGTTCCGGCCCAACATGGTGTTTCCGCGCCACCGCGCGGTGGCGGTCGAATGGCTGAAGCTGTGCGGGCTCGACATCTCCGCGCAGAACATCAGCCTGACCAATGGCGCCACCGCCGGCATGACGGTGGCGCTGATGAGCGTGGCGCCGCCTGGTTCGACCGTCGCCACCGAGGCAATCGGTCACCACACGCTGGTGCCGCTGGCGCGCTATCTCGGCTTCAACCTCGAAGGACTGCCGATCGACGGCAATGGCCTGATCCCCGAGGCGCTGGACGAGGCCTGCCGGCTTTCCGACATCCGCGCGGTGTTCGTGCAGCCGTCGGTGATCAACCCGACGGCGACGCTGATGGATGCCGCACGGCGCGAGCAGATCGCTGCGGTCGCGCGCAAGCACGACATCGCCATCATCGAAAACGATGTGCTGGGTCCCCTGGTCGAGGACCGGCCGCCGCCGGTCGCAGCCTTTGCGCCGGAGCGTACGCTCTACGTCACCTCGTTCACCAAGATCACCGTGCCTGGTCTGCGCATCGGCTATCTCGCCGCTCCCGACCGCTATGTCGCAGCCGTCGCCAACCGGCATCTGGTTTCCAACTGGATGGCGACGCCGCTGGTGGCCGAGATCGCCACCAAATGGGTGACCGACGGCACCGCGATGGAACTTGTCCGCTGGCAACGCACGGCACTGCGGCGGCGGCAGGACATCGCCGCCGAGGTGCTGGCAGGGGTCGACTATCGCGCCCGCCGCGACGGGCTGCATATCTGGCTGCAATTGCCCGCCGATCGCACCGAGGAGAGCTTTGTCGCCCAGGCACGGCTGCGGGGCGTGGCGATCGCGCCCGGCACCTCCTTCCGCATTTCGGACGCGCCATGGCATCCGGCGGTGCGCATCTCGCTGGGTTCGACCACCGAGGGGGAACTGCGTGCCGGCCTCGGCGTTGTCACCAAGTTGCTGCTTGGCGATCCGGAGCATCTGCTGCTGGCAATCTAGGCAGGCGATGTTCCGAAATTGTGCGGAATCAGAATAATTGTCATGATATTATTTTCCCAATTGACATGATTTGGCGCGTTCCGCATCGTTAAGGGCACAGGCTTCTCCTGCACGGGGAAATTCACTTGTCCGCAACCGCGCCCATCATCAAGATCGACGGCATCTCGAAGAGCTTCGGCAGCTTCAAGGTGCTGGACGGCCTGTCGATGCAGGTCATGCCACGCGAGAAGCTGGCGCTGATTGGCCCGTCCGGCTCAGGCAAGACGACGATCCTGCGCATCCTGATGACGCTGGAGCGCATCGATGGCGGTCACATCCAGGTCGACGGCGAGCAGCTCTATCACATGGAGCGCAATGGCCAGTTGCTGCCTGCCTACGAGCGCCATCTGGCCAAGATGCGCCAGAAGATCGGAATGGTCTTCCAGCTGTTCAACCTGTTTCCACACAAGAGCGTCATCGACAATGTCACGCTGGCGCCGATGCTGACCAAGGGCATGCCGCGCGCCGCCGCCGAAAAGCGGGCGATGGACCTGCTCGAGATGGTCGGCATGGCCGACAAGGCCAAAGCGATGCCGGCGCAGCTGTCCGGCGGCCAGAAGCAGCGCGTAGCGATCGCCCGGGCGCTCGCCCTGCAGCCGAAAATCATGCTGTTCGACGAGGTGACGTCGGCGCTCGACCCCGAACTGGTCGAAGAGGTGCTCAACGTGTTGTGGCGGCTCTGCGCCGAGACCGACATGACAATGCTGCTGGTCACCCACGAGATGGGTTTTGCCCACGACTTTGCCGACCGGGTTCTGTTCTTCGATCGGGGAAAGATCGTTGAGGAGGGCAAGCCCGACGAGATTTTCCGCCATCCCAAGCAGGAGCGCACGCAAGGCTTCCTGAAGAAGATCATCGCGGCTGGACATCGCGTCTGACCGCCATGCCCGAGGCGGAAACGCCGTCCTCAAGGGCGGCGAGGCCGTCTCGTAACAAAACCAAGACAAGAAGCAAGGAGTTGGGAACAATGAAGAAACTTGGTATTCTGGCCGGCGTCGCCGGCCTTGCACTGACGGCGGTGCTGGCCGCCTCGACCGCCGGTTCGGCCGACGACAGCAAGCTCGAACAGTTGAAGGCGCAAGGTTTCGCCCGCGTCGCCATCGCCAACGAGCCGCCCTATACGGCGGTCGCCGCCGACGGCAAGGTTTCGGGTGCCGCACCCGATGTGGCGCGTGAGATCTTCAAACGTCTTGGCGTCAACGACATCGTCGCCTCGATCTCCGAATATGGCGCGATGATCCCTGGCCTGAAGGCCGGGCGCTTCGACGTCGTCACCGCCGGCCTGTTCATGAAGCCGGAGCGTTGCGCGGCGGTCGCCTATTCCGAGCCGGTGCTGTGCGATGCCGAGGCGATGCTGGTGAAGAAGGGCAATCCGAAAGGCTTCAAGAGCTATGAGGATGTCGCCAAGGACGCGACAGCGACGATTGGCGCGCCGGGCGGCGGCACCGAGGAGAAGCTGGCGCTCAATGCCGGCGTGCCGCGCGAGCGCGTCATCGTCGTACCGGACGGCCAGAGCGGCGTGAAGATGCTGCAGGACGGCCGCATCGATGCCTATTCGCTCCCCGTGCTGTCGATCAACGACCTGGTCAAGAAGGCCGCTGATCCGAACCTCGAGGTGATCGCGCCGGTGCAGGGCGCGCCGGTCTATTGCGACGGCGCCGCCTTCAAGAAGGGCGACGAGGCGTTGCGCGACGCCTACGACGTCGAACTGGCCAAGATGAAGAAGTCCGGCGAGTTCGCCAAGATCATCGAGCCCTATGGCTTCTCGGCGGCGGCTGCGATGTCGACGACGCGCGACAAGCTCTGCGCGGCCAAGTAGGCGCTGCCCATCACCCTCACCCCGTAAAGAACGGGGAGAGGGTGCCGGCAGGCGGATGAGGGGCGGCTCCGACGTTCGATGATGATCGGTAAGGAAAACTCAAGTCCATGACCCAGTGGTCCGGCTATCTCGGCCTGATATTGCAGGGAGCGCTTGTCACCATCGAGCTGACGCTGATGGGGTCGGTGCTTGCCCTGATCATGGCCTTCCTCGCCGGCATGGGGCGGCTGTCGCGCTTCTTCGCGCTGCGCGCGCTGGCCACCGCCTATATCGAGTTCTTCCGTGGCACCTCGATCTTCGTGCAGCTGTTCTTTGCCTATTTCGTGTTGCCGTTGGCGGGCGTCGAACTGACCCCGTTGCAAGCCGGCGTGTTGGCACTGGGCTTGAATGTCGGCGCCTATGCCGCCGAAGTGGTGCGCGGCGCCGTGCAGTCGATCGGCCGCGAACAGCACGAGGCCTGCATCGCGCTCAATCTCGGCCGCTGGCAGGGCATGCGCCATGTCATCCTGCCACAGGCGTTTCTGGTGATGCTGCCGACGTTCGGCAACAACGCCATCGAATTGCTCAAGGCGACCGCCGTCGTCTCGCTGATCTCGCTCGCGGACCTGACTTTCCAGGCACAGGTGGTGCGCGCCCAGACCGGCAACACCATGGTGCCGTTCACCACCATCCTGATCATCTATTTCATCCTGGCGCTGCTCATTTCGTGGGGCGTGCGCTCGCTGGAACGCCGCATGGCGCGCGGCCTTGATGGGGTGCGTGTCTGATGGCCAACGCCCTTCTGATAAATTGGGCCTGCTGATGGAATGGGATTGGAATTTCGTCTGGGAAATCATGCCGACCCTGATCCAGGGGGTGAAGATCACCATCCTGGCGACGCTGCTCGGCTCTGTGCTGGCGGCGATCATCGGGCTGGGCATCGCGCTGGCGCGCCGCTCGCCAAACAGGGCCTTGTCGCGCACGGTCGGCTTTCTGGCCGAGTTCATCCGTGGCACGCCGCTGTTGGTGCAGCTCTATTTCATCTTCTATGTGCTGCCCGACATCGGCATCCTGTTGCCGCCGCTCGTCGCCGGCGTCATCGGGCTCGGGCTGCACTATGGAACCTATACGGCGGAAGTTTACCGGGCCGGTATCGACAATGTGCCGCGTGGCCAGTGGGAGGCCGCCAAGGCGTGCAATCTCAACGCCAGGCAAACCTGGACCCACATCATCATTCCGCAGGCCATTCCGCCGATGATACCGGCGCTGGCCAATTATTTCATCGCCATGTTCAAGGAAACGCCGCTGCTGTCGGCGATCACTGTGCTGGAGCTGATGAACCAGGCGAAAAGCGTGGCCAATACTTATTACCGCTATATCGAGCCGATCACGCTGGTCGGCGCTTTCTTCCTCGCCATCAGTCTTTGCTCGGTCGTGCTGCTGCGCTGGCTGGAACGCCGCTACGGCAAGATCGAGAGGTAGTCCGTGAAACCCTTACCTGAGATAAAGGTCTATCCGAAACGGCCGGTGTTGGATGACCGCCCGCTGGAGCGGCGCGTCGGCCTGATCATCCTTGCCACCGACCACACGACCGAGCCGGACTTTCGCCGCATGGTGGCGAGCGAGCGCATCGGCGTCTATGTCGCGCGCATCCCCTACGCCAACCCGACGACGCCACAGAACCTGCGCAAGATGCAGCCGGCGCTGACGGCCGGCGCCGCGCTGGTCCTGCCCGACGAGAAGCTCGACGCCATCTGCTATTCCTGCACTTCGGCCTCGGTGGTGATCGGCGATGCCGAGATCGAGGCGGCGATCCAGGCCGCCAAGCCCGGCGTGGCCGTCGTCACGCCGCCAATGGCTGGCGTACGTGGGCTGAATTCATTCGGTGCGCGCAAGATCAGCATCCTCACCCCTTACACGGTCGAGACCAGCAGGCCGATGGCGGCCTACTTCGCGGCGAAAGGGTTCGAGATCGCCAGCTTCACCTGTCTCGGTTTCGAGGACGACCGCGAGATGGCGCGCATCGCACCGGCTGCGCTTGTCGATCTCGCGCGTCAGGCGACACACGCGCAGGCTGACGCATTGTTCGTGTCCTGCACGGCGCTGCGGGCCGCGCTCGCGGTCACCGGGATGGAACAGGCGATCGGCCGCCCGGTGGTGACCAGCAATCAAGCGACCGCCTGGAACTGCCTGCGTCTTTGCGGCGACGAGACAGCCCATCCCCAATTCGGTCGTCTGATGACGCTGCCGCTGCCGCGCGATTGACGATCATGGCACAGGTTACTCCCAACGACATCGACGCCGCGCGTGAACGCATCGCCGGCAAGATCGAGCGCACGCCGACTGTGATATCCCAGAGCCTTTCCGATCGTCTTGGCGTCCCGGTCCATCTCAAGCTCGAACACCGTCAGATCACCGGCAGCTTCAAATTGCGCGGCGCCTCGAATGCCGTCGCTTCGCTGAATACCGAGCAGAAGGCGCGCGGCGTGGTTGCGGCCTCGACCGGCAATCACGGTCGGGCGCTAGCGCATGCGGCGAAGCTTGAAGGCATGCGCGCGGTGATTTGCATGTCGCGGCTGGTGCCGGGCAACAAGCTCGACGAAATCCGCCGGCTTGGTGCCGAAATTCTTATCGTCGGCAACAGCCAGGACGATGCCCAGCAGGAAGTCGAGCGGCTGGTGGCGCAAGAGGGGCTGGTCATGTTGCCGCCCTTCGACCATCCGGCGATCATTGCCGGGCAAGGCACGCTCGGCTTGGAGATGCTCGAGCAGGTCCCGGACGCCGCTCTTGTCCTGGTGCCGCTGTCCGGCGGCGGGTTGGCCACGGGCATTGCCGCTGCCGTCAAGGGCGTCAGCCCCAGGACAAAGGTCATCGGCGTCTCGATGGCGCGTGGCGCGGCGATGAAGGCCAGCCTCGATGCCGGCCGACCGATACTGGTGGAAGAATTGCCGACGCTGGCGGATTCGCTCGGCGGTGGCATCGGCCTCGACAACCAGCTGACCTTCGCTATGTGCCGCGACCTGCTCGATGATGTCATCCTGCTTGGCGAGGACGAAATCGCCGCCGGCATCCGCCACGCCTATGCGCAGGAGCGCGAGATCGTCGAAGGCGCCGGCGCGGTCGGCATCGCCGCACTGCTCGCCGGCAAGGTCAACGCAAAGGGGCCGGTCGTCGTGCTGCTCTCGGGCCGCAACATCGATATGGGTCTGCACCGGACAATCGTCTGCGGCGAGGCGTTGGCAACTTCGGAGCGCGCGGCATGAGCCGGATGACGATCCTCACCGAAGCCGAATTGCGCAAGATCGTGACGCTCGACCTCGATGCCGTCGCTTGCGTCGAAAATGCCTTCCGCGCGCTCGCCACCTTGCCGGTGGCGATGCCGCCGATCCTGCGCCTCGACATTCCCGAACATCGCGGCGAGGTCGACGTGAAGACCGCCTACGTGCCCGGCATCGACGGCTTTGCCATCAAGATCAGCCCCGGCTTCTTCGACAATCCGAAGCTCGGTCTGCCCAGCGTCAACGGCATGATGGTGCTGTTGTCCGCCAAAACAGGTTTGGTCGAAGCGCTGCTGCTCGACAACGGCTATCTCACCGATGTCCGCACGGCCGCTGCCGGGGCGGTCGCGGCCCGGCATCTGTCGCGGCCGGATTCGGCTGTTGCCACGATCTTCGGCGCCGGCGTGCAAGCCGGATTGCAGCTGGAAGCACTCATGCTGGTGCGGCCGATCGCCGAGGCGCGTATCTGGGCGCGCGATGCCGTCAAGGCTGAAGCCGCGGCCGGCGCCTTGCGCGAAAAGCTCGGCATCGTCGTGCGCGCCGAGCCGGATGCAGCAGGGGCCGTTGCCGGCACCGATATCATCGTCACCACCACGCCCTCGACCGAGCCGCTGGTCAAGGCCGGCTTCGTCTTCGCCGGGCAGCATATCACCGCGATGGGCTCGGACGCCGAGCACAAGAACGAGATCGCGCCGGCCATCCTGCGCATGGCCGATCTCTATGTCGCCGACAGCGCCCGCCAGACAAGGCGGCTGGGCGAGCTGCATCACGCCATCGCGGCGGGCGTCATGGCCGCCGACGAACAGGTGACCGAACTCGGTCAGATCATCGCCGGCGAACGACACGGCCGGCGTTCGGCCAGCGACATCACCATCGTCGACCTGACCGGCACTGGCGCGCAGGACACGGCGATTGCCACGCTCGCTCGCGACCGGGCGCGCGCGGCCAATTCCGGAACGATTTTCGAAAGCTGATGCTGGCCGCAGGAGCATGATCCGGAAAAGTGGAAACCGGTTTTCCGAGAAGATCATGCTCAGGCAAAAAATGCCTGGAGCCGGATTCAACGAAGTTGAAACAGGCCCCAGGCCCAACAAACGAGGAAGCAAAGAATGATGCCGAACCTGAAATTCTCGCGCGGCGAATATGCGGATCGCCTCGCCAAGACACGGCAAGCCATGGAGGCCAAGGGTGTCGATCTCCTGATCGTCAGCGACCCGTCCAACATGGCCTGGCTGACCGGCTATGACGGGTGGTCGTTCTATGTGCACCAGGCGGTCATCGTGCCACCATCGGGCGAGCCGATCTGGTACGGCCGTGGTCAGGACGCCAACGGCGCCAAGCGCACTGCCTACCTCGCGCACGACAATATCGTCGGCTACGCCGACAACTATGTGCAGTCGACCGAGCGCCACCCGATGGACTATCTGTCCAGCGTGCTTGCCGATCGCGGCTGGGGCAAGCTCACCGTCGGCGTCGAGATGGACAATTACTGGTTCTCCGCCGCGGCCTTCGCATCGTTGCAAAAGCATTTGCCCAATGCCCGCTTCGTCGATGCCACCGCTCTGGTCAACTGGCAGCGCGCGGTGAAGAGCCCGACCGAAATCGGCTATATGCGCAACGCCGCCCGCATCGTCGAAGCCATGCACCAGCGCATTTTCGACAAGATCGAGGTCGGCATGCGCAAATGCGATCTGGTCGCCGAGATCTATGACGCAGGCACGCGCGGCGTCGACGGCATCGGTGGCGATTATCCAGCGATCGTGCCGCTGCTGCCGTCCGGCGCCGACGCCTCGGCGCCGCATCTGACCTGGGACGACAAGCCGATGAAGCGGGGCGAGGGCACTTTCTTCGAGATCGCCGGCTGCTATCACCGCTATCATTGCCCGCTGTCGCGCACCGTGTTCCTCGGCAAGCCGACGCAGGAGTTCCTCGATGCCGAGAAGGCGACGCTGGAAGGCATGGATGCGGGCTTGGCGGCAGCGAAACCCGGCAACACCTGTGAGGACATCGCCAATGCCTTCTTCGCGGTGCTGAAGAAATATGGCATCGTCAAGGACAACCGCACCGGCTATCCGATCGGCCTGTCTTATCCGCCGGACTGGGGCGAACGCACGATGAGCCTACGCCCCGGCGATCGCACCGAGCTCAAGCCCGGCATGACCTTCCATTTCATGACCGGTCTGTGGCTGGAGACGATGGGGCTGGAGATCACCGAGTCGATCCTGATCACCGAGACCGGTGTAGAGTGCCTCGCCAATGTGCCGCGCAAGCTGGTGGTGAAGGATTGAAACCGATGTCCAGTCTCCGCCCGTCGCCGATAGCGCCGACCGTCGATTTCGACCGCGACGGCGTCCAGCACGGCTTCCTGCGCCTCCCCTACAGCCGCGACGATTCGGCCTGGGGTTCGGTGATGATCCCGATCTGCGTCATCCGCAATGGCAAGGGGCCAACAGCGCTGGTGACCGGCGGCAACCATGGCGACGAGTATGAGGGGCCGTTGGCGCTCTACGATCTCGCCCGCACGCTCGACCCGAAGCATGTCGGCGGCACGGTGATCATCGTGCCGGCGATGAACTATCCGGCCTTCCGCGCCGGCACACGCACCTCGCCGATCGACAAGGGCAACATGAACCGCAGCTTTCCCGGCCGGCCGGACGGCACGGTGACCGAGAAGATCGCCGATTATTTCCAGCGCGAATTGCTGCCGCGCTCCGACATCGCGCTCGATTTCCATTCCGGCGGCAGGACACTCGACTTCGTGCCCTTCTGCGCGGCCCATATCCGGCCGGACAAGGCGCTGGAGGCGCAGGGGTTCGCGGCTGTCGAAGCGTTTTCCGCGCCCTGGTCGATGAAGATGCTGGAGATCGATGCGGTCGGCATGTTCGACACTGCCGCCGAGGAGATGGGGAAGCTGTTCATCACCACCGAACTGGGCGGCGGCGGCACCTCACGCGCGCAAACCGTGCGGATCGCGCGGCGCGGCGTGCTCAACGTTCTGCGCCATGCCGACATCGTTGCCGGCGCGGTCGAGACGAGCCCGACGCAATGGCTCGACATGCCGTCGGGTGACTGTTTCTCGTTCGCCGAGGATGACGGCATGATCGAGACTATGGTCGATCTTGGCGAACCCGTCGAACAAGGTACGGTGCTGGCGCGGATCCATTCCGTCGGCCGTACCGGCGTTGCGCCCCAGGAGATCCGGGCAAAGATGTCGGGCCTGCTGGCGGCGCGGCATTTCCCTGGCCTGGTGAAGGCCGGTGACTGCGCGGCCGTGGTGGCTGTGGAAGTTTGAACGATTCCCGGGGGGATTCCTTGCCTTGAATCCCTTGCGGGGCCCTCTGACGCGGCGGAAAGAAGCAGGATAACGAGCAGAGTCGACATTGCATGAGGATGTCACTATATAGCGGCGGCTTCGACCCGCGCGCCTGAGGGCAGCACCCCCGGAGCAACTGTGAATGTGTTACGCATTGCGCCATCTATTGTGACGAAATCGGCTCGGAAACCGGAAAAAAGCAAATAGAAACAGTGGCGCAAAGCTGGGTGTGGCCCAGCGAACGGTACCAACCCTCCAGAATCAGAAAATGCTCTTGAACCCTCGATTTCCTTTGGCTCTGTGGACCTTGGATGAGATCGGCTTGCCGGCTGGCGACGACTCGGCTGGAATGGGGACATGCATCCTTTGCCGGATGCGGACGTTTATGATTACCAACCGGCTTTGCCGCCAGGGAACAGCAGCATGAGTGAACACGCGATCGAGTTCTTGCGGGGATGGATCGGCGAAAAGGTCCAGTGCCAGCCGTCCCAGGCCAGGATCGAGAAGCAGGCCGAGACACTGGCCAAGGAATGCGCTGCCAAGGCGGCGGAGGTCGGCATCCCCCTGGAGGACATCCAGGAGGAAGTCGGCGACATTCAAGAGCTGATTGCTTCCCGGCTCGAGGAAGCGGCCGAGGCCGACGAAAACCAGCAGGCATCCAGCAAAGCTGCGGAATGACCGCTTAGAGCAATTCCAGGAAAAGTGCGAAACGGTTTTCCCGGGAAAAGCGCACAGCGCTTTCCCTTGGGAATTGCGTCAAAACAGAGAGTCTAGGGCGACCCTGTCTTGAAACGCGGGTCTATTCGGCCCGCGTATTCGTCTCGGCTTTTCCGTTCAGCCAAACGTCTCTTTCAGCCACGTCTTCGGCAGCGCCGGGACGAAATTACCGTCGCGCCCGGTCATGTCGTCATTGGCGACCAATGCGTTGAGGATCGCTTCCTCAATGCTCTGGATCACCGCATCGAAAAACGGATCGATGTCGGTGTCCGGGACAAAATCAGCGCTGGCGATCCGGCCCGACTGTGCCAGCGCCGCGCTCGCATTGGCGGTCGAGAAGGCGAGAAAAATGTCGCCGGAACTGTGATAGCCGAAGCCACCGGTCATGGCGACGCCGAGCGGCACGCGACGTGCCAGCCGCTTCATCTGATGCGGCAGGAACGGCGCATTGGTGGCAATGACGGCGATGATCGAGCCCTTTTCGGCGCGCGGCGTGCCTTCGCGGATCGCCGGTTCGGCGAGCTCGGGCCCGGCGCGCCGGCCGCGAACCGTGAAATTGTGCCGCTTGCCGAAATTCGACTGCACGAAGGCGCCGACCGTATAGGCGCGGCCGTGCCATTCGACGACGCGCGATGCGGTGCCGGAACCGGCCTTGAAGCCGAAGGTGATCATGCCGGTGCCGCCGCCGACACTGCCTTCCTCGATCGGGCCGCTGGCCGCACCGTCAAGCGCCTGGGCAACGTGTTCGAACGTCAGATGATGGCCGTTGATATCGTTGAGGAAGCCGTCATAGGTCTCCGCCGCTACCGGCAGGCCCCAGGCGCTGTCGAGTGCCGCCGGCAGCACTTGGCTCATCCAGTGCAGCGTGCCGTCGCGTGAGACACCGCAGGAATGCGTGTTGGTGATGGTGACCGGGAAGTTGAAAGCGCCGGTTTCCTCGACGATGTGCGAACCAGTCAGCTCGCCATTGCCGTTTTGGCTGAAGATTCCGGCAAAGACCGGCGTTGCAAGATCGGCGCGCGGCCTGGGCAGGATCGCGGTCACGCCGGTGCGCACCGGTCCCTTGCCGACGACGAGCGCGCCATCGCCTGAAACAAGCGTCGCATAACCGACCGCGACGCCGGGCACGTCGGTGATCGCATTGAACGGCCCTGGCGTCCCGTCGAAGCCGATGCCGAAGCTTCTTGCGCGCGGCTTGCCTGAAGGTGTTGCCAGATGGTGCGGATTGTCGGTCATGGCGTCAGAACAGCGATCCCTGATTGCCGGGCTCCTTGGCCTTGGCCGCTGGCTTGGCCACTGCTTTCGGTTTTGCCGCGCCGCTGGTCGCAACCGCATCCGCGGTGCCGTCGGCGAACTCCAGCGAAAGCGCCATCCCCGAGGCCACGTCGGCCGCCTGCTTGATCACGGCGCCGTCGGCGTCCTTCACCAGCGCAAAGCCGCGCGCCAGCACGGCCTTGTGCGACAACGTGGTCAGCAGGCGATCGGCCTGACTCAGTTGTCCGCGCAGGCGCTCCAACCGCACCGAGATCACCCGATCCTGCCGGCGCGCCAGTGCCGCCAGCGCGTCTCCCTGCAATTTCTGGCGCCGTGCGATCGGTGCCGGCGACAGCCGCGTCGCGGTGCGCGAAAACCGCGCGCGGCGCTCGCGCACGATGGCGAAGAACGCCGCCTGCGCGCGGGCGAGGTCGCGGCCGGTCAGCGTACGGGCTTCGTTGATGCGCCGCGACAGCGTGGCCGGCGTCAGCCTTTGGCCTTGGAGCCGTGCCCGCTTGCGGTCGACGCTGACGGACAGGGCCCGGCCGAGCCTAGATGTCGCTTCGTCGAGGCGTCGGCGCGGCAGCGCCAGCAATTGATCGGGCGACGGCAGCGCGCGGGCGGCGGCGCGGGCTGCCTGCCGCTTGCGTTCGAAATTGCGCAGGACCGCCGCCTTGAGCCGTGCGCCAAGACTGGCAAGCGTCGCTTCGAGGTCGGCCTTCACCGGCACGGCAATTTCGGCCGCACCCGTCGGTGTCGGCGCCCGCACGTCGGCGACGAGGTCGATCAGCGTCCAGTCGGTCTCGTGGCCGACGGCCGAGATCACCGGAATGCCGGAGGCGGCGACGGCGCGGGCGAGCGCCTCGTCGTTGAAGCCCCAGAGGTCTTCGAGGCTGCCGCCGCCGCGCGCCACGATCAACAGGTCCGGGCGCTGAATGGCGCCATCCCAGGCCAGCGCGTTGAAGCCGGTGACCGCGGCGGCCACTTCCGCGCCTGACGTCTCGCCCTGCACGCGCACAGGCCAGACCAGGACATGCAGCGGAAAGCGGTCCTTGATCCTGTGGATGATGTCGCGGATGACGGACCCTGTCGGCGAGGTGACGACGCCGATGACGCGCGGCATGAATGGCAGCAACTGCTTGCGACCGGTGTCGAACAGGCCCTCGGCCTGCAGCCGGCGCTTGCGCTCTTCCAGCAGCGCCATCAGCGCTCCGGCCCCGGCGGGCTCCAGATTGTCGATGACGATCTGGTAGTTGGACTTGCCGGGATAGGTGGTGAGCTTGCCGGTGGCGATCACCTCCATCCCTTCCTCGGGGCGGAATTTCAGCCGGCTCATCGTGCCCTTCCACACCACGGCGTCGAGCCGGGCACGGTCGTCCTTCAGCGCGAAATAGGCATGGCCGGACGAATGCGGCCCGCGGTAGCCGGATATTTCGCCGCGCACCCGCACATTGCCGAAGACATCCTCGACCGTGCGCTTCAGCGCGCCGGAAATCTCGCTCACCGTGTATTCAGTGGCATTGGTGCGTGATTCGGATACTGCCTCGCTCATCGCCCGATTGGGCGATGGTTGGGCGTCTGCGTCAAGGCACCTTTCATAACGCGATCTTAAGCCTGGTTTGATTGAGTTGGATCTAAAGGAACTGGCTAAGGACGCATGAGCGCAGGCGCACACCGCAGCCCACTGACATACCAGGTTACGCTGACGGTGCTGGTGCTCGCCGCCTTGGCACTGCTCATGGTCGTCGGTTTTGGCTCTTACGCGATGGTCCAGGCTGACCGCGCCTCGCTTGAGCGACAAAAGATATTCTTCGCCAACGGCTTGCAGGATCAGATTGCCGCCGTGCAACGCGAGCAGGAAAGTGTCACGGTCTGGGATGATTCCGTCTCCAACGCCAAGGCCAACAATCAGACCTGGATGGTCGAAAACCTCAGCGTCTGGATGTATTCCTATTACGGCCACAACCGAGTCTATGTGCTGGACGAAGCCAACCGGCCGATCCACGCGATGCGCGAAGGGCAAGTGGTGGCACCAGCCGCCTATGGCGAGGACGAGCCTGCTCTGCTGCCCACCATTGAAAAGCTGCGCCGGCTGATTGCCCAACCGGCGAAAGAGAACGCATCCGGCGGGCCGGTCAAATTGGCCGCCGAGGATCTAGTGTCGCTCGACGGAAGGCCTGCCATCCTCAGCGTCATGCCGCTGGTGCCGAGTTCGGATCGTGTCTTTCAGGCGCCGGGAAGCGAGTATCTGCATGTCTCGGCCGAATTCATCGATGACGCCGTCGTCGGCAAGATCGCCGAGAAATACCTGCTCGATGGCGCGCACCTGCTGCCATTGTCGCGACCGGTCGGCTCTGCCTCCATTCCGTTGGTCGATTCCCGTGGTGTCATTCTCGGCTATGTCGGCTGGGATCAGGAGCGTCCTGGCCTGACACTCGTGCGCAAGGCCGGTCCGGCTCTGATCCTCGCGGTGTTGGTCGCCGCGAGCGTGCTGGCGTTCCTGTTGCGTCGTCTGCGCCGCGCATCGTCGGCCCTGCAGATCAGTCAGAGCCAGGCTCAGTATCTCGCCTTTCACGATACCCTCACCGGTCTACCCAATCGGGCCCTGTTCGAGGACCGGCTGCGCCGCGTGTTGCTGACGGCCAACCACGACGGCGTGAAGGTGGCGCTGCTTTATCTCGATATCGATCGGTTCAAGCATGTCAACGATACACTCGGCCATCCCGCCGGCGACGAGCTCGTGCGCCAGACCGCCTCGCGGCTACAGCAGACAATTCGCGAAGTCGATACGGTGGCCCGGCTCGGCGGGGACGAATTCGCCATCATCCTGATCGATGTCCGCGACGTTCGGGATGCCGAGGATATGTCGGAGCGCCTGCAGCAGAAATTCCAGCTGCCCTTCAGCCTGATGGACGATCAAGTTTTTGTCAGCGCCAGCATCGGCATCGCCTTGTCGACGGGGCCCGAGACCGATGCCGATGACCTGCTGCGCAGGGCCGACATCGCTCTGTACGAAGCCAAGAGGAATGGCCGTGGTCGCTACCAGGTCTTCGCCGGCGACATGGACGATCTGTTGCTGCGCAAGCGCAAGGTCGAAAGCGAACTCCGCAACGCCCTGGCCGGTGGCGGCGGCATCAAGCTGGCATATCAGCCGATCTTTGCCGCCGACGGCAGGACTATCCTCGGTGCCGAAGCGCTTGTGCGCTGGACGCACGAAGTTCACGGCGCATTGCCGACGCAGCAGTTCATCGCCATTGCCGAAGAGCGCGGCATGATCGGCGAACTCGGCAAATGGGCGCTGCTCGAAGCCTGCCGCTTTGCAGCCGGGACACGCTTGCCATGGGTGGCCGTCAATCCTTGCCGAGACCGGGCTGGCGCCGGGGCGCCTGCAACTCGAGATCACCGAAAGCGTGTTGCTCGAAAACAACGACACGACACTCACGGCCCTGGCAAAGCTACGCAGGTTGGGGATCAGTGTGGTGCTCGATGATTTTGGTACCGGCTATTCCTCACTGAGTTATCTGCGCCGGCATGCCATCGACAAGCTGAAGATCGACCGTTCATTCGTTCGTCTTCTCGGCGAGGACAGCAGCGCCACCGCCATTGTCAGGGCATTGATCGACCTTGCGATTGCGCTCGATGTCGAGGTGACCGCGGAGGGCGTCGAGACGGAAGTGCAGAAAGCCCTGCTCATCGGCATGGGTTGTCACCAACTGCAAGGCTATCTTCTGGCCCCGCCACTGGAAGCGGTCCAGTTGCTGGGTCTCCCGGGTCTGTCGCTCGGTCAGAGCGAGCCAACTCCGGTCCGGGCGTAGCCTGCCTACCAGCCTGGCAGGATCTGGTTCGGCTTGGCTCGCTTCATCTTGGCGAAGGCGAGTGCGGCGAAGTCGAATGTGCCGGTCTCTTCGCCCAGCGGTACGGAGATGTTGTCCAGGCTTTCCGAAATATGGCGGGCGAGCGCGTCGACGATCTCCGGCCGCGATGTCTGGCCGCGCATGATGCCGATGCGGCAATCGGGCAGGGCGCCGAAGCCGTCGGCTTCGCCCAGCACGCGCATGCCGGGTCTGAGCGCGCATTCTGGCAGCACGGAGATCGCCAGGCCAGAAAGCACCGCCGCGGTGATGACGGTTGCCGAGAAACTGGTGAACAGGATGCGATAGTCGCGGTTCTGCCTGTCCAGCACGTCGACAGCGGCGCGCCGCCAGATGCAGTTCGGCCGGCCAAAGGCCATCGGCAGTGTCTGCTGCTCGTGCGTTGCATGGTTGGCCGAGGTGACCCACAGCAGCGGCTCGCGCCGCACCACTTCCGACTGGCCGCGCGTGTCGTTGTGTGTCACCAGCGCCAGATCGAGATTGCCGCGCTTGATGTGTTCGACCAGCCCCGGCGTCGGTTCGCAGATGACGGTCAGTTCGACGCGCGGATTGGAGCGCGTGAACCGCGCCATGATCTCGGGCAGGAAACGGTCGGCATAGTCGTCGGGCGTGCCGATGCGGATCGTGCCTTCGAGCCGCTGGTCGTCGAAGGCCGCCAGCGTTTCGCGGTTGAGATAGAGCAACCGCCGCGCGTAGGAGAGCAGTTTGTCGCCTTCTTCGGTCAGCTTGTTGGTGCGCCCATCCTTCTCGAACAGCGGCTTGCCGATCCGCTCCTCCAGCCGGCGCATCTGCATGGATACCGCCGACTGGGTCCGGTGCACCTCTTCGGCCGCCCGCGTGAAGCTGCCTGTGTCGGCAATCGAGATGAAGGTCTGCAACTGATCGAGATCGAGCGGCGCTTTCATCGGTCCAATCCATCACTAGTGTTGATGCTAAAGATTAGAAACATTCGTTGGATTAATCAATCGGGCGATGGCAAATTGCTGATATCCACATGAAGGCATGTGAATCGAAGCCGAAACGGTCGCTGTCGCCAGCGCCGATTGGCAAGGCTTTGCCCGTTCGAGTCTGAAGGAGACCGACAATGACCACGTTTGATTTCGCCACCGAGACCTCGCGCATCACCTCGCGTCCGGCCGTTGCGACGCGCGTGGCAAACACCGTCTCCAACGCCTACCGCGCCTGGAAAAACCGCCGCGCCTTCTATCGCCTCGGCGAGATGTCGGATGCCGAACTCGCCGATATCGGCCTGACGCGCGCCGACCTGCACGTCGCCATCGACGTGCCGTTCGGCCGAGACCCGACGGCGATCCTGCGTGAAATCGCCAGCGATCGCGTCGAAACGATCGAGGACATCGCTCGCAAGGTGGCCTGATCTGCCGAATTTCGGTCCTGCTGAACCTTTTCAGGGGCCAGCGCGACCAAGGATTATGCAGGCTCCCCACTCCCTGCCGGTTCCCCCCCGGCCTGCCTGCACGTTGCCCGGTCCTCCCAAGGACCGGGCTTTTCTTTGTCTGCGTTGCCGATGATCGGCCGTTGGCCTGCTGGCTACCGCCGGTCCATGTCCCGTTTGAACTGGTCGAAGATCGTTTCCACGCCCTTCTGGTACTCGTCACGCTGCTGGGCGCCGGTCTCGAACATCTTGCCGAACAGATCGTCGAACGGGTTCCTTGGCCGGCCGCTCGGATTGGTCTGTGGCTGCGGTGCCTGACGCTGCTGCTGTGCCTGAGGTTGCGGCGCCGGCTGTCCACCGGGCATGCCGAAGCCGCCGCCACCGCCTTGCCGCAGCATCTCCTCGAAGATCTTCCCCAGCGGGTTGTCTCCGTAGGGGCTCTGCGTCTGTTGCGGCTGCGGTTGCGCGCGGCCTTGCGACTGTGGCGCGCCGCCGCCGAACATGTCCTGCAGCACCTTGCCGAGCGGATTGTCGCCATAGGGATTGGGTGCCGGCTGCGGTTGGCTTTGCGGCTGCGGTGTCCCGCCGCCGAACATATCCTGCAAAACCTTGCCGAACGGGTTGTCCATCGGATTCTGGGGCTGTGGGGCCGGGGCCTGCATGCCGCCGCCTTGCCGCATCATCTGTTCGATGATCTCGCCCAGCGGATTGCCGCCGCCACCGAAACCGCCAGCGGCCTGCATCTGGCTGGTCGTCTGCTTGAACAGTCCCCCCATGACCATTGAGGCGATCGCCGGCAGCATCTGCTGCAGGATCTGCTGGCTGACGCCGCTCGCCTGCGCCGCCTGGCTGGCCACGGCGCGCGACAGATCCTTCGAGCCGAACAGATGCCCCAATATGCCGTTGCCTTCGTCGACGCCTTGCGGCGAGAAGGCCCGCGTTGCGTCCTCGAAATACTTGGCATGCTGGCCGCTCGCCATCGCAGTCATGAAGGCGCCGAGCCCATAGGGGTCCGCGGTGTTGCGTTGCAGCCCCTGCGAGAAGGCCGGCAGCAGTGCGGCAACCGCCGCCTGCGTCTGCTGCATCGAAAGCCCGTATTGCTGGGCAAGCGCCTGCATGCCGTTGCCGTTCTGGGCCTGCGCCAACATGTCGAACAAGGTAGGCATCGGCTTCTCCTCCGGGAAATCCTTGGCGGAGAGCCTAGTTCGTTTCGATGCCCGATTGAAGCGACTTTTGCCGCTCCTAAACGCGCAGGGTCAATAGGCGTATTCCATGAACACCGGCTCGATCGAGCCGCCCCAGCGCGTGTGATAGGCGGAGAGCAGTTCCTCGGCGCTGGTGGTGCCGCGCGCGACCACTTCGTCCAAAGTGTTGAGGAACGAGGTTTCGTCGTAGCCGTCGCGGTTCTTCTTGCCCCGGTTCTTCAGGCCCATGCGCGAGATGACCAGCACGTCACGCGCGATCTCGCGCAGCGTGGTGTTGCGGAAAGGCGCGGAAATGCCCTGTTCCGGCACTGCATTGCGCATTGCCAGCACCTCATCGTAAGCCCAGCTTGAGGTCAACGCCTCGGCGGCGTCGAGCGCTGCCTCGTCATAGAGCAGCCCGACCCAGAAGGCCGGCAGCGCGCAGATGCGCCGCCACGGCCCGCCGTCGGCGCCACGCATTTCCAGAAATCGCTTCAACCGCACGTCCGGAAACAGCGTCGACAAATGGTTCGCCCAATCGCCCATTGTCGGCAGCCCGTCCGGCACTTCGTTGCGCGCGGCACCGGCCATGAACTGACGGAAGGTGACGTGTGTCATGTCGTGATAGTGGCCGTCGCGAATGACGAAATACATCGGCACGTCGAGCGCCCATTCGACATAGTCGGCGAAGCCGAAATCGGGTGAGAAGCAGAATTCGAGCAGGCCCGAGCGCTGGTTGTCGGTGTCGCGCCAGATGTCGCCGCGCCAGCTTAGCAATCCGTTCGGGCGGCTCTCGGTGAAAGGCGAATTGGCGAAAAGTGCCGTCGACAGCGGCTGCAGCTTCAGCGACACCTGCATCTTGCGCCGCATGTCGGCCTCACTCTCGAAGTCGAGATTCACCTGGATAGTGCAGGTGCGGTACATCATGTCCAGGCCCTTGCTGCCGACCTTGGGCATGTAGCGCGTCATGATCTCGTAGCGCGACTTCGGCATTTTCGGCGTCTCGGCCAGCGACCATTTCGGGCTGCCGCCAAGGCCAAGAAAGCGGATGCCCATCGGTTCGGCGATCTCGCGCACTTGCGCCAGATGCGCATTGCCCTCGCGACAGGTCTGGTGGATCGTTTCCAGCGGCGCGCCGGACAATTCGAACTGGCCGCCGGGCTCCAGCGAAATCGCACCCTGGCCGGTGGGCTCGACCAGGCCGATGATGCGGCCGTCATCGATGATGGGATCCCAGCCGAGCTTTTCCTGCATGCCTTCGAGGATGGCGCGGATGCCGCGCTCGCCGCCATAGGGCACAGGCGCGTTGCCGTCGACATAGAACGGGAACTTCTCATGCTCGGTGCCGATGCGCCACTTGTCGCGCGGCTTGTTGCCTTCGGCCAGGTGCTCGACGAGTTCGTCGATGCCTTCGATGGGCCGGAAATCGGTTGTGTCGCGCGCCATGATCAAGCCCTCCGCACATGACCCCGAAAATCGGCTTTCGATTTCGGAAGGGATCATGTGCCCAATCAAAGTGCTACAGCGTTCTTTGCGCGTCCGAAAGGAGGCGCGGCGCTGCAGGACGGCCGGACGACCGCCGGCGCTAGATGGACGAAATGTCAGCAGACGATCAAGCGAAAAATCCTGAGCCACAGGTCAACAGGAATTGAACGCCACGGCCCGGTCCGTCCCTTGCAAGAGATGAAGTCTCACCAGTCTCCGATCGTTGCCTGGATCACAGCCAGTGCGGCCACCCCCGCCGTATCGGCGCGCAGGATGCGCGGTCCGAGCGGAATGGCTGTGACGAAGGGCAGCGCGCGCAGCATCTTGCGCTCGTCATCGGAGAAGCCGCCCTCCGGCCCGACCAGCAGGCCAAGCTTCTTCTCCTTCACCACCTTCAACGCGGGCAGCGGATTGTTGGTCGCTGCGTCCTCGTCGCAGAAGATCAGCCGCCGCTCTCTATCCCAGCCGGTCAGCAGGCGATCGAATTTTTCCGCTTCGCGCACGTCCGGCACCGCCAGGATGCCGCATTGCTCGGCGGCTTCGACGACATTGGCGCGCAGGCGATCGATGGAAGGTTTCGCCACTTGCGTGTGCTGTGTGACGACCGGTTGCAGGATGCCGGCGCCCATCTCGACCGCCTTCTGCACGAGATAGTCGAGCCGGCCCTGCTTCAGCGGCGCGAAACAATAGATGAGATCGGGCAATGGCGGCTGCGGCCGTTGCAGGGCCAGCACCTTCAGGCGCACCGCCCTCTTTGTTCTCGCTGATATGGCCGCCGACCATTCGCCATCGCGGCCGTTGAAGACAAGGATCTCGGCGCCTTCGCCGAGCCGCAGCACATGCATGAGATAATGGCTTTGCTGCTGCCCGGCATCGAACTCGACATCCGGTCCGAGATCGTCGGGCACGAACAGGCGTTGCATCTTGTAATTGGCGCGCATCGTCGAGGAATGAGCGAGCGGGCCGCCGGCGTCAAGCCTCGGCGGACGGATGCCACACGGGTCGAAAGCCTTGCCGCAGGACAGCGAGCGTCGTGGCCGGCGTCAGCAGCGAAAGCGTCCTGCCTTCGAGCAGGCCGAGATCAGCGGGTGGGCCATATCCGGCAAACGACCAGCAAAGGACCTTGCCGTCGCGCAGGGCATGAGCGTTAACGCCATCCGCAATCATCGCGCCGTCCGGCAGGCCCGGAAGCTCTTCGATGGCCACTATCGGCAATTTGCCAGCCGACGCCAGCCGCTCCTTGTGCAGCCGCTTGTCGACCTGCGGCGTGCGCGGCTCGGCAATGCCGAAGGCCTCGCCGAAACGCCGGACAAAGTCCTTGGCCCGTTCGCGCCGGCAGTAGAAGCAGGGGCGATGCCCGGCAGCCAGCGCCGTCACCTCGTCGAGGAAGAACAGTTCCGTCCAACCAGCCTTGCCTCCAGTCCGGTTGCGGCCCATCGGCTCGCGCCGCACGTCGCGGAATTGGCAAACGCAGATGATCCAGGCATGAAGCGCCCAGCGCTTTTTCAACAGCGTCTTGGTCTCGGGATCATGGATGATGCCGCGGTTGCCCATGAACAGGCCGCGCTCGGGCACGGCGTGCAGGGCGCCGAACGGATCGACCCGGTTCTGCAGTGGCATAGCTTTCTCCCCAAATGCGCATCTTGGCGGCAAGGCTGGCGGCATGATATCGCTCGTCGCATCATTTCATGTCAGCAGGGTTTTGCGATGCGGGTGCTGGTGGTCCAGAATTACGATAATACCGGCCTCGGTCAGCTCGGCGCCGCTCTTGCGGAAGCCGGCGCCGACCTCGATCTGCGCCTCCCTTACAGAGGCGATCCCCTGCCGGATGACGCGGCCGAACATGACGCCTTGGTGGTGCTCGGCGGCGGCCAGAATGCGCTGGCCGATGATGAATATCCCTATTTTCCGGCGCTGCTCGAACTGACCCGCGATTTCGCCGGCAAGGACCGCGCCGTGCTCGGTATCTGCCTCGGCAGCCAGCTCGTCGCCCGCGCCTTCGGCGGCGAGAACCGCATCGGCGCCGCGAACGAATTCGGCTGGCGCGGCGTGTCGCTGACGCCGGATGCCAAGGCCGATCCGGTGCTGGCGGAATTGCCGGAAGAATTCCCGATCTTCCAGTGGCACGACGACACCTTCGTGCTGCCTGAAAACGCCGTGCGGCTTGCCGGCAACGATGTCGCCGAGAATCAGGCGTTTCGCGTCGGCCGCGCCGTCTACGGCTTCCAGTTCCATTTCGAGGCCGATCGGCCGATGGTGCAGGACTGGAGTTCATCCTTCGCACCGACCATCGCCGCGCGCCACCCCGACTGGGCCGGCAAGCTCGATGGCGAAATGGCCCGCAACGGGCCTGACGCGGACGCTGCTGGGCTGGCCATTGCCCGCGCCTGGGTGGCGATGATCTGAGCGGTCGCCGCTACGCACCTGCCGCGTGACATAATTGGCACGCCGCGGTGAATCCGCTTGGGGAAAACGCTTTTCATCCTTGGCTTGCGGCCGCCCGCCATCCTAGAAGGCGCGCGCTCTGCATCGGCAGTGCAACCGCGATGAACCATTTGTGTGGCCCGTGCGACACACCACCGATACAGAACACACCTAGAAGCGCGAAATCGTCGAAACTTTGAAGCGAATTCTCCGTTTCAACGCATTGGTAACCGCCACGTGTACAGATGCAGAAAGCTCAACAAGAGATGACTTCCGTGAAAGCAGCGCTTCTGTCCTTTGCCATGCTGTCAGCCATTGTGCTGTGCGGTCTTGGTATCTATGCCGCCGACGCAGCCAGCAACCACAACGCCGTCGACGGTTACGGCGTCACCGCCTCACTTCGCTAAAAGCTGGAGCGTCTTTCGCGTCCTCGGACGCGGACGCTCATGCTTCCTTTATCGCCATTTCCAGGATGCGTTTGTCCGCGCCGTCGACGACGAGCGCGCTCAGCATGCCTGACTGCCATGCAAGCGTGTCGACATTGACGCGGTTGGCCATCACCTCGGCCTCCGGTACCGGCGTATGGCCGTGCACCACGATCTTCGGATAGAGGCCGGAATAATTGTGGAAGACGTCGCGGATCCAGACCAGATCCTGCGGGTTTTGCTTCTCTAGGGGAATGCCTGGCCTGATGCCGGCATGGCAGAAGAAGAAGTCGCCGAAAGTCACTGAGAACGGCAGCGACCGCAGGAAATCGACATGGCTTTGCGGCGCGGCCTCGATCAGGGCCGCGTGTCCCCGCCTCATCGTCTCCGCCTTGCCGAACCAACTGGCGTCGGCGGTCAGCGACACACCATAGGACAGCGCCGTCTGGACACCGCCATAGCGCATGAAAAGTCCTTCCGGATCCGGGGTTCCCAGAAATTCGAGAAAGCCGATGTCGTGGTTGCCGGCTAGCATCAAATGGCGCGGCTCGCGCTCTCGCGCCTCGATCAGAAAATCGATCACGCCCTTCGAGTCTGGTCCGCGGTCGACATAGTCGCCAAGATGAATGACGCGCCAGTCGGCAGGCCTATCCTGCTCGATTTCGGCCTTGATACGTTGATGCATGGCGGCCAGCAGGTCGAGCCGGCCATGCACGTCGCCAATCGCATAAAGACGCACGCCGTCCGGCCCACGCGCGTCGAGAAAATGAATGCCGGGTTCTGCCAACGTCTCGTTGTCTCCGTGGTCAGGCCGTCACGGACTTAGCGCCGGAGCTGGTCCTTGCCCATGTCGGTGACCAGACGTTTTCCGCACAGTGCCAGCGTGATGTCCATCTCCTTGCGGATGATTTCCAACGCCTTGGTAACCCCTTCCTTGCCAAGCGCGCCCAGGCCGTAAAGAAATGGCCGGCCGATATAGGTGCCCTTGGCGCCAAGGCAGAGCGCCTTCAGCACATCCTGGCCGGAGCGGATGCCGCCATCCATATGCACTTCGATGGTGTCGCCGACCGCATCGGCGATCTCTTCCAGCGCCATGATCGACGACGACGCGCCGTCTAGCTGGCGCCCGCCATGGTTGGAAACGATGATCGCATCGGCGCCGGTCTTCACCGCCATCAGCGCATCCTCCTTGTCGAGTATGCCTTTCAGGATCAGCTTGCCGCCCCAGCGCTCCTTGATCCAGGCGACATCGTTCCACGACAGATGCGGATCGAACTGCTCCGACGTCCACGATGCCAGCGAGGCCATGTCGCCGACGCCCTTGGCGTGGCCGACAATGTTGCGGAAGGTTCGCCGCTTTGTGCCGGCCATCGCTGCGCACCAGCGCGGGCGGATGGCCATGTCGACGATGTTCTTCAATGTCAGCCTGGGCGGCGCCGAAAGTCCGTTGCGGATGTCCTTGTGGCGCTGGCCGAGAATCTGCAGATCGAGCGTCAGCACCAGCGCCGAGCATTTTGCTGCCTTCGCCCTGTCGATCAGGTTGAACACGAAATCCTTGTCCCGCAACACATAGAGCTGGAACCAGAACGGCTTCGTCGTTGCCGAGGCGACGTCCTCGATCGAGCAGATGCTCATCGTCGACAGCGTGAACGGCACGCCGAATTCCTGCGCCGCCTGCGCCGCCAGCATCTCGCCATCGGCATGCTGCATGCCGGTCATGCCGGTTGGCGCCAGAGCCACCGGCATCGAGACCTTCTCGCCGATCATCGTCGAAGCCAGCGAACGGTTGTCCATGTCGACAAGAACGCGCTGCCGGAACTTGATCTTCTGGAAGTCCTCCTCGTTGGCCCGATAGGTGCTCTCGGTCCACGCGCCTGAATCGGCATAGTCGAAGAACATCTTCGGCACCCGACGGCGCGCGAGGTCCTTGAGGTCTGCGATGGTCAGGATTTGGCTCATGGGCTTTCCGTTTCGAATTTAGGAGCGTTTGCGTGCGGGTTCGGTATCGGTGGCGTCGACGCGCTGCTTCAGCCTGAGCCGTGACACGCGCTGCCAGTCGCCGCTGCGCTCCGCCTCGGCCATCGACCGCTCGACATAGATCATGTGGTCCATCGCTGCCTGCCGGGCGGCAGCCGGGTCGCCGGCCTTGACCGCTGCATGGATCGCCCGGTGCTGCGCAAGCAGGGCTTCGCGCGCGCCGGGCACGGTGAACACCAAGAGCCGGTTCTGGAACACGCCTTCCGACAGCAGCCGATAGCAGGAGCGCAGCGTGTGCAGGAGCAGGATATTGTGCGCGCACTCGCAGATCGCGTGATGGAACTCGACGTCGATTTCAGCTTCGTCGTCGAAATCGCCGGTGCGATGCGCCTCGTCCATGCGCGCCATGATGCGGTCGAGCAGCGCCAGATCGTCCGGGGTGGCACGCCGCGCCGCGTATTCGGCAGCGATGCCCTCGATCTCGCGGCGGTATTCCAGATAATCGGTCACCGCCTTGCGGTGCGTCGAGATCAGGTCCGCCACCGGTTTGCTGAACAGCTGGCCGATGATGTCGGCGACATGCGTGCCGCCGCCGGCCTTGGTCGTCAAAAGGCCGCGCCCTTCGAGCGCCTTTAGCGCATCGCGCAGGATTGGTCGCGACACGTCGAACTGGCGCGCAAGCTCGCGTTCGCCCGGCAACCGGTCGCCGGTGCGCAGGACGCCTTCGAGGATCAGGCTCTCGATCTGCTGCACCACCTCGTCGGCGGTGCGCGAATGCTCGATCCTGGAAAAAATGTCGCTCAACAGGGTGCCTGGAAGGTGAACCGGTGTCGCGCAGGATAAAGCCTGCGTCGCCAACTGGTCAAATTATTTATCCAATTGGTCGCAGCGGGTCGGTTTTGCCGCCCGGCGCCATATCATCTTCGGCTAAACTTTGCTGTTTGCGTCATCTGGCGATTGGCTCTAGAGGGACGCGATTGCAAGAGGGTTCACAGAAACCCGGGGGACAAGCCGTGTCAGACGACCCGTCCAATCTCGAGTTCCAGCCGCGCGCCAAGGGCAGCGTCATGGGTTTTCCCGCGCATGAGGGACGGCCCGGGGCGCTCGGCGAGGTCCATGCCCGGCCGCATCCGCTGATCGAAAAGCCGCGCGTCCTCGTGCAACTCGCCTTCATGACCGAGGGCGGCTCCGGCGTCGATCACGCGGTGCTTTCCGAACTGTCGCGACGCCTCGGCATCGCCGCGCCCGACCGCCAGGCCCGCCACCACGCCATGAAGTGGGGCAAGGGCTCGCTGCGCTGGGAACGGCATACGGAGTTCTCGACCTATCTATGGGAAGGGCCGCTCTCCGAGAGCGGCCGGATGCAGGAGGACTCGCCTTTCGGCAACGGGTTTTCCCCGCCGGGAACCGTCATCTCGGGCATCAGGCTCGAGATCCGCAAATGGACGCAGGCGAGTGAGCGATTGATCGCCGGCTTCGATCCGACCAGCCTGTGCTATTCGCTGGTCGAGCGCGGCAACGCCGCCATCGTCACCGACTTTCGCCAGGATGGCGACGGCATGACGCGCATGCTGGTGCTTGATCGCGGCCTGACGCCGGCGCGCACCGGGGCACTGTCGCAGCGGCTGATCGACATCGAAACCTACCGGACGCTGGCCATGCTCGGCCTGCCGCTGGCGCTGACCCTGTCCAGCCGCGCCCGCCGCATCGAGGACAGGCTGGCCCAGACCACGCTGGAGATGAAGGTCGCCGAAACCCGCGACAGCCAGACCTTGCTGGCCGATCTCACCGAGCTTGCCGCGGAACTGGAAGCCGACGCGGCGTCGAGCCTCTACCGTTTCGGCGCCAGCCGCGCCTATGACGGCATCGTCGGCGAGCGGCTGGAAGCACTCGAGGAAGAAGCCGTGCCGGGCTATGACACCTGGGGTGGGTTCCTGCAGCGCCGCGTCGCGCCAGCGATGCGCACCTGCCGATCGGTCGAGGAGCGGCAGGCCAACCTGTCGCGCAAGCTGACCCGCGCCACCACGCTGCTGCGCACCTGGGTCGATGTCGAGGTCGAGAAGCAGAACCGCGACCTGCTCGCCTCGATGAACAACCGCGCGCGCCTGCAACTGCGCCTGCAGCAGACCGTCGAAGGTCTCTCGGTCGCCGCCGTCTCCTATTATGTGGTCGGCCTCATCGGCTATATCGCCAAGGGCGCCTCGATCTTCGGCCATGCCTTCGCGCCCGAGGTCGTCACCGCCGCTTCGGTGCCGATCGCCATCCTGCTGGTCTGGTGGGGCGTGCGCCGCGTGCGCCGGATGCATTCCGAGCCCGGCAAACTGGCGGGCGAATAGCTACCGCTTTACCCTGCCCCCTTGTGGGGGTGAGAAGCGGTCCGCGTGGCGGACGAAAAGCCAATTGCTTGGCTTTTCGAGCTTCGAACGCTCTGAGCCTGCGAAGGGCCGGCGATGACATCTGCTCTGCCGGGTCCCCGCTGCTACGCAGCGCCCCGGCGTTCACCGACCTTTCATCGTGCCACCGGCACGATGAATTCGCTGCGCGAACCGGCGGCTCACCCCCACAGAGGGAGGATAAAGCACAGCGGCAGATTGCCGCTGCGGAAGCTTGTCCCGGCCTTGACGTTGGAGTCTCCACCAAAGCAGGATTTGCAACGAACGCGCTTCACTGGTAAAAGATTTTGACCAGTTGTTCGAAACGAGGCTGCTGATGTCCGGCTTGGCCATGCCGAAACCAGACGACGCCACGATGCGCCGGCGCGACGAGATCGTCGCCGACATGCGCATCATCGTTCCGGGTGAAGGCGTCGTCGACGCGACCAATCAGATGCGCGCCTTCGAGAGCGACGGGCTGACGGCCTACCGGCAATTGCCACTTGTCGTGGTCTTGCCCGAAACGGTGGCGCAGGTTTCCCGCGTGCTGAAATACTGCAACGACCGCAACATCCGTGTCGTGCCGCGCGGTTCCGGCACTTCGCTGTCGGGTGGCGCGTTGCCGCTCGAGGACGCGGTGCTGCTGGTCATGAGCCGCTTCAATCGTATCCTCGAGATCGATTTCCCCAACCGCATCGTCGTCGCCCAGCCGGGCGTCACCAATCTCGGCATCACCACCGCCGTCGAGCAGGAGGGCTTTTACTACGCCCCCGATCCATCCTCCCAGATCGCCTGCTCGATCGGCGGCAACGTCGCGGAAAATTCCGGCGGCGTGCACTGCCTGAAATACGGCCTCACCGCCAACAACGTGCTCGGTATCGAGATGGTGCTGATGAACGGCGAGGTGGTGCGGCTCGGCGGCAGTCACCTCGACGCCGAAGGCTACGACCTGCTCGGCGTCATGACCGGCTCAGAAGGCCTGCTCGGCGTCGTCACCGAGGTCACCGTGCGCATCCTCAAGAAGCCGGAGACGGCGCGTGCCCTGCTGATCGGCTTTCCGACCAGCGAGCAGGGCGGCCAATGCGTCGCCGACATCATCGGCGCCGGCATCATCCCGGGCGGTATGGAAATGATGGACCGGCCGGCGATCCACGCGGCGGAAGATTTCGTCCATGCCGGCTATCCGCTCGATGTCGAGGCGCTGCTGATCGTCGAACTCGACGGGCCGGGCGTCGAAGTCGATCATCTCATCACCGCCGTCGAGGCGATCGCCATCCGCAACGGTTCGACTACCTGCCGGATCTCGCAGTCCGAACAGGAGCGGCTGAGCTTCTGGGCCGGCCGCAAGGCGGCTTTCCCTGCCGTCGGCCGCATATCGCCCGACTATTACTGCATGGACGGCACCATTCCACGCAAGGAACTGCCGCGCGTGCTCGCCGGCATGCGCGAACTGTCTGAGAAATATGGTCTCGGCGTCGCCAATGTCTTTCATGCCGGCGACGGCAATCTGCACCCGCTGATCCTCTACGACGCCAACGTGCCGGGCGAACTCGACAAGGCCGAAAGCTTCGGCGCCGACATCCTGCGCCTCTGCGTCAAGGTCGGCGGTGTGCTCACCGGCGAACACGGGGTGGGCGTTGAAAAGCGCGACCTGATGCCGGAGATGTTCAACCAGATCGACCTCGACCAGCAGATGCGTGTCAAATGCGCCTTCGATCCGAACCATCTGCTCAACCCGGGCAAGGTGTTCCCGCAGCTTCGCCGCTGCGCCGAACTCGGTCGCATGCACATTTCCGGCGGCAAGCTGCCATTTCCGGACATTCCGAGGTTTTGAGTGGACATGTCGGCGCCTGAACACCCCCCTCTGTCCTGCCGGACATCTCCCCCGCAAGGGGGGAGATTGGCCGGCCGCAATGTCGGCGCTTCTTTCTCCAACGGGATTGGCGAAGGCTGTCATGAAAGCGTGATCTCCCCCCTTGCGGGGGAGATGTCCGGTAGGTCAGAGGGGGGGAAGGATCGCGGCATCTCCGCAATTGCGATTGGCGACCCTACCACATGACCACCTTCACCCCGACCACCTCGGACGAAGTCCTGTCCACCGTCGCCTGGGCCGTGGCGGAAGAATCGCCGCTGGAAATCCTGGGCCACGGCTCCAAGCGCGGCATCGGTCGGCCGCTGCAGACCGAACACACGCTCGACCTGTCGAAGCTCACCGGCGTCACGCTCTATGAACCCGCCGAACTGGTGCTATCGGCAAAGGCCGGCACGCCGTTGGCCGAGATCGAAAAGCTACTGGCGGAAAACGGTCAGCAACTGGCCTTCGAGCCAATGGACTACGGCCCGCTGCTCGGTGGCGAACCGGGGAGGGGCACCATCGGCGGCGTGCTTGCCGCGAACCTTTCCGGCCCGCGGCGGCTGAAGGCGGGTGCTGCGCGCGACCATATCCTCGGCATCAATGTGGTGTCCGGACGTGGCGAGGCTTTCAAGTCCGGCGGCCGCGTGGTCAAGAACGTCACCGGCTATGACATGTCGAAGCTGATGGCCAACAGCTGGGGCACGCTGGCCGTGTTCACCGACGTCACCTTCAAGGTGTTGCCCGCCGCCAAGACCGAAGTCACGCTCGCCATGCGTGGCCTGCTCGACGATGCGGCTGCCACTGCCATGGCGCTGGCGCTCGGCTCCAGCGCGGAAGTGTCGAGTGCCGCCCATCTGCCGGAGCGCATCGCCGCGCGTGTCGCCGGCGGCACGCTCGGCAGCGACGCGGCCACGCTGCTGCGCGTCGAAGGCTTTGGCCCCTCGGTCGCCTACCGTATCGCCGCGCTGAAAACGCTGTTCGCCAATGCCGGTCCACTGCAGGAGATTTCCGGCGAAGCCTCACGGCTGATCTGGCGCGATGTGCGCGATATCAGGCCTTTCGCCGACGGCAGCGAGAAGCCGGTCTGGCGCGTGTCGATGACGCCGTCCCAGGGCCACCAGATGGTGTTGACCCTGCGCATGCAGGCTGCCGTCAGCGCCTTCTACGACTGGCAAGGCGGGTTGGTGTGGCTGCGTATGGAAGAGGGTGATCCGGAAGCCGCACTGCTGCGCGGGCTGTTGCGGAAACATGGCGGCGGCCATGCGACGCTGGTGCGTGCCGCACCCGCCCATCGCGCCGCCGTGCCGGTGTTCGAGCCGCAGGCGCCGCAACTGGCTGCGTTGTCGGCCAGGCTCAAGGCCGAGTTCGATCCCAAGGCCATTCTCAACCCCGGACGCATGGCGCCGGGCGCAGGCTCTGCTACTCTCGGCATCGCAACCTAGGGAGCGACACAATGAGCGACATCAATTCCGGCCAGAACGACAAGCCCGCACCGCGCCAGACCGACCGCTGGCTGGAACCGGGGCCGACCAATGCGCTGGTCATCTACATCCTCTATCTCGCCGGCCTCGTCATCGGCATCAGCGGCCTTGTCGGCATCGTGCTGGCCTATGTCAACCGTGGCAAGGCCGGCGGCTTCGTCGAGAGCCACTACACATTCCTGATCCGTACCTTCTGGATCGGCCTGCTCTATGCACTGATCTCGGCGGTGCTGATCTTCGTGGTGATCGGCTTCCTGCTGATGTTTGCCGTCGCCGTCTGGTTCATCGCCCGCTGCATCCTCGGCCTTCAGGCGCTGCAACGCGGCGAGCCGGTCAAGAACCCGGAAAGCTGGTTCCTCGGACTTTAGAGCATGATCCCGAAAAGTGGGGACCGGTTTTCGGAAAAGATCATGCTCGGACAGTAAGGAATTTTTCTAGTGCAGACCAATTTTTCGCTTGCCCAGCTTGCCGATCCGCACGTCGCGGAATCGGAAAAGATCCTGCGCAAATGCGTGCATTGCGGCTTCTGCACCGCCACCTGCCCGACCTATGTAACTTTAGGCAACGAGCTCGATTCACCGCGCGGGCGCATCTACCTGATCAAGGACATGCTGGAGAACGGCCGTCCGGCCGACAAGGAGATCGTCACCCATATCGACCGCTGCCTGTCGTGCCTTGCCTGCATGACCACCTGCCCGTCGGGCGTCAATTACATGCATCTGGTCGACCATGCCCGCGCTCATATCCAGGAGACTTACAAGCGGCCGCTGCTTGACCGCCTGACCCGCGCCATGCTGGCCTTCGTCCTGCCCTATCCCCAGCGCTTTCGCGCCGCGCTCAGGCTGGCGAAGCTCGGCAAGCCGTTCATTGGGCTGTTCGAAAAGATCCCGGCGCTGAAGCCGTTCGGCGCAATGCTGAAGCTCGCGCCGGCATCGGTCCCCACGGCCTCACCGATGGCCTCGCCGGGCATCCATGCCGGGCAGGGGACTAGGAAGGGTCGTGTCGCCATCCTCACCGGCTGCGCGCAATCGGTGCTTGATCCCGCCATCAATGAGACGACGATTTCGCTGCTGACGCGGCTCGGCGTTGAGGTCGTGGTGCCGCCGGGCGAGGGCTGCTGCGGCGCGCTGGTCCATCATATGGGTCGCGAAGAGGCCGCCCTTGCTTCGGCCAGGCAAAATGTCGACGCCTGGACGCGAGCCGTCGAACAAGGCGGGCTCGATGCCATCGTCATCACCGCGTCCGGCTGCGGTACGACGATCAAGGACTATGGCTTCATGCTGCGCCTCGATCCGGCCTATGCCGACAAGGCCACGCGCGTCTCGGCGCTGGCCAAGGACATCACCGAATATCTCTCAGGCATCGATCTGCCGGAGCCGGTGCGCAAGCCGGGCACGGTGGTCGCCTATCACTCGGCCTGCTCGATGCAGCACGGCCAGAAGATCACCCGCGAGCCGAAGGAGTTGCTGGCCAAGGCCGGTTTCGTGGTGCGCGAGCCGCGCGAGGGCCATCTGTGCTGTGGTTCGGCCGGCACCTACAACATCCTGCAATCCGAGATTTCGGCCAAGCTGCGTGATCGCAAGGTCCGAAATATCGAGGCAACGGGCGCTGCAATCGTCGCCACCGGCAATATCGGCTGCATCACGCAGATCGCTTCCGCCGCCAGGATGCCGGTGGTGCACACTGTAAGGCTGCTCGATTGGGCCTATGGCGGGCCAAAGCCGGAAGGCGTTGTGGGTGAGAGCCTGATCGCCGCGGAGTAGGGCTTGTCGCGGCGCTTACTCTGCCGCGAGCCTGTGCGCCGTGCCGTAGGTCGCTTCGTAAAGCGCACGCTGCCGGCTGAGCGCCACCATCGTATTGCGCAGCAGGATCGCGACAGTGATCGGGCCGACACCGCCCGGCACCGGCGTGATCCAGGAGGCGACGTCCTTGACGCTCTCGGCATCGACATCGCCGACGATACGGCTCACCCCGTCAGACCCAATCTCGGAATTGATCCCGATGTCGATGACGGCCGCACCGGGTTTCACCATATCGGCCTTGATCAGCCGCGGCTTGCCGACCGCGACGAACAGCGCGTCGGCGCGGCGCGCATGGGCGGCGACCGACCGCGTCATGTGATGGCAGACCGTCACTGTCGCGCCTTCGCTCATCAACAGGAAGGCGATTGGCTTGCCCACGATTTCCGAATGACCGACGATGACGACTTCCAGCCCCTTGAGGTCGAGGCCGGTCTCCTTCAGCAGTTCGACCGAGGCGGCCGCCGTGCAGGGGGCGAGGTCGAGCTGGTTGTAGACGATGTTGCCGATCGAAGCCGGATGCATGCCTTCGACATCCTTGAGCGGGTGCACGGCAGCCTGCAGCGTCCTGATCGGGATATGCGCCGGCACTGGCCGCTGGATGATGATGCCGGTGACGCGCGGATCGGCGTTCAGGCCGTGGATCGCCGCTTCCAACTCGCCTGACGTGATGGTGGCGGGAAAGCGCCGCTCCTCGAAATCGATGCCGGCGAGCTCGGCCTTGGCACGCTGGTTGCGCACATAGACATCCACCGCCGCCGTGTCGCCGACGGTGATCGAGATCAGCTTGGGCGGAAATCCTTCGGCCTTGGCAATCGCCGCATCCTCGCGCACGGCTGCGATGATGCGCTGGGCGACCGGGCCGCCTCTGAGATAACGGCTGTCATCGGACAAGGGCATGGATGAACTCTCTCGATGGAACTTGCGCCGAGATAGCAAAAGAATACAGCGAAGGGCAGCACGAAAGCGAACCGCTATGCCCGTTGCGCGACGTGCGGTCGAGGTTTAGTCCCGACACCAGGCCGCGTCTTGCTCGAAAACGGAAAGGGCAGCGCGGTTTCCCGTGCTGCCCTTCCTGACTGACCGCATCCCCATACGGCCCGTCCCCCGTTGTCTCTGGTCTGGCCTGGAAAAGCTGGTTGCTTTGCCGGCCAAGTGATTCGCGTCAGAAACTATATCACCTCGACCGTGGTTCCGACATCGACCCGTTCATAGAGATCGACGACGTCCTCGTTGCGCATGCGGATGCAACCCGACGACACCGCGCCACCGATTGTCCACGGCTGGTTGGTGCCGTGGATGCGGTATTCCGTCGTGCCGAGATAGAGCGCGCGTGCGCCGAGCGGGTTCTCCATGCCGCCGGCCAGATAGGTCGGCAGGTAGCGCCCCTTGGCGGCCTCGCGCTTGATCATTTCCGCCGGCGGGCGCCAGTCCGGCCAGACGCGCTTGTTGGTGATCTTGTGGGTACCCGACCATTCAAAGCCCGGTTTGCCGGTGCCGACGCCATAACGCCGTGCCTTGCCGTTCTTCTCGATCAGAAACAGGAAATTCTGCGTGGTATCGATGACGATCGTGCCCGGCTTCTGCGGACCGTCATAGGCGACTTCCTGCGGCAGGTAGATCGGATTGATCTGCGGGCGCATGACCATGCGCTTGGCTGGCGCCTGCACGGCCGCCGTCTGCACACGATCGGGTTGCACATAGCGAGGGCGCGGCTGTTGCTGCACGGACTGGCGGTTTTGCCGGACGATGCCGGGCGCATGGCCAAGCTGCAGCACCCAGGGCGCGGAAAGGTCGGGGCTCACCATCACCGGCGGCCGGTCGGCATAGCGGTCACCGGCAGCGGAGGGCGTGGCGCCGGCGGCAAACGCAGCCACGGCGCCGAACAAGGGAAACAGAACTCTCTTCATCTGGAACGCACCTTGATCGTCGAACACAAACGGGTGGAAACGTCCTCCCGGTTCGGCGATCATTGGCGTGGAAGCAGCAACCGAAACATGAATCGGAATGCGTAAAATGCAGGACTGTCAGTAAACCTTTTGGTGTGGTTACCGCCAGGTTCAGGAATCTGGTAAAGCCGCGGTAAATGCAGCGCAAAGGCGCGTTAACGAACGGATTTGTCGCCATGGAAAAAGAAAACACCGGCCTGCTTGCCGGCCCCGACGGTGTCGCGCGCTGCTTCTGGCACGGCAACCTGCCTGACTATCTGCATTACCACGACCATGAATGGGGCCGGCCGGTGGCGAATGACCGCAGGCTGTTCGAGAAGATATGCCTCGAAGGCTTTCAGTCGGGCCTGTCGTGGCTGACCATCCTGCGCAAGCGGGAGAATTTTCGCCAGGCCTTCGCCAATTTCGAGTTCGACAAGGTCGCCGCCTTCACCGACACGGATGTCGAACGCCTGCTTGGCAATGCCGGCATCATCCGCCACCGCGGCAAGATCGTCTCGACCATCAACAACGCCAAGCGCGCCCGCGAGATGGCCGATGAATTCGGCTCGCTGGCCGCCTGGTTCTGGAAGTTCGAACCCGGCAAGAACGAACGACCCGAGATCGTCGACCTCGCCCATCTGCGCGCCAACCCGACCACAGCGGTCTCGGTCCGGATTTCGAAGGAACTGAAGAAGCGCGGCTGGAGCTTTGTCGGCCCGACCACGGTCTATGCCTTCATGCAGGCGATGGGCCTGGTCAACGATCATCTCGAGGGCTGCGCCTGCCGCAGGCAAGTCGAGAAGGAGCGGAAGGCTTTCAAACGGCCGAAGTAGGGCTCAGGTACCGTTGGCGCCGGCCAGGAAGAGCCCCGCGACGATCGCCGCCACCGTGGCAAGCGCAGGGTAGATCACCAGCAGGCCGGTCATCAACGCGTCGCGCATCGTAGGTCCCTTGCCGTCCTTGGCCGCTACCTCGAACGGGCCCGCGACCTGGCTGACCATTTTCGGCGCATGACTGTCGGCGGGGCGCAGGCGTACGGGCAGGTTGCCGGCGCTGCCTTCGATGGCACGAAATCTTGCAGCCGTTGTCATGTCCCGAACCCCTTCGCTTCGGTGCGCTTTATCGGCGGCGATTGTGTCGGCACAATGCCGCGCTCATGGCGGGATTGTTTCATTTTTGGTGCGTTTTTGTTTCAGATGAGGTTGGAGCGAAGGTGGATGCTCGCGCTCATCCTGTCGCCAAAGGCCGATACGGTGCGCCTCATCGGCCTTGCCGCTCCCTGCGGCATCGGTTAGGACACGCGCACTCGAAACAAGTCCGCAATTACCCAACAAAAAGACCCCAACTCATGGCCGACAAATCGGAAAAGACGAAAGCGCGACTGCCGCGCGGTTTTGCCGACCGCAGCGCCGAGGACATCCGCGCCGTCGAGAAGATGATGGCGACGATCCGCTCGGTCTATGAGCTTTATGGTTTCGAACCGGCCGACCAGCCGCTGATCGAATACACCGATGCACTGGGCAAGTTCCTGCCTGACCAGGATCGGCCGAACGAAGGCGTGTTCTCGTTCCAGGACGATGACGACCAGTGGCTGTCGCTGCGCTATGACCTGACCGCGCCGACGGCGCGCTTCGTCGCCGAGAACTACGAGCGCCTGCCCAAGCCCTATCGCAGCTATCGCTCCGGCTGGGTGTTCCGCAATGAGAAGCCCGGCCCGGGCCGTTTCCGCCAGTTCATGCAGTTCGATGCCGACACGATCGGCACGCCGGGCGTGGCGGCCGATGCGGAGATGGCGATGATGATGGCCGACGTGATGGAAGCGCTCGGCATCAAACGAGGTGACTACGTCATCCGTGTCAACAACCGCAAGGTGCTGGACGGCGTGCTCGAAGCGATCGGCCTTGGCGGTGACGAAAATGCCGGCCGCCGGCTGACGGTGCTGCGGGCAATCGACAAACTGGACAAGCTCGGCCCGGAAGGCGTGAGACTTTTGCTGGGACCGGGGCGCTGGGATGGCGGCAAGGAAGGCGAAGGCGACTTCGCCAAGGGCGCCGGGCTGAATGACACGCAGGCCGAGGCGGTTCTTCTCGCGACGGCGAGGAATGAGCAGGCCGGCCAGGATTCCAATGTCAGTGCGAACGCGGTCTTCCAGGAAGGCGTTGGCGAACTCTCGATGATCGAAGCCCTGGTCAGGGCGGCGGGCTACGGCGAAGACCGTATTGCCATGGACCGCTCCGTCGTGCGCGGCCTCGAATACTACACCGGCCCCGTCTTCGAGGCCGAGCTGCTGGCTGAAATCCCCAATGAGGATGGCCAGATCGTCCGCTTCGGTTCGGTCGGCGGCGGTGGCCGTTATGATGGTCTCGTCTCGCGCTTCCGTGGCGAGCCCGTCCCGGCGACCGGTTTCTCCATTGGCGTTTCCCGGCTGATGACCGCGCTGAAGAATCTCGGCAAGCTCGACGCCTCGGACGTGATCGCGCCTGTCGTCGTGCTGGTGATGGACAAGGACACCGACAGCCTCGGCCGCTACCAGAAGATGGTCAGTGACCTGCGTGCCGCCGGCATCCGCTCCGAAATGTATCTTGGCGGCGCTGGCATGAAGGCGCAGCTCAAATATGCCGACCGGCGCGGCTGCCCCGTAGCCGTCATCCAGGGCGGCGACGAGCGCGCCAAGGGCGAACTGCAGATCAAGGACCTGATCGAAGGCGCGCGCATGTCCGCCGAGATCACCGGCAATGCCGAATGGCGCGCCGCGCGCCCGGCGCAGGTGACGGTGGCGGAAAGCGAACTGGTCGCCGCGGTGAAGAAGATCCTGGCGGCGCAGGCCGCTGATCGCGCGAAGTAAGAAGCGCGGCCAGTGACCTCCCGCTATCCCGCCATATCAGCCGACATCACCAACCTCTTCGCGGCGCGCAACACGCATGCGGTCGAGGTCGCCGTGCTGCAGCCGGCCGACCCGTTCCTCGACATGGCCGGCGAGGATCTGCGCCGCCGTATTTTCCTCACCGAAAGCGAGACCGGGCAGACGTTGTGCCTGCGCCCCGAATTCACCATTCCGGTCTGCCTTGACCACATTCGTTCGCAGGCCGGCACGCCGCGCCGCTATTCCTATCTCGGCGAAGTGTTTCGCCAGCGCCGCGATGGCGGCAACGAGTTCTTCCAGGCCGGCATCGAGGATCTCGGCGACCGCGACACCGCTGAGGCCGATGCTCGCTCGATCGCCGACGCACACGCGCTGCTTGCCCTCGTGCTGCCGGGCCAGGCATTGGCGATAACGCTCGGTGACCAGACCATTTTCGAGGCCGTGCTGGCCGCCCTTGGGCTTCCGCGCGGCTGGCGCATGCGTCTTGCCCGCGCTTTCGGCTCGGCGCCGATGCTGGAGGCGGCGCTCGCAGATCTCGCCAATCCGCCGCGCAACGGCCAGCTCTCCGGCCCGGTCGCCGCCCTTGTCCTCGACGGCGATCTGGAAGGTTTGTCCGTGCACATCGCCAGCGGCATGGAAGAGGCGGGCCTGTCGGCATCCGCCGGACGCTCGCCGGCCGACATCGCGCGGCGGTTGATCGAGAAAGCCGAACTGCGTAGCGTGCGGCTGTCCGACGAGGCATTCGCGGCGCTGAAGGGTTTCCTGGCGATCGACGTGCCGCTTGACGCCGCCGCCCAGGTGTTGGATTTCTTCGCCACGGGAGCCGGACTTTCCCTGGCTCCTGCACTGGAGAAATTCGCGGCCCGCGCCAGGGCGATCGAGGCGCATGGCCTGCCGGCGCAGAGAATCCGCTACGATGCCGCCTTCGGCCGTCCGCTCGACTACTACACCGGCCTGGTCTTCGAAATCGCGGCGCAAAGCGGCGACCGGCCCTTGGCCGGTGGCGGCCGCTATGACCGGTTGCTGACCTTGCTCGGCGCGAAGACGCCGATCCCCGGCGTCGGCTTTTCCGTCTGGCTCGACCGCATCGATGCGCTGCGGGAGGCGGGGCAATGATCACACTGGCGATTCCGTCGAAAGGCCGCCTCAAGGAGCAGGCGCTGGACGTTCTGGCCACAGCCGGCCTCGCCGTCAGCCTGCCCGGCGACGAGCGCAAGTATCGCGCCCGCATCGAAGGCGCGGAAAGTATCGAGGTGGCGTTCCTGTCGGCTTCCGAGATTGCCGGCGAGATCGGCAAGGGGGCAATCGATCTCGGCATCACCGGCGAGGATCTGGTGCGTGAGAATCTCGCCGACTGGGAGACCCGCGCCGAAATCGTCGCCCGTCTCGGCTTCGGCACCGCCGATGTCGTGGTGGCGGTGCCTGACATCTGGCTTGACGTCGACACCATGGCCGATCTTGATGACGTCGCCGCCGATTTCCGCCAGCGCCATGGCAGGCGGCTGCGCATCGCCACCAAATACTGGCGGCTGACCCAGCAATTCTTCTCGCAGAAACATGGCATCCAGGTCTATCGCATCGTCGAAAGCCTCGGCGCCACCGAAGGGGCACCGGCAGCCGGGCTCGCCGATGTCATCGTCGACATCACCACCACCGGCTCGACCCTGCGCGCCAATCATCTCAAGGTGTTGGGCGATGGTGTGGTGTTGAAGTCGCAGGCTTGCCTGGTGGCGTCGAAGAAGACGCGTGCGGCGGCTGACGAGGCTCTGTTGCGCGACATCGCCAAGAAAATGGCTTCGGTAGCCGGATAGCGGCAAAGGGGGCCTTCCTGCCTCCACGACCATCGACGGATTTCCACTGCCCCGCCGGGCTGATAGACTCCGGCCTGTCTTGGGAGGACAAAAGCCATGCCGGTCAATCTCGACGAGCTGAAGAACGCCACCAACCTGCGCGGACGTGGAGCGCGCGGTGGTAGCACCTTCTTGGCACCCGTCGACGGCAAGGCGCATGTCTCGGGCGAGCGCGCCGTGCCGCTGCTCGACAAGACGATTCCCGCGCTGTTTTCCGACACCGCCAGCAAATACGCCACGCAGGATGCCGCTGTTTTCGTCGGCCAGGACAAGCGCTTCACCTGGGGCGAGCTGTCGGACACGGTGGACGCGTTGGCAGCCGGCTTCTTGGCGCTTGGCCTCGGAAAGGGCGATCGCGTCGGCATCTGGTCGCCCAACCGTTGGGAATGGCTGGTGACGCAGTTCGCCACCGCGCGCATCGGCCTCATCCTGGTCAACATCAACCCTGCCTACCGGCTGACCGAGCTCGAATATGCGCTGAACAAGGTCGGCTGCAAGGCGCTGGTCACGGCAGCCAAATTCAAGACCTCCGACTATCTCGGCATGATCGAGACGCTGGCGCCGGAGATCGCCACGGCGACAGCGGGCAAGCTCAAGGCAACGAAATTGCCGGCGCTCAGGATCGTCATCCGCATGGGAGAGGACAACTCGCCCGGCATGTTCAATTTCGCCGACGTGCTGGCCATGGCTGGGCGCGACGAGCATGACAGCCTCGACCGCATTTCCGAAGGGCTCAAACCCGGCGACGCGATCAACATCCAGTTCACGTCGGGCACCACGGGGGCACCCAAGGGCGCGACGCTGACCCACCACAACATCGTCAACAATGGCAATTTCGTCACCTCGGCGATCCGGCTCACCGTCGACGACCGGCTCTGCATTCCGGTGCCGCTCTATCACTGCTTCGGCATGTCGATGGGCACGATGGGCTGCGTGTCGAAAGGCGCGACCATGGTTTTCCCGGGCGAGGGGTTCGACCCCGGCGCCACGCTGAAGGCGGTGGCCGCGGAGCACTGCACCGGGCTCTATGGCGTACCGACCATGTTTGTCGCCCTGCTCGATCATCCGGATTTCAGCAGCTTTGATCTCTCCAGCCTGCGCACCGGCATCATGGCCGGCTCGCCGTGCCCGATCGAGGTGATGAAGAAGGTGATCTCGCTGATGCACATGCAGGAGGTGACCATCGCCTATGGCATGACAGAGACCAGCCCGGTCTCGTTCCAGAGCAGCGTCGACGACCCACTGGAGAAACGCGTCTCGACCGTCGGGCGCATCCACCCTCATGTCGAGGTCAAGGCGGTTGATGCCGATGGCGCCACCGTCGCCGTCGGCGCGCCGGGCGAACTGTGCACGCGCGGCTATTCAGTGATGAAGGGCTATTGGGACGACGACGACAAGACCCGCGAGGCCATCGACACTGACGGCTGGATGCACACCGGTGACCTCGCCACCATCGATGCCGAGGGCTATTGCAACATCGTCGGCCGGGTCAAGGACATGGTCATCCGGGGCGGCGAAAACGTCTATCCGCGCGAGGTCGAGGAATTCCTCTACCGCCATCCCAAGATCAAGGAAGTGCAGGTGTTCGGCATTCCCGACCCCAAATATGGCGAAGAGCTATGCGCCTGGATCGTGCTCAAGCCCGGCCAGATCGCCACCGAGCAGGAGGTCAAGGCCTTCTGCGCCGGCCAGATCGCCCACTACAAGGTCCCGCGCTACATCCGCTTCCGCACCGAATTGCCGATGACGGTGACCGGCAAACCGCAGAAGTTTTTGATGCGCAATGCGATGGTGGAAGAGTTGGGGTTGGTGACGCAGAAGACGGCGTGAGGGGATAGGTTGCGGATTGTTCGCTTTGCGCCGATATTGTTGAAAAAGCCGGCCGCGTCTCGGCCACGACATCGACTGATGCTAGGTCGTGAGCAAACGCCTTCCGCCTCATGCCGGTTTCGGCATC
>NZ_FMXM01000077.1 GCF_900103325.1 Mesorhizobium qingshengii | reverse complement strand
AAAGCGGTGGCGACGATAAAGCGGATCACGAGCAACTTCTGACATGGCCCATGTTCGCACATCTTCATCAGCCGTCGGTTAACTTTACGGTGCCCTCAACTACACTCCATAAAATCAAAATTTGTCTTGCATTCTATGGGGCGTCCGCAGATGCACCAACGCTGCGGCATGCCCTAAATCGTCACCTGGGTTCCGATCTCGACCACGCGCCCGGTCGGGATCTGGAAATACTCCGTCGCATCGGCTGCCGTGCGCGCCAGTCCGATGAACAGCTTGTCCTGCCACACCGGCATGCCGGAATTGGGCGACGCCTTGAGCGAGCGCCGCGACAGGAAGAACGACGTGGTCATGATATCGAACTTCCAGCCCTGCTTGTGGCAGATCGCCAGCGCGCGTGGAATGTTGGGCTGTACCATATAACCGAATGTCAGCGTCACCCGCATGAACAGCTCGTTGATATGCTCCATATTGACGCGTTCGCTGTCGGGCACCACCGGCTGCGGCGCCGTCACGACGGAAAGGATGACGTTCTGCTCATGCAGCACCTTGTAGTGCTTCAGGCTGTGCATCAGCGCGGTCGGCGCGCTTTGCGGATCGCTGGTCAGGAAAACCGCCGTGCCGGATACCAGCTGCGGCTTCTTCTTCAAAAGATTGCCGGCAAGGAAATCGAGCGAGATCTCGTTCCTGCGGGTCTTTTCGAACAGATACCTGGTGCCTCTTATCCAGGTCCACATGGTCATCACGACCACCGCGGCAACGGCAAGCGAAGCCCAGCCGCCTTCGAACACCTTGACAATGTTGGCTGCAAAGAAGCCGATGTCGATGAAGGCAAACAGCGCCGTCAATCCTGCCGCGACGCCAAATGGCCATTTCCAGATGCGCCGCATGACCACATAGAGCAGCACCGTCGTCACCAGCATGTTGCCGGTCACCGAAATACCGTATGCTGAGGCCAGCTTGCTGGATTCGCCAAAGCCGACCACCAGCAGTATCACCACCAGTGCCAGCAGCAGGTTGATTCGCGGCAAGTAGATCTGGCCTGACTGTTTTTCCGACGTATGCTGGATCACGAAACGCGGCAGCATGTTGAGCTGCACCGCTTGCCTGGTCAGCGAGAAAGCGCCGGAAATCACCGCTTGGCTGGCGATCACGGTCGCGGCGGTTGCCAGCACCACCATCGGGATCAGCATCCATCCCTCGTTCATCTCGAAGAACGGATGGCCGACGACGCCGCCATGCGCCAGCACGAAGGCTCCCTGTCCGGCATAGTTGAGCAGCAGGCAAGGAAACACGATCGCCAGCCAGGCGATCACGATCGGCTTGCGGCCGAAATGGCCGAGATCGGCATAAAGCGCCTCGGCGCCGGTGACAGCCAGGAAGACGGCACCGATGGTCACGAAAGAAACGTCGGGCGAGTTGATCAGGAAGGCGACGATATAATGTGGACTGACTGCCAGCAGGATTTCCGGATCGTCGATGATGTGGTTGAGGCCGGAAAGCCCGATGGCCAGAAACCATACGGCGGTCACCGGGCCGAACACCAGGCCCACGCCGCCCGTACCGAAGCGCTGCACCGCGAACACCATGGCGAGGATGACCAGTGTCAGCGGCACCACATAGGGCTGGAACGCGGGGGTAACGACATTCATGCCCTCGACCGCCGACAGCACCGAGATCGCCGGCGTGATGACGGCATCGCCGAAAAACAGCGAGGCGCCGACGATGCCGATGCCCAGGATCAGCGCCGAGCGCTTCGGGAAACCGCCGCGCGCCAAAGCCATCAGCGACAGCACCCCGCCCTCGCCGCGGTTGTCGGCGCGCAGCACGAACATGATGTATTTTACTGTGACTGTGATGGTGAGCGACCAGATAATCAGCGACAGCACGCCGAGAATATCGCCGCGCTCGGCAACATTGCCACCGGACGAAGCATGCAATGCCTCACGGAATGCATAGATCGGGCTGGTGCCGATGTCGCCATAGACGACGCCGAGCGCGCCCAGCATCAGAACCTTGGTGCTGTGCTGTTCGATCTCGGGATGGCTCGATTGTTCGACGGGTTCTGCCTCACTACCAGCATTGGTAAGGGCCATGGGCGACACTCCGGTAAGCGCGCGGTGCTCTACGCTTGCTGCGATGCAATATCAAGTGCCGCCACGGTATGGTAGCCAATGCCGGCATTGCGAGTTCTCCATCGGCTTAGCAGGCTCATCAGCCTCGAAGCCAGCGTGGGACCTTTGTGAGACCATGCCGAAGCTGCGGGAGTAACGAAGCCCCGAGCCAGTATCGGAACGTATAAGACTGCCCACATTGTGGAGCAGAATTGGCTGCACGTGCCGCCCACTTACTCAACTTCGCGCAACCGATAACCAAACGCCGGTTTAGGTGGTGATCTAGCGCGGCTGCCGCGATTACCCCATGTAATTACCGACGAAGGATTGCTAGCGGCGAACTCATGCTGGTCGGCAACGCGATACTGGCTGGAGCATCAGGTTGGCCGACGAGAGCGGCCCACCAAGTTGGGCAGGATCGGCCGACACGGTCGACATCGCGCCGCTCTGACAAGAGCACAGCGGGCACCCAGACACTGCCGGGTTGACTATGGGTGTCGGAACCGCGAAAAGGGGCCGCTCTTCATGAGTGGCGTGCGCCGGCAGTCTAACCCCAAGCCCCCCGCCCAGGCTGCCGGCGCGCTTCTAAAGCAGTTCCTGCGAACAATGAATCGATTGTGATGTGACGTCGAGCGGCGTTGGTGCATGGATCCGTGTCAACGGTTTGGCGATAGGCAGGCAGGATCGAAATCAGCTTGATACGAGTTGCCATGCCGTACAAACACAACGCCGATCGTCGTCATCACGTCGGAAAGATGAAATTCAGGGTGACGAATTGGCGTGACTACGAAGCAGGTCTGC
>NZ_FMXM01000031.1 GCF_900103325.1 Mesorhizobium qingshengii | reverse complement strand
GATAAGATTGCATTATCATTCGTTTTTTAAAATGCCTACTGCAGCACCTGCAAACCGTGCTTTTCAACCACCGACAGAAGCTTCAGCGCCAGCCCGCTCGGCCGCTTGGCACCCGTCTCCCACTTCTGCACCGTCGATTCCGACGTGTTGAGATAGCGCGCGAACACCGGCTGGCTGACGTGATTGCGCTCGCGCAGCGCCTTTATCTTCTTTGCGTCGAATATCGTCGGCCGGGACAGGCAGGCTTCGTCGAAGGAGCGCAGGGTCTGCTTGTCGACCGTGCCGGCGCGCACCATGCCTTCCACCGCGCTGTGGATCGCCTCGAAGGCGTCGCTTTTGAATTTTCGTCTAATCGCCATCGCCAATCTCCATCAAAGCTCCAGCATTCAATTCCGCGGCCAGATCCGCGGTGGATTTGCGCCGGTAGAGCGCCGCAAGCTCGCGAAACGCACGCAATTCGTCATCATCGATGTTCGCCCTGTCCTGTTTGGCGAACAGATAGACGTAAACCCAAAACTCACCGCTCCTGGCGAGCAGGATCGATCGAAAGCGATTGTCACCGAGCCGTTTCTTGAAAACGCCTCCGCCGAGATCGTCCGCCTTGCCCTGAGCGGCCTCCCTGGCTGCCCGCGTAAGCGCTGCATCCGAAAGCCGTGCCTTGCGCGCCGCCTTGGCGAACCATGCTGTCTTAAATATGCGATCGGGCATGACGAAAGATAGCACTTGGTGCTATGGAATTCAATGGTGTCGCAACCGTACTGACTTATGGCGGACGAAGCCGACGATGAATTGCCCGTCATCGTTGAGATCTTCTCGCGATGGGCAGGGAAGGCCCTGATCCGGCGCCGACCAATAAGGTGAGGGGCCCTCCCCTGCCCAGGACGGGACGTGATCTGGTCGCCGTTCCCACCCGGCGATACGCCGCTGTGGTTTTAGGGAACGCAGTGCGGTCATGAGATCAAATGCCAAGATCGATGTCCGCGGGGACGCTGCCCGTGCGGCCCACGAGCCGGGCGCCAAAATCGTCCTCGAAGGCCAGCCGCGACAAGGCGAGCTCAAGCAGTTCGGTGTCGGAAGTCACATGCGCGCGCTTCTTAGCCGCCTCGATCAATTCCAACGGCACCCTGCCGGAAAGCCGTGTGGTCTTGGCCGCGCCAAGAAGGCCGACCGCCCTCGCCTGCTCAAGCACCAGTAGGTTGCGGGTGTGGGCGATCCGCTCCTCGCTTTCGGCTGCCGTCGCGCCACGATTGCTCATCCCGGAGTCTCCTGTGTTGAACGAAAGATAAAGAATGTTGACCATGCAAGCAAAGATCGGCACGGAGAGAGAGGGCCCTGAGAGTGTCATCTCTGGGATCGGACATGGCTCGTCGCCCAGTGATGCGATAGCCGGACCCAGCCGGTCATCGTACGCGACCGGATGCAAATCTCGGGGCTATTCCTCAAGCGTCTCGCGGTGGACAATCCGGCGCTTTGGTCGCACGTTGTGCTCTCAGAATCGCACGTTGCGACATTCCAATGAACGAGACCCCCCAATGGGCAGTGCCCGTAATTTCATGACGCCGCTCGAGGCGATCGACACCGACGACCTGCCTGACATTGTCGACGTCGTCATGGAGATGGGGCGCCCGGATGAGGCCCCCTCCCCTCCCCCGCAGGTCCTGGATTCGCGACAAGCCTCACTGCCTGCGCATCTCGAAAAGCTTGCCGACCGGGCACGTGATTATGTCGAGGCGGCGAGCTCGACAAACACCCGTCGCGCCTATGCCGCCGACTGGAAGCATTTTTGCGCCTGGTGCCGGCGCCAGTCGTTTGATCCGCTGCCGCCAGACCCACAGATCGTCGGCCTCTACATCACGGCCCAAGCCTCGGGATCGGCAAGGGACAAGAAGTCGGTGGCGACCATCGAGCGCCGCCTCTCGTCGCTGACCTGGAACTATGCGCAACGCGGTCAACCGCTCGACCGGAAGGACCGGCATATCGCCACCGTGCTCGCCGGCATCCGCAACAAACACGCCTCCCCTCCCCGTCAAAAGGAAGCCATCCTGCGCGACGATCTTGTCGCCATGCTGGAAACGCTCGACCGTGGCACGCTGCGCGGTCTGCGCGACCGCGCCATGCTGCTTTTGGGCTTCACCGGCGGCTTGCGCCGCTCCGAAATCGTCGGCCTTGATGTTGCGCGCGATCAGACCGAGGACGGCCGCGGCTGGATTGAGTTTTTCCCGGACAAGGGCGTGCTGGTGACGTTGCGGGGCAAGACCGGCTGGCGCGAGGTCGAAGTTGGTCGCGGCTCGTCCGACGCCACCTGCCCGGTCGTCGCCCTGCAGACCTGGCTGAAGCTGGCCCGTATCGCGCATGGCCCCCTCTTTCGCCGCGTCACCGGTCAGGGCAAAGCGGTGGGAGCCGAGCGGCTCAACGATCAGGAGGTGGCGCGGCTGGTCAAACGGGCGGCCTTGGCCGCCGGCGTGCGCGGGGATCTTTCCGAGGGCGAGCGCGGCCAAAAGTTTTCTGGGCATTCGTTGCGCGCTGGCCTCGCTTCCTCAGCCGAGGTCGACGAGCGCTATGTACAAAAGCAACTCGGCCACGCCTCGGTCGAAATGACCCGCAAATATCAGCGCCGACGCGATCGGTTCCGCGTCAACCTCACCAAGGCGTCGGGTCTCTGAAAAGCCCTATCCCCGAGGCGGCTACGCGCTGCTAGCTAGCGTTTCGGTTGGAAGCAAAAGCTACGGCGGCATCGCTTGAGTAGGCCTTTCGTCGAAGCGGTCTCCCCAAGACGCGAGTTGGCATTTGTTCGGGTCTCTCGATCCCCGCTTCAACGGGTTTGGGCGATGAGCGCTGTTCACATTTTTGTCCGGAGTGCGCAAGTCCGACATCATCATTCCGTCCTGACAATCGACGGCTATCTGCAGAGCCGCGATGGCGACGGGCTGATGAGAGCTGCACCTTCTCCTTGGACGAGCCATCAGCTGAGCCTTGCTAGCTTCGAAGAAGGAGAACATGGCGGCTTAGCAGCGTCGGTCGAAGGGCGGTCGAGTTTGAGCAGAAGCTGAATGTCCTTGTTCACCTATCAGGCTCTGGCACCGGTGCGGGTCGCTCAAAGGAAGTCAGGGATTGGTGCCTTGACGCTTGGATAAACCGGATTTGTCCGCAGACAAAATTGACAAATTGTGTAGCATATTCAGTTCCATGAATCGGATGATGTGATACTGGGCCGACATCATTAAGCTTTTGTTAACTTTAAATTTCTTGCCCGAGCGAACGAATCGGACATAATGACGGTTGCTTGGCGCTTTCGCGTCAAAAATCGTTTTTAGAGAGTCTCGATCGAATGAACGTGAGTTCGCCCTTGCCCACGAAAATCCCGCTGCTGTTTGAGAAAAGCATTCTCGATCAGGGCGACCAGATATCGAAGAAGTTGCACCTGCTTTCGATGCAGCGCTTCCCTCCCCATGCAAAGAAGAATCTTCGGTCGTTCTCCCTGGCCGAGGTTGCCACGTATCTGGGAGTTTCCCAGAGCCATCTGAAGAAACTGCATCTGGAAGGGAAGGGACCGGTGCCTGAGACCTCGACGTCGGGCAGGCGCTCGTACACCGCTGAACAGATGCTTGAGCTGCGCCAGTATCTCGACCAGTACGGTCGATCCGACGCCCGCATGTATGTTCCCCATCGGCGGCCGAGCGAGAAGCTTCAGATCTTGGCTGTTGTTAATTTCAAGGGGGGCAGCGGAAAGACCACTACCGCGGCGCACCTCGCCCAATATCTTGCGCTTACCGGGCACCGTGTCCTAGCAGTCGATCTCGATCCGCAGGCGTCGCTGTCTTCGTTGCACGGGTTCCAACCTGAACTCGACCAGACGAAATCGCTTTACGACGCGATTCGTTACGACGATGAGAGGGTGCCTCTCTCGGAAATCATCAAGCCGACGAATTTCCCGGGCTTGGACATCGTTCCAGCAAACCTAGAGCTGCAGGAATTCGAATACGACACACCTCTGGCAATGACGGACAAGTCTTCGAATGTGGGCAGGGCGTTTTTCACGCGCATCTCGAAGGCATTGATGGAGGTCGACGATCGCTACGATGTCATAGTTATCGATTGTCCGCCGCAGCTTGGCTACCTGACGATCACCGCACTGACCGCGGCGACGTCAGTGTTGATCACGATCCATCCGCAGATGCTCGATGTTATGAGCATGGGCCAGTTTCTGCTGATGCTCGGGAACATCCTGGAGCCGATCAGGGCGGCCGGTGCGGAGGTGAATCTGGAGTGGTATCGCTATCTTGTGACTCGATTCGAACCCACGGATCAGCCCCAAGCGCAGATGGTGGCGTTCCTGCATACGCTGTTCGGCGAATTCATTCTCAAGAACCAGATGCTGAAATCAACGGCGATTTCCGATGCGGGGATTACCAAGCAGACCCTCTACGAAGTTGAAAAGAATGCGATGACCCGTTCCACATACGAGCGGGCAATGGAAGCCTTGGACGTCGTAAACGGCGAAATCGTAGCTTTGATTCATGAAGCATGGGGGCGCTGACTTTGTCTGCTGACAAAAGTGGATATTTGCCAAATGTATTCAATGGACTACGCGCTATCGGAGGTAGAATATGGCACGTAAGAATCTTCTTGCAGGCCTCGTAGAAGCGGAGACAGACGAGGGGGCCTCATTAGCCTCCGCTGCGGCATATCCGATCCGCGGCGCATCAAAATCCATGATCCGCTCGGTCAACGAGTTGGCAAAGCAAGCGGATGCGTATCTTGAGGGGGAGCATGTCGTCGAACTCGACCCAAGCGCAGTCGACGGCTCGTTCGTTTCCGACCGCATAGGCGACGATGCTGAACAATATCAAGAGCTGCTGGAAGCGATTCGGGAGAGAGGGCAGGATTCTCCTATACTTGTCCGTCCGCATCCGAGCTCAGACGGCCGCTACATGATCGTCTTTGGCCATCGCAGGGTCCGAGTTGCCCGCGAACTGGGACGAAAGGTGAGGGCGGTCGTCAAGGAGATCGACGACAAGACCCATGTAATTGCCCAGGGTCAGGAGAATTCCGCCCGAGCAAATCTCAGTTTCATCGAGAAGGCGATGTTCGCAAAACGCCTCGAGGATTTGGGGTACGACAGAGATGTGATGTCGTCAGCATTGGCCTCGAACGCCGCTGCAGTCTCGAAGATGGTTTCAGTTGCCACAAGAATTCCCGCATCTGTGATCGGCAAGATTGGATCAGCTACGTCTGTAGGCCGCGAGCGGTGGGTTGAGCTGTCCCTGCTTGCCGGCAAGAAATCCGAAATGGTTAATGCAATCTTATCCGACCCAGAATTCGGTCAGCTGGAAAGCAACGAACGCTTCGAAAGGTTGCTAGCAACACTGAATGAGAAGGGGAAGCCGGTTCGCAAGGCAGGGGTGAAGGCCCAAGCACAATCCTGGGTCCCCGAGGACAGATCAGTTAGCGTTAGCGTCAAGAAGGCAGGCAAGGCCATCACGATCGCCGTGAAGGAGATGGATGGCAGCCGCTTTGGGACGTGGATTTCCGATAATCTGGGCAAGCTTTATGAGGCGTTCAGGAAGTCGGAGAAGGCATCAACAGGAGACTAAAACCGCAAAAGAAAAAGGCCCCCGAACGTCACCGTCGCGGAAGCCCTTCTCGTCTGTCGCAAGCTGAGAATCGCATTTCCCCGAATCACTGTCAAGAGTCGTGGCGTCGTTTCGGCGAGCAGATTTCTTTTGCCTGATAGAGGGTGAAAGAAAATGGAGACGGGTATTGCAACGACGCCCTTCGGGCGGCGGCCGATGTCGCTTGCCATGCTGGCAGCGCAAAACGATTCACGTGAAATTCCCAAGGGCAGGGTGGTCGACAAATGGCAGATCTACCGCAATCTCTGCGAGGGCAAGAGCATCGTCGGCATTGGCGATCGTGCGCTGGCCGTCCTGAACGCGTTGCTATCATTCTATCCTGACAGCGAATTGAGTGAGGAAAACGACCTCATCGTCTTTCCCTCAAACGCACAGCTGTCGCTTAGGGCGCACGGAATGCCGGAGCCCACGGTCAGGCGGCACCTGGCGGCTCTTGTTGATTGTGGGCTGATCGTCCGCCGGGATAGCCCGAACGGCAAGCGTTACGCCCGCAAGGGCCGGGGAGGGGAGATCGAGGAAGCATTTGGCTTCTCCCTGGCTCCGCTGCTGGCCCGTGCTTGCGAGTTCGAGGCCGCGGCTGAATGTGTTCGTGCCGGTAACCGGGCGCTCAGGCTTATGCGCGAGCGGATCACCTTGCACCGCCGTGACATCCACAAGCTGATCGAAGCGGCCGTTGACGAAGATGTCCCGGGCGACTGGGGAGGCCTGTGGAAGCGTTTCCGCGGCGTTGTAGAGGCAATTCCGCGCCGAGCTTGCATTGTCGAGCTCGAACCGATCGTAGCTGAGCTTGCCGCGCTGCATGACGAAGTGGATAAGCTGCTGGAAATTCATATGAAATCTACGAATCCGAGCGGCAATGACTCTCAAAACGAGCGGCAGCAATCTGATTCAAATACCGACTCTATTTTTGAATTTGAACCTGCTTTAGAGAAAAGCGGGGCGACGGCCGAGCCCAGAACGAGGACCGCGGAGGCGCCGAAAACATACCCGCTGGGGATGGTGCTGAAGGCTTGCCCCGAAATTACCGACTACGCCGTCGACGGGATCGGCAATTGGCGCGACCTCATGATAACGGCCGCCCAGGTGCGGGGATATCTAGGCGTTTCGCCGTCCGCGTATGAGGAGGCTTGCCATGTAATGGGCCCGGAGATCGCGGCGATCGTGATTGCCTGCATCCTGCAAAGGGCGCAGCACATCAACTCGGCCGGCGGCTATTTGCGGGTACTGACCGAAAAGGCGACGGCGGGGCAGTTCTCTGTCGGGCCGATGCTGATGGCGGCGCTCAAGGCGAACGGCGCGACGGCGAGGATGACCGGATGACGATCGCCAATCCCGCAGCTTGTCGCTTTGCGACTAGCTCGAAGCCAATGTGGCCTTATGGATCTTGGGTTTCGCCGACCGGTAAGGGGACTTGGTGGCTATCTGGGTCGACAAGGCGCAAGCGCAGGGCAGGTGTTCCGTGCGTCCTGTTCCCAATCATACGATGCTGGCATTGGCCAACTCTCGATCTGGCGTCGGCGGTCAGCGGACCGCTGCTTGGTGCCAACGTACCTTAAACAGGCTACAGACTTGCCATGACGCCCATTTGCTGCATCTATCTAGAACGGCGGCGGCCGGTGCGGTCGGCCTGGCAGATATGTAGACACCTACGGCAAGGAAATACCTATATGGCGACTGGAACGGTAAAGTGGTTCAACGCGACCAAGGGCTTTGGCTTCATCCAGCCCGACGGTGGTGGACAGGACGTGTTTGTCCATATTTCTGCTGTCGAGCGCGCTGGCCTGTCGACGCTCGCTGACGGCCAGAAGGTCAACTATGAGATAGAACAGGATCGGCGGACCGGCAAATCGTCGGCCGGCAACCTGAGCAAGGCTGGCTGAACCAGCCATATCGTTTCAGCAATCGCATTAGGCATGCAAGCTTCGGTGCACCAAGAGAACAGGTCTGGTGGCCTACGGCATGTCGTTGAAGTGTCGCCTTTGCTGACCCATGTGGCGGGTGCGCCAAATGTTTCCTCCCATTCGTCTGGCGCGTTCCCCTCTGGAGGTTTTGACCTTCACACCTGGCCGGGCCCCGAGTCCGGCCTTTTTCTTGCGCCAGGTAAACTGGGGCGACGACGACCGGCCGTCCTCTCCGGTCATGCAGGCTTGTCGAAGACAATGGGCAATCCACGATTAGAAGCCATCTCGACGACCAGTTTTTCGATGTCCTGATCGGAAAGGCGGGTCCGCAGTGTCGTACGAATCCGCTTGACCAGTTCGTGCACCGGCAACGGCGGGAAATCCTCGGCATCATCGAGAAGCCGACCGACTTCAATCACAACGTCAGCATCGATGCCGCTCGGCAAATCTCGCATATCCCATCTCCGATCGAGGTAAATGTTGCCGCCATCCTGACCGTTGTCGAGTCAAGCGGATGGATGTCGGGTTGTTTCCCACGACAGCAGGACTCGATCCTCTACTGCGGGCTCTAGAAATCCGGTCGCCGCGCTGTTGTGAAGCTCTATTTTTCCCAGTCGCATTGGAAGCCATCGAGGCCACTATCAATTTGGACCTCAGTCGCTGCGTAGGATTTTGGCTTCCAACGCCGCTGCAACGAAGGCCCGTCTCGCAACGGGCGTCTGAGCTTGACCACGCAGAACCTGAAGGCATGCATCCATAGCCAGTTTTCGCTTCGTCGTTTGATGAGGAAAACTCCGCAGCAGGATCGCGGCTGCATCATTCACGTCGAAAATGATGCGCTCACGCTCCTGCCGGCCAACTTGCACCACCACGGGCCGGACGAACCTGCTCGACATGCCATTAGACTTTCAATTCCGACCATGACGCGGTCTTCGCGTATCATGACGTTGGGTCAATTCATACATTTCTGGCTAGGGCCAGAACAGAACTGGCAATTGCCCAATCTCAAGACCAGTTGCCTCCAATTTCCGCGAACTGCTACCGGGTCCAGGCTCTGGCTTTCCTGAAGGTCGAGCATTCCTTCCTGGTTGCAGGCCTTGAAGAGGCCGCTGCCGCGACGGCGACGCTTGTAGCGGAGCGCGGATGCCGGGAGAGGAAGAGGGCGGGCGGGTTGCGGTGGCGGGTAGAGGTCCGGGAGAGAGTCTTCCGGCGCCCGCCGAGGAGCGACACCCATGACCCAGATGGAAATTCACACGCCCAAGCGCAACGAGCGTGCCGGTTACAAGGTCGACGTCAGCCGCGGCCAACGCATCGGCCGCGTGTCGTCAGAATGGTTCAACCGGCCAGTGGACGAGCGATACCTATCGCTCACCGACCTTCGGAATTCGGTGAAGAGCCGATCGGAGTGCAGCAAGACCCGCGTCGTCGAAAGTGAGCTGATCCGCGTCGAGGCCAGCTGCGATGACCCGGAGCGCCTGAGGCTAATGATACCCGATGCGCCGGCCCCAGTTGCCCCCACCCATTGGAGTTTTGGCCAACTAGCCAGCCTGGTCGGCGCGCCGGCCACCTATCTTCGCCAGCTTCCTGCTCCGCTCGCGGCGATCAACCTTCAGCATGGTCTCCTCAACCACCGTGCCGAGCAGGTGAAGACGCTTGAAATCGAGAACGGACGCATTGAGCTGCGAGCGGTAACGGGCCCTGACTACGGCAGAATATTCGATTCAGAACTGGTGGACGCCGTCCAAAACATCGCCGGCAACGGTACCGGCGACACGCGCTGGAAAGTGCCCGGTGTGCTCGACTGGTCAACGGGAATCTACAATCCGCTCGTCGACATCTCCAGGGACACCACGACGCTCTACGCGTCTGATCGCGATATCTTCGTGTTTCTGGTCGACGATCTGAACCCGATCGAGGCCGGGCGGCTACCGAATGGGGAGCCGGATCTCTACTTCCGCGGCTTCTATTGCTGGAACTCCGAGGTCGGAGCCCGCACCCTTGGGATCGCCAGCTTCTATCTGCGCGCAGTGTGCCAGAATCGAAATCTGTGGGGCGTGGAAGATTTCGAGGAAATCACCATCCGCCATTCAAAATACGCAGCCTCCCGTTTCGCCCTGGAGGCCGAGCCGGCCCTGATCCAGTTTGCCGATTCCTCGCCCATGCCGTTCGTCAACGGCATCAAGACAGCGCGGCAACGGATCGTCGCTCGGGACGACGACGATCGCCAGAGCTTCCTGCGCAAGCGCGGCTTCTCCAAGTCCGAGACCACGAAGATCATCGATACTGTTCTCATGGAGGAAGGCAGACCACCGGAATCGATCTTTGATTTCGTGCAGGGCATCACGCGGGTCGCGCGCGACAAGCCGCATCAGGATGTTCGCCTGGAAATGGAGGGCAAGGCCAAGAAGCTTCTCGATTTCGCCGCCTGATCCTGCGGAGGCCGGCAGCGAAAACGCTCATCGCCGGCCTCGCCTCCAGTCCATCTCCATCAATCCCAGCGCGGTCCTCCGAAGCAAGAGGACCGCGCTTTTTTCGTCCCGGTGACGCCAACATGCTGGGGCCCTCTCGGGCGGCTCGGTCGCGTCGAGATCCGCGAGCCGGGGCCGGGTCGGCGTGAGACTTGGAGGCAGAGGGGGGAGGGGAGGGTTCTGACGGGCTTGGAGGTTCGGGGAGAGGCCCCGGGCCGCCCGTCATGGAGAACCTGACCATGGCAAAGAACGCCATTCAGAAGATCGCGATGAACGCCGCGGAGAATATTCCCTATGACAGGCTAATGCTGTCGCAGAAGAATGTTCGGCGCATCAAGGACGGGGTGTCGATCGAGCAGCTGGCCGAAGACATCGGACGGCGAAAGCTGATCCAGAGCCTTAACGTCCGTCCCGTGCTCGACGGCGAGGGCGAGGAGACCGGCACGTTCGAGGTGCCCGCAGGCGGCCGGCGTTATCTCGCGCTCGGCATCCTCATCAAGCAGAAGCGCCTGGCGAAGAACGAGCCGATCCCCTGCATCGTCAACCGCGGGCAGGAGACCTCGGCCGAGGAGGATTCGCTTGCCGAAAACCTGCGGCGCGCCGACCTTCATCCGCTCGACCAGTTTCGGGCCTTCAAGACGCTCAGCGATCAGGGCCTCGATCCAGACGAGATCGGCGCCCGCTTCTTCGTATCGCCGGCGACGGTGAGGCAGCGCCTGCGGCTGGCCTCGGTGTCACCGAAGCTTCTCGATCTCTACGAGAAGGACGAAATCCGGCTCGAACAGCTAATGGCGTTTTCGATCTCGGACGATCACGCGCGCCAGGAACAGGTCTGGGAGCGGATTTCCAGCTCGCACACGCAGGAACCATACTACATCAGACGCCTGCTGACGGAGACGACGGTGCGGGCCGATGATCGCCGGGCCGTCTATGTCGGCGCCGAGGCCTATGAAGCAGCTGGCGGCATCATCCTTCGCGACCTGTTCGAACAGGATTCCGGCGGCTGGTTCCAGGATGCCGCACTTCTCGAGCAGCTTGTCTTCGACAGGCTGAAGGTGGATGCCGAGGCGATACGCGCCGAAGGCTGGAAATGGGTCGAGGCGGCGATCAGTTTTCCTTACGGCCACACCGCTGGAATGCGGCGCATCTACGCAGAGGCGCAGGAACTCAGCGGCGAGGAGATCGAACGCTACGACGCGCTGAAGGCCGAATATGACAAGCTGGATGCGGATTATGCCAAGGCCGAGGATGCCGACGAAGCAATCGAGGCGAAGCTCGACCAGCTGGGAGCCGAGCTCGATGCGATCGATGATCGTCCTCAAAGCTACGATCCCACCCAGAAGACCATCGCCGGTGTGTTCGTTACGCTTGCCGCGAATGGCAAGCTCCAGGTCGACACGGGTTTCGTGCGGTCCGAGGACGAGCCGCGGACCGAAACCGGCGAAGTCGATGAGGTCGAGGAAGGGGTTGCCGACGGCGGAACCCGATCCAATGGCAACGGTGATGGCGATGATGTTATCGTCAACGGCAAGCCGGTGAACGAGGCCCCTGGCGATGACGGCGAGGACGATGGCATCAAGCCACTGCCCGATAGGCTCGTCTTCGACCTGACCGCGCAGCGGACGCTGGCGCTGCGCAACGCGCTCGCCGGTGACGTCGACATCGCCTTCGTCGCCGCGCTCCATGCCTTCGTCCTGCAGGTTTTCTATCGCTTCGCGCCCGACACGTGCCTGGAGATCAGCCTGAAGAGCAGCAGCTTCAGCCAGGTCGACGGTCTTGCCGAGACATCCTGGGCCAAGGAGATCTCCGAGCGGCACGAAGCCTGGAACCGCGAATTGCCCGATGAAGCGGAAGGCCTGTGGGATTTCCTTTTCGGCCTCGACGAAGCAAGCCGCAGGGCCCTGTTCGCGCACTGTGTCTCGCTGACCCTCAATGCGGTTGTCGAACCCTGGAACAGGCGAGCGAAGGCGCTCGTGCATGCAGACGTGCTTGGCCGCTCGCTCCAGTTCGATATGGTCGACGCCGGATGGACGCCCACGGTCGAGTTCCTCGGGCGGCTCACCAAGGCGCGGATCCTGCAGGCTGTCCGTGAAGCCCGTGGCGCAGACTCCGCGCAGCTGATCGACCACATGAAGAAGGATATCATGGCTCGTGAAGCTGCCCGTCTTCTCGAAGGATCGAACTGGCTGCCTGAGCCACTGCGCCTTGAGGTCGATGAAGTGGATGCTGGTGATGCGGTCGCCGACGACAGGTCGGACGAGACGGCTCTCGACGGCGACGCCGCCGAACTGCCGGCCTTCCTCGCCGACGATTTGGATCCGCCCTCCGATAAGCCGGTGACCATCGACAGCGACGAGGCGGACCACCTCCAGGCCGTCGAATAGTCGGCCTCCCGCTCCGCACGGGTCCGGCATCGCGGCCGGACCCATTTCAGTTCCAACTCACTTTCAAGCCCGGGATCGCCACAGCAATCCCGGGCGCTTTCGTTTCATGGAGATTCACATGTTCGATTGGAAAAGAAGCTGCTCCTATGACGAGCAGCAGAAGAGACGTTTCCACAAGACAGCCCGTTCACGGCTGAAGAAACTGGCCGCCGAACTTGCCCTGCCGCAGGGGAGCTTCGACCTGCGCTCCAACAGGGCGGGCATCGCCGTTTCCGGTGAAATTACCCTGCACCATGACCACGCCTACATTCAGGTCGGTCAGTTCGGTCTGTCCTCAGGTCACGGCATCCTGATCCGCACCTGCAAGGGCCGCAAGGACTATACCGGCGGGGCCAACCACTTCGTTGCACTCGGCATGCTCGACGAGATCCCGGCGCTCGCCGCCGCCGTCCGTGCCATCACCGGGGTTGGTCGAGACGCTTCGCGGTCCTCCGAACGACGCGCCGCCTGAACCCTGCAAACCCCATCATCGCCGGTGCACGCGCCGACCGCGGGCTCGGCCAGTCGACAGCCACAACACAGCAAGCAGTTGCCATGGCGCGGTAATGCCGCGCGTGGCCGAGCTGCGTTCAGGAGACACCATGGCCGCACATCCACCCTTCAGGAAGGTGCTCGACGGCGTTGCCACCCGCGAGCAGATGTTTCAACTGTTCAGCCGTCACAAAGACACTCCCGGCATCGCAACGCAGACCCCGAGACCGGGTGGGCCGAACATCGCGGCAAACGCACGATTCTCGTGAACGACGGAAGGCATGATGCTGCCTTCAGGCTGCTCGATGATCTGTCGGATCTCGAGATCGACGAATTCCTGTCCAAAGTGCGATTGCGTCGGAGCTGACGAAGGAAGGCGACGATGGGCATCTATAAGAACCGCGCTTCGGCGGCGAAGCGTCTCTCCATCACGGTGACCGACTTTCGCTCAGTGGATGCACCCGCGTACGGCCCTTCCTCAAGCTGTAGGGACATGCGAGACCGTATGGCCAACTGCCCCGAGGATACAAGCATCCGGTCCTCCGCAAAACTTGGGGTCAGTGCCTGCCACGCGGGAGGTATCCGGCATTGCGTAAAGCGCCGATGAACAGGCTGGCCGGGCCGGCGATACTCGTCCTGGCCTGCGCTGCGAGCGGCAGCGTGTTCCAGTCCTCCAACGGAGCGATAAAGCTGGAGAAAGTGCCATTGACCATGCAATGGCTGGTCAACAAGCCCTGCTTATCCAGCACCAGAACCCCTGTCTGATTGCTTGGATACCGGATGGCGGCGACGCGCTGAAGTTCCATGTCGCCATCGATGCGCAAATTAAAAAGCACAACGCCCAGGCTTCTGTGGGCGACTTCCGCGACTTTTTCCGCGAAAGGAACAGAAAGCGCACGAACGCTGTCGACCGCCATCCCGAAAACAAGCGCGTCCAGCTCATCCGCCGCCATGAGAAGATGTTCCCAAGAATATAAGGATTGCAATCGCTCCAGCCGGATTGTGCACAGTCATCGCCCTCCGCCGGCTAGACGCCTGAGCATCGCGTGTATGAGGCAGCTCTCTCTCGGTAGGCATGTTTGCCCCCGTTGATTGAGCCGAATGCCCCTGGGCCTATGACACACCGCTTGCTCGTTGCGGGGCTTCTCCGATAAAGCACGGCGAAAGCGATATGATAGGTCGGGTACTCGCTAACCCAAACTGCGACTTGGCTAGCAAGTCATGCTCACATCAAGGAACAGACTATGAAGCGCCAGATCCGGCCATTCATCGTGGAACTGAAACAGAGGCGCGGTAAGCAGAAGCCAAGCCATTCGATCTGGGGCGATCTTGACCTGTCCAAAATTGCCACGGAGATGTCACAGCCGGCTCATGCTGCTCAGTTCCCAAATTCCCAGGTCATTGACTTCAGTATAAGACCCCTTGATGCTGAAGAAGGGGATAAACCACTAGCGGAGTATATGATGGCCGATTTTCAGGACGCTCAGACTGTTCAGACGACAGTAGCCCCAGCCAAAGTGGAAGTGCCTGAATCGAAGAAGAAAGGCCCGCGAGCAAAGAAAGCGAAGACAGAGCTCGTAAAGCCGGCCCGCAAGAACGGAGCGAAACCTGCGCCCCCAGCCGCAAAGGCTCCCGTGGCAGCGAAGACCGCCCGCAAGACATATTCCGAGAATGAACGCGCCCAGAAGCTTGCCCAGATCGAGAAATCGATCGCTGCCGGCGCGACCAGCAAGATTGCGGTCGGCCAGGCCGGCATATCCGAGCAGACCTACTATTATTGGAAGAGGGCTGCCGCACCTTCTTCAGACAGCGGCGATCTCCGTGATCTTGTCGCGCTCGAAGAAGAAAACAAGCGCCTTAAGAACCTGCTTGCCGACCGTCTGCGCAAGGAAAATGCCGAGCTCAAGAAGAAGCTGGGCCTAGCCTAAGGCATCGTGAGCATCGCTGGAAATTCCGCCGACACTCAGAGCGGTAGCGGCGGCATATCGCCTTCGCCGACCCGCCACACCCAGGAGCCGATCCCCGGTCGCGCGGCGATCATTTCGTCGAGCGACGCTTCGTAGTTCTGGTCCGCTCCGGCCGGAACGACAAAGAGCGCGATCGGCTCGTCCCTGTTGTGAAGCAACGCATTGGCGATCGGCTGGTCGGGTTGCAGGTCAAAGCGCAACCCCTTCACGCTCTTCTCGAGAAGGCGGGCGAGCCCATCGACGAGCCTTTTCTCCGGGACCGTCTCGTAGGGAATCCAGTTCTCGGAGACCACCATCAACGCGACCTCCTCGACAATGGCGAGGCCGGCCGGGTTCAGTCCGAACGTCGCGATCGTCATGAGATGCGAGCTGGAATCCGCTGCCCACAGCGACAATTCTTTCTCGAAACGCGCCTGCAAGCGGCGATGCAGTGCATCGTCGATCATGAAGGGAAAGCCGGGCAAATGTCTGATGACGAGCTTCTGACCGGAGCGGGCCGGCACGATCTCCTTCACCTCGCCGACCAGGACGAGCAACTTTCGTGGACCGGATTTCGGCGGGAGCGCCGTGCCGAGAACTGCGTTGCGACGCTGCTCGATGGCTTGCTTGTTCTCGGCGCGAAATGGCTCGGGCACGAACAGGATATCCGCGAGCGATCCGCCTCTCACCGTCATTTGCCCGGCAGCCTCGAGCAGATGCCAGCGGACATTCCACCAATGTCGCTTGCCGGCCCACCGGGATGTCCAGACCGTCAATTCGGCTTCGTGCCAGAGATAATGAAGCAGGCCACGCAGCGACATCCTCCGGGGGTCGGTGGTTACACTGGCGGAGCTCTGGCCCGCAGGCACCGAGGCTGCCCGGCTCCCCGTCTTCGACAGGCTGAAGTCCAACTTGAGGGCCGCCATGCCGCTTTGCGGATCGAGCTGTATCGCGCCACCCACGAGTGCGCCCAGGCCGGACAGTTCGTAAGGTGCTTCATAGGAATCACAGGATGGATCATGGCCGCCGCCGCTCAGCGGCATGCGCTTGATCAGATGAAGGTCGCCGATGCGGGCGATGTACATTGGGCAGCCCGGCTCGCGGCACAGGCATAGCGGACGCTCGCTGCGGGCATAGGCGTCCGCCAGCGCCGCCTGCAGGTCAGGCGCTCCCTCCTCGTAGACCGCACTGCCAATTTTGAAACGTCGCATCCCCTCCACAGCTCCAGGTCGCCGCCGCATCCGTGTGCGCGCATTCAAGTCTGGCTTTCCGCAGAGCGCAACCCCTTTGGTGCATCGGCGCCAGAGGCAGAGGAGAGCCGGGAAAAGTGTGGCCCGGCTGGCGCGGAGAGAGTGCCGGCGCGGGTTCCGCTCCCCCTCTCGCGAAGGACATCTCCATGAACATCGTTTCGACCACATCGATCGCCCGGACGGCGGCATCCCTCGCCGCGCCGGCACACGACGCCGTCAACAACGCCCAGCCGATCCATCAGGCGGGAATACTGCTTTTGCCTTTTCTCAAGCGGGGCGAGCCTGTCACCGCCGCCGCACTGCGCACCGCCATGACGACGAGTTTTGGCGGCAGCGATGCTCAGGGGTTCTGGGTCTGGAAGGACGCCTATGAGGCGCTCGAAGTCGCCCAGGTGCTGTTCTTGCGCCGGTTCGGCCCTGCGATCCTGTCGCGGTCCACCACGCCGCAATCAGCGTTGGCCATGATGACGCGCATCGCGGATCTTCTTCCCACCCACACACGGCGCTCCGACGAGAGCCAGGCCATGCAGCAGCTCTCCACGCCCTTGCCGCTGGCTTTCGTCACGGCGAACGCCGCGGCGATCGCATCTTGCGACCTCGTACTCGAACCCTCCGCCGGCACTGGCCTGCTCGCCGTCCATGCCGAGATGGCGCGCGCCTCGATCGCCCTCAACGAGCTTGCCGCGACGCGAGCCGATCTCCTCGGCCTGCTGTTTCCACGGTATTGCGTCTCACGGCACGACGCCGCCCATGTCGACGATCATCTCGACGCGGCTATGAAGCCGTCTGTCGTGCTGATGAATCCACCCTTCAGCGTCGGCGCTTATGTCGACGGCCATGTCGCCGATGCGGCATGGCGGCATCTCTCTTCCGCATTCGCACGCCTGCGCGCCGGCGGGCGCCTGGTCGCCATCACAGGCACCGGGCTGTCTCCCGAAAACACCAAATGGCGCCCCTCCTTCGAACGGCTGCAGCAGAAGGGCACCATCATCTTCACCGCAGCAATCGACGGCCGTGTCTACGCCCGCCATGGGACAACGGCCGAGACCCGCTTGACCATCATCGACAAAGCTCCTGCTACCGACCCCACCGGCTTCGTCCCGTCGCGCGGCAAGGCTATGGATGTCAGGACGCTCCTCGCCTGGATATCCGATCTGCCGCCTCGCAGACCGGGCGGCTTTCCGGACTCGATCGGCGGACTGTCGAACGGCATCCTGCGCAATGCCGCGATGCAAATGGCCGCCACTCGATCGGCAGCGAGAGCTACACCCGCCGCAACCACACCGACTCCTCAGACTGTCCGGCCAACCCGGCCGGTTGCCCGGGCAAAGCCCGCCCGCCCCGTCACGGCAAGCGGCACGTCTGGCGTCGCGCTTGCCTATGAGCTGCGCGACTGGATGCCGGAAGAGGGCGGCCGGCTCACCGACACGATCTACGAACCCTACGCGCTCCAGTCGATCGACATTCCCCGCGCAAAACCGCATCCGACGCCGCTGGTACAATCGGCCGCCATGGCAGCGGTCGCGCCGCCAAAACCTTCCTATCGGCCGCTTCTTCCTGATGCGATCATCGACGAGGGCCTGCTGTCGGATGCCCAGCTTGAAAGCGTTATCTATTCGGGCGAAGCCCATTCCGGTTATCTCACCGGCGCCTGGACGGTTGACGAGACTTGCGATGTCGTCTCGGTCGCGCCAGAAGGTGCCGCGAACGCCGTCCGCTTCCGTCGTGGTTGGTTTTTGGGTGACGGAACCGGATGCGGCAAGGGACGGCAAGTCGCCGGCATCATCCTCGACAATTGGCTGCAGGGGCGGCGCCGCGCGATCTGGATTTCCAAGTCGGACAAGCTCTTGGAAGACGCTCAGCGCGATTGGGCGGCACTTGGTCAGGAAAAACTTCTCGTCCAGCCGCTGTCGCGCTATCGGCAGGGCACGCCGATCCGCCTTGCCGAAGGCATCCTGTTCACGACCTACGCCACCCTGCGCTCACAGGAGCGCGACGGCAAGAAATCCCGGATCGCCCAGATCCTCGACTGGGTCGGGAAGGACTTTGACGGCGTCATCGTCTTCGATGAGGCGCACGCCATGGCGAATGCCGCCGGCGGCAAAGGCGAGCGCGGCGACGTCGCCCCGTCGCAGCAGGGCAGGGCAGGCTTGCGGCTGCAGCACGCCCTTCCCGACGGGCGCGTCGTCTACGTCTCCGCGACCGGTGCGACCGCGGTCGAGAACCTGGCCTATGCGCAGCGTCTCGGCATCTGGGGCAGCGAGGACTTTCCATTCGCCAACCGCGCCGAATTCGTCGCCGCGATCGAGGATGGCGGTGTCGCGGCCATGGAAGTGCTCGCCCGCGATCTCAAATCGCTCGGTCTCTATACAGCGCGTTCGCTTTCCTATGACGGTGTCGAATACGACCTGCTCGAGCACGCGCTGACCGAGGAGCAGATCCGCATCTACAATGCCTATGCGGACGCATTCCAGGTCATCCACAACAACCTGACCGCCGCACTCGACGCGGCCAACATCACCAGCGAGGCCGGCACGCTGAACCGCAGCGCCAAGTCGGCAGCGAGGTCGGCTTTCGAAAGCACGAAGCAGCGCTTCTTCAGCCATCTCATCACCTCGATGATGACGCCGACCCTGATCGGCGCGATCGAGCAGGACCTTGCCGACGGTCATTCGGCGGTCATGCAGCTCGTCTCGACCGGCGAAGCGCTGATGGAACGACGCCTTGCCGAGATCCCGACCGAGGAATGGTCGGATCTCCATTGCGACGTGACCCCGCGCGAGTACGTCGGCGGGTACTTGATGCACTCCTTCCCCACGCAGTTGTTCGCGGAATATTCGGATGCGGAAGGCAATCTCTATTCTCGACCTGTCCACGACGAGGATGGCAATCCCGTCCAGTGCCGGGAGGCCGTTCGCCGGCGCGACGAGATGATGGAAAAACTCGCCTCGCTGCCGCCGGTTGGCAGCGCGCTCGACCAGATCCTCCACCATTTCGGAACGGATGTCGTCGCCGAGGTGACGGGCCGCTCGCGCCGCATCGTCAAGAAGACCGGCCGCGATGGTATCGACCGGCTGACCGTCGAGAACCGCCCTGGCTCGGCCAATCTCGCTGAGACCCAGAGTTTTATGGATGACGATAAGCGCGTCCTGATTTTTTCGGACGCCGGCGGCACCGGTCGCTCCTACCACGCTGATCTCGGGGCGCGAAACCAGAGGCTGCGCAAGCACTATCTGCTCGAAGCCGGCTGGCGCGCCGACAACGCCATCCAGGGTCTCGGACGGACCCACCGCACCAATCAGAAGCGACCGCCCTTGTTCCGGCCGATGGCCGCCAATGTGAAGGCAGGCAAGCGCTTCCTATCGACGATAGCACGACGGCTGGACACGCTGGGCGCCATCACACGCGGCCAGCGCCAGACGGGTGGAGCAGGGCTGTTCCGTGCCGAAGACAATCTCGAAAGCCCCTACGCGCGGGCCGCGCTTCGCCAATTCTACTTGCTGCTGCATCAGGGCAAGATCGAAGGGTGTTCGCTGACGACCTTCGAGACCGTCACGGGTCTGTCGCTGACCACCGACGAGGGCGGGTTACGCGACGAGCTGCCGCCGATCACGACCTGGCTCAACCGCCTGCTGGCGCTGCGGATCGAGACCCAGAACCTGCTGTTCGAAGTGTTCGAGCAACTGATGACGGCGAAGGTCGAGGGCGCGATCGCTGCCGGCTCCTATGACAGAGGTCTGGAGACGATTGCGGCGGAGAGCATCGTCGTCACCGATCGTCGCACCGTCTACACGCATCCGGTCTCGGGCGCGCAGTCGCATGTGCTGACCGTCGCGCGCACGGACCGTATCCGACCGCTCGGTCTGGTCGATGCGCTGGCGATCGCCCGCGCGGAGCTGCAATCGGTCCTGCTGGTCAACACGCGGTCGAACCGAGCGGCGATCCAGCTGCCGACGGCGAGCCTGATGCTCGACGACGGCACGATAGAGCACCGCGTGCGCCTGCTGCGGCCGACGGACGAGCTGCGCTTCGGTCTCGACGCCCTTGCCGAAACCCACTGGCAGCCGGCCGACAGAAAACTGTTCTGCGACCTGTGGCAGACAGAAGTCGCCGCCGTCCCGGAGTTCACCACCAGCACCTTTCATATCGTGACGGGTCTGCTGTTGCCGATCTGGCGGCGCTTGCCGGATCATGATTGTCAGGTTTACCGGATCCAGACCGATGCCGGCGAACGCATCATCGGCCGTCACATCGCACCGACGCAGGTCGCGACCATGCTGCGCAATCTTGGTGTCGACCATGTTCCTTCGCTATCCGCCGATGATGCGTGGGCCGGCGTGATCGACGGGCGCATCGGGCTGCAGCTTGCCGACGGCCTGGTCCTGCGCCGCAGCCGCGTTATGAACGACTACCGTGTCGAGCTGATCGGCTTCACCGATGCGATGGTGCCGCGGCTGAAGGCGCTCGGCCTGATCTCCGAAATCATCTCCTGGAAGCTCCGGCTGTTCATCCCGACGTCCGCGCTGGGGTCCGCCATCCTCGCCTCCCTTCTCGAGCGCCATACACTGGTTGGGGTCACCGACCGTGCGGCAGCGGCTTGAGGGGAGGCGATCGTGACCGGCTCGGCTTCCGATCTGGCGCGCCGCCTTGGCGAACATGCCGAGGAGGTGTGCCGCGAATATCTCTCCAACGGCCATCGCTGCGGCAATTACTGGATGGTCGGCGATGTCCGCAACACGCGCGGCCGTTCAATGCATGTGCGGCTCAAGGCGGTTGGCGGCAAGGCAGCCGGAAAATGGGTCGACGAGTCGTCGGGGGAATATGGCGACCTGCTCGACGTCATCAAGCAGAGCTGTGGTCTGGTCGACTTCCGCGAGGTCGCGGATGAAGCACGTCGCTTCCTCTCCATGCCGCTGCCACCGCCCCAGCCCCAGCCCCTTGGCCCGCAGCGCCAACCTGCCGCGGCGCGCGGCTCCCCTGACGCCGCGCGTCGCCTGTTCGCCCTGTCGCAGCCGATTGCCGGTACGCTGGCCGAACGTTATCTTGCCGACCGCGGCATCCTGCTTTCCACGCATGAGCGCGCCCTGCGCTTCCACCCAGGCTGCTACTACAGGGACCTCGTGACCGGCGAGACGCAGGTCCTGCCTGCGCTGATCGCAGCTGTCACCAGCCTCGATGGGCAGGTCACCGGCCTGCAACGCACCTGGCTTGATCCTTCGGGTCAGGGCAAGGCGCAATTCACTGATCCACGCCGCTCACTGGGCGACCTCCTTGGCAACGGCATCTGGCTAGGCCACCAGCCCGGTGCGCCCGTCCCGGTCATGGCCGCCGGCGAAGGGTTCGAGACGATGGCCTCGCTGCGTACGGTGATGCCGGCAATGCCGGCGGCCGCCGCCACCTCGGCCAATCACCTCGCCGGCCTGATCTTGCCGCCCGGCTGCCGTCGCCTCTATATCGCAGCCGATGCCGACGCCGCCGGCCGGCACGGCATCGAGCGTCTCAGCCAGCGCGCAGGCCAGGTCGGGATCCTCGCCCTGGTGTTGCGGCCGCAGCTCGGCGACTTCAACGACGATCTGCGTCATCTCGGCCCCGCCCATCTCGCCGCATGGCTCAGCGATCAGCTCGTCCGGGAGGATGTCCCTCTCTTCCTGCCTCCGGGATGAACGGCCCGAGCCGGCAGGCGGGCGGGGGTGGCGTCACCCGAAGGCCTCCTTGCATGGCGGCAGTCCACCGGAGAGGCCGCGCCCGCGGCCTGTCCGAGAGGCGACCCCTGCCACCCACCGGTCACGGCCGCAACGGCTGCGCCGTCCTCCGCTTTGCTACGGCCTTCGGTGCGGCCGCGCCCGGTGCGCGGCCGGGTTTCGCTGTCAGGCCGCGATGGGCGCGGCAACAACCGACGGAGACACGCCATGACCTACGAACTTCCTTTCGACGACGCCCACGAGCCCTACCACGCCTCCTCGCCGACCGATCGCGTCATCCTCGAACTGCAGATGTACGGCCATCGTCCGCATCAGGACGACCCTGATGCTCGGCCACTTCCCGACGACGAGGTGATCCGGGCCGGGCTTGCCGGGATCGTCGAGACCTTCGCCGGCATGCTCGGCGACACCAGGCTCGAACCCGATCTCGATGACCTGCTCTGGTCCTTCGCAAACGTCTTCCACCGTGCCGCCGAGCGCGTCGCCCGCAGCCTCGACCGCAACGAGGAGGCGCAGCGTTCGAGCCAGCAGGAGCAGGACGGTTCCGAGGTGAAGTCGGTCGAGCTGGAACGGCTCACGGCCGAGGGCATCACCTATATCGAGCGCCGCAATGTCCTCGAAATCATGCGCGATGAGGCCGCCGACCTCTACGAGGCACAGACCGGATCGGCATGGCGGCCACGCACCGGCTCCAAGGTCAGTCACCAGGCGATGACCGCGGCGGTCATCGACTCCAGAGACTTCCTCGCAGCCCGCCGCCACGCCGAAACCGAGGTGCTGGTCCCGGCCGGCACCAAGATCGCCTTCGCCGGCGGCCTCGACTGCAACGATCACGACCGGATCTGGGACGCGCTCGACAAGGCCCGCGAGAAGCATCCCGACATGGTCCTGCTCCACGGCGGCAGCCCGCGCGGCGCCGAACGTATCGCCGCCTGCTGGGCCGAGAACCGCAAGGTCACCCAGATCGCCTTCAAGCCGGACTGGAACCGTCACGCCAAGGCCGCTCCTTTCCGCCGCAACGACCAGCTTCTCTCGGTGGTGCCCTACGGCCTGATCGTCTTTCCCGGTTCCGGCATCACCGACAACCTAGCCGACAAGGCCCGTCGGCTCGGCATCCCCGTCTGGCGGTTCGCGGAGGGCGGCGCGTGAAGCGCCGCTTTCCTCGCAACCGTCCATCGAACCCGACCGGGCGCAGTCGGGTTCGGCCCGCGCGAAGCTCACCAAATCCGCGCGCGAAGCACTGCACCCTCCGCAACCTGTATTGCGTTCCGCGTTACATAGACGTATATACGTCCGCATCACAGGAGCGCGCCATGGCCACCACAGCCACCAGGAAGGAAACACCCGTCTCGATGCGGTTTCGCGACGATGATCTCACCATCATCGACCGCGGCGCGGAGCTGCTTGGCCTGTCGCGCACCGAGTTCGTGCGGCGCGCGGCAATCCACGAGGCGCAGGCGGCCATCCTCAACGAAACCGTCATCCGCGTGTCCCCGGAAGCCTATGACGCCTTCATGCAGGCGATCTCAGCCCCCGCCGCTGCGCCCCCGCCGAAGGCGGCCGAGCGGCTGCGTCGGTCCCCGCCCTGGAACCGCTAGGTGGCGCTTTCAGGCATCGAACTTCTCGACGACGCGCACCGCCTCGACAGCTTCGATTGCGGCAAGCCGGCGCTCAACGCTTGGCTGGCCGGCTTCGCGCGAACGAACCAGGCCCGCGGGTTTACCCGCGTCCTGGTCGTTCACGACGAGGGAACAGTCGTCGGCTATTACGGCCTCGCGCCGGGCGTGATCCAGCCAAACAGCGCACCGCGCGCCATCCGCACCGGACGGCCCCCCGATCCGATCCCCTGCCTGCTGATTGGACAACTCGCCGTCGACCACCGCTATGCCGGACAAGGCATCGGCAGCGGCCTGGTCAAGGACGCGCTGCATCGCTGCGTCGCCGGCGCCGACATCGTCGGCGGCCGCGCGGTGGTGGTGCGGGCGATCGACGCCGAGGCCGAGCGCTACTGGCAGAGCTGGGGTTTTGTCCCGTCGCGGGACAACCCGTCTATCCTGATGCGCTCGATCCAGGACGTGAGCCTCTGGCTGGCCGACAACGGCCACTAGCTCCACGCGCGCTAGCGCCTCCAGCAGCGGCAGGGTCTGGGCGCGCCGGCCCGCGGCCGGCCGGGCTCTAGTCGCGGCGTCCCGCCGCTCCCCGCGCCGGCTTCGCCGTCTCGGCCTTCGGGTGACGATCCCTCGCGCGGGGCCACAGCGAGAGGGCGGCCGGCGCGGGGGCGGGGGACGCTGGAGAGAAGGGAAAGTCACGATGTCGATGATATTCATAGGTGGATCACGCGAGATATACGAGCTGCCGGAACCTGCCATCACGCGCATAGGCGCAATCGTGGCTGCCGAGCACGGCGTGCTGATTAGCGACGCGTCGGGAGCCGATGCCGAGGTGCAGGGCCTGCTCGCGGGCTACGGTTACGAGCACGTCGGTGTCTTCCATGCCGGCAAGGAACCCCGCAACAATCTGGGCGACTGGGCCGCCTACCATGTCCCTTCTCCTGACGAGGGCGCCACAGGGGACTTTGTCCACGCCGCCAAAGACCGGGAGATGGCGCGGCGCGCCGACTTTGGCATGATGGTCTGGGACGGCGCATCACCCGGCACAGCCGTCAACATGCTTCGGCTCGCCATCGCGAACAAGCCGTGCGTCATTTACGATCTGGCCAGGGGCAGCGTGGCGACCACGTACAACGTGGAGGACTGGTGTGCGATGCTGCGCCATGCCGGTTCGGACATTCGCCGGCAAGCCGAGGCCCGCCTGACGCCGGACGAGCGTCTGGCGCTGCCAGGATGATGTGCGCGCCGACCCGCCGACAGCCCGGCGGGTCCGATCCGATAGGCTTGATCCGCCCCCCAACTCCACTTATGTGAACGCCGAGGCCAGCCCCTTTCGAACCGGCCCACGTGCAGAGCCGCGGGGCGTTGTGCAGGACGATCATCTTGACCCGTCTCGCATCTGAAGCGGGCGCGAGCGTGCCGAACATCCTGGCTTGCGCGGTCATCCATCGTGGCTTCGAGGCATTGCTACCGAGGGGCGTGAAGTTCGCTGCCAGCCGGCTCCGATCTCGAAAACGCTGTGCCGCCATCCAGAACACGCAAGGCGGTTCACGCGCCATGATGCTGTTCGAGGTGTTGACGACGCAGGCGACATGACCCCGGAGGTGACGGCAAGCATCCGGCGATCCGGCAGCGTTGCCTTGGCGGTCAAGCGATGGCGGCCTGGGTTCTTGTCCATCTGCCGCATCCGGGGCCATTCCCGTTTCATGTCGCCTTTGTAGACGACCGCCTGCTTTGTGCGGTCAACCCCCGTTGGGGGTACACTCGGCGAATATTCAGGAAAATTCGATTTCTGTTTTTTGCCTGCGGACAGGCGAAGGGCCTGCCCGCACTTTTTCGGCAAATAGAATTTTCCAGAATTTTCGCCGAGATGACCGCAGCAGGACGGCCCTCTCCTTTGGCGCCATCGGGAATGGTCCCGATGCAACCGAAGGAGAACTACCATGGCCACCACGATCGCAAACCTCACCACCAAGGCCGACGGCTCGATGGAAGGCGTCTTTGCCACGCTCCGGGTCAACGCCCCGATCACCCTCATCCCGAACACCAACAAGTCGCGCGAGGACGCCCCCGACTACCGGATCGTTAACAAGCGCACGGGCTTCGAAATCGGAGCCGGCTGGCACCGCATCTCCCAGCGTTCGGGCGAGGAATACCTCTCGGTCAAGCTGGAAGCCCCCGAGATCGGCGTGATCTTCGGCAATCTCGCTCCCGCCCCCGGCGGCGAGGAAAACAAGAAGGTCATCCTCTGGAACAACCCCCAGTGAGGCATCGGTGGCCGGCCCCTCGAGGGGCCGGCTTCCCCACCGGCAAAAGGAGGTTGCAATGAGCCGCTATACCATCACCGTTACTGGCACCGTCACCGGAAAAGTCCGCTCGGATCCAGACGCGGTCATCGGCTACGATCCACCGCTTCGGACCTACTTCCTGCAAGCGTTCCCGCACGAAGAAACCGACGAGCCCGCGCTCTGGCTTGGCACCCGCGATCGAGCGTTCGAAACGCTCGAGGATCTTCGCCACGCAGCCATCTCACACGGCTACCATCTCATGCCGCTATCGCCCGAATTGGCCGCAAGGCTGGTCGACGACAAAGCGGCCGCCAGCGGTCGTCCGGACCAGGACGGCATCCTCGGGGACCTGCTGAAACACCTCAACCAAACCAACTAGGCAAACACGTCAAAGGGCCCGCGACGGAGTGCTCCGTCGCGGGCCCTTTTTTTGCGCGTCGCCAAGAGCCAGGACCATCAGCCTTCACAGCATACGACAGCGACGCCGACCGCCGATTATTCCTTCGGCAGTTTGTGCTTATGAATGCGGATATAATCCTGCACAGCCTTTCGCAGCAGCTCGGTCATGCTGTGTCCGTTGCTGATTGCCAACAACTTGAACTGGCGCTGCTCAACGGCCGTCAGATAGTACCCGCAGCGGATCATCTCCTCCTCGCGAATCTTCTTGCCGGCGACGGGATCCTTTTTTTGGCCCTGCCGCAGCAGCTTGCGGAAATCGGGCCCAACTGCCGGGGACGGCTTTGCCGGTTCCAGCATCTGTGGCGTAGCTTGCTCCTTGGTCCCCGACGTTTCGACCTTCGGTGGGATGAACATGCTCGGCAGCGCCGGGGGCTGCGTGGAGATCGCCTTCATCATGCGGGCTTTCTTGTCGTCACCGGGCTTCGGTACGGTTTCTTCACTCATGCCGCATTCCTTGTGGCCTCGATGAAGGTTTGCAGAAGGTCGTCGAAGACTCCTTCGCTCTCGGAAACCGCCTTCGCATCGGGCACCGCGGGGCTGTAAAGGGTCTGCCCGGTTTGCAGGTCGCGGTAGGCAACACGATTATGCAGGACGTGTTCTGCAATCGGCGTGCCGTTGGCCTGGATGATGGCGCGCAGTTCGGTCAGGGCTCGGGCCCTGCCATCGATGATGGTCTGCTTGGTCAGCACGAATATCGCAGGCAGCGGTCTACCCCGGCTCTCGACCGCAAGCGGAATGTAGTGGTCGGTGATCTGGATGGCGGCGGTCACGTCGTCGAGGGCAAAGTACACCGGCACGACGACAATATCGGCCGCGAAGAGCCCGGCCATGAGGTTGTCGTTCGTTGTGCCTTCCGTATCGATCAAGACGACGGAGCGCTCGCCGTTGTGAGTGGCTGCCGCGTCGAGGATTTCCTGCGGGGTCATTGCGCTCACCAGATGCAGCCTGTCGGGGCGATTGCCAGCATCACCCAGCATCTGGAACCAGCGGTTCATGTTCTGTCGCCGATCGCCGTCAATAAGTGTGACCGAATAGCCCCGATGCAGCGCGACGGATGCGAGGGTGCGCAGCATCGTCGATTTGCCGGTGCCGCCTTTTGGGATCGCAGCGGAGATGATCATGGGGGCCTCCTTCCGGCGTTGGCTCCTTGTTTCCATGTCAACTTGGAAACAAGTCATCATGGACACAAGTCATCATGGACACAATGTCACGGTCGCAACTTGGTGACATAGTCAACGGGGCAGACCGGTTTGGCAACCCAGGCGCTCATCAAAAAGGCTCGCCTAGGGGTGCCATCATGACGAGGCTGCTATCTTTAATGAGGATCGAACCCGGTGGGTTGTTCGTGACGGCGAACTGCTCCGGTGTTTCCATGTTAACATGGAAACAAGTCCTCATCGCGCCATAGACACATTGCATCAAGTCACGATGGACACATCGTGCCCCTGCAGTGGCAACTGCGGGCCCTTGCAGTGACAATTGGGTTCGGTGGAAAGGGACGGGTGTTCTTCCTTCTCTTTGTGTTGGCGGGTGTTCTTCCTTCTCTTTGTGTTGGCAGGTGTTCTTCCTTCTCTTTGTGTTGGCAGGTGTTCTTCCTTCTCTTTGGCAGGATAGCCTATTTTGTGATACACACAAAATAGGCGGCGCGGCCCTGGCGGGCCTTAGCGCCCGCAAGCGGGCTTGAGAGATGGATGAAGACGCCCAGAGAGCAGCGTTGAAGAGCGCGTCACGACGCTACGGCGAGGTGACGCACATCCGGTTTTCGGCTGACGAGCTGGCCAACCTCAAAGCCATTGCGGAGCGGGACGGCGTCACCGTCAGCGAGGTCGTCCGGCGTCTGGTGCGGGCTGAGGCCGGGCATCTGCCAATCGCGTCAGAGGGGTTGCGGCCGGCGATCGTGGACATGACCGACCAGCTGCGGCGCGTCGGCGTCAATTTCAATCAGGCCGTGCGTGCCATGAACGACGGCCGGGTTGCCCATGACGAGGATCTTGCGCAGGCGTTGATCGCGGTGGGCAACCTGGTGCGGCAGTTCCGCGAGGAACTGAAGGCAATGACTGGCGGGTCCCGCAAGGCGAGGGAGGCCAGGCCATGAGCGGTCGTCTTGCTGGCTATGCGGCCGAAATCGAACGCTACCTGCGGGGCGGGTCCGGCGGGAAGCGTGAGGAGCTGGACGATGACAAGTCCGCGACGAGCGCCCGACGCGAGGCCAGCGAATTTCAGGCGATAAAGAGTTATGAGCGGACCGGTGGCGGCGGACGGCTCGTGCAAGGACACGCCGGCTCGATAGTCAGTGGCGGCAGGAACCCTCCTCGTTCGCCGCCGGCAGTAACAGGAGTGGCGGGGAGCTCCATGCCTAGCAGGGCGCCGACGTCCACTGCGGCTGCGAGCCCCCCCAAAGCGGCTAGCGTGCCGATCATGGTCTATGGCGCCACGCTCGCCGGTTTCCGGCCGGAAGAGGAGGAGGAAGACTGGAAGCGGCGCGGTGGTGGTGGCGGCCGTCGTGGGGCTCGTGCGAGCGGTATAGGGCGAGCGGCGCGGGTCGCCTATCAGGCGCGGGCCGTGGCGGCGCGGGCAGGCTATGCGGCGGGTGCTCAGCCTGCGGTGTTCAAGGTCATGCCCAATCCGCCATCGACCAGGGAAGCCGCCGCTCGGCTGCTCAATTACATCGGGAAGCGCGACGACGAAAAAGGCGAGAAGCACGACATCGAGATTTTTGACGAGGATGGACAGGTCCTTGCGACAGGCGGTGCACGAAAGGCGTTCCTGGAAACGTTTTGCGAGACGTTCGAACCGCCGCTGGAAAATACCAATTTCATCGAGGTTCGTTTCCAGCTCGCCGGCGAGGTCACCGACGACGCCTTGAGTGAGGCGTTGAACAAGGCCTTCGGCGCAAAGCCGTTCATCTATGCACAGGATGGTCAGGCGGTGGAGGTATATGCGCACACCGATGAGCGGGCCGGACCGCTCGCCAAGGTGCTTGCCGGTGGTCGGGAGAATTCGCGCAGCAAGGCGCTCGACAAGATCGAGGAGCGCTTGTCTGAGGCTATGGGCGCGGCGGGGGTGGCAGCCAAGTCAGAGGTGACGGCTGCCGTCAGCCGTGAACCCAAGGCGAAATATTTCCTGCAGAAGTTCATCCGCACCCACAGCCAGGTTCGCCACGCAAATGGCGAGCCTGTACCTGGGGTGAAGAATTCCACCAAGGCGGCCGCTTCGGTCTATGAACAATGGCGCCCGCAGTTTTCGGGGCGTGAGCGCCGCAATGCCTATCACCTGCTTTTCTCGGCAAGGGCCGGCACCGATGCCAACGCCGTGATGGCTGCCGCTCGCGCGGTGCTCGAGGAGCGCGCGCCAGGGTACAAGTTCGTCCTGGCGCATCACAAGGACACCAAGCACGTCCATGTCCATGCAATGGTGCAAGCACGGTCAGCCGACGGTGAGCGCCTGAAATTCTACAAGCCGGATCTCGCCGCCTGGCGCGAGACCTTTGCGGAAAAAGCACGCGAGAACGGCATTGCGATGGTGGCGACGCGGCGGATGGATCATGCGATGACGCGGCCATTCACGAAGGAGCATGCCGGAGCCTACAGCCGCGCCCAGAGCGATCCGCGCTACCGGGTCAGCGCCAAGACGATCGAGCGAGTGGAGGCCAAGCGGCAACGCCGTATCGATGGGCAATCCCTTGTCGTGAACGGCGATGCAATTGCTGCCGCATGGCAAAAGACTGTGACGACGATGCGGACCGCGGGCGTAGTCGGTCAGTCTCTCACGGCAGCAGAGTCGATTGGCAACAATTTTCTGCAGTTCCAACGCGATCGAGCAGGGGAGGGGCAGCCAGGTCCTGCCGCGGGTCGCGGAGCTGATCAAACGGGGCAGAAGTCTTTCCTGTCCCATCCCGATATGAGAGAATTGAATGCACTGATAGGAGATTTGAACATGGCGCAAACCCCCTTGGAAATGCGGCGTCAGATGGCCCGCGTCAATCAAGCTCTCGACAATATGCGCGAGACGCTGCCGCCGGCGCATCAAGGACAGTTCGAACAGTATCGTGAAGAGGTCAACGACAAGATGCACGACCGTCTCGCGCGGCTGCAATTCGAGCGGCAGCAGCAGCGCCGTGGTGGTGGCAGTGGCGAGCCGATCCCCGAGCGCGAGGCGCGAGGGCGAGACCTTCCAACCCGCGACGATGCCCGCCAGCCGGAGCAGCCGCGCAACGGCACCGAGCAGGAGATGAAAGCCAAGCAGAAGGACGCGAACAAGCAGAAGACTCGGCAGGCTGAAGAGCAGGACCGCAAGACCCAGCGCTCGAATGATAACGATTACGAGCGATGAGCAAGGGCCGACCTAGCGTCTTCGCGCGGTGGTCTGCAAATCGACGAATTCGTCACAGAATAATCAGGCTGCAAGGCAGTAATGCGCCCCCATTCCGGACATTGCGGCAGTTCTTATCCGACGGCGAAAACGGACGTCGGGTCATGAAGGACCGCTCGCCGAACTCGGTCAACGCATTAGAAACGGCCCTATAATCGCTTTCGACCAGAGTGATTCCCAAGTAAGGTACTATGGGGCCGATTCTGACGGAGTTCCTCAGCACGGAGCGATTATCAAGTGCCTTACAAGGGCAAAGTATAGGATTTCTGATGGCTCGCGGTGAATTGATGAAGAAATTGCTGGCGAGCTATGGCCGCGACGATGAGTTTCGTGCGGTTGCTGAGCAGATAATCGTCGAGGAAGAGAAGAAGAACAACAAGGTTCTCGCACGCACTCTTCGCAAGACCCTCGAGAACGGTCCTTCGCCGAGCGGGCCCAGGTCCATGAAATCGCTCGCGCCACTCATCCCGTTTCCGGATGCCGCCAAGGATTTTGTCGAGCGTGTCGAGCCGACGCATACAACCAAAGACGTCGTGCTCAGCGCTTCCAACACCCGTGTCTTCATCGGTCTCCTCAAGGAATTCCGACGGGCTGAGGAAATCCGGCGCAAGGGTCTGCCTGTTCGGTCAAAGCTCCTGTTTTGCGGCCCGCCCGGTTGCGGAAAGACCGTATCGGCGGAGGTTTTCGCCGCTGAGCTCGGCCTGCCGATGTTTGCCGTCAAACTCGACCAGCTGATTTCCTCCTATCTTGGGGAAACCGCGAGCAATCTTCGGAAGATCTTCGACTTCGCTCGAAAGCAGCCTTGTGTTCTTTTTCTCGACGAGTTCGACGCATTGGCGCGGTCTCGCGATGATTCAAGCGAGCACAACGAGCTCCGGCGCGTCGTCAATAGCCTGCTCCTGTTCATCGACCGCCTCAGACCCCAGGGCTTCCTGATCGCTGCGACAAACCTGGACCACGCTCTCGACAGCGCGATCTGGCGGCGGTTCGACGAGGTGATCTGGTTCGACAAGCCCGATGAGCAGCTGATCGGCCGCTACCTACGCACAAAATTCCGAAATGTGTCGACGGCCTTCGATGTCGGAACGAAGGCTGGTGAACTGATCGGGTTATCCTACGCGGAGATCGAGCGCGTCTGCATCCAGGCGATAAAGTCGGCGGTCATCGAAAAGCGCAAGGACGTCAGGGAGCGGGATTTCAACGCCGCCATCCTCGACGAACAGCGTCGCAGAGCGGGTCGGTCGCGCCTCACCAGCCAGTCGTAGGAGGCCGCATTAATGGCCCGGTACGACCATTTGCAGCTCGCAAGGCTGCCGGAGCAACTCGAACGCCGCAAGCGCCCGGGCTTTGGTGCAGCACCGGAGCGCGACCGTCCTTATCACAGCCGCCGGATCACCGAGGAGCTCAACGATGCGGTCGCGGTTCAGCAGCGTCGGCGGCCTCCTGGGACGGTCAATCCATCCCTGATCCTTCGCGTCCGAATGACGGGTTCGCTGCTCGAAAGCGACTGGGAGGCTCTAGGCTTAACGGTGCTATCGAGCGACGCCGACCGAACTCTTGTCCTCTTTTCGTCAAACGACGAGTTGCGTGACTTCCGGGCGCGGATCGATGCCTATGGCGGTCCTATTCCCGCTGGCCAGGCGGGCGCTCCATATGCGAACTTCGTCGCCTCGATTGCATCGGTTGGGACGGTCGATCCGAGAGACCGGATTGGGGTGCGCCTGAGGGAAGAGGGCTACACCGGGCCCGAAGATTTCGACGCCGTCGGTGAGTTGGTCGCCGATCTGGAGCTCTGGGATCTCGGCCGACGTGACCTACGTCAGAGTAAACTTGGCGACATCGAAGCCTATGTGGTCGCTCGCGGCGGCGAATGGCTCGACGAGTATATCGGGCCGTCGATCACCATGGCGCGGATCCGCGCCAGCGGAGAGGTTTTTCGATCGTTGCTGTCGCTGGAGGACGTCGCGTCCATCGACCTTCCGCCGTCCCCGGACGTGGCAACTACAGAAGCCATGCGCCTCGAACTCGGCGAGCTGCCGGAGCGTGGGCCGGTCGGTGAAGACGCGCCGCTCATCGGCGTGATCGACAGCGGCGTCAATGATCATCCCCTAATCGAGGACATCCTCGTGGGCGCGATCGGCGTTCCCGAACGTCTGGGCACTGCCGACGAATGGGGGCATGGAACGCGCGTCGGCGGCGTGGCTGTATTCGGAGATCTTCGAGCTCAGCTTGCCGGCGGTGCCCTCGCGCGCGCGGCGCGTCTTTGTTCCGCCAAGGTCGTCAACGAACGCGGCAATTTCGATGAGCGGCGACTGGTGCCCTCTCAGATGCGAGAAGCGGTCATTGCGCTTCACGCTCGATTTGGATGCCGGCTGTTTGTCATCGCGCTGGCCGACCGCAAGCGCGTCTATGACGGTGGGAAAGTCGGAACCTGGGCCGCGACACTGGATGAACTCGCGCGCGAGCTCGATGTTGTGATCGTCGTCTCGGCCGGCAACCGTGCCCCGCGTGCCGGCAACAGGATCGAACAGGCCGTGACGGAGTATCCCCGCTACCTAACCGAAGAAGGCAATCGGCTTTTTGAGCCCGGCGGCGCCATCAACGTTGTGACGGTCGGGTCCCTCGCACATGGCAACGGGCTCGATGCGAGGCTCGGCGCAGAGGTTGCGGTGCGGCCCATCACGCAGGACGGCGAGCCGTCCCCATTTACCCGGGTCGGGCCCGGAGTGGAAGGGTCGGTCAAGCCGGATTTCATAGATCTCGGCGGTACGATGATTGTCGACCCTCTCGTTCAGAGACTGCGCGACGGCCGCGACGTCGCGAGCGCCGGTCTGCTGACGCTTCATCATCGCCCGATTGAGCAATTGATCACCAGCGGCTCGGGCACCTCCTATGCAGCGCCGATCGTCGCCTTCAAGGCAGCGCAGGTGCTGTCCCGGTTTCCAGAGGCGTCGGCCAACCTCGTGCGCGCACTGCTTGCTACCTCGGCGACTGTGCCTGAGGCTGCACACCAGCGTTTGTCGCCGTTGGGAGAGGACGCCATCCGGAACGTGTGTGGTTACGGGCAAATCAATCTTGAGCACGCCGCATTCTCCGATGACGCACGCGTCGTGCTCTATGCGGAAGACGAGCTGGCTATGGATCATTTCGCCATCTATGAGCTGCCGGTCCCAGCACTATTTCAGAGCACCAATGGCCGGCGCAGGATTCGTATTTCGCTCGCGTACGATCCGCCGGTCCGTCACAGTCGCAACGACTATGCCGGCGTCGGTATGAGTTTCCGCCTTGTGCGGGGATGCGAGCCGGCGCTGATTTCGGAACACTATCGCCGCCGGCCACGCGAAGAGGCGGTCCCCGACATCGCAAATCGTTTCCAGTGCAAGATGGTCCCCGGGCCGCAATCGAGGGAGAAGAGCACGCTCCAGTCGGCTACTGCGACATTCAAGACCGACATTTCGAACTACGGCGATCGTTATTACATCGTCGTTCGATGCGAAGCCGGGTGGGCGACGGAGCTCGACCGCCAACGGTTTGCCATCGTCGTGCAGGTCGCACACGAAGCCGAGATTCAAATCTACCAGCAGATCCGCCAGCGTATCCAGCTCCGCGGTTGAGCCGGTGAAGGCGGACATCGATATGCGCTCGATTGAGACCTCGGCACCGCCCGAAACGCGCGGCAATGTCCTCCGCCGCCATGACGAACAAGGTCACGGTAGACAATGATTTCTCCGCCGCATCGGAATGCTAGCCTACCCATCGACTAGATCAGGCAAAGCTTCTTCGACGATGCTCAGATTTCGATCGAAAGTCTCGGTGTCGGATGCATTGGCGCGCAGAGACCGCACCTTGTTCAGGATGGCCGAAACCGCCGCTTCTTTGTCGGGCGCTATGCGTGTTGTCACCGCTTTGGCTGCCAAAGCGGCAAAATCTATGACGGCATGACCTCCTACGGCTGCGGCGACTGTTACATTCAGCCGGTCTTTCACGATTGCGCGCCGGCCCGAAGGCGGAGCTATACGGCCTGCCTTTGCTGCAAATGTCGCGCCGCGCCGCAGCCGGGTCTTCTCAAGGCCTGAGCGGTACGTGGGTGCTGTCGGCACAATCGTCGGGAGCGCAGGAGATGGAACCGCCGCGGAAGCGTCCAATGCAGGGCTTTTCGTGCGCGAAGCGTCGGTGGAGGCGGGTAGGGGCATGAACGCGCGTTTGGCGAGCTGGCCGTCGGCGAAATAGAAATTGCGGGTGCCGAGGATCGGCAGTTCCCCACGCGGCAATATGATGACCTTGTTCTTGTCGAGCGTACGGATTTCATCTGGCCTCATCAAGGGCCGCCGCACTTCCTTACGGTGCTCCGAGCGCGTGTAATAGGTGTCGAACAACGTCGCCTTGGTGCGCGTCACGTCCTTTTGCACGTCCGACGTTTCGCCGAGCTGCTCGGAAACGTAACGCAGATCGTCCGCGTCCTGCGCACCGAAAAAGATCTGCACGCGAGCAGCGTTGATGAGCGTCTTGCGCCCTTCCTGGCGATAGATTTCGTCTACCGCCTTTAGCGACTGCACGAAAAACCACATCGAAACGCCGTTACCGCCAAGCACACTCGCCATTTCGGTCACGTTCTCGAGCTTGCCGAGGTTCTGGAACTCGTCGAGCAGCACAAGCACCGGATGCTCTTCCGGACGCGGCATGGTTTCCGACATGAAGTTCATCATCTGTGTAATCAGGACGTTGAACAACGGTCCAAGCGACGTGATCTGCTCGCGCCGTACGTCGAGATAGAGAGAGACCCGGTCGCGCTTGAGTTTGCGAATATCGAACGTGCTGCGCGAGGTAGCTCGCATCAGGCGCTCGTTGAGGAAGGGGGCCATGCCGGTCCGGACGCCCGCGTAGATTCCGGAAAACTGCCGCTCAGACATTTCGAAATACGGCAACAGGGTTTGCAGCGTAAAATGCGAACATTCGCGGCGGCGTTCCTCGCGCAGCGAGCCGATGAACTCCAGGAGCGGCTGCTCGGCGCCGTTCATGATCTCGAGGATTGTGGCAAAGGTCTTCTTCTCGTTCGGGATCGCAGTCGATTCCATGACGAAGGACGCGATGCCGGTAAAAAGCAGGCGGGCGTCGTTGACCCAATAGGGATCCGCGTTGGACGGGGGGCGCGGAAACAACGCCGCAGCGATGTTGCGAAGGTCGATGTCGCGCTGTGCTGAGTCCAGCGAGATGAAGTCCATCGGATTGTAGCATGCGGTATTGCCGTCCGGATCAGCTGGCGCGAAACGCACCACGCGGCTCATGGTCGAACGGTAACCGGCAGTCGCCGCATAGGTCTCGCCGCGCAGGTCGAGAACCACGAGCGAATGCGGCCAGGTCAAGGCGTTCGGGATGATGAGAGACGTGCCTTTGCCCGAGCGGGGCGGGCCGATGACGAAGCCGCCGATATCATCGCCATCGATCCACAATTTCTTGCCACCAATCAGCTTGCGCTGCGTCAAGCGGATTTTGCCGGAGCTGTGATCGCGGCTGGGCGACAGAATTTCGGTGAGCTTGCCGCCGGCGCGACCGACGAAGACGCCGCCCACTTTCGTCAGGCCGGTTTTTGATACGTCGCTCATGGTCATGAAGCGAGAGTCATTGCGCTTTCTCGGGCGCATGAGAAACAAGCTGACCAGTGGCAACAGAAACCCTAATGCGCCTGCTGCAACGGCGTATTGTACCCGGTCAAAATTCCTCACCATCGTGTCCGCCCAGGCCTGACGAACGACCGGCCAGGGATTGGCGTTCAGCTGGTCGAACAGGACGTGGGCGCCAGTCCGATACCAATCAGTCGCGGCATAGGCGACCGTGAAGAGCAGTGCGCCCAGGGCTAGCGCCATAAGCATCATGAAAATTGCTGTTGCGATTTTCTGCATGGGTGGGCCTCGCTAGATCGTCTCCGCCTTGGTGAACTTGATCTCGCTGATGCCGCGCCGGCCGCCTTCGGTGCGGACCATCTGGACGACCACCGGAATGACCTCGCGCAAATAGTCGAGGATTTCACTGCGTGAGAGCCCCGTACTGCCCTGCATGACCATGAGCGCCAGCCGCTCGTAGGCGGACCGGGCGGAATTGGCATGAACGGTCGTGAGCGAACCAGGATGGCCGGTGTTGATCGCCTGGAGAAACGCGAAGGTTTCAGCGCCGCGCAACTCGCCCAATAACAGACGGTCAGGTCGCATGCGAAGCGAGGCCTCGAGAAGCTGTTGCGCAGAGACTTTGGCGAGGCCCTGGTCGCCCTTTGAGGCTATCAGGGTGACGTTGTTGGGAGCCGGCAGCCTCAGTTCGCGAGTGTCTTCGATCGTGATGATCCGTTCATGAGCCGGGATCTCCTTCAAGAGTGCATTCAAAAACGTCGTCTTGCCGGTCGATGTACCGCCTGAAACGACGATCGAGACGCGGTTGCGCACCGCATACTGCAGGAAGTCCATCGGCGACGTGTCGTGCACCATTTCGACAAGTCGCTTTTCTTCGGTTGAAAGCGCCAGGCCGCTGCCGATCGCAGTATTCTCGAATGCGCCAAGATCCTTGTAGGCATCAAGGCTCATATCCATGATGACCTGCTTGCGGATTGAGATCGCCCCGCCTTCGGGAGCCGCCGGCGGCAAGATGCATTGGATGCGCTCGCCCGAGGGTAGCGCGGCAGACAGGACCGGCTTTTCTTCGTTGATGACCTGATTTGTCGCCGAGGCGACGCCCGTCGAGATATGCCTAATCCAGCCGGGCGTAACCTCGCGCTTGACGATGTGCTCCATTTCCTTGGCGCCGAGGCGTTCGATGAACAATTCACCCGGCCTGTTGATCGCAATCTCGGAAACTGAGTCTTCGTTCAAATAGGACCATATTGGCTCCAGATGAGCACGCAGGACCGGGGCTCTTGCCCAAGGGTCGGGGAGGGGATGCACGGCGTTCATTTCACCGGGCTCCCATAGCCAGGATAAAAATGATCCTTTGGCGTCGCGTAAAGAGGCGTCGGATCAATCGCGGTCTTCGGCCGCCCACCTGCCTTCATTCGTGCAACTTCTTCCTGAACGGGATCGGCGTACAAATCCGAGAAATCGAGATCTCGCCGCACCAGCACGACAACTGATGTGCCCTGGTCGATGTAGACTGTCGGGCCAATGTTCTGCGTGTCGCGAAACGCCTCTTGCGCAAGTTGCTGCAGGGCGGTCGATGACTTGTCAAAGGCGATGCTGCGGGCATCGCGCTGCGAGCCATTGTCACCATAAGTTACGGTTGTGGTCTCACCGGTTACGGGATCGATTGTCGACACCTGGCGCTGTTGTCCATCCTGGCTGCTGTCGCCAAGCGAGGACAGATATTCAGAGACGCCGCCAACGACGGAAAGCATGATGGCGTTGCCGTACCGTTCAACCCAGTGCGTATCGACACGGCCGCCCATGCCGCCGCGGCCGAGCGCGTCTGCACCGGGTGACTTGATATCGACGGAAATGCCGTCCGAGCGGATGACCCTGTTCCAGACGATGAAAACCCGCTTCTGACCGCGCGCAAGCCCCGAGCGATATTCCCCGGTCAGTCGCGAGCCTTTCGGAATGAGGATCCGCCTGCCGTCGAGCGAGAAGACATTTTCACGCACGACAGCGCGTACGGCGCCGGGAAGGTCGGTGTTAACAGCGGTTTCCAGATAGCCGCGAAGGATCGTTCCTTCAGGGATCAACGCATCGGTGCGTCGGAAGGCCCTGGCTTTGACGATACCGGAAGAACTTGCCTCAGACTGCGCTAGGAATGCCTTGTTGGGGTCAGTGTCGGCGCCGGGGACCGGAACGATCTGACCGTCGGGCGCGATTTCGACCTGTCCTGCCTGGGCGCCGGCATTCGTCGACCCGTTTTCATCATTCGTCACCATCTGGTTCGACCGCAGGCGTTCCCACACTGCCTTTTCGTGCTCGGCGGCCTCGGCCTTGCGGCGAGCCTCGTCCTCAGCCGCGGCCTTGCGGCGGGCTTCTTCCGCCTCGGCCTTGCGACGAGCCTCCTCGGCCGCCATTTGCGCCTCCAGTGCCCGCCGCTGCGCATCAAGGTCGGCGCCCTCCTGCACGGTCTGATCGACATTGTCAGCCTGCTGCGTGCCATTCTGCTCGGCGGCCGGTGGCGGCACCACGATCTGGTCGATCGTGCCGTCGGCAGGTTGAGGCGGCTCGTTCAACGCCGGTGGACGAAACTCCGGCGGGTTGAAGTTTTCCTCGTCCTCGCTGCGAAGATCGCGCGATACCGGCTCCCGAGGCCAGTTCAGCCATATCAGCGCGCCTACTAGCACCACGCCGAGGCTGACCAGCGCGATTCTCGTAGCCACACCCGCACCACGGCGCGCGACCGTTGGGCTGCCGTCCAGTTGGTTATAATCGATCTGCGTCATCAGCGCCCTCCGCTGGATCCGAACAGGGTGGAACCGCTTGTCAGTTTCGTTGGACCGTAGACTTGCTCGACGGGATCGATGGCGTTGGGTCGCGCGCGGTTGTACAGGCAGAGCGTCTTGCCATCGGCTCGCAAGGTGAATTGCCGTGCGACCTTGTCGATGACGGTGTATTTGCCCTGCGTGCGAACGTTGACCAGCGACTCATGGCGCTTGTCGTCGACAACAAAAATCGCCGGAATGTCACCCTTGAACTCCAGAAACACCTTCGTGCCGTCGTCGAATACGGTGCGCGGCTTCAAGCTGTCGTCGCCCTTGTAGGCATAGTCGTAGTTGAGATCGGCATAGTTCAGATCCTTCAAATCCGGATCGGCAGCGCTCTCCTTGGCCTGTGAGAGCAACCGCGCGTTGATATCCTCGTCCGGGTATTTGAACCGGACCTGGAAGGATGCCCGGTCCCGGTCATTGTCAGTAGCCTGCAGCAGCAGGGAATAGACGCGCCGGTTGGTGACAACGTTGACATTGGTCCAAGCATCGCGCTCCAGCGGCTTGATGAAGAGGAATCGTGATCCGCGTTTGGGGATGATCGACCAGCCTTTCGTGTCGCCGGCGGAGACGGTTTCGATGACTTCGGTCGGGCTGAGCTCGACCATCGTCGAAATGCCGAGAGCTGCACGCACCGACGTCACGTCGTCATTGTTGAAGGTGACGTATCGGATGCGGCCGTCGCGTGCGGCCGCGCCATGAATTGTGCCGAGCAGAAGGGCGGCCGACAGGGTGAGGCCCGCGCGCCATCTCATTGCAGGCTCCCGGCGGCCGGCGCCGATTCCTGGTCGCGGCGGTAATCCGTAACCTGAAATCCCAGCGGGTTGTCGAAACGCCATTCGTTCTTGAGCGGCGTCGAGGTGTAGCGGAATTTTATCACCGCCACCCAATTGTCGGCCGTGGACGAATTGTCCCGACGCGTCGTCGTGGCAAAGCGCACCGAGGCTGTGTTGCGATTGAGCAGGGAAACGGACTTGATCTCGACCGATATGGTGACATTGCTGCCATAGGTCTTGTCTAGCGATTGCGGATTTGCGGGCGTGAAAGCCCAAGTCAAATCCTTGGACGCCGCATCGGTGGAGTAGAGCTGCGCCAGGTCGTAATTCTGTTTCAGTTCACGGGAATCGTAAGTTTCGCGGGCCCTGATGTAGCGCACCAGATTGGCCGCCGTGACGGCTTCGTTCTGGGACAAATCTCCAGGCTTCAGCGCGCGCATGATCTCGAGGTAGCCCGTCGATTTGTCGACCTCCACAACATACGGCTCGAACTGCCGGAGCGGCAGGATCAGCACGAGCGCCAGCAGCGACAACACCGCCACCAGTCCGGAAACGCCGCTGACGATCCATGCCAATGTACGCGATCGCCGCATTGACCTGTGCGTGTCGTCTTCCCAGGTCGCGCCTGCCTTGTAATAGCGTTTGTCGACGAGTTCGCTGCTGCTGTTAGCAGTCGTTTCCGATGGTGTTGACACTTTACTATTGCCTCGTTTGCGCGACGCAATCCTGATCTAGGGCCGCGATCGATGATCGTTCTTGTGTTCTAGGCCAGAGGCCTGGCGTTATCGCGCGCACCTTGCTGGATGGCGGACCGAGTTGCGGCATCGGCCCTTGCTGCTCGCGGAGATCGGAAGTTGTTTGCCGCGAGCTGCCGGGCGCCCCGAGCGGCGCGGCCGGCGGCCCATCGAGCACCGGAGTAGCGCACGGCGTTTCTGCCGAACCTCCCATACGAGTAGCGGGCGCCCACGGTGCTCAGATACCCGCCGCCATTTAGGATCGAAGCAATCGATGGGATCTGCATGAGAACGTAGATCCCGATGATCGTCACCAGCACCAAGGGCAGCACCAGCGACATCTTACTGTCCATGGTCGCTCCACCGGACGTGGCGGTGTTCAGCGCCGCGTTTACGAGCGAGAAGTAGAAGCCGAGAAAGCCGTAGATCAGGACTTGCTGAATCATCAGGAAGGTCGTGAGCGAAAGGAAGCCTTCGCTCATGCGCGAGGACCAGCGGTAAAGCCAGAGAATGATCCATATCGGCGCCAAGGCCAGTGTGATGAACAACATCACTTTGGCGGCGATGATTGCGGCAATGGCAAGCGCTGCGAAGATGATGGCTGAAAGCAGAACGAGCAGCGACAGCAGCGCGCCAAAAATGTCGTAGAAGGATCCGCTATAGACCTGATTGGCGACGTCCTGTGCCCCTTGGTAGAGATTGTCGATAAGCGCTGGAATTGCCGCCTGGTCGCTGAGCTGATTGCCGGTGGCTCGCGACACGGCGCCGACGATCACTTTGCCGACCTCATCTGGAATGCTTTGCACGAGCTGATAGATCGTCGCGGAAAATGTGCCCCATCCGGTCAGCAGCATATAGATGATGACGGCGCGGCCGAGGCGATAGGCCGCTTCGAGCGGCGAGATCGACTCTCGCCCGCTCAGGATCGAATAGCCCCACCACACGATATAGAGGGTGAGCATGAGGGTGAAGACGTTGCCCATCGCATTGCCCAACTGCATATAGACGGTGCGGACGAAGTCCTCGCCGATGTTGTCAATGCCACCGAGAATGCTTTCGGCAAGACCGTTCATGGATCCTCGTCAATGATGCTGGCGAACGGCGTTGAATTGACCGGCTTCAGCGGGCCGCATTCGTCGACGTCGGCATACGCCAAAGGCCCGCACGGCGCTTTCAGTTCGCGATTAGCGCATCCGAAAAGCACTGCGCCGAGCCCAATCACAGCGCAGATGCGCAACGCCCGCCTCGACAAGCGCTAGCCTCCGCTCTTGCCAAATTCCGCGAACGGATTGACGTTGCGCGGCGTCATCATCTTCTGCACCTGGCTCTGGCGAAGAAGATCTCCCTTCAGCTTCTCATTCAGGGCCGCGACCGCGCCATTCTGGACGCCGATCAATTCGTTGACCGCGCGCGCGTTTTCCAGCTGCATCCGTGTGTTCTGGTCCACCGATCCCTTGACGTCCTGCGACTGCCCAATCTGCCCGCTCGCGGACTGCAGGGACTGTTGGCGCTGGGTGACGCCCTGCGAGGCCTGCGACGTCAGCGCGCTTAGCAGCGAGGCCACGTTGACGCTGCCGCCGTAGGCTGAGTTGACGGCGCTCGTCTCCTTGCCGGCAATCTGCTGGAGCTGCTTTACCAGCTGCAGCCCATTGATGACGGCGCCAGCGATTTTCTGGATTTCGGGCGACAGGCCACCAAACGAAAGTGCGCCGCCGTTCAGGATCGATCCGAATGACGGAGCCTGGGCAATCGACATATTGCCGCCGAGGCCCATTTGTCCAATCCCGAGCGAACCGTCACGACTGCCGCTGAGAGCCTGCAGGATCTCTTGGCTCTTTCTCAGAATATCCTTGTTCGAATCCATGATGGAGTTGGTGTTCTCCGCATTCTTGCGGGCGACATCGAGATTGGCGCCATCGATGACGGCAATCTGTGCAAAGCCCGCGCTCGTCCAAAGCGCCATGCCGGTAGCAATCGCGAATTTCTTCATGTCAGCCTCCTATTGCTGTAGAGAATCGATCACGCTGGCAGCGCCGGCAGGATCACTGGTGATGACCATCGAGCGGCTGTCGGCCGAGCCTGCCCTCGCGTTCTCAACCGCGCATGGCAGCCACCGGCCGCGATCGATCTTCAATCGTTCCAGTTCCGCGGGATCACAAGAGAATGGGTTTGGAGAGCCGCTCTTGGGCTGTTGCACCAGCTTGGACGACTGCGATGCCTGAACATTCTGCAACGATAGAAGTTGGGCCAGCAACGCCGTAAAATCCCCGGCCTGGGCGAGGTATTGGTTGGTGACATCGGCGTTGATCCCACGAGCCGACGAGTTCAGCTCCCAAGCGTCCTTGTATTCGGTCACCTGGCCAACATTGCCCGCCAGCGCGTCGATTGCCGCGTCGTTGGCGCCCATCTGCGATGAGCTTGCATCGAGGCCGCCAGCCGCCTTCCTCACCGTGCCCATAGCCGCGTCCTGGGCCGTGCCGCCTGCGCCGTCGGCCGTTACGATCGAGAATGGTGGCGGCGCGGCGGCCGGAGCCTTGCCGCTCGATACATATTCGTTGAAGTAGCTGTTCCAACGGCCGACGCCGCCGGCCCACTGGCTTTGCTCGCCTGCGTTCGATCCGTTGTAGAAGGAGGCGAGACAGCTATAGTTCGTCGCCCCGCATTGCTTCACGCCCATTCCGAGATATTTGACGCCGCCTTCGACATTCTGCTCGTTCACGTCACGGTCAAGTCCCATGGACTTACCGGTGCCCTTGGTCAGCTGCATGACGCCTTTGACGCCGGTGTGGCTCCCGGCGCACGTGTCGAAGCGCGATTCCTGATAGGCAACGGACAGCGCCAGGCCTTCGGGCACGCCGTATTTCTGCGCATAATAGCGGATCATCTTCACGTTGCCCGCGTCGCGCTGCAACGCTTCGGCAGGCGACCTGCGAAACATCTGTGAGCGGTATTTGTTCGAGTAGGTGCAGACGACGCTTTTCTTCTTGTCGGTTTCGTCCCTCTTGGCCTCATCCGACTTCGTACTGTGCTGCTCGTCCTCTTGCCGCTTGTCGAGGTTCGGTCCGTCGATGACCGCGATCTGAGCGACAGCTGCGGTCATGCTTCCCGCTGTCCCGAGAGCCACGGCCAGACAGGCGCTGCTAAGCCGCTTCGTCATGCTCGTCCTCCCATCCGCAGAAGTATGGCAACCACATCTCCGGCTCGTCGCCGAAGGTTTCCCGCAGCCGTGCGCATTCCTTGCTGTTGGCTTCGTTCGAGGACAACACCTTGATAAGATCGGGCATTGCCGACAAATCGAGCCTAGCTACGATCGAGTCGCTGTCGTGCTTGACGAGGAAGGTGCGTGTTTCCTTCGCGGTTCGGCGCACGAACTCGAATTCCTTCGCTGTAAGCGAGAAGCGCTCCATGTAGGACTCCTTGCTCGCCTTCGGGTTGGGGAAGAAAATGTTGGTCTTCGTTTGCTCGATCAGTGACGACGAGATGGAGGAACTGACGACGTCTTCGGCTGTCTGCGTGCCGAAGCCGACCACGCCGTTGCGGCGACGAATGGTCTTCAGCGTCTCGTTGATGAAAGCGGCGAAAACCTCGTCGTCCAGCAGCTTCCAACCTTCATCGAGGAAGAGCATGATCGGCGAGCCGTCGATGACGTCTTCCAGACGATGGAAGATGTAGAGCAACGCCGCCGAGCGCAGCTTGCGATCGCCCAGGATCTTCGTCATGTCGAACCCGACAACGGGCTTCGAGAAATCGACTAGATCGACGGGATTGTTGAAAAGCCAGCCCTTGTCCTTCGGGTCGAGCCAGGGCTCTATCCGCGCGGCCAGATCGTTCATGCCAGGCATGAGCGAGCCCCGTAGCACTTCCGGCAGCAAATCGAAGGTCCGCTGTTCGCGCGGAATCTTGTAGACCATGTCGACGGCGGCGTTAATGACGCGCATCTCCGCCACGTCCAGCGCGCCGCCTTCCGGCGTCAGAATGTAGAGGAGCAAATCTTCCAGGAAAGAACGGTTTTCTGCCGTGTCATCAAGCTGCAATGGCGCGAACCCGGTTGGCTGAGAAGGTTCCATCACCTCGTAGCGACCGCCGAGCGCCCGAACGAAAATTTCAGCGCCGCGCATATAGTCGAAATAGACACATCGTGGCCGGGGCGTGATGCGCATGGACTGCGCCATCAGGAATGACAGCACCACGGTCTTGCCCGAGCCGGTCGGGCCGAACACCGTGAAGTGCCCGACATCGTGAACGTGGAAATTGAAATAGTAAGCCGTCTGGCTGGTCGTCTCGAGCAAAGCGATAGGGCGTTTCCAATGCAGCCGCTCGCGTTGGCCGGACGGGAAATTGTGTCCTGAAAAAAGACCGGCGAAATTTAGCGACGAGATCAACGCACGTCGCGCGATGTAGCTGAAATTTCCCGGCAGCTGCGCCCAGAAGGCCAATTCCGTGTTCAGAGTCTCGCGGACCGGTACGATCGACATGCGCGAAAGCTCGGCCGTGATGTCGGATAGCGCACGGTTGAGCCCAGTCATGTCCTGCGCCAATGCCATGACGCTCATGTGATGTTGTCCGAAGACGACTTCGCCGCCGGCCAGCTTGTCGGCGCCGTCGTGGACGGAATCCTCGACCGTCGTGCCCGCCTCGTCGGAACCCTCAACCTGGTTGGCGATGGTGTTGATCCTGCGCATCGCCGTTACACGGTCTTCGATCGCGAAACTTTGCGTCAGAATAAACTCATGCGGCAAGCGCAACAGACCGTCCAAAGAGCCCGGTGCGGTGAACGGTGGGTATTCCTTGATTGACACGATGGCGCCGAGCTTGGCTTGGTCCGGACCCCGAAGTTCCAGCGCCGACTTGCCGAAAAACAGCTGCCGCGTCGCCAGAACATCGCCGAGGGACATGCGCGGCAAAGGCATTTCCACCTCGATGCCGCCCGCGAGGATCTTCGCCAAAAATTCCGCAGGCTCGGAAAAGAAGCTGTCGCGGCGCTTCACGACACCGAGAAGACGCCCCCCATAAGCGGTGAAATCCTTGACCATCCCGTCAAGGGTGTCATGCAGTTCGGCAATTGCCTCTTCGCGGGTTTCTTCGCCGGCGGTGCTGACGCGGAATGCATTGAGCGCCTTGTCCACCCAGCCGACCCGGCCGACCATCGGACGGCGTATGACCGTCAGATACGCCTCGTTGACGAAAAGGTTTTTCGACCCAAGCTCATCCATGTAGCGGGCGTCGAGCTCGGCCACGAAAGGATTGTCAAAGTCGCCTTCGATCTCCGGCGTCACGTGGCGGCGGATCATCGTTGTGTAGACCGCAAAGCGAGAGGTCGAGAGATTGCGGAACGTGGTGTTGCGGTTGAACATTCGGCTGTTCAACTCGGCCTGGTCCATCGTTTGGAACGGCAGGCCGCTGAGCTGGATGGCGCCGACCAGAAAGCCGCTCTTCGTCACGATTAAATTGTCATCGACATGGCGAAGGTAGGGGATGTGCATCGCCGCGGGCTTTTCGCGGCGGCGCTCACGGCCGAATTTCAGGTCGGCGTCGAGGCTCATGGCGAATAGCTCCTCGCGCCCCAAAAAGTAAGGTTCGCCACCGCTCCGCGTTTGGAGATGCGCCGCTCGAAAATATGAAACATGTAGGGGTCGCGCTGGCACAGATATGCGCTGACCAGATGCACCACGCCGAACACGCCAAGACCGAGGATGAAGCTGCTCGTGGCGATAAAGGCGATCACCGCCAGGATGCCGTTCAGCGCGAAAACCTCGTAGCGCACCCCCCATTTCATCGGGGGGCGTGTCAGGGGCAGGCTGACCGGCTCGACATAGACTTCCTCGTCGTCCATGCCTCAGCTGCCTCCCGCGGTCGCGCGAACCGCATCCACCAGTTGGGCAGCGCCGAAGATCAGAGCGATGCCGATGATGATGGAAAAAGCCATCATCCACGCCAGCCGGCCCGTCATGGCGAGGAAGCCGAGAAAGCAGACCGCGATGATGGCGAATGAGCGCGCTATGTTGCCCTGCAGAACTCCGACGAACCACTCAAGCACGTTTTCGACTGGTGCCGCCGACTGGGCGTACGCGGTGGCTGGCGCGAGCGCTATTCCGACCGCCGAGGCCAAGGCCAGTTTCAGGGCAAACATGCCCGCTTTCCTGTATTCCACCCTTTGGCTCCTTTCAGTTGCCGAAATCCATGACATGGCCATCCTGCCAAGCGTCCCCGTTTGCTGGCGGAGTGGCCGCGAGCATTTCGGAGGTGGGCAGGGTGGACTTCTTCACGACACCGCCGAACTTCCAGCGGTTCAAGATTTTCACGATGTATTCAGCCGTCTCCGGATTCACCGGAATCCCTTGCGCCTTGTAGACGCTGTTGGGCCCGGCGTTGTAAGCCGCAAGCATCAGCAGCGGATCCTGGAACTCGTCATAGAGTGACTTGAGATAGCGAAGGCCAGCCCGGACATTTGCCTGCGTATCGCACCGGTCCCGCACGCCGAGACCGGCCGCCGTGGCCGGCATCAGCTGCATGATCCCCAGGGCTCCGGCCTTAGACGGACCCTGACTGGCGCCGAGATCGCTTTCAGCCCATGCAATCGCCTCGGCCAGATCGGCGTCGAACCCTTCGTCTTGCGCGATGGAACGCACAAGTTGGGAGACCTCTGCACGATTTCCGGCCTTACACGCCCCCGGCCTTTGCGCCCCGACGGCGGCAAGGACTTGCGCCGGCATTGCAAAGGCGACTGCTACGCGGTCTGATGCCCGGTCTTGGCCGTGCGCCACGAAGGGCATTGCAGCGCCACACAGGGTGAGCAGGAGAGCTGTTCGAGTGTTCATACTGTCGCCAAAATTTAACACTTTACTATGGCTACACGCAGCCCTAGTAAAGTGTCAACACGATATGCACCGCAGGGACGAATTTCGAATGAAACAGATTGCCCTTTGCACGGTTTTGCTGCTCCAGGGTGCCGTGGCTTATGCCGCCGGCGCCGACGCCCCAAATGCCTTCGCGCAGCCGTCGGAGCGCTACCTGCTCCAGTTTGCGAAGCCGGGCGAGAAGGTGTTCGTCTATGAGCGCTACGATGCCAAAGGCGCGCTCTTTCAGCGCGATGCGGCGACCCTCATCGCGCCGGTCAAGGTGCCGTCGGCGACCGAGCGCGTCATCAACGGTGTGACGTATCGACTGCGCGGCCTTGCGGCCTGCCCAAAACCAAAGATTACCTACAAGACGCAGGAGTGGGACTGCACGAAGGCGGCGCAGGACTATGAAGAAGGAATCTACAACGATCGTGCTTCTGTCGTGCTTTGCAAAACACTTGTGCTGCAGAGCAGGAGGGGCGAACCCGACGCCGTGTCGTGTTTCTCTCTCGTGGGTGCCGGCAACACAAACGACCCGTACAACGTCGCCTACGACGATGACGAAATGGTTTTCTTCCAAATGGCGGCCATCGGACGCAACAAGGACGGCAAGTCCCTGCGCCCCGATCTGGAGCACTCCGCCGAGCTCGGTGGACAGTTCCAGGAATGAAACAGGCGAGCTTTGCAGCGCTGGCGGCATTCTCGGTATGCGTATCGGCACAGGCGCAGGATGCTTCCGATTCCGCCGCTCCCTTCGTGGTATCGAAGTCAGCTCAACTGCTGACCGGAGATACCTGGCGCGAGGGAAATCACATTTTCCGGCTCTATGGCATGCAGTCATGTCTTCGAGGCACGTGGGCTGAACAGCCAAATGGGAACAAACTCGATTGCGGGAACATCTCGCTGGCGCACCTCGCTGCCCTATTCGATAGCGCCTCGGTAACATGCCAGCCAATCGGCTACGCCCTCGATAAAGCGGTCTTTGTCGTGTGCGGCGCGCAGATGAATGGCGAAACAATCGACGTTGGCACCGCGCTCATAGCGACCGGATACGCGTTTGCCGCAACGACAGCAAAGGGCAAAGTCGTCAATGAGAGCTACCTCGTCGCGGAAATCAACGCTAAGGACACGTCGATAAATTGCTGAATCGATAAAGCTCGTTTTGGGGGATTCCGAAATCCTGCGTTGCTTTGTAGACATGGGCGGTGATCGATGTCGCCGCTATAAAGCTCCGCTATGATGCGGTTAGCCCCGTGCTGGACGAGCGTGGTCGTCGCCGCTTTGCGGCGGCGGAAGCGCTCACCGCGGGCTGGGGCGGGATCGCGGCGGTGTCCGCGGCAACGGGGATCGCGCGTAGCACCATCGGATATGGATTGCGGGAACTGCGCGGCGCGGCGCCGGATTCAGCTCTTGGCGGCATCCGGCGCAAGGGTGCCGGACGCAAACCTTTGACGCAGACGGATCCGACACTTCTCAGCGACCTGGAAAGGCTTGTCGACCCCGCCACGCGTG
>NZ_FMXM01000099.1 GCF_900103325.1 Mesorhizobium qingshengii | reverse complement strand
TCAATCGCCGAGCAGTTCGCCATCCTCACGGCATAGAACGCCGACCCGGATTCCTGCCATCCTTTGTCCCGTTTCGATCTTTGCGACAGAACCGCTGTCTTTGGTTGATAAAGGCCGCGTACGATTTCGAACCGCTCTTGTTCCGACCCCTTCTTAGGTTTGCTCCTCGGCCACCCCATTGACGTTGGGAGAATCCTTTTGCGGAGCCACACAGATAGTGCCGTGACAAACCTTCTCACCCTTGTAGTTGGCCAGAGCCTGCAGCAACTGCGGTAGAAGGTGCTGTTTCAGGTCGTTCGAGATAGGCTCCGGACCGTCCAGCGCCTTAAGTGCCTGCTCGACCAACTCGATCGCGCGATCTTTGTTGCCGCTCTTATGATAGTACTGAGCGACCATCGGATAAGACATGAACTTAGAGCCGTCGCCTTGCGGCAGTGCCACGATGTGTTTAGACAGCTCTTCGCCCATCGCAAAGCGCTCAGCAGACGGCAAGCCGGCATAATCAAAGCACGGCGCGAAGAGTAGGAATAGCCCGTAATATATCCAATGCTTGGACTCTCTGTCGATCGCGTCGCGAACGAATTGGCGCATGACGGGCAAGCCGGCCTCCATGTCGCGCATTTTGTGAAGCAACAGATGCGCATGAGTCACGCGGAAATCGAAGTTGTCGGGCAACAAGGTGATGCCCTCTTCGATCGCCGAGAGCGCCGTCTTCCAATCCTCGGTCTGCATTGCCGGCCCAAGTTTGTCGTATATGGGCTTCTTCAGCGCTTTTTCGCGCGCATGGGTTTCGCCTTTCTCGATCCGCTCCCTGTCGGCGGCTTTCGCTTGATCGCTGGCGCGCCAGCTGCCGTTAAGCACCTTCGGCAAGACCTCATCGAGTTTCGTCGGACCACCAATAAAGGCGATGTGGGCGTCTCGGTCGACCACGAACGAGGTGGGAATCGTGAAAGAAAAGCTGGGCTCCATCCAAAGCTTTTTCATTTCGCCTGTGGAGTCGAACGCCATCCGATAGTTCAGATTCGAGAACTTTTCGGTCAACCAGGCGTCCAGCTTGCTTCGGGCCTCATCGGCCGTTGGAGCGGCTTCAGAAGCCGCGACTCCGACGATCTCAACGCCGCTGTCCCTGTATTTCTCCTGCAGCTGCATCAGATGGGACATCCCGTCCACACATGGGCCGCACCACGTTGCCCAAAATTCGATGATGTAAACTTTGCCGGGCTCAAAGGTCGTGAGGGGCTCGCCACGCAGCCAGTTCTCGACTTTAATCGAAGGAGCCGGGGAGTCGATCTGCAACACCACGTTGCGGTGCAAAGCTATTTCCAAAGGTTTCTGCACGAGCTGGTTTCCTCTCAGAGACGGCACACGGGTTCAGGGGAGAGAGCATCGCTCGTCTTGCCCATTGCGTGCAGTCGCCAACAAGAGGTGCAAAAGCCGTGCCAGGGCGCTCAGCGCGCTCAGCGCGCGGTAAGCGCCTGTTTGCTTTGAAAAACCTCACAGTCCCACATGGCCGGTCGTAATGACCTGACATTTTTGCGAATGTTTGTTCTGAACCTGACATTTTGTCCGCCGCTGTCAGGCTTGGTTCTGTCGCAAAGATCGAAACGGGACAAAGGATGGCAGGAATCCGGGTCGGCGTTCTATGCCGTGAGGATGGCGAACTGCTCGGCGATTGAG
>NZ_FMXM01000052.1 GCF_900103325.1 Mesorhizobium qingshengii | reverse complement strand
TCTCGGCGGGAAAGCGGTGGCGACGATAAAGCGGATCACGAGCAACTTCTGACATGGCCCATGTTCGCACATCTTCATCAGCCGTCGGTTAACTTTACGGTGCCCGGGCAGTAGCCATCGGTGATCAGGTCGCCGGAACAATCCGGCTTTCACTCATGTAGAAGCGCCCCATCGCCCGCATCCCGGAGAGGACGGTAACCTTTCCAGTTCCGCTGGATCGGATGTCTTCGGACACCCGCTCGATCTCGGTCGGCGCCTCCGCCATCAATTCCCGCAACACGCGACCGGTCATCGTTTGCGGCTGCGGAACACCAAGCAGCGACAGTATGGTCGGCGCGATGTCGGTAATGGCACTCGGCGTAGTCGAAACGCGTCCCTGCCCCAGGCCCGCTCCGTACCCGGCGAGGGCCGCGAACAGTTCGCCGCGATGCAGACCGCCATGGGTCCCGCCGCCCGGCCGCAGATCGTTGTCGCCGGCATCGTAATAGACCGAACCGATGCCACCGGCCACGTCATCGTTTACCCTGCTTCCAAGCTGTACGAACAGATCAGGCGCACGGGCGCCGCCGGCGCCGAGCAACTCCAAGGCCAGGCTTCCTTCCACGCGCCCGTGGATGCTTCCAGGCACTCCCGCGCAGCTGAAGGCGCCGCCGAACCAGGCCTGCTCAGTCATGAAGCTCGCAACCTCCTGCAACAAGACTGGGTCGTGCCTCCTGAGCCAGACACCGGCTGCACGTCCTGGTCGCACCAGTATGTCGGTCGCGGCGTCTGCGAAGGAGGCTGCTGCCTTGAACCCGCCTGCACAGAGCGAATCCGCGACGGAAACCAGGCCGCCAATCGTGACGTGGCCATGATCGGAGACGACCAGAAGCGCAATGCTGTTGCGCTCGGGCTGCGCCTCGCGCCAGGCCATCAGCGCGCCGACCACTTCATCGCAAACGCGGATCTTCTCGCGCAGCTGATCCGATCCCAGTCCGTACAGATGCGCCGCGCTGTCCACTTCGGTGCACCAGAGGATGCTCACTGCCGGCTTGCTGTGAGGCCACACCTCCTGCTCGAAGACCCTCAACGCCGCCCTCGGGCCGTCGGCGGACACGCCCCCTGCCGGGATCCTTAGCGAGCGGTGGACGCGCGCCGCAAACTCGTGCGGATGGGCCGTCTGAGGATGGCGGACGTTGAACCCGAGTTGATCGCGTTGTGCACCTTTCCAGTTCAGGGCGGGCAGCACGCCAGGCCCGCTCGACGCGATAACCGCGAAGGGTTGGCCCACCCGGTGGAGCGTCTCCGAAAGCGAGGTCGCCTCGACCAGCTGCCCTCCAAGCCGTTCATCGGCCGCGTACCAATCATGCACCGTCTCAGTGAATATCTGCTCGGGAAACCCGTCGCGCACGTAGAACTGATTGCCGGCAATCCCGTTCGTCTGGGCGGGGGAACCTGTTGCCAGGGCGGTCAGCGCGCCGCGGGTCTCGCTCGGAAACACCGTCGTATGATGGGTACTCCACGTGCCGGCGTTCGCCAGTGCGACGAGGTTGGGCATCGTTATCTCATCGACCAGATCCGGCCGCAGGCCGTCGATGCCCATGACCACGACGTGGCGTACCTCATTGGTCATTGTCTGATTCCTTGACGGTTGCGGGATAAATCACCCGAACGCCAGCCTCGTCCAACGCTTCGGCGAAAGCGGACGGCGGCGGCTGATCGGTGACGATCGTCCCTATCTCGGAAAGTGGTGCCGAGATATAGGAGCCGGGCGCTCCGAACTTGCTGTGGTCCGCAACGGCGATGCGGCGATGGCTGCGCTGGAAGAGCAAGCGCTTCATGTGCTGCAGGTATTTTCCCGACTCGACCAAACCATGCACCGGATCGATGCCATAGGCGGCGATGACCACCGTGTCGAACACACATTCGGAAATTGCGTCCAGCACCTGTTGGCCATTCAGCGCGCCGTCGGCATAGTCATATTCGCCGCCTGTTAGGGTGACCCGGTGCTTCACCCCGCCGTGCAGTGCCTCGGCGATAGCGGGCATGTTGGTCATCACCGAGATCGGGCTCCCCTCGTCCAAGGCCTTGGCAACAGAGAGCGTGGTACTGCCGTGCGTAATGAAGATCCAACCATCGCGTCCGACCAGCTTTGCCGTCAGCTCGCCGATCGAGGCCTTCTCACTGCTCAGGCTGTTGACCCGCATCGAGATCGGCGCCGCGCGTGCCGTTGGTATTGCGCCGCCATGCACGCGCGTGAGAAGCCCATTCTTTTCAAGGCTCGCAAGATCGCGGCGAATAGTCTCCATGGAGACGGAGTATCGCTCGGCCATCGCAGCGATACTGATGCCGTCCCCGGCCTCAAGTTGTTCTGCGATGGCTTGAATGCGACTTGCTGCCGGTAGTCTCGCCACGAGCCCCCCATTCCCAAACTACCCGATAGGCTCGGAGATATTGCTTGGCGTTTACGGTGTGATGTTTTGTGGGATAGTCGAGCCCAAGCCTCATGTCAATCTGGGACCGGAGCTTCAGCTCGAAACCCAAGAATATTGACTGAAATCAAACAGATTTCCGATGCAGAAGGTTATCCCGTGCAAAGCCAACAGGATCGCAGAGCAACAGGTCGCGGCCGAGTGTCGACATGTAAAACCGCGAAACGTCAATTAATGCCAAATTTAGCCACGTAATGTCACATTACCGTTAATAGCCATACCTATACCGAGTGCGATCGACGCCTTGCTGATGGAGCAGCGCACTGCGTTTCAAGAAAGGGAATTTCAATGGATTGGAAGAGATTGGCATATTGTGGAGTAGCGTCCCTGATCGGGTTGCCTCCCATCGCACAAGCGGCGAACATGGTCGAACTCGTTGTGGCGGCAAAGGCCGAAGGTCAGCTTACCGTGATCGCCGTTTCCCATGATTGGTGCGGCTACGGCGCGCTGATCCAGGGCTTCAAGGACAAGTACGGCCTCGCGGTGAACGAGCTCAATCCGAATGCCGGCTCGGGCGAGGAGCTGGCGACGATCAAGGCCAATATGGACAACAAGGGGCCTCAAGCTCCCGACGTCATCGACATCGGCCTCGTCTTTGGTCCGACCGCAAAACAGGATGACCTCCTGCAACCGTACAAAGTGCAGGCCTGGGATGAAATTCCGGCCGTCGTCAAAGATCCTGACGGCTACTGGTATGGCGACTACTATGGAGTGCTGGCGTTCATCGTCAACAAGGATATCGTCGCAAAATCTCCTGCCGACTGGTCCGATCTCCTCGATCCCGCCTATCGGAAGAGCGTATCGATCCCGGCAGATCCCCGTACGGCCAACAACGCGATCCTCAGCATTTATGCCGCTGGTCTGGCGACAGGCGCACAGCCCGGGGCGGAAGCTGCCAAAGCCGGCCTGGCGTTTTATCGCAAGCTGAAGGATGCCGGCAATCTCGTCGCCGGTTTCGGCATTGCATCATCGATCGCCAAGGGCGAAACCCCGATCACGACACGATGGGACTTCAACGGCATCACCTATAACCAGAACTTCAAGGGAAATCCTCCCCTCGACACAATCGTGCCGGCAAGCGTGACGGTCGCTGGCGTCTATGCGCAAGCCATCAGCAAATACGCCCCGCATCCAAATGCCGCCAAGCTCTGGATGGAGTATCTCTATTCCGACGAAGGCCAAACCGGCTTCCTGAAAGGCCTATGCCATCCGATCCGCTTCGAGGCGATGCGCAAATCCGGCAAGATCACCGATGAGATGTTGGCGAAGCTTCCGCAAACCGGGTCCAACCTGGTCTTCCCAGAGCTTGGTCACCTTGTGGAAGCAAGCGACGTGATCGCAAAGGAATGGACCACCACCGTTGGTGCAGGAAGCAAGTAATTTGGATCGGACGTCGACCAATAGCACACCCGGCGCGGGACACGCCCGCTCCGGGAAACCGTCAGAGCCGCGTGCGATGCTTCGTGTTCCCCGTCCCGACTGGCCGGCGCTGATCGGCACGGTGCCCTTCTTCGTCTTTGCGGCCGTCATGATCATCATGCCGACCGTTGCACTGCTTGCCAACGCTTTTGTCGATCGGCAGGGAAGCATCACGCTGACGAACTTCGCGGATCTCGCAACCTCGGAGATCGCAAACGCCTTCGTGACCTCGGCTCAGATTTCAGCGACGACAGCGTTGCTCGGCTCGTTCCTTGGCCTTGGCCTCGCCCTGATCGTCGGCCGCGGCATCGGCAACCGGAAGGCCAGAACGATCATCATGACGTTTTGCGGGGTTGCGTCGAATTTTTCCGGCGTTCCGCTGGCCTTCGCCTTCATCGCCACCTTCGGCAGACTGGGCCTGGTTACGGTGGTGCTGAAACAGGTATTTGGCATCAACCTCTATGCAGCTGGTTTTGACCTGGCGAGCTTTTCCGGGTTGACGCTCACCTACCTCTTTTTCCAGGTCCCCATCGCACTCACCATCATGATGCCTGCCATCGACAGGCTCCCTCGGGAGTGCCGGGAAGCAGCCGAGATGCTCGGTGCATCAGCCTGGCAGTATTGGCGGTATGTCGGACTGCCGGTGCTGTGGCCAACGGTGCTTGGAACGCTGGCGCTGCTGTTCGCCAACGTCTTCGGCGCCATTGCGACGGCCTATGCACTGACAGGCTACGCGGTGAACATCGTGCCGATCCTGCTCTATGCGCAAATCCGCGGCGACGTGCTGCACAACGAGCAACTGGGGGCGGCCCTCGCGCTGTGCATGGTCCTGGTCGTGGCACTCGCCATTACGGCTTATCTGGTCCTGCGCGCACGTGCGGAAAGGTGGATGCAATGAAGACCGTCCTGCGTCTCCTACCGTGGGCGGCGATTGTTGTGGCAGGAATCTATTTCCTGTTGCCACTGATCAGTACCGCCGAGTTTTCGCTGAGTATCCGGCGAGACGGCTATTCGCTCGACGCCTACCGCTCCGTCTTTTCCGACCCCGAGTTCTTCGCGACGTTTGGATACTCGGCAGTGATCGCTGTGTGCACCATCGTCTTCGGTGTCGTTCTGGTGGTCCCGATGACCTACTTTGTCCGCCTGCGGTTTCCCTGGCTGAGACCGATCGTCGAGTTCATCGTCATGCTTCCGCTCGTCGTGCCGCCGATCGTCCTGGTCTTCGGCTATCTCAAGCTATTTTCGTCGTCGTCGGTCCTGCCGCTGACGAGCACCGAAATGGGCTCCAATGCGCTGCTCGTTTGCGGTTACATGACCCTGTCGCTGCCCTACTTCTATCGCGCGGTCGATTCCGGCCTGCAGGCGATCGATGCGCGAACGCTGACAGATGCGGCGACGATCCTGGGCGCGAGCCCGATCACGGTGATCCGGCTGGTGATCCTACCCAATATTCTTTTTTCGGTGTTGTCGGGCGCATTCCTGACGTTTGCCGTCGTCATCAGTGAATTCGTCATGGCCAGCCTCCTGACACGCCCGGCCTTCGGCACCTACATCCAAAAAGTCGGCGTCGCACAAGCCTACGAACCTGCCGCTCTGGCCATCCTCTCGTTCGCCATCACATGGGGCGCGATGGGCATGATCCAGTTGCTGGCACGCTTTGCACCTCAAAAGCACGAACGATAGAAGAAGGGGTCTGAGTAGCAACGGAACAGAAAACCTGGGGATGTCACATTAACTCAGTAAAGAGCTTTTTCCATCGCGCCGCGCCGATTCTTGACGCCCTAACCCTTTGATTTCTTTTGCCCGAAACTTTTCCGCTTGACGAGTAGATAGTAGTATTTCTCGTTAATGTGACATCCCCCAAAGCGCAGCTGTCACATCAATCGATTCATCGATCACAGAACGTGCTCACCTGCGCGAACGGACGGTGTTCATCCGCCAACTCGATGATTGGGCGACGAAAAAGACGAAACTTCGGTTTGCGCGGCCATCGGATAGATGGCTTCGACCTTCATCGTCTTCATGAAGCTTTCCGCTTTGGCATTATCGTAGGAATTGCCGGGCCGACCCATCGATCCAATAAGATCGTGCTCGGCGGGAAGATTGCGATAGAGGAGCGCGGCATATTGGGCGGATTCAAATGGTCGTCGCAACACTCTGAAGTTGGAGGTTGCGATGAGCATTGGAAAGCGGCGATCGGCACGGTCTGGACGAGCGCCATTACCTTCACCAGCACGGCCGCCGGTGGCGGGGCGCGATGAACAGATTAGATTCTGGTGGGCGATTGCCGCGGGGCTGGGTAGTGAAGATGCGCCGCTCGAAGCCGGAGTGTCGCAGCCTGTAGGAACCAGATGGTTCCGAAGGCTGGCGGTATGTCACCAGTGATGTTCAGATCCTCGGCAAAGCCGCTCTCCGGACGCTACCTGTCATTGGTGGAGCGCGAGATCGCACTTCTCAGGGTGCAGGGCTATTCCAGGCAGGCGATTGGGCGCCACCTGGGGCGGGCCGCCTCGACAATCTCCCGTGAACTGCGGCGCAACGCAGCCACCCGCAGCGGCGCGGATCGATCGGCCCGTCGGCCCAAACCGACCAAGCTTGCGCTCAACACAACCTTGCGCAAGCAACTTCTGACATCTCCCATCTTCGCACATCTTCATCAGCCTTCGGTTAACTTTACGGTGCCCGGCCCGTCGATCCTGTCGGTCTTCGCCCGCCGGCGACGCCGAGAGGTCGCGATCGAGGCGGCATCGGCGACGCTGCTTTCGATCCCTTCAGCCTGCAGTACGCGGTGGAGCCAGAACGTTCGAGACCGGCATCCTGGATCACAATGATCGGAAGGTGTCGTGCGTTCGCGATAGCACCTTCTCAAAATGCGCCGAAGGCGCGCCCGCAGCCTGGGCGAGCACGGATCGCGCTTTGGCCGCCGATGGGTGATGACTCGCGGTTCTTGTCTCGATTTGGAAACCCGAGGCCGGCCAGTAGGTCGATGGTTGCGCCCGCCATCCATCGTGCGCAACAGTCGACAGGGCGGTATTCCGATCGCATCCAAAGTTAATTCCCACCCGTGAGGCGCTGCGCGAGTGCCGAATACGGGGGATTCCCACGGCCCCGAGAGAAGAGCGACCGCAGTGTGTGCATCGTCGTCAGCTCCCCGTCAGCTCGTTCGAATAGCTCTCTTCGAGAGCGACCCAAACTCAAATCATATTGAAAGACTTCCGCCAAAAAAAGGGACGAATGCCATGTACGGTCGGAAAGTGCTCATCCGAAAGCTCCAACCAAGCCAACAACCCGCTACGGTCAAGGGCAGCGACGGGTTTGGCAAGCACTTGCGCACATGGCGCCGCCTGATCTCAATGAGAGTTCGTCTCCAGCGCCGGCACGCTCGTACTCGCTAGTCTCGCGGCCTCCTATAGTGGAGATCGACAGGTCTTCGTGTGTTTTGCATTGGGTTCAGTCTGGACCGTCGCAGCAGGGACGACCCGACCTGGCATGACGACTGACGAAAAAATGCTGCTGGTTCTCTCATGTCATGCCACCTGTCGTCTCGGCGATTGCACTCACCCGCCAGAGCCCTGATGTACTACGACAGCAGGCACAAACCATACGCTGCGCATTCTCACCTAAATCGGAGATGAAACATGACGGGCATTGGCAGATCCGGAAAATCACGCATCGCGGATACTGGAGCCGGATTGAGCAGTTCGCGCTCGCAATCGAGTCTTGCCTCCGGGGAAGGCAGCCAGTCGTTCGGTTCCGTCCTAGAGCGGATGTCATCCTCGGCTGCCATTGCGCGCGGTACCCATGATGACCTTGGTGGCAGATATTCCGGCGCTTCCACTGCCCCACATCGGATCCCGGCGGCTGCGCCACGTGCAGCCGGTTCGCGGAGGCGCAGTGTTTCGTCAGCCTCGGATTGTGAAGCCCTGGCGCCGGTAGCCACCCAGCCGTCAACTTCGGGGGTGACAGTATCCAGTTCCTTGTCAGGCGAAGACATCAACGAGACAAAGCGACGAATCCGCTCACTGATTGACGAGATCGAAGTTCTCGAAGGGAAGAGCCTGCATAGCGGAACCCCCTCGCAGTCCCTATACGAGCTCGATCAGATCGTTAATGCGGGCGAAGAACTACTGCAATGTTATGCGAGCCTGCCCAAGTATGTGGCGCGCCGAACTCTATCCGACGCTGATGTGCGTCAATACCGCGCCAACGTGATTAAAAGGGCGAATAGTGCTAACGATCTGGCCCAACATATCTTCGAGACCGAGGAGGAAGAAAAACGGAAGCGGGTGCAGGCAATTGTCAGCAACTTGGTCAACTCCAATGCCACTGTCGACCAACTGAGCCGATCGGCTCCCAGCAGGGCGAAATATCACGTGGCCTGCGCGGAGCTTTGGGACAAGATTGGACAGCGCCACGAAATTAAGCGGTCTGTCTGCATCGCGACAGCGGACTTACCAAGCTCTACAGCCGAAATGCAGCGGGAAGAAGAGGGCGCGCTGCGGCTGGAATCGGGCCACGTTGTCAATTCAAGAATAATGCAGCTGCAATCGCGGATCAATCTCGCCAAGTTCCTGGCTCAGCAGGTGACCATGCTCGATGAACCCATCAGGGCACGCCTCATCGGTGAGAACGGGCAAACGGGTCTGCTGGGTAACTTCATCGGCGAGATTTTTCCGGCATTCCTCTCGACGGCCAAAGCTGTATGGCAGGGGAAAGGACGCCCGTTCGACTCGGAACACTGCGCCGTTCTGGAGGGGGTTCTGGAGCGGCTTGCGGATTTTGCGTCGGCCTTGCACTCCGATGTTGATAGGCTAATGCACCAAGCAAGTGCTGGCCTCCCATTGAAACTGTTGACCCGGATCGTGGACGACGCCTGGATCGCTTCAGAGGAGGTTACGTACCTGCTCGCACTGCAGCCGAAGTCACCAGCCCCTGAACTGCCGGCCAACGCTGACGCTGCGACACCTGGAGCTGCTGGCACGACTATGGTGGCCGAAAGCACTACAGCGCCCAGAAAAAAAGGAAAAGGCAAGAGCAAGCAGGCCGCTGGTGCTGGGAGTTCGGCGGCCGGACGGCCGGAGCCGCAAGTCGCTGCGGCCGTCAGCGACCCTGCACCGGCAGCCCAGGTGCTCGTACGCACGGATTTAGGTACGAAGAAGCTCGTGAGTGCAGAGGAGGCGCGGAACAGTGCGTCGTCCGCGGCAGCAAGCCTGGCGATTTTGCAAAATGTAACAGCGGGGCAGGACACGAAGTCACTAGTCGCACGGTCGACCGAACTTTTGAAGTTCGATCTGCCTGCTCAGCAAAGTGTGGTCTCCCGAGCGCTTTCCCTGAAACCCGAGGACGCCGAACACGCCATCGGCCTCGCGGTCCAGCGGCTGCAAACGCAGACTGCCGAGATAGAGGCCTGCCTCTCAACGTTGGAGGCGTTTCTTCTCTCCAAGAAGGGAAAGCTGGACGACTTGCACCGACTAACGGTTCAGCTCAAGGAAATGTTGTCCCAAGTGCGGGGACTGGCAAATAGGTGGGACGAAAAAAAGGCCGCTATGGTTACAGACTGCATGAAGAGGTATTCATTTCCCTCGCAGAACTACCTTGAAAAGTTGCTCGACGCCGAGGAGTTGACGCCTGTGGATCCCCCGTGCGCGTTGAACCCAGAGCCGAGCAATCTGTTCGAGATTAGGCTGCAGCCAAAGGCGCTGAGCAACGGTACCCCACCGAGTCCAATGTGGGTGCACATCCACACGACATCCAAGATATATGCGCAGCAGTTGGCAACGCTGGACAGCGCCGAGTTCGCCGCTTGCCACGTCAAGTCCAATGAACAGCGCGGCCATAATCGGCAGTGGCAGAGCTCCCGGGCTAAGAAAGGTTACGACAACGCAATCCACCGCGGCAAGCTCGCCCCCGCCTTCTGTAAGTCCTTGTTGAGCGACCGGGCCTATATGCGAAATGGGCCGGCCTAACCGAGGCATTTTGTGGACTGCAACCCGCTTGGTAAGAGGTGGCTCGGCAAAATTGGACAGGGTGATAAGTGGAATTTCTGCCTGAGATCGGCATGAGTGCCGGAACAGGAGAATGACGAATGACCAGACGACCACGCCGGAACCACAGCCCGGCTTTCAAGGCGAAAGTTGCGCTTGCGGCGATCAAGGGAGAAAAGACGCTGGCCGAGCTGGCGCAGCAA
>NZ_FMXM01000034.1 GCF_900103325.1 Mesorhizobium qingshengii | reverse complement strand
TTCTCGGCGAGGGCCCTCACGACGGTCGCCGAGTCCCTTCTCGCCAACTTCACAAGCATCGTGAACCGGCTGTGTCGCTCGACGAGGGTGGCGATGTTCGTGTCGTTAGCACCGGTGAGCAGATCACCCTCCCAATGACCTGGGATGGCACGATCCTCCGCCTCGGCGGGGCGGTCGCGGATGGAGATCATATCGAGTATTTGTCCTTGCCCCGTCCGGCTCTGTGCGCCTTTGGCGAGGCGCATCTGTCGTTTGGTACGCAGGTGCGCTGTCAGTTCCTTCTTGAGCACCCCTCGCGACTGGATGAATAGACTGCGATAGATCGCTTCATGAGATATCCGCATGCTTGGATCGCCCGGGTACTCTCGCCTCAACCAGCCCGCTATCTGCTCCGGCGACCATTGCAGCGCCAGCTTTTGCGCCACCCGCCATCGTAGCCGTCCAGAGCATGCCAGGCGACACTGCTTCGGGCGCAGCGCTCGCTCCCAAGCATGCTTGTCGGCCCGGGTTGCACGATACGTTTGTGCACCGCCATTGCGCGAGATCTCGCGACATATTGTCGATGGGGATCGCCCGAGACTTCGTGCAATAGCGCGGATTGCGAGACCCGCCGCGATCCCGCGAGAGATTTCTTCGCGCTCCGCCAGCCCGAGCGCCGAGGCCGCTCTACGCCTTGCTGACGGAGCAATGCCGCCGTGTAAGGATACGATCCGCTGAACGCCGGTCTTGTTCCGGCGGTCCAGTGCCCGCGAGATCGACGAAATGCTCTGACCTTGCTTCCATCGCTCCCAAAGCTCGGCCTTCTGCGCTGACGTAAACCAGATCCGTGACGTCACCATGCAACACCTCCTCATCCTCTCAGATTAAGAGTGTTGCGGCGACCTATTGAACCCACCGGCGCAAACCTGCCGTTCGCCTTCGGACTTCCTTCCCGCTTGCTACCGTCCGAAACTTGTCGCATATCAAGCAGCAGGGATCGACCTGGCCGTGTTCGACGTGACCATGATCGAGGCGACGCGCACCTTCTGGGACAAGGTGGTGATCGCCCATGGATTGCGCCGCTGTTACGAGCGGCGCGGAGAACTGCGGCAGGAAGGCCAGCGGGTTTCGCGGCACTATTAGACCTGCATTGTCTCCTGCGGTCAGAAAACCGGCAAGGCGGCGCTCGCCGATCTCGTTCTCGGCGCTGATTGTGTGCGACACGCGCGCATCTTTTTTTGTTCGTCCTGACTATGATCTTGCTTCGGCAGTGCCCGGTAGCTTCGCAATCGCGCCGGCGCCCGACATGGTCGATGCGCTCAGGCGCGACTACATCAATACAATCGCCATGATCTTCGGCACTGGACCGAGCGCCGAGGAGATTCTGGCATCAGCGGCCAAGATCGAGGCGAACTTCAACGACCGAGCCTAATCGCCCGGTCGACGACTGGGCAATTGGTGACGGTGCCGACAGTTGCGGCTCGATTAAACGTGCTAATCGTCGAACTTGCAGTTGGCTACAACGTACCTTTCTCGGTGACAATTTCGTCGCTGGCGTTGGACTCTGTGAAAAGCGCTCCCCTCCACGAGCAGCAAGATGTTGTCCCACGAGGTCTCAAGTTGGAGCTTGCGCGTGACCATGAATCTGGGGCGGCAGAGGTGCAGAGGCCGCATATTGGTGCTTGCCGCCGCTGACCGGACCCATGTCCGAAATTTGCCTAAAAATTTCGGACATGGGCAGCCTCGCCGGCGCGATCCCTGCAGCGATTGGCGGGAAAAGCGGGACGCACCCGCAAAGCACAGCCATTGCGTCGGTCGCGCCGAGCTATTCCTCCATATCGGCTCCGGCGTCCGCGTAGGCGCCAGCCAACTCTGGCATGATGTCACCAGCCAACAGCTTTTCCTTGCTGAGTAGGCCGGCGTCTTCCAGCGCCTCGAAATCCGGCAGGTCTCGCAGCGTGTCGAGGCCGAACTCCAGCAGGAATTCTTTTGTCGTGACGTAAGTGTAAGGTGCACCCGGCGTCGGGCTGCGCGGACCGGAGGCGAGCATGCCGGCGCCGCGCAGTCGGCCGATCAGGTCGCGAGAAATCTCCTTACCGAAGAAGGCCGAGAGCTCGGTACGGGTGATCGGCTGGAAATAGGCGATGCACATCAGCACCAGCACCTCCGACTGCGAGAGGTTTTTTTGCTCCTGCTCGAGCGTGCCAAACGCTGCGCGAATGGCATCACCGTAGGCCGGCCGTGTCAGGTGTCGAAAACCGCCGGCGACGGCGACCAGATCATAGGGCCGGCCGCGCAGTTCTTCACGGATGTCGTCGATCAAGAGGTCGATGCTGCAGCTTTTGCCGACGATCCGCGCCAGCGTCTCGCGGCCGACCGGCTCGCTGGCTGCAAAGATCGTCGCTTCGACGCGGTGCATCCATTCGCGCCAGCGCACCTCCGGCGGCAGGTGATCCAGCTCTCGGTCAAACAGCTGGTCAGCTGATCGACCGTCATCTGACCGCCCCTTCCCTTGTCTGCGCGTTGCTTCCGCCATCGCTTTCAGATCCCGTAGATGCGGAAGGTCGCGCGGCCGGACAGTTCGCGCACAGCGCCGAGCTCGACCAGCCGGTCGAACAGGCGGCGCAATCCGCGGTCGCTCATGCCAGCGATCTTTTCGGATGCGACGATCGCGTCGTCGGACAGGAGTCTTTCGACGACCATGTCCGCCGCCTTGGCCCTGAGTTTTGGCGCAACTGCAAGCAGTCGGTCCGCGCGGCGCTCGAGCTCGGCGGAAAGATCAATCGCGCGCAGCGCGGCGCGCGCCTGCGCGGCAAGCAGACCTTTCGCACGCTCAGGATCTGTCTCAATGCTTGTCGCCACAGAGCTGGCTCCCGATCGATGCGGCCGGGCGCTTGTGCCCAAGGCTGCTTCGGCACCCAGCAGCGGCAAAGCATGTGCCCAGCCCAGTCGTTGCGCCAGGATGGCGTCGGCGAGCCAGGCTCCGAGGGCGCGCGCAAAACCGTAGCGTTCGGCGATCGCTATGGCGCCGGTCATTATTCCCACCGTCCCGTCACTGGCGGCCAGCTGTCGAAGATCGTCCGTGAGGGCGCTCACGCCCTCGTCGTCGGGAGCATAGCCGAATTCCTCCAATACCGCGGCCAGATTTCTCCTCGTCAGAAGCTCCTCTGCGGGCCGGGCGACCAGCCGGCGCCAGGCGAGGAGCAAAAGGCCGGCGGGCCCGACATTGTCACCGGGTCGCGTGAGCAGCACGGCGTCGCGCAGCGCGCTTTCATCCTCGACGCGGCCAGCCTGCCGTGCCGTCACGCCGGCCGCAACAAGCGCCAGCCGCAGCCGCCAAGCGCCGGCCCACCGCTCCTGCCGGCGGACCACCGCATCGAGCGCGCCAATGGTCGCGCCTGCTGTGTGCGCGAGGTCTTCAATTTCTTTTCCCGCAAGGCTTTGCGCATCCGGGATGGCCCTGCGCAGCCAGCCTGGCACCGTCGCCATCGGCGCGGTCGAAGGGGCACCGGCAAGCGAGGCGTGGTGGCGTTGAGAGGGCTTGGGACGCAGAATCATCGAAAACACGATGAATCATGGCGGCGCTTTTCGCAACAAAAATGGACAAAAAGCGCTGTGCGTGTCGTGCAGGAACAACGAACGATAATGTTGCATTATCATTCGTTACGCCCTCCGCATGATAAATGGCCGTTTTCGTCGAGCAGAAGGTCACAATTCACGCCCAGCGACCCTCCGGACCATCCCACAGCGCGACGGTCTTGCTGTAACGGTTACGATAGCGCGGATGCATATCCCCACTGACCCTTCAGGCGGGGGGCCGCGAACCTGGCGCCGCCCGGTAGAAGATCACCCGCACTGACGGAACAAGTTGGTTCAGGTAGTCGAAATCTCCAACATTGCCGGTCAGGACCGCCGCTCCCAAAAGACCGGCCTGGTGAAAGATCAGCGCGTCGTTGAGGAAGCGGCGTTCATGCCCCTTCCCTTTCGGTAGATGGCTCAGCCGGAACAACAGACCGGCCAGCATACCGGCGCGCGCCCAGGTGGTGGCGTCGGGTGCATGCAGCCGGTGCGCCGGAATATCTTCGATCGTGCCCGCAACCGCTTTCAGGACCGACTTTGTCTCAGGGTGCGCCGGGTCAAGGCGACCGAACACGTGGCTGAGCTCGGCAAGGCAGACGGCCGAGTGGTGACAGAGCCGATAGGTCAAAAGGTTATCGACCGCTTCGGGCGTGCGTCCCTGCAGGACATCCAGATACACGCTGGTATCGAGGAGCAACACGCCGCCGACAGGCGGCTGGTCACCTGCCCAGGACAGGGCAGAATCTGGTCGCCGTTCCAGCCCCGCGCTACGCCGCTGTGGTTTTAGGGAACGCAGTGCACTCCCTAGATCAAATGCCAAGATCGATGTCCGCGGAGATGCTCCCCTTGCGGCCGACGAGCCGCGCGCCAAAATCGTCCTCGAGGGCCAGTCGCGACAAGGCGAGCTCCAAAAGCTCGGTGTCGGAGGTCACATGAGCGCGCTTCTTTGCCGCCTCGATCAAATCCGACGGCACCCTGCCGGAAAGGCGTGTGTTTTTGGCCGCGCCCAGAAGACCGACCGCCCTCGCCTGCTCAAGCACCAGACGGTTGCGGTTGCGGGCGATCTGCTCCTCGCTTGCGGCTGCCGTTGCGCCACGTATGGTCATCTTCGGACTCTCCATTTGTTGAACGGAATATAAAGACTGTTGAACATGAAGGCAAGGAGAGACCACCCCTAAGAGGCCATCACTTGACAGGACAGGCCCGCTCCCGGTGATGCGATAACCGGACCCGACGGGACGCAAATCTCGCAGCTATTCCGTCACGCGGCTCCCAGTGGACAATTCCGCGCTTTGGCAGCACGTTGGCTCCCAAGAATCGCGGTGCTGTGACATTAAAATGGACGAGACTTGATGGGCAATGCCCGTAATTTGATGGTGCCCACCGGCGCAATCGACGCCGATGACCTGCCGGACATTGTCGACGTCGTCATGGAGATGGGGCGGCCGGATGAAGGCCCCTCCCCTTCCCCGCAGGTCTTCGACGGGCGACAGGCATCGTTGCCTACGCATCTCGAAAAGCTCGCCGACCGCGCTCGCGATTACGTTCAGGCCGCGAGCTCCGCCAACACCCGCCGCGCCTACGCCGCCGACTGGAAGCATTTCTGTGCCTGGGCGCGCCGGCAGCATCTCGAGGTGTTGCCGCCAGATCCGCAGGTCGTCGGCCTCTACATCACGGCTTGCGCGTCCGGTAAGGGAACAGGAGACAAGAAACCGAACGCCGTCTCGACGATCGAGCGACGTCTCTCATCGCTGACCTGGAATTTTTCTCAGCGTGGTCAGCCGCTGGACCGAAAGGACCGACACATCGCCACCGTCATGGCCGGTATTCGCAACAGCCACGCCTCCCCTCCCCGGCAGAAAGAAGCCATTCTTCCGGAGGATCTGGTTGCCATGCTCGAGACGCTCGACCGCGGCACGCTGCGTGGCCTGCGCGACCGCGCCATGCTGCTGTTGGGTTTCGCCGGAGGCCTGCGCCGCTCCGAGATTGTCGGTCTCGATGTTGCCAGGGATCAAACCGAGGACGGCCGCGGTTGGATCGAGGTCTTGGACAAAGGCGTTCTCGTCACACTGCGCGGAAAGACCGGCTGGCGCGATGTCGAAATCGGCCGCGGCTCATCCGATACCACCTGTCCGGTTGTCGCCGTGCAGACCTGGCTGAAACTGGCCAGGATCGGCCATGGCCCCCTGTTCCGGCGCGTCACCGGGCAAGGCAAGGCGGTTGGCTCGGAGCGGCTGAACGATCAGGAGGTGGCACGCCTGGTCAAACGCGCTGCGCTTTCCGCTGGCGTGCGAGGCGACCTGTCGGAAAGCGAGCGAAAGGAAAAGTTCGCCGGCCATTCGTTGCGCGCGGGCCTGGCCTCGTCAGCCGAGGTCGACGAGCGCTATGTGCAAAGGCAGCTCGGCCATGCCTCGGCCGAAATGACTCGCCGGTATCAGCGCCGAAGAGATCGATTCCGCGTCAATCTCACCAAGGCGAGCGGCCTGTAGCAGATCGGGAAAAAGCCCCCTGCCCCCGTTTGAACGCAACGCAAGTTCTTTTCCGTCAAGGGGCGAGCGTGATCAGTCTCAACGACGGAAACTCGTTTCGAGATCGGCCGATTTCTCGGGTACCTGCTTCCGGGGACGACTCCCCAGAAGATCGCCCAGCCTCTGCCCAACCATCAACGCCAGGACAATTGGTCCTTTGGCAATCGGCCGCTTGGGTCGAACACGGCCACCTGGTGAGGCAGGTCAGGTCCCCATTTCCAAAGCACGAGATTTCGATCGTCCGCCTCGGCGCCTGGAGCAAAGCTCGGCACCAGGATTCCGGCAATGCCCCGTCCGGCAAGGCGATCATGAATGGTCCACGACGGCGGCCGTTCGCCCTTTGCCAGTGCCATTGCCCAGGCACAACTCATGTCTTGCGTCGTGATTGAGACCTTGGCCCTCTCTGCCTCGGACGTCAGATCGACGACATCCGCACAATCGACTTCATAAGAGCACAGGACGCACGGATCGATGCGATGCGCAAAGCCCTGGTTGGCCTCCTTGACCGCGGTCATGACGCTCAAAGCGAGGTAAAGCGCAGGCACGCCTTTGGGATTGAAGCGTGCCCCCCTGATCGCGGCCCCCTCGCCCGATGTCGGTTTGAATGCCCAGCGTGGATCGTGTGCCCGGTAGCAGGTCCCCACGAACCTCAAGCAAAGCCCCCGAGGGCCATATGGTCAAGATAATCCCGAACGGCACCCGCCTTGCCATCCTTGACAAGCGCTTCGGCGGTGCGTCCTCCGAAGGCCGCCAGGGGTTGGGCGCGATACCAGGCCATTGCCTGTTCCTTGCCCCCCGACCATTCGGTAACCCGGCTGATGATCTCGAGCATCTCGCGCAGGCGACCCTGCGTTCTTGCTGCGCCACTGCGTTCGGCGCGGTAGACGGTTTCGCGCGCCAATCCCGCAGTCTCCGCGAGCTGGCCCTTGGACATGCCAAATCCGGCCGCCACCTGGTCGATCGCAATCTTTCCGCCCCTGTCCATATAGGACAGGACCAGGGGCTGGCCCGCTGGCGAGAGTTTCAGAGCTTGGGTCATTCAGGCCACCTTGCCATATCCATCGACGTATTTCTTGTGCATAAGATATGGCACATTCAAGTTTCTTGCAAGGACACGTCGCGCTGCGTTCAGCCGCCCAACCGAAAAACCCGGCTGGCGCACGACAGGGATAGCGGCGTCGGGCCGCCCGCCGGCGTCATGACACCTGCTTCCTCTTCTCGAGCTTTGCTCGCAGCAGCGCCATGATCATCGGCCAGACCGAGAACTTCCCCTCCCTGGCCCGTGTTGTCAGGCTTCGCAGATAGCCGCCAGGGCTGGAGATATGCTCGAAACGCTGCTGGATCGCGGCAATCACGGTCGCGGCCTGGTCCTCGCCCATCACCTCGCATGCTTCCTGGTAGGCGCTGGGGCTGATCCCGAGATACGCCCTGCCCGTGGCGGCCGCGGCCATCAAATCCCGCCATGTCCGGATTTCACCGCTTTTCGCCAAGGCCACAATATCCGGGCAGGCATCCAACACGATCCCCAATGGCAGCTCGCGTTTGGGCAAGTGCCGCACGTTGTCAGTTTCCGCAGCGTTGGCGCTTGCTTCTTGCTGTTTTCCAGAGCCTTGTTCAATTTCAGTATTAGAGTCTGGATTTGAATTCTGTATGTGGCGCTCAGAATGAGACTCATTGGCGTTCTCATTGTGTGAATTGACGAACGTTTCCAGCGTGTTCTGCACCTCCAGCCATAATGCCTCGAGCTCTCCCGCTATCGCGTCGTACGACTGGCGCGGCGCCGTGCGAGGAATCCGGCCAGCGATGTTCTCATACGCGCGCTGGAACCCTCTCCAGTCAGCCGGGATAGCCTCGTCTATGCCCGTGGCGATCATCTTGACGATATCGCGACGGCACAGAGTGATCCGCTCCTTGGCCAGTTTAAGAGCCCGCCGTTCAGCCACGACGGCCTCAGCGAGATCCTTGAATTCCTGCGCCCGCACCACGATCGGCGTCAGGTCGAAGCCATAGGCCTGCTCGATCTCCCCGTTCGGTCCCTTGCGCGCGAAACGCTTGCCGTTGGGGCTGTCTCGGCGAATGACCAGTCCGCACTGGACCAGGACGGCAAGATGCCGCCGCAGTGTCGCCGGCGACATGCCGTTGGCACGACTGATGAGCTGCTCGTTCGACGGAAAGACGACCAGGTCGCTATCGCCATTGAATGCCGTATCGGGATGGAACGACAAAAGTGCGTTGAGAATGGCCAAGGCGCGATCGGTTGCGCCAACCGCGTCGCGGGCCTCTCGGACGTGCTGGAATACATGCCACTTGTGCACCGTGGCATCCTTGTCCACCGCCTTCGCGGCCACCTGGGCTGCCATCATGCCAAGCGTCATCGGTCGCCGCCCAAAGGGCGTCGTCGTATAGTGCCTCTCCATTTCCCTCGCCTTTCAATCAGGCAAAAGAAAACTGCTCGTCGAAACGACGCCAACGACTCTTGACAGTGATTCGGGGAAGTGCGATTCTCAGCTTGCTACAGACATGAGAAGGGCTTCCGCGACGGTTTCGTTCGGGGGCCTTTTTCTTTTGCGGTTCAGTCTCCTGTTTTCTTCGCCGTTTCCGATGCCCGGAAAGCCTCGAAAAGCTCGTCCAGCCTGTCGGAAATGAATGCGCCAAAGGGCGATGCTTCCCTGGATTTCAGGGCGAGCGTAAACACCTTTCCCGTGTCCGTGATCTTGGCTTGCACCGACTTGTCCCGCGGCGCCCAAGCCCTTTCCCTGGACTTCAATTTCGATCCTGGGCTTTTCACCGGAGCACTCACAAAGTCGAAGAGGCGGGCAAAGCGGCCGTCACTGCCCAGTTGCGCGAAATCGGCGCTTGTCACGCACTCGGTCGCACGCCCCGCGGCTCGCGGATGCTCCATGAGCTTGGCAAGCTGCCACCAGCGATCCCGGCCAATGGTCTTGGCGGCGCCGACCGCCACGATCACCTGCTCGGGAATGCTGCCGGTGACGGTCCGCATCTTCGAATAGGTCGTATCGTCGAGTGCAAGGGCTGACTTCACCGTCTCCGGCGAGTATCCCCGTTTGAGAATGCGGTCTGCAAACAGCGTCCGTTCGATGAAGGACAGGTTTGCCCGCGCGGCATTCTCCTGGCCCTGAGCGATGACATGGTCCTCATCGTCCATCTTCTTGACGACAGCGCGGACGGGCCTCTCCAACTGGCGCGCGACCCTGACGCGCCTGTGTCCAAAGACGGTCTGGAAACGGCCGGCAATCTCCGGGTGAGGCCTGACCAGAACCGGAGAGTCCTGCCCCCGTTCCCGGATCGCCGCCAGCAACTCCTGAAACGCCTCGTCGTCATCATCCATGCGGTCCGAGACGAATGAAGTGTCGACCAAAGCCGGATCGAGATCGACGACCGAACTCTTGGACAGCTCCTCGAATGACTGCATGATCGATCGCGACGCGCCGCGAACCGCATAACCCGAGACATCGCGATTGTCGGCGACTGGCGTCGCCGGGTTCATCACACTGCCGAATATGTCCCTGCGCGCCATTCAATCGCTCCGATTCGTGGTTAGTCGACTGATTTCACGAGGGAAATGTCCACTTTTTACTGCCGTAAAACACGCCGTCATGACCGGCCCCATGCGCGATGGATGAGCGTTGCGATCTCGGAGTTCACAGCGTCCAACGATTCGAGGGCGCGGTCGTAAGTTGAGCGGGTGAAAGCTGACTTCTCCACCTCGTAGAGCGTCTGTTTCGTCAGGCCCGCGTCGGAAATTGCCGTCGACTTGAGCATGGGATTGTCGAGGATCTGGCCCGCAAGCATCGACTGCATGAAGCCGACCATCTGCGCCTGCGGAATGTCTGTCGGTTCATAACGCGTGATCAGATAGCGAAACCAGTCGAGCTCGATGGATGCGCCGGCAGCCTTGATGGTCTTCAAGATGCCGCCGAGCATCAATAGGAACTGGCTCATCGACATCAGGTCGAGCATCTGCGGGTGAACGGTGATGAGAACGGAGGTCGCCGCCGACATCGCCGTCAAGGTGAGATAGCCGAGCTGCGGCGGGCAATCGACAACGACGACGTCATAGCGCTCGTCCACCTCGGACAGCGCCCGGGCGATCCTGGTGAAGAACTGGCGGCCGGCGCTGGATGATTTGTCCTGCATGGCCAGCGGCGTGTCGTATTCGTACTCCTGCAGCTCGAGATTGGCCGGGATGATATCCAGCCCCGGGAAATTGGTCGGCACGATCACGTCGGCTATCGGTTTGCGCTCGTCGTCGTAGCGGATCGCCTCGTAGAGCGAGAGGTTGCGATCGAGTTCGGGCTGGAAGCCATGCAGGGCAGAAAGCGACGCTTGCGGGTCGAGATCGATCGCCAGGACGCGGTGCCCGGTCAGCGCAAGGTGCTGGGCGAGGTGGGCCGCGGTCGTGGTCTTGCCGCTGCCGCCCTTGAAATTCACGACCGCGACCACCTGGAGCTTGTCCCCTGGCTTGCGGTGCGGGACGTACTTCTTAACCTCGGTCCGGCCATGCCGATCCAGGAAGTGGCGAAGCTCAAGCATCTGCTCCGCGCTGTAGGACCGGCGTCCCGAAGGGATTTGCTCGGGCATTGGTCCCTTGCCTTCAAGATGCAGGCGCTTCAGATTGTTCTGCGAGACGCCGAGGTAATGGGCGACTTCCGCCATCGAAAAAGATCGAAGGGTCTTTGTCGCATTTGGGGGGAACTTCTCCATGCGGAGCTGGTTGAGGCGCCGCGATATTTCCGCGCCTTGCTCGAGGATCTTGTCGTCAAACTCGAAGCGTGGCAATCGCATGGCAATATTCATTTCCGTCGAACCCGAATTGGCGCTTTTTGTGAGCAATCCCCTCAACAAGCGCCATTAAGCTCCGATTCGGACAGACCGGCAAGAAGTTTTAGGTTAACAGAAGGTTAACGGGACCAGCCGGCTTCTTTTATCGGCCGCGTACTGCTTCGGCTCTGTAGGCCTGGGGTCAACATGCGAACGCCAACGGTACCCCGCGTCCAAGCTAAACCTATGTTTTCCTGGGTGTAGGGGACATTTTTTACTGCAGTAAATCGCTCTAGGAAAGGCAGCAGCGGGGCAGGGGCCTCAATGCTGCAGCGCGACGAGGAACCGCGCCCATTCCAGCGCTGTCATGATCCCGCGTCCGGGCTGTCTTTCGCGATTTCGATCGAGCGCTCCACATGTGGCACGCGGCCGAGCCCAGGCTTGAGTCCGAGCTCTCCCATAAGATCATCAAGGGGGCAGGGGCCACATTAATGTCGCGCTGTGCCGATCCGGAACCGCCTCACCAATGCTCGAACGCCCAGGCGTTCCTCCAGATCTGCACCCTGTTTACTGACATCTAGTGAGTCACGGATTTGTCTGTCCTGCCATCTTCTAAGCTCGGCCGAAGCCGACCTCCGCTGCCTCGAACCAGGTGTGGCGAAGCGGTCGCACCAGGAAATGTTACGGCCGATCGGGACGTGCATCGATCTATTCGGCCAGAAACGCGGCGAGCCGTTCGGGAAGGCCGGTCGCTACACCCGGGCGATGAAGTCATTTTTCGGGATGGTTCCGCAGGGCATCGGCCCGCCATCTGTGGTGAAGCCTTGACTGAGTTGTCGGCCACTCGGGCGGCACGACGCGAGGCGGTGAGCGTGGCGCTGCCGGAAAAAGTATGATGACGATCCGCCCAGCATTTTCCTGACAAGCCGCGAAGCGGTGCTCTCAGAAGCGTCATCTGCGCCGCAGATCCTGAGCCTATTTCCTATTACTATACCGCTGAGCCTTGCCACGATCCATCTCGCGGAAGGCTTCTGCTGCGCAGCCTCGGCAAAGCACGCTGACTCTCCACGCGTGCGCAGGCAGCGGAGGGGAGGGCGCGCAGGTTACGGATGATATGCATCGGTGACTCTACGAAGCGCTACGATGGTCCGCAGGCTGCTCTTGAAACGTCACCGGTGCTGACCCACATGCACACCGCGTTGGATGTCTCCTCCCATTGCGTCCGACGCGTTCCCCTTTGGAGGTTTTGAACCTTCATACTTGGCCGGGCTTAAACAGTCCGGCCTTTTTCTATGGTTACAAGGCAACTGCGGGCATCAAGCAGCGATTAACACGCGATCCGCTGGCGCCTTCGCGTTGAGATAGGTGGGCATGCCGCCGACCTGCAGCAGCAGGTCTTCGAGCGGCAGCTTCGAACAGCACCCGAGAAGAACCGCACGGGCGAGTGAGGCTGTTTTAGCCTCAAGCGAGAGCGCTTCGCCTGCAACTGGCTTGCGAGGCGCCAGGCTGCGATTGCAGCCCTGTTTACCCCGCCCCAGTCACGCCTTGGGCATGTAGCCAATGCTGCCATGGTTGCGCGCCTTGGACTTGGGTCGAGCCGATCAGGTGAAATCCTTCAACCACACACGTCCACAGCGCCACCACACCCGCATAATTGCTGAGTTCGGCTCCCGACACCGCCGCGCCGACGCGAGACTCCAACCTTGCTGCATGCGAGCCGTTGATGCCCTTAATGTTGACGATCCATCCGGGTCGACAGCGCAGCCTTCAGTTTCACGAGGAGATCGTGCCCCGGGCCAAAATCCGAGTGACACCGGCTTGCTCATCCTGCAGGCCTGCAATTCGTTAGACGCGTTTTGCGCCGACTTCCCCCTCGGTACAATGGCCCAGGTTGCGCATTCCCAGTTTCCGATACCGAGAGAGCACGCCAGGCATTAACGTTGTGAACGTATTTTCGGTAGTCGCACAACAGAATTCCGCAAGGAGGGCTCACACCGAGCTGTCACCTCGACCACGCCAGCAGCTACAATCAGCATGGCGCCCAGGATCTGGGCTGTGCTGACTGGCTCGGTCGAGAACAAGGCGGCGGAGATAGTCCCAGTCAGGACCTCGGCAAGGAGCAGAATGCCAACCCGCGCTGGCTCCATTCTTTCTGCTGCCCACAAGACTAATAGGTTGGGAATGGCAAACATGCAGAGCCCGAGGGTCAGCACGAGGGGCATTACATCCACAACTGCTGCCATGTTAGTCGAAAGGTTGCCCGTTTGGTACCTGAGGACCATCGCTACCAGAGTGGTGCCGAGACCCCCGATCGAAAAGGCCAGCATCGTGGATGACACCGGCAGCGCGGCCCGGTGAAAGCTTCGCAGTGTACCGAGCGACCAGCAGATGCCCGCCACCAGCCCCACCCAATCGCCCGTATTGTGTGGGATCGGAATGCCCTGATCGTTCTGGATCACCAACCATAATCCGCCAAGTCCGAACGAAAGGGCCGCCGCGCGCCTGGTCGTCAGCCGGCCGTTCCAAAAGGCGATACTGGCCAGCGTGCTCCAAACCGGCGTCATGTAGAAAAGCAGGATGGCCCGAACGACATCCGTCATCGTGAGGCTCAGAGTATAAAGTGCGAAAGCCGTTCCGAGCAGCAATCCAGTGACCAACTGATCCTTGCTTTGTGTAGCCAGCACCGTTCGCCTTAATGCCCAGGGCAGGATTGTCGCACCGGAGACGGAAAAGAACACCAGATTAACCCAGTCGCCAGAAACCCCTTGCGCTTCGATCGCTCGCAGCGGGAGCCAGAACAAGCCCCAGATGCTCCCGGCAACCAGCACTCCAAGGCTGAGTAGGAGGGTGGGCTCGCTTTCGGGACGCTTCACGAGATACCACCACCGGTCGCGCGGCGGCCATCAAGATGTCTTTGCAGGCGATGACTCATTGGGCCGTGTATCCGCCATCGATGAGGAAGTCCGCTCCGGTGACTGCACGCGACTCGTCTGCCGCCAGAAACAGGGCAGCGGCTGCAACCTCTTCTGGCCGGCCGAGGCGACGCACCGGGTGCGCTTCAATGAGTTGATCCAGGCGTGCCTGGCCGTTGGGCAACGAAGCGAGCCACTGCTCAACCATAGGCGTCGCGATGTAGCCTGGCGAAATCTGGTTGCATCGCACACCCGGGGCCGTTTTGGCGAGGTAAAGCGCAGCCGATTTAGTCAGCATGCCAACCCCGCCTTTGCTCGTCGTGTAGGCGGCCGAAGCGCCGTCGCCGACTTTCCCCAAGACCGAGCCGAAATTGATGATGGAACCGTCGCCCTGCTTGCGCATGGGTGCTATCACATGCCTGCATCCCAGAAACGTCCCATCCAGATTGACAGCCAGGGTCCTCATTAGGGTTTCGGGGGAGCAGGTCTCGATCGTATCGCCAGCCAAGGAGACCCCCGCGGCATTGACGAGGATGTGGATCTTGCCGTGCCTTGTCAGGACGCGCTCGATCAGGCCGCGCCAATCGCTTTCGACCGAAACATCCATCTGGCAGGCTGCGGGGTTGTCCAAAGTCGTGAGGTCGGTCGCGACTACAACCGCGCCTGCGCTTTCGAACCGGGCCGCGACGGCCGCTCCTATGCCCGATGCCGCCCCGGTCACAATTGCTATTTTTCCGGTCAGCCTCATGCTGTCGTTCCGCCGTCGATGATGTACTCGGCCCCGGTGGAGAAACTGGCTTCCGAAGAGCACAGCCACACGATCAGATTAGCCACTTCCTGCGGCGTGATCTTGCGCCCTATCGGCTGGTTCTGCGTCCATTCCCGTTCAGACGAGATTTTGGCAGTCTGGAAGAAATTCGCCACCATCGGCGTGTCCACGATACCGGGATGGACTGAATTGCAGCGAATCTGATCGCCTCGGCGAGCGCAAAAAAGGGCAATCTCCTTGGTGAGTAGCCGCACCGCACCCTTGGCGGCATCATAGGCGGCAAGCTCCGCATCCGCCTTTATTCCGGAGACCGAGGACAGGTTTACAATTGCACCACCGCCGCCTTCGCGCATAAGCGGGATTGCAGCTTGGCAGCCAAAAAACGTGCCGTTGAGATTTACAGCCATAACTCGGCGCCACAAGTCTAGCGGCGTATCCTCTACAGTTCCTTCCGCGAGAAGCCCCGCAGAGTTTACCAAGGCGTCAAGCCGGCCATACTGGCCGCGAAGGTCCTCTATGAGACAGCGCCACTGATGCGGGTCCGTCACATCAAGTTCCAGCGTTGTCCAACCTTGTCCGGCCTTGCCCGTGGGGGCCTTTCTGACGTCTGCGGCGATCACCAGCGCGCCTTGGGCCGCGAAGCTGTCACAGCAAGCAGCGCCGATGCCTGAACACCCGCCAGTGATCAGCACAACTCTGCGGTCGAGCGTCATGACAGCGCCTCGCCGAAATCCGCTACGAATCGGATCTTTGGGGAGGGGTTACTCCAGACGCTCATGTGGGTGCGCACGGGTGTTGCTAGGGCTCGTTGCTCCACCGAGCCCCGGATCCCTGTTCCAATTCGAGCAGTCCGCCGTGGTCTGCCTCCTGTCCAGCCCGGCATGGAGGGTGTCTTGAGATTCGAGATGGTCGAAGCCGATGGGCTCACTGTTGCTAATCCCTTCCGCCAGCTAGTCCTGAGCAGCTAACGACGTTCGGCAAGTTTCGAGGAAGAAGGGAATCTGACTGTGCCCGCAATTCGGATTGGGAATAGAGCGTGAAGACGTCAGGAACGTCCGGAAGCGGGCTATCGGCAATGCGCTTTCGATCCCGACATACGATCTCTAATCGAGTCCAGCCGACTAACCGAGCCCCTCGCAGTGGTCTGCGTCCTGGACAAGCAGCGATTGGCCTCGGCGGAAAGCACTCCAACGCCACTCTAGCTCGCGCCGATGATCGCGACATCGCTCTGTCCCCCATAGGATTGCCGCGTCGTTAGGCGCACTCCAACGATAGGGCCGATTTGGTAGATCAGTCAACCGAGGCAAGATTTTAATTCTTATTCAATGGCTTATGAAGAAACTCGCCCGATCCGGATAGACAGCGGCGAGGAATGCGTTCGCAATCGCTAGCGCTTCCGTGCTGTCAATGGCGCCAGGCTTGAGGCGCATGTTGAACCAGAGGCCTTCCACCAGTGAGTTGATGCCTAACGCGGCGACATGAGGATCGAGTGCCGACTCCGTTCCCTCGCTGACGAGCTCGTCGCAAATCTTCCTAGCCCTGCCATACTCAGCTTTGCGGATCTCGGAGAACAGCTTCATGTAGGCTGGTCGCGTATGGCACTCCGACAGGAACGCATGCCACAGCGCAATCTTCTTCTTGCTGGCAATGTTGCGCTGGAACCCGGCCTCGATCATTAGTCTCAGTCGTTCTGCCGCCGGACGGTCCTCAAGCGCTACGGCCGCGTCGCGAACCGCTACATATTCGTCTGTGACGGCGCGAAGCGCCGCGAGCAGAAGGCTCTCCTTGGTTTTGAACCGGAAGCTGATGTGGCCGTAAGCCAAGCCCGCCTTCTTGGCTATGTCGGCGAGCGTGGTTCGCGACAATCCCTTGCTGCCTATGACATCGATCGCAGCCTCGATCAGCTGGCGCTGCCGATCTTCTCCGCTAACTCGGAATCGCATCACTGGACTGCCTTCACCTAACATGTTGAGTAACCTCGTTTTCTTCGTCTTGGTTGACTGTTCAAACAACTCCAAATAGCTTGTCGCCGACAATGAGCTTGGACGGAAGCGGCAATCCGAGGGAAACTCCCGGCGAGTTGGATATCCTGGCTGGAATTTCCAGGCCGGCATCGAGGCAGAGCCTGAAAGCGGTCAACACCGTCAGAGTTGCAGATGAAGGCGGTGCAGACAATGCCGCGCAGTACGGAATTGCGGGCCCATGTGCGGCGCCCGGCCATGGTCGAGTAGCTGCTTGCATTGCCCGCCAATTACGAGGAGCTCAAGAAAACGCCGAGACGGACTTCTTGCTGGGTGATCGCAGTCCCGGCGTCGACCCCTGAGTGAACCTGAACCCACGTCAGGCGACAAGGTGGAAACGTGGTCGGGGCCCGCGGAAATGTATGGAAGTTGCGCCCAAACCCTTGGAACTGCAGCGGGCTAAGCCTTCTCAAAGACACAACGGAGCAATGTTCGCATGAAACGGCGGGATTTCGACTTCATCATTGTCGGCGGTGGTTCGGCTGGCTGCGTGCTGGCCAACAGGCTGAGCAGCGACCCGCACAACCGCGTGCTACTGCTCGAGGCTGGTCCCAAGGACAGTGGCCTCTTCATGACGATGCCTGCCGGATATTATCGTACCTATCTCGATCCGCGCACGAACTGGACTTATGCTAGCGAGCCCGAGCCCTACATGAACGGTCGGCGCATTTCGGTACCGCGGGGCCGGGTGCTTGGAGGATCCTCGTCTATCAATTCTATGGTCTACCTGCGTGGGCACCCGCTCGACTACGATGGCTGGGCCGGCAACGACATGCCGGACTGGGATTATGCCCATTGCCTTCCGTACTTTCGAAAGTCTGAGACCAGCGACCGCGGCGCCGATGTCTATCGCGGCGACGACGGTCCGTTGGGGGTCAGTCGGGGCACGCTGCCACTGGAGATCTTCGACAGTTTTCTCGGTGCGGCGGCAGAGGCCGGATTTCCGATTTCGAACGATCTAAACGGCGCTGGGCCCGAAGGATTTGCCCGGCTAGACAGCACGCGCAAGGGTGGCCGGCGATGCAGTGCCGCAGTCGCTTATCTCCGCCCGGCTCTCTCGCGTCCCAATCTCACCGTGGTCACCGGCGCGCTAGCACATCGCGTTCTAATGGAAGGCACAAGAGCAGTGGGGGTTGCCTTCGAAACCCGGGGGCGAATGGTCGCGGTGAGGGCGCTTCGCGAGGTGATCCTTTCAGGTGGAGCGATAAACTCACCACAGCTCCTGATGCTCTCGGGTATCGGCCCCGGCGACGAGCTCTCCCGTCACGGAATCGCGATCAGACACGAACTGGATGGCGTTGGACGTAACTTGCAGGATCATCTCGATATTTCCTTGAAATTCACGTGCCGGCGCCCGGTGTCGTTGGCATGGCTGGGCGATCCCGTACGCCGCTTTGCGGCGGGCGTTCAGTGGATCTTCACAAAACGCGGCATCGTGTCTTCGAACATTTTCGAGATTGGAGGGCTGATCCGCAGCAACGAGACCGCGCCTTGGCCGAACCTGCAGTTTCACCTCAGCCCCGTGTTGTTCGACTACGCAGGCAGCAAGGTCAGCCTCGCAGAGGGCTTCATGCTTCACTGCTCGCAGCTTCGGCAGGAGAGTCGTGGCCGAATTACGCTTGCCTCGGCTGATCCACGCCAGAAGGCCCGGATCCAGTTTAATTTCCTGTCGACAGAGAAAGACCGACAGGAGATGCGCGAGGGAATCCGTGTCGCACGTGACATCGTGAATCAGCAGGCTATGGCTGATATTCTGGGAGAGGAGGTCGCGCCGGGCGCCAACTTGCGCTCCGACGCCGAGCTCGACACTTGGGTGCGGGAGACCGCGGAAACCGAGTTTCATCCAAGTTGCAGCTGCAAGATGGGCAACGACGACCAGGCCGTGGTCGACAGCGATCTTCGAGTGCGCGGGCTGCAGGGACTAAGGGTGGTAGACGCGTCGATCATGCCCACGATCATTAGCGCCAACCTCAACGGCCCGACGATCATGATCGCAGAGAAGGCCGCCGACAAGATTCTCGGCCGTCCTCCGCTTGCTCCTGCCGCTTTGCCACGCATTGCGGCAGCCGCCTAAGCCACTGTTCGAATTTGAGCCTGTTGACGGCATTTGCCTGCAGCCGCCTGCATTCACCCTCGTCGCGACCGACAAGATGCGGCGCATAAACAGTTACAATCTCTCGCATTGAGTGCTTGAGGCAAGCAAAGCCTGTCTCGTGCGCACAGCAGCACGAGCAGCTTTCCCTTGACTCGGCTCCGTGCAATATCGTAATTGGATGGTCATCCAGTTTTCTTTTTTGTCATCCAGTGAGTAGCCATATGGCAACAGTCACCTCGACAGTCAGGGAAGAGGCGGAGATCGGCAGACGTCACACGCCCGATTTCGGTGGCCGAACGCTGCTCCTCGAAGCGAGCCTGCTGGTGATCTTCACATTATCCACCGCGCTTGCGATCGTGGGCACGATCCCGATATGGGCGGCCTTCTTCTGCAATCTGGTGGTGCTCTACTCGCTCTACACCGTGGTGCACGAAGCGGTGCACTCCAATATCAGCTCACGCCGCAAGAGCTTGCGCTGGATCGATCCGGTCGCCGGCGTTATCGCCTGCGCACCGCTTTGGCTGAATTACCATCAGCACAAGCGACAGCATATGGCGCATCATTCGCATACCAACCATGATGACGATCCCGACATTTATGCCCGCGGCAGCTTTCTCGGTTGGGTTTTCCTGCGCCTTCCGCATGCGCTGCTGAACTATTTCAACCCGATCCAGCAGTATCGGCAATGCAAACGGTTCAATTGCACGCCACGTGAGGTTGTCTATACGGCCGTGAGCTTTTCGGTCTACGCCGCCATCTTGATAGCGGCCCTGGCAGCGGGTTTTTGGCGTGAAGTGTTGTTCCTGTGGTTCATCCCATGGTGGATAGGTCAAACGGTCATGCTGACCTTCTTCACCTGGACGCCGCATCACGATCATCACGAGATTGGCCGCTATAGGAACAGTCGGGTGTCGATTTTTCCCGGGGCCAACTTCCTGCTGCAAGGGCAGAACTATCACCTGATCCATCATATGATCCCGAGCATCCCCTACTATCGCTATCGCGCCAGCTTTGAGGAGATGCGCCCGATCCTGGAACAGAAAGGGGTCCGGATCGAGGGATTTTGGCCCCAGGGCGAACGGAAGGCGCAAGTGACCGGCTAAGCCTGCGCCGCCGGGCCGTTGCGGCATAAGCTGCTACATCGGCGCCGGCTAATTTTCTCGTGTTTCTGCTACTTGATCGAAAAGTGCAATTTGATGGCCATCCCATTTTCGACGGCAGGCGCCGTCCAACAGAAGGAGTGCTGGAATGACGCAGAAGCGGACCAACAGCGGCATGAGCCGTCGGACAGTCTTGAAGGCGGTCGCGGCAGGCGCGGCTTTTCTCGGCGCTCCCGCCATCATAGGGCGCGCCCTGGTGACCTCGGCCAAGGCGGCATTCGAGGGCGAGAGCCTGATCGCGGTTTCGTGGTCGGGCAATTATGAGCAGGTCTTCAGGGAGACGGTGATCGATCCCTTCAACGCGCACTACAACACCAAGGCCGAGACCGTCGGCGGCTGGGATCAGATTGTCAGCCAAATCAAGGCGGCTCCCGCCGACAACCCGCCCTTCGACGTCAGCGTGGGGGAGGAATACATTTCCTCAGCTGGTCTTGCCGAGGGCTTGTATCAGAAGACCGATGCAACCAAGATACCCAACCTGAAGGCGGTCTATCCCTGGTTCTATGAGACCCGACCGGACAGGGCCAAGGATTATGGCATCCCCTTTGGAGGCGGGACCTGCATGTTGCTGGCGCGCAAGGCTCTGGGCATCGATCCGACTTCCTGGGCCCTTCTGTGGGACCAGCGCCTGGCCGGGAAAGTGACGGCCGATAGCGCCGCCTGGTGGTGGACACTGTCGGTGCCGGCCGTAATGGACAAGACCTCGCCGGGGCTGGATGAAATGTATGCCATGACCACGGCAGAATCACTCTTCGCCAAGCTTGATCAACTGAAGATCGCGAAATGGTTCAAAGATGGTGCCGAGCAGGCCAACATTTTGAACCAAGGCGATGCCGACGCAGCGATGAGCTACTCCTCGGACGCCTATACTTTTCTGACGCAAAGCCCCGACGAGTACGTCGTCAAGGTTCCGGCGGAGGGGACTTCTGCATGGACCGACTGGTACTTCAAAGTACGCGGAACGCGGCATGCGGACCTTGCAGATCTATTCATGAACTACATGCTCGAGAAAGAAACCCAGGATCGGTTCCTTTCCAAGTCCCTAATATTCATGGCGCGCAAGGATGTAACCGTACCGCCTCAGTGGAACAACTATCCTGCCGCCAACGAAGATTTCCACCGCATGTTCCAACTCATCACAATGGATGGCTGGGACAAGATTAATGCTGATTATCAAGCCTATGACGACCGTATGAAGCAGACAATCGCGAGGACAACGGGCTAGTAACGAACTCCGGTTTCATCCTTCGTCACGGCTATGATGGTGTTCAGGGTGTGCCGACACGACATGACTCTGGTGCGCTGCCAGCTAAGCGAGGGCGGTCACTGCGATGAAGCCGCTGTGATGGAGCGGTCGGTCGGCACGGGCGTCAAGGACAGACCCACGAAAAGGACCGAAGATGGCGATGGATTCTGGATTGGCACTTGAAGTCGACCGCGTCCGGCGCTGCTACGGCGCCGTCGTGGCGGTCGACAATGTCTCGCTGACGGTACGCCGCGGCGAATTTGTAACCCTTCTAGGTCCGTCGGGATCCGGCAAGACGACAACGCTTCGTTTGATCGGTGGATTTGAGGAGATTCAGTCCGGATCGATCCGTATCAACGGTGAGCGGATCGATCAACAACCTCCCTATAATCGCGACACGGCGACGATTTTCCAATCTGGAGCTCTGTTCCCCCACAAGACGGTTGCGGAGAACGTGGCTTATGGCCTGCGCATGCGCAAAGTCCCGAAGCACGAGATCGATGAGCGGGTCGCGAAAGTGCTTGAGACCGTGCGGCTAAGAGGCTTCGAGGACCGCTATCCCGGCCAACTCTCGGGCGGGCAGAAACAGAGGGTGGCGCTGGCGCGCTCGCTCGTGGTCCGACCAGCCGTGCTCTTATTCGACGAGCCGCTTTCGGCGCTTGATTTGTCGCTGCGCCTGCAACTGCGCGCGGAGATCAAGCGGCTCCATGATGAACTCGGTTTCAGCGCAATCTACGTCACGCATGACCAGAGCGAGGCAATGGCGATGTCAAGCCGCGTCGCGGTTATGAATCGCGGTCGCATCGAGCAGATCGACAAGCCCGAGCGGGTATTTCACGATCCCGCCAACGAGTTCGTTTACAATTTCATCGGCGAAAGTTGCTGCATGCCCCTGCGCGTCACCTCGGGGATCACTGCGGATAAGCAAGGGCGTGCGGTTGATATTCGCCTTGGCAAGGGCCTGGCAGATGGAGACTGGCGGGTTTACGTAAGGCCAAACCGCGTCAAGATTGGCGGTAGTGCCGCCAATTCACCAAACACCTTGAAAGCGGAACTTCATTTCGTGGAGTTTCTCGGTGACGTTTTTCGCTATCACCTCAGGGCCGGCGCGCTGGAGATATTCGCGGATCACCCCGGTCGAATCGCCAAGGGTTTGGGCGATGAGGTCGAAATCGGCTGGGGGAGCGAAGACATGAAAGTGTTTCAATGACGCTCGCCCAAACCGACAGTTCCATCAGCGAGGCGACGGACGTGCCCGTCAGGGCCAGCCGCAAGCCGGTGGTACCGTGGTTCCTGATCGCGCCGGCACTGGTGATTGTGCTGGTGTTCTTTGGTTTACCTACACTCCAGATGGCACGGATGAGCTTTAATCTCCACGTCGATCAGCGTCTGTATGTACCGGGCTTCACTTTCGAACACTACCGAACGCTGTTTACGAACCCGCTCTTTTCGAAAGCGATCTGGACCACCGTGCAACTGGCCCTCGTCGCCTCTTTCTTCAGCGTCGCAATCGGCTACACCTTTGCGATCCTGGCCTGGCTGAAACCGGCCCGCTGGCGATTGCTTTTCGTAGGACTGGCGCTCTGCCCGCTCCTGATATCCGAGATCGCCATCATCTTCGGCTGGTGGATGTTTTTTCCGAAGAACGGGCTATTGAGCCAAGCGCTGCTTTCCGCAGGGCTAATCACCGACAAATTCAGCCTAATGTATACCGAATTCGCTGCATTCGTGGGCCTGGTTTATGTGACGCTGCCCTACGCATTCTTCATTCTGTTGTCGGTCCTGGATGGAATAGACGAGCAGATACTGGAGTCGAGCGCGGATCTTGGCGCGCCGCCTCTTGTAACATTCCGGGAAGTGCTCTTCCCGCTAACAAGAACGGGTCTGCTCGTGGCGTTTTCGCAATCCTTCATTTGGGCGATGGGTACCTATGCTACGCCATCAGCGCTCGGGCCCGACACTCTCTGGACCATGGGCTTCCTGATCCAGGAGCAGATGCTAGGCAAGCACAATTGGCCGCTCGCTTCCGCGTTCTCGATGTTGCTTGTCATCGGCGTTGCTGCGGCGATGCTGCTGACGCGGTCGCTGATGTCCAAGCGGTCCGCTTTCCATGTCTGAGATCAACCTGGCACGCCAAGCGACATTGCAACAACGCCTCGAGCCCAGGGTGCTGCGTGTACTCAGCTGGGCATTCACCGGCTTTTTGGTGCTCTATATCTTGATCCCCGTGCTCATCACGCTGGTGATGTCGTTCAACAACGCGGCGATGATCCGATTTCCGATCACTGATTGGTCCGTGCGCTGGTACGCCGATTTCTTTGGCAGCACTCAATGGATGGACGCACTGATCAACAGCATCGTCATCGCGCTCGGGACAACGGCTATTTCCACCACGGCCGGCATTCTTGCCGCCTGGGCCTTTGAACGTTACCAGATTCCGTTTCGCACGTTTTGGTACATGTTGATCATGATGCCTCTGTTCATGCCTGGCGTCGTACTCGGCTTGGGGGTCGCGATCGCTTTCGGAGGGGTCCAGCTGGGATCTTACAGCTTCTACGGGTCACGGGAATTGGTCATGATCGCCCACTCCCTCTGGGCCATGCCGCTTGTCTTCATGCTGATGGAAGCCACCTTCCGGACTGTCGACTATCGCGTTGTCGAAGCCTCTTATGACCTAGGCGGAAGACCTATTGGCTCCTTTTTCGAGATCGTGGTGCCGATGGTTTCCACCGGAATCATCTCATCAGCCCTGTTCGCCTTCGTAATCTCCCTGAATGAATTCGTGATGGCGCTGTTTCTGACAGACCGTGACACCCAGACCTTGCCTGTCCTGATGTGGCTGAGCCTGCGCTCTGCCGGGACACCTCGACTCGCCGTCGCGTCCGTGATTCTCGCTCTGACCGTCTTTGTCTGCATGAGCGTTATAATGCTCTGGTACGCGCGCCAGCTTCGAAAGGTAGCCCGTTGAAGATCAAGGCCGTTGTCGCAACCGCAAAAGGCGGTCCCGAAGTTCTGCAGATGCGGGATATCGAGCTGCGATGGCCGCGCCGTCCTGATGATGTCTTGGTGGAACTGCGGGCTGCGGCGCTCAATCCAGCGGATGTATTTTTTCGCCAGCTTGGTGGTTATGTCTGCGGGGACAATCCGCTGGTACTCGGCCACGACGGGATGGGAACCGTGAAGGCCATCGGCGACCAGGTGAGCTCAGTCCGGATTGGCGACAGAGTGTGCTTCTGCAATGGCGGCATCGGGGACGAGTTCGGCACCTACGCGGAGGCGGCAGTGGTGCCAGAATGGCAACTGGCATGCGTGCCCGATTCGGTGGACGACCTCACCGCCGCCGCCCTGCCGCTGGTCGGCATCACCTGTTGGGAAGCGCTATACGATCGTGCGCAGGTCAGGGCTGGCGAGTTCGTGCTCATACATGGTGGAGCTGGCGGAACCGGGCATATCGCCATTCAATTAGCCGCCTTGCGCGGCGGGAGGGTCGCCACCACCGTAAGCACGTCCCAGAAAGCCGCTCTGGTCAACGAACTCGGTGCCGAGCTTGCTATCCGCTATCGCGAGCAGGACTTCGTCGAGGCGGCCCTTGGCTGGTCGAGAGGCGTCAATGTCGCCTTCGACAATGCCGGCGCGCAGGTGATGCAAAGAACTTTTCGAGCCATGAGTGAATATGGCCGGGTGGTGACCCTGATGGGCACACCGGGCGACGATGCCGATTCGACTGCCTATAACTTGAACCTCAGCATCATGAACGTAATGATGCTGACCCCGATGTGGAAGGGGCTGCAAAGCAGACTTATGGAACAGGTGGCCATCGTGCGACAAGTGCTGGCCCTCGTAGCGCAAGGCCGACTGAAAATCCAGCACGCGGCAACCTTCCCGCTGGCCCAGGCGGGCGATGCGCACGCCTTCCTGGAAACAGGGCAGGCTATCGGAAAGGTTACATTGCAGATCGCTTAATGCTATCTCGACGCCGGAGACTGCCTTAGCATGCACATCAGCAAGACCAGCATCGAACAAATCCGCCGCCGAGAGCTAATCGACGCCGCCTATCTTACCTTTCTGGAGCACGGCCTGAAGGGCATGACGATGGCTCGCATTGGCGAGCGGGCCGGTATGTCACACGGCATCGTCAATTACTATTTCACCAGCAAGGACGCGCTGGTCAGTGCCGTGGTACGCAAGGCCACCTTCCTCATCTCGCAGGATACGGCACGGCGGCTCCGCCAGGCGAAATCCCCCCGCGGACGGGTCAGCGCGATCATCGCCAGCAACTTCGCGAGCGACCTATTTACTCGCGATACGGCCCGTGCCTGGGTCAGCTATTACGCGGCCATTGGCCAGCATCCCGAGTTTGAACGGCTTCAGAACGCTGTAGACCGACGCCTTGAGAGCAATCTCAGACACGCGCTTCGCCAACTTACGAGTGATAGGCGAGCAGCCGAAATCGCTGAAGGAGTTGCACTTTACATTGATGGTCTCTGGCTCCGCCGGGGGCGCACCATAGACGGTGCCTCGAATTCTACAGCAATCGCCAAGCTGGAAGCCTTTGTCGATGATCAGTTGGCCAGCGGGCGCCGCAAGGGCACCGTCGCTGGCCTGTCGGGATGACGGCGTCTCACGCGCCGTCCTGTAGTGCCTGTATGTTCAGCATATTGAAGTGATGAATGAAATGTTCGCTCCAGGCTTCCGCCTGGGCGGGATCGACCATCAGGCGGCCGCGTTTGTATCCGAGCGAGTGCACGCCGCGCTGGACGCTTTCCACCAGACCCACGTCTTCAGGACCAAGGCGATTGTTGAACCAGTCGACGGCAGCTTCGGTCCCGCGATCCATTTTTTCGTCAAGGCCGAAATAGAGCAGCGGCTCGACGGTCGTCTCTGGGCCGGTAGGGTTGACAAGAAACACCAGCATCATATTGGCACCGGGTAGCAATACGAACGCTACGTTGGGCCACAGGAACACGATTTGGAAGCCCATAGTGCGGCCGGTGAACTTGCGCCCTTCATGGAGTTCATAGGGCAGTTTCTCGGCTTTGCCCCCCTTGCCGAGGAACTCGATCACCTTGCCTTCGATCGTCGAGGCATAGGTGTCCTGGTCGATGATGTCCGAGAGCTGCCCATGCGCCGGCCCTGAAAAGAAACTGTGGTAGTTTTCCAAGAAGTTCTCGACCACCACTTTCCAGTTGGCACGAATCTCGAAATCCTGCCGCTTGACGTATTTCAGCTCTGGCGCTTCCGGGCACATCTCCAGCAGCTTCTGGCCGAAATGAGGGACGGCCTTGCTGAGCGGCACGGCGCTGCTGTCGAGGTTTACGAACACGAAGCCGCCTATCACCTCGACCGCTATCGGCGAGAGCTTGACCGCCTCTTTCGAGAACCCAGTCACGCATTCGGCCTTCGGTGCGCCACGCAGATTGCCTTCGATGTCGTAGACCCAGGAATGGTAGGGGCATCGCATTACATTGCGAACGTTACCGCTGCCCTGTAGCAGTTGGTGTGCACGGTGCTGGCAGACGTTGAAGAAACCGAGGATCTGGCCGACCTTGCTGCGGATCACGTAGACTGACTGCCCAGCGATGTCGCCGACCATGTAGTCGCCGGCATTGGCAATTTGCGACTGGTGACAGAAATAGAGCCAGCTCCGGCCAAAGATGTGGCGGATCTCCGCCTGATAGATGCTCTCGTCGAAATAGAACATGCCGTCCGGCGTGCAGCTGTTGGTCGGATCATCGGTAAAGCCTTCGCCAGCGATGTTGCGGATCTGGTTCAGCATGTCACTTTTCCTCCTCGGCGGCATAGCGGCCGTGCGCTTCCAAGAACTCGATCTGGTTGCCCTCGGGATCCGCGAAATAGAAGTAGCGCGTCTGGTGAACGCCGTTGGCGGCATGGTCCGTGATCTGACCGGCCCCGATTCCGATACACTGCAGCCGCTCCCATTCGTCTTCGAGATGGCTGACGGTGAAGGCGATGTGACTACGGCCAGGCTCCGGCCGCTCGGCATAAGGCCAGTCGTCGGGTGCTATCAGCTCGATCTCGAAGGGCGAACCGCGGCCGCGCAAGTAGACCAAGGTTGCGCCGTCATAGCGGTGGCGGTCGACCTCCACGAAGAGCAGCGCCTTTTCGTAAAAGGCGACGGCGCGGTCGAGATCCCGCACCTGGATCATAAAGTGCGCGGCGTTCATGCCGGCACCGACTGCGCGCTTAGCCATTCGTCGATCCTCGCGACCCGCATGGCGCCTGCCAGATACAGATCGATCAGCTCGACAAGCCGTTCGCTGCCGAATGAGCCGAAGTGGCCGGCATGTACGGTTTCCACCGGCAGCTCGCGCAGCCGGTGGAGCGACTCGCGAAAGGCTTCCGGGTCGGAGTGCCAAGCATTGTCGATCAGCTGCCCGTCGTAGATCGCGTCGCCGCTGAACAGCGTCTTCGTCGCCTTGTCGTAGAGTGCGATCGAGCCTGGCGAATGTCCCGGAAGGTGCAACACCTGGAACGCGCGGTCGCCGAGGTCCAGCACGTCGCCTTCGTCGAGGTGACCGGTAAGCGGCGCCGGCGTTAACCGGTAGCTGTCGAGCAGATAGCCTTCATGAGGAAGCGCGGTCAGCAGTTCGGCGCCGATCCAGGCCCGCGCGCAGCTGTTGTCCAGATCAGGCCCGGCATAGGCTGAGGCTTCCGAGGCGTGGCCCAGCCGCACTTCGAACTCGTGGGCGCAGCCCATATGGTCGAAATGGCAATGCGTACAAACGGCATGCACTGCCTGGCCCTGCAGTGCCGCGAGCTCCTGCCTGATGGGTCTCAGTCCCATACCGGTGTCCACCAGCAGGTCGCGGTCGCGACCGTGGATTAGCCACATATTGCAGCGCATCCAAGGCGCGACATGGCGTTCCAGGATACGGCTCACGCCCGCGCCGATCTGCGAGATTTCGTACCATTCGGCAGCGACAGACAGGGGTGAAGCTTTCGACATGGCCTATCTCAGGTGAAAGCCGGGATATCCGTTCTTGGCGATGGCGTCGCAGGTCCGGCTGTAAACTTGGAATCCGTCGACATAGGGCATGAAGACCCGCGCCTTGCCGGGCACGTTGGCGCCGAGATACCAGGAGTTTGCCTTGACGTAGAGCGTTTTGCTGGCGCTTTCAGTCACCTGCCGCGCCCATTGTTCCTGTGCTTCCCGGTCGGCTTCCACCTCGGTGAGCGCATTCTCCTCGGCGTGCTCGATCAGCTGTGCGATCCATTCCACATGTTGCTCGCAGGCCAGGATCATATTGGCGAGCACGGAGGGGCTGCCAGGCCCGGTGATGACGAACATGTTTGGGAATTCGGTGACCGCAACGCCCAGATAGGCCCGCGGTCCGTCGCGCCAGCGCTCCCTGAGCAGCACACCGTGGCGGCCGCGGATGTCGATCTTGGTCAAGGCGCCGGTCATCGCGTCGAAACCTGTCGCCAGCACAAGAACTCCGAAATGGTAATTGGCCTGACCGGTGCGCAGGCCGCCTTCGGTGATCTCGATGATCGGGTCGGCCTTGATATCGACAAGGCTGACATTGTCGCGGTTGTAGGTCTCATAATACTGCGTGTCGACGCACAGGCGCTTGGCACCGAAGGGGTGGTCCTTCGGGCAGAGGATCTCCGCCGCCTGCGGATCCTTGACGATCGCGCGGATCTTGTTTCGCACGAACTCGGCTGCCAGTTCGTTGGCCTGTTCCGAAACCATCGCGTCGGCGAATGCGTACTGGTAATTGAAGCCGCCTTCCTGCCACCGCTTCTCGAACTGCTCCGTGCGCTCTTCCGACGAAAGCTCAAGGATCGACACGTAATATTCGTCGGCATAGTCACCGGCATAGGAGGCCCGAGATTTTTGCCGCAGGGCGCGGTAGTTCGACTTGATCTCGGATTCCCGCTTTTCCGGGATCGGACCGTTCCAGGCGGGGATCGAGTAGTTGGCGGTGCGCTGGAAGACCGTCAGGTGCTTCGCTTGCCGAGCGATCAGCGGAATGGACTGGATTCCGGAGGAGCCGGTGCCGATGAGGCCGACCGTTTGGTCCGTGAAGTCGTAACCCTCGCGTGGCCAGTCGGCCGTGTGCAACACGCGTCCGTTGAAATTGGCCAGACCCGGCAAGTCCGGCACTTTGGGCACCGACAGGCAGCCCGTCGCCATCACGAGATAGCGCGCGCGAAACGCCTGGCCGGTACCCGTGCTGATTGTCCAGCGCTTCTCCGAATCGTCATATTCAGCTGCGGTCACCGCGGTATCGAACACGATGTCGCGCCTGAGATCGAAGCGGTCGGCGACATGGTTGGCATAAGACAGGATCTCGGGCTGAGTGGCGTAGCGGTGCGGCCAGACCCATTCCTGTTGAAGCTCCTCCGAGAAGGAGTACGAGTAGCTCATGCTCTCAACGTCGCAGCGCGCGCCTGGATAGCGGTTCCAGTACCAAGTGCCGCCGACCCCGCTGCCGCGCTCAATCACGGTCGTAGCGAGACCCAGTCGGCGTAAAGTGTGAAGCATGTACATACCGGCGAAACCGGCACCTACCACGATAACGTCGCGATCCTGCATGGCGGTTCGTTGTCTCCCCGGCGTTTATTTGAGCACTATACAGTTTTTTGGATGGCTGTCCAATTTTGTCAGCCCCAGTGACCGCCCCTGCCACATCGCGGCGCCGGTGATCTGGATGTCCTCGATCGTGCCGCAGACGGCCTAGCCGCCAAAATCGCCGGTCCAACACCAACGATCATCGCTAGCACCGCGGGCACGACAAAGGGCGCCAGTGCCTATGTCTTGACGGGCAAGGAAGATGTTCCTCTTCTGTTCAGATGGCGCACGAACCCATCCACATGCTGGGCAAGGCGACCCGGCACAACATGGCTTTGTTCATACGAATTATGAAAATCAGCGCGACGCGTTGCGCCTTTCCCCATCGACGGACTCTGGCCGATCGTCTGGCACCTCGCGCGGCACGCTGACCTCGCTGAGAGAGCATGCCTGCGCGACCTCACATCATGGCGGCGGTGATCTTGCGGAACCGCATGATTGAGAGGGCAAAGAATATGCCACCGACGATCCCTACGGCAGCAAACTGCGGCCAGACCACGTCAATGCCGGCGCCTCGATAAAGGATAGCCTGGGCGAAGCTTACGAAATGGGTCGAGGGTGATAACTGCATCACCGCTCGCAAGAACGACGGCATGCTGTCGAGCGGCGTGTTGCCACCAGACAAGATGTTCATTGGCAGAGCGACCAGGACGAACAATAGGCCAAGTTGCGGCATCGAGCGAGCGACCGTACCCAGGAAGATACCGATTGCGGTGGCGAAGAACAAATAGATCATGACGCCCGCCATGAACAGCGGAATGGAGCCGACGATCCGAATTCCGAGCAGCGTCTCTATCACCAACCAAAGTGACAGACCGACCGCAACGGTGATCACCAGGCCGTTCGCCCAGACCTTGGCAGCCGCGATCTCAAAAGGCGTTAGCGGCATGATCAGCAGATGATCCATCGTGCCGTGCTCTCTTTCGCGGATGATTGCCGCGCCCGCAAGTATGATGGCCAGCATGTTGACATTGCCGATGATGGCCATGACCGCATTGAAGAGTTGCGTGCTGAGATTGGGATTGAAGGCGACGCGGACAGCGAGGCCCACTGGGTCGGCCTGCGCGGGTCCCGCACCGGTGGCGGAGCGAGCGATTTCGCGGCTGATGATCTGCTGGAGATAGCCGGCGCCAATCCCAGCTTGCATCATGGCGGTAGCGTCGACATTGACCTGGATGACCGATCCGCGACCCGTCAGGATGTCGCGTTCGAAATGCGGCGGAATATCGAGGACGAACGTGCTGCGAGCCGTGTCCATCAGTTCCTCAATCTGGCGGGCGACGACCTCTGTCGGGGGGCTGAAATAGGGCGGCAGCAGAGCCGCGGCAATCGCGCGCGAGAGCGTTGAGTGGTCCTCGTCGACGATGGCAACGGCAGAGTTGTGGGCCTCCTGTGCCGGGCTTTCGGCCTGCGCATAGACCGCCAATGTGAAAGAGTAGATGACGAAGCCAAAGAGCACGAAATCGCGCGAGAAGCTGCGCAACTCTTTGGTGCCGAGCCAGAAGATGTTTGCCAGGTGCTCCATAGCATCATAGCTCTTGGCGGCGCAGGAACGCCAGACTGATTAAGATAAGGATCGGGATGAAGACCGCGAGCGCCAACAGGCTTCCGGCAAGCTCCTGGAAGCCGAGCGCCTTGGTGAAGGTGCCGACTGAGATGCGTAGGAAATACATCGTCGGGAAGGTATGCGCCATAAGGGCCGGAAAACCCGTCAGCGAGGAGACCGGCGCCAACATTCCGGAGAACTGCACGGCGGGCAGCGAGGTCATGATACCCGCAACGAAGAGTGCGGCAATCTGGGTTCGTGTGAATGCCGAAATCACCAAGCCGTAGCCTGTCATCGCCGTCACGTAAAGCAACGCGCCAAGAAGTAGCGCCCAGAAGCTTCCTTTCAGCGTCACGCCGAAGAGAAAAATGGCCATTACGACGAGGGTAAGAAAACTGATCAGGCAGAGGATGACGTAGGGCAGTTGCTTGCCGAGGAGAAATTCGAGACGCGTCACGGGGGTGACGTAGAGATTGACGATCGAACCAAGCTCCTTCTCTCTGACGACGCCGACAGCCATTAACATTGCAGGCATGAATGCGAGCAGCATCGCAATCGTCCCGGGCACCATGGCGAAGATGCTCTTGAAGTCCTGGTTGTAGACGAATCGTGTCGCAACACCTGGCGACGCTGGCCGATTGCCGGCCTTGGCCGCAAGATCAGCGACATATCGCTGATGCAGGCCAGTGAGATAACCGAGGACAGTTTCGGCACGGAAAGGCATGGCGCCGTCGATCCAGGCACCAATCTCGGGCTCCGCCCCCCGCCGGATGTCTCGGCCAAAGCCCGGCGGCACTTCGATGGCCAGGGCGAAGGCGGCGCTGCGCAGCGCCCGATCGAGATCGTCGTAGCTGGCCAGTGTCTTGCGTTCCGAAAAATAGGACGATCCGCGGAACTCTTGCAGATAGGCACGGCTTTCCGGCGTGTTGTCGCGGTCGAAGGCGGCGAAAGTCACCTGGTTGACATCGGTGTTGATGCCGAGACCGAAGACAACCATGAGGAACGCGGTGCCCAGTAGGGCGAACCCGAGCCGCACCGGATCGCGCCAAAGCTCCAGCGTCTCACGCCACGAATAGGCGAGAAACCGTCCCAGGCTGAAGCCAGCCCGCGGTGCGATGTGCGCGGACGGAGAGATCACGGGCCGTTCAGCCTCTGGCGGCATGCTGACCAGGCCGGGACTTTCGCCGCCCGCTGACTGGAGATAAGCGACGAAGGCATCCTCCAGATTGGCTGCGTCTTTGGCCTCGGCCAACTCGGTCGGCGTGCCTGCGGCCACCACTCTGCCGCCGTGCATGAGGGCGACGCGATCGCAGCGCTCGGCCTCGTTCATGAAATGGGTCGAGACGAAGATGGTAACACCTTGCTGCCGCGAAAGCTCGACGAGGAGCTCCCAGAAGGTGTCGCGAGCAAGCGGATCAACTCCCGACGTGGGCTCGTCGAGGATAAGGAGCTCAGGCTCGTGCACCACGGCAACGGCGAGCGAGAGACGCTGACGGATGCCGAGGGGCAGCTGCGATGCCCGCTGGTCCACATAAGGGCCGAAGCCGAATCGCTCGACAAGCGAGGCAATGCGCGATTTCGCGCTGTCTGCGTCGATATGGAAGAGACGGGCGTGCAGATCGAGGTTCTGCCTGACGGTCAGCTCGGTGTAGAGCGAGAAAGACTGGGACATGTAGCCGACACGCCTGCGCAGCCGCATGTCGGAGCCATCGATCGGCTGCCCCAACAGCCAGGCCCTGCCGTCGGAGGCCGGCAGCAGCCCGGTCAGCATCTTCATCGTCGTGGTCTTGCCGCAGCCGTTCGAGCCGAGGAAGCCGAAGATCTCACCGCGCTCGATGGCGAAGCTTACGCCATCGACCGCCACGAATTCGCCGAAGCGCCGCGTGAGATCACGCGCGATGATGACCGCCTCGTGTTCAACCGGTGGCCTCGGCGAAATGGAGAGCGCGCGACGCCCAGCTCGAGCCGCCTCGGGCAAAAGCGCAATGAAGCTTTCCTCCAGGCTCCTCTGCCCTGTCAGCCGTTTCAGTTCAGACGGCGCGGCCGAAGCGAGGATTCGCCCGGCATTCATCGCGATGAGCTCGTCGAAGCGCTCCGCCTCCTCCATATAGGCTGTAGCCACGACGACGCTCATGCCGGCCCGCCTCGCTCGCATCCGTTCGATCAGCTCCCAGAATTGGCGGCGCGACAGCGGGTCGACGCCCGTGGTCGGCTCATCGAGAATGAGTAGGTCAGGATCGTGAACGAGCGCGCAGCAAAGGCCGAGCTTTTGCCGCATGCCACCCGATAGTTTCCGGGCCGGGCGGTCGGGAAAGGGCGCCAGACCCGTCGCCTCGAGCAGCGCGTCAATGCGCCGGGCGCGCTCGCCGGCCGGCTCGCCGAAGAGGCGTCCGAAGAAATCAATGTTCTCCCGGACGCTGAGATCGGGGTAAAGGTTCTTGCCGAGCCCCTGCGGTAAAAAGGCGATGCGCGAGCACACGGCAGAACGATGGCGCTGGTCGGCCATATCGCCGCCGAAGACCGCCACGCGACCCGTCTGAATGCGTTTGGCTCCGGCGACAAGGCTGAGCAGAGTCGACTTGCCAACCCCGTCCGGGCCGATCAATCCGACGAGCCCGGCGGTCGGGATCCTGAGCGTCACGCCATCGAGCGCAAGCCTGTGACCGTAGGAATGACAGAGCCCCTCGACAGCGATGACACTAGCGAGATGGCTCATCTGTCGGGCCTAATGCGAGAAAGGTCGGCCACTCTGCACTGCCGCTAAGGCGCACGTAGGCAACCCCTGGAAGCCCCGAACTCATCTCCGCCGCATGAATGCGCAGGTAGTTGGGGTCAACGCGCACGCGGACTCGGAACATCAGCTTGTCGCGCTCTGCCTTTGTCTCCACTGCTTTTGGCGTGAACTGCGCCTCTCCGGAAACAAAGACAACCTTGGCCGGGATGGGGGGTTCCGGCGCCGCGTCTAGCACGATACGCGCGGCGCTACCCACAGTCGTGCGACCGGCTTCCGCCGTGGGCAGGAAAATGTCCATGTAGACATAGCCGGTGTCGATCATGGTCAAGACCTTGCCACCGGCACCGATTACCGCGCCGATATTGGCGAGGCGATACTGAACCCGGCCGTCGCGAGGAGCGACGAGCGAATTGTCAGCGATGTTGATCCGATAGAGGTCAACATCGTGACTGGCGGCCGCCAGCGTCTGTTCGGCTTGCCCCACGCGCGCACTGGCTGCAGCAAGCGCGGCATTGGCTGCGCTCATCTGCTGCTGACGCTGGTCGAGAACCTCGGCTGTCGCGTAACCTTTGTCGACGAGGACAATCGCACGCGTGAGCTGCTGCTCGGCAAGCTTGGCCTGGGCTTTCTGCTGCTCGACGCCGGCTCGCGCCTCGTCGAGCATCCGATTGGCCCCAAGCACCTGTGCCTCGGCTTTGCGGAGCGACATCTCAAGGTCTTGCGTGTCCATCCGCGCGACCACCTGGCCGGCACGGACGACATCACCCTCATCAACGAGGAGCGCGGCGATGCGGCCGCCAAATTTTGCCGCGATGTCGATCTCGTCTGCCTCGACCCTGCCGTTGCCGAAGGCGATCCCGGGTGGCAGCCCAGGAATGGCATGCAGCCACCAATAACCGCCTGTTACCGCAGCGGCGACCGCAACCAGCGCCAAGGCGCGCCAAAGCCGGCGGCGTGTTACAGTGGCGGCAGGAATGATCGCCGGGAGGACGGACCCAGGCTGGCTCGGCACAAGCATTCGGCCTGCCGAATCGTCATTCGAGGCAAGCAGCTCGACGCCGTCATCGATGACCTTAGCGTTGGGCATTCGTCGATTCCTAGTCAAACTGAAAAGACGACGGGCGCAAGCGCCTCCTTTCTAGCCTTGTCTGGATGCAGCCGGCGGTCGTTGATCTGCGTCAAAAGGCATTGGCGTTGATCCCATCAACCCGGCGCCTCGCGATCGTCCAGGGACATGACCGCCGGGCAGGGGTTCAGGGCGCTCGCGGCATTGATCTTCGCAACTGGTGTCCGCGAAGGGTCAACGACAGATACCAGGGCTATCGCGAAGAACGGCCGAAGGTAACCACGATCGGGCTCGGCGGCACCGGCTGGGCAACCGTGTATCGCGCAGTTACCGACGCTGCGGGCAAGTGCATGCGGACCGTGACGATGGCACGCCGTCGCAGTCAAATTGCAAATGGCGAACTTGGGCCGCCAAGCACCTGGGGTGTGGACCCGGTCCGAAGACCTGGTGCGAGAGGCGAACCTGCCTTCGAGCGGCACTTCAGAAACCCCTATTTCGACTACATGAAGGATCACCCTGACGAGGCAACCATGTTCGACGCCCACATGCGGAACAACCCGGACGACCGACATGCCGTCGCCCTACCTCCGAAGCGGCATTGGCACCATGCTAACCGTCAGCCTAGGTAGTTTCCCGTAGGGACAAAACCGAATTTCGCCACCCCCCGATTCGCGCGATTTGTGTGTCACGGATCAACCGGGAAAACAGCCATGCACGCTTACACGGCCTCCAGAACTGCCCTGTCATCGCCTGTGGCATTCGAGCCCACACTGCGGCAACCGCTTAGCTTCTATCCCGCCAGCGCGGAGATCTATGCCCACGGGGAGAAGGCCGGAGCCGTCTATCAGATCGAGTTCGGCGCCGTGCGCGTCTACCGCCTGCTTGCTGACGGCCGACGGCAGATAAGCGCCTTCCACCTGCCTGGAGAGACATTCGGCTTCGAAGCCGACACGACGCACCATTTCTTCGCGGAAGCAATCAATGCCACGGGTGTCCGCGTCTTCCGCGTCACTGCTGGAACGGACATGTCCCGTCAGTTGTTGCCATTGGCGCTCAAGGGCTTGACCAGAGCTCAGGAACACCTGCTGGTCCTCGGTCGTCAGAACGCCATCGAACGTGTCGCCGCCTTCTTGGTCGACATGGCCGAGCGGCAAGGCGGGTTGCGGCAGATCGAACTGCCCATGTCGCGCATGGACATCGGCGACTATCTCGGACT
>NZ_FMXM01000069.1 GCF_900103325.1 Mesorhizobium qingshengii | reverse complement strand
TCATTCGTCATTCTCCTGTTCCGGCACTCATGCCGATCTCAGGCAGAAATTCCACTTATCACTCTGTCCAATTTTGCCGAGCCACCTCTCTCATCCATGACATGGATGTTTATTATCCGAAGAATTGATTTGTTGAATGTGCTTTTGGAAAGCTAACCGTTGGGATCCTCGTGTATCGGGGAGGGCAACGCAGGCTTGGCCAAGGCCGCGGCAAAAAGGGAGAACGATCCGAGACAAATTCCAGGCAAGTTCGCGGGCATGTTGGCTGGTATCCGCCTAGCGCAGGCCGACAGTTCGCATGCTCCTCCGATTCGTCTTCCCAAAGAGAATCACGAAGACTGCGACGAGTTGCGCGAATTGTGCTGCCCACTCAGCAGTCCCGGCGACCCATCCTACATTGATCGGAGATGAAATGCGAACGCTATTGGTTGACCACCATGTGGGTCTTACACGAGCCGTGGAAGTTGCACTTGGGGCTAGCGGTTTCGCCGTTGATGTCGTTCGCACACTGGAACTCGCATCGAGTGCATTATCTTGCGCTAGATATGAAATTCTCCTGCTGGAGTTGGCTCTGCCAGATGGCGACGGCCTGGATTGGCTGAAACAACTAAGGAGTGACGGACATTCAGTTCCAGCTCTCGTTTTGAGCAACGTCGACGATCTTGAGAAGCGAATTGCGATTTTCAACGGTGGCGCGGACGACTTTCTTCTTAAGCCCGTCTCGACCGATGAGCTCATTGCCAGAATGAGAGCCGTTCTGCGACGATCGACACAGATGACCGACCCCATCATTGCATTTGGCAATCTCCATTTCGATCCGATCGGCCGACAGGTCTGCGTTGCCGGTTTCCCGGTGACGGTCGCACGCCGTGAATTATGTATCCTAGAGCATCTGCTCAATCGCGCAGGCCGAATCGTGCCACGCGCCCAGTTGGAAGATCACCTGTATTCATTCAACGATGAAGTATCTGCCAACGCTCTTGAAGTCGGAATCTATCGTTTACGTAGATATCTGTGTAGATCCGGCGCAACGCCACGGATAACAACCGTGCGCGGCATTGGTTATGTTCTCGAATGTGAATAACGCGACATCCGTCGTTGGCCGAATTGAAAGAGAAGACCGCCTTGAAAATCATTCCAACTGATTATCCTGACACCCCTCTGCGACAGCCGCCCGTTGTCGGCCCTATACCTCCTACCGCTTCTCCTCACTTGGGCCTGCTCCTCTGCGCGCTCCTTCTTTCATATCCAGTTCCTGTCCTGGCCCAGGGCATCGAGGACAAAGTTGCGCAGCGCCCAGCTTCCAACGGTATCGATGGCACGCTGAACCTTTCCTCTTCGCTCGGCAAGACCGTCCATTTGCCCGCACCGGCCAGGACCATCTTTGTGGCTGACCCGACGATCGCGGACTATCAGGCAGCCTCGAGCACAACCATCTTCGTATTTGGGAAGAAAACGGGGCGGACAAGCCTATTTGCGCTGGATGACAAAGGCGAGGCTCTGGCCGCGTTGCGTATTGTCGTCACGCAACCCATTGAGGAACTGCGTGCCATGCTGAGCGACCAGGTTGGCGACTCTTCAATCCAAGTGAGCTATACACCGCGGGGCGCAATCCTTAGCGGCACAGCTCGCAATGCGGAACTTGCCGACAAAGCAAAAAGAGTCACAGAGCAATATCTCGGTGACGGTGCACAAGTCGTCAATAACATCAAGGTTGCGGGGTCGTTACAAGTGAATCTGAGTGTAAGGGTAGCGGAGGTCTCCCGCAGCGCTATGAAGGCACTCGGTGTGAATCTGTCCGCCTTTGGTCAAATCGATAATTTCAGAGTGGGTTTGTTAAGTGGGGAAGGGGCCGGCTTTGGTGCAGCGCAGGGTGGCGGGACAGCAGAAATCGGATTCAACAATGGTGCGGTCAACATCGGCGCAGTTCTGGACGCGCTCGCCAAAGAGCACATTGCTTCCGTTCTGGCCGAGCCGAATCTCACCGCGATGTCCGGTGAAACTGCCAGCTTTCTCGCCGGCGGAGAATTTCCCATCCCTGTTTTGCGGGAGAACGGGCAAGTTTCGGTTGACTTCCGTCACTTCGGCGTAAGCTTGGAATTCCTGCCGACCGTTCTCAGCAATAATCGAATCAACATTCACGTAAAGCCGGAAGTCAGCGAACTGACGTCCCAAGGTGCGGTTCAAATCCAAGGTATCTCCGTACCGGCAGTTTCCACACGCCGGGCCGACACAGTCGTCGAACTTGCCAGCGGGCAGAGCTTTGCAATTGGCGGTCTCATCAGGCGCAATGTCAATAATAACGTCAATGCCTTTCCCTTTCTCGGCAAGATTCCGGTCCTTGGAGCCCTGTTTCGATCCTCCTCGTTTCAAAAGGAGGAATCAGAACTGATAATTCTGGTTACGCCTTACATCGTAAGGCCCAGCTCCAGCCCCAAGCAGATGAGCGCGCCGACGGACCAAATGGCGCCAGCTTTGGACGGTGCTCCGACGAATACGCGGGCAATTGCGCCGCGAGGCCACGCAGCCGCCCACGCTGACGCGGCAGGGGCCAAGCGCGGTCGCGGCTTCATAATTGAATAGGTGATTGAATGGTTTCGCGGATCAAAGTTCTCCTTATCACCCTGATAGTCAGCGCAAGTGGCTGCACAAACACTGCGCCGATCTATGTCGAGCCGTCAGCGCCAATCCTTGTCCGATCGGAAACGACCGTCTTGACATTACAGAGTCTTCGCGCTTCCGAACGGCGGCGTTTGCGTGTTTTCCTTGAAGGGACTAGTCGCGGCCGGCGCGATGCCCTTCATCTCCATATCTGGGGTTCGCCCCGGCTCAGCGCAGAGGTAGTTCATCAGGCCAGGCAGATGGGTATTGACACTTACAAAATCCATTTGCTCCATCGAATTGACGGACGGGCTGTCCAAGTAGAAGCGATTGTGTATTATGCCCTCCCACCGGCCTGTCCATCGTACGCTGGTACTTTACTAGGTGACAAATTCTTCGAAGAGACACTGGGCTGTTCGACACGACGTAGCCTAGCTGCGATGGTTAACGATCCGCGCGATTTGCTCGGCAACACGTCTGTCGAGCCGGGCGATGGCGAACGTGCGGCCATACCAGTTGCAACATACAGGTCGGTCGGCGCCAGCAAAGGTCGCTGACTTGCAGCGGGCCAGAACATCATGCGGTGTTGAGCGTCACTATACAGGTTCGGCAATGTATGGCCCGCCCCGTCTGCAAGCGGAATGTTAAAGAGGGCACACCCGGTCTTCACCAATGTATCCGGCCTCAGCGCCTTGGCGCCCTGCCAGATGGAGATTCGCACGCCCGGCTCCTAAAAGATACCCGCCCTCGAAAGGGCCGCTGCCTGCCTACAGGTTTGCCGAACGCCGATCAACCGTTGGGCCTTCTCTGTGTACATCCTCCCGCAAACTTCATGCGGCCAAGCAGTAGCCGGGACGCTCCCGCTCAACCAAGCTCGTTATCCCTTCGAGGCCATTGCGGCTTCGTAAGGGCTCTGGTTCGACATTACGGCTCAAGCGATCTGGGCCAGCTTATTGACGAGCGCAACGACCACGTTAAGAGGTGGCTCGGCAAAATTGGACAGAGTGATAAGTGGAATTTCTGCCTGAGATCGGCATGAGTGCCGGAACAGGAGAATGACGAATGAGCAGCC
>NZ_FMXM01000043.1 GCF_900103325.1 Mesorhizobium qingshengii | reverse complement strand
CGGGCCAAAGGCCTGACGCCCGAATGGCAGCCGCTCCTACGCGATCTCGATCGCCTCCAGGAAGCCACCATCGAAAAGGATGGTCGCATCGTCACAACCAGAACTCACGTCACCGGCCAAGTGGGCAACGTCTTCAAGGCAGCTGGCATCGCTCTGCCACACAACCTCGACGAACAACTCGCCTGAGATCCCCCCCAAATGTAGTGGTAACACGCGCCGGCGCGCGCCTAACATGCTGACTTAATGACATATTCTCACAGGCGGTGTTTAAGTCGGGTCATGCGGCTAGATTTGCGTGGGAACGGTGGAGTTGGAAGGTTGAGGGCAGAGCGTGCCTGTTGCAAAGGACAGCGCAGTGATCGAGGCCTGTTGCGCGGCGAGCATTTCCATCATGGCCGTCGTGTACCCAAGAAAGTAAGGGCCTTCGACGTCCGTGGTGAATTCATGCGCCGCGCTCTTGATACGCCGCGCGCTCTTCGGGTTGATGCCGACGCCGCTGCCAGAAAGCTGTGTCCCACCGTGCGGCGGCGGCATAGTGATTAGGGAGCGCGGAGGCGTAGTCGGCAAAGCCCTGCGAGGCGATCATCGCGTAGCGCGTGCGCGCGAGTTCGTCACGTCCGTCGACCATGTCCGACGCCGCATAGGCGGCGAGGATGCCTGAGCGCAGCGCATGCACGATCCCGCGCGACGAGAGCGGATCGGCGGCGAACAGGCTGTCGCCCGCTGCCACCCAGCGCTCACCCGCGGCTGGATCGACTGTGGCCGTTCCCGCCGATTTCACCAGCGTTGCAGTTTCACGCGCGCCAGGAGGCAGGAGCGGTGCGATTAGCTGTGTTGCCGCTAATGCGCGGTACCAGGATTTCGGGTCCCGCAGTTCGCTGCCGAGGTCAGGATCGGTCAGGCACGCCACCACCCGGCGTCGGTCGGGCAAGTCGGCGCTGTACCACCAGCCCTCGGGGCGCGCCTCGACGACCATTCGACAATCGCCTGGCGCGCGCTCGAAGAAGCGGGTATACGCCGCGAGGTGGCCGTGCACCCGAAGCTTCGCGCCGAAGGATCGCGCCAGCCTCCAGCTCCGGCCGGTCGCCCAGATCACGGCGCTGGCGACGACGTCCCCATCGGTCAACTTGAGCCGCCAGCCCTGGCCTTCACGCACCGCCGAACGCACCGCGCTGCCAAGTCGCACCTGCGCCCCTGCTGCAGCTGCCGCCTGAACCAGGAGCTGATCAAACCGTGCCCGGTCGAGTTGCCAGCCCCCGCCCTGGGCGGAGAATATACTGTGCCGCTCGTCGAGCGCCTCGCCAGCCCATGCCGAGACGACCGCGCGGTTGTCCACGAAGGCTGCGGCAAGGAACGGTGTCCAGACGCCGAGCTGGCGCAGCAGCCCCTGCGCCACCGCAGCCAACATCTCACCTGGCTTTGGCCGATCGTGCCATCCCGCCTCGAACAACACCACGCGCCGTCCGGGAGCGTGGTGGCGTAACCTCAGCGCTGCCGCGGCACCCGCCGGGCCGCCGCCAACGACGACGAAATCAGCCTGCTCGGACGGCATAGAAGGATGCCACTACCCCTGCCGGGTTCGTGCTGCCGCCGTCGCCCGAATGGGGGATGGTGCGCACCACCGACCCGACGATCGCGGGCACTTCCAGCCGGTCGGTGCTATCAGGCCAAACGGGTACTAGCCAGCCGATATAGTCGTAGATCCACTGCGCGCCGCCGACCACGCCCTTGCCCTGGAAGCGGACCTGCATCGGCGACCCGTAGCCGAAGCTGCCGCGCAGATCGAGCGACCATCCCGGCCCGCCGATCGTTCCCGAAAGCTCGGTCTCGGACTGCTCCGCAATGGCCAGCGTGCCTTCGCCGAACAAGAGGTCGTTGGCCGCCTTGCCGAGGTCGGGGTCGTTGTTGAAGCTGCGATAGGTCCAGTTGCCGACAAACGGATTGGTCACGGTCATTCTCCCGAATCTTCGACGCAAATGTATTTTTTCTGGGGTGAAGGCTGGTCGAGCTTGCCGCTGGGATTACGGACGATGAAGCCGAGCTTCGACCATTCGGTTACCATCTTGAGGTCGCCGGCAAGCGTCTGCGGAATGCCGCGCGCCCAGTTGCGGAACTGGAAGTCCTTGCCAGCGAGGTAGTAGGCCTGCATCGGTCGATGCGCCGGCCACCACAAGGTCTCCCACACGCGCCGCTCGCGCTCCATCAGCGTGTTGCCGACACTGTCGGGATAGAGGACGTTCCATTCCTCGTAGGTGACGTCGATCGTCTGGGTGGAGCATTCGTTGAAATCGGCCTGCCATGGCAGCCCGCTGAGCTTGGTCAGGTCGCCGGGCTGCAATCCCACATCGAGGTCGCTGCCTTGCGACAGCGGGTCGGAGGCATAGGCGATATAGCCTTCCTCGCTGACGCCCGCTCCCCATCGATTGGCGTTCTCCTGCGCCGCGGTCAGCGCAAAGCTGTACCACTCGGGGTCGGCTTTGATCCGGTAGGGCTCGCGCCAGATCGCCGGGTTGCGGATGATCCAAGTCACTTCACCACCCGGGCAGAAGGCGCCGCCGAGCCCGTTCGACAGCACGCCCTTGTCGAGACCGCGTCCGCCCGGCACGTTCCAGTCCTTGTAGGGCTGCCACGGATCGATCGCCGGGGTGAAGCCGGCATCCACCTCGTCAATGAAGATACCCGCAGCCCATTGCCGCAGCAGGAACAGTTGCGTGTCGGTCAGCCGCAGGAACTTGCTTACCGTCTTGTTGGTGATCGGATTGTCGCCGGCAAGCAGCGGCATCAGCGGCAGGTGATAGGTACGCGTCGCCGGATTGGCGTCGAGCCGGAACAGGTTTTCCTCCCCGGGCTTACGCAGCAGATCGAACAGATACTGCCGCGCGGAACGGCCGGGATCGGTCGTGGCATCCTTCGCGGCGGCAGTGAGCGCGCGGTCAAGCAACTGGCCGGAACGGTATTCGAACGCCAGCCGGCGCAGCGCAGCCTCGATCGGCTCGTCCGGATCGGTGGTCCGGTCCGGTTCGCCCGGCTCCTGCCGCGACGAGGCCCGGGCAAGCTTCAGCATCCGCTTGCGCGGTGGCGAGGCGGCCGCGGCGATGCGCGCGATCACGTCGGCGACCACCGCGTCGAATACGCTGCGCGCCTCGGCATAGGCGGGCTCGGCCACCGTGTCGTTGTCGGCGAACACCTGTTGCCAGCGAGTGGCATAGGTGCGCGGCGCCTCACCATCGCCAGGCGGACAGACCGCGGCGGTGAAAGCCGCCGCTGCCGCCTTGAGCGTGGCGGCGGCATCGCCAACCACGGCATCGTCAGCCGCGCCCGGCGCCTGCGTTGCATCGAGCAGCATCAGGCTCGGCTCCACCACTGCCTCGAGCAGCCGTCCGCCGACATGATCGTCTTTCGCGCGGCCTTCCTTTTGCGCCAGCGCACGCGGCGCGACCCGCGGCGGGATGCACAGGCGATAGGGATCGAACGTGCCCCGGCTCGACTGGTTGTGCGGAAAGTTCGATTGCTGGAGGATGTTGGCGAAATAGGAGAATTCGTCGGCGCGGAAAATGATCGGCCAGATGTCGCGCCAGAACCACGGCCGATAGGCCGGGTTCCACTCCACCAGTCCTGCCTGCCAGTGAAGCAAGGCCGCCGTGTCGGTCGGATCGATCTTTTGCGGCGCGTCAAACGTTCCGGCGGTACCGTACATGTCGGTGCGATAGGCAAATTCGCGGATCGACATGTCCTCGACCACATCCTCCAGCGTGATCATGTCGAGCACTTCAGGCGCGTAGCGCGGATAACCGACCAGCACCCAGGCGGGATATTCGACATCGATGTAGCGCAGCGCCTGGACGCGCTCCTCCATCATTACCAGGCGGGCCATCACCGGCCCGTCCGAAATGTCGTCGAACCAGCCGTCGCTGTTGGCGTAGGTCTCGATGCGCGGATGGCCAAACCCGCTGAGGAACGAGCCGCTGTTGCCGTGCCCGCCAAGCAGCAGCAGCCGTCCGCTGTCGTCGGTCATCATTTCGCCCAGCGTGTCGATGTCGTTTGGCGCCATCCCGGTCGGCGGGAAGGTGACGGCATAGGCCGAGTTGGTGTCTCGCCCGAAGCTCGCCTTGCGCCGCGCGGTGCAGTCGACGGCTTGCGGGCCGGCGTCGATGATCAGCTTCTGCCGTTCGACGGGATCGGTGATGCCGGCGTTGCGCAACGGCGCGTCGGCGGCATAACCCGCCTCGCCGCGCAGCCCGTCGAACGTGAACCATGCCGCCTTCTTGTTGGCGAGCTGAACGCGCCACTGGATGTCGACCAGCTTGCCGCGATTGCCGCCACCTTCGACATGGTCGCCGATCTTCAGCGGGCTGCCCAGTGGATTGACCGCGTCATAGACGAATATCTGGAAACGCGCGGCCTGGCGCTTGATGCGGCCCTTGCTGTCCTTGAAGTTTTTGATCGGCGCGTCGTCTTTCGCGGCATTGCCGTTGGCATCGCATTCGATCGGCAACTGCGCCGGCTTTTCCGGCGAGATGCAGAAACCCTCGGGGCTGTCGCCGAGCCGGGCGATGCCGACGGCCGGGTGGATACAATAGACTGTTGGGTCGGCCATTTGATTTCTCCTCGGTGCCTGCGCCGGCCGTGTCTTGTGTTTTCAATCGAGAAAGTTGAGCGAGACCCCGTCCAGCCGCAGCAACTCGCGGTCCTCCTCATAGGAGGCGCCGATCACGACCAAGCTTACTGTCAGGCTGGTGGCACCGGCCGCGATCAGCCGGCGTGCCGCGCGCGTCACATCGATGCGGTGGTTGCGCGGCGTGTTCATGCTGCGCTCGCGTAGATCGAACTTGCGGTTCTCCGCTGGTGGAATTTCGCAATGCCCGGGCCCGCCAAAACATTCGCCGTGGCCGAAGATTGCCGCATAGCCGGCATAACCCGGCAGGTTGAGCGGCGTGCTGGCATCGGCATCCGGCGTGTTGAGAAACACACGGATGAAGCAGGAGCGCGGCAGCTGCGGCACGCGGTGCAGCCGCACTTCCGCCGAGCGGAAGCTCTTGGTCGCTTCGGGCACCGCGATCGGCGCCGAAACGAAGCGTCCGACCGGACTGGTCAGCCCGACCGGCATGAGGCATCCGCCACGAACATATTCATAGCCGAAGCGGTTCATGTCGAGCGTATCGCGCACCGCGTAGCTCCACGGCGTCAGCGCGGAATCGAGATCGGCGGGCAGGCCGTCGGGATGGTCCTGCTGCCAGCGCCACCAGAGCCGGTCGATATTGGCGTGCACCGGCCAGAAGATCGGGTCGTAGGACGCGGTCAGGTTCGAGAACATGTCGCCGAACTGCGGCTCGGAGTAGAGGTCGTCGCGCTGGTGGAACTTGCGTCCGGCAACGCGCACCGCGCTGTTGCGATCGGCGGGCGCGCTGGTCTTGAACGCAGGGTTCATACCGCCGGTCCAGATGTGCATCGTGTTGTGCGGATTCTGGTCGAGGAAGCCGAAGCTGTCGACGTAGAGGCTGCCACCGCCGAAGTCGCGGAAGGTGCGCAGGCTGAGGATCTCGTCGATGTCCTCCTGTGCCGGATAATGATAGTGGATGACGGTGTTGATCGTGCCTTTGCCGAACTGGCTGGAATAGCGCAGCGGATACCATAGCGAATTGGCCTCGAGCAGCGCGTCGATCAACCGCTTGCGATTCTCTCCCTCCACATAGTCCTTGCCGCAGGCGCCGCTGACCGCGTCATAGGCCTGCGTCGGATTGGCCCACAGCTGACCCGCCAGCGTGCCGATCTTGGCCGGGAAACCGTGATCGCGCAGGGAGCGCACAGAGGACTCGGTGAGGAAACCCTTGAACGCATCGGGAAGGATGGCGCCGTTGGCCGGATCCTCCGGCTTGTAGCGCGTAGCCGGGAAATCCCACCACGGCATGGTCACATCCGGGCAGAAATCCTGCAAAGCCTGTTCGAATTCATAGAGATACACGCGATGCCACGGCAGGAAACGTTCCCAGCCATGCTGACAGTGGTTCTGGTGGATCAAGGCCAGATTGTTGTAGCTGCGTTTGTCGCCGACCCATTTGTTGAGCTTGTAGAGCTCACGAAAGGCATAGCGCAGCCGCTCCTTTTGCGCGTCGTCCAGCACATCGACGTCCATGCGCTGCCGCAGCTCGCCCTTGGCGTAGCGCCAAGCCGCCGGATCGGACGCCGCGCTGAAGACCGGGCCGGCAATCCCCTTCACCTCGATGCGCGCCTCGGTCGCCACGCTGACCTCGCTGGCGAGCGCAATCGAACCGATCAACGCGCCGGGGCAGCCCTCCTCGATCCACGTCTCGATCCGGTCTATGTCTTCGTCGGCGACCGCCGTCCCGCCCCAGGGCAGGCGAGGGAACTGCTTACCGTCGAACGGCGGCAGTCCGCGCAAGCCCCGGATCAGCGCCGAGCGCGCGCCGCGCCCCTTGGCATCGCTCGTGCCGCAACAGGTGGTCGAGAGCGGCGCGATCAGCGGCATCCCGTGCAGCTGCAGTGCCAGGAACTCCGGCAGCGTCAGTCCCGTCAGGCTGCCGACTCCCCCGGTGCCCCCGGCCGTGGCGAGGATCGCCTCCACATCGCTCCAGGTGAACGGCGCGGCGGGCATTGGCTGCGCCTTATTTGTGGCCATCGTGGCCATCCATCTGCATCTGCATCGCGCCGCTCTGGGTAATGTCGCCCACCTGATCAGGCAGAACCACGGCAACGTTCTGCATCATGCCCTGGTCCTCATGATCGAGGATGTGGCAGTGCAGCACGTACTCGCCGATGTAGCGCTCGTAACGGGTACGGACCTTGATCGTGTAGATGCCCGAGAAGCCGGCCGGCAGGGATTGCGGGATCAGGCTCTTGATCCACAGCGTATCCTTCCACACGCCCTTTAGCCCGGCATATTGCGGATCGTAGGGCTCACCGCCGGCATCGTCTATCGCGCCCTGCGCGCTGACGTCCTTGCCGTTGGGATCGATGATCGAGACGATCTGGAACGGATTGACGTGGATGTGGAACGGATGGCTGACGAAGTGCGACTGCAGCGTCCATTCCTGCGCCTTGCCCAGCGGCAGCGAGCGGTCGATGCGGGTCGGGTCGTAGGGCTTGACGTCGGCCGTGTTGAGCGTGTTGCCGACCTCGAACTTGGTGTTCGGCCCCGTCGTGTCGATGAAGAAGGTCAGCTCCTGCGTGCCGTTGCCCTTCACCTCGTCGTCGGTGACGTCGGGATGCGGCGTGAAGCTGGTGAATTTCATTCCGGCCTTGAGATCGGCCACCACCGTCGCTTTGACGTTCGCCGGCATGTTGGCCTCGGCCAGGGCGACCAGCTTGCGATTGACGTAGGTTTCCACATTGTCGACCGCCGTTCCCGGCGCGACGTCGACCAGTGCGAGCAGTTGCGGTCCTACATCGAGTCCGCTGACCACGCCTGATTTGGGCGCCGAGGAGTCGATCACGCAATAGCGTCCGGCTTCTGGAAAGACGACCAGCGCGTCAAAGCGATAGCCGGGCTGGAAGGTTGCAAGCTTGGTCGGCTGCGCCGCCGCCATCGTCAGCCCGTCGGCCGCGACCAGCGTATAGGGCACCGGCGTGGTGCTGCACGTATCCTTGATGAACGCTGCGTTGGTGTCGGCATTGAGCAGCGTTTTCACTCCGGGCTTCAGCTTGCCGTCAAGCACCTTGAAGAACTGCAGGCTGATCGTGTCGCGCACGCCGGCATGGACCATGCGCCAGCGCTCGACCTGGCCCTGCGTCGCCTTCAAGGGGTCGTTGGAATTGAACACCTTGCCATTGAGTGAGGTATAGCGCCCCGATGCCGGCCAGGTGCCCGGCCCGAATTGGTCATAGCCCTCGATGCCGCCGGCATCGCCCGGATCGCAGAAATAATGACCGTTGATGTCCTGCTTGATCGGGCCGAGTTCTCCGGGCTTGGCCGCCGGCGCGCGGCAGGCATATTGGATCTGCTGCATCACCAGCACCCGCTCGGGGATCGCCGAGGTTGGGATCAGCGTATCGATGTCGCCATGGGTTGTCGGGGTCGGCAAGCGGTTGCCGCGGATGATCAGCGCACCGGCCATACCGCTCGACACCTGCAGCGCCGTCGAGCCGTGGCGATGGGTGTGATACCAGAACGTGCCGGAAGGATGGTCCGACGGGATGTTGTATTCGTAGGTGAACTGCGTTTGCGGGTTGATCGACAGCAGCACGTTGTCGCTGTTGCCCGACGGGCTTACCCACAGCCCGTGAGTATGCAGATTGGTGCCGTTGAAGCAGTGGGGGATGTCGGGCATCTGGCCGCCGGGCATGCAGCCGGGGTCGCCGGGCTGCGGCCCTGCCGGCAACTGATTGTCGAGGGTGACGCGCACCGTGTCGCCCGGCACTGCCTCGATCGTCGGCGAGACATAAGGAGCCTTGGGATCGACGCCCTTGCCGGTGTAGCCGCGCAAATGGACCTTGTCGTAGCCGCCAGTGGACAGGTTGTAGATCTGGTTGTCGATATACTCGATCTTGAGATTGAGCAGGCGGTCGCCGCGAACCGGCAGCGTGTTGCCGGGGAGCGACGCAGCGGGTGCGAGCTCCGTCAGAGCAGGTTTGGCGATCGGCGCGCGGTCATCCTGCAACACCGGTGGATTGAGGATCTCGGCCGCCGCGGGCAGCACTGCGATTGGTACCAGACTGCTGACGAAAACACCCGCGAGAAATCGCACACGAACCATCAATCCACGACGCGTCATGGGTCCCCCTACATATCAGCTCGAGATCGTATTTCGAAAAGATAGTGCGCCAGATTTTGAGATCTGTCTAGCTTGCAAAGCCGCAAAATCTGGCATTTACTTCCACCACAACTGTGCGAACGAATTTTAGAACTTTCTTATACGCACTATTAAATCGTTTCGCTCTCATTCTATTTTAATCGGCTAAGATGCCGATCCGCGATCGACCAATCCAGTCACTCGATCTTCACCGAAAGCAAAATTGCCAGCTGAGCGCAGCTGATAGCAAGCATAACCACTGCCAACAAACACGCTGGAGGGAGATCGTTCGCGCTGCAGGTCGTTGCCTATCCCGATCGCCTGGTTGGCAATCGCCTGCGCGCATCGGAGAAGACCGACATGCCATCTCCATCCCTTCTACACCAAGCTGGACAGTTTCCGCCTCTGGCGCCGGGCCACGCAGCGGCCCGCAGCGCAACCGCGCCCACAGTCGCTTTCCAAAGTGCCCGGCAAGCCCCCACGTCTGCATATATCGTCTCCGGCAGCATCGCAGCTCCGCCTTAACCTCGTCTGAGTTTCCGGTGAGCGTGATCATCGGACGACTTCTCCTCAGTCCATGCGCCTTGTAGAGGACTACGCATGTACCGTGCCAAAGGAGAAATCGTTCTCAAGCAACACGATAGCCCTAACACAGCTATGTCACTTATCCGACATCGCCGTACATCGGACAATTGAGCGCGCCGTCAATCGGCCGTCCAAATTGCGGATCGCCGTCAAGCATCTGCCGCATCATCGACAGGTCCGTCAAAAAAAGCCGAGGAATTGCCCTCTTTGCCTCATGTTTGCAAAAAAGAAGAAAGAGCGCGACGCAAAGGTGCGCCCGCCCGAATTGAGTATCAGCGCGCAGCTACGTCCTCAGAATGGTACGTCACTTGCACGGTGAATTTTCGAGAAGCCGTTGTGATGTTTTCCCCACAACCGACGGAGATGACGATGGCAATTGGCCCAGAAGTACTGAATTGCTCGCAGCAACTGAAGATGGCTGAACAGCTGCAGGCGCAGCGTGCCGAGGCAGGGGGGATTAACTATGTCGCGAGCTGAGGTAGAGCGATTCGTCGACGATCTGGCGAAAGACGACAGTCTGCTCGAAAAGGTGAAACCGAATGCTACGGGTCTCGCATCGGTTGTGGCGATCGGAAAGAACCACGGCTACAATTTCACACTCGATGAGGCTAAGAGTTACATTCAATCGCGAAGCCCACAAGAGTTGACCGATAAGCAGCTCGATGCGATCGTCGGCGGCAAGCATCATCATTCGAGCGTTGCGACCTCGACCAAGGTTGTGCAGACCGCTGCGGTCGCTACCACCGCTGTGGAGGCAGCGGAGGTAGCGACGACTGTCGCAGAGGCAGCCGAAGCCGTTGTAGTCGTCGCTGCGGTCCTGATCTGACCACGCACTTTATGGTCTGAGCGCACCCACCGATACTCGATTAGACGTGTGAAGAAAACTTAAAATCAGGCCACTCGTGAGGAGCGATCATGGGATCCTTTGGCAGTTGGCCTGCGAAACTCGCTTCGAGGGGGCTGCCGTAACGTCATGACGCACACTGCTGCCGAACACTACCGACAGATCTTTGACCGACGCACCCCCGGACAGCTTCGCACGCTGGCCCATATCAAGCGCTTCATGGAGCGCCTGGTCGGCGACATGGCGTTCCGCAGTGCGCTTTCGGAGAACGTCGATAACCCTCGAACGGTAACCGAGCGCTACGGCATCGAAGTCGACCCGATGGAGATGCTGCCGCTCTGGCGCGGTAGCTACCTGAAATACCGCTTCAAGCCGGAGTGTGCGTCGTGGCCGCTGGCTGTGATGTGGGGCGAGTATATGCGCGAGATGTTGCGCCATCGCGACATCCTGCGCGACGAGGGCGAAATGTCGACGGTCAACCCTCGCTTCCATGCGTGGCGCGAGCGCCAAATCCGCCGCTGCAACGGCGAATTGGGCGGATCGGCGGCGTCGGTCACGCACCCCGTCATCGCTTTCGAGCTGAGCGAAGGCTGCACCGTCGGTTGCTGGTTCTGCGGCCTGTCGGCCGACCGCTTCGAGGGTTACTATGAATATAGCGAGGAGCATGCCGAGCTTTGGCGCGGCGTGGTTGGTGTCGCGTGCGAGATGTTTGGTTCGGCAGCCCGCACTGGCTTCTGCTACTGGGCCACGGACCCGATCGATAACCCGGACTACGACCGCTTTCTGTTCGACTACTATCAAATCACGGGCGCATTGCCACAAACGACGACGGCCGCCCCGCTCAAGGATCAGGCACTCACAAGGCGCGTGCTCGAACTGTTCAAACGCTACCGTGGCGTGACAAATCGTTTCTCCGTCCTAAGCACGAACCACCTCAATCTGATTCACGAGGCGTTTTCGCCCGAGGACCTGATGGGGGTCGAACTCGTCCTGCAGGGCAAGGAGGCGCTGACCGCAAAAGCGTTCGCCGGGCGCGCGCGCGAGCGGAAGGAGAAACTCAGGGCAGCCAACAACGACGATGCAATCGCGTTGCTGGAGCGCGATCACACGACGATCGCCTGCGTTTCCGGCTTCCTCGTAAACATGCCGCGGGGACGAGTACAGCTGGTGACGCCGGTACCGGGGAGCAAACGCTGGCCTCTCGGCTACCGCATCCTGGATGAGCGTTTCTTCAGGACGCCCGACGAGTTCCGGGAGGGGCTCCAGAGCATCATCGACGAGCATATGCTCGAGAGCCCACCTCCGAACCTGCCGATCCGCTTCCGCGGAGACCTGCAATACGAGGCCGGGAACCTGCACTTCCACCTCCGCTCACGCAACATTGAACACCGGATACTCGACGACGTCGCTCCGATCTCCGTTGGCGATCTAATCGCGTGCGGCGACTGCACAGCGTCGGAGTTGGTTGTGCGCGTCATAGCTGACGGAGCGAGCGCTCTTGCAGTCGCCGATCTGCTAGACCAGTTGTACGCGGCGGGGGTGATCGAAGAGGACCTAGACGACCGCTTTGCCTGGCAGACCAGCGAGGGGATAACGAGCCGCATCGAAGCGGCCAAACACGCGACCTCCCGCACGGGCGTCGACCATGCCGATTCGCCTTGAGATACTGGACTACGTCAGCCTAAAGGAGGTGCGGCATCTTACCTATCCGGCAGTGTGGAGCGTGGTGACAAGCCGTTTCGCATCCACGGTCCGCGGCGTCGCGGCGCGCACAACCGACGTGACCGCAGGACTTGCCCTGGCCGTGCCAGGGCCTTCAGGGCAGTTCGAACTCCTTTCGGTCTATGTCCTGCCTATGCTCCGCCTCGCCCACTGGTCGGCCGACCACTTCGTCGTCGTCGAAGGCCGGTCAGGTCGCGGTGTGCGAATCAACGACCCGGCCCTCGGCCGACGCATCGTCGGTCACGAAGAATTCTACGAAAACTATTCGGGCGTCGCGCTAGAGTTCAAGCGCGGACCCGATTTCAAACCAGGCGGCTACAGGCAGGGTATGCTGCGGACCCTGTTCCGCTGGACATCTGGGTCAAGAGCCGCGCTCGTAGTGATGGCGGCCACGACCGTCATGCTTGCGCTGCCGTCGATTCTGCTCCCTGCGCTCATCAAAGTGTTCGTAGACGAGGTCCTGGTACGCCGATTCGACACCTGGCTGTTTCCCATCATCGTGGCCCTGCTGTTTGCAGTCGCACTGGCGGCGACCGTCACTTGGCTGCAACAACGCGTGCTGATGCGTCTACAGCTGAAATTGGCAGTGATGATCGGTGCGCGCTTCCTCTGGCACGTGCTGCGCCTCCCACTGCTGTTCCTTACGCAGAGCCAGCACGGCGACATCGTCAGCCGCGCGCACTCGGCCAATCAGCTTGCCATTCTGGTTTCCGGTCCCCTGCCGACCGCGGCCGCCCAGTTCGCAATGGTGATTGTCTATGCAGGAGTGATGGCGGTCTACAGCCTGCCACTCACCATCGTCTCGATTTTGCTGGTGGCCTGCAACGTCGCTGCTGTCGGACTTGTGCGCCGCAGATTGAAGGACGGCAACATAGTCATCCTCAATATCAGCGCAAAAAATAGCCGCCGCCGCGATGTCCGGCCTTCAGTCGATCGAGACCATTAAGGCCATGGGCTCCGAGTCGGATTTCTTCCGTATTTGGTCGGGCTACCAGGCGCGCGCGGTGAACCAGTTCCAGTCGCGCGAACGCATCTCCCTGTGGCTAGGGGCGGCGCCGACCCTGATCGGGCAGATCATGACGGCAACGGTTCTCTGCTTCGGCGCGGTCCTGATTATCTGGGGCGAGATGACCATAGGTGGACTACTGGCGTTCCAGATGCTTCTCGGCAGCTTCATGAGCCCCTTGCAGCAGATCGTCGACCTCAGCCTTCAGCTTCAGGAGGCAAAGGGCCACTGGGCGCGGCTCGAGGACATCCTTGCGGCGAAGAGCGATCCGCTGATCGAGGGGCATCCGGCGAAGACGACAGCACCGGCTGCGGAACCGCACCAACAACTCTCCGGGCGAGTCGAGGTAGGTGACCTAAGTTTTGCCTACGGCGCCTTCGACTTACCCGTACTGCACGACATCAACCTGAAGGTCGAGCCGGGGCAGCGCGTCGCCTTCGTGGGTGGCAGCGGCAGCGGCAAGTCGACTCTGGTTCATCTTCTGCTCGGTCTCTACACGCCGCGCTCGGGAAGCGTGCTCTACGATGACTGCCCGGTTGCCGAGCTGCCCCGCGACGTCTTCACCTCGAACGTCGCTTGGGTGGATCAGGACATCCGCCTGTTCGAGAGCACAATTCAAGACAACCTCGCCTTGTTCAATCGTGCTACCACCCCGGCATCGATCGTGCGCGGGGCGCGGGACGCTTGTATTCACGAAACGATTCTGGGACGTCCCGGCGGATATGAGGGCATGCTGACCGAGGGGGGCACCAATCTGAGCGGAGGCCAGCGCCAGCGCCTCGAGATTGCCCGCGCCCTCGCCCGCAACCCGAGGATTCTGGTGCTGGACGAGGCGACTGCCGCGCTCGATGCCGTCACCGAAGCGCAGATCGACCAGAACATGCGGCTGAGGGGCATGACATGCCTTATCGTTGCTCAGCGGCTCAGTACCATTCGTGACTGTGATCAGATCTTCGTGCTCGAGAATGGCACCATTGTCGAACGAGGCACGCATGAAAAGCTCAAGGCGGCCAACGGCGTCTATGCCGGCCTTGTGAGGGCTGGATGAACATCGTCGACGTCCTCCTGAATAATAGCGCCCTGCTCAATGCGATCATAACGCTGAGTTGGAAGGCACCCGGATCGACGCTCGCGTTGGCGCTGGGCATTGCCGAACAGCGCCGGATCGTGGGCGGAAACAACACGCTCGATGTCACGACAGCGGACCGGATATGGCTCGTGCTTTCGGGATCCGTCGAAGTATTTCTTGTGGACAGGTACGGCCGGTACCCGTTTCTGTCAGTCGAGGCGGGTGGGCTGATCGATTCCCTGCCAGCCGGCGATGAGTTCCGCTTCATCGGCGTGCCATCAGCCGACACTGAGATCGTCGAGACGACGCGCAAGGCGCTGTGGGAGCTTGCGTCGAACGCAGAGGCCCGACCCGCGCTCGAACAGGCCCAGCGCGGCTGGCTTGCGTTGCTGGCCCGATGGCAGACCGGGCCGTCCCGCCAAGACGCGGGCTTGGCACTTACCGAAACGGCCGTAAGGGCCGCTATCGCCAGCCGTGCAGGGGAACTTGCCCAGAACTCCGCGGCGCATGAAGCGGCACGCCTCACGGCGGAAGGCGATTTCGCCACGGAATTGGGCAACCTCGTTGACCTGATAAGCATCAAAACGACGGTCGAAGACAGTGAGGAAACCGAGACGATCGGCACGATCGTTGCCCGCGTGGCACGCGCGCTCGGCCATCCGGCGCTGTCGCGACGTCGCAATCAGATCACGCCACCCCCGCTGGCCCGGGCCATCGATGAGGTCGCCCGGGACAACCACCTACAGTATCGGGCACTGATCTTGCCGGACCGTTGGTGGGAAAACGACCTCGGCCCGCTTCTAGGGACGGTCGGACCGGAATCCGCCCCCTGCGCGCTGATCCGCTCCGGCAATCGCTACCTGTGTTACAGCCGTGGCGCCCCGCAGCCAGTGGATGCCAAGACCGGCGCAAAGATCAACCGCACCGCCTACGCCTTCTACATCCCGCTTCCTGAGGCAGGCTAACCGGTTGGCCCATCCTGCGCTTCGGCCTGCATAACTGCCGTGCCGACGTGCTCGCCACCATCGCCACGATGGTTCTGACCGGCCTTTTCTCACTCGCCTCCCCGATGGCCCTCGGCTGGCTGCTAGACCCGATCATTCAGCGGCCTGCTGCTGTTGTTGGCGCTCGGCATGACCAGCACAAATCTCGTGGAGTCGCTGAGCGGCCTGAGATTGGAGGCGCGCGCGGACAACCGCATCCAGACGGCTGTATGGATCAAGCTCCTCAACCTGCAGGCGCCATTCTTCCGCGGCTTCACGGCAGGCGACCTCGCCAGTCGCGCCGATGGCATCAACGTCACCCGTAAGCTGATCAGCCGATCGTTCATGACGTTCTTCTCGGGCGCTGTGTCGATGATTTTCAGTATCGGCCTGATGCTCTACTTCGAATGGCGCGTGACCTTGCTAGTGGTGCTCGTCTCGGGGCTGTTCGCGGGCGTTGCCTATCTGATCGGCAAGAAGATCCTGAGCTACAATTTCGAATCGCTCGAGCTGTCGGGAAAGCAGCAGGGCACTGTCCTGCAGCTGCTGGGCTCTATCGCGAAGTTGCGGGTAGCCGGCGCCGAGCGCGAGGCGTTCCTCGTTTGGCTCCGCACCTACCGCCGCACGGTGACCCTCAGCCTGCGGCAGAGCATCCTGAGCAATCGTCTCCATATTCTGCGATCTGGCTTCGGACCGATGCTGACCGTGGTCGTGCTGGTTGTTCTGGGTGCGCACAGCGGAAACCTGTTCGCCTTCTTCCGCTCGACGAACGACCCACGTCCGTATACGCCGCTGATGTCGGTCGCCGAGTTTGCGAGCTTCAACGTTGCTCTTGGCCAGTTCGTCAGCGCAGTCATGTCGCTGACCCGCGCGTCGCTGTTCATCGTCATGCTGCAACCCTACTTTCAGCGCGTCCGTCCGATCCTCGAGGCGAAGGAGGAACGGATCGGTCAGGGCAGCCGGTTCTCGCAGCTGAGCGGCGTGATCGAGCTGCGCGACGTGCGTTTCCGTTATGCGCCGGACGCGCCCCTTGTTCTCAAGGGCCTGTCGATGCGCATCCCGGCCGAGCGCTTTGTCGCCTTGGTCGGCTCATCCGGCGCTGGCAAGTCGTCCATCATCCGGCTCTTGCTGGGCTTCGACGTCCCCGAGTCGGGCAATATTTATCTCGACGGTACCGACCTCCGCTTCGTCGATCTCCAGGATATGCGGCGTCAATACGGCGTCGTGCTGCAAAACGGCCGCCTGCTAGCAGGCTCGATCTACGACAACATTGCAGCCGGCCTCCCGCTTTCCGAAGACGAGGCAATGGAGGCGCTGCGTATTGCCGCCCTCGATGATGTGGTCAAGAATCTCCCCATGGGCTTACACCGCCATCGCCGAGGGCGGCGTGACGTTCTCCGGAGGCCAGCGCCAGCGGCTGCTGATTGCGCGCGCTGTCACACGCAAACCGCGCGTCGTGATCATGGACGAGGCCACCAGCGCGCTCGACAATGTCACGCAGCGCCGCGTCATGGACAATCTGCGCAGCCTCCAGTGCACACGGGTTGTCATCGCTCAGCGGATCTCAACCCTGGAGTCTGCCGACCTGATCTACGTTATCGATGACGGCCGCATAGCTGAAAGCGGCAGTTATCTCGAGCTGTTGCAAAAGGGGCGGCTCTTCAAGCAGCTCGCACAACGCCAGCTTCTCTAAAATAAAAAGGAAGTGTGCCGCTGCTCGTGGCAGCTAGACCTCGAACTACCGGCGTTTCGCGGACCGGTAGGGCCGCGCTGATGTTCTGCGTGGACTGATGAACGGCGATCGCTTTGGATTTGGTTGTTGAGATGGATACGGTTGCCGATTTCGGCGTTGCGTCGGCGGTTTGCGCCGCCTTCGCCGTCATGCGGGCGCAGTTCGCCCCTGGTGCCAGACGAAGCGGGTGAGATTGTAGGCAAGGTTGGCCATGCCGATCTTCGTCCTGGCGCGGGCGATGCCGATGGTGCGCACGAACAGGCCCATCCTGGATTTCTGCTGCGCGAAGACGTGTTCGACGAATGCGCGGGTTTTCGATCTCCGCCCGTTGGCCCGCGACATCGCCTCGCTCATCGGTCGACCCTTCGGCTTCTTCTGGTGGATGTCAGAGACGTAGCCGTTCTTCTCCAGCCACTCCTATAGTTCTTTTTCGAGCGATAGGCCGTGTCGGCCCACACCGTCGAGCCGGTGTTGCCGCGGTTGAGCACATTGCGAAGCTGCGCGCCGTCATAGGCTGACGCGCTCGTGACGTTCCATCCCCGAATGAAGCCGTGCCTGCGATCAATCGAGGCATGGTTCTTATAGCCGAAGGCGGGAATGGCGATGTCGCGTTGCTGCGCCTTTCCCTCTTCGGCGACCTTGGCTTTCGAGAAGCGTTGGTGCATGGATCCTTTGTCAACGGTTTGGCGATAGGCAGGCAGGATCGAAATCAGCTTGATGCGAGTGCTATGCCGTACAAACACAACGCCGATCGTCGTCATCACGTCGGAAAGATGAAATTCAGGGTGACGAATTGGCGTGAC
>NZ_FMXM01000032.1 GCF_900103325.1 Mesorhizobium qingshengii | reverse complement strand
GAGCCGGTTGCACCAGTCGAACCTGTCGCTCCCGTGTCGCCAGTCGCACCAGTTGCACCTGTAGAGCCTGTTGCACCGGTCGAACCAGTCGCACCTGTGGCTCCGGTTGCGCCAGTGGAGCCCGTTGCACCGGTCCCGCCTGAAGCACCCGTGGCGCCGGTCGCACCTGTGTCACCAGTTGCGCCAGTGGCTCCCGTCGCGCCCGTCGCACCTGCGCCGGTCGCACCCGTGGCGCCTGTCGCACCCGTGGCGCCGGTCGCACCCGCGGGGCCCGTCGGGCCTACTTGACTCGTGACATTGAAACTGCCCCCATTGAAGTTATTGTTATTGGTGGGATTGGCAGCACCGCCCGTGAAAACATAAGTATTACCGGCGCCAGGTACAAGTGTACCCATTACGCCGAAGTTGGCGTTGTAGATGGTATAATTATGAGTAGTGTCTGGTATTGTTATCGTTGCAGCAAACGCAAAGACCAATCCGTTTGTTGCGGATGGAAGTTGGAAGCTGCCAACCACTGTATCAGGATTGAGTGTTGTATCCACCAGATAATACGTATTGACATTACTGCTGTTGCCAGAACCAGTAATCGTACCCGTGAGTGTCAGATCCCCTGCTACCAGCACCCCGGTGTAACTTGCCACGCCAATTGAGGTTAGCGGCGGCAGGGGCCTGGACGCGCTCGCGCGTGCGGACAGTTCCCAGGCGCCGCCCAGAGCGGCTGCGCCAACCAGCGACCTGGATGCGCAAACGTCCGCGCCTACGGCCTCTTCCAGCGCCGTTACGAACGTATCGCCAACATCCGCCGATGCCGTCTCGCAGCTCCACAACCGCAGCTCACCGTCCGCGGCAAGGGCCCTGCCGATCGCGGCAAAATCCTCAGCCGCTTCCTTCAATGTGGCGACCGTCCACTCTCCTGCAGCAAAGCTGACTCGTCCGGGTGCGCCATGCGCGATGATGTGGACCGCGTCGAGCCCTTCGTGTCCCGCGAGCAGCGCAGCGATCTGCGGCGCCGCTTGGCGGCTACCATCGAGCACGAAAGCCTGAACTTCGGGCCGCACGTTGCTGAGAACGGTCTTGAGGTCGGAGACCGAAGGATCGACAAAAAGAATTTCAGAGGCACGGGCCATGACTGGCTCCTGTTGGCTTCGAATTCAATTCAAGAGGAAACCGCCCGCCGGCATGGCCCGCGAGCGCTGGAGAGGAGGGGTTTGGGAGCGGTCAACTTCCGGACGGCCCGACAGCGCCGTCGGGACGTTCAACGGCTGAGGTCTCTACGCGGAGGAGGCTGGCGACCTGGAAATTCCCACTATCGTCAAACGTTCCGATCGCAAAAGAGCCGGCATTGCTTGGAACCTTGACGGTGATAGCGACGGCGAGGCTTCGCTTGACGGCGGCGGGAAGGATGACCTGACCGACGATCGCGCTCTTAGCCGTGTCCAGAATAAAATAGGTTACATTTCCGGTCGCGTCGCCGATCGGCAGAACGCCCCGAACGGTGACTTCCATGACCGCAAAACCTGCTGTGAAGCTCATCGTGTCCTCCTTAGCCGGCGGCTGCGCCGCGTGTCTTGTTTCGTATCCTTAGGTTTCACTCGCTGCCGAGCGCCCGCGCTCGCTGAGGCCGGTCGCAGCTCCTATCGGCGCTCGAGCCGCGCGCATCGGCGTATCGATAAAGTGCTGACCCACGCTGCCGGCAGATCCGTGAGCCAACCGGCGCCGCACAGGGCGAGACGGGCGCGCAAGACTTGACGGGCTCTTCGTGCCGCTCGATTGAACGGCGCCCCGCTTGTCTTCACTGAGGTGGGAGTGGAGTTCGCAACTGTACGGCGGTCCACAGGGTGCCGAGCAATGCCCGTCAATCGCGGGGCAATCCTTGCTGGCGACCAGGTGCGGATAATTGAGGGGTTGATCGAAGCGGAAACCTGCGTCGCGGGCGCATCGTTTCGTACTTGGTATCACACCAACCACAGCCAACCCCCAACACGCGTGTCTCGATTTCTCGACGACAAGTTGCGAGGGAATCGACTACTTGCGGGGGAACATCAGGTTAGGAAACGCTGGCCTTGACTTAAGGCACTACGACGTCTTCTTTGCATGCCACCAAACACTCTCCGCGCCCTCACGCACGAAGTGACTTGCTCCAGATACTCTCCTGGCTTCGCAGACGGCGCGGACACCGACAGGCCTACACTGCCCGATCCACGGAAACCCTCCCATATGTAAGATATTAGTAAATTATAAAATTAGTAACTTGTAAATAACCTGTTTACGATTTGTTAATTGCGGGTTCCGCAGTCAGCTATTTTTGGTTGAATCGAAATAGCGATTGTGGGCCAAAAGCATCGAAAAATCCGAGACTTAAAGGTACCGCCCCCTCTTTCGCGTCGAACCTCTGATATCACGGCGAAGTATTAGATTAAGCCGACGGGAGCGTTTGTTCGCCAACGCCTGGGTGCAAGATGACCGCGAGACCCTTGCTGCGGCGGAAGGTGCTGGCTAACAATGGATAGCGCTGAGGTCGCGTTTGCAAGGGAAGGGCTGAGGTCGCGTTTGCAAGGGAAGGGATGAGCGATACTTTGCACAAAGGTCATGCAAAATGGCCGGGACAGGAGGCAATGCACATGGGGCATAAAGGTCGGACAAGTCCGCATCGGATCGGATCGCTGTCCCAATTAACCCCCCGGCACAAATGTGGCCGCCTCAGCCCGCAGTCCTGCGGAGAGCCAATAGTCAGCACATGACAAGCGGCAAGCGCCTCTGCCTCAACATGATCGTCAAGAACGAGATGGCGAACCTTCAACGCTGTCTCGGGGCGGTTGTCGACCACATCGACTGCTGGGTCATTGGCGACACTGGCTCGACCGACGGGACCCAGGCTTTCATCAAATCGTTCTTCGCCGCCCGCAACCTGCCGGGCGAGCTGCACGAATTCCCATTCCATAACTTTGAGCAGGCGCGCAACGCGGCGCTCGATCACGCCTATGCCTCGCCGCTCGCCTATGACTATCTGCTGTTTGACGACGCCGACATGGAGCTTATGGTCGAGGATAGGGGCTTCCGCGAGGGGCTCGACGGCCCGGGCTACCGGCTGCTGCAACGCTCGGATTCCGGCCTCGCCTATTGGAACACGCGCCTTGCCAGGCGCGACGCCGGTGCGCGCTACCGTGGCGTGACCCACGAATATCTCGACGTCCCCGGTGGCGTGCAGGAACTGCGCAGCGCCTGGTACAAGGACCACGCCAGCGGATCGAACCGCGTCGACAAGTTCGAACGAGACATCAAGCTCTTGCTGGAAGCGCTTGAGAAGGATCCGGAGAACCACAGATACTGGTTTTACCTGGCGCAATCCTATCGCGACGCCGGGCGGACGGCGGAGGCCGCGGTGGCCTACGCCAAACGCGCCGAGATGGGCGGCTGGAACGAAGAGGCATGGAATGCTCGCCTGGAGGAGGCTCGCTGCCTGCGTAAACTCGGCGACGATGCGGGTTTCATCTCCCAGGCATTGGCCGCCTTCGACCAACGCCCGCAGCGCGCCGAACCGCTTTATGACCTTGCGCGATTCTATCGCGAGAAAGGGATGAACGATGCCAGCGTGTTGTTCTCCGAAGCAGGGCTGGCGATCAAGCGGCCGGAACAGGACATCCTGTTCCTCGAGGATTTCGTCTACACGACAGGCCTGCGCGAAGAGTATGCGATCGCGGCGAATTATGCGCGCGACCCAGTGCGCAAGGATCGCGGTTTCGCGACATGCAACTGGTTAGCGCTGGACCGTAGCATCGGCGATGGACCCAGGGATCTCGCTTGGTCCAACCTCATCTTTTATGTCCAACCTGCCAAGACGACGATGCCATCCTTCAGCGCTCATCCGATCGTTTTCGCTGCGCCCGAGGGCTACAGGCCGTCAAGCCCCTCGGTGGCGCGCCTGGGCAAGGAGATTGTGCTTGCTCAAGCAGCGGTGAACTTCACCGCAAGCGAAGACGGCGCCCATCGCCGGACGAAAGGCGGCGAGGCGATCCTCGCTCGGAATTTCCTTCTGCGGTTGACCGATGGGCTCGCCGTCCGATCGACAACCGAGATGCTGCCTCCGACAAACATGCGCGAGGCCGGCGTCGAGGACCTGCGTCTGTTCGCCTGGAAAGATAAGCTGTGGGGCTCGGCCTCCGTTGGCGATCTGGCGGACAGCGAGGGCAAGCAGGTCATCATGCGCGTCGACGACAGCGAACCCGGCCACCACCGGATGACCGACCTGCGCGTGCTGCCGGCGACGGGGCCGAGCGCGCCTGACAGGAAATGGATGACGCAGGTCACATCAGGCGAAGCCGGCGAGGAGCGGCTGCAGTTCGTCTATTTCGGCGATCCAATTCGGGTGGCGAATGAGCAAGCTGGAACGATCAGCGACACATCTCCTGGAATTGCGGTCCAACGATTCAGCGGCGAAAGCCAACTGGTCGCTTTCGCCGGCGGTTGGCTAATGTTGATTCACGAGGTGCAATGGAGACCCTTCGAGAGCAGGCGATACTGCCTGCATCGGTTTGTTTGGTTCGACGCAATGAACCTGCTGCAAAAGGTAAGCCGTCCCTTTTACTTCAACGAGAAGGGCGTCGAGTTCGCTGCCGGCCTGGCCTGGCATCCCGATGAGAAGCGCTTGCTGATTTCCTACAGCGTTGCCGACAGCGAGTGCTGGATCGCGACCATCGATGAGGCGGATGTGGGAGGGATGCTAGAGGATGTGGATCGCCTGTCATCGGGCGTGGCTGATCCAGGGACGAAGCAGAGACTGTCGACGCCGGCCTTGCTCGCCCAACCAGATCCTCCAACGAAAGCCGGGAACAAGCCCGGCCGCGCCGACGATGGGGCCATGGGGGATGCAAACCGGGCGCCGTTGGAAAGCAAGGACTTTGGCGCCGGCAGCATGAAATCGACAGAAGAGATCTTTCATGAGCTCGCGCCGTTTCTGCGCGACGTCGATTCTCCGATGGAACGACGGCAACGATCGCGCCAGTTCGACTCGCGGATTTATCCCTTCCTTGGCAGCGACGACCCCGCACTTCCGCAGATCAACTGCTTCTATGAAGTGATGTCCGACAAAGCCGAACATCGTACCTTGATTGCCGCCACAACGTCGATGCGAGCGGCTGGCCATCCGGTGCGGGTGTGGAGCTATGCGCCAGAGAAGCTCGAATTCCTCGTCCCGCACGGGATCGAAGTGCGCAATGCCGACGACGTCATGCCGCGCGCCCTGTTCGACCGCATCGTCGCCGGCTCCGAGATCAGATATTTCAGCGATATTTTCCGCTACGCCCTGCTCTACGAACATGGCGGCCTGTGGATGGATTCCGACGTCATCCTGCTGCGCCCGTTCCCCTTTTGCGGCAATCACTTTTTCAATCTGCAATGGCGGGGAGCGCACAAGGGCCACTTCATCTGCGGCAACGTCATGTACGCCAAGCCATTCAGCCGCCACCTCAGGGCGCTATACGAAATGTCGCTCGAGCGTTTCCATGAAGCGCGCGGCAAGCAGTTCGGCGACATCGGCCCCAAGCTTCTGTCCGACTACATTGCCTCCGATGCGGGAGCCGAGCTGCGGGAATGGGTGTTCAGCCCGATGTTCTTCAACACCATCGATTGGACGGAGATCGACCGGTTCGAGAAGCCGATAGATGAATTGGCCGAATATCTGAATGATGAGCGAGTGTTCGGCATCCATCTGTGGACGGCGCGCAATGAGGCCAGGCCGGGTGGCGAAGGGGCGCCAATAATCTCCCTCCTGATCAACCCGCTCGACAGCTTCCCAACACTCACAAGTCTCGCCGACCGCTTCAATACGGACAAGAACCGACAAACCGGGAACCGACACGCCTATGCCCGGATCTACGATCGCCTGCTGTCAGGCCGAAGGCTGTCCATGCGGCGGCTCATGGAAATCGGTCTTTGTCGCAGGCTGGCGGACAAACAGGGCGAGACGCCCTCGGTCAGCCTGTGGCAAAGCTATTTTCCGTTCTGCCAGGTGATCGGTGTCGACCTGACGGATTTTTCTCGCCTGAACAATAAACGGTTCAAGTCGTTTGTCGGAGACCAATCCAAGGTTGACGACCTGCGCAGGGTCGCGGCGAAACTCGAGCCCAGGTCGTTCGACGCAATCATCGACGATGGCAGCCATGCCTCGTTCGACGAACAGCTCACGCTGCGCGAGTTCTTTCCGCTGCTCGCCGAGGGCGGATGGTATTTCCTCGAAGACCTTGACTGGCAGCCGCCCGGCGAGGACCTAGGCAAAATCACGCTGACCAAGACCCTGCTTCGGGAGATCAAGGAACAAGGGACGGCCCGCTCGGTCGATCCGTTGGGGGTGAGCGCATTTGCCGGTCAGTTCGCCGAGATCCTGTTCTTCGATAGCCACTATGAGCTAAACCGAGCAAACCTGCTCGGTGGTCTGGTGGCTATCCGCAAGGGCGCGTCGGGCATGTCTGCCAGGCGAAGTCTTGCTCCATCGTGTGAGTGAGCAGAGCACCGTGAAAGTCGCCGTCTACACCATCGCCTTGAACGAAGCCGCAAACGTGGAGCGCTGGGCCAATTCAGCCGTCGATGCCGACTATCGCATTGTGGCCGACACCGGCAGCACCGATGACACGGTGGAACGGCTGACCGCTGCTGGCGTTACCGTGCACCGGATATCGATCCGCCCATGGCGTTTCGACGACGCGCGCAATGCTGCAATGGCTGTTATCCCCGCCGACGTTGATGTGTGCTGCACAATGGACATGGACCGGTTTCTCCAGCCCGGCTGGCGGGCGAAGCTCGAGGCGGCCTGGACCCCCGAGACGACAGCCCTCTATTGTCAGACGGTCTACAGATCGAGCGTGGATGAGCTGACACCGTTACGAAGCTGGCCGGCGAAGAACTTTCACCATCGCTGGGGATATCGCTTCAAGCGGCCTGTCCATGAGGCCTTGTGCTTCACCGGCGATAGGGAGGTCACTACGAACAGCAGCGACATCGTGATGTTCGAAGTGCAGGACCTCACCAAGCCAACAAGGAGCAGTTACCTGCCGCTGATGGAAGTAGCGCACAAGGAAGATCCCGACGACGCGCAGATCTGCTTCTGGCTTGCGCGGGAATTGATGTGGGCCGACCAGCAAGAGCGGGCCGTCCAACTGCTTGAGCGCTACCTGGCGTTGCCAACAAGCACGTGGGACGAAGAGCGATCCGAGGCGATGCGTTATATCGCACGCATGCGACCGGAAAAGAAATTGCCCTGGCTGGACAAGGCGCGGATGGAAGCGCCGCACCGCCGGGAGATCTGGCTCGACCTCGCCGAGGAACTCCACGGTAAAGCAGACTGGGTAAATTTGTTCTGGGCTTGCACCAATGGGATCGAGAAGACTCGCAGAACCGGGAGCTATCTGGACGACGTGCATTGCTGGGGGTTCCGGCTGTTCGACCTCGGCGCCATTGCAGCATGGAAGCTCAATTTGATGGATCGAGCTGTGGAATGGGGGCAAAAAGCGGTCGAACTGGATACGGGCAATCAGCGTCTCAAAAACAACCTTGATTTCTTCATAGAACTGCGGGGGCAACGCCGGTAGGCTGGCAATACCGAGGGGTTAAGTCGTATACAAAAAGATTCATGTGAGATACGTGGCGTGATCGAATATATCGTCGACGAGTTTGGACGTCTTACTGAAGTGCCGGTATTTAGGCCTGTAGTGTATACGACGGTATATGGGTCAGATCCTTATTATGATTGCCTTCGGCAATTTCTGTTATCACTAGAAACCTACGGGAACTACCGTGGTAGCATCAAAATCGCTTCGGATCGCAGCTTCGACCAAGTTCTGCAATATGTGCCTGAATCAGCAAAAAATAGGGTCATGCATGTCCCCATTAGCAGAGGCGACTGGATGCAGCGATATGACGTAGATGCCCTAGGTCTGATGGAATATTCCCCCATACTTCAGATGGATAGCGACATTGTTATTGACCGAGATATCAATCCTGCCCTTCGTGCAATTTGTTCTCGTCGTCAAGTCTGCGTGACGACGGAGATTGACACATATCCGGAACTAGCGCTGAACAAAATTTCGCAGGTTGTCGATCATCGTCGGGTGGGCAATTGGTGGGGCCTCGAAATTTTGCGATCAGACCCGTCTTGCTCGGAAGAATTTCTTCCACTCGCCAACGCAGGCATCATGGGGTTTAGCGATCATTCTGTTTTTGCGCTGGTGGCGCGACTAGTTACAGAGTTGTATGGATCGTCCCTACATGCTTCGATCGCTGATTGGTTCGGCGATCAGCCTTTCTTAAATTATGTCTTGGTGAAAACCAAGCTCGGAGAATATGACGTACTTAAAGACACATGTAGATTTTTGGGATCATCGATGAATCTCCCACAAGATAGACTTGGATTTGCACATTTTATTTGGGCTAGGAACGAAGAAAAATCAGAAATAATGCGTAAATATTTGCGCTACTTAGATGAGAATACATAAATATATATTTGGAGGTTTTGTCGAAGTTCGACCTCTCCGGTTCAATTGCTTTGAACTCTGTTTCTGGGGGCAGCCTGGAGAGAACCTGGCTTACGACTGGTTGTTCTCCCGTTGACACGCCGGTCAATCAACGGCGCAGCACTACAAGGTAATCGCTGGAAAAACCGAGATGGAGTGAGAAACCCTCCACGATAAGCTTTCGCATCATGGCGTCTGTTGCGGCCTCTCTTGAATCCCGACAATGCGTCTCTAAGATAATCAGGCGAATGCCTGACAAGTCTGCCTGCTCCAGAAGCTCAATCTCTCCACCTTCGATGTCACAGATCAAAACATTTGCCCCGTGGGCGCATATTTCGTCCTCAAGGCAGTAGACGGGAACTTGTACCGTTCCGGCAATTCCCGGCGAGGTCGGGGACGCATCGAGCCTGGAAGACCAGAAAGCCTCATCGATATAGAAATCCACCGTCTCACCAACTCCGGCGATCATCCGCCGGTTTTTCAACACACCGTTTCGCGAGATGATCTGGGAAAGGCGATTCCGGCTGAAGTTTTGCCGAGCGTCGTCAACGATATCAGGATTGGCGTCGAAGGTTAGGACATTTTCAGCGCCGACGATGAGTGCTGCCGTCATTGACACGATTCCAATGGCCGTTCCCGCTTCGATAACGCGGTCAGACGGTCGAACCAGTTCGGCGGTTAGCTGCCGCTCGCGACGCTCATAGGAACCGTTGTCAAGGGAAGAAATAATGGGCGGGGCATAATTACGGGTGTCGACGAACACACTAAACCCGTCAATTATCGACACATGTCCTTCTCGACCATCGGGAATGGCCCATCGCTCACGCTCTGCAGCGGCTTCGTCCTCCACTATTCGTTCACGGATGTCCCGATCGAGAGGAACGCCAAAGACTTGGCATTCGTTAAAGTGCAGCCATTCGTAGCCATCAAGTCGCACTCGTACGAATCGGGCCCGTTGGTTGCCAATGGTCTCGACGACATAAGGGTGCGGATAGGTATCGCCAAACACCGTACTGTCGATCTTCCTGTAGAAAGTTGACCAGTGGTGGCCGTCCAGCGACCTTAATAGGCTGAAGCGCTTCAGCCTTTGCGCTTCGTGTTGCCGGTTATAGATGACAACCCGACGGATAAGGAATTCGTCTTCTAGATTGACCTGCCACCATGGGTTCTGCTCCCTGTCAGTGTGAAACCCCATGTCGCCAGAAATGTTGCCGTTGTTTGCACCCCTGGCGTCTTCCTCGGGTAGCCGACTGGATGACCACTCCGAAGTCGAACTTTGTAACGCCGGCTTGTCCATTGCTAGGTTGATCACATAAACATCCCATTGACCGTTTGCCGCAAGTTCATCATCCGCGAAAGCGAGTCTGCCAAACGTAGGCGAGAAACGCGTCCGTCAGTGACTCGCTCTAGAACTCCCCTTCAGGTTTAACTGCGCTAACCGATGCCCGGTGGCACTTGAAGAAGGATACGTCATGTTGACGGCACAATCGACACCTTCATTTCGAGCTTTGACGCCGAAACAGAAAAATCGATAAGGTCAATCGAACCGTAGACGCGAGCAGGTAATATGGTTCCAGGCGATCGGACACAGGAATCGAAGTGCTACGGCGAGATTTCGTTACCCTGTTGGGGGGCTTTGCGGGTGCAGTGATCGGCCGCGACGCGGTGGGAAAGGGTTCAGCTGTCTTGACACCGCCAACTACTGCGTCTCCATCCCTACTCGCCGCCCCGATCGAACTCGCCGGCGATTGGGGCCACATGCTGCCCCGCTCGGCCGAACAGGTCGTTGAGCGTATGCGCCACGCCTGCCTGGATGGCGTCCGCCTCGTCTCGGACCGCCAGCCGAGACGGCTGCGTGTCGACGAGCACACTTCTGGCACGCCGGCCATCTGGCTGCATCCGGACGGCAGCAGCATGGCCTGGATCATCGTGGACATCGGCGAGCGGGACTGGTCGAAGCTCGCCTACCAGTTCGGCCACGAGCTCGGCCATGTGCTCTGCAACAGCTGGCAGCCGGACGCCAAGCCGGCGCCCCCCTGCCAATGGCTCGAGGAAGCCATGGTGGAGGCCCATTCGCTGCGCGGGCTACGGCATCTGGCGAGAAGCTGGAAGGAGGACCCGCCCTTCGCCGGTGACAACGCCTTCGGCGATGCCATCGCCCGGTACCGCCAGGACATCATTGACCGCTATACTGGGCTGGCCGACAGCCAAGGGCTCGCCGGCGACGCCGCGAAGTGGTTCGCGGACAATCGCAGCGAAATCGAAATACCAGGACTCAATCCTTTCGCCCAGGCGATGTCGGTGACCATCCTCGCCGAATACGACCGCGCGCCGGACTGCGTCGAGGCATTGGGCGCACTAAATCGCTGGCCCGGCCGTACCGGTGTCCCGATCGCCGAGTATCTGCGGCGATGGGAGGCGAACTGTCTTGAGCTGCAGGCTTCGCCCAGATTACCGGTCCGCCTGCGCGAGCTGCTTCGCATCGCGTGATCAGCCGCAAACCCGCCACCATAGTCGCAAGGGGGTGCGAGAACCGGCCGGCACGGCAGCGACGACGGTCCCGCTCGCGCCCTCAGCTGTCGTACGAAGTTACGGAGAGCCGGACAATATCGGCACGTCGACCAGCCCCCGCCCGTCCGACAGATCGTGGCGGGTTGCCCTTATCTCGATCAGCACGCGGCCGTCATACGAAGAGGGCACGCTGGGGGGCGCGAGCCAAGTGAACTCCGCTAACCCGTCCTCCCCAGTGATCAGCCTCGTTGCGGTGGCGAAGGCCCCGGCGCTCGCTCCTACGACCACCGCTACGTTCTCAAGAGGTCGGCCCTGCGAGTCGGCGGCCTTGATCGTCAGCGTCGTGCGCTTGCCCGGAGCCAATCCGCCGGGGGTGGCATAGGCTGTGACGATGATGGGTGCGCCGGTTCCGTTCGCCTTAAGCCAGCTGTGGACGCGGTCGTTGGTGTCGATCCCGACATCGATGATATTGTCTGGCACGCGGCCAAGCGGCAGGCTGAAAGGGTAGACCGCGCGATAGGCGTCGAGGTCCCGGCTGGTACCGGAACTCACCATGCCGTCACGGTACCAAGCATAGACACGGTCATCTTGCGCGATGCCGATCCCCACGATATCCAGGGCGACTCGCCCAGGTGCCAGCGTGAATGAAGCGGGCGGACGATAGGCGCCGAGATCGCGGGTCGTGCCGGCGCTGACAGTCCCGTCGCGATACCAAGCATAGACATGGTCGTCACTGGCGATGTCGACGGCAAGGATGTCCTTGGGCGTGCGTCCGCCGGGTATGGAATAGGGGTAGGGTGCGCGGTAGCGGCCGAGATCAGCAGCGGTTCCCGAACTCACCATGCCATCCCGATACCAAGCATAGACATGGTTATCGCTTGCGATGCCCATGCCAACAATGTCGTCGCTGCGGCGTCCTGGCTGGAAGAAATACGGTGGCTCATGGGCATCCAGGGCGCGCGTGGAGCCGGTCATCGCAACTGCCGGTCCGACCATGGACGGACCCTGCATCGGCGGGACGTCGACGTACAGGCGTGCATTGTTGGACGCACGCGAAATGTGCCAGATGGCGATGCCGCTGGGCGTACCGTCCCCCCAGACCAAGCGGCCAGGTGAAGAATAAGGCGTCGGGGCGTAGCCGGTGGCGACCGAGTCGCCATCGAACAGCGCATCATCGCGGCTTGGACACTGCCCGGGTGTCAGCTGTTGGGATGGTGGCGGACCGCCGGCCCAGACAAGGTCGATTGTCTTGCGCGCCCAGTTGCCGGAGGTGTCGCGCTCCGAAACCCGCCAGATTGCCAGACCTCGCATGGTCAGGAAGTCCTCGTGGGATTGTCCCGGCCACCGGTTCTCGACGATGAAGTAGTCCCGCGCCCCCCGCTTGGGGTCGTGGAGGATCAGTGCTTGCGGCCAAGTTTCTACGTCGGAGAGCGCATACCAGCCGTCTTCGTTTATCACCGTCGGCTTCAACCATCCGAGCTTCATCTTCCCCCAGGGATCGAGGTGCGTTCCGTCGCCCTGATCGCACATCAGCGACAGCGCACCGACACCGGGATAGCCCGCTTTGTCCACATAGAGATCGCCGAGCCTGAAAATCTGATGCGCCAGTTCATGCGCCATCAGCGCCCAGGACGATTGGTCTCCCGCGCGCGCCAGCATGTTCAGTTGCACTCCCTTCGAGAGGCTTGGAACCTTGACCAGGGCCGGGTCGGTTTCCCGGCCGATGCCTCCATAGACGCCTGGATAGATCCAGATCACGCCTAGCTCGTCTTCGGTCACCCGGCCATCATTGTTCCGGTCGTAGCGGGAGAAACGGAATGTCGTCATCGCCTCGACCTGCCGGATAATCCATGCGCCCTTCTTGTAGATATCCGAGGTGTGGATGAAGGCATGCGAGGATTCGTCGACTGCGGTCGCCGGATCATCGCGTGCCACTAACCACGGCGTGACCATTGCTTCCTCGATGTTGAACGCACCGTAGGAAATCTCATTGAAGTACGTGCTAACACTCTTCCGTGGTCCGAAGATCTGCTTGCGGAGACGGTCCCTGGACAGCGCGTCGATCTGTGCTTGGGTGAGGTTCTGTATCTGCGGGGTGCCGGGGGGCAGATATGGCGAGTCGGACGGACTGTCCGGACGCAGAAGGATCACAAGGACCGGCAACGTGCCCGTCACCTGCCGGACGCCGGCGAACGGCGCGACGAAATCGCTCGCGACCGAAGGCATCATCCCTCCCGGGAGAGTCAAGGCCGCAACTGCGAGGATCAGCTTTACCAATGTGCCACGGAGCAACCGGAATGGCCGATTCGGCAGGCAATTCTGGATGGACATGGCAAACCCCCACAAGCATACGATCACAATTCAATCCGATATCTGGCGGGGGGCGCATTGCTCTGGATCAATATGGCGATGCAACACGCAGTGCGCGGCGTCGTGTCAACGGGGGAGCAATTCCAGGCCAGCGCGGCGGAGCAAAAGCAGGACATTGACGTGAGATGGGTGCGACATGGGAAAGGGCTCGAATCGGGCCCTTTCCCATGTCGCAGCTTTTGTTGAGATCAGGCTTCGGAGATGTCGCCGGTTTCTGTGGCGATGATTTCGGCGGTGGCCTGGTTTTACTCCGCCGCGTCGGCCGAAGTTCTGCGGCGACCGGAGGATTGCTTGAGCCGGTAGCTGTCGCCGTTCATGGTCAGGATGTGGATGTGAAGGGTCAGCCGGTCGAGTATCGCGCCGGTGAGCCGCTCAGACCCCAGGACCGACGTCCCGTCTTCAAAGGGCAGGTTTGAAGTGACGATGGTCGAACCCCCGCTCTGAGAGAAGACCTCGAACAGGAGCTCCGCTCCCGTCGGCGACAGCGGGACAAAGCCGAATTTCGTCGACGACGAGCAGTTTCACCGCCTGCAGACGCTGCAGCTTCAGCAGACGTCTCTCGTCACGTGCCTACATGTGCTGGTGCACCAGGGCCGCCGCGGTGGTGAAGCCGACGGGGAATCCCTTCTGGCAGGCGGCAAGGCCAAGAGCGAGGCGACGTGGGTCTTGCCGGTGCCCTGGCAGATCTTCCCGAGGGCAGACTGTTCTATGCCAAGCCCTATGACCATGCCGCGATAGCCGCATCGTTGCGTGACCTGCTTTCAAGCTAGTAGCTCCACCGACTGCCGATTCTCCTCATCTGGGACGGCGGAACGGCGCCTCCTCAACGTCGTTAGCTTCATTGAGCGAGGCGGTCCGGGTTCACTTTCAAAGTGACCACGAGGCCGTCGCTTTCCCATTCATAGGTGATGGCGCCGCGCAAGTGCCCTGTAACGCTGCGCTCCAGCAACTTGCTTCCGTAGCCGGTTCCTTGACTTGCGGCCCTTCACACTCCGTCCAGACTATCGTGACGGCTTCGTTCCGCGCGGAACACGAGATATCCCGTGTGCCTGTATCGACCGACAGGGCGACCGTTGGCTCGCTACATGGCCAACTAGGCAATGCCGTGGATCGCTTGCTACGCTATGTCGCCGGGAGCGTCGGATTCATCGACTTCAGGGGGGCTACAACCCGAACCCATGGCGCCCCTATCCGGCCCTGACGATCCGGAATCCTTCGAGCTCGGCAATGACCGGCAGGCCGTTCCATCGCTCTATGTCGTGCAGGACGATCAATCGCCCAAGATCGCCGCCAATCTCGGTGTTGATGCGGTCGATGGTCTTCAACTGCTCCCAGACGCTGCCAACGGCATTGTTCAGCGGCGCGTAGACGCCGTCGTGCTTGTGTCCGGTGATCTGGCGGGTGGAATAGACACAGTCGCCGGAGATCACCAGTCTGCCCCGTGCAGACTGGACGATGACGAATTGCTGTCCGATGGTGTGGCCGCTGCCCAGTCGCACATGGATGCCCGGCAGTACGTCGTCCTTGTCGCCGTCGATCAACGAGACGCGGTGTTCGACCGATGCGTCAAGGGCGGCGCGCAGGGTATCCGGATCGATGATGGCGGTGAGATAGCCGAAACGGGGGGGCAATGCGATCGCCTCGTACCAGGACAGCAACTCGCTTTTCTGGATGTGGAGATTTGCATTCGGAAACTCGGCGATCGATCCCATGTGATCGAAATGCGCATGGGTCACGAAAATGTCCGTGATCGCGTCGGGGCCAACGCCAAGCTCGGCGAGCATGCGAACCGGGGAGATCCAGTAGGGAATGCCAAATTTCAGCGAGAAGGCCGTGCTGGATTCCTGAATGAACCCGGTGTCGACCAGCACGTTGCGGTCGCCACGCTTCAGCAGGACAAAGGAAAAGGGCAGATCGACCTTGCCATCCTCATACATGCCGGCGACGAGATCCACCCAGGGCTGCTGCCTGGAGCGGGCGAATTCGACGACATAGACCTCCCAATGCATGTTTTCGCCTGTCATCGCTTTCTCCTTCAACGCTCCGCCAGCGATCGGCCCAGGCTCGCCATGCCCACCGCAATGATCAGAATGGCGCCCTGCAGCACATATTGCGAGAATGTCGGGGCGCCGAAAATGTTAAGGCCATTGAAGCCGAAGGCGATGATGAGGGCGCCGACCAGCGTGCCGAGCACATGGAATTCGCCGTCACGCAGGGTTGCAGAGCCCAGGAACACCGCTGCGAATGCGGTGAGCAGGTAGGAATCGGCGGCACTTGCCGTGCCACTGCCGAGCCGTGAGGCAAGCAGGATCCCGGTCAGTGCGGCGCACATTCCCGAAATGACGAAGCCGAGGATCTTGATGCGGTCGACATTCACCCCGGCAAGGCGGGCGGCCACGGCGTTGCCGCCCACAGCCTGAATCTCCTGGCCGAGCGGTGTCCGCTCGACCAGGACCCAAAGCCCACCGAGAACGACAATCATGACGATGATGTTGTTCGGGATGCCGAACAGCCAACGGCCAAGGGAAAGCTGGAGAAATGCCTCCGGCACGCCTGCCACGATGGGAACGCCGGCGGAATAGGCGAAGGCCAGGCCCGTAAGGATCGTTCCCACTCCCAGCGTCGCAATAACGGAATTGACCTTGACCTTGGTGACGATGAAGCCGTTGACGAGGCCGATCACCGCGCCCAAAGCGATGACGATAATCACCGCAAGCGGGATGGGCAGCTTGTCGTGGACGACAAGGCCGGTGATCAAAATGCCGTGCAGGCTGGCGGCGAAGCCTATGGACAGGTCGAGTTCGCCAACAACCACGGCAAGCGTCAGCCCGCCAGCAATGATCATGGCCAGCGAGGCCTGGTTCAGCACATTGGTAAAATTGCCCACGGTGGGAAAGGCGCCGGGCGACAGGATCGAAAATGTGACGATCATCGCCAGAAGTCCGATGATTGTCCCGTAGCGGGCAAAGATACCAAGCGCCGCCTTGGTTGAGGGCGACAGACGCCGGGCGCTTATCGCAATATCGCTCATGCCAGATGATCCTCCATCAGTGCTTCCGGCTCGACATAGCTTGCCTCGACGATCGCCTTTCGCGACACCCCTGCACCGCTCAGCTCGCGAACAATGCGGCCTTCCGCCATCACCAGAACGCGGTCGCACAGCTCGGGCAGTTCGTCCGGTTCCGACGAGATCACCAGCACCGCCATTCCGGATTCGGCTTGCTGGCGGATCAGCCGGTGAATCTCGGCGCGTGCTCCAATATCGACGCCTCGCGTCGGCTCATCGAGGATCAGCACCTTCGGGGTGCGCTGGAGCCAGCGGCCGATCGCAACTTTCTGCTGATTGCCGCCACTGAGACTGCCAACGGGCGTGCTTGCGCTACGCGCTTTTATCGACAGCGACCGCATGATCTCGCCGGCCATGGACGTCCGCGCGCCGCGGTTCATCAGCGGCAGGTATCGACCGATAACAACCTTGTCGAGATTGGCGATGCCCAGATTGAAGGCGATGCTTTTAGAGAGAAAGAGCGCTTCCGCACGCCGCTCCTCCGGGACCAGTCCAAGCCCGGCCTGGACGGCCGCCGCGGGGGAGGCGGGGGCATAGGGCCGACCGACGAGCGTCATCTCACCGCTGTGGGGCCGGTCTGCCCCAAAAAGCAGCCGGGCGAGCTCGGTTCGCCCGGCGCCGACAAGGCCCCCGATGCCCAACACTTCGCCGGCGTGGAGTTGAAGGCTGACGCCGAGGACTTTCGGCGCCCGCGTCAGCTTCTTGGCTTCCATCACAACACCGCCGCGCGGGCGTTCGGGGGCTGTCCGTTGAGCATCCCGAATTGCGCCGCCAACGATCGCCTCGACCAGCGCGGGGCGGCGCAGTGTGTCTCCGGCGAGCTCGGCCACCGAGCGGCCGTCGCGAAAGACCGATACGCGCGTGCACAGGCTCAGGATTTCGTCCAACCGATGCGAAATGTAGAGCACCGCCACGCCTGAGGCGGAAAGATCGCGCACGATTGCAAACAACCGTTCGGCCTCACTTGCCGCAAGCGATGCCGTCGGCTCATCCATGACGATCAGCCGCGCCTTGCGCACCAGCGCGCGGCAAATGTTGATCAGCCATATCTCGGCCGTGGAAAGGCCCTTCACGCCCGCGTTGAGCGGGGCGGATATGCCCACGCGCCTGGCGATCGGCGCAACGTCGCGCGCGATCGCACGCCAATCGGTCAGCCCAAAGCGCGTTTTCTTCGGGACGCCCAGCATTATGTTTTGCAGCACGTTCATGCCGGGCACAAACGCAAGCTCCTGATGGATGAAGCTCATGCCGAGTTCGGTTGCCCGCTGCGGGGTGCCAATCTCCTGGCTGTGGCCGTCGAGTTCGATTCGACCGGCATCGGGATGGTTCAGTCCGGCCAGGATACGGATGAAGGTCGACTTGCCCGCGCCATTGGCACCGACAAGACCGTGGATTTCACCGGGCGCAATGTCGAGCGATACGCCCTTCAGCGCTTGTGTGCCGCCGAAGGCCTTTGCGATGTCGCGTGCGACCAGGAATGGAGTTGTCATTTCAGCGCCGCCTGGCTGCGGCGCACCCCTTGTGAACGCCGCCTCCAAACCAAACCCTACTTTATGGCTTCCGGATGGTCCTTGAGAAAGGCATCGACAGTCTCCTTGGTCACGAGCACGGCTGGAACCTCAGCCGCCTTGGCTTGCCACGCGCCGCCAGCGTCCTTGATGTCCTTCAGCATTTTGACCATGTTGTAGCCTTCGGTGAAGCTGTCCTGCCAGGCCGTTGCCGTCATGAAGCCGTTCTTGATGTTTTCCAGCGCCTGGGCATTGCCATTGATGCCATAAACGAGCACGTCATCGCGCCCCTGGGCGCGCAATGAGCCGATGGCGCCAATCGCCGGGTCGTCCCAGCATCCCCAGATCGCCAGGTTTTCCTTGCCGGCCGGATGCGAGGCCAACCAGGCATTTGCGTATTGAGCTCCGTCCTCAAAGTAGCCGGGAATGCGCACTTCGTTCTTGGTGACGGTGATCTCGGGATGTTTGGCGACGATCTCGTCCATGACGACTTCGCGGTTTCGGCAGACTTCGCCGGTCCTATAAGTGAGGGCCAGTATCGAGCCCTTGCCGTCCATTTTCTTGACCATGAGATCGACGACCGGTATCGCCATCGGGCCGCCCGAGCCATTCGTTGCAGCAACGCTCGAGCCAAGCCCGCCGCCCCAGGTTACGACGGGTATTCCAGCGTCTCCCGCGGCAGCCAGACCCGCGCCGATGGACGAATAGGGAAACACCATGTCGATGATTGCATGCGCCTTGAGCTGCGCGAAATTCTGGATCGCCGCGTTTGCCTGATCGGCACTGCCGGCGGCATCCACGACGTTGGTCTTCCAGCCAAGCTCATCGGCGGCCTTTGTGGCCCCCTGGATGTAGCGGACATTGTTGGCTTCCGTGGCGCTGATGGACACGATGCCAAGAAGCGGCTTGTCCTGCGCCGCGGCGCCGGCCGCCGCGAGCGAGAGCGCGCCGGCGGCGATGATGCAAGCTAGATTTTTCATGGTTCTCCTCCCTTCGCCTCATTTGCCGCCCGAGCCTCCCGACAGCAAACCGTTTCGCTAACGTCCTGCAAAACGCGACCCAATGCAAGCATGAATCCGCTGGACACCGCCATAAATCTGACCGAGACTTCAGCGAAACGATTAGCTATCAGGGCAAAATGGCCACCATCAAAGACGTTGCCAGAAGGGCGGGCGTATCGACTGCGACGGTCTCGGCCGTCATGAACGATACTGCGTTTGTCAGCCCCGAGCTGAGGGCTCGCGTCGTCACCGCCATTCGCGAGCTGCGCTATGAACCGTCGCTGGCCGCCCGCAACCTGCGCCGCAGCCGCAGCCAGCTGATCGCCCTGGCGGTGGCCGATCTCTCCAACCCGTTCTACGCGCGCATTGTCTGGTCGGCAGAGGCGGCCGTGGCCGCGTGGGGCTATTCACTCGTCCTCTTCAACAGCGATGAAAAGCCCGACACGGAGCGGCGCATCCTGTCGCGAATTCGGACCCTTGGTTGCGACGGAATGGTTCTGGTGCCGGTGGGCGCGGCCAATCAATACCAACCGCATGAGTTCGATGGCATCGCCACCGTTCTTCTGGGTCGATCGATCGAAGGCAATGGCGCCGATACGGTCACGATAGACAATCGGTCGGCCGGACGGCAGGCCGTCGACTACCTGCTCGACCTTGGTCATCGGCGCATAGGCTCGGTCACCGGTCCGATGCAGCTGTCGACGAGCAAGGGCAGGCTTGACGGCATGATCGATGCGATGGCGGCGCGGGGGCTTGCGCCGCAGCCCGGCCACGTCCGGTCCGGCGAATTTCGCGAAGAAGCCGCTTATTCGGTCGCTCGGGACATGATGGGGTCGCCCGACCGCCCGACTGCGATCTATGTTGCGAACGGCGTCATGGCAATCGGCGTGATGCGAGCCATTGCCGATCTTGGCTTGCGCTGTCCGCAGGACGTCTCGATCGTCTCGACGGACACGGTAGCAGGCGCCGGTGGCCTGAAGCCACGACTGACGAGGACAGAGCACCCCATTGCCGACATGACCAACGAAGCACTGCGCCTGCTCGTGGATCGTATCGAGGAAAGGGGATCCGAGCCTGTGCGCAGCATCGTCTTTCAGCCGGCACTGATCGTCGGGGAAAGCTGCACGCCGCTGCGCAGGGATTTCGGTTGACGGTTCCTGTCCTGGGCCGCGGGCAACGCCGGAGAAGGTAGTTTTGGCCAGCTCATGATGATTCCCGGCCATCAGTTCGGCGTTTCCGGAAACCTGACGTGTTGCAAAAGATGCGCCACGCTGTGGTTTATGTCGCGCACGATGACAGCGCGTACGCGCACTCGATCGCGGTTGCGGCTTCCTCGTGGTAATCGAGGTCTAGAATGCAGGCGAGATTGTTCTCGAACTCGGTTGTCAGGTTCCTGAGAAACAAGCCGACCTGCATCCATACCGTCTCGATCAGGAAGATCAGATAGTCGTCGACGTCGCCCTTGCGGCCGCCCAGGTCAGCTCGTTGGGGGCCGGTCCTGGTCCGCAATCCTCTCTGGATCCGGTTGATGCAACGGCGTCGGTTCAGGAAGATGAGCTCCGCAGGCATAAGGCGGCGCTTGCTGCAGGACTTCGGCATCAGAAAGTGATCGAACAGTCCGTGCATGCGGGCCTTGTCGGCCTCGTGGAGCGCCATAATTTCGCCTGCGGAGGGACGAACTCACCTGTTGAACAGGAGGCGGCTGTGAAGCACCAAACACTTGACCAACTCTCTATCGTTGCCGACGTTCACGCTGAACCAACAGACCTCATTGCGACTCGGAGCCAGCGTCTCGAACGTTGGGCAAAACTTCTGGAGCAAAATCCCGATCGGCGTCTCGAAGCGCTTACGGGCACCGAACACAAGCTCCCAGAGATACGCGAAAAAATGCGTCACGACGACTCGCCTCTCGCTGTTGCCTTTGAGGATACAATTCTTCGCGCGCAAGGGTTGAGAGACGACACCTACGGTGAAGCCAAGCGCTTCTTCGAACTGACCGACTGGCAGTTGCACGAAATCGTCTGCCATTGCCATGTCGGCGCGACGATACGAGCGCGATGGGCTGCCTCTCGTGTCCGTGCGGTAATGTCCGAGAGGCTCGGCTTCATCGCTTGGCTGCGTGGAACATTCGCGCATTGAGGCTGCAAGGTCTGGCCTCGACCACCGCCGGCGGCGCCGTCGGGCCACACACTCAGGATGGTGGCCAGGACGCCGTCGTTGGCCGGCGCGAAGTTCAGTTCGGCTTGTTCGGAAGACGAGGCGGTGAACGGATTCCACCGCCTCTCTCCCCCTGATGACGAAGGTGTAACGCGCCACGAGCGGTCGGAGCGCAATCGAATCCCTGCTGCACTTTACGCGAGGTCCAAGAAGCGATGCCGATTTCGGGGCCTGGCATGGCGCGGACCAAGCACGACGCGTCCGCTCGATCTGGCAAACCAGGGTCCACGGATCGAACACCTGAGCTTTTTGCAGCGAGCGCCGCCAACTTTTTCCTTAGACGCACGTTGTTCCTCCGCAACCCAGGAGACACCGATGCCGAGCGATAGGAAAACCGAGACCTCAACGACCGTGCAAAAGCAGCAGCGCGTACAGCGCAAGGTCGATGCCGACGATCGAGCGAAACCGAAATCAAAAACCACCGGGGCGATGCAGGCTGGTGCGCGAAAATACCCGGTGCCGCCGTTTCCAAAGCAGCATCATCTAAAACCCGGCCATGAATCCGAGATCAAACCAGCTCCGCTCTACGATGCTCCATTTTGGCGCGGCTCTGGCAAGCTCGAGGGAAAGGTGGCGCTGGTCACCGGAGGGGATTCCGGTATTGGGCGGGCCGTCGCTGTTCTTTTTGCACGCGAAGGCGCCGATGTGGCGATTGTGTATCTGTCCGAGGATGGCGACGCCGAGGTGACGAAGCAGGCGGTGGAAAGCGAAGGCCGACGCTGCATCATTCTGCGCGGAGATGTGGCGGACCGAACCTTCTGCCGCAAAGCTGTCAGCAATACGCTCAAGCAATTGGGAGGGCTCGATGTGCTCGTCAACAACGCAGCATTCCAGGTGCATTCGACCGATTTTGCCGACCTGACCGAGGAGCATTTCGACACCACCTTGAAGACCAACCTCTATGGTTATTTCCATATGGCTCAGGAGGCGGTTGCGCATATGAAGCCCGGCTCGGCAATCGTCAACACGGGCTCGACAACCGGCATAGACGGGTCAAAGGAACTGATCGATTACTCGATGACCAAGGGGGGTATCCACGCTTTCACAAGGGCGCTATCGGGCAACCTTATCGACAAGGGAATCCGCGTGAATGCAGTCGCGCCGGGTCCGGTGTGGACACCCCTGAACCCGTCTGAAAAGCAGGCCGGCGACGTCTCGAAGTTCGGCGCGAAAACACCGATGAAGCGCCCGGCACAGCCGGAAGAGATTGCGCCGGCCTATGTGTTTCTGGCATCGCCACAATGTTCCAGCTACATCACTGGAGAGATCCTGCCGGTGATTGGTGGCTATTGATCACCCCCATCTGGAACGGTTCCCTCTGATCGCCAATTTGGCACCCATCGTCGAGGAACGAGGCTATCCGGCGAACCGGCCGCAGCGCCATGGCGGGTGACGGATAACCATCAGAGAGCCTCGCTGTCGGAGGAACCATTGAAAATCCACGGCGTTACGCAGTCTTTAAGGGGATCAAAAAGGGGGGCAGCGTGATCCGGGACGATGCAACACCAACAGCTTCGGGCGTAGAAGGCCTCGACTATGTGCTAAGAGGGGGATACGCGAAGTTTCGGTCACATCTCGTCGAAGGAAGACCCGGTTCCGGCAAGACCACGCTTGGCCTTCAGTTCTTGATCGAAGGCGCGCGGAATCGAGAGCGATGTCTCTACATCACCCTTTCCGAGAGCAAACGGGAACTAACCTCGGTAGCCAACCGGCATGGCTGGGACCTCGAGGGCATAGAAATCCTGGAGTTGGTTCCTCCTGAATTGAGCCTCGACCCGTCGCAACTGCAGACGCTTGTCCATTCCTCGGATCTCGAACTTGGCGAAACGGTGCAGGCCGCACTCGCCGAAATCGAGCGAATGAAACCTGACAGGGTTGTGTTCGACTCCCTTTCGGAAATTCGGCTGTTATCACAGGGCTCTCTTCGCTATCGCCGCCAGGTCCTGGCGCTGAAGAGCTTCTTTCTTCTCAACAACGCCACCGTGCTGCTGCTGGACGACCTGACAGCCGAACATGATGACCTCAATCTGCATTCCATAAGTCATGGCGTCATCCGCATGGAACAACTATCTCCCGTTTATGGTGGCGAGCGACGCCGCCTGCGTGTCATCAAGATGCGGGGCGTGGAAATCCGCGGCGGGTTCCACGATTTCGTCATCCGGCCGGGCGGCGTTACCGTCTTCCCCCGGCTCGTGGCTGGCGAGCATGAGGAAGCCGAGCACGGAGCACCGGCACTGAGTGAAAGCTCCGTTGACACGCTTGTCGGAGGGGGCCTTGACCGTGGCACGAGCACGCTGCTCATGGGACCGTCAGGAGTCGGCAAGTCGACGATCGCTTGCACCTATTGCCACGCCGCGTTGCTTCGTGGCGAGCGCGTGCAAGTGCTTCTGTTCGACGAGACCGAGCGTATCTTTCTGACGCGAGCAGCCGGTCTTGGCATGGATTTCGAGAGGTTCGTCAACGATGGCACCCTCCTGCTTGAACAGATCGATCCGGCTGCGATTTCGCCGGGTGAGTTGTCAGCGCGCGTCCAGTCCGGCGTGGATGAATCCAACGTCCGGATTGTCGTCATCGACAGCCTCACCGGCTATCTCAATGCCATGGCGGAGGAGCAGCATCTCGTGCTGCAGATGCATGAGATCCTGACCTACTTGAACCAGAAGGGCGTGGTTACCATCCTGTTGCTGGCAAACCATGGGCTGATCGGCCAGATGGCGACACCGGTGGACATGACCTACCTGTGCGATACCGTGATGCTATTGCGCTTCTTCGAGAGCGGTGGACGTCTTCGAAGGGCAATATCGGTGGTTAAAAAGCGTGTTGGTGCGCATGAGGATACGATCCGCGAATTCAGGATCCGCAGCCAGGGTCTTTCTGTCAGCGAGCCGCTTGATCAGTTCAGAGGCATTCTGACCGGAGTTCCCTTCTTCGAAGGCAAACAAGCCGATCTTCTGAGTGACAAGGCATCATGATGCCGATGCAACCTGAAGTCCTGGTCCTGGCTCCTTTGGGGCGGGATGCCCAGATCGCCGCATCGATCCTGGCGACCAGCCAGATCTGCACTCGTATTTGTTCGTCGCTTGAAGAGACCGTGCCGTTGCTGGTGGAGGCGCAGTGTCTCGTCGTTGCCGAGGAAGCTTTGATCAGTTCTGATCGTGCCACATTCGCATCATGGCTGGACAACCAACCGGCATGGTCCGATTTTCCAATCGTGCTCCTGGTGATGCGCGGAACCGAATTCGACAAGCGGCTGGCGTTTCTCGATCGCTACCTGATTGTGCTTGAGCGGCCCTTCCTGGCTTCGAGCCTTGCCAACTCGGTACGGTCGGCCCTGCGCGCCAGGGCGCGTCAGTTGGAGGTCAAATCCTACATCGAGCAGAGGCAGGAGGTTGCCGACCGGCAGCAGCTGTTGATCCGGGAGTTGCATCACCGCGTCAAGAATACGCTGGCCAATGTGAGGGCGATGATGGGCGCGACGGCAAGGTCTAGCGGCAGCATCGAGGATTTCGTGCGCGACTTTTCGGCCAGGATCGTGTCGCTCGCCGATACCCACTCAATGCTGACTGACGATTACTGGCAGACCGCTTCGCTGAAGAAGTTGCTGGAGGGCGAACTTAGGCACTACGAGACGCGCGACAGGCCGCGTATCCTGCTCGATGGCCCTGACGTGGCGCTGGTCGCCGACATTGCGATACCGGTTGGCATGGCATTCCATGAACTTGCCTCCAACTCGTCCAAGTTCGGCGCGCTCTCGCGCCCGCACGGACGGCTCGACGTGCGTTGGTCGGTGCGCGGCGCCAGTAACGTTCGGATCGTCAATCTCGACTGGCGCGAGCACGATGGCCCGAAGGTCGAGCCGCCCAAGCGGCGAGGGTTCGGCACGACGTTGCTGGAGAAGGTGGTGGCTGTCCAATGTGACGCCAAGGTCGAGCTGAACTACGACCGTGATGGTCTGCATTTCACGATGGCGCTGCCGCTTCGCGATACTCGACTCGTGCCAGCCTACTCCTGAGGCATATTGCGATGTCCGCTTCCAGCTTTGGCATGGCGGGTTGCTGGTATCGCTGATATTGGTAACAACCGAATAGAACGCAGGCCTGCGCCGATGACATCCGATTCCGAGAAGGCCGATGCGGTCGAGCAATTGCTCGATACCCCCGACCTTGCCAGCGCACTGGAAAGCGAACAATTCAAGAAGTTCCTCGACCAGGTGCCGATTGCCATTGCCGTATCGGACCTGGGCGCGAAGGAGCGCGTCGTCTATGCCAATCCGGAATTCGAGAAACTCTCGGGTTTGAAGGCGGCGAAACTTGCTCACGAACACTGGGAGGCCCTTTCCGGCATCGGCTTGTACCGGCAGAAGGACCGCGCGCTGTTTGAGGCCGTGGTCCAAGAGACAGATTTCGTCGGCACGTTCCGGCTGAACCGGGCCGAGGACAAGCCGGCGATCGTCGACGTCTATTCGAATGTCATCGAGAACGACAACGGCGAGGTCTGCTTCCGGCTCGTGGCGATGGTGGATGTCTCGCAGCACGGTGAGACGGAGGAAGCGCACTCTGTGGAAGAGCGCGTCCGAGAAAAGGACATGCTGCTGCGCGAGTTGCAGCATCGGGTGAAGAACAATCTACAGATGATCACTGCCCTGATCCGCCTCGAAACACGCAACGCGACCGAGCCGGATCAGAAGCGATTCGAGAGGCTGGCGGGCCGCGTGGACGCTCTGGCGATCCTCTACCAGACGCTGTCAGGCGACGATCACAAGGATGAGATCGATCTTGGCGTCTATCTCAGCCAGATCGCATCTGCGGTGATGAATTCGCATGCGGTCGAGGGCATTCGCCTTGACATGAAGGTCGATACCTATCCGGTGTCGGTCAACGTCGCGATGCCGACGGGACTGGTGGTGAATGAACTGCTGACCAACGCGCTAAAGCACGCCTTTCGGGGGCGGGAGGGCGGCACCATAACCCTGCACAGCACCGTTGCTGGCGACGGCTGCCGTATCGTCGTCGCTGATGACGGCGTCGGCCTGCCGGAAGGCGAGACATGGCCCAAGCGCGGCAAGCTGGGTGCGCTCATCGCGCACTCGCTAACAGAGAACGCCAAGGCCGAATTCGATGTCAGGTCAGGTGCTGGCGAAGGCACCAAGGTGACGATCATGTTCAGGCGGTCTGCTGCCTCGGCTCTTTGACGGTCGGCGTAGCAGCGCAACAAGACTGCTTTGCGTCCACGGGCTTTCAGGGAACAAGGTTTTATGCTCGGCCCCGCAAGCGTCCCCTCGGCGCATTCATGGTTTTTCGGGTCTACCCCTATTCCTGTTCCCCGGACTACTCCTGCCCGGTCTCTACGCTTTCGTCTGGCGTCGAACTGACACGAATGGAAGCTCGTGCGCTGTTGCAAACCGAGATGACCAGTTGAGCCTGGTCGAGTCCAGGATTGCGGGACCCGATCCCGATGGCCCCTGTGTTACCTACGCGACAGTGAACGAAATCTTATGGCAGTCGGCTCGAAGGCTGGCCGGCAAGTGGAACTCATTTGGCATTGCGAGATTTCTCTTTCATCGAAGTGCTTGAGGAGCCTCTAATGTTAACTGACAGAGCGACCCGATTTCTAGAAGCAGGCATGCTGCTGGCAGTGCCTGTCTGTGTCGCCATTACCGCCTTGTTTGCCGTCTTCGCCTTGGGAGCATAGGCGAATGTCGGCAGTTGATTGTTTTCGACGCGATCGGGGAGGAGGCTTGTCACAATGAACCGCTTTCTTTTCGTAGCAGCTGATTTTCTGTCGCGTCCTCCAGGCTTCTACGTCATGATTGCTGCAATGACCGTCCTTGTGCCGTTCGGGCTGACGAATGTCGTGACGTATGCATTGTCGGTTGCGGCTATCATAATCACGGGAGTCGTGTTGATTCAGGGCTATCGGGATACCGCCGCGATATCCAGAGCATCTAGTCCGCTTCGCTAGGGAACGCCTTGTGCGTGAGACGAAGACGACTCGGCAAGACCAACAGAGGCTTGCCCTTCGCTGAAAGAGACACGCCTCTCTGATGGGACCCGATGCATTGTATCAACATCGGCTCTGGAACCTTTGATCCCCGAGCGGCTTTGTGTGCATGTCCCAAGCCATTGAACCACCAATCTTGCCCGAGGGTAACCCTGATCGGGAGGTCAACTGCGAAGTCGCACTGGAGCCCGCATTCGCGGCATTGGTGACCGCCTCAGAATCGCAGGGGTGGAAGCCCGAGGAAACGGCCAGGATTCTGCTCAAGATTGCTACGGAGCATGTGCAGCGGATCGAGGCCATAGCTGCGGTTACCGTTTCTGGCGAGTCGAACAGCGCGGCATGAACCCTCAAGCGAGCCTGTGAACCGCGGGTCTCCTATCGAGTGCGAAGGAGGATCGTTGCGTGAGGGCACGGTCGCTTTTCATTCTCTGGAGACTGCGCGGGCACTCGCCGCAATTCCTTCAACGTTCCCGCGCAGTGGTCACATAGAATTTCGTCTGACGTTGGCTCAGAATGGTCGTCCGAGTTACCAGCCTTGCCGGCCATACCAGTCATCAATGTCCCGACGCGCCCGATCCTTTTCGATGCCGTAACGTTCCTGGATCTTGCCTTCGAGCTGATCGCGTTTGCCAGCGATGCGGTCGAGGTCATCGTCAGTGAGTTTGCCCCACTGTTCCTTGACCTTACCCTTGACCTGTTTCCAGTTTCCTTCGACGCGGTTCCAGTCCATGGCGTATCGCCTCCTTGGTTTCACACAAGGCGAAACGTCGTCCGGCGATGGAGGTTCCAAGGCGGGTTTCTGTTCGCACCCGCGCTCCAGCGCAGGGGACGGCCGGCGCCAGGCGGGGTTGGTTGGGCCTTTGGGGAGAGGAGGCCCAAGCGGAGGTAAGGGGAGTCCCTGCGACTACAACCTACCAGCAACGCCGCTGACCACTATGACTGGATCGCAGACAAGGGCCGGTCGCGTAGGTACTCCAGAGGTCAGACAGCCTGCATGCAACCAGACTGGCTCTGGCGGGTTCTTGATATGATTTTTAAGCAGGCGGCGCCTCGAACGCCTCTCCCGAAGGTGGCCACTTCATGGACATATCCATCGCGCAAACAACGGTCGACGAAATCAAAACGGGCAAGAGTGGCCTGCTGCTCATCGCAGACAATTATGATGCCTTCGCAGCGCGCGTTTTGGCGGCAAGAAGCGCAGTTCGAACTCTCGACCTCATGTATTACCTTTGGCACGACGATCACACCGGGCGCTTGCTTCTGCAGGAAGTTTTCCGGGCCGCCCAGCGGGGCGTGCACGTACGAATGCTCCTTGATGACGTCAACCCGCGCAAGAGCGATTCCGCATATCTGGCTTTGAGCAATCATCCAAACATCGAGCTCAAGTTGTTCAACCCGAGCGGCATCAGAGCACGCGGCATCATGCGCGGTTTGGAAGTTCTCTTGCGTCTTTTTGCATTGACAAGGAGGATGCACAACAAGGCGTGGATTGCCGACGACAACATCGCCATCGTCGGCGGGCGCAACGTTGGCGATGCCTATTTTGATGCCGCGGAAACCAATTTCCGCGACCTCGACGTGCTTCTACTCGGTCCCGCCGTGGAGCAAACCGCCAAAATATTTGAGACTTTCTGGGCCTGCAAGGAAGCAAAGCCAATTGATGAGCTCGGTCTGGCCGCGGAGACCATGCATGCCCATTCATGTGAAGGAAGCAATGCGGAAACCGAGTTAGATTTCTTGAACGGAATCGGTGATCGAGTGTCCATCGCCGAGTTTATCGCGGCAAGCAACGACGTGCATTGGGTGGAACGCGTTCGAGTGATTTCCGACCCTCCAGAGAAGGCGCGCGGCTGGAGACGTCGCAGTTGGCTGATGAAGCAGTTGCTTCCCATCATTCAGTCAGCGCGCAATAGTCTGGAAATTGTGTCTCCATATTTCATTCCTGGAAAGAGGGGCTGCAGGATTTTGTCCGACCTCGTTGGCGAGGGGGTGCAAGTCGCGGTTTTGACCAACTCCCTAGCCGCAACGGATGTTGCCGCGGTTCATGGCGCCTATGCGAATTATCGCAAGCGATTACTCAGAAATGGCGTTAGGCTTTTCGAGCTTCAGCCCTACAGCCGGCAGCCGGCGATCTCGGTATTTGGATCCAAGGGCGCCAGCCTGCACACCAAAGCTTTCAGTGTCGACGGCAAGACAGGTTTCGTAGGCTCCTTCAATTTTGATCCGCGGTCTGTGTCCTTGAACGCGGAAATGGGCGTGCTTTTTGAGGATGAGAGATTGGTCGCTGAACTCCGGCAGCAATTCAAATCGGAGATATCACCTGAAGCGAGCTATCGGCTCGAACTGAAGAACAATGTCCTGCATTGGCGTGGATGCGACGCAGGCAGGCTGCGAAATTATACGCACGAACCAGAAGCAGTAATTTTCCGCCGCATCCTGTCGGCTTTGGTCCGCTACCTTCCGATCGAATCTCAACTTTAGGCAACGACGCGAATCGTTGGATGACGCTGCGGGTCGCCAGCAAGGGGTTGACGACGCGCGGCTGTGTGGCCAGCGGCTTGGTCTGCAAGAATACCAGTTGGACGCCGGCAAAGTGATCCGGACGCATGATGAACGGTAGATCAGGTTCGGCGCCGACGATCGTGCTCTTCAGGCGCGACCTGCGCGTGAGCGATAACCCCGCGCTCGCAGGAGCCCGACCATGATCAAGATGAGCGTCTACTATCCGGCTGATGGCCGCTCGAAAGTTCGATGCCGACTGCTACCCCACCCGCCACATGCCACTGATCCAGGAACGGCTCGGCGATGCCTGCCTGCGCTACGAGATCGATAAGGGCCTTGCGTGTCGCGAACCTGGAAGCGCGCCGGAGTTCGTCGCGGCGTGCCACATCTACTCGCCGACGCTGGGGACATTCCAGGAGGCGTTCGGTCCCCACCGCGCGGAGATCTTCGCGGACGTCGCCAACTATACAGACATCGCGCCCATCGTGCAGATCAGCGAAATCGTTGGAGGGTAGGGGGCTTCGGCGCCTCAGGCCGTTGAACTTTCCGGGATCGGCGTGGTGCTGGCGCACCTGATCCATGGTGACGTAGCCGGTGCCGAACCGGTCGACGATCGGGAACATGTGGTTGCCGTTGAAGCGAAAACTACCTTGCTCTCGTCAAACTCGCTTCAGCCAAAATCTGGATGCGCTTTATGAGTCGGTGGCCTGAGCCGAAACATTTATCCAAGAAACGCACCCGGCAGAGACGGTGGATTTTCAGACCAAGCCAGGTCTCTGCTGTAGCGGCCGCACGGTCTCGCAATTCTTAACTGGCGTTTTCTGTAGCCACAGACATCTTGCGCGGTCCAACGGGTCATGAGTGGCAACACCCGCATGTCTCTCACATGTCTCTCACTCGGGCATCTTTAGCGTTCTTGATTGTTGGCTAATAGCTCTAACCGCGAGGTCTTCTTGCTGGCATCGGTGAGCTTTCCATGGGGTTCTCCCCCAACCTGCCGGATCGCCGCTCTGTTAGCCACATGGCCTTCTTTTTTCTTGCCAGCATCTCGTCTCGAACAGTGTCGTCAGCAATCACCCGGCCATGTGTCGCAGCAATCGCGTAGTCGGCTCTGTTGGTTCGATAGTCATTTTTTTGTACAGACATCGCTTCCTCCCAGTTCGAGGTGTTCCCCCTTTTTTGCCCTGGCGCAGAAACTAACTGCCTATCCGTCGCGCGAGTCTAGCAATTGGTGATTGTATTAAAACGATACACTTCGCAGTCGCGCCTACATCATGTCTAAGGGCGGGTCGACAGGGTCGGTCACGCTGCGATCGCGGAAGCCGTTTCCCTTGGACTTTCTGACACAGACCACTCTGCCCAAGCCGGGAAGAACGTCCGCTGTAGGAAAACGTTTCACCAATTGAGGCGAGGACACAGTTGCGATGTCTAAAACTAGGCATTCGCCCTCCGCTTCGCGGGCGTTTTCTTGACCGGAGCGGCCCGACGGCCCAGACCGCTCGCCCTTGCCAGAGCCGACCGAGTGGCTGCGTAGGTAGGAGCGACCATGGGATAGTCGGGCTTCAAGCCCCCCTTGTCGCGATAGGCTTCCGGCGTGAGGCCGAAGTCGTTTGCAAGATGGAGTTTCAGCGACTTGAATTTCTTGCCGTCCTCGAGGCAGACAATGTAATCCGGAAACACTGACCGCTTTGGGTTCACTGCAGGCACAAGAGGCTCGGTAGGCGCTACTGCGGCCCCACTTAGACTGGACAGTGACCTATGCACGGATTGCGATTGTTTCCGGTAGGCCGGTCGCCGGTACCGGGTTCTTGCTGACATAGGCGGAGACAATATCTGCGGTAAGCTCGATAAGTTCGGCTGCAACAGGGTCAGTTTCGTCAGTCATGTGTCAGTCCCTCATAAATCGCCAGAGATCCTCTTTAATGACCAGCGATCCACAAGGCAACCTGTTCGCAATGTTACAGTGGCGACGATATTCACCCATAAAACGCCTATTGGCATGATCTATTTGAATCAACGCAATGACCATTGAATAAATTCTTATTGTTATAATGATTTACCTGGTATGTATGTCAAATTACTTATTTGCGCTTGATAAGAACGGCCATGAAGCAGGTTGGCGAACCAGAACCGGGTGACGGCGAATATCGTGGGTCTTCATCGCTCATGGGATCGCGGTTTTCCCGTCGAGATTGATCGGGAGTTTGCAGACAAGCCATCCGCTCTCACCATTACTGGCCGGCTCGTGGCTGAGATGCCCGGGAGGAATCTCGGAGGCGTTCAGCCCCTACATCGAGACGGGGTTTGCGGACTTCTTAGCCGGATCGCTGCCCCAACGAACGTTTCGGCGCGCTTTCAGTTTGTGGACTACCAGGAGGATCGCTGCCGTCAATCGGAACCATGAAGCCCTTCGAATGTTAGAAACGCATAGGGATGTAAACCAACCCTCTGAGGAGAAAATCGTGAACAAGATAGTATCAGGTCTGCTGGCGGCCAGTCTGTCGGCATCGTTCGCAGTGGCAGTGCCCGCGGGCGCGGCGCCAGTGTTTGCGCCGCCGGCGCCATCAGCGCCGAGCGATTTGCAGGCGGTCGACTATAAGCCGTGGATAAAGCACCGCGCCCACCGTAGGTTTACCCGCAATGACGGCATGTACTGGAATGGCCACCGCGGCTATCGCGAGTACCGGCGAGGCTATCGCCGGCATGGCGATTTTTGGTTTCCGCTCGCTGCTTTCGCGACCGGGGCGCTGATCAGCGGCGCGATCATCAACCACCGCTCAGGCAACGCTCATGTTCAGTGGTGCTACGATCACTATCGGAGTTATCGCGCGTCCGACAACACCTATCAGCCTTACAGCGGCCCCCGTCGGCAGTGCAATTCGCCTTACTGACATTGGTCCGAGCATGGCTCGAAGGGCCCGCCGCGCGCGGGCCTTTCATTGGAATGACATTAGAGGGTGACGGCGAACGGCTCCGGAGAGCCTTTTCATTCGCCTGAGGGGAGGCGGTATGGTCCGCCGCCACCAACACAAACAGTTGCGTGTCAGTATGGTTCCCAGGATGAGCGCAATGAATGTTCATATCTGATGGGGAAGCGGTCGCCGCGTCACGGTCGAGGCTGACGCGATGGAGCACATTGTAGATCTGCCGGCGGATACGACGCCGCTGCCCGGAAGGCCTGAAAAGAGCCATGCGTGCAAGCTCGGGGCAGCCGATTCATGCCTTGATCGACCAGCCCGAGTAGCGCGCGGGGCTTCTGATGGCCTGGAGCGCCGACAGCTGTTTCGACGTCACAGCAGTCGCCTCAAGGGTTCGCCATCGAATTTCTCCTTGGCGCTTGGGAACAGAATCCTTGATCGTAGATTTAGGGCACGTTCAAAGTCGGGGAGCGATTTATGCGATTTGTTGTGGTGCAGGAGCCGTCTGAGACGTGGGCGGTTTTTGATCAGATTTTGGATCTGCCGGCCGAATGTGCGGGCCAGTCGCTGGTCGGTTTGACGCGCGATGACGCCGATAGGTTCGCAGCAATGGCCAACAACGAGATTTTGAGGTGGAGGCCGACATCAGGATCAACAGCAACGAGTGTGAGTTCATAACGTCATGTCGGACGGACAAACCGTTGGCGGCAAGCGCGGGCGGGGTATCCGCGCACAGGTGCCCGATGCAGCTCTGCCCAAGCATGAGTTGGCATTCATTATGAAGCTCGGGCTTCTCGACCGCGAACAGGCCCTTGCCTTGGTCAAGAAACATCAGGGTGATCGCGAGAAGATCTTTGCCGACCTCACGGCCCGCAAGAAGTATTAGAGATTGAGCCTCGGCGCGAAATCCCAAGGCCTGTACGCCTGTCACAAATCGACTTTTTGATCGCTAGTTCGTCGTGATCTCGCTCGGTGCCGGGGAAAACCGGCTGCAAGTGATACGGGAATTTCGGCTCATCCCCCCGGCGCGTGATCGTACCTGGGCGTCAGCGCTGGGAAAGATTTCAGCCCGTTCTGTCAGAATACCGTCCAGCTGTTCCATCGTTGCTGGAGCACCGTGCTTCGTCGAGGGTCCCGAAGCGGCTGGAGCTGCAGCGGCGTCCGGGAACTTACTCCGCCGATCAGCAGAAGGCGCCGCGGCCTTCTGCTGCTCTGTAGATCCGGGATTGGCCGCACGCCCGAGGATACGCCGATACCGTCTGGCTTGTTGCAGCCAATATCACCAATGCCTTACACCGCGATATTCTGCTAGGGAGCAATTGGCAGGCCATGCGCATGCTTGACCTGGCCCAAGGCAAAACTCGACTCGATGGAGGCGACGCCGTCCAGCCTGGTTAGCTTCTGCTTCAAGAACATTTCGTACGCATCAAGGTCCTTGACCACGACACGCAGCAAAAAGTCCATCTTGCCGGTCATCAGGTAACACTCCACGACTTCCGGCCAGCGCAGAACGGCAGTTGAAAACCGGTCCAGCTCCTCTTCTCTCTGTCGTTCCAGTTTGACGGAGGCAAATGCGCTGACAGGCAGACCAACTTTCACCTGGTCGACGACCGCCACATAGGCCTTGATCACTCCCGATTTCTCGAGCATCCGAACCCGACGTGCGCAGGGAGAAGGGGAGAGAGCCACTATTTCACTGAGGTTCTCCATCGTCGCGTGAGCATCAGCCTGAAGCGCTGCGAGCAGCTTGCGGTCGATATCATCGATCTCATGATTTGGCACAAATTTGCACTTTCGGCGTTCTGGTTGGCTCAGATGCGAAAGATCTCTCCTAAGCGATAGCAGTTTTGGCCGCAATCCCGGCCTGCAGCCGGTATGCTCGAGCCGTCACATATGGGAGCCGACAAATGACGAAACAGAAACTGGCGTGCCTGGAAGATCTGGAGCGGAAAGTACTGTGGCTATCGACATGGATGATCCACAACGCCAATCACCTTCGATCGAATGATGACGGCCTCAAGGTTGGCGGCCACCAGGCATCGTCAGCTTCGCTTGCTACCATCATGACCGCGCTCTATTTCAGTGTCTTGCGTCCAGAAGACAGGGTCGCGGTCAAACCGCACGCAAGCCCGATCTTTCATGCCATCCAATATCTCTACAGCAATCAGACGCGTGAGAAGCTGGAAGCGTTTCGCGCCTATGGGGGCGCCCAGTCCTATCCTTCACGAACCAAGGACACGGACGATGTCGACTTCTCGACCGGCTCGGTCGGTCTCGGTGTCGCCCAGACGCTGTTTTGCTCACTGGTGCAGGACTATCTCCGGTCAAAAGGCATGGCCACGGATCATCCGGAAGGCCGCATGGTTGCTCTTGTTGGCGATGCCGAGATGGATGAAGGCAACATTTTCGAAGCCTTGCTCGAGGGCTGGAAGCACGGCCTGCGCAATACCTGGTGGATCGTCGACTACAATCGCCAGAGCCTGGACGCCGTCGTGAGGGAAGGGCTGTGGGAGCGCTTTGTCTCATTGTTCCAGAATTTCGGCTGGGATGTTGTCATCCTCAAATATGGAACTCTTCTGGAAGAAGCGTTCGACGAGCCAGGTGGCCAGGCCTTGCGCGACTGGATCGAGCATTGCCCCAACCAGCTCTATTCGGCGCTGACCTTTCAGGGCGGGGCGGCATGGCGCAAGCGGCTGCTGGATCACATTGGGGACCAGGGTCCGGTTTCAAAGCTCATCGAGAGCCGTTCTGATCAGGAGCTGGCCCGGCTAATGACGAACCTCGGGGGGCATGACCTGCCTTCGTTGCTGGGGGCGTTCGAGCACGCTCGTACTCATCATCGGCCAGTCTGCTTCCTTGCCTATACGATCAAAGGTTTCGGCCTGCCGCTGGCGGGGCACAAGGATAATCATGCCGGATTGATGACTTCGACTCAAATCGAGGACTTGCAAGCCAGGCTCGGCGTGCGGTCCGGACGCGAATGGGAGCCATTCGAAGGCCTTTCGCATCCCGAAGGGCAGGTGAGGGAATTCATCAATGCGGCACCCTTCAATGCCAAGGGGCGGCGTCGCTATGAAGCATCAAAGATTGCGCCGCCTGCGGCCCTCACCGTTCCCTTGCAATCCTCAATGTCGACCCAGCAAGGTTTCGGGATTCTCATGCACGAGATCGCGAAGCAGGATACCGATCTGGCGAGAAGGATCGTTACAGCTTCGCCTGACGTCACCGTCTCGACCAATCTCGGGGCGTGGGTCAACCGCCGCGGACTTTTTGCCCGCAAAGAGTTGGCCGACGTTTTCAAGCGAGAACGCATTCCATCGACTTTCAACTGGGAATTCTCCCCCAAGGGTCAGCACATGGAACTCGGTATTGCCGAGATGAACCTGTTCCTCATGTTGTCGGCTTTTGGGTTGTCCCATTCGATTTTCGGCGAACGCCTGTTGCCAATTGGGACTTTGTACGACCCGTTCATCGAACGCGGCCTCGATGCGTTGAATTATGCCTGCTATCAGGACGCCCGCTTCATAGTCGTCGCAACACCCTCAGGGGTGACGCTTGCACCCGAGGGTGGCGCCCATCAATCGATTGCAACGCCGCTGATAGGGATGGCACAGGATGGGCTCGCAAGTTTCGAACCGGCTTTCGTCGACGAGCTCGCGACAATCCTGCGGTTTTCGTTCGACTACCTGCAGCGCTCCGGCGATACCCAACCCGATCCCGTGACGTGGCTCAGGGACGCCGTCGGCGGCTCGGTCTATCTCAGACTTTCGACCCGTCCGATCGAGCAACCGAAACGCGTGCTTGATCAAGCGCTCGCCGAAGACATCCTCAATGGCGGCTATTGGATGCGCAAACCAGGACCCAACGCCCAGGTGGTGGTCGCCTATAGTGGCGCGGTTGCCCCGGAGGCAATCGAAGCGACCGGATTAATCGGCGAGGATCGGCGTGATGTCGGGCTTCTGGCCGTAACGTCTGCGGATCGGCTGAATGCTGGCTGGACCGCCGCGCAACGATCCAGAGAGCACGGACTTGTTCACGCTCGCAGCCATGTTGAGCGATTGCTGGAGGATGTTCCATCCACCTGTGGGCTGATCACGGTCATCGACGGCCATCCTGCCACGCTGGCGTGGCTGGGGTCCGTCAAAGGACATCGAACGCGTTCGTTGGGCGTCGAGCATTTCGGCCAGGCCGGCACTATCGCCGATCTCTATCGGCACCATGGACTTGACGCCCAGAGTATCGCCCATGCTGCGCAGGGGATTGCGCCCGGCAAGCCAATACGGCACTTGAGGACAGTCCTTTAAGGCCGGCTAAGCATCAAGCTACCAAATTGGAGGCGCTGCACTCTCGGCCAGCTGACGGCGCTGTTCGCTGGTCGTTGTGTCGGTCACTGCCGTGCGTCACGAGCACCATGCCCGCGGTGGTTGGCCCCCATGCCTCCGTTCGGCGGCTGCTCTTTGTGCTATTAAACGTTGATCGTCACGCGATTTCCCGGCCTCAGCTGCAAGCGCCCCACTATGCGGGCGAATGTTTCGGATCTCTATCCTCACCGTTTGATCGCAACCTGTGCTGGCTGCTATTCTCCGGCCAGGCTGGCACTGAGCTCTCGGCATCGACGCAATGCGAATGGGCGAGGCGCCATGGCATTGATTGTGCAGCCATCCGTAACGTCAGACGTCCCATTCAGTGGTCGGAAGGACGGAATCTCGCACTGCCAAGCAGTACGTTCGTCTGCAACGTCGGATCGATGCGGGTCAGCACGAAGAACTGCACGGCCTCCCTTGGTGACGGATCGGGCCGAGCGCTCGCCCGACGGGCAGTGGCAGGGCCGGACGCAGATGAGGGGGAATGCGCTTGTCGATCAGGCCAGTTTTGCATTGGGGTGCATGGCATGCACTACTGCATTACCGACGCCGGCCAAGACATACCGGCGCAATTCGACAACCATCTATCAACACAAAGCCTGCCCAGGTGTAGGCCGAGGCAGGCTTTGTTCGTTTCCGAAATCGATTTGGCGCGGGACGCGACCGTCTTGGCTACTGCCCCATCCCGAATTTGTATGTGACGCGCGCCATCACCGCATCCACCTTGGCGTCGGTCCGATAGGTCTCCGGATTGGCTCCAAGGGTGCCATTATCAAACACATTGTTGCCGGTGCTGGTCTTGGAACCAAGATCGATATGGGTGTAATCCACGCCCAGCGATATGTTGTCGGTGATGGCATAATCAAGCCCGGCGCCGAGCGCGTAGCCGCTTTGCCAATCGTTCTTCTCGTATGTAACCAAGGCGTCGTTGTCGCGTGCCGTGAACCTTACCTTGCCGCCTGCATAGCCGGCCTTGGCATAGATCAGGACCCGATCGAAGGCATAGCCGACGCGCCCGACGGCCGTGACGTAGTTGGAAATCTTGCCGGTTTCCGTATCGCTGTCCGGAAAGTATGGGCTGACGATGGTCTTCTTTATGCCCGTAGCGGTCCAGGTCGCTTCGCCACCGAAAACAAACTGGTTCCACTGATACTGCGCGCCAATGTGAGCACCACCAGCAACGCCGGCCTTGTTGAAATCGAAGCCCTCTGTGCCCGCAGGCACCGCATCTGTGAAAAAGCCACCGTCGGGCTGAGTCACGTCGGTCGCGGTGATGTCGCCGTTTGCCACGCCAAGATGTGCGCCGGCGTAGAGGCCGCTCCAATCGTAAGCCGAGCCGACAATGGGGCCGGACATATCGGCTGCCGACGCGCCACTTACGCCGAACCCGGCAACCGCAAGAATTGCAAGAATTTTGTACACTGACTGCTCCCGTCCTTTAAACCCTCAATTGGGAGAATAGACCGGACTGCAATTTTTTACTGTGACGATTCTGCATCACCGGCCTAGTAAATGATCAACAATAGGTGATCAACAATAATCACGCCCTGATACTTCAGGGCGCGCTAATATTATCCGATTCGTCTTTGTTTGGCTGCGCTCGACAACCCGCCCGTTCCTGCCGCGAGGCAACAGGGAGAGCCGCCGTCCGAGACGATGCAGCTCTATTTGCGACAAGGTGACCAAAGGCATGACGGCTCCCGCAACAAGCCCGGTCGCACGCCAGGCTCTGTGAAGTCGCCAGCCTTCCTTTCCAGCTTCATGTTGACCAGCCTCGGAAGCGGGAAGTGTCGCCTCTCTAACTGGGGCAACTGTCGCATTACTAAATAGCTGTGTGAGTTCTTGCTGAAGCGCGACTTCGCAGCGAGGCAGGTTAGCGCGTTCATCTATTGGCCGACAGTATCTTCTGACGGAAGACTTC
>NZ_FMXM01000033.1 GCF_900103325.1 Mesorhizobium qingshengii | reverse complement strand
GCTGACGCCGACGCAAGTGCGTCAGGTGGGTGACGCCGTCACGCTTGTTGATGTCAGGGAGAACGCCGAGTGGGCGTCTGGGCATATAGCGGGCGCCATTCATATTCCGTTGGGCAAGCTGCGTGACAAGATGGACCTAATTCCATCTGACAAGCCCGTCGTGTTTTATTGCCACTCCGGCGGCCGGTCATCGCAAGCGATTGCCCTCGCCATGGCGGCAGGACAGCCGCACGACACGCATATGGGCGGCGGCATTAGCGCCTGGCGTGCGCAAGGTTTCCCGTTGGCAAGCTGAATAGCGACTGCGCTTTCGCATCAGAGGTTTGGTTTGCGGCGCCTCAAGGTGCTTCCAAGTGCTCAATTTGTTCTGATGGTTGCGCGCGAACCGCGCGCAACTCGTACCAGAGGGCATTCAGGATGCCGACCGTGGTGGCCAGTCCGAGGCCGAGGATCCAGGCGAAATACCACATCGTTGCAATCTCCAATCTCGTTTCAGTACGCCGATGAACCGGCCCCGCGCACCGAGGTTTCGCTGACCTTGCCCCAAAGCACACTGTAGACCCAGGCTGTGTAGGCAAGGATCAGCGGTAGGAAGATGACAGTTGCGATCAGCATGTTGCGCAGCGTCGCCCGGCTTGAGGATGCATCGAACACGGCAAGCGAATGGCCCGGATTGCTGCTTGACGGCAGGATGATCGGAAACATCGCCAAGCCGACAGTCGCGATGATGCAGAGCACGCCAAGCTTCGATGCGAGGAAGGTGATGCCTTCGCGACGCGCACGGAAGCCGGCCGCGGCGACCAGCGGCGCCACGATGCCCAGCGCGGGCACCAGGCAAAGGGCCGGCGTGGCGCGGAAGTTGCGCAGCCACGCGCTCGAATTCGCTATCACCGTCTTGCCGAGCGGATTGGACGGGCCATCCCAGACGATGGCGCTCGTCACCTCATAGCCGCCGAGCAGCCCGAGCCAGACAAGCACCCCGCCGCCGGCAAACAGGACTGCGGTGGCGAGCGCGACCTTGCCGCCGATGACGCGGGCGCGGTCAGCCACCGGCCCTTCCGCCTTGAATGCCAGCCAAGCCGCGCCGTGCATGACAAGCATGGTCAGCGAAACTAGGCCGCAGTAAAGCGCCACCGGATTGAGCAGGCCGAACAGGGTGCCCTCATAGAACGGCCGCAGGTCGGTGGAGAAGTGGAATGGCACGCCTCTCAGCGCGTTGCCCACCGCCACCCCGAAGATGAGCGCCGGCACGGCTCCGCCGATGAATAGCGCCCAGTCCCAGTTCGAGCGCCAGCGGGGACTCTCCCGCTTCGAGCGGTATTTGAAGCCGACCGGCCGCAGGATCAGCGCGAACAGTACCAGGAACATGGCGAGGTAGAAGCCCGAGAAGCTCAATGCGTAGAGCGCCGGCCAGGCAGCGAAGATGGCACCACCGCCCAGGATAAACCAGACCTGGTTGCCTTCCCAGACCGGTCCGACGGTGTTGATGGCAACACGCCGCTCGATATCGGTCTTTGCGACGAAGGGCAGCAGTGCCCCCACGCCCATGTCAAAGCCGTCGGTCACCGCGAAGCCCATCAAAAGAACGCCAAGCAGCACCCACCATATGATCCGCAGCGTTTCGTAATTGAAGAGGAAATCGATCATCGTCGTTGTTCCTTGCAGGTCCCGGTTTACTGGGCGGCCGCCAGATGGATTTTTGTGCCTTCGCCGATGGGAGGCGTGATATTCGCACCGACAGCCGGCCCCTTCGCTATCGCCTGCAGCATCAGCTTCACCTCGATCACGGCCAGCACGCCATAGACGAGGGTGAAGCCGAGGATGGTAATCAGAAGATCGGGAATGCCGAGCTCGGACGTCGCCAGGAAGGTCGGCAGCATGCCCTCGATGATCCAGGGCTGGCGGCCGAATTCGGAGACGAACCAACCGAGCTCCGCGGCAAGCCATGGCAATGGCATCGCGATCAGCGCGATGCGAAACAGCCAGCGCGGCGCCGGCGTCTCGCGCATCGTATGCCAGAGCGAGATCGCGAAGACGGCAAGCAGCAGGAAGGCGCACAGCACCATGATCCGGAAGGTGAAGAAGATCGCCGGCACTTCCGGCACGGTCGACCATGCCGCCTGCTTGATCTGGTCATCCGTGGCCTGGCGTGGATCATCGATATAGCGCTTGAGCAGCAGCGCATAGCCAAGATCCTTGCTTGTCGCGTCGAAGCTGGCGCGTGCCGCCGCGTCGCCATGGTTGACCTTGAGTTTTTCCAGCGCGTCGTAGGCGGTCAGCCCGTCGCGGATGCGTCCCTCGGCCTTCTGGACGAGTTCGAAGATGCCGGGGATTTCCTTGTCGATCGAACGGGTGCCGATGAGGCCCATGACCCAGGGGATATGCACGGCGAAATGGGTCGTGCGGTCGCTCATGCTGGGAATGCCGAACGCAGTGAAGGAGGCGGGAGCCGGCTCGGTCTCCCACATCGCTTCCATGGCGGCGAGCTTCATCTTCTGGTTGTCGGTGATGGCGTAGCCGCTCTCGTCACCGAGTACGATGACCGACAGCGACGAGGCGATGCCGAAGGCCGAGGCGATAACGAAGGAGCGCTTGGCGAGTTCGATGTGTCGCCCGCGCAGCATGTAATAGGCCGAGACGCCGAGCACGAAGACGGCGCCGCAGACATAGCCGGCCGAAACAGTGTGGACGAACTTCGCCTGCGCCACCGGGTTGAAGATGACGGCCATGAAGTCCGTCACTTCCATGCGCATCGTGTCCGGGTTGAAGGCCGAGCCGATGGGATTCTGCATCCAGCCATTGGCGATCAGTATCCATAGCGCCGAGAAATTGGTGCCCAGCGCGACAAGCCAGGTGACGACGAGATGCGCGCGCGCCGAGAGCTTTTCCCAGCCGAAGAAGAACAGGCCGACGAAGGTCGCCTCCAGGAAGAATGCCATCAGGCCTTCAATCGCGAGAGGGGCGCCGAACACGTCTCCGACATAGTGCGAATAATAGGCCCAGTTCATGCCGAACTGGAATTCCATGGTGATGCCGGTGGCGACACCGAGGGCGAAATTGATGCCGAACAGCACGCCCCAGAATTTGACCATGTCGCGCCAGATCGTGCGGCCGGTCATGACGTAGACCGTCTCCATCATCGCAAGCATGATGGACAAGCCCAGTGTCAGCGGGACGAACAGGAAGTGGTACATCGCGGTCAGCGCGAATTGCAGTCGCGACAACTCCACAAGCAATGGGCTGGTCATGGGAGGGCTCCGTTCAGGCGTGCCCTTCGATAGCGTGTTCCGCGGTCGCGCCTTTTGATATGCGTCAATTCGCTGACGGCCCCGGCGTGAGATTGAACTGTCATGCTCGAAACTGTCCTGAATCGCCGCGGCAAACGCCCAACGGGGGCAACTCCACCGGAGGCCAATGCAGGGGCGCCCGCCCCCGGCAAGACACTTTGCATTGCGCGCGGCCTTGCCGCCGCCGGCTTGCATTCCGCCCTTGCATTGCAAGCGTCGCGCGCGATGCTGCGGCTTGCCTTCATAGGTCTGGCGGCGATGTTCGTGGGTCGCATGATCTCGGGGAATGCCAGCTGGCTGCTGCTTGGCGCCGCGCTGGTCAGCCTGATCCTCGGCTCTGTCGTCGGCCTGGTGGCCGACCGAGCTGTCGCCAATACGGAACTGGAGGTTGCCAACGGCCTGCTCGGGTCGGTGCGTCGCGCCCTCGCCGCGGCTCTTCCCGGCGACATCCAGGTAATGCCGCTCGGAACATTGATCGCTGGACTGCAACGCTATCCGCAAGCCGTGGCCGGCCTGGCGGTCGGGCATCGCCTCGCGTCGACCATGCTGGGGCTGGGCCCCCTACTTGCCGCAACCGTTATTGTCGCCGTTTCGTGGGAGGCGGCATTGGCGCTCGTCGTGCTGACCCCGGTGATGATCGTCTTCTTCGCTCTGATTGGCGGCGCGATCCGTAGCGGCGCCGACGCTCAGGAAAAAGCATTCGGCCGTCTCGCCGCACAGTTCGCCGATCGCATCCGCACCTTGCCGACCATCCTTGGAAACCACGGGCTGAACCGAGAAAGGCGCAAGCTGGCTGTGCGGCTGGACACCTATGCCTCGGGCACGATGGGCGTGCTCAGGATCGCCTTCCTCAACGCCGGCATCATCGACTTCTTCTCGTCGCTGTCGATCGCGATGCTCGCCGTGTTTCTCGGTCTCGGCCATCTCAAGCTCATCAGCGTCCCCGGCTTTGCCGACCTCCAGCTCTGGCAGAGCCTGTTCATCCTGATGATCGCGCCGGAATATTTCGCCCCGTTCCGGCGCTACGCGGAGCAGTATCACGCCAAGGCCGAGGGCCTCGCCGCCGCCACCGCGCTCGACACACTCGTTCTGGCCGCCCATCCGCAATCGCCGGCTTTCGAAGCCACCATCGTGACCCGCGATCTGGCCGGTGCCGCATCGCTTCTGCCCCGGACCGGGCTGGTAGCCATCACCGGACCGAGCGGATCGGGCAAGTCGACCCTGCTGCGCCATCTTGCCGGGATCGGGTCCGCGCCATCTTTCGAAGCGGATTTCGACACCCACCCAGGCATCGCTTGGTGCTCCACCGACATCTATGTGCCGGAAGGCCCGCTTGACGCTGCTATCGCCTGGCAAAACGGCCCATGTTGCCGGACCCGGCTGCTGCTTGCGGCGGGCAATGTCGGTCTTCTCGACGATGTGCTTCTGCCCGGTGGGCTTGACGCGCTGATCCAGGCCGGCGGTGAGAACCTCTCCGGCGGGCAACGGGTGCGCATCGGCCTGGCGCGTGCGTTGATCTCGGGCCGCGCCATCTTTGCCGACGAGCCGACCGCCAAGCTTGATCCCGGCAACGCCGCGATGGTGCGTCGTGCGCTTGCGGATGCGGCGTGCAGCCGGCTCGTCCTGGTGGCAACGCATGACAGGAGCCTGGCCATGCTTGCCGGCACAACCATCGACCTCGGCGCGGACAACCGTCAGGCACGGGAGAAAGTCGCATGAACGGCACCGCGTCCTCGATCGCCGCGCAAACGCGGATCGGCCCACCGCAAGAGCCTGTCCGAAACAGGGCGCCGTGGCGCCTCGCCCTTGTTCTGGCATTTGCCGCCCTGGCGGGCGGAATCCTGCTGACCGGCGTGTCCGTGTGGTTTCTCGGCGCGGTCGCCCTGGCGGGCCTGACGCCCGCCGCGTTGACGTTCAACTTCCATGTCCCCGCTGCATTGATACGCCTGTTCGCCTTGACACGGACGGCGGCCAAATATGGCGAGCGCGTTGTCGGCCACCGGGCGGCGCTCACCGATCAGGTCCGGCGGCGCTCGACCCTGTTCGCCGCGATGGCGTCGGCCCCCTCGGTGCGCAAGGCCGGCTGGCAGCTTGGCAACCAGGATCGCCTTGCCGACTATCTCGACGACGTCGAGGACGTGGATTATGCGCGCCTGCGCGTCAGCTTGCCGTCAGCGACCCTTGGCGTCGCCATTCTTTTGCTTGTCGCCGCGACCCTGTTGATAACGCCGCTGGCAGTCGTGCCGATCCTGCTGCTCATCACGGCAAACATCGTCGGGGCCTGTTTCCTGGCAAGCCGAGCCGACGCCGATCTGGCGGCCATGCGCGAAGGCAGGCAGCAGGCCTCCCGCCTGCTTGGCGCCGCGATACAGGCCGTGGTGCCATTGCAGGGTGAACGCCGCTGGGGTCTCATGCTCGAAGCGCCGTTCGATGGCTACGCCAATGCCCAGACGCGCGCGTTGGTGCTTCGCCACAGGCAGGCCTTGTTCGATACGTTGGCCAACTGCCTGGCGCCATGCGCCATGCTGAGCGTTCTGGCGTCCGCCTGGCTGTCGGGCTTGCGCGGCGAGGCCCTGTTGGTGCCCGCCCTGCTGGCCTTCGCCTGGCTGGCCGTTGGGGAATCCGTGCTGGGCGCATCGAAGATCGTCGTCGCCTTCGCGCGCGAGAAGAAAGCCCGGTCGACCCTGGCCAAATGGAATACCCCGGACGGCGTGTCGCGCAAACATGTCCCGGAGCGCATCTCGTCTTTGACGCTAGACCGACTGCCACGCCACGCCCCGGATGGCCGGCTGATTGGAAGGCCGGTCAGCGTCACCTTCAGGGCTGGCAGGCCAACGGTCCTGCATGGCCCCAGCGGCTGCGGCAAGACCTCCTTGTTGAAGCAGATCGCCGGCTGGCTGGACGTCGGTGATGGATGCGTCTTGAGCGACGGCATCGGCTGCGGTGTGGATGCGCGTCGAGCCATGAGTTGCTTCTGTCCTCACGATGCGACGGTTCTCGCCGACACCGTGCGCGAGAACCTGTTTGCCCCGCACGCCAGTGACGACGAACTGTGGAGTGCGTTGAGCACCGTGGAACTTCAGGACCGGATAAGGGCGGCGGGCGGCTTGGACGGCTGGATCACGCAGGATGTGCTGTCGCTCGGCGAGGCGCAAAGGCTGAACCTCGCCCGTGCATGGCTTTCCAACCGCCCTGTCGTGCTTCTGGATGAGCCGACTGAACATCTCGATACCGAACAGGGCAAGCGCATTCTCGATGCGCTGCTGCACCGGCTGCGGCAACGCATCGTCATCCTGTCGAGCCATGACGAGCTGACACCGAGAGGGACTGCGGCGGTTCGACTGCAATGATGCGACAGGGAACGATCTTCCGAAGTCGCGATATTTGAAAGCGTTGGCGCAAGACAGGTTGGCAGGCTGGCCGTGGAGTGGGTCTTTTCTTGTGCCCGGCGTCCTCCATCTTTGTGGTAACTCCCGACTTGCAAGGGCGGTCGCGTGGAAACTGCCCGTGACCGGTCAGATCGAAGCACTGAGAAGGCGAAACCATGAGCGGTCCGATCGTGCTGACGTTCAACCCCGGTTCTTCCACCATCAAGCTTGCCTTGTTCGCGATCGGGACGCACGGGCCGCGGCCCTTGGCCAGGGGAGTCGTCGATCTGCGGCACCTGCCCCTGACGCTGCGCGTCGAGGAGGAAACCAGCGCGTTCGACGTCGTGTTGAAGGCAACGGTGAGCGACGATCTCCACGCTTTGATCGACGAAATTCTGGCGTGGATCGAGAACCACTTCTCCGTGAACGAACTTTGCGCGATCGGCCATCGGGTGGTGCATGGCGGCGACCGTTTTGACGGGCCGGCATTGGTCAGCGACGACGTGTTGGCCGCGATAGAAGCTTTGGTGCCGTTGGCTCCTCTTCACCAGCCTCAAAGCATTCGCCTGATCCGCGCCGTCAGCCACTTGCGGCCGGGATTACGCCAGGTCGCGTCCTTCGACACCGCCTTCCATCGCAGCCAGAGCGATCTGGTCCGCCGCTTTGCTCTGCCCCGCGAGCTGTTCGACCAGGGCATCAAGCACTACGGCTTCCATGGCCTCTCCTACAAATTCATCGCTTCCAGGATACAGGAGCTTGCTCCCAACACCGCCGCCGGACGCGTCATCGTCGCGCATCTTGGCAGCGGCGCGAGCCTGTGCGGGCTCGCCGCGGGCGCCAGCCGCGACACCAGCATGAGTTTTTCGACGCTCGACGGCATTCCGATGGCAACGCGCTGCGGCGCACTGGATCCTGGCGTCATCATTCACCTCCTGAAGCAGCGCGGACTGAGGGTCGAGGATATCGAGGACATGCTCTATCACCGCTCCGGCCTGCTGGGCATTTCGGGCATCAGCGCCGACAGCCGCGACCTGATCTCCAGCAAGGATCCGGAGGCACGCGAAGCGCTTGATCTCTTCACCTTTCGCATTGCGCGGGAAACGGCGGCCATCATCGTAGCGCTGGGCGGGCTCGACGGCATCGTCTTCACCGCAGGCATCGGCGAGCATCAGCCGGAGATCCGTGCAGCCATCTGCAAGCACCTCGGATGGCTCGGCCTGGTCATCGATGCCGCGGCGAATGCGCGGAACGCCACGCGGATCGAGGCAGCCGACAGCAAGGTCGTCGTCATGGTCGTTCCGACCGATGAGGAACTGGTGATCGCGCAGGAGGCCCTGTCCATCATCTGAGTCCGACACTCCCCCGCCGCGCGCCGCACGGTTTGGGCCGGCGGACGCAACCTATTGGTGCGCGGACGCTTGTTGTTGATCGGGATCAATGTGAAGGGGGTCATGGCCGCCACAATGTCGATCCGATCGTGCCGCTCGGCGACGCGAGCTGAACCGGCGGCGCGCGCAATGGCAACCGCAATTGACAACCAGAGACGGGAACATTTCCCATGGACTCGACTGAACGGAACGCGCTGCCGACAGGACAGGTCCTGCCGCCGGATGAATTGAAGCTCATGCACGCATGGTGGCGCGCGGCGAATTATCTGTCCGTCGGTCAGGTTTATCTGCTTGCCAATCCCCTCTTGCGAGAACCACTCAAGATCGAGCACGTCAAGCCGCGCCTTCTCGGCCACTGGGGCACCACGCCCGGATTGAACTTTGTCTACGTGCATCTCAATCGCATCATCCGGACCAAGGGCACCAATGTGCTTTTCGTTGCCGGCCCGGGGCACGGGGCTCCGGGAGTCGTGGCCAATACCTATCTGGAAGGCACCTATAGCGAACTCTATCCCGACATATCTCGCGATGAGGAAGGCCTTTGCCGGCTGTTCCGTCAGTTCTCTTTCCCTGGTGGCATACCTAGCCATGCAGCGCCGGAAACGCCTGGCTCGATTCACGAGGGTGGCGAACTCGGCTATTCGCTGGCGCATGCCTATGGCGCGGTGCTCGACAATCCCGACCTCGTCGTCGCGTGCGTGATCGGCGACGGCGAAGCCGAAACCGGGCCGCTGGCGACCTCATGGCACGCCAACAAGTTTCTCAATCCCGCGGCCGATGGCGCCGTTCTGCCGATCCTGCATCTGAACGGCTATAAGATCGCGAACCCCACGGTGCTGGCGCGCATCCCGCCCGAGGAACTGGAGGCGTTGTTGCGCGGCTACGGCTATGCGCCCCTGTTCGTGGAAGGCGATGAGCCCCAGATAATGCATCAGAAAATGGCCGGTGCACTGGATGAGGCTTTCGCACGCATCGAGGCTATTCAATCGGCCGCGCGCGGAGACGGCCAGGCCCAGCGTCCTCAGTGGCCGATGATCGTGCTGCGCAGCCCAAAGGGCTGGACCGGCCCGAAGACGGTCGATGGCCTCAAGACCGAGGGTTTCTGGCGCTCGCATCAGGTGCCCTTCAGCGACATGACCAGGCCCGGTCATCTGCAACTTCTGGACGATTGGCTGCGAAGCTACAAGCCCGAGGAACTGTTCGATGAAGCAGGCGCTCTACGCGCCGAGATCGCCGCGCTCGCCCCAGCGGGCGAGCAGCGCATGAGCGCCAATCCACATGCCAATGGCGGAGCGCTCATGCGTCCGCTGCGGCTGCCCGGATTCGAGTCCTACGCCATTCCGGTCGCGCACCCCGGAGAAGTCAATGCGGAGGCAACCCGGATCATGGGCACGTTCCTGCGTGACGTGATGCGGGAGAACAGGGCGAGCCGGAACTTTCGCGTCTTCGGTCCGGACGAGACCGCGTCAAACCGGCTTCAGGCGCTGTTCGAGGTCACGGACAGGGCTTGGGATGCACGGACCATTCCCGAAGACGACCATCTGGCGCCGGCTGGCCGCGTGATGGAAATCCTCAGCGAGCATCTGTGCCAGGGCTGGCTCGAGGGCTATCTGCTAACTGGCCGTCACGGCCTGCTTTCCTGTTACGAAGCGTTCATCCACATCGTCGATTCCATGTTCAATCAGCACGCGAAGTGGCTCAAGACTTCGCGGGACGTTGCCTGGCGGCGCCCGATTGCATCGCTGAACTATCTGCTGACATCCCATGTCTGGCAGCAGGATCACAACGGTTTCAGCCATCAGGATCCCGGCTTCATCGACCATGTCGCGAACAAAAAGGCCGATATCGTCCGCATCTACCTGCCGCCGGACGCCAACACGCTGCTCTACGTCACTGATCACTGCCTCCGAAGCTGGGGGCGGATCAATGTCATCGTCGCGGGAAAGGCCCCTGCTCCACAATGGCTCGACATGGACGCGGCGATCAAACACTGCGCCCAGGGCGTCGGTATATGGGAATGGGCCAGCAACGACCTGGGCGGTGAGCCGGATGTCGTTCTAGCATGCGCTGGCGATGTGCCTACCCTTGAGACCCTCGCGGCGGTGGATCTGCTGCGTCACTACATTCCGGAATTGAAGGTCCGGGTGGTCAACGTGGTGGATTTGATGACGCTGCAGCCGAACACTGCTCATCCGCACGGCTTGAGCGATGGTGACTTCGACGCGCTGTTCACGAAGGACAAGCCCGTGGTCTTCGCCTATCACGGCTATCCGACGCTGATCCACCGACTGGCCTATAAGCGCACCAATCACGATAACATCCATGTGCGCGGCTATCAGGAGGAAGGATCGACGACGACCACGTTCGACATGGTGGTTCGCAACAAGCTCGACCGCTTCCATCTCGCGGCCGACGTCATCGACCTCGTGCCAAGGCTCGGCGCAAGCGCCGTCTACGTCAAGCAGGCCATGCGCGACAAGCTCGTCGAACACGAACGCTACATTCGCGCCCACGGCATCGACATGCCCGAGATCCGCGAATGGCGCTGGACCGTCGGGGCTTGAACAGGGCAAAACCGTCAAATTTCGGCCAGCCTAGGAACGAAATCCTTGCCGGTTAGCCCCCTGCGCCTTTCGATGAGCTGACGCCGGCCCACGCGATCCATATCCTGTAGATCCGTTGCAGGTATCGCACCGCTCAACAGGCACAGCTGATCGCTGAAGCTCCAATCCGCTTCCTCCATCAATTGACAGCACGCTTCTGCATCCGGTCGTTGCATCACCGTCATATCCGTCCTTGGCAGTCAACCATCAGCCGACAAAGCGGCTTGCCAACATAGACTGGAAGGACGCAACAGGTGCCAAAGCGCATCCGCGCGGATGCGCTTTGTCGCCATTCCCTTCTGGATCATATCTTGGCGCCGCCCATCGCCATCAGGCCGATTGTGCATTCTGCTACCCGGCGACGGTCCTACTGGATCGCATTCGATGAGGATGATGCTTCTCGTGATCGAAGAACCAGCGTTTTGTTGCCTCCGAGGCCAACAGATAGAGTGCGGTGATGGCGACGAGCCCGACAAGCACGGGCAGCGGCAGCGGCACAAAGCCGAAGTACGCGGCGAAGGGCACGTAGGGTATGACGATCGCGACACCCGCGACAGCCAGTGTAAGCCATGCAAGCAGGGGGCTGGGGCGGCTCGTCCAGAACGCCTTGTGTGTGCGCACGATGAGCACGATGGCGAGCTCTGTCAGCAGTGACTCGACGAACCATGCGGTCTGGAAGGCGGCCGCTGTCGCATGTGCAAAGAACAGCAGGAAAGCGAAGGTTGCAAAGTCGAATAGCGAGCTGACCAAGCCAAAGCCGACCATGAATCGCCTGACGAAGCCGATGTCCCAGCGACGCGGCCGGCGCGACTGGTCTGGATCGACATTGTCGCCAGCAATAGCCAGAGAGGGAATGTCCGAAAGGAAATTGTTGAGCAGGATCTGCGCCGCCAGCAGCGGCAGGAACGGCAGGAACAGCGAGGCGGCGGCCATGCTGATCATGTTGCCGAAATTGGCGCTGGTCGTGATGGAGATATATTTCATCGTGTTGGCGAAGGTCTTGCGGCCATCGTCGACGCCACGCACCAGAACGCCCAGATCCTGCCTGAGAAGAATGATGTCGGCAGCCTCGCGTGCGACATCGACCGCGGTGTCGACCGAGATACCGATGTCAGCTTCGTGCAGGGCGGGCGCATCGTTGATGCCGTCTCCCATATAGCCGACGACATGGCCCCGGCTCCGGTATGCCTCGACGATGCGTTCTTTTTGATTGGGGTCGATTTCGACAAACAGGTCGGTGTGTTGCACGGCTGCGAACAGAGCGGTTTTTGTCAGCTTCGACAGATCCTCGCCAGTCATGATCCTCTCGGCCCGCAAGCCAACCGCCGTGGCGAGATGCGCGGCAACATAGCGGTTGTCGCCCGAAATGACCTTTACGGCGATGCCCCTGTGGGCAAGCGCGGAAAGCGCCTCCTTGATCCCCTGCTTCGGCGGGTCGAGGAAGAGCAGGAAGCCGGCGAAGGCGAGATCGGTCTCGTCCTTCCTGGAAAAGGCCCCCCGGCTTTCGAAACGGCGGATAGCCATACCCAGGACCCGATAGCCGTCGGCACTCCAACGTCTAAATTTCTCGTCGATTGCGGCACGATGCGTGTCACCCAGGGGCTCCAGCCCATTCGCAGTTCGAACGAAGCTGCAGACTTCGAGGACATTTTGCACTGCACCCTTGGTGATCAGAAGGTCTTCAGCACCGTTGTGGTGGACAACAACGGACAGCCGCTTGCGGATGAAGTCGTAGGGAATCTCATCGACCTTCGTGAAGGACCTCAATGTTGCAACGTCGTCGCCCTGGGCACTGGCTATCGCTTCGTCCAGTGGGTTCTTCAACCCGGTCTGCATGGTGGCGTTGAGCCGTGCCCAAAGCAGGATATCCGTCGATGGATTGCCATCGACATCGAGCCACCCATCGAGGTGGATGACACCCTCGGTCAGCGTTCCCGTCTTGTCGGTGCAAAGCAGGTCCATGCTGCCCAAATTCTCGATGGCATCGAGACGGCGCACGATGACGCCGTTGGCCGCCATGGCGCGGGCACCCCGGGCCAGCGTCACGCTGATGATGGCTGGAAGCAGTTCCGGCGTGAGACCCACCGCCAGCGCCAGCGAGAACAGCAGCGATTCAATCAGCGGCCGATGGAGCAGCAGATTGGCGAAGAACACGATGATGACGATCACCAGCATGATCTCCGTCATTAGGTAGCCAAAGCGTCTGATACCCCGGGCGAAGCCTGTTTCGGGGATACGTCGCTCGAGGGCCGCGGCGATAGACGCGAACTCGGTGCGGTCACCGGTCGCTGCCGCCAGCACGGTCGCGGTGCCGCTGCGGACCGACGTGCCGGTGAAGACAGCATTGCTGCGGTGTGCGACGGGAGCCTCTGGCGGCGATCGACCCGGTGTTTTCACAACCGGAAACGTCTCACCGGTCAGCACCGCCTCGCTGACATTGAAATCGCGCGCATCCAGAATGACACCGTCCGCGGGAATGAGGTTTCCGGCCGAGAGCCGGATCACGTCCCCAGGCACGATGTCTTCGGCATTTATGGCGCATTCGACACCGTCGCGCAGGACAATAACCTTGTGTGAAACACGCTGTTTCAGCGCTTCTGTCGCTCTCGACGCCCCGTATTCCTGGGTAAAGCTCAGGACGCAGCTTGCCAGCACGATCGCGCCGATGATCGCGGCCTCCTGGCCCTCACCAACGAAAGCCGACACGCCGGCCGCAAAAATGAGGATCAGGACCAGTGGACTGCGGAACTGCCCCACAAATATGGTCAAAGCCGACGTGCCGGATCGCGCCCCCGGAGTGTTTCGGCCGAATTTTGCAAGCCTTGATGCGGCCTCGGAGGCGGCGAGGCCCGAGCCCGATGTATCGAGACGTTTCAGGAGGTCATCGGCCTCGATCGACCAATAGGCATCCTTGTCAGGAATTCCCGTCGATGCTGGGACGGGTTGCACCGCGCTTTCTGTTTGCCCGTCCTGCCGCGTTGGCTGTACATTATCGCCGGGCACAGTACGAGACGCCATCAGTGCGACATGAAGCGGTTGATGCCGCTTTCCTCAACCAGCGAGCGCGTGACGCGGCCAAAGGCCGCCATGTCGACGTCGGCGGCGACATGCGCGCCGCGTGCAGCCAACTCACTCGCAAGACCGACGCCGGTTCCCGATCCGATCCCTGCCACGATCGCGGTCTTGTCCCTGCAATCCTTCATCATCTCGCTCCGTCGAGAAGTTTCCATTCTAGGCTCGCTGCGAGATGGGGACTTGATCGCCGTCAAATGCCGCCCGATTGCGCACGAACACCAGTCAGGTGCGGTCGTGCGCCTGGTCGGTGGCGTCGATCACGGCTGCTGCACGCTGGCTATGTAAGCGATGATCGCATCGATCTGGTCGGGGCTGGCAACCCATTCAGGCATGTCCGGGTGACCGGTTGAAATGCCTTCTGCGAGTGCCTCCTCCAGATCCGTCAGCGGATAGCGCTTTGACAGGGTGCGAAAGGCAGGAGCGTCCGGATGGTTGCTCTTGTCCGTTTTTCCAATGGCGTGGCAGCGGGCGCAATTGAACTCCACCAGGGCTTTGCCGCGCTCCGTTATGCTGTCGGCCCGCGCCGGCAGTGCGGACACAACCAGCGAGAGGCCGAGCACAAGGGTCCGCAAGGAATAATGACGAACGATGCTATCTTCGATGAAGGCGTTCATTCCGGCAATCTGCGCCCATGGACGTTCCCTGCCTTGATTTCCATCAATCGGCCTTGGCGTGCCATGCCGCGAAGTGTCGTCGCAAGGTTGTTCCTCATCTCGCAGCCAGTCTGGATCGGGCGCTGATTTCGTATTCGAGGATCATGGCTCGCCTGAAGCGGCGAGCCGCCCGCGCTGAAAAGCGCCAGCTTGCTTAGGTCAATTCAGGCCTTTCCTGCCGGGCAGGTCGAGATTCCGAGCAGTGTGTAGAGGGGACAGGTTCCGAACAGTCCCGTAAGCAGCGGAACCAGGCCCACGAGCAGACCATAGCGCCAGGCAGCGCCCGGATAGATGAAGAAAAGCGAAAGCAGCGCGAGTCCGACGATCACGCGTACAACGCGATCGACAAAGCCGACATTCATCTTGAGCATGCTGATTCTCCAAGCGTTTCGTGGATTTGCGGCAGTCTGCCGATAACTCCATCTCAACACTTGCCGCTCGAGAGGGCATTGATCGGCGTCAAGCCGTATCAGGGTTCAAGCACGTATCTTCCAGGAGCCGCACAGACCGGCGGGTAACGCTCGGTGCCTCCGCCTGGGGGCGGAATAACAGCGCCGGAATGGAGAGCCAGCCAGTCCGCCCATTCCCGCCACCACGAACCATCGACGGCGGCGGCCGATGCCGACCAGGTTTCGGGATCCGGATGAGGTTGCCCGCTCACATGCTGCAGCCGCTTGTAGCTCCGGCCTCGGTGACCCGGCTCCGACACGACGCCGGCATTGTGGCCACCGCTCGTCAGGACGAAGTCGACGTTCGTGTCGAGCAGGTGCGTCAGCTTGAAAACGGAACGCCACGGCGCCACGTGGTCGGTCACCGTTCCCAGTGCGAACACCGGAACCTTGATGTCCTCGACATGGACCGGCCGGCCATCGACCTGGAAACGGCCTTGCGAGAGATCATTGCCGAGATAAAGCTGGCGCAGATATTCTGATTGCATCCGGTATGGCATGCGCGTCGCATCGGCGTTCCATGCCATCAGGTCCGACATTTGCGGGCGTTCGCCGATCAGGTATTCGCGCACGATGCGCGACCATATCAAATCCTGGGAGCGCAGCATCTGAAAGGCGCCCGCCATGCGCCGCTGATCGAGAAAACCCTCGCTCCACATCAGGTCCTCAAGCATGGACACCTGACTCTCATCGATGAAAAGGCCGAGTTCGCCTGGTTCTTCGAAATCGATCTGGGCTGCTATCAGCGAAAGCGACTTCAGCCGGTCGTCGCCGTCGCGCGCCATCGCCGATGCCGCGATGGAAAGCAGCGTTCCGCCCAGACAGTAACCCACCGCGTGCACCTTCGCGCCACTGGAGATATCGCAGACCGCATCAATCGCCGCCATGACGCCGTGCCGGCGGTAGTGGTCGATTGACCATTCCCGCTGTTCACGCCCGGGATTGCGCCAGGAAATACAGAACACCGTGAAACCCTGGGCGACGAGATAGCGGATGAGCGAATTGTGCGGTGACAGATCGAGGATGTAGTATTTCATGATCCAGGCCGGCACGATGAGGATCGGCTCCGACTTCACCGTTTCCGTGACCGGCCGGTACTGGATCAGTTCGATGAACTCATTGCGATACACGACGTCGCCAGGCGTCGCCGCCACTTCCACGCCTGGCCGGAAATTACCCGTCCCGGCCGCCGGGCGCCCTGCCGACTGCCGCGCCAGATCGTCGACCAGATTCGCCAGCCCGGCCCAGAGGTTCGAACCGCCCTCGCCTATTGTCTTTGACAGAACCTCGGGGTTGCTGCCGATGAAATTCGACGGCGACAGCATGTCGAGGAATTGCCGGCTGTAGAACTCGACCAGTCGTTCGTGCTTTGCCGAAACGCCGTGCACGTCGCTGGTCGCGTTATGCCACCATTGCTGCCATAGCAGAAAGGATTGCTGATAAGCGCTGAACGGAAAAACCTGCCAGCCGGAATGGCCAAAGCGCCGGTCCTGTGGCAGGGGGGAAATGCAGGGCTGGGAAAGCCCCTTCCTTTCGACACAGCTGGCCAGGAATGTCGCCAACCGAGCCGATTTTTCGATCGCCTTTACACAAAGCTCGTACTGCTTGCCCGGCGAGATCGCCAGATGCAGGCCCCAGTCCTGCAAGGCCTGCAGAAGGCTGATTGGTGAAATGCCGAAGCTCGCCTGTGCCATCCCGGCGTGAACGAGACGGTCCACCTGGCGAAATGTGTCGTCCAGGTTCTCGGGTGCTGCACACCGCCCGGGTGCCGCATGAACGGGCTTCAATGCGACATCACCGTCCGAAACAGGAGAGACGGAATCGGGGGATCGGCTTCGAGTTTCACCGCAGGTCGCCATCGAACCGTCTCCAAATCCAATCAGGCAGTCGAGCCAGCCGACGCGGGAAGACCAAACCGTCTCGCCAGCCGGTTAAGCTTTGCGATCTACGCGACTGTTTTCGCTGCCATATCCTCGATCGCGGTCTCGGCTTCCTTGCGCACGCGCCTGGCTGTTTCCGAAGTGAGTTTCGAGGTCAACGCCGCGACCTTGCCGGCTTCCGTGGCGTATTCCGATGTCGCGTTCTGCAGGAAGTTCGAAAAAACGTCGAACGCGTCGTTGAACTCGGAACCGGCGACCAGATCTTCGGCCAGTTTAACGTCCTGCTCGTAACGATGTTTCAAAAACGCGAGCGTTTCGATCTGATAACGCATCATCGTTTTGAAAGCGTGTGCCTGCAGGGATGCCGCAGCGAGGATCAACTTTTGGCCATTTTCCAACATCGGCAGTGGCTGCATGCCGAATTGCGACGGCTCGGAATGAGTTTGCATGATCGGTGCTCCATTGTGAGGCAGTCGCAAACAAGACGTCTGCAGAAAAACACCTACCGCCATTGGCCATGGTGTCGTTGATCAAGATCAACATGTGCACGTTTTCCGCATCGATCCACCGACTGGTCTCGAATTGAGAGAACGCGTGCCGATGTGTTGAGAAGGCCAATTGATCCCGCGCAATGCGCAGACGTTCGCGAAGCTCGAAAATGATGCGGTTTTTCACAAGGGAGCACGTCATGAGCCACATGTCCCACACCTCCTTCGCCAGCTTCACCCACGCCGCCCAACAGGCGCAGCAATGGGTCAACGAACTTGCGACGGATCTTTGCTGGAGTGAACCGAGCGCATACCGGCTCCTCAAGACCGTTCTCCACGCAGTGCGCGACTGGCTGTCGCCGGCCGAGATGGCCGATCTTTCGGCGCAGCTGCCGGTCTTGATCCGCGGCGTCTTTTTCGAAGGCTGGGCCCCAACCGCTACGAACGCGTGCGAGCGCAAGAAGCGCGATTTCATCATCCGTGTCGAAGCCAGTTTCGGTTGCGATGACGAAGTCGATTTCGATGTCGCCATCAAGGCTGTGTTCAAGCTGCTCGATCGCCATATTTCACATGGTGAGATCATCCAGGTGCGAAACTCGATGAAGAAGTCTCTTCGTGAACTCTGGCCGGTGGATTGACCGATGTTCCGCGACCGCAAGGAGGCTGGAGAAAGGCTCGGCATCGAATTGGCCAGGCTCGGCCTGTACCAGCCAATTGTGCTGGCGCTGCCGCGCGGTGGGGTTCCAGTCGCGGCTGAAGTCGCCAAAGCCCTCGGAGCGCCGCTCGACCTGCTCATCGTCCGCAAGGTCGGCGCCCCGGGTAATCCGGAACTGGCCGTTGCCGCTGTCGTGGACGGCAATCCGCCCGACGTCGTGCTCAACCGCGAGATCGTCGAGGCCTATTCGCTCGACGATGCCGATCTTGCCGCGCTGGTGGCTCTCGAACGCCCCGAACTCGAACGTCGACGCATCGCCTATAAGGGCAACCGCAAATCGTTGTCAGTCGCCGGGAAGACCGTGATCCTTGTCGACGACGGCGCCGCGACCGGCACGACGATGAAGGTTGCTGTCCGCGCGCTGCGGCATCGCGCGCCCAGGGAGATTGTCGTGGCTGTTCCCGTTTCTCCACCGGATACCGTGGCCGAACTGGCTCAGGAAGCGGACCGCGTGGTATGCCTTAGCCAGCCTGGGCGGTTCCGGGCGTTGGGTTATCACTATCTGCGGTTCCCGCAGCTCTCCGACAGCGAAGTGATCGCCGCCATGGACGAAGCTGCCCAGTTGCACAAGATACGCCGGCGCGACGTCGCTGGCGATGTCTCGATGGCCGAGAAGAACAGGAGATCGCATTGATGCTGGTCCGTACGCTTTCGGTGCTGGAATCCACCAAACTGCTGTCCGCCAACCGCCTCGGCCACCTGGCATGTGCGAAGGATGGGCAGCCCTATGTCGTGCCTCTGCACTATGCCCATTCCGACAATCACCTCTACGCGTTCTCCTTGCCGGGCAAGAAGATCGACTGGATGCGGGCCAATCCGCAGGTGTCCGTCCAGGTTGGCGAACACGGCCAGGGACGAGGATGGAGAAGCGTGGTCGTCGATGGCCGCTATGAAGAACTGCCCGACCGTATCGGCAACAAGCTTCAGCGCGATCATGCGTGGTCGCTCCTGAGCCAGCATGCCGACTGGTGGGAACCGGGCGCACTCAAGCCGGCCATTCCCCTGGTTGCCGACAGCATCCCGCACGTTTTCTTCCGGATATCGATCGAGCAGGTGTCCGGACGCGAAGCGAGTGAGTGAGCCGCGACGGCGGCGACAGCATGCTGGCGAAGCACGTCGGAGACTGAAAGTTCGAATTGCGCTGAATCAAACACGCTTTCGCGGCTGCATTTGATCCGCATCAACGTGCTCGCAGGGCGCGGCTGTAGGTTTCAGCCAAATAACCGATGGAGACGCAAGTGAGACTCCTGATCGCCGCGGTTTTCGCAGGCTTGGCCTTCAATCCGGCCGCCGCTCAGGAACTGGGCAACGGCAAGGCGGAATACATGAACTCCTGTGCCGTCTGTCATGGCCCCGAAGGCAAGGGTGATGGCCCCTTGGGCGACGAGTTGTTGAAGCGCCCCGCCGACCTGACGCGTCTCTCCAGGCGAAATGGCGGCGAATTCCCCTACTGGCGGGTTTTTGCCGTGATCGACGGCCGCGCCATGGTGCCGGCACATGGCGAGCGCGACATGCCGGTCTGGGGGCGCCAGTTCCTTCCCGGCGACGTGAAGAAATATGGCCCGAACGCCGGGGAAATCGTCACCAGGGAACGGATCCATGAGCTGGCTGGTTATGTCGAGACACTGCAGCAATGAGAGCAGATGGCGGAAACGGTCTCCGCAAGACACAAGCATCGAGGAGGCGGTCCATGATAGTTGATGACCAGCAAGCCGCTGTCGCGTTTCTGCTTGATCCTGCCTCATACGCCGCGGCCGGGCCGGTCGAGGCGATCGAGACCCATATCTCGCGTATTTTTCTGACTGGCGAACGCGCCTACAAGATGAAGCGGGCAGTGAAGCTGCCCTATGTAGACTTCTCGACGCCGGCACTGAGGCTGGCCGCTTGCGAGAAAGAGGTGGAACTCAACTCGAGAACCGCACCCGGTCTTTATCTTGGCGTGCGACGCATCACACGCGAGGCCGACGGCAAACTGGCCTTTGATGGCACCGGCCAGATGGTCGACGCTGCGATCGAGATGGTCCGCTTCGATCAGTCGAGGCTCCTCGATCGGATGGCAACCGCCGGAGAATTGACGCCGGCATTGATGACCGCTGTCGCACGCATGATCGTGGGATATCACCGTTCCGCGCCGACAGTCCACGATGGCAGCGGGCAGTCCAACATCGCGGGTGTGCTCGACATCAACGAGGCCGGCTTTGCCACCAGCCATGTTTTCACAAAGGCAGAGGTCAAGACCTTGGCCGAGGCCTTCCGCACCGCCCTCGCCCGGCATTCCGGATTGCTCGACCGTCGCCAAGCCGCGGGCAAGATCCGTCGGTGCCATGGTGATCTGCATCTGCGCAACATCTGCCTTTTCGACGGCGAGCCGCGCCTCTTTGATTGCATCGAATTCAACGACCAGATCGCCAGCATCGACGTGCTCTACGATCTTTGCTTTCTGCTGATGGATCTTTGGCACCGGGGCTTTCCTCAACTCGCCAATCTCGTGATGAACCGCTATCTCGACGAGGCCGACGACGAGGATGGCTTTGCCCTGTTGCCCTTTTTCATGGCGGTCCGGGCTGCGGTGCGCGCGCACGTCACAGCAACGCAGGTCGAGGAAGGTAGTGCCGATTCCGACAAGTTGATTGCCCAGGCGAGGTCCTATTTCGAACTTGCTCGAACATTTCTCCAGCAGACCTCGCCGAGACTCGTTGCCATTGGCGGCCTGAGTGGTTCCGGCAAGACGACGGTGGCAGAAGCCCTCGCCGCTCTGGTCGGAGCGCCGCCCGGCGCCCGCATTGTCGAAAGCGACCGCATCCGCAAGGCCATGCATGGGGTGCCCGCGGAGACGAGGCTGCCGGACCGGGCCTATCGGCCAGAGGTCTCCGACCGCGTCTACCGCGAAATGGCATGGCGCGCCGGCTTGATCCTTTCCGAGGACGGTTCGGTTGTCGCCGATGCCGTTTTCGACAGGCCGGCGGATCGGGAGCGGATGGAGAAGGCGGCGCGCGACCGGGGTATCACATTCTCCGGATTTTGGCTGGACGCGGACCCGCTCGTGCTTTGGCAGCGGGTCAGTGAACGCAAGGGCGGCCCTTCGGACGCCACTATCGACATCCTCTCGCGGCAGTTGCAGCGGAATGCCACGCAGGTTGGCTGGCGCAAGATCAATGCCGATCGAAAGCTCGTCGACATCGTCGCGGAATTGAAAGGGCTTTCCGAGAGCGATACTTCCAAGACCCTGCGCACAGCCTCCTGACTGGCGCGGCAGGCAGGTCACCTCAACGGAGTTCGAGCCTTGCCTCGACAAGGCCGGGCTCGTCCGGAAGATGCCCTATCGAGAAGCCGAACTCGCGGCACATTGCCAGCATTTTCTTGTTCTCGCTGAGCACAATGCCTTCGATCCGACTGATCCCATCGGCCTTTGCATAATCAACGATCTGCCGGAGCAATTCCCAACCCAGTCCATGGCCCTGCAAGTCCGTCCGCACCAGCAATGCGTATTCTGCGCTGACGTGGTCCGGGTCGCAGGACAGCCGGCTGATACCGGCCAGTGCGCCAGTTTTCGCCTCCAGAGCGACGAAAGCCATGTTGCGGTCGTAGTCGAGCTGAGTAAGCCGCTTCAACATCTGGTCGGAGAAACTCTTGCGTGGCGACAGGAAACGCAGGCGCAGATCGTCCGGTGAAATCCTGGCTAGGAATTCAGGATAGAGCGTGACGTCGGCCGGTTTGATCGGCCGGATGTGATAGCGCGCGCCATCTGCCGAAAAGTCCCTGGTCCAGCCTGTCGGGTAAGGCCTGATGGCGAGCGCCAGGTTCGGCCCCGGCTCCTCCACGCGTTCCGGCTCGATCTCGATGCGAGCATCCAGTGCGATCACGCCGGCGGTGTCGGCAAGCAGCGGATTGATGTCCATTGAAACGAGGCACGGAAAGTCGACGACCATCTGCGACAGACCATTGAGCGCCGCAACGATCGCCTGCCGATCCGCGGGTTTGCGATCGCGGAACCCGGCGAGCAGGCGGCCGATCCGCGTTTGCCCGATGAGGTCACCGGCAAGAACGTCGTCGAGCGGCGGCAGCGCGATCGCGGTATCGTCCATCACCTCAACGGCGACACCCCCCGCCCCGAACAGGAGAACCGGACCGAAAATTGGATCGCGGCTGACACCAAGGATCAATTCCTGCGCCTGTTTTCGCACCACCATCGGCTGGACAGCGTAGCCCTCGCTATCGGCCTGAGGGTCGTGCTTGCGCAAGCGGGCCTCGATTGAGCGCGCGGCTTCCCCGGCGGCGGCGGCGCCGGTAATGCCGAGCACCACCCCGCCAATGTCCGATTTGTGCGAGATCGCCTTTGACAGCAGCTTGACGACGACTTGCTCGGATGTTTTGAGAAGCCGGCCGGCCGCCTCCTCCGCTTCGGCGGGGGATCTGGCGATGATCGTCTCGGGCACTGGAATGCCGTAAGCGCAAATCGCCGCCTTGGCTTCAGGCTCGGTGAGCATTCGCCGACCTTCCTTCGCGACCTGCCTGAATATCGCAAGCACTGCTTCCCGGTCGCTCCTGGCGTCCTCGTCGCGGCTCGACGGCGTGCGCAGCAGGGCCCGTTGGGCGCGCGACCAGTCGCTGAGGTAGGAGACGGCGGTCGCTGCGTCGGCGGGCGTCTCGAAGCTGGCAATGCCGGCATCCTGAAGAACACGCCGCCCTTCTCGCGCCGTGTGTTCGCCAAGCCAGCAGGTCAGGACCGGTTTGCCGCCGATCCTGCCGTCCCGCGCGAGCGTTGTCACGGCGCTTGCCGCGGCGAGCGGCGAGCCGAGCCCGGTCGGGCAGTTCATGACCAGGACAACGTCGGTCCCGGCATCGGCCGCGATAGCCTCGACCGCGGCCCGGTAGCGCTCGGGCGGAGCGTCGCCAATGATGTCGACCGGATTGGCATGGGACCAGGTGGCCGGCAGGACGGCGTCCAGGCTGGCTATCGTTTCCGGCGAGAGCTCCGCCAGTTCCCCGTTGCAGTCGATGAGTTGATCGACGGCAAGCACGCCGGCGCCGCCGCCATTGGTGACAATGCCGACGCGGGCTCGTTCCAGCGGAGCAAAACGGGCGGTCGTTTCAACCGCATCGAACAACTCGGCCAGACCTTTGACGCGCAGGATGCCCGCACGCACCAATGCCGCATCGACGACACGATCCGCGCCGGATAGCGCGCCGGTGTGGGTCGCGGCTGCTTTGGCCGATTGCTCGTGCCGGCCCGACTTGATCGCGATCACCGGCTTGAGGCGCGCGGCCGCGCGCGCCGCCGACATGAACTTGCGTGGATTGGGAATGGTTTCGAGATACATTACGATGGCGCGGGTGTGCATATCGCCCGCCAGCATGTCGAGACAATCTCCCACGTCGACATCCGCCATGTCGCCGAGAGAGACGATCTGCGAGAAGCCGACATTGTTATTCCCGGCCCAGTCGATCAACGACGTGGCAATGGCGCCGGATTGCGACAGCAGCGCTATGTTGCCGGGCTTGGCGGCCATATGCGCAAATCCGGCGTTGAGTTTGACGGGCGGGATCATCAGTCCGACCGTGTTCGGCCCGATGATCCGGAAAAGAGTGGGTTTGGCGGCATCAAGCATCGCCTGACGCAAGCCGTTTTCGCGAGTCAGCCCGGCGGTGATGACAACCGCCGCCCGCGTACCCTTTTCAGCAAGGTCGCGCACGATGGCGGGAACTGTCTCAGGCGGCGTGACGATGACACCAAGGTCTGGAACACCGGGAAGGTCGGCCACCTTGGCATAGCATCGCCGACCGGCGACCTCGGCGTATTTCTGGTTGACTGGCCAGATCTCGCCCGCGAAGCCTCCGTTGACGATGTTGTCGAAGACGACACGGCCGACGGCGCCATTACGCACCGATGCGCCAAAGACGGCAACCGACCTCGGGGCGAACGCAAATTCGAGATTTCGGATCGTCACCCCTGTGCCTCCAGTTCGCAGCTATAGTCGCCAGTCGATCTTGCCCGTTCATTGCGTTGGATCAAAGCCTTCTCCAGAGATCGCGATTAACTGTTTCATGAGTTCGAGGCGGCCGTTGGCGAAGTGGCGAGCGGTCAGGATTGGCGATTGGAGAGTTGATGAGCTACTATTTCAGCAAGACCGTCGACATGCCGTTCACCACGGCGATCAACCATGTGACCAACAAGCTCGCAAACAAGGGTTTTGGCGTCCTGACGTCGATCGATGTGCAGCAGGTGATGAAGGCCAAGCTCGGCGTCGATTTCAAGCCCTACGTGATCCTTGGCGCGTGCAATCCGCATTTTGCGTGGCGTGCGCTTCAGGCAGAGGACAAGATCGGAACCATGCTGCCTTGCAATGTCATCGTCACGGAGATCTCCCCAGGAAAGGTGGAGGTCGCGGCAGTCGATCCTGTGGCCTCGATGGGCGCTATCGACAATCCCGGACTGGCCGGCATCGCGAACGACGTGCGACGTCTGTTGCAGGACATGGTCAGCGAACTCTAGCGCCGATTGGCTCGATCGGGACCGGGAGAAATCTCATGAACGAGTCCGGCCTCAGACGAGCGTTGCTGGTTATTGCAGTACTGGGCCTGGCCGTGGGCATCGGAGTTTGGCAAACCGGCCTTGGTCCCGTTGGCGCAGATACGATCTGGGCGGTCGCGACCTTGCCAGTGGTGGCCGCGCTCGCCATTTCGATACTACGCGATTTCTGGATCGGCCGCTTCGGCGTCGATGCAATCGCGCTGGTGTCGATGTCCGCCGCGCTGTTGCTTGGCCAGCCGCTGGCCGCTGTGGTGGTCGCGATCATGTATGCCGGCGGCACAGTGCTCGAGGATTTTGCCCGCGGCCGTGCCGAGCGGAACCTCAAGGCACTCACCGACCGGTCGCCGCGTGTCGCACATCGCAAGTCGACACATGGAACAGAAATCATCCCCATCGGAGAGGTCGTTGTCGGTGACGCTCTCCTGGTGCGTGCTGGCGAACTGCTCCCCGTCGACGGTATCCTGCTCGATACTTCGGCCTCGCTCGACGAGTCCGCGGTGTCCGGCGAGCCATTGCCGGTGCTGCGCAGCGCTGGCGAAACGCTACGCAGCGGCACGGTCAATGCGGGCGAGACCTTCAGCATGCGGGCTTCTGCCCTGGCGGAGCAGAGCACTTATGCAGCGATCGTGCGCATGGTCGCGGCGGCGCAGACCGTCAAAGCGCCTTTTATTCGCATGGCCGACCGCTTCGCCCTGTTCCTGTTGCCGGCCACCTTGCTCGTTTCCGGCATCGCGTGGTTTATCTCTGGCGATCCGATCCGGGCGCTTGCCGTGCTGGTTGTCGCAACGCCCTGCCCGCTCATTCTAGCTGCCCCCGTTGCCTTCATCGGCGGTGTGTCGCGCGCCGCGCGCGGCGGCATCCTGATGAAGGGCTCGACGGCGTTGGAGGCCCTTGCTCAGGTTCGGACCGCGATCTTCGACAAGACCGGCACCTTGACCATCGGTGGTGCCGAGCTCATCGAGATCGAATCGGCACCTGGCCGCGGCACCGACCATCTGCTGCGGCTGTTGGCATCATTGGAACAAGCCTCGCACCATGTGCTTGCCGACTCGATCATCCGGGCGGCGCACGGCAGGCATCTGGTGCTTTCGCATCCACATGATGTCCGCGAGCATCGCGGTGCGGGCCTGAAAGGCCGGGTCGAGAACATGTCGATCGCGGCGGGATCGCGGGCTTTCGCGCTCGCCGACAAACCCCTGCCCAACTGGGCGAAAAACGGTGAAGATCGGTATCGGGACGCGCCGGTGTTGAGGGTTTTTGTTACGCTCGGCAAACACCTTGCCGGCGTTTTCACCTTCGGCGATGCACTGCGTGCAGATGCGCACGACGCGCTCGCCAATCTGCGCTCGGCCGGCATCACGCGCATGGTCATGCTGACAGGTGACGATGGTGCGACGGCAAAGCGTATTTCTTCCATGCTGGATCTGGATGTCATCGTCGCCGATGCCATTCCCGCGGACAAAGTCGCGACGGTCGAGGCCGAGAAGGCAACGGCGCCAACAATGATGGTCGGCGATGGCATTAACGATGCACCTGCCCTCGCCGCCGCGACGGTCGGCATCGCCATGGGCGCGCGCGGGGCGACGGCCTCTTCCGAGGCGGCGGATGTCATTATTCTCGCCGACCGGCTGAAGCCTGTTGCCGAGGCGGTGCGGATTGCCCAACGTACGCGCGCGATCGCCCTGCAAAGCATCGTTGTCGGGCTCGCACTCTCGGCCGTTGCGATGGTTGCGGCGACCATGGGGCAGATCACGCCGGTGGCAGGCGCATTGCTTCAGGAAGGGATAGACGTGGCGGTTATTCTCAACGCGCTGCGCACCCTTGGCGATGGGCGTCTCGGGCGCGCATAGTAGCCGATCGCAAATCGGGAAATGGCCATGGCACAGCAGAATTTGGTGGTTTGCAGCAAATGCGGCGGGGTCAACCGCCTGCCGCCGGGCCGCGATGCCGGGGAGGCTAAATGTGGAAAGTGCGGGACCAGATTGTTTTCGGGGCACCCTCAGGACGTCGACGCCGAGATCTTCGATCGGCAGATCACCCGCAGCAGTATCCCCGTCGTCGTCGACGTCTGGGCACCATGGTGCGGCCCGTGCAAGATGATGGCGCCGGCATATGAGGCGGCGGCGAACGAACTGGAGCCGCTTGTTCGCCTGATCAAGCTCAATTCCGACAATGAGCAGGCTGTGGCGGCAAGGCTCGGCATTCGCAGCATCCCGACGATGATCCTCTTTCATGGCGGGCGCGAAATCGCGCGCGCATCCGGCGCAATGACGGCAGGCCAGATCGTCAGGTGGGTTCGCGACCGTCTGCCGACGGTTGCCGCCTGAAAGCTGCCGCACCATGGATCCGCTCATCGCCCGGCTCGGACTGGCCCTGGCCATTGGCCTGCTCGTCGGACTGGAGCGCGGCTGGCGTGAGCGGGATGCGCCCGATCGCAGCCGCACTGCCGGCATTCGCACCTTTGGCATATCCGGCCTGCTCGGCGGGATTCTGGCCGCACTCGCCGAAGCGCTCGATGCGGTATCGGTGCTGGTCGGCGGGTTCATCGCCTTCGCCGTGATCTTCGCCTGGTACAAGGCGCGCGAGGCTGCCCATGACGAGGATTTCAGCGTCACGAGCGTGATCGCCGGCCTCGGTGTTTTCGCGCTTGGCGCGCTTTCCGTCGCAGGGGATTACAGAGCAGCGGCTGCCGGTGGAGCGGCGCTGGCAGCAATTCTTGCCAGTCGCGAAATCTTGCACGGCCTGCTGCGGCAACTGACATGGATCGAACTGCGATCGGCGCTGATCCTGGCGGTGATGACGGCGATCGTGCTGCCCTTGCTGCCGAACCGAACGTTGGACCCCTGGGGTGGTTTCAATCCTTGGGAGGCCTGGTTTCTCACGGTGCTGATGGCCTCGATATCGTTCGCCGGCTATGTCGCTGTCCGCGTGCTTGGCACCAAGCGCGGTCTGCTCGTCAGTTCGCTTGCTGGTGCACTGGTCTCGTCCACCGCCGTAACCGTGGCGCTCGCCCGCAACGCCGCGTCGGCAAGCAATCCACTGCCGCTCGCAGGCGCGGCATCGCTGGCGGCCATGGTTTCGATGCTGCGTGTCTGCGTCGTGGTTCTGATCATCGAGCCAAGCGTGTTCGCTTCCGCCGGCGTTCCGGCGATTGCCGCGACGCTCGCCTTCGCTGCCTGCGGAACATTGCTTTTGGCTCGCGACAGCGGGAATCGCGAAGGCGGCACGATCGCGCGCAATCCATTTGAACTTGGCCCGTTGCTGCTCTTCGCCTTGCTCTTTGCCGTCGTCGCGACCGCAAGTGCCGCGCTGGCCGCGCAATTCGGCGGGCGCGGCTTGCTGGCGAGTTCGGCATTTGCAGCCACGTTCGATGTCGATGTCTCGGTGCTCGGCGCGTTGCGCCTCGTCAAACACTCGGTCCCCGTCGCAACGGTGGGCCAGGCGGTGCTGGCGGCTCTGGCAGCAAATGCGATTGGCCGCCTGCTGCTCGCAATCTCCGCCGGTCCGGTCCGGTTCTGGTTGCCATTGGCCGGCGCAACCCTGATCGCCGCGACCGTGGGCACTTGCGCCATGCTGTTGACCGGCCTTTGATGGGAGCGAGGTTCTCAGGTCTCCTTTGATGCGGATCAAGGGCCAAGGCCGGCCACCGTTCTATGGAACTCCGTGAAAGGAGTTCTCCATGACTGATTTGAAGGACCTTACCCCGAAATTCCGCAATGTCCGGCTGCTGCTCGCGCGCGAGAAAGGCCATCCGGAAGGCGACCGTGAGGAGGGCTATGACGTGCTCGCTCCGCTGACCGGCGAAGGCCGGATCGATGCCGAGGAATGGAAGTCGCACAAGGCCTCCTGCCGCGTGCGCCGGTTTCGCACCGGCGAAGACGATCTGATCGGCCGGCTCCGCCGCAAGCCCGGTGGACAGTGGTATTTCGACTACGCCGAAGGCGATCGTGACGATGAGATCGGCTTTCATCTCGGCGAAGAACGGTTCGTGACCGGTGAGTATGTGTCGATCGAGCGCAACGGCGCCATGCATACCTACCAGGTGGCACGGGTCGAACGGCCTTGATGCCTCGCGACCAGGCTCCCTGGAAGTGAATCATGCCGCGACGCATCCTCATCGTAGTCGGTCATCCCGACCCGTCCCCGGACCGGCTCTGCCGCGGTCTTGCCAAGGCTTATGGCGAGGGCGCGGAAAAGGCCGGGCACGCCGTCCGTTGGGTCGATCTGGCAGCGCTTGATTTTCCCATGCTGCGGACAATGCAGGCGTTCGAACACGGTTCGGTTCCAGACGAGCTGAAGGACGCGGCCGAGGGCATCGTCTGGGCCGAGCACATCGTCTTTGTCTTTCCTCTGTGGCTCGGGACCATGCCGGCCATGCTCAAGGCATTTCTGGAACAGGTGATGCGGCCGGGAACGGCCTTTGCCTATCCGGACAAGGGCGGCGGTTTTACCAAGACATTGCTTCGTGGCCGCTCGGCGCGCGTCGTGGTGACGATGGGCATGCCGTCCGTTCTTTACCGGCTATGGTTCCTCGGACATGGTCTCGCCGGCATGCGGCGAAGCATCCTCCATTTTGTCGGCATCAGTCCGGTGCGCGAGACTTTGTTCGGCATGGTCGCTGCCGCCAGCGACGCAACCCGCGCGAAGTGGATCCGGCAAATGCGTCGACTGGGTTCACGGGCCAGATAACGTTCGTTGAATGTCAATCACGGCACCAGGACGGCGGCGCCGCTCAATCTCCCTTCCCTCAGATCGTCCAACGCCTGATTGGCCTGTTCCAGCGGATAGACCTTGGTGTGCGTGCGAACCTGCGCGCGCTTCGCTATGGGAAAGAACTCTTCCGCGTCGCGGCGGGTCAGGTTTGCCACCGACACCAGTTCACGCTCTTCCCAGAGCAATTTGTAAGGCATCGCTGGGATGTCACTCATGTGAATGCCGCCGCAAACCACGCAGCCACCCTTGCGGACAGCACGAAGCGCAATCGGCACCAAATCACCGACAGGAGCGAAGATGATCGCGGCATCGAGCTGCATGGGCGGAAGTTCATCCGAACCACCCGCCCAGGTCGCTCCGAGCGAGCGCGCAAATTCCTGTGCTTCCTTGTCACCCGGCCGGGTGACAGCGAAAATCTCACGACCTTGCCAGATCGCGATCTGGGCGACGATATGCGCGGCGGCGCCGAAGCCGTAGATCCCGAGCCGCTTGCCGTCACCGGCTTTCTTCAGGCATCGCCAGCCGATCAGGCCAGCGCAAAGCAACGGAGCTTGCGATACGGGCTCGGCATCCGGGTCCAGATCGAAGGCGAACCGCGCGTCGGCAATGACATGGCTGGCGAAACCACCATCGCGTGTATAGCCGGTGAAGTCTGGCTGGTCACAGAGATTTTCGCTCCCGGCGGCGCAGTAGGGACAATGGCCGCAAGTATGCCCGAGCCAAGGCACGCCAACTCTGCGCCCGACCCTGGAACGGGTGACGCCTTCGCCAACCAAATCGATGATGCCGACGATTTCGTGCCCCGGGATGAGCGGCAGTTTCGGATGAAGCAAATCTCCGTCAACCACATGCAGATCGGTTCGACAAACCGCGCATGCCTCGACCTTCAGCCTGATCTCGCCCGCGCCAGGCATGGGATCGGGCCTGTCGAGAAGTTTCAAGGGGGTGCCGACGCTTTCGAGCACCATTGCTCTCATGACGCGCTCCATGTTGCCCGGAAACAAACGAAAGTGGATTACGATCCACTTCCTCCGCCATACCCGAAATCAGGCGACGGTGATGCGATCTTCAACCGCGGGAACGCCGGGCACTGCCCACATAGCCCGTTCCGTCGAGCGGCGTTCTGCCTGACGGTTGACTTACCGTCGTGCAGTCCACCGACGAGGCTGGCCATCCCGGCAAGCTCTCGAAAACTGCGACAGTCGCAGGCTCGGGCCAAAGCGCTGCCGGGTTCAGGGCCTATGGATCGACGGTGAATTCGGCCCACATACCGGCGCCAAAGTGGCCTGGCACGTTGCAGATAAGCAGGTATTTCCCAGCCTTCAGTTCGACGGTCAATGTGCCTGATTTGCCGGGATCGAGTTCTGAAACCTCACCCTTGTCGCCAGCCTTGTCTTCGTCAACCCGTTTCTCCGCATCGACATAAGGAAGCGGCTTGGTTGGATCGGCCATATACATCACGATCATCTCGTGAACGGTGTCCTTGGAGTCATTCTTCACATTGAACGTGACCTCCCCGGCCTTCACCGCACCGGGTGAAACCTTGATGCCCATGGTCGCCTTGGTGAGATCGAGTCCTGGCGTTGCATAGGCGAGACCCGTCGGCATTTCCGCACTCGCACCCTTGTCCCAGAGCGAGACCTGGACAAGCGCAGCCGCCTGGACCGCGCCAACACTGCCGACCATCAGCATTGCGGCGGCAAGCCCGAGCGCCGCTCTCCTCGATATGGTTTTCATTGACGATCCTCCTTCAGGACGACAGCACAAGCGCTCTACATCCCGGCCGTCATCCTGCTCGCGGCGTTACCCGCCGTCCTTGCGCCAGATCAAACTCGCCGGCGGCAAGCCGGATCGGCGGCGACGATGCGGCTGTCAGCCAGTTGTCAGGTTGAATTGGTTATGCCGCACCAATGACGGTCGTCTCGCCGTCTGACTGAACCGATCGAAATCCACCCCCCAAAGGCGCATTACCGCGCCCAACCTCACGAATGGAGCCTTCATGTATCGCACACTCGTTATAGCCGCTCTCGCCGGCATGGTTGCAGGACCGGCGCTCGCCGCCGGTGGCAGCTGCAGCACCGCCCCGAAATCACAGTTCAAGCCCAAGGCAACGCTCGAGGCGCAATTGACCGGTGAAGGGCTTACCGTCCGCCAGATCAAGGTCGAGAAGGGCTGCTACGAAGTCTACGCGGTCGACAAGGCCGGCAAGAAAGTGAACCTGGCCTACAATGCCGAGACCCTTGAAAAGCTCGACAATGCCGAAGCCGGCGAAAACTGATCGGAACGTATCGGTAGCCGCGGACGCGCAGCCATCTCCGGAGATGGTGCGCGTCTGGGACCGAATCGTGCGGAGCTTCCACTGGGCGCTGGTGCTCAGCTTCATCACGGCCTGGCTCACCTCCCATTCCTCGGAGGACCTTCACCATTGGGCTGGCTACGCCGCTGCAGGGCTGGTCGCGATGCGGCTCTTGTGGGGCGTTCTTGGCACGCCCTATGCGCGCTTCTCGCAATTCGTGCGTGATCCGGTGACAGTCCTACGCTACCTCGTGGCGTTGCTGAGCGGTCGCGAAGCCCGCTACATCGGCCATAACCCGGCCGGCGGCGCAATGGTGGTCGTGCTGATTGCGGCGATGGGTTCGACCGCCCTGACCGGATGGCTGATGACAACGGACGCCTATTTCGGCGTGTCGTGGGTCGAGGCGGCGCACAGCCTTGCCGCGCATGGCCTGCTCGTGCTGGTCCTCTTCCATATAGGTGGCGTCGCGCTGGCAAGCTTTCGACATCGTGAAAACCTTGTCCGGGCCATGATCACGGGGCGAAAACGCAAAGCCGAGCCGGCGGACATCGCCTGACGATCCGTCGACGCGCCAGCCCCGATTCGCCTCCCAACGAACGACGGGCGCATGTCGGTCGCCCGTTGTTCGGCAGGATCGCGAGAGCCAGCGACGCCACACGGGCGAAGTGGATCGGACAAATGTACAGGCCAGGGTCAGCGAGCGATTTGCGCGGCGACTGGAAATCGGAACGGCAACGTTGAGCCGTCATTGCCGCGCCGCGGACGGATTTGACCCGCATCAAAGCTCCTATTCCCATTTCCTGTTCAATACCTCCCATCAAGGTCTTCGAATTTTGGGAGCGCATCATGAGCACGGCTGGAATCAACATCCCTGTCCCTAGAGCCACTACCTCGGCATCGACGAAGCTTCGACTTGGTTCCCTCACCGCACTGGTGATCGGCTCGATGGTCGGCTCCGGGGTGTTCAGCCTGCCGCAGAACATGGCCGCCGGCGCCGGGCCTCTTGCCATCCTGATCGGCTGGGCCATCACCGCCGTCGGCATGCTGGCGCTGGTCTTCGTCTATCAATCGCTTGCCACCCGCAAGCCTGAACTCGACGCCGGGCCCTACGCCTACGCCAAGGCCGGCTTCGGTCCTTTCATCGGCTTCAACAGCGCCTGGGGCTACTGGATCAGTGCCTGGGTTGGCAACGTCTCCTATGCCGTGATCGTATTCAGCGCCCTGTCTTATTTCTTTCCGGCTTTCGGTGACGGAAACACCTGGCAAGCAGTGCTCGGCGCATCGATCCTGCTGTGGCTGATCCACATCCTGGTTCTCGCCGGCATCCGGCAGGCGGCGGTCGTGAACCTCATCGTCACGGTGGCAAAGATCGCTCCGATCGTCCTGTTTGTCGGGGTTGTTGCCGTCGCTTTCAAACTGCAGGTCTGGTCGCTCGACTTCACCGGTCTGGGCAACGCCAGTCTCGGCTCGATCACCGCACAGGTGAAGAGCACGATGCTGGTGACCTTGTGGGTGTTCATCGGCATCGAAGGTGCCAGCGTATTTTCCAGCCGGGCCGAGCGCCGCAAGGACATCGCCACGGCGACAGTTCTCGGCTTCTTCACTTGTCTCGCGCTGTACGCCCTGGTGTCGTTGCTGTCGCTGGGCATCCTCAGCCAGCCTGAACTCGCTGCGCTCAAGAACCCGTCCATGGCAGGCGTGTTGGAGGCGGTTGTTGGGCCCTGGGGCGCTATTCTCATCAACATCGCGCTTGTCGTGTCGGTGGTTGGCGCCTTCCTGAGCTGGACGCTGCTTGCCGCCGAAATTCCGCATGTCGCCGCCAAGGACGGGACGATGCCGAAATTCTTTGGCCGCGAAAGCGACCGTGGCGTGCCGTCAACCTCGCTCCTGATCACCAATCTGCTCGTCCAGGCATTCCTGGTGATCACACTTTTCGCGCAAAGCACCTACCAGGCGCTGTTTTACATCGCGTCGGCCGCGATTCTGGTGCCCTACATCTTTTCAGGGGCCTACGCGGCCAAGCTGGCGCTGACCGGAGAGAGCTACGAGAGCGGCGAGCAACGCGCCGGTCCGCTCTTCGCCGGACTGCTGGCTACGGTCTACGGGCTGTGGCTCGTCTACGCGGCGGGCCCCGCATACCTGTTCATGTGCGCGATCCTCTATGCGCCCGGCATCCTCTTCTACATCTGGGCGCGCCGCGAAACCAATCAGCGCGTGTTCCATCCTGCCGAAGCGGTACTCGCCGCAGCCCTCGTCGCCGTCGCCATTCTCGCCGTTTACGAGATGTGGACCGGCGCCGTCAGCCCGCTGTGAGAGGATTGACGCAATGACAAGCTTGGGTGTCCATTCCGAAGTCGGCCGTCTGCGCGAGGTGATGGTCCATCGTCCGGATCTCAGCCTGCGCAGGCTGACGCCGGAGAATTGCAAGGCGCTGCTGTTCGACGACGTGCTGTGGGTCAAGCGGGCCCGCCAGGAGCACGATGTCTTCGTCGATGCGTTGCGCGAACGCGGAGTGCTGGTGCATTCCTTCGGGGAACTGCTGACAGAGACGATGAGCCAGGCCAAGGCCCGTGACTGGCTCCTCGACCGCCGGGTTCATCCCGGCGTCGTCGGGCTGGACATGGTCGATGAGATGCGCGGATGGCTCAATGAGATGCCGTCGGAGCAACTGGCGACTTATCTTGTCGGCGGCATTGCCCGGGCGGAGCTTCCTTTCGAGCCCAAAGGCCTGACCGGAAGGACGCTTGCCCCCCAGGATTTCGTGCTGCCGCCGCTGCCAAACCAGCTTTTCACCCGTGACAGCTCATGCTGGATTTACGCTTCGGTTTCGGTCAACGCCATGTACTGGCCCGCCAGGCGCCCGGAAGCGGCCAATGTCGAAGCCGTCTATCGCTTCCACCCTCGCTTTCGCGACAGCGGCGTCCCCTTTGTTTCGCCGGATTTGGGAACAGGCACCAGCCTCGAAGGCGGTGATGTCATGCCGATTGGTGGCGGAACGGTTCTCATCGGCATGGGAGAGCGCACCACGCCCCAAGCCGTGGGCGACCTCGCCCGCAGCCTGTTCGCAGCCGGCGAAGCCACGCGTGTGATTGCCGCGCTGATGCCACGGGACCGCAGTTTCATGCATCTCGATACCGTCTTCACTTTCTGCGACCGCGATTTGGTGACCATGTATCCGCCAGTGGTCGAGCGGCTGCGCACCTTCTCGCTGCGCCCAGGCGACGGAAAGTCGGCGGTTGAGGTCACCGACGAGAAAAAACCGTTCACCGAGGTGGTTGCGGAAGCACTTGGGTTGAAGTCGCTGCGGATCATCGCCACGGGCGGCGACCGCTACGAGGCCGAGCGCGAGCAATGGGACGATGGCAATAATGTCGTTGCGGTCGAGCCTGGTGTGGTCATCGGCTACGACCGAAATGTCTACACCAACACGCTTCTGCGCCGCGCGGGAATTGAAGTGATCACGGTCGAGGGCGCCGAGCTTAGTCGCGGTCGCGGCGGCGGGCACTGCATGACCTGTCCGATTGCCCGTGACCCGATCTGACCCGAAAGGAAATCCCCATGTCGATCAATCTTCACGGTCGCTCCGTGCTCACGCTGGACGATCTCACGGCCGACGAGATCCGATTTCTCCTGAAACTGGCCGCCGATCTCAAGGCCGCCAAGCTCGCCGGGCACGAGATGCCGCGTCTTGTCAGGAAGAACATCGCGCTGATCTTCGAGAAGGATTCGACGCGCACGCGGACGGGGTTCGAAGTGGCGGCCTATGACCAGGGCGCCCACGTCACCTATTTCGGCCCCACTGGCAGCCATATCGGCCACAAGGAATCGATGAAGGATACCGCCCGCGTGCTCGGCCGCATGTACGACGCGATCGAATATCGCGGCTTTGGCCAGCACCAGGCCGAACTGCTCGCCGCGCATGCCGGCGTGCCCGTTTACAACGGCCTCACCGACGAAGCGCATCCGACGCAGATCCTCGCCGATTTCATGACCATGCGCGAATTCACGCACAAGCATCTCTCGGACATGACCGTCACATTCGTTGGCGAAGGGCGCGACAACGTCGCGCTGTCGCTGGCGCTGGGTGCCGCCAAGGTCGGCATCGACATGCGCATTGCCTCGCCAAAGGACCTATGGCCGGATGAAAAATTCTGCGCCCATGTTCGGGAGCTGGTGGAACGTAGCGGCGGCCGCTTCCGGCTCGACGAGGACGTGATGAGTTGCGTTCAGGATGCCGATTTCATCTACACCGACGTATGGATGTCGATGGGCGAGGACAAATCGGGCTGGGCGGAGCGCATTCGCCTTTTGAAGCCATATCGTGTCACCAGCGAGGTGATGGCTGCCGCCGGCAACCCCCACGTCAAGTTTATGCATTGCCTGCCGGCATTCCACGATACCGAGACAGAGGTAGGTGCCTTCGTCGCGAAGGAATACGGGATCGACTGCATGGAGGTCACCGACGAGGTGTTCGAATCGGCTGCCTCGATCGTCTTCGACCAGGCGGAAAACCGCATGCACACCATCAAGGCCTTGCTCGTCGCCACGATCGGCAACTGAGATGCGTATCGTCGTTGCGCTCGGCGGAAACGCACTGCTGCGTCGTGGAGAGCCGATGACCGCCGGGAACCAGCGCGCCAACATCATGCGCGCCGCCTCGGTGCTCGTCGAACTTGTCGTCGAAGGGCACTCGATCGTGATCACGCACGGCAATGGACCGCAGGTGGGGCTTCTGGCCCTGCAGGCGGCGGCGACCTCGGATGGCGGCACATTTCCACTGGACGTGCTCGGTGCCGAGAGCGCCGGCATGATTGGCTATGTGATCGAACAGGAGCTCGGCAACCTCCTCAGGCAGAGGCTGTTTGCGACGCTGCTGACGCAGGTGAAGGTGGATCCGCACGATCCGGCCTTCGCTCATCCGACGAAGCCTATCGGCCCGGTCTACGACGAGGCAACGGCCCGCAAGCTTGCCACCGAACGCGGCTGGCAGATCGCGCCCGATGGCGACAAATGGCGCCGCGTCGTGCCCTCGCCCAAGCCGCTGGCGATCCTGGAAGCATCCGTGATCTCGTTCCTGATCGAACGCGACGTCATCGTCATCTGCACCGGCGGCGGCGGCGTTCCGGTGGTAGCGCGGGACGATGGCAGTCTTTGCGGCGTGGAGGCCGTTATCGACAAGGATCTGGCAAGCTCGCTTCTTGCCCGCCAGTTGAAAGCCGACATGCTGCTGATGCTGACCGATGTCGACGCCGTCTATGTCGACTATGGAACCACCGCCGCTCATGCGCTCGGTCGAGTGACGCCCAGGGAGATGTCCGGGCGGAATTTTCCCGCTGGCTCCATGGGACCGAAGGTCAGTGCCGCAATCGAATTCGTTGAAGCGACCGGCAGGCCAGCCGCGATCGGCAAGCTTGATGACGCCGTCGAAATCGTCAGAGGAAATCGCGGCACTTGGCTCGAAGCCGGCGGCCCGCTTTGAAGCGCCGGACGACGGATGAGTCACGCAGTTTGGCCTCGCCCTAGAAAAGCGTGCCGTCGTGATGGAATGGCCGGGCATGGCTGGGAGACGCCGAGTTTGTCGCGGCGTCCGCCGTCCCGCGTTTGTAAACCAGGCGTATGACAAAGGCGAAGTATCCGACCTGCAGCAGCACCAAGTCGACAATCGCCCAGCCTAGTGCGCTCCAGATTGAACCGGTTGCCGTGTAGGCCCAGAGGGCCACGATGCCCGACGTAAAGAACATTCCCACCAAAAATTGCGGAAGATACATCGCTGCCCACCAGCCGTTCCGATGCAAGGGTTCGAAGCGACTCGCCTTGCTATCGCCCAGAGCAAAGGAGGGTTTTAGCGATCGGAAGTGCCTGGCCGCTTGATATGAATCAACAAGCCGGACGGCCAGACTAGGTAGTTTCCCGTAGGGACATAACCGAATTTCGCCACCCACGGATTCGCGCGATTGCTGTGTCGCGGATCAACCGGGAAAACAGCCATGCAC
>NZ_FMXM01000045.1 GCF_900103325.1 Mesorhizobium qingshengii | reverse complement strand
AGATCTCGCGACATATTGTCGATGGGGATCGCCCGAGACTTCGTGCAATAGCGCGGATTGCGAGACCCGCCGCGATCCCGCGAGAGATTTCTTCGCGCTCCGCCAGCCCGAGCGCCGAGGCCGCTCTACGCCTTGCTGACGGAGCAATGCCGCCGTGTAAGGATACGATCCGCTGAACGCCGGTCTTGTTCCGGCGGTCCAGTGCCCGCGAGATCGACGAAATGCTCTGACCTTGCTTCCATCGCTCCCAAAGCTCGGCCTTCTGCGCTGACGTAAACCAGATCCGTGACGTCACCATGCAACACCTCCTCATCCTCTCAGATTAAGAGTGTTGCGGCGACCTATTGAACCCACCGACCGATCAGCGACAGAGCAGACAGGAGCCAGGCGGCTCGACCGGCCATGACGGTAGCGACGGAGACCGATCGCGTGCTTGTCGACCGGGTCGCGAAGGGCGACCGTGCCGCCGTGCGGCTCCTGTTCATGCGTCACCACGCGCGGGTCTACCGCTTCGTGGCGCGCCAGACGGGATCGGAAATGATGGCTGACGATATCGCGAACGAAGTTTTTCTCGAGCTATGGCGCCAGGCGCCAGGCTTCGAGGGACGCTCCGAAGTCTCGACGTGGCTGCTCGGCATCGCCCGTTTCAAGGCGCTGTCCCTGCTGCGCAAGAAGAAGGAAGACTGGATCGACGACGAGGCCGCCGCCGCGGTGCCCGACGGCGCCGACACGCCGGAAGTCGTCACCATGAAGGAGGACAAGGCCGCCGCCTTGCGCCGCTTCGTCGACGCCTTGCCCGAAGAGCATCGTACGGTGATCGACCTTGCCTATTATCACGGGCAGTCGGTGACCGAGATCGGCGAGGTGCTCGGCATCCCGGTCGCGACCGTGAAGACCCGGATGTTCTACGCCCGCAAGAAACTCGGCGAGGCCCTCAAGGCCGCCGGTTACGATAGGGGGTGGCCATGAGCGCCGCTGAGAAGATGTCGCGCCGCGACGAAATGGAAACGCTGCTGCCGTTCTACCTGAACGGCTCGCTGGAAGGTTCGGACCTGGAAGCCGTCGAGGAATGGCTGGCCAGCGATCCGGCCGCGCTTGCCGCCCTTGGCGAGGCGGAAGCCGAATTCTCCGGCACCACGGCGGCCAACGAAGCGATCCGGCCGCCGGCCGATGCGCTCAGCCGCTTCGCCAGAGCGCTCGACGCAGAGGCCGGACCTGTGCGCAGGCCGGCAAGCTCGTCCTGGCTGGCGCGGGCCTGGGGCCGCTTCATGGCAGTGCCGGTCGGCGTCGCCTGGGCGGCGGCCGCGGTGCTGCTGGCGCTGGTCATGGTGCAATCGCTCGTCAGCCCGGGCGGCAAGAGCGGCAATTTCGAGATTGCCGGTGCACAAGACGATCTGGCAAAAATGCCGTTCGCCCTGGTCAAGTTCAAGCCGGACGCGAAGATGTCGGACATTGCGGGCTTCCTCGGCAGCAACGGGCTGAAGATCATCGGTGGACCGACCGCCGACGGCGTGTTCCGGCTTGGCATCCCGGCTGCCACCGCGGCCGACTACACCAAGCAACTCGGCCTTGTTGCCGCCCAGCCTTTCACTGACACTGTGATCGAGGGAAGGAAACCGGTTGATGGCGGCTGAGGCGGTCATTCGATTTGCGGCAATCCTTGCGGCGGCGATGACAATCGCCGCCGTGCCTGCGTCGGCGCAGACCAACGCCGCCAATCCCGAACAGACGAACATCGACTGCCGCAACGGGACCAATGCGGCCGGCGCCGACTGCGCCAAGGATGGCAGTGGCGGCGGCGATGGTGCCGGTGGTTCGGGTCCTGCCCAAGCCGGCGCCGTCTTTCTTCCCGCCCTGATCGTCGACCTGTTCCCCAATCCGGTCGCCCCTCCGACACCGGTGCCGACGCCACGGCCAGACCCCGCGACGCCGCCTGCGGACACGCAGGCCGGTCCGCCGGCGGGCGGCCCGATCGTCTCGCCGACCGATCTCATCCCAGTCCAGCCACCGCGAGCGGTGGTCGGCGATTTCGTGCCCGACGAGGTGCTGGTGACCGTCGACGGCGATGCCGGTGCCGTGCAGCAGATCGCCGCTTCCTTCGGCCTGCAGGTGCGCTCGCAGCGCCAGTCCAGGCTGCTTGGCACCACGCTGGTGCGCTTCGGCATTCCCGATGGCCGCCCCGTCGGCGTCGTGCTGGCGCAGCTTGCCGCCGACGGCCGCACCCAGCGGCGTGAGCCCAACCATGTCTATTCGCTGCAGCAGGCCGCCTCCATCGTCAACTACGCCTTCGACCGCATCGCGCTCGATGCCAAGCAGGCCAGTGGCGAGAACGTCCGCGTCGCGGTGATCGACACCGGTATCGACGACACCAATCCGGCGCTGGCCGGCGTTATCGCCGGACAGTTCGACGCCATGCCCGACGTACCGATCGAAAAGCGCGACCACGGCACCTCGATCGACGGCCTGATAGCCGGGGTAGGCGCGCTGGAGGGCATGGCGCCGGGCGCCAGGATCTACCACGCCCGCGCCTTCGAGGGCGGCAAGTCGACCATGGACGTCATCCTGTCGGCGCTCGACTGGGCGGCTGACCAGGACGTCCGCATCATCAACATGAGCTTCGTCGGCCCGAAGAACGAGTTGCTCGGCACCGCCTGCCGCAATGCGCGGGCGCTTGGCATGGTGCTGGTGGCGGCGGCCGGCAACAACGGGCCGAAGGCGCCTTACGGCTATCCGGCCGCCTTCGACGGCGTTATCGCGGTGACCGCCACCGACGCAAAAGACGGGCTGATGCCGCAAGCCAATCGCGGCGCCTATGTCTTCATCTCGGCGCCCGGCGTCGAGATGGTGGCGCCGAGCGGCGCCGGCTCGGATGTCGTCACCGGCACCTCGTTCGCGGCGGCGATCGTGAGCGGCGCCATTGCCAACTTGCTCCATGCCGCGCCAGACCGCTCGGCCGATGACATCGAAAAGGCGCTGGCGGCAACGGCGAAAGATCTCGGCCCCAAGGGGCGCGACAATGACTTCGGCTATGGGCTGCTGGACACCAAGGCCGCAGGAACGGCCAAAGAATAGCCTGCGACGGCTCAGGTCGCCTTCTGCCGGGGGCGTACGAGAAAATAGAATGCGGCGACGTGTGTGATCATCAGCAGCGGCACGTAGATGACCGGAATCGGGTAGGTGGCGCCCAGTTCACCCGCGCGTGCAGGAAGGCCGATCTGGATGGCGTGATAATAGTCGACGATGAGGTCGATCATCCCTACGAGATTGAAGGCGACGACGAACGGCCAGAAGAGCTGAGGTATCCTCACCGCGAGCAGCGCCAGCATGGCCAGCACCCCCGTTGCGAAGTCGCCATAGGCGGCGAACACGGCGAAGCCGGCGGGCAGATTGGGGCTTACGACGCCCGGAAGGAGGAAGACGAGCCCGAAGAAGCGGAAGCTGTGCAGAGTAGCAATTGCGCGTTGCGCCGCGACCCGATCCATCGAGCTCAGCCACGGCAGACCGTATGCGCCGAAGCAAAGCAGCCACGCGACATAGCCCAGAACGAGATGGATTTGGAACAACACTTCCGTGGACATTTGGCCTCCTCTCGCCAGTTGGCTTGCTCTGTCTGAGAGCTTCAATCGACTACCTAAGCCCGCTTCCATAGGTCGACTATCCGCTGTAATCACAACAATCCATGAAGCAGAACTACACAGTCCGGCATGGTGCACTGGAGGGTGTCGAGGTGTTCCTGGCTGTTGCCAGGCGCCGCAACTTCCGCCGTGCCGCCGCTGATCTCGGCGTGACGCCGTCCGCCGTGAGCCAGGCGGTGCGCGCGCTGGAAGCTCGCATGGGCGCGGCGCTGTTCGCCCGCACGACGCGCAGCGTCGGCTTGACCGAGGCTGGCCAGCGGTTCCTCGATCGTGCCGGTCCTGCCTTCGAGGAGATCGTCGCGGCCGGCGAGGCCGCCCGCGACGTAGGCCAACGGCCGACTGGGCTGCTGCGCCTGTCCGTGCCCCGCGCCGTCGTGCCGTTGATCTTGGAGCCAATGATCGCGTCGTTCTGCCGAGCCTATCCCGAAATCGAACTTGAGATCGCCGCGAGCGACGAGATGGTCGATCTCGCGGCCGGCGGGTTCGATGCCGGCATCCGCCTCGGCCAGTTCATCGCGCCGGACATGATCGCGGTGCGGCTCACGCCGCCATTCACGTTCGTGGTCGTCGGCAGTCCGGACTATCTCGAGCGCCACGGCTGTCCCGAGCATGTCGAGGACTTGCGCCACCACGCCTGCCTGCGCTTGCGCCGCTCGAACGGCGCCGTCGCGCCCTGGTCCTTCGTCGACGGCAACGGGGCGATCGAGGCGATGGTCTCGGGCCCCTTGATCGCGCACGACTATCCGACGTTACTCGGGGCCGCGATGCAGGGCGTCGGGCTGGCGCAGACGCCTCGACCGGTCGCCGAAGGGGCGATCGCCGAAGGAAAGCTCAAGCCGGTGCTGGACGGCGTCGCCGCCACGACGCCGGGCGTCTTCCTCTATCATCCTGGCAAGCGCCAGGTCCTGCCGAAGCTGCGCGCCTTCATCGATCACCTCAAATCCGCGACCTGAGACAATGAAATGGATGCCGGAACCCTTCCTTGCGGAATACGACTTCCGGCAGCCAGGACGCACAGCAATCCGCTGGTCAAACGCGGCACGCCGGCTACGAGCCAAGAGAGGTCACCGTTGCGGGCGCTGACCAGCAGCCGCTGAGGGTCGACCTCTGTCGTTCAGAATGATTGGATTTTGACCCCTCAGGCCGGCGCGCCGGCGACCGATCCCCTGACCACCAGGTCGACCGGCCAGACTTCGCCGCGGGCGCCCTCTTCCAGGCCGGAAATCCGTGCCGCCAGCCGTTCGGCGATACGCGCGCCAGCGAGGCGGATGGATGAGCGCGTCGTCGACAGCGGCACGGAGAAATTCTCAGGCCTCAGCCAGGGAAAGACGTCGTCATGGGCGATCAGCGACACGTCGCCAGGGATCGTCAGGCCGAGGTCGCGCACGGCGCGCACGACGCCGAGCGCCATGATCAGGCTGGAGCAGGCGATTGCCGTCGGCGCGTCGCCCTCTTCCAGCAGACGCCGGGTGGCGCGATAACCGTTCTCCTCGGTCATGGCCACCGAACAGACATGGCGCTCGCCCAGTTCCAGGCCGCTCGCCGCCAGGGCCCGGCGCACGCCGCGCTCGCGATGGATGGCGAAGGTCTCGCGGTCGTCGCCATTGATCAGCGCCAGCCGGCGATGGCCCAGCTGGATAAGAAGCCTGGCTGCCTCGTGGAAGGCGCCCTCATTGTCGATGTCGGTGAATGGATAGTCGAAATCCAAGCCTTCGCTGCGGCCATGCACGATGAAGGGAATGCCGAGCGTGTTGACCAGCGCCACGCGACGGTCGGCGGGCCTTGGCGAGGAGATGTAGACGGCGTCGACCTGCCGGTTGGCGACGATGCGCCGGTAGGTCGTTTCCTGGTCGTCGGCATCGGCCGGCGACAGCACCAGGTCGAGCTCGTGCGAGCGGGCATAATCGCCGAGCCCCGACAGGAATTCGACGAAATGCGGATCGATGTCGACGGATGCACCGGTCGGCAGGACATAGCCGATCATGCCGGTCTTGCCGGTCGCCAGCCGGCGCGCGCTCGGGTTGGGGCGGTAGCCGTGGCGCTTGGCGGCGTCCATCACCCGCCGGCGCGTTTCCTCGTTGACCTCGGGATAGCCGTTCAGCGCGCGGCTTACCGTGGTCTGCGAAAGCGCCAGCATATGTGCGAGCTGCTTGAGGTTCACAGCAGGTCTCCGCGCCTCAAAGCGCTTTTAAATTGAATTGGCCAAGACGCCACGGTAGCGCGGCGACGCCATGAGCAACCATACGGGTGGTTTGACCAGATTTGAAACAAAAATTGCTGCTGCACCGCCATAAAAGCATGCTGCACCGCACTTTTCGACCTCGAATGGCCTTAAATTAAATCGATTAGCACATCACCCTCTTGACTTCCGAGCGATTCAATGGCGAGATCAAAAAAGCCAAAGCGCTTTGGAAGACTCTTCGAAAGGTTGCGGTTCCTTTCCGACTGAGTCACAGTCCTGCGGCGTCGGCGGACGGAATGGAGGTTCCGTCCGGTGTGTGTGTGACCCACTGGGAGGAATACCGATGAAGAAAATGCTTTTTCTGGGCGCCGCGTTTGTCACGCTCGCCCTGAACGTGCCCGCGCAGGCCGAACTGAAGTTCAAGCCGGGCGAGGATCCCCGCTTCGACTGGGCGAACTACGAAGAGCTCAAGAAAGTCGACCTCAAGGGCGAGACGCTGACCATCTTCGGGCCATGGCGCGGCGAGGACGAAGGTCTGGTGCGCGGCGTTCTCGACTATTTCTCGGAAGCCACCGGCGTCGAGATCAAGTACTCCTCCTCGGAGAACTACGAGCAGCAGATCGTCATCGACACGCAGGCCGGCAGCCCGCCGAACATCGCCGTGCTGCCGCAGCCCGGCCTGATCCAGGACCTGGCGTCGAAGGGCCTGCTGACGCCGCTCGGCGACGATACCGCCAAATGGGTCAAGGACAATTACGGCGCCGGCCAGTCCTGGGTCGATCTCGGAACCTTCAAGGACAAGGACGGCAAGCCGGGTTTCTTCGCTTTCCCCTACAAGGCCGACGTGAAGTCGCTGGTCTGGTACTCGCCGGACAATTTCAAGGAAGCCGGGTACACGGTTCCCAAGACGCAGGAAGAACTCGCCGATCTCGAGAAGAAGATCATCGCCGACGGCGGCAAGCCGTGGTGCATCGGGCTTGGCTCCGGCGGCGCCACCGGCTGGCCGGCGACCGACTGGGTCGAAGACCTGATGCTGCGGACCCAGACGCCCGACGTTTACGACAAGTGGGTGAAGAACGAGATCCCGTTCAACGATCCGGCGGTGGTCAACGCCATCGACATCTTCGGCAAGATCGCGACCGACGACACCATGGTCGATGGTGGCGCCAAGGCGGTTGCGGCGACCGATTTCCGCGACAGTCCGAAGGGCCTCTTCTCGGTGCCGCCGAAATGCTACCTGCACCATCAGGCATCGTTCATCCCGACCTTCTTCCCCGAAGGCACCAAGGTTGGCCAGGACGCGGACTTCTTCTACTTCCCGCCCTATGCCTCCAAGCCTGACCTGGGCACGCCCGTGCTCGGCGCCGGCACGCTGGCGATGATCACCAAGGACTCCAAGGCCGCGCGCGCCTTCATTGAATTCCTGAAGATGCCGCTCGCGCACGAGATCTGGATGGCCGAGGGCGGTTTCGTGACACCGTTCAAGGCGGTCAACAAGGCTGCCTATGCCAGCGATGCGCTGCGGAAGCAGGGCGAGATCCTCGCCAATGCCTCGACCTTCCGCTTCGACGGTTCCGACCTGATGCCGGGCAAGATCGGCGCCGGCGCCTTCTGGACCGGCATGATCGACCTGGTCGGCGGCAAGTCGGCCCAGGATGTCGCCACCGACATCCAGAAGAGCTGGGACGCGATCAAGTAGGCGGCCGGCCGGGCTCGGCCACCGAACGTCCGAGCCTTTCATTCTCGCACTGGATCCGGGCCCAGCCGGCCCGGATCCGACGGCGGCCCGCGCCGCGGCCTTTCGTCATGAGCGCATCGACATGAAGCGCAATCCGCACGTGAGAAACGTTTTGCGGCCGATCGCGCTCCACACAACTGAATCGGCGCCTGGTCCCGTCACCAAGGTCATTCAACCTTGGTGGATCATGCGCAGGGGGAGGAACCCATGGCGTCTCAGATTTTCTCGGCCATATTCGTCATCATCGTCGGGGTCGGCGGTTGCGTCGCCTATTTCTGGGGCGCCAACAAGCTGGTCGACCTGATATTCCCGTCGCGTGGCGTCGCCGGTGCCGCAGCCATCGACAATCTGCGCCGGCAGGGGCTGATCAGGCCATGGCTGTTCGTCGGTCCCGCGATGATCATCCTGACCATTTATCTGATATACCCGGTGGTCGAGACGCTGCGGCTGTCGTTCCTCGATCGCGGCGGCGCCAATTTCGTCGGCTTCGCCAACTATGAATGGGCGTTCGGCGATCGCGAGTTCCGCAACTCGATCCTCAACAACATCATCTGGCTGGCGGTGGTGCCGGCCGCCTGCACCTTCCTCGGGCTGATCATCGCCGTACTCACCGACAAGATCTGGTGGGGCACGATCGCCAAGAGCCTAATCTTCCTGCCGCTGGCGATCTCCTTCGTCGGCGCCAGCGTGATCTGGAAATTCATCTACGAGTATCGCGGCGAGGGCCAGACGCAGATCGGCATCCTCAACGCCATCATCCAGCATTTCGGCGGCCAGCCGCAGGTCTGGATATCGCTGCCATTCTGGAACAATTTCTTCCTGATGATCATCCTGATCTGGATCCAGACCGGCTTTGCCATGGTCATCCTGTCTTCCGCCCTGCGCGGCATTCCGGAGGAAACGCTGGAAGCTGCGGTCATCGACGGCGCCAACCCGTTCCAGATCTTCTGGAAGATCATGGTGCCGCAGATCTGGGGCACCATCGCCGTGGTCTGGACGACGATCACCATTCTGGTGCTCAAGGTGTTCGACATCGTGCTGACCATGACCAATGGCCAGTGGAACAGCCAGGTGCTGGCCAATCTGATGTTCGACTGGATGTTCCGCGGCGGCGGCGATTTCGGCCGCGGCGCCACCATCGCCATTATCATCATGATCGCGGTCATTCCGATCATGGTCTGGAACATCCGCCAGGCGAACAAAGAGACGGGAGGACATTGAGATGGCCGTCGCGACCGGAAACTCCTTCGCCAGCCGCTTTGGCGTCCACATTGCCGTCCTTGTCTTCGTCGCCATCTGGACCATTCCGACGCTCGGCATCCTGGTCTCGTCGCTGCGCGTCAAGGACCAGATCATCGCCTCGGGCTGGTGGAACTCGTTCTCCAGTTCCACCCAGACGGAAGCCGGCCGCCTGCCGGCCGCCTCGACGCAGGTCGAAAAGGACGGCAAGTTCGTCCTTCAAGGCAACATCTTCGGTGACGGCGCTGCCCGCAACATCAGCGCTTTCGGCGTCAAGTCGGCGTCGCCTACGCAATATCCCGCCGGCAGCGTCGCCGATCTCGGCGACGGCGTGACGTTGCAACTCAATGCCGACGGCAGCTTCGTCATGGCCTCGCCCAAGGCATTCGAAGGCGATCGCGGCCAGCGCGTCTACTATGCCTCGTCGGCGCCGCCGAAATTCACCACCGACAACTACAAGACCGTGCTGTTTTCCGAAGGCATCGGCCGCTCGTTCATGAACTCGCTGACCGTCACCATCCCGGCGACCGTCATCCCGATCCTGATCGCCGCCTTTGCCGCCTACGCGCTGGCCTGGATGCGCTTTCCCGGCCGTGCGCTGCTGATCGCGGTCATCATCGGGCTGCTGGTGGTGCCGCTGCAGATGTCGCTGATCCCGCTGTTGAAGCTCTACAATGGCGTCGGCTCGTTCTTCGGCGTGCCGTCTAAAACCTATCTTGGCATCTGGCTGGCGCATACCGGCTTTGGCCTGCCCTTCGCGATCTACCTGCTGCGCAGCTACATTGCCGGCCTGCCGCGCGAGATCATGGAATCGGCGCGCATCGACGGCGCCAGCGATTTCGAGATCTTCGTCAAGATCGTGCTGCCGCTGTCATTTCCGGTGCTGGCCTCGTTTGCCATCTTCCAGTTCCTGTGGGTATGGAACGATCTCTTGGTGGCGATGGTTTTCCTGGGTACGGAAGCAGACCAGATCGTGCTGACAGCCAAGCTCAATGCCTTGCTTGGTTCACGCGGCGGCGATTGGGAGATCCTGACGACATCGGCCTTCGTGACCATCATCGTGCCGCTGATCGTGTTCTTCTCGCTGCAGCGCTATTTCGTCCGCGGGCTGCTTGCCGGCTCGGTGAAAGGAGGCTGAGACAATGCAATTCGCTTTGAAGGCCAGTTCGAGACCTGACCTCGCCGTCGATCGCGACTGGTGGCGAGGCGCGGTGATCTACCAGATCTATCCGCGCAGCTACCAGGACTCGAACGGCGATGGCATCGGCGACCTCAAAGGCATCATCGGCCGGCTCCCCTACATCGCGGCACTCGGCGCGGACGCCATCTGGATATCGCCATTCTTCAAGTCGCCGATGAAGGATTTCGGCTACGACGTGTCCGACTATTGCGACGTCGATCCAATGTTCGGCACGCTGGCCGATTTCGATGCGCTGACCGCCGAGGCGCACAGGCTGGGCTTGAAGGTGATGATCGACGAGGTGCTGTCGCACACCGCCGACAATCACCCGTGGTTCAAGGAAAGCCGGTCGAACCGCACCAACCCGAAGGCCGACTGGTATGTCTGGGCGGACGCCAGGCCGGACGGCACGCCGCCCAACAACTGGCTGTCGATCTTCGGCGGGTCGGCGTGGCAATGGGACACCAGCCGCCAGCAATATTATCTGCACAACTTCCTGGCCGAGCAGCCCGACCTCAACTTCCACAACCGTCAAGTCCAGGACGCGCTGCTCGACGTCACCCGCTTCTGGCTGGAGCGCGGCGTCGACGGCTTCAGGCTCGACACCATCAATTTCTACTTCCACAGCCAGGGCCTGGAAAACAACCCGCCGCTGCCGCCGGAGGAGCGCAACGACCAGACGGCGCCGGCGGTCAATCCCTACAATTACCAGGACCATCTCTACGACAAGAGCCGTCCGGAGAACCTTGGTTTCCTCGAACGGTTCCGTGCCTTGCTCGACGAATACCCGGCAGCAGCAGCCGTCGGCGAGGTTGGGGATTCGCAGCGCGGGCTGGAAGTGGTGGCGGCCTATACCGCCGGCGGCAAGCGCGTGCAGATGTGCTATTCCTTCGATTTCCTGGCGCCCGAAAAGATCAGCGCGGCCAAGGTCCGCTCGGTACTGGAAGCCTTCGGCAAGGTCGCCAGTGACGGCTGGTCGTGCTGGGCCTTTTCCAACCATGACGTGATGCGCCCCGCCTCGCGCTGGGCCGCCAGTGAGGCCGACCCGACCGCCTATCTCAAGGTCATCTCGGCGCTGCTGATGTCCTTGCGCGGCTCGGTCTGCATCTATCAGGGCGAGGAACTCGGCCTTGGCGAAGCCGACCTGCGGTTCGAGGATCTGCAGGACCCCTATGGCATCCGCTTCTGGCCGGAATTCAAGGGCCGCGACGGCTGTCGCACGCCGATGGTGTGGGATGCCGCCGCCAAGAATGGCGGCTTCTCCTCAGCAAAGCCGTGGCTGCCAGTGCCCGGAAAGCATCTTTCGCAGGCGGTCAGTGTCCAGCAGGGCGATGATCGCTCCTTGCTCGAGCACTACCGGCGCTTTCTCACCTTCCGGCGCGCCCATCCGGCGCTGGCCAAGGGCGACATCACCTTCATCGAAAGCCAGGGCGACACGGTCGCTTTCACGCGCCGGGCGGGCAATGAGCAGATCGTCTGCGTCTTCAATCTGGGAGCCAAGCCGACCGCGATTGACCTTGGAGACCGATCGCTGCACCCTTTGCCCGGGCACGGATTTTCGGGCCAGACGAGCACTGGTTCCATACAGCTCGGCGGCTACGGCGCCTGGTTCGGGCGCATCGACTGAATTTCAAATCACTGGGAGGAAACCAATGGCCGATGTCACGCTAAGACAAGTGAAGAAGTCCTACGGCAATCTGAACATTCTCCACGGCATCGACCTCGATATAAAGTCGGGCGAATTCATCGTCTTCGTCGGCCCGTCCGGTTGCGGCAAGTCGACCTTGCTGCGGTCGATCGCCGGGCTCGAGGAAATCACCTCCGGTGAGCTCAAGATCGCCGGCGAGGTGGTGAACGACGTGCCGCCGTCGAAGCGGGGCATCGCCATGGTGTTTCAGTCCTATGCGCTTTATCCGCACATGACCGTCTACGACAACATGGCGTTCTCGATGAAGATCGGCAAGGAAAGCAAGGCCGAGATCGACAAGCGGGTGCGGCAGGCCGCGGAAATCCTGCAGCTGACCAAAT
>NZ_FMXM01000119.1 GCF_900103325.1 Mesorhizobium qingshengii | reverse complement strand
TTCAATGGCTTAACGGACAGTGTTCGCTATCCGTTCACGTCCAACTGTTCAAGTTGGGCTTGGAGACTGGCGACAGGTTGGAACAAACTTTTCAGCCCCTCGCCAGAAAACGGTTGAGAGATTACCGGGCAATTCCTCGATATTGGTTGAAGGCAGTACCGAAGGAGACGTACCTTATTATTCGGCGGCGTTAGCGCTCTTCCGAGTCTTGAGAGCGTCAAGCAGATTGTGCCCCGCTCGGATGATGTGATCTCTCATGAATTCGACGACGCTCAGATCCCGTTTCTTGCACAGGTTCAGAATACGTCGATGCTCTGTTTCCGCCTCTTTAAAAGCAGAGGTCAAGAGGAGCTGAAGTCTGATATAACGATCTGTCTGAACGTTGATCCCTTGAATAAGAGCTAGGGTCTGAACGCGCTCAGCAGCCACATAGAGACTCCGATGAAATTCCCAGTTAAGTGCGCCCACCTTTGCGATGTCCCGATCTCCATAAGCTGCTTCGAGTTCCTCCAAGATCTGTTCAGAGGCGTCGAGGTGCTGGTCCGTCATACGGGCGAGAGAATATGCGAGGATATCGCATTCCAAAATCGCTCTGAGCTCAAACAGCTCCATTATCTGTTCGGAGGGCAGCGCGGTTACAACGGCGCCTTTGTGGATTTTTGATACAATCAGGCCGGCCGCTTCCAACTGGCGAAATGCTTCTCGTACAGGCATTCGGCTGCATTCATATTCGGCGGCAATTGCTTCCTGAATGAGCGGTTCACCTCCTTTAAACTCACCGTTGAGAATACGCTCTCGTAGTGACTCTGCCAACGCCTCAGGAAGGCTCTGCCGCTTAATACTGTACTTAGAGCGCGGTTTTTTTCTGATGCATGTTCTTGGTCACCGTTTGGATCCAAACCTCGAGACGTTTGCCTCGCCTCACTTTAGCTCATCTCAAGGAATTTGCGAACGGCACTGTAAAGTTATCAGCGGATTGATGCAGCGATAGCTGGCCGGGACGGCTGTCACGCTGCGGCGAGACACGCGATTTTTGCTCCAGATT
>NZ_FMXM01000047.1 GCF_900103325.1 Mesorhizobium qingshengii | reverse complement strand
GGGGCCGCCGCCACAACCGAGCATGCCGGCCATCAGGCAGGCCATCCTCGACCTCTTCGCACGGCCGCCACCCAGGCGATGCCCCCACTGTGAGAAACTCCTCGCCGAAGCCGTCGAATCTAAACTGCCAAAGTAGTGCAAGTCTCTCAGAAACTGAAGTGCCTTCATGCCTGCACCAGCTTACCGAATAGTTTGCGACAGAACCGCTGCAAATCGCCATGCTTGGCGGCTATCTCGCTCGCGACCATGATCCGCCTCCCGGCAATATGGTCATGCCGCGCCGATCGCGGGTGACGGCGCAGGAAAAGGCGAACTCATGTCGCGATGACCCTTGTCTGGCTGGTGGCGATGATCGGCGGCCCGCCAGGGACTTGCTCAGCCGAGAGGCATAGAGCGGCAAGCGGATTGATCAGGATGGGCTGACCATTGGCCAGGACCCGCTTAGCCCCCGCGATCCAGCGTGTGGTCACGCAGGGCTGCGGTTTGCCGCTTGGCAGCGTGAAGACGCAGCCGGCCACCAGGCCCTGATCAGTCAAGACCGCCACGCGCATGCCCGAGACGGACACGCGCGGCGAGGCAGCAACTATGTTGAGGGTACCGCCATGCGGGCAGGTTGCGATGGTTCCAGTGTGAAGGACGGTACCAGGCATCACGTCACCACAAGGGCGCCGTTGTTGATGATGACCGAAGGACCTGACATCTGGATCGAGGCTCCCTGGCCATTCAGCAGAGTGATGCCGGCTTCGCTAATTTCGATGGCCTGAGGGCCGGTTGCGCCCAGCACTGAAAGTCGAATCTTGTCAGTTGTCACCTCTATACTGCTACCAAACGACGACCCGGCTGTGGCTGACGTCAGGAGGTACTTCTTCTTGACTTCGATGGCATAATTATTCCCGACCTCTACTATGTGGTCCTTCTGCGCTTTAAGAAAGACCTCCTCACTGCCTTGCCTGTCCTCGAATCGCAACTCATTGTAATCACCAATTGTGCCTCGATCGGTGTGCGTTCGGAAGGTGGAGCGGCTCTTGTTGGCCGGTAGGTTTTCAGGAGGCAGGTTGGACCCGTTGTAAACGACCCCGGTTACTAAGGGACGGTCAGGGTCGCCGTGGACGAAGTCCACTACGACCTCTTGGCCGATCCTTGGGATTAGGAGGCAGCCGAAGCCCTTGCCGGCCCAGTTCTGTGCGACCCTGACCCAGCAGGAGCTATTCTCGTCCTTGTTGCCCTCCCGGTCCCAAAAGAACTGGACCTTGATGCGGCCGTACTGATCCGTAGTGATTGTCTCGCCTCTCGGGCCGACAACGACTGCCGTCTGCGGCCCCTTGATAACCGGCACCGGTGTGTGGCGCACCGGGCGGTACTGAGTGCTCGCAGGGATGATTTCGAGCGTACTGTGATAGAGAAAGCTCTCAGCGCTCTGGTCTGCAATGACCGTTCCCGTTGTACGGTCTCCAACTTCCCCCAAAACCGTGAATTCGGTCGCGATCGCCAGAAAGCGCTGTGTAGCCGTTGGGCGAGCACTCACATCCCCGTAGTGAAACGGGTTTGAAGCCTTGAAGACTAATCCTGTTTCGATATGGCGAGCTGTAGTTTCAATACGCGCCCGATAGGCGTTACAAGCGAGTTCTTCTGCGCGAATCGTAGCGTAGAAATCACCATCCCTTTTTGCCTTATAGCCTCCGGGATAGATGAATGTCTCCTGTGTGGCTGAGCAAACGTTCGCGGTCGACGATTCCAATGACATGACGGGGGCGCCAGAAACGTGAGCAGCGGCACCCATTCCGCTCTTGGCGGGTGGAATGCCGCCGATCCGCACAGAAGGCGCGCGCGCGACAGCGGTAAGCTCCGCCATTGGCTTCTCATTGTCATAGTCCTTGAGAACGACCTTGTTCGACCGCAGTGACACGACTTCGTTCCAGTGCAAGATAACGTCATCTCGATGGAGATTTCGGGTGGCCCTGAGGTTGTGGTGGGTCTCCACAGCCTCCGGCTTGCATGTATCGTGGCTCGAAAGATTGTCAACGAGCACCAGATCATGTCGGTTCTCCCCATGTTCAAAATAATAGTATAGGCCGTCCTGCTCCATTAAGCGGCTGACGAAGGCCAAATCAGTCTCGTCGTACTGCACGCAAAACGTACGCTTTGGAACGCCATCTATTGTTCGATTCTTGATATTGCCCTTGTGCTCCCGAAATATTTCCATGATGACCTCAATGCTGGTTTTATTCTGAAAGATTCGGCTGTTGATCCGATAATCGAGCAGGGAAAGCCAAGGCCGCAACTCCGCCACGTAGTTGAGGTGCTCCGTGTCGTCCAGGCCGAGATACTCGAATCGAGTGATGACGCCGTTGAAGAAACGCGTTCCGGCGTCCTTCAGCTTAAGGCCGACCGTCAAAAATTGTCCGGGAACGTCGGCGAAATTCTGAACCGGATTGGGTGTGGCGATCTTCACCTCATAGTGAAAGGGCTCCCCCAGCCGTTCGGTTCCTCTTAAGCGTCGAAGAATGATGTCGTTCGGCTGGAGTGCGGCCGACGTAACTGCTGCAAACCGATTGTGCTTCAGGAGAGTTTCTATTGTGGGCTGAACCATAGGAGATTTCCGCGCTTGAGTTGCAAGAGAGCTGTAGTACCTTGACTTGGCTCTAGAGACGCGGCCGGAGCGCTTCCAAGGAAAACACTCGAGGGCGCAATGCCGAGCATCTATTGTGCCTCCGATTAGGCGCCATCCGCCGCTGCCGCTTGGCTGAATCTACTTGGTGATCCGAATGGGGCCCAACTTGCTCCATTCCGGCAGCGTCTTGATACCCTCATCGAGAAGGGGCGATCTCGGGTCAGAAACGGGCATGCCGACTGACGGTACGTTGGGTGTGCATGGCGTCCCGTCCGGCAACTGAGCAGCGGGAATATACCGCTCCGACGACGCAACTGCGGACGCTATGCTCAGGATCTCGGCGCCTGGATGCCGCTTCTGGCGGGGGGATCTTGCGGCGCATATTCGTGACGCCCCCCTGCTCATCCGGCTCTGGCACATCGGCGGGCTGGAGGTTCTTACTTTGCGTCAAGGCCAGGTCGAAAGCGACGCGGTCCGCGAAGATGCCATGATCACCGCCGACACCGAGTAAAATCCACGGATTCGGCTGGGCATCGCCACTGAGCCGGTTTTTTAGCAATTCAAATAAATTATTATTGCGCAAGTTGCGGAACGCCGCCCCACTTTCGATCATCGTAGCATTGCACAGTACATGCAGTGCTCTGGTCACAGTCATACGATCCACTATGCCAACATCCTCAGATTGTTTCAGAAACTTAGGATACGGAGGGTCTCGAGCAGGGCTCGATCGGCACGGTAATCAGGTCGTCGGCATCGCGTCGCGTCTTGCGCTCGCCCATCCAACTCGTCCGGCCTAGCGTACCGCTATATCCCAGCCGGAGTTTCGGCACTTCTTCTTGTCGGAGGACCAGATTGACCTCCCAGTCCAGTTCATCACCTAGGTAGTTTCGGATAATCTTGGCCAAAGTTCTAAGGTCGGAGGTTCCCGGCAAAAGCCGTTCGTACTGAGCTAAGCCGAGTGGGCCGAGAATGACGCGGAAGCGATGATGGTAGACTTTGATCCTGCCGCCGACAGCCGCAGTGCTGCCAAGTGTGCCCGTGCATGGGTCACGGCCGAGCAGGCAGAGCGCGTCCAGCGGCAGCTGGACCAATGTGGGAATAAATTCACGGATTTCCACCGGGGCCGCAAAGAAGCTGTTGAGAATAGCAACGAGCCCCTCGGCATTGCGCGTGTGCGAGGCGAGACGGCCAGTGAAGTGAACTTTTGCAAGATCGGGCATGGCGTCCCGGCCATGCAAAGACGTCATGCCAAAACCCGCCAGGGAGCCGAGTTGCAGGGCAAAGCGATCTTCTTGTGGCCTGTCATGGCTGACGGTCGGCTCACTCTCCGCCCAGGCACGGAAGAAGAGCGAGGCTAGGCGATGATGAAAGATATCGGCAAAGCGAACCAGCGTCTCGTCGCCGGCATTGCGCTGCCTTAAAAGCGCGTACTCCGTCAGATGCAAAGGCAGCGGACCATTGGGCCCGAATAGGCCAAAGGCGTAGGTAGAAATACTGGCGGGATGGCCCTCTTCAGCCTCGGCCACGCGGGCGATAGATCGTGTCGGAAAGGCTAGCGCGGGCTCCTGTCCAATCCGCACCCGATCGAAGCTTGGCCGGCTTGATTCCCCAAGCCTGGGGCGATCTGAGCAGATTGCATCGACGACTCGCATAGCCTGAAAGAAATCACAGGCATGCGGCTCGGCCGCTACTGCACTCAGAAAATGCGCGAGAGAGTCCGGCATCAGAGGATCGTCCGGCGACCAATCGTCGGCGGCCATTGCATTACTTTACCGCGTTGCAATGTCCAGACGGCCATCTCGGTGAAGCTGTTGATTGAAACATATTTGGCGAAGAACTGATTGAGCACGGAGGCGAGGGGAAAAATACCAACGCCTTCGAAAGCCGCCTCATCCAGGACGACACGGATTTCGATCCCACGTGCGACTGCAGCTTGTCCCCCGCCCGGCAGCCGCCGAACTATCGGTTGCGAGTGGACTTCGCGTATTCCGTCGATCTGCTGCGAAGCGAAAGCATCCTCCGGATCGACGTACAGGCGCAAGAGTTCTCGCAGCGCCTCTGCGCCGCCATGTCCGATACGGTCGGAATTCGTGATCGAGAGATAATTCAGCGATAGGTGACTGATCAGCTTCCACGCGACATCGCCGGTGGCAAAGGAATGACGCGGCTTGGTTGGCATCGACAGACATCGCGTCGCGGAAACCGGAGCTCCGATTTCGAGTGTGAAGTCTGTCTCTTTATGACCGATTGGCAATAGAAGCGGCAGATGCCTGTTCGAGCAAAGGCATCGTACCGACAACTGCCGGGGATTTACCGAATTGGCAGCCGCCCGACGATCAACAATTGAGATGAAAGTCTCTGTGCCGCCATAATCAGTCCTGGCACTGTTGGGGCGCTGGTGCTGCGAGCGCAGACGACTCTCGCGCCTGACTGTATAATAGCTGGAGTGCTGCACCTCCCGTCCGTGGGCGCTGATGCTGTAAAATGGAAAAAACTGAATGGGGGCGGCTTCGCCGCTGCCTCCTTCGCCGCTCATCTCGAGGATCGACTGAACCTCGAAGTCGACCGGCCTCATTCGATCTACAACCAGATGATGCTCGTAGCTCTTGTCGCTCAAGTGAATGCGATCCGCCTGGCGTTCGAAAAGATTGATCGCCGGCGTCGCGAACAGACTGATGTTCTGAGTTCCGAGGTGATGTTCCAACCGTGGCTCGGCACGGTCGAGCACGAATACAATCTCAAGGCTCTCAGTCGTCGACATCGCCACGGCGTTGGCGAGCCCGCCGAGCTCGATGAACAGGGTTCGCTCTGCAAGGGCAAAATACTCTTGAAGTAGACGATACCCGTCGAAGGAGCGGGGAACCTCGGGCAGGAGAGCGGAGTCTGGCTCCAGACAGCACTGCCGCAGTTGGCCGAGCGGAATTTTCTCCTGCCAGGGGGGCGGCAGGCTGGCGGGCCGGGCGACAATTGCGCTAGCATCGCCCATAAGCTGTTCGGCGACTGTTGCACCGATGCCACCAGGGCCGGCGAGGTAGAGTGTCAGGGCTCTCAGCGCGAGATTTTTGAACGGTATGCCATTGGTTGTCCGAAGGCGCAGTCGCAGCGCGGCCTTCGCATCTTGCCGGGGCGGAAGATTCAGGCCCGAAATTTGCGCCGGCGTCGTGTAGTAGTCTACAGCACTCACCGCAATCGGCCAGAGGTGGACATCGTGCGCCGTGCGGAACTCGCAATGGGTGATCGCATCCGAAGCGAGTTGGCCCAGCAGCTTGGTTCCGCGCGGCACCACATATCCTTGCTCAAACCGTCCGGCCAGTGGATCCGGCCCGAATTGGACAATTGTCATCGAGGGGATTGGCGCCAGAAAATGGGGATAGACCAATTCCAGCAGGTGCTGCGTGAAGTCTGGAAAACGAGCTTGCAGCTTCAATTGGACCCGTGCTGCCAGAAAGGCAAAGCCTTCCAGCAGCCTCTCGACATAAGGGTCGGCGATCCCAGCTGCTTCCATTCCCAGCCGGCCGGCAACCTTTGGGAATGCGCGGGCAAACTCAGCTCCCATCTCCCGCATATACGCAAGCTCATCATTGTATAACCGCAGGAGCCTTGGGTCCATCAGCTTATCTCTGCACCTAGATCGGTAACGCGTAACCTCTTGCGTTCCGGGTCAAGCTCGGTGCAGATCACAATGCGCAGCGGCACTGACTGCGCTGGGAGGTCGGCCTCGATCCTAAAGCCTAGAGAGCCATTGCGGTCGGCCTCAGTCAGGGGTGTGACCTTGACACTGTTGGCAAGCAGCCGAGGTTCAAAACGTTGCAAGCTGTCAGCAATCTCCTGTCCAAGTGAGGCAGCGTCGAGGCCATCGACGATGTGCCCTGCAAAGGGCCGGATACCGAAATTGAGAGTGCTGGCTGCCACGTGGGGGTAGGACTGGAGGTCCACGGTTGCAGCCAACTGGTTTGCGTTAAACAGCCACGACACGTCGCGAAGGATCATTGCTTGCACTTGTCGCAGCGACAAGCTGGATAATTTCGACGATTCGGATGCGCTGCGTGGCTCGTCATCCGTTAGCTGGTCGAGAAGGGATGGCTGGACCAAATCCCACTTGGGAGTAATAACCATGTTCAATCTCCACATCTTGAGCAGCTATCCGAAACCCGAATGCGTGGCGAGCGGCTAGACGCACGCGGATCTGCAAGCTCAGGCGACGAGCTTATTGAAGTCAGTACTGTTGGCGATTTGGTTCCAGATCCCCTCACCAGCCTTGGTAAGAGCACCTGTCTCGTCCTGAGAGTAGTATATGATCTTGCAGGCGCCGAATCGGAAGGTGATCGTCTCCTCCGGAGCTTCTTCAGCATAGGCCCACTCGACCTTCTCGATCGCAAGCATATTAAAGGTCCAGTGTAAGAACAGGTTCGAACCGGCCGTCGCCAGCCCGGCGCCCGTCGATTTGAATAGCTTCAGATCGACGTTGTTGAAATGGACTCCGCGGCCACATGCTACGTATAGAGAAGCAGAGGCGTTATCCACTTGCTTCTTGATGGTGAAGACCTCGAATTCGGCCTTACCTGACCCGGCGCCTGCGGTGTGAGGGCCGATATTGAGCTTGTTCTCCATTGAGAAACTCCATTGGTCGCCAAGCGTGACAGCGTTCTTCAGGATAATGGATTCGCCCTTCGGCTGGATGCCATCCTTGGACGCTTGGGTGAACATCATAACTGCATCGAATGCCATTTCTAAATTCCTCTATCTGGCGGTTTCGTATCGGGCCGGAATGGGCCGGACAACCGCGTGGTATGAAGGCGGGCTCTATGCCTTTAGCGGCGGGACTTAAGGGCTCAGCCCTTGCGGGCCGCAGGTAGCCGTGACACCAGCCTCAGAGAGATGGTAAGACCCTCGAGCTGATAGTGTGGTCGCAGATAGAATATGGCGGTGTAATAGCCGGGATTATCTTCGACGTCCTCGACATTGACCTCTGCTGAGGAGAGCGGCTGTCGCGCCTTGCTTTCTTCGCTCCCCAACTCGGGCGAGGGATGAACATAGCCTTGGATCCATTGGTTCAGCCACTCCTCGACCTCATGCCGTTCTTTGAACGCGCCAATCTTGTCGCGGACCATGCACTTCAGGTAGTGCGCAAAGCGGCAGGTCGCAAAAATATAGGGTAGCCTGGCGCTAAGCTCTGCATTCGCCGAGGCATCCGGGTCTGCGTATCTGATTGGCTTGTTGACAGTCTGGGCACCGAGGAACACGCCCAGCGAGGTGTTCTTCCGATGCAACAATGGCAGAAGGCCGTTCTTGGAGAGTTCCGACTCGCGCCGATCGCTGATTGCGATCTCCGTTGGGCACTTGAGATCGACGCCACCGTCGTCACTGGGGAAGCTGTGCACCGGTAAGTCCTCAACCAGGCCACCGGATTCGAAACCACGGATTTTGGACAGCCAGCCGTAGAGCTTGAACGACCTCGTGATGTTCACACCCATGGCATAGGCGGCATTCATCCAAAGATACTTTGCGCTGTCGCTGCCGTCGATGTCCTCTTCGAACGCAAATTCATCGACTGGATTGGTCTTAGCGCCGTAGGGCAGCCGTCCGAGCACCCGCGGCAGTGTCAGCGCCACGTACCGGGAGTCTTCGCTCTCGCGAAAAGCCCGCCAGGCGGCGTGCTCGGGTGTTAGGAAGATCTTCGTTATGTCGCGAGGATTGGCAAGTTCACGCCAAGAATCCATCTGCAGCAAATGCGGTGAGGCTGCTGAGACAAAAGGGGAATGGCTAGCCGCAGCAATTTGCGCAATTCCAGTCAGTATATCAATGTCGTGGGGGCTATGGTCGAAATAGTAGTCCGCAACCAAGCAGCCAAACGGGTCGCCGCCAATTTGCCCGTATTCCTCTTCGTAGATCTTCTTAAACAGAGGACTCTGGTCCCAGGCTATTCCCTTGTACTTTCGCAGCGTTCGAGACAGTTCTTTCTTCGAAATGGAAAAGACGCGGATCTTCAATGTCTCGTCCGTCTCGGTGTTGAATGTAAGGTGATGCAAGCCCCGCCAAGCCGACTCCAGCGCCTGAAAGTCCTGGTGATGGAGTATCTCGTTAATTTGTTCAGATAATTTGCCATCGATCGATGCGATGATTGATTGGATCGTATCAACGGCGTCAGCGCTGATTAACGGTGTGTGTCGGAGGGCTTGGTCAGCCAACGTTTTGACCGCATTCTCAACTGCGTTGCGGGCTTGATCCGAATGAGTCTTGAACTCGCGTTGCAGCAGAACGACGAAATCCTCGGGATCGACAACCGGCGCCTGCACCTCGGCAGGTATTGAGTTTACGAAAGTCACAATCAATCCTCCTTCATCTCTGGGAAGGAGGGCAGGGGTGCTTTCGTCGTGTCATCGGGCGTTTCGTCCTTCGGCACGCCACTGAGGCTGCTTAGCAGCGCTGGATTGCCGAGGAAGTAGGCGATCAGTTCCTCGGCACCCATCTTGCCGTCCATGTAGGCTAGCAGATTGGAGAGCTGCATGCGGGCCTCCAACAGCGCGTTGAGACTTCCCACTTTGCGCGCTACGGATGCGGGCGAGAAATCGCTCATACACTCGAAGGTCAAGTCCACAACCAGTTGGCCCTCGCCGGTCAAACGGTTGGGTACCCGCATGGCCACCCTGGGTTTTAGCGATCTGAGCCGATCATCGAAATTATCGATGTCGATCTCCATCATCTTGCGCTCGCCCACTGGGGGTAGCGGCTCGGCGGGGTTGCCGGCGAGATCAGACATGACTCCCACCACAAAGGGAAGTTCTACCTTTTTTGGGGAGCCGTAGGTCTCTAGATCGTATTCGATCTGGACCCGCGGGGGGCGATTTCGGGTGATGAATTTCTGACTGCTTGCCTTTGCCATTCTGCGGTTTGTCCTCATGTTAGGCTTCGAGATTCCGAGGTCATGCCCCCGAGTCGGCCGCAAGACCCGCGATCGAGCGGTATTGAGCAGCTCCATCTGGCGCGAGATCCTCGATCAGAGCCATAAAGTCCTTCGATACGAGTCGCTTCGCCCGCTCAAGCAAGGCTGGCACAGGGCTGGCCGGCTCATTCACTTGATACCAACGGCAGATACCGTCGAGTATGCTGATGACATCGTTACGGCCGCGTATCTCTCCCGGACTGCGCACCTCGGCTCCTGGTAGGAGTGGCTGCATAACGGTTTCGGATTGAGGGATTTTCAGGTGGCGACTTACCATGTCCTTGCACTGACGGAGCACCGACATGAGGGGTTCGAATCGGACCGCATCGATGATATCGACGTGTTCTTTCATTATGGCGTCTAGGCCGGTCGCAGCCTTTAGGCTGGCGTCGAGATCCGCTCCGAGTTGATAGAGGAGGGCGGGGTCGGTGTCGCCGAAGGCGAGGTCGATCGTCGCTGAATCGATCTCGGTCGATTGAGATCGCTGCGTCTCCATCCTGTCGCGCAGCGTAAAGGTGCCAAACTGTCTGGACGCAGTGAGGGGAACCTGGCAAACCTCGGCGATAAGCCCGGAGGGATCACAGAGATTTGCCAAAGCGTTAAGGCGCACCGTCTGATCGCCAGAGTCTTCTACGTCTGGCCGCGGATGCAGCTCCGGCCAATGGAATTCCGCATACCCAACGAGCAGCTCCAGGCCGTTTCGAAGGCCGGGGTAACCGAATTGGCTGAGAGCGGAGCGGGTGAGCAGGACACCGACGCGCAGGTCCTTTGTGCGGGTAGCGAGCTCCAGGCCAAGCTGCCAGACTTGGCGCCAATCGGGAGCCTCCGCGGCTATGACGGAATCTCCCATCTGCCGAGCGGGCTTGCCCTGCGCCGCCATCTCAAGTTCGAGAAAACTCAGATCGTAATCGAGAGCATCACCGCATGGGTTGCTGTCGCTGACCGGCTCCATCAAACGATCTACATCAAACATGGCCAATTCGTGTTGCCCTATCAGGTTCGCGCCGCCCTTGACCAAACCAGTCTCAGGGAGTTTGTGTCTCTTAGGCGATGATGATGCCTCATCAGGCATGCGAAATTGATATGCAGCTATTGATGTTCAGCTATGGTGAGAGCGAACGAGCTATGGCGGAAAATGGGTGATGACGGTTTGAGAAGGGCGGCGTATCGAGGCGGGTGATTGAAGCCTGCCAGAACCTCTCAAGGAGAGCGATACGCCATGAACGAGACTATCAACATTGTTCGCCTTCGTCAGCCCGACGAGATCGATGATCCCCTGACGGATGTGCTCCGCACCGGCGCGCGCAAATTGCTGGCGCAGGCGATCGAGATGGAGGCCGAAGCGTTTCTTGCCGAGATGCGGGATCTGAAGCTGCCGGACGGACGTGAGCGGCTGGTCCGGCACGGTCGCG
>NZ_FMXM01000111.1 GCF_900103325.1 Mesorhizobium qingshengii | reverse complement strand
AGGTGCCAGATTCCAAGATGGAATCGAGGTCATCGAATTGAAGCCGCAGAGCGCCGCTTGATCAGCCTCGTCACCCAAATTCCAGCATAGCTCCAGTACTTCCATCGCAGGGTCGAACCGTTCCAGGTTCCGCAACTGTATCGCGAGGCATTCGCTGAGGGTTCGCGCAAAAATTCCCGATGGATCGAACTGCTGCATGGTTCCGAGAACACGTTCCACATCAGCCTCCTGTACGTTCAGGCGGCCGGCCAGCTCCAAAAAGTCTACATGAAGATACTCAGTTTCTTCCAGAGGCGCGGCAAGCCCAAGAGCTATCAGCCGCTCCCGCGGTGTGAATGCAGTGCCAGCAATTTGCCGAGCGACATGGTCGCGCAACGTTTCAGTGTAGCTGTTAGCCTTGTCGAGGTCAGGGCGATCACCCGCCGGTTTGTTCGTCGTGTTGATCCCGCGGCCGAACCGTGCAGGCGAGTCGGCGACGTCCTTTCCGCGTGAGCCGGTTCGCGGATCGCCCCCCGAAATTGACCAGTCATCACCAGAAGCCTCGCCATCAGTTGGCGCGCGATCCAATACCGGGTTCTCTGCGACTGCCTGATCCACGAACTGCTGCAATTCGGTAAGACTCAATCGCAGCAAGCCAATCGATTCGATGATTTTACGTGATAGGACCATAGATTGCTTCTGGTGCTGGATCAGCGTTGCCGTGGTTTGCATAGCTCGAAATCCTTGCGATGGCTTAGGGGGAGGCCCCTTCATGCGAAGCGCCTTAGAGTCATGCTTTGTACAGGTTTTGCACCAATACTGCCGCACAGTTTTGGGCGACATGATCTAGAGCACGTCCTGTTTAATGCGGTTCATATCCTGCGGCCTTAAAGTAGTTGGCGCATTCGGCTGGCGTGAAGAGGTCGAGAAGCGGACCGACGGCGTCCCACAGAGCCTTGATGGTTCTCTCGGCCTTTGCTCGCAACAACGCCTTGAGCTTGGCGAAGGCGTTCTCGATCGGGTTGAAGTCGGGACTGTAGGTTGCCGAAGGACGGTTCCCGATGAAGACGGTGGCAGATGTCCTGGGCGTATCGCGTTCCAATCTCCTCGAACGTCTTAAAGGCAAGTCCAAACCGCGTGGGCCGTATCTAAAAGCGGACGATTGCGCGGCGACAACTACGGTGGCCGGTTCAGCGGCGAGAGCTATGCTGGAATTTGGGTGACGAGGCTGATCAAGCGGCGCTCTGCGGCTTCAATTCGATGACCTCGATTCCATCTTGGAATCTGGCACC
>NZ_FMXM01000004.1 GCF_900103325.1 Mesorhizobium qingshengii | reverse complement strand
TCCTACAGTCATCTGGTGGTGCAGGACAGTAGCGGCAAGACGTTGCGCTGCGGTCGGGTGAAGAACGACCGCCAGTCGCTGGGCGGGTTTCTGGAACGCTATCGCGAGAACTCGCATGCGGTTGTCGAAGCGACGCGCAACTGGATGGTGATGTACGACTGGCTCGATGACATCTGTGATGATGTCGTTCTCGCCCACCCGTTGAAGGTCAAGGCGATTGCCGACGCCAAGATCAAGACCGACAAGATCGACGCGACGGTGCTGGCGCATCTACTCCGGGCCGACCTGGTACCGGAGGCCTGGGCACCCGGCGAACGAGCAAGAGAACTGCGCGTCGCCCTGCGCGAACGGATGTTTTACGTGCGGCTGCGCACGATGACCAAGAACCGGATCGTCACGGTGTTTGATCGCTACCCGGAGCAGACGGCAGAGCTGAGGAAGCTCGGCGACCTGTTCGGCAAGGCCGGCCGCGTTCAGCTTGCGCGGGTGAACGTCTCGCCGATCGACCGCATCCAGATCGATCGCGGTCTCGACTTCATCGGCGACATCGACGTGCGCATCAAGCAGTCGGAATCAACGATCCGGGCGATGACTAAGGCAAATGCCAATGTGAAACTGTTGAAGACGATCCCTGGCATCGGCGAGTTCTTCGCCCGGCTGATCGACGCGGAGATTGACGACATATCGCGGTTCCGCACGCCGAAGAAGCTTGCCGCCTATGCCGGGCTGGTGCCCTCGACCTATTCGAGTGGCGGCAAGACTTATCACGGCAAGATCATCAAGCAGGGCAACAAGTGGCTGCGCTGGGCTTTCGTCGAGGCGGTGACGCCTGCGATCGTCAGCGATGCGCAGCTTCGAGCCCAGTACGACCAGCTGAAGGTCAGAGGAACCAACAAAGCGCGCGTGGCGATCGCGCGCAAGCTTTTGACGATCGCCTTCCAGATCCTGCGTGACCAGCGCGCTTACGAGCCGCGCGGCACCAGCCAAGAGGAAGGCGCGTCGATGATATCCCGGCTGTCCTGATTGCGTGCTAGCGAGCCCGGCAGGACTGGGCTGCGCTCTCAAGGAGAATGGGGAGCCGGGAGCCGAACGCCACTATGTGACCGAAGCCATGTGCATCAGGGTCACGGATTGGAGAATGGTTCAAGAACCGAACGGCAGATGCCTGTCGCGCGGAAGGACGAGATTTAGTCGATCGGCGAAAATGCCGGTCAAAAACCAACCGAACCCAAGGAAACAGCCGCCAAACGGTGGTGTCTTGCCCTTGTGTTCTTTCATTGGAGAACGAAATGATTCTGGCTAATGGTACGCTCGTCGCGGTAACCGACGGCGAAAAGTTGCGCCTTTTCCGCAACAAGGGTCACGAACCCCAGATCGACCTGGTTGAATTGCGCGAACCGGCCCTCCAAGCGGCCAACACGGGCTCGGGCGGCCGACATCGCAGTTCCACTGCCAATCACGACGACTCCCGCCTACGGGAAGACGACTTTGTCGCGGCCGTGGCGGAGTATCTCAATCGCGAGGCGCTGACGGAGGCGTTCGAGCATGTAGTGGTGATCGCCGATCCGCGCACGCTGGGCGAATTGCGCAAGCACGTCCAGGCTTCGCTGAAAGCAAAGCTGGTGGGCGAACTTGGCAAGGATCTCGCGAAACACTCGGTCGAAGCCATCGAGAACACATTGGCGGCGGCTTGAGTCCGCGCGAGACCGGCCGTGATATCTGTTTGAGAGTTTGTTTGCCCGCTTTGTCGCGCGATCGAGGCCAGCCGGCTTCGACGCGTGTCAATCAAGTTCCAGCGCCATGTTGACGAGGATCAATGAAGGCTGGGTCCGTTCCCTGTTGGATGGCCATCGATCCAAATTGGGGAACGGTGATGCAAACGAATGAAACGCCGCGATATGACGCCAGCGTAAACACGACCGGTTGCTGCCCGAAGTTCAATCCGGAGGGCTGGGACGGCCAGGAATTGCACTTCAAGGACAAGCGGTTTCTCAGGGCGACAACCCACAGCGTGATGCATGTCCCGATGAACATGGGCAGCGTATTCGCGCGTGTTAACAGGCATATCGATGACGCCGGTGCTTCGGACACGGACCGATTCATCGTGCTCAGCCACGATATCTCGCCGTGGAGCAGTGAACATCTGTTTTCGGTCTCGAAAACCGTCCCAGGCGAGGAGATGACCACACTGAGCGGTGACTTCATAACGAAAGTGTTCGAGGGCCCGTACAGCCAGGCACGGCAGTGGGATGAGGAAATGCGGCAGATTGCGCGCGATCGAAAATCGGAACCGGGCGACGTCTATTTCTTCTACACGACGTGCCCGAAATGCGCCAAGGCCTATGGAAAGAACTATGTCGTCGGTGTCGCGGCGACGAGCTGAGCCACGATGGCGGTGCTCATACGCGGTCCGCTGGTGCGTCCCGGCCCCAGCGCGCAATCAGAAAACCGAGACCGAAGAAGGCGCAATATCCGGTCGGCGCTCGTGGCTTCCAAGGGCGCCCAGCTCTTGACGACCTGCGATGTCGGTCGGCGTATTCACCCAGCTTGTCCGTGCTAACCATTCCAATTCGCAGGCCATATATACTGCGACGGAAACCAGAGGTGCGTGGAGGAATCATTCGATGGAACCGTCGGAGGCATCGGCTACCACGCTCCGCCGACGCTCGAGCTTCTTCGGAAGCCTGGGCCCGGGACTGATCACCGGCGCGGCCGATGATGATCCAAGCGGTATCGCCACCTATAGTCAGGTGGGGGCGCAATTCGGCTACTCGCTCGCCTGGACCATGCTGTTCAGCTATCCGCTTATGGCTGTAACTCAAGGGATCAGTGCCGGGATCGGCGCTGTAACCGGCCAAGGCATCGCACGCAATCTGCGTCGGCACTACTCGCCCTGGCTGCTGCGTTTCGCCGTTCTCCTGCTGCTCGTCGCCAACACCATCAATATCGGCGCCGATCTCAGCGCCATGGGGGCGGCGCTCGAATTGCTGATAGGTGGCCCGCATCATTTGTATGCGATCTTCTTCGCTCTGATTTGCATCTTTCTGGAAATCTTCGTGAGCTATCGGCGCTACGTAAAGGTGCTTAAATGGCTGACCCTGTCCCTGCTTGCCTACGTGGCGGTGGTGTTGTCAGTCCATGTGCCCTGGGGCGCGGCGCTCTATGGTGCGCTGGTCCCGCAAATCGTCTTCGACGGCGATCATGCCATGGCGCTTGTTGCCGTCCTTGGCACGACAATCAGTCCCTACCTCTTTTTTTGGCAGGCCGGGGAGGAGGTTGAGGAGCAGCACCGGCAACACCGTCGACGGCTTGGCGCCAACTCTCACGCTGCCGGACCGGAGCTGGCGCGCATTCGTGGCGATACGCTATTCGGAATGGGCTTTTCCAATCTGGTGGCCATCGTCATCATCACGGCCACGGCGGCAACGCTTCATGCCAACGGGATTACGCAGATCCAGACCTCGTCGCAGGCGGCCGAAGCGCTCCGGCCTGTTGCCGGGGACTTTGCGTTTGCCATTTTCGCTATCGGTATTGTCGGTACCGGCATGCTTGCCGTCCCCGTGCTTGCGGGCTCCGCCGCCTATGCCGTCGCAGAGATGTTTCGGTGGCCCGAAGGCCTGGACCGACGCCCGCAGGACGCCAAGGCCTTCTACGGCGTCATCGCGGTGGCAACGCTGGGTGGGGTGACCCTGACTTTTGTCGGCCTGGATCCCATCAGGGCCCTCTATTGGAGCGCTGTCGTCAATGGAATACTAGCGGCGCCGCTAATGGCAATCATGATGATGATCGCCATGAACCCGCGGATCATGGGTCACCTTACATTGCCGCGCTGGATGGTTTTCGGTGGCGTGCTTGCCACGGCGGTGATGGCTCTGGCCTCGATTGGCTTCTTCGTGCTGTGACCGACAGCCCGGCCCGAGCCAAAATTACATCATGGGAGACTTTCTTTCTGTGCGGTTTGGCTTCTTTTGTATCTCGCCGGAGGAAGGCAACCGATCGGCTAGGTCAATACGGCCAGGCGCGCGATTTTCCGCAAGGACGCCGGCCCCATGCGTTTCGAGGGCACAATGACTGAGCTTCATTTCTGGCCGATTGTTCAGTGTCTCATCTTGCTGACACTCGCGAACGGCGTACCTGTCATCGCCAAGAAAATGCTTGGCGAGTGGCTCTCGTGGCCGATCGATGGTGGTCGGCTTTTCTGGGACGGACAGCCCTTCCTGGGTCGGTCGAAGACCCTTCGCGGTCTCGTGCTCGCCATCATGGCAGCTGGGATAGGCGGCCCCCTTGTGGGGCTCGACGCTGCAATCGGGGCGCTCATCGGCTTTACCGCCATGGTCGGCGACATGCTGTCGAGCTTCATCAAACGTCGCTTGCGCCTAGCTCCGAGCGCCGAGGCGCCAGGCTTCGATCAGGTGCCGGAATCCCTGTTGCCTTTCCTGGCGGTCAAGAACCTCGTGGGATTTTCGGTTTGGGACATTCTGATCGGTGTCGGCGCGTTCTGGATTGGCGAACTCGTGGTCTCCCGGCTTCTCTACATGCTGCGCATCAGAGACAGACCCTACTGATCCTTGCGGGCCAGATGGTGGAGTGTGATCTCGGGAAGGCAGTTCAGCCGTACTGCGACGACACTCGAGCCGGCGCCAACCGATGTGTAGCCCATCATGCCATGGTACATCCACGCGCCGGCGCCCATCGTCCGCGGGAGTTTCGAATCGAGGGTGATCGGAATTCCCCTCGGCAGGCAGATCTGGCCGCCATGGGTGTGACCTGCGAGCAGCACGTTGAATCCAGCATGAGCTGCCTGGCGATAAATCTCGGGAGTATGCGAAAGCAGGATCGAAAAGGCATCGGCGGGCACATCGGCAGCCGCCTTTTCGATATTGTCGACGCGGAAGAAATGCGCATCGTCTATTCCAGCGAGGTAGATGCGCTCTCCGCCCCGCTCGATCACTTCCAGTTCGTTCATCAGCATGCGAATGCCCATGTCCTCCAGGGCCGGAACCATTCTGACTGTGTCGTGGTTGCCGAGCACCCCGTATAGCGGCCCCTTGAGAGAGGCGCGTACGCGGGCGACGCCGTCCACGGCGGCCTCAAAGGGACCGAAGGTCTTTGCACGGAAATCGCCGGTCAGCACGCAAATGTCATAATCGAGATCCGCGACGAGTTCGGTGACGCGGTCCATCGCCGGGCCGCTCATGTCCGTATGCAGATCGCTGAGGTGCAGGATCCGGAATCCTTCGAAGCCGCGTGGCAAGGTTGCCGACACGATGGTGTTGACGCGGAGTTGGACGTTTTCGGCATTGCGGCACCCGCGTCCATAGAGCCCGGTCAAGCGCAGCCCGTTGCGGATCACCGCATGGATCGAATACCAATTCTCCAGATGAAAGAAATTCAGGCCCTGGCCGAAGATTTGTGCTTCGTGGTCGCCTTCTATGCCCAGCCGCTGCCTTGCATGGATCCGCCCAAGGCGTTCGTCCAACCTGAGGCTGATGTCAGTCATCGCCATCCCGAACCAAGTTGATTGGCGCCTTCGAGGTGTACCAATCCATCGCACAAGCAAGTCATTTTGGCGATCTTCGCTGCTGCCTAAATCTAATGCTGCAGCGTTTCGATGTAACCTGTCAGGTTGTGGATGCGTTCTGTGGTTACCACCTCACCGCCACTTGGGCCGTAGGTCTTTGCGTCATCCTCAAGGAATTGGCGACCCCAGACCGGCATCTCGCGAGCGCCATGGCTTGGTATGGCGTACCGGCCGTCGATGGTCGCGAAGACCCTCGAATAGGGAAACGCCCCGCCATTGCGTTCGGAAAGATGCGTCAGGTCGGCCGGACGCTTGATCAGCAGGTCGCGCAAGGGTCCATCACCCTTGCCATCGACGCCGTGACAGACGGCGCAGGAGTTCAGATATTCCGCATGGCCGTAACTCATTTCCTGCGCCCTGGACGCTTGGCAGGCCATGGCCGCGAGAGCTAGTGCGATAAGGAGTCTCATCTGCGCATCCACCGGTTGATGGGTTGAGCGTACCGTGTCAACCCGCACACATGTTGATCCGGATCAATTGGGCCACGGCGGGGTCTTTGATTCAGCGCAATGAGCATGCCGAACCATCCGGTTATCGTTGCGATGGAATTTGACTCAAGATCGGGAGCAGCCGCCATGGCTTTCAGGACGATACTTACGGTTACGGGACCGCATATGGGTGACGGCGATCTCAAACTCGCTGCTGGCCTTTGCGAAGAAATCGGCGCCCATCTTGCTGTTCTTGTCGTTGCCATCGCCGCGCCGCCGCCAGTCGGAGAGTATGCAGCAGTCGTCTCCGAAGACTGGCTGAAGGAACGGCAGGTCGATGAGAAGCTCTTGGAGAAGCGAGTCGCCGCCGTGTCGGCTTTTCTCGCCAACAGCGCGCTGTCGGCCGATGTCTCCAGTGAATATCCGGAGGTCGGCTGGGCTGACGAACGAATTGGTCGCCGTGCGCGCTACGCCGACATTACGGTGATCGGACCGGAGTTGCTCACTGGCGAGACGCTGAAGAGCAAAGTGATCGAGGGCGCCTTGTTTTCATCCGGGAAGCCGCTGCTGATCGTTCCCCAAGGGACGCGGCCGACACTGAAGCCGAAGCGGGTGCTGGTTGCGTGGGATGCTCGTCTCGAGTCATCGCGCGCCGTGCGTGAATCACTCGACATGTTGACAGGCGCCGACGAAGTACGCCTCGTCATGGTCGATCCGGTGGAGGACGAACACCACCACGGCCAGGAACCCGGGGCCGATGCCGCCGCCTATCTCGCGCGGCATGGCGTGAAGGTCATGGTCGACCGACTGCCGAGTTCAAACCATTCCGTCGCGGACGTTCTTCGCCAGCATGCGGTCGACAGCGGCGCGGAGTTGATGGTGATGGGCGCCTATGGTCATTCGCGGTTGCGCGAGCGGATTTTCGGCGGCGTCACCAAATCGGTGCTCGAGGATCAATCACTGCCGATCTTGATGGCTCGATGAAGCACGGCCAGCAGTTTTAGATAATATGCTCCTTCGCTTTACGGCCTGAAACGTGGTCGATCGATCCGAAAGAAAACATGTGTTGAGTGGCCCGCGAGCGAAGGCCGGCCTAGGGGCTCTAGATTCCTACATGCTTGCTCAAGATCGACCAGGAGCAACTCAGGCTGCGCCGGGCTTGGTCGTGCGTGGCCGGATTGTTCGCTGACCCGCGCTGTGTTCTCGCCTGGCTTCGACGAGCGCGTCCGTCACTTCGTCGTCGGTAAGCTGTGGGAAGCTGCGGTAGTGGTAACCGAGGGCGTGGAAAACCCGCCGGTTGGCTGAGGCACACGATCTAGTCCGCCTCCTGGGCGAGCTCGGCCAATATGTCCGGCGGCGCCACAGGGATTGCCACAACGACCTCCCGAGGCGAGCGCCTTTTAAGGGCACGGATCGCAACCTTCATCGTTGTTCCCGTCGCGACACCGTCATCCACGATGATTGCCGTCTTTCCGGTGATCGACAGGGGTGCGCGCTCGCCCTGATAGACGAGCCGGCGCCGTTCCAGTTCTGGCCGCTCCTTCGCGATCAAGACGCGAAGTTCATCATCGTCGAGCGCATAGGCCTCGACGATCTCGCGGTTCAGAACGATGTCCGGTGGGTTGCCATCGACGATCGCTGCGACGGCCAGTTCGGGATTTCCCGGCGCCCCCACCTTTCGCACGATAATCACATCGAGTGGAGCTTTCAGGGCTTGGCCACTTCCGCGGCGACAGGGACACCCCCTCGTGGCAAGGCGAGGACGACCGGCTGATGTAAACCGAGTTTCCCGACCTCGACGCCCAGTCTTTTGCCAGCCTCCTGTCGATCGCCGAACATTGGTCAATCCATCGGCCAGAGCCGACGAAGCGATTTCTTCATGGAGTTCCGAACCTGGACGATCTCGCCATGCGATATGTTGCGGTCGAGGATCTTGAAAACCGCTTTGATCGCCTGGTCGACATCAACGTCGGGTTCATATCCGAAGCTGTTCCTGACACAAATCACGAAGTCGCTCTTTTTCCGTTCCCACGCGGGTGCGTCAGGTTTCCAGCCCTCGAAATATATGCCCCTGATGAGCGTGGGCAGTTGAGCGGAAAGGTCGGCCATCTCCTCGGGCGACAGCCAGTCTCGCAAGGTGTGCAAGACGGATTTCAGGAATCGGTAGGCGTTCTGTTCGCTCCAGCCCAGATCCTCGGCCAATTCGTTCACCCATTGCTGCGCCTGCTCGGCAGCGTGAGTGAAACCCGTAATTGAAGTGTGAGTCATGTGATTGCTCCTTCAATCTGTCTTGCCATTCTGACGTACGGAGCGATCCTCGCATTGAGCCGGATCAAATATCCCGGCGTGACCATGCCAGGCGAGCGGGCAGGGCGTGTGGCCGGAATGAACGGCGGGCGGTCCCTCAAAAATCGAATCGTCTGTCTTGATTTGTAAGAAGATATTCCTACTTGTGGTCCGCCCATGTCCTCCCTCGACGTGGGTGAGCGATGGGCTGTCCTCCCTGACCCATCGTGATGCTGAGCCCGCTGCCACCTCCCTCCGGCAGCGGGCTTCCTTTTGTCGACGCGCATGATCGAAGCCGGTTGGACTCGATGGCAAGGTGATCCAGACACTGCGTGAAGTTGCCGACTACGGATTCCCCCGGAGCGGACGCAATTTTGTAGGTTTGCATTTCGGTATCCGAGTCCGAGCGAGCAAAACGCAACTCATAAGTTCCAGAAAAAACTGCGTTGATGAAAGCCATGGCGAGGTGAGAATCTTGTGTCGTCGCCATGACTGTACCGTCGTCATAGACTTCGTAGTCCAGATGGCCCAGCGAGCTGAATGTCCGGGCGCTGAATGCAGCGTCTGAAATCCGCACTATCTGATATTTGCTGTTAGCCGTGAGGTCGGCTGCGGCCATGAGAAAGCCAGCCAGAACCGTCCCGTCGAATTTGTTGTAGCCAGCAAGCGCGATGAACTTGACGACTTCCCGCGACGGCGGATTGCTGACGTCGAGGATGATCTCGCAAACCTTGGCCTCTTCGCTCTCGTCGGTCCAATTGCTGTAGACTACACCCGCCGGAAAGATCGCCGAGCCGGCTTGGGTGATGCCAAGCAGAGCAGTCAGAAGGCGAAGTTCGACGAACATGCGTTCAGTTCCTCCGCGAATCCGGCTCGGTCAGCGTGTTACACGACCAGGTTGCAGTGGAGGCTATCTGAACATCATTTCAGGACCGAAGCCGCCCGAGCGCCCCATGCCCATGCCCATCATCGGCAGGACAATCTCGTCGGCGGCCTGCTTCTGCTCATCGCTCAGCTTTGCGTATAGTTTTTCGACCGCTGCCCTGACAGTCTTTACCTGCTCCAGACGGGCTTCGAGATGGGTCTGTTGGTAGGCCAGTCGCTCCGGCAGGGGCTTCTTCAGGAACTCACCGTCCTGGAATTGCTTGATCATCTCCTGCATCAACGCGTTGTGCGACTCGGCCGTGCTGCGGATAACGCCGGCAAGCTCGTCCCAGAAGGGCGCCTGCTCGTTGGTGATCTTCAACTCGGTTTTGAGGAACGCGAGGCGTCCGTCGATCCGATCGAGCATCTGGTCTGAATCATAGCCGCCCATCGGGCCGGCCATGCCCCATTGGCCCATCATCATTCGGCCGATCCCCCAGCGGGGCCACCAACCGGAATCCTTGTCTTCAGCCCCGGCCACAACAGGCATCGCGGCAACGGTCAACATCAGGCCCGCTGCGAAAGTATTGCGCAAACTAAACATCGAAGGTCTCCTTCGGTTGAACTGCCAAGCGGCAAGCAAATCACACGGTGACGCTGGCGGCATTGACCTGCATCAACGAGCGCCGGCCGCGACATGCGCGGCCTAGTTGTGGTCGCGCATTGCTCGAAGCATTCGGGTTTCCAAAGCTGCCGGGTTCCGCGCCATCTGGAGCATGCCTTTGGTGGAACTGACACATGCTGGCGGGATCAGAGGCTGGCAATTTGGAAGATATCGAACCGCGGCTACCCCTGAATTTTGTCGCGATACCTGCAATCTCGCTGTGCTATGCTGGTACATTGATGGACAGGGAAGCCGCTGCGGCTGCTTATGTGATGAGTGGATAGGCGGATCGCTCGCCTCAATATCGAGCATTTTCGACAGCGCTTGGCCGAGGAGCAGGATGAGGTCAAGCGGAGGACCTTGCTTGATCTGCTCGCGAAGGAAGAGGAAAAGCTCAGAAAGATCGAGGAGACTGAAAAGGGAAAAAGCGGGCACAACAGTCAATAGAGAGACGCGCCAACATCGCCGCTAGACATCCTCGGTGGCAGGTTCCCATGTTCGCCAATGCGTGGGTGAGACATCCACCCGCTCTTTCGTGGCCGACTTGGTCCACCCCGTCAGCACACGCCTGCAGGGAAAGACGAGCGCGTGAATGCCGTCTCCATCTATGACGGCCAATTCCAAATCTCGATCGAAGGGGGCGTTCGATATCGGTTGCCACATGAAACTATCCTGAGGCGAAAAGGCAAACTCATCCTTGACGCAGGTCAAATCCGACGACCGGTCATCTCGCGTGCCGGGCATGGAAATGCCTTGCGGACGGCGATCAGCAATACGGCGATCAGCATTCAAGTTTGCCGCTGTTGGGTCGCCACGTTCCGCGGGGTCTGCCATTTCTTGATCTCGCTGCTGCGCAGGCCGGCATGTTGATTGCGCCTTCTGCTCGGGGGTGGAGAGGCACGGAAGGACGGTCTCGATGGTGAAGCTGATGTCACCAGGATCGATACGACAATCTGCCTCTGCTTAAGAGATCAATGGCGCAATATCTGAAATTGCGAAATCCGGTTTGGTCCTTATGGGATTCCACCTAGACAGCCGCGGACCTGCGAAGCCAGTTCGCATCGCTGCGATAGCAGCAGGCACAGGACGGACGGTCGAAGGGCCTCCGGAAGTATCGTTAAGGTGATGTCCTGCAGTCAGCTCCGGTTCCCCGGATCTCCCTTGTCTGCGAACTCCAGAGCAATCGCTATCCGCACCAGTTCGGGCAAGTTCCGAACCGGCTCGCCGCTCTTTTAATGGCATTAGCCTGCATCGGCTTTCTCTTTCACGGCAGCAGGCAATGAGATCCGAAATGTAGCCCCGCCGTCGTTGTTGCGCCTGACCGTTATCGTGCCGCCGTGCGCCTCGATGATGCGCTTGGAGATCGAAAGCCCGATGCCCATGCCACTCGCCTTGCTGGTAACGAAGGGTTGAAACAGACGAGAGGCGATGTCCTCGGATATGCCCGGCCCGGTATCGGCGACTTCCACAGCCACGTATCCGTCGCCATCTGGCGCGGTGCGTACCGTCAGTTCTCGCCGTTTGCTATCACGCATTGCCTCCATCGCGTTGCGCATCAGGTTGATCAAGACCTGCTGTACCTGAATCCGGTCCGCAAGGACGTCATCCGTATCGGAAGCAAACTCGAAAACCGACCGTACGCCTTTTTCGCGAGAGCCGACGAGCGCAAGCGCGCCAGCCTCTTCAATCAGTTCGCGCATGGATTCCCGGGACTTGTCCGTTTCGCCACGTATGATGAACTCGCGCAGGTGGCGGATGATGTCGCCGGCGCGTAGAGACTGCTGGGCAATCTCCTCCAGAGCTTCTTTGATGCGTTCAGCCGCAGCGTCGTCAAGACCGCGCAGCAAGCGCACGCAGCCCTGCGAATAATTGGCGATCGCCGCGAGAGGTTGGTTGAGTTCATGGGCGAGGGTCGAGGCCATCTCACCAAGTTCGTTCAACCGGGCGAGCCGCACCAGTTCGCCCTGGAACGCCTCAAGCCGAGCCTCGGATTCCTCCTGCTCTGTCAGGTCGCGGATGAAGCCGGTGAAGTATCTCCTGTCGCCCGATTTCAATTCGCCGACCGATAGTTTCATCGGGAAGGTCGAGCCATCCTTTCTGCGCCCGACAACCACACGATCGATACCGATAATTCGCCTGTCGCCAGTGGCGAGATAGCGCCGGATGTAGCCGTCGTGCTCGCGATGATAAGGCTCGGGCATCAGAAGACGAACATTCTGACCCACGGCCTCTGCTTCGGCATAGCCGAACTGGCGGACCGCCGCGGCGCTGAAGGAATTGATGATTCCGGCTTCGTCGATCACCACTGTAGCGTCTGGAACGGTATCGAGGATGGAGCGCAAATGCGCTTCGCGCGCCTTGAGTGCCGCCTCGGTTCTGTCGATGGCTCGGCGTGCATGATGCAGCATTTCGCCCATCCATACGATCATCAGACCTACGAGTGCGAACACGATCACCTGGATCAATGTCGATTGCGCGAGGCCGACGATGTAGAGAGCGCCGGCGAGCGAAAGGGCGAATGCTACGAGACCGGGGCCGATGCCGCCTGCGATGGCCGAGACGAGGATGACGGGAATGAACAGGATGAAGACCGCGCTGTTTCCAAGGGCGGTTTGCAGCACAAGCCTGACGAGGAAGACGGCCGCGACTGTTGCAACCGCTAGTAAATATCCCTCTGACGCTTCAAAGCGGGGAGAAAAGAGGACTTGCAGCGCGCGCCCTCTAAATCCGGGTAGATCTCTTGCAGGCATGGTCTCACCACTGTGGCAAAGAGTCAGCCATCTCTAACCTTCTGTTCGCTGTTTAACTAGGCCATCGGCGACAGGATGTCGCCCAGCGCAAGATCAATCCAGAAAAGATGTGAAAGCGCGGTCGCAGCGTTGACCTGCGCCAAAATAGCTTTAGGACGGCCCGGGACTTGGGTGTAGGATGCCGTCGCCTTGGCAATCGCGGTATGTTCATGGACCGGTTCATTGCACGCGCCAACATCGCCCATTTTCAGGATCTGCTCGCACGCGAGACCGATCCGGAACAGCGGCGTATACTCGAAGGCTTGTTGGCATTGGAGCAGAAGAAGCTCGAGATCGCCGAAAGCCAGGCACGCGATCAGTCCCGCCGACCTGGCAGCCCAGCAAGTATTGCCAAACCATCGCGCTGATATGGCGCGCGGCAACATATCCCAAGGTGGAAACGTTGCCCGTTTCGCGGTCCGACTTGGACCCCCAATAGAGGCAGCTCGACAAACTGTCTTCTCTTGAAGAGGCTCAGCGCGCCGACCAGACGCGCTGAGGGTGATCAGCGGTCACGACCACTACGCAGGCTTGACCTCGATCTTCTTCTCGGCCTTCTGGGCTTCAGCGGTCTTGGGCAGCTTCACCGTCAGCACGCCCTTGGCGAAGGTCGCATCGATCTTGTCGGCATCTACCCCTTCAGGCAGCTGGAACGAGCGCTGGAAGGAGCCGTAGCGGCGCTCGGACAGATAGTAGTCCTTGTCCTTCTCTTCTTTTTCCTCCTGCTTCTCGCCCTTGATGGTCAGCATGCGGTTGGCGAGTTTGATCTCGACATTCTTTTCGTCGATCCCGGGCAGTTCGGCGGTGATCTCGTACTCCTTGTCCTTCTCGACCAGATCCATGGCCGGCGCGACCGGCCAGCCCGCATTGCGCAGGGACGGCAGTTCACGACCGAACAGGGAGCGCGTCGAGGGCAGGCGAAAATCGAAAGGATGGAAGTCTTCGAACAGACGGTCGATTTCGCGACGCAGGCTTTCGAACGGAGCGATCCAGTTGTCGGACCGGGCAGGGGCAGTACTCTTCTCTGTCTTGACGGGCAGTTTGGTGGCAGTTTCGGCCATGGCTCTTCTCCTTTGGCGAGTGAGTTGATCGGACAGGTACCGCTGCCTCCACCCTTCCACCTTAGGTTTCCCAGGAGGCGCTAGAGCTGGAGGTCAGCGGACCCGCTTGCCAAGTGTCGTCGTCGAACTGGTCCATTGCTTCGCGAATCCGCGGTTTTGCCGCTGTCCATCGCGCCCGCGTCGCCAAATTTGGCTCGGCCTGGCAAGACCACCATCAAAGCCATTGCAAGCGGCGAGCTCATTGATTGGGATCAATTGCGACAGAAAATGTCTTCCGCTGGAGCCCGGATGGATGCGCGACCATCAAGGGATAGCACAGCGGCGGCGCCCAAACGCCGTCCGTCAGCAGTCCAGGACGCGCCGATGACTAAAAGTGCTCGCGCTCAAATTCGACGCAGGAGTAGCCGAGTGTCGAAAGACCATTGGCGAGATGGTCCGCAAGCAGCGGCGTCCCACAGAGATAGTCGGCAGTGTGCTCGTTGTGCGCGTCAGCTGCCTGCTGGCGGACACTTTGCCACTCGTCGGCGGACTGATCGTCGCGTCCCAACCACATCAGGGCGACCAGGTCGATTTGTGCGTCGACGGAAAGATCGGAGATCAGCGACTGCAATTCTTCGAGAACCGGGTCATCGTCATGATCCTCGAGGATCGCGGCGGACTGATCGTCGGATGGATTGGACGCGGGGCTGGGTTCGGTCACCGGATCCTTGGCATCGAACTCGCGCGCCTTCATGATGATGAAGCATACGGTTTCGAGTGGAATTTCAAGTTCCGTTTCGCCGTCGCCAGTCCTGTCCGCTTTTTCCATCATACCGGTTCCTTCAGTTGCTGTTCGTCTTCCCGTCCTCGGACGACGCGCTTGCCTGCCATCGGCCCCCTGGTTTCGGTGACGACAGTACATCGTCCCTCCGGTTGGCCTTCGGCCTGGAAATAGATCACAACCCAGTCGCTCGTCCTTGCCAGTTCGTGCGCGAGCCTGGTGTTCGAGAAGAACGCGGTGAAATGCCAGTTGTCATGCCGCGCATGCAGGACCGGCAACCAGGCCTCGCCCTTCGGATTGAAGCGCTTCGGCGCAATTTTGCGAAGCACTCCGGCTGCCGCCTTTTCGCGATACATGCGATCGACATCGAGCAGCATCGACACTGGCGGCAGGGGTTGAGGTTGAGGGGTCGTGCTCAATCGAGCCCTGCCGAGCCGCTCGGCGAGGGCTGCCCCCAGCATCTCCTTGCGCCTGTGACCGATGCCCTTGATGTGAAGCGCGCCGCTATGGAGCGCGTTCTCGAGGTCTTCGAGGGTCTCGAGCTGTCCGTCCTCGGCGAGGCTGTGCGCGTATCGGGGTCCGATTCCGGGGATCGACCGAAACAGCGCCTCCGGCTCCATATCGCCGCGCAGTCGTTCCAGTTGGGACCAGCGCCCGGTTGCAACCATCTCGGCAATCGCGCCAGCCAGGCCTGTTCCGATGGCCGGGAGGGCGATGAGGCCGTCACGACCCTCCTTTGCCAGGATCTCGCCCAAGGGCCGTTCCAGCCTGGAAACGACATCCGCCGCCCTTCTGTAGGCTCGTGCGCGGAAACCGTCAGCGCCCTGGCTGTCGAGGAGATCGGCAAAATCGCGGAATTTCGTTGCCACCCCGATGTTCTCGGGGAGCGGCTTCGTCGCCAATGGGGTCATTGGCTTGACGCCTGGGTTCGGCCTCGCGGTCAGAAGCGGCTCCGGCATGGTTCTCCCCAGCACAGGGGTTGAAGATTGCTCCTCCTAGGCCATTCGACGGCTTGCTTCCTTGACGCGCATCAATCCATCAATGTTCGAAACTGGATAGAAGGGATTATGCGCTTCTTCGCACTCAAAGGCTCGGAACAACTAGGCGCGGTCGCGGCGCGGGCGCTTTCGATCGAGCTTGATCCGCATGAAGAGCGAGATTTCGAGGACGGGGAGCACAAGGCGCGCCCGCTGGTCAGCGTGCGCGGCAGGGATGTCTATGTGCTGCACAGCCTTGGTGGAGGTGGCGGCGTGTCACCCAACGACAAGCTATGCAAGCTCCTGTTCTTCCTGGCGACATGCAGGGAGAACGGCGCCGCGCGAGTAACGGCGGTCGTTCCCTATCTTGCCTATGCGCGCAAGGACCGGCAGACCAAGGCGCGTGACCCGGTCACCACGCGCTATGTGGCGCAACTCTTCGAGGCAATGGGTACCGACCGGATCATGACGCTCGACGTCCACAATTTCGCGGCTTACCAGAACGCCTTTCGGTGCGAGAGCATCCATCTCGATACGCGAAAGGTCTTTGCCCCGCTGATAGGCAAATTGGCTGGCGATCTGCCGATCACCATTTTTTCACCCGACAGTGGCGGCGTAAAGCGCGCGCAATTGCTCAAGGAGGCCCTGGAGGTGGAAACCGGGAAAGAAATCGGATTCGGCTTCATGGAAAAGCGCCGCAGCCGGAACGTGGTTTCCGGTGAGCTGTTTGCAGGCGACGTCGCGGATAAAGCCGTTTTCATTGTCGACGACCTGATTAGCACGGGTGGCACGATTCTGCGCGCTGCCCTGGCCTGTCGTGAACGTGGCGCCAAGGCAGTTTATGCGATCGCCACGCACGGATTGTTTGGCAAGGGGGCCGACATTCTGTTCGGCAGCCAGGCGATAGACCGCATCATCGTCACTGACAGCGTGGATGCGGCGGCAGTCGCCAAAGCCCGTTACCCGCTAGCGCCCTTGGACATTCTGCCGATCGGCCGTCTGATCGGCAAGGCGATCAGGCGTCTCCACGCACAGGGGTCGATTTCCGACCTGATCGGGATCGACGACTGAAAATCTCGCGCTCTGCCTGCCTGATGTAGCGAATGGCCTGCGGGCGCCATTTTTCCGGATGACGGATCGGCGTCTCGAGGAGATGCGCCACCCCGAGACGGGCCTTCAGCAATGCCCGGAAACCGCCATAGAGCGCCAGCAGATCGGCATCGGGGCTATCCGGCAGCCGGCTTTGCAGAGCCTTGACCAGCAGCGGCCTGATCCAGGGCGCGCCCAGCCTCTCGCATTCCATGCCTAGATAGTTGATCTCGTCATAGGGATCGATGATGCGCATCGACCGGTTGAACTCGAGGCAGTCGATGATCTGGAGCGGCTGGCAAAGGCAGACGTGTTCGGGGCGCAGGTCGCCATGCCCTTCGACGATCGCGCCGCGAAGGATGCGCGCTTCTATCCGCGGCCTCAATTGCTGCAGCAGGCCGTCCACCATGTCCAAGGCGCCGGACACGATATCCGCCAATGCGAATTCGGGTCGGAGCAGGATGGCGCGGTTGATGCGCTGCTCTCCTGTCAGATGGCGCAGATAGGCGCCGCCGCCGTCAATCTCCGCCCGGCGTTGCGCATAAAAGTCCGCCAGCTTTTTGGCGAGGTCATCAATCTCCGCCGCGTCCAAGCGACCGCAGGCGATGCGCTTGTCCAGCATGTCGCCTTGCGGCAGGCGCTTCATTTCGACCAGCCAGTCGACCACGCGTCCGCGGCCGTCGAGGGAGAAGCGGCCCGATGCGTCACGGCGAAGAGGAAGGACCCGCCGATAGGTCTCGGCGGCAAGGCGAGCGTTCAGCCGCAATTCCTCGCCACAGTAGAAGTGCCGCTTCCTGATCGTGCTGAAGTCGAGGAAGGCATGCCTGACCGGCTTCTTGAGCTTGTAGACCAGTTCATCCGTGAGGAAGACCCAGGACATATGCGTCTCGCGGACATCCACATGTGTCGTTTCGCTCCCGTATGCCGCCGGATCGCTGAGAAAGCGCACCTTCGCCGCCAAGTCTGCAATTTGCCGGTGCTCCATCATCGCCGGTACAATGATGATCAGCAGCGATCCGCACTTTGATGCGTGTCAAGGACGCGCCCGCTGGTCGTGACATTTTGCCGATGAGTGCAATTTCCGGCTGGATGTCATGGACCGCAAACACACCTTCAATCTAGGCTACGTCATCTTTGCCATCCTGATCATTGAGCTGTTTCAGGTCTGGTTCGCCTATCGCGACACTGCCCAGCTTTCCTACAGCGACGTGATCCGCCTCACCGAGGAGGGCAAGGTTGCGTCCGTCACGCTGACCGAGACCATGATCGAGGGCGCGTTCAAGGAGCCGCAGGATGGCAAGAAGACGTTCCTTGCCAATCGCGTCGACCCTGCGGCAGTTGCGGTTTTCGAGAAGGCCGGCGTCAAGATCACCGGCGCGTCCGACAGCAACTGGCTCACGACAGTTCTCTCCTGGATATTGCCCGCGCTGATTTTCGTCGGCATCTGGATGTTCTTCTTCCGCGGGTTCGCCGACAGGCAAGGCATGGGCGGCCTGATCAATATCGGCAAGTCGAAGGCGAAGGTCTATCTGGAGCGCAAGACAGGTGTGACTTTCGAAGACGTGGCGGGCGTCGACGAAGCCAAGGCCGAACTGCAGGAAATCGTTTCCTTCCTCAAGGACAAGGACAAGTACGGTCGCCTCGGCGCGCGTATCCCCAAGGGCATCCTGCTGGTCGGGCCGCCCGGAACCGGCAAGACGCTGATGGCGCGCGCCGTAGCCGGCGAGGCGGGGGTGCCCTTTTTCTCCATCTCTGGCTCGGAATTCGTCGAGATGTTCGTCGGCGTGGGGGCGGCCAGGGTACGAGACTTGTTCGAGCAGGCCCGGCAAGCCGCGCCTTGCATCATCTTCATCGATGAACTCGACGCGCTGGGCCGTGCCCGCAGCCCGTTCGCGGGTTATGGCGGCGGTGACGAGAAAGAGCAGACATTGAACCAGCTGCTCTCGGAGCTCGACGGTTTCGATCCGCGTGTTGGTATTGTGCTGCTTGCCGCCACCAATCGGCCCGAAATCCTGGATCCGGCCCTGCTGCGCGCTGGGCGCTTCGACCGGCAGGTGGTGCTGGACCGGCCCGACCGCAAGGGCAGGGAGGCGATCGTCAAGGTTCACATCAAGAACGTCTCAACCGCGCCTGGCGTCGGAACGGACGAGATTGCCGCGATAACGCCCGGTTTCACCGGTGCCGATCTTGCCAATCTGGTCAACGAGGCGGCCATCATCGCCACGCGGCGTGGCGCCGACAAGGTGACGATGGATGACTTCACCAATGCGGTCGAGCGCATCGTCGCAGGGTCGGAACGCAAAAGCCGATTGCTGAAGCCGCAGGAGCGTGAGCGTGTCGCCTTTCACGAAATGGGGCATGCCTTGGTGGCGGTCGCGACGCGAAGCGCCGATCCGGTGCACAAGGTATCCATCATCCCGCGCTCGATCGGCGCCCTCGGTTTCACCATGCAGCGTCCGACGGAGGACCGGTTTCTGATCACGGTAAGTGAGCTGAAGGATCGCATGGTCGTCCTCATGGGCGGCCGCGCGGCCGAGGAAGTCATATTCGGCGAAGTCTCGACCGGGGCGGCCGACGACCTCGCCAAGGTCACGGATATTGCCCGTCAATGTGTTACCCGCTTCGGCATGGACCCGACGGTGGGACAGGCAGTCCTCGAAGAGCAGCGCCTGCAATGGCTGGGTGACGGCCCTGGCCTGCCGAACAAGAAGGACTATTCGGAGGCCACGGCGCGTGAGGTCGACCTGGCAGTCCGCGGCATGATCGACGAGGCCTTTGCCAGTGCCAGGGATGTGCTCCGCGAAAGGATCACCGATCTGCGCGCCGGCGCGAAACTGCTGCTCGAGAAAGAAACGCTGACGCCTGACGACTTCGCGCCGTTGCGGCGAACGGCGGTGCTGGCCCCGGCGGCTTGAAAGCGACGCCGGCCAAGATGCCGGCATCCTTGAACAAACGAGGAGAGTGTCATGAAACACAAGCTTCAGCAGAAGATGATCGCCATCCTGGCGCGTTGCATGGACATGACGATTGCCACGACCCGCTCCGACGGCTCGCCACAGGCGACGGTGGTCTCGTTCGTCCATGATGGTCTGCTGCTCTATTTCGGCTGCGGAGCCGGCTCGCAGAAGGCTATGAACATCTCGCGCGACCCGCGCGTTTCGGTCGCCATGACCGCACCCTATGAGGACTGGCTGGAGATCAAGGGGTTGTCGATGGCGGCGACCGCGACGGAGGTCGTTTTTCCTTCCGAACTCACAGAAATTGGCCGGATGATGGTGCAGCGCTTCCCGCAGATTTCGGCTATCCAGCCTAGTGAGGCCGCACCCGTGAAGCTGTTCAGGGTACGACCCACGATCATCTCTGTACTCGACTATTCCTTGGGCTTTGGTCACACCGATCTCGTCAGGATCGAGGCCGATGACATCGCCGAGACCCTGGACAGCATGCGGCACCATTGGCTTGTAGGCACTTCCGCGACCACGTGACAGTCGCGCCAGTCGTCCAGCCAGCTGACTATTTGACCGGGCATTGCGCCGGATCAATGAGCAGTGACGCAAAGGATGCTTTTTTGTTTCGCTGCGGGAGAAGAACCCGCTCAACAAACAGGAGACAGATCATGACGGATATAACGTTGCGTCAGAACATTCTCGATGAGTTGGAATTCGAGCCGAGCATTGACGCTGCCCACATCGGCGTTGCCGTGGAAGACGGCATCGTCACCCTGACCGGACATGTTTCTTCCTATTGGGAAAAGACAACCGCCGAAAATGTGGTCAAGCGGGTCAAGGGCGTGAAGGGCCTCGCCGAGGAAATCGAAGTTCGGCTGGTTGGCTTGAAAGGAACCGCCGACGACGAGATCGCCAGGCGCGCGGTCGATGCGATCACCTGGAATGTCTCCATTCCGAGGGACAAGGTGCAGGCCAAGGTGCAGGACGGATGGATCACGCTGACGGGGAAACTCGAATGGCAGTACCAGAAGAATGCCGCGGCCGAGGCCGTGCGCGGTCTGGCGGGCGTCGTCGGCGTTGCCAACCAGATCGAAATCACGCCACGAGCCTCGGTATCCGACATCAAGAAGCGCATCGAGAACGCCCTGAAGCGCGATGCGGAAACTGAAGCACAGACGATCCGCGTCATCGTTCAGGATGGCAAGGTTACCCTTGAAGGCAAGGTCCGGGCGTGGTCCGAGCGCCAGGCAGCCGAGCGTGCCGCCTGGTCCTCGCCGGGCGTCCGGGCGGTGGAAGATCGGATTTCCATAATCTGATGGGGTCGACAAGCTCGGCGTGGCGGCTTCCGTGAGTTGCCGCCGCGCCGATACAGCGCGCTGTGTCTATTCGGCCAGGAGAAGTACGCTCGGAGAAAGACCGCACTCTCTTCCAGTTTACGAGACGACGAGACTCCTTGCCAATCATGGCGAGGGAGAGCGTTGGACCTCGATCAAAACCATCTCAAAGGAGAAACAAGATGATTCTGGCTAATGGCACTATCATCGCGGTCACCGACGGCGAGAAGCTGCGTCTCTACCGCAACAAGAGCCCTGAACCGCGGATCGACCTGGTAGAATTGCCCGAGCCGGTGCTGCACTCGGCTAGCACGGGCTCGGGCGGACGGCATCGCAGTTCCACGGCCAATCCCGATGACTCCCGCCTGCGGGAAGACGACTTTGCCGCCGCCGTGGCTGCCTATCTCAATCGCGAAGCGCTGACGGAAGCGTTCCAGCATGTGGTGGTGATCGCCGATCCGCGCACGCTGGGCGAGCTGCGCAAGCACTTCCAGCCTTCGCTGAAGGCAAAGCTGGTGGGTGAGCTGGCCAAGGATCTCGCGAAACATCCCATCGAAGCCATCGAGAACACCTTGGCGGCGGCTTGAGGCTCGTCCAGGCCATGGACCAGACCTCGCTGATCTTGACGAACAGGCTGCCACGGCCAGAGACCGCATGCCACGACCGGCATCGGTCAAGGGACGTCCCAAGGCGTCGGCTAGGTCACCGCCGCGGCTAGAGGAGAGAGAAGTTTGAACCGAGAAAGACGAGAACCTGACCGGTGATGAGGGGAATTCTCAACATGGGACCGTCCTCGCCGCTATCCTGGATTGGTGATCCCGCGACGTAAGGGTGCCCCTTCAGGATGTCTTTCCAGATTGTCGGGAAGTCCGCCCCCTTGCTCCTCATAGCGTTGCACGCATTGAGAAGCCTCGCAACGATGTCGGTCATTGAACCTGCATTACTCATCAAGTGATTGATTTCAAATCATATGGAATGAATACGGTGGGGATGGTTTGATCTGGATCAAATTGCCCGGGCTGTTCAGATAGGCACCCAATCCCTGCCTTCCTTGCGATAAAGGCGCTTTACGGCCGCCCAAGCGACGCGATGAGCTATTTCTTCACGCTCTTGGCCTCGGTCGGCATATTCGTCCCAGGCGCTGTTGAAGGCAGCGCGAAAGATCTCCTGGGCATGCAGGGGCAGATGCGTCCTGACGGGCGGTGGAAGATCTTCCTCGGTCGCATAGGGCATTGCTATCCTCACTACCAAGACTGCCAAGCCAAACCGACGCGTTGAGGAGGCGAACGATCAGCTTGACATGAAGCGACAGAGCCGCGTGTCGTCGAGCAGCGAGCGGGTAACGCCGCCGAATACCCATTCCCTGATCCGACTGTGTCCATAGGCGCCTGACACGATCAGGTCGGCATTGGCGGAGCTCAGGAAGTCGATCAGCTTGTCGCCTTCGTCGTCGGCCTTCAGCACTTCGGTGCGAGCCGTGATGCCATGCGTGGCCAGGAAGGTCGCGACATCCTTTATGCCGGCAGTCGTCCGGTCGTCGGGGTCGGAGCCGACCGTAACGACGATCACGTCGTCTGCCATGGCCATCAGCGGCACGGCGTCGGCCACCGCGCGCCTCGCTTCGCGCGTGTCCTTCCAGGCGACCACGATCCTGCCTGTCGGCGCATGCTCCGTGCCGCTTGACGCGATCAGCAGCGGCCTGCCGGCGCGCAGCGCGAGGGTGCCGGGATCGACAGTCCGATAGGAATCGCCGGAGGAAGCCCCTTGAGCCGCACCGGTGATGATGAGATCCGCGATCCTCGATGTCACGACCAGGGCGTGGTTGGGGTTGTCGAGCGCTTCGCGCCATTCCGTCGCCACCGAACCAGCAACCAGACTGTCAAACTCGGCATGCAGGTCCTTGAACCGTTTCTTGATGTCATCCCTCAATTGCTGCCAGACCTCGGCGGCTATCGCGGCACCCTCTGGCGCCATCGTGACTGGCAAGGGTGCGTCTGCCGCGCAGAAGCCGATCAGCCGAGCCTCGGAACGCCTGGCAAGATCGATGGCTATCTTGGTGATCGGCCCGATTGGACCGTCTATGTCCACATTCAGCAGAATGGATTTGTAGCTCATCGGTGGCGCTCTTTTTGTATCGATGGATGAACCGAAACTAGACCGGGCAGGGCATGTGCTCCTTGACGCCGATCAAGTGGCGGACTTCAAGGCATGCTTGACTCGAAGTGGATGATCTCTCCGTCCACTACGAAGGCTCCATTTCCAACATGGTGGATGGTCTTCGGCCTTGGCTGTCCCGGATCAACCCACGCCTTAACAACCTCCAGAACGAAAAGATTGTATTTGTTGACCAGCCGGGTATCGACGACGCGGCATTCGAGATTGGCGAAGCATTCAGCCACCAAGGGCGCAGCGACATGCTCGGCGGGCAGTGGCGTCAGCCAAATCGTCGCGAATTTATCTCTGTCGCGGCCTGAGCAGTTGCCGACCTCCACCACTTTTTCCGCCAGCCCCACGGCCGGAATTGCGATCACACACTCCTTTGTGTCGCGCAACGCAGCAAAAGAGAAGTCGCCGCTCGATACGACACAGGCAATTGTCGGGGGCGTGAACTCCACCATGGTGTGCCACGACATGGTCATGACGTTGGCGCGGCCTCTGGCCCGCGTTGTCAGCAGAACAACAGGACCAGGCTCGATCAGCCGGTAGACCTCGGCAAGCGGCAGTTCCTTCATCTTCATAGCTCCGTCGCATCCCCTTTTAGCAAGCGCAAGGCGACCGCCACTGTATTCGGCAATGTCGTCAGTTCGAAAACAACCGGTTGACCGAGCCTTGCTTGAGCAGGGAGCGGGTCATGCCTCCAAAGGCCCATTCGCGGACCCGGCTGTGACCGTAGCCGCCAGCAACCACAAGTTCAGCACCCATGCCGCGGGCGAGTTCGGTGACGGTTTCGCAAGCGTCCGCATGACCGGCGCCCAGCACCTCCGATCTCGCCTTGACGCCATGCCTCATCAGGAACCGGACGACGTCGCCGATACTTTCGCGCGCGTCCCTCTGGTTCTGTTCCTCGACCGTCGCCACCAGCACATCTTGTGCGCCGGTGAGAAAGGGAAGTGCATCGATGACTGCACGCCGAGCCTCGCGACTATCCTTCCACGCCACCACAACCTTCTTGGGATCAAGCGGGGCAAGTCCGTCGGCCGCAATCAGCACGGGCCGTCCAGCCGACAGCACGAGCGCTCCTGTATCCACTACCCGGTGGTGGTCACCGGCGACTCCCGAGGCCGGCGCTCCGGTCACGATCAGGTCCGCTGCGCGGGCATGCATCGCGAGCAGACGTGTCGGATCGCCGATCTCCTCGCGCCAGGAGGCCTCGTCTCCGACGACGGCCAGGAATTCTTCCTTCAGGATCTTCAGGCGATCCTCGATCTCGGTGAGGCGTTGACGCATGATTTCCGCCGCCGCCATGCCGCCATCGTCGCCAGGAACAAACACATATGCGTCGGCCGCTGCAAAACCGATCAGCGTGGCTTCGAAGCGCCGCGCCAACTCCAGCGCATAGGTCGTTCGCGGCGCTGCCGGAGAATCGACATCGAGTTGAACCATGATGGTGTTGAAGATCATTTTCGTGCCTCCGATGAGATTTGTCTCAGGATCACCGGAGGTCCGATCTTGCGCCTTGATGCGCGTCAAACCTGCATCTCTTGCAGGTCCGTCTGGGCACATCGTCATCGCCGGCTGGCGAGACGCCGGACGCTGTAATCAAGAGAGAACGGTCGACCTGGATGAGAATGCGATCAGCGCGGCACTGCCGCGCCGAAATCATCATCGAGTTGTCTATTTCCACCTCATCAACGAGGCTTCGCGCGTTACATCGTCATTTCAGGTTCGAGAGCGCGTTCTTTCGCCGGTTCGGGAATTTCGGTCATGGTTGCTTCGGTCAAGAGCAGAACGCTTGCGACGGAGACCGCGTTTTCAAGCGCGATGCGCACCACCTTGGTCGGGTCGATGATGCCGGCCTCGACGAGGTCGACGTAAACTTTCTGTCCGGCATCGAATCCGAAATTGCCCGTGCCTTCAATCATCTTGGCAATGACAACGCCGCCGTCGACCGCGGAATTCTCGGCGATCTGCCGGACCGGTGCTTCAAGCGCGCGCTTGAGGATCTGCACGCCCGTCCGCTCGTCGCCTTCGCAATGCTGCTCCTCGTCAGCCACCGTGGCGATGCAGCGCAACAGGGCAAGCCCGCCGCCTGGCACTATGCCTTCGGCGACCGCGGCCTTGGTGGCGCTGATGGCATCGTCGAGCGCTTCCTTTTTCGACTTCATTTCGGCCTCGGTCGGCGCGCCGACCTTTATGACCGCGACGCCGCCTGCAAGCTTGGCCAGCCGTTCCTGCAGCTTTTCGCGATCATAGTCGCTGGTTGTGTCGTCGATCTCGCGTCGGATCTGTTCCACTCGACCCTTGATCGCCTTCGCGTCACCGCCGCCGCCGATGACTGTCGTATTGTCCTTGTCGACGACCACGCGCTTTGCGCGCCCCAACTGCTCCATCGTGACATTTTCCAGTTTGAGCCCGAGGTCTTCGGAAATAACCTGACCGCCGGTCAGGATGGCGATGTCCTGCAGCATGGCCTTGCGGCGGTCGCCGAAACCGGGCGCCTTGACGGCGCAGTTCTTGAACGTACCCCGGATCTGATTGACGATGAGCGTCGCAAGCGCCTCGCCTTCGACTTCCTCGGCGACAACCAGCAAGGGCGAGCCCGACTTTGCCACGGCTTCCAGCAACTTGATGAGATCGTTCAGCGAAGAGATCTTCTTTTCGACGATGAGCACAACCGCGTCTTCCAGGACCGCTTCCATCTTCTCGGGATCGGTCACGAAATAAGGTGACAAGAAACCGCGATCGAACTGCATGCCCTCGACAACCTCCAGAACCGTCTCCGTGGTCTTCGCTTCCTCGACCGTGATGACGCCTTCGCCGCCGACCTTCTCCATTGCCTCGCCGACGAGTTCGCCGATGAGCGGGTCGTTGTGCGCGGAGATCGTCGCCACCTGCTCTTTCTCGCGGCGGGTCGAAACTGGTCGGGATATCTGCTTGAGCGCTTCTATGGCCCGTTTTGTTGCACGATCGAGACCACGTTTGATATCGATCGCGCTGGCGCCGGCGACAACGTTGCGCACGCCGTCGGCGAATATCGCATGGGCCAGAATGGTCGACGTGCTGGTGCCGTCCCCGACCATGTCCCCGGTTTTCTCGGCCGCCTGCCTGAGCATCCGCGCGCCAAGGTTCTCCTCGGGATCCTTCAGGTCGAATTCCTTGGCGATGGTCACCCCGTCGTTGCAGACGATGGGAGCACCCCATTTCTTTTCGATCAGGACCGACTTCGAGCGCGGCCCGAGCGTCACGCGCACGGCGTCGGCGAGTTGGGTCGCGCCACGAAGGATCTTTTCGCGCGCCGCGGAACGAAACAACACTTGCTTGTGAGCCATGACCATCTCCGAACTGCTGTCCGCTTTAACTAACCGGCATACGTTCCGTCGGCTTTGATGCGCATCAATCGGGATTTCGGGCGATGTTGACGAGGATCAACGATGGATGGGCATTCGAAGGAGTGACATCCCGGCGACGGTCGAAGGGGGGTAGCGATGGCCTTCGGGAAGAGCGCTATGGCCGGGTTTTCTGCTCCAGAAAACACTCCGCCGACAGCAGCGGCGACGAACGCGTCGTGGCATCCAGTTTGCGCGAGCGCAAAGAACCGACGCTTCAAGTCCGGTAGCCTCTCTTCTTCAGCAACGGCTGATAGATAGAACATTGACGTGTCGACGCGCCGCTTCGGCGCGGCGAATGGTTCTCCCTGCGACGCCAACGAAGCGAAGTGAGACGAAAATGAAATTCCAGATCGAGAAGCAAGAAATGCTCGAAGAGCGCCCAAGCCTTGTGTTCAGTACTGAAGCGGCAAGCGGCGCAAAGGCAGGCAATACGTTGCTGCCCATGCTTATCGCTGGACTGGCCCTGGTTGTCGTGGGCGGCGTGGTCGTGATGGCCTTCGTGTAGAAAGGAAGTCTGCTGGCTCCGTCCTGGCGGTGGACGCATGCATCCCCGTCACGCCGAGCTCCAGAGCCGCCACGGGCCCCGCGGGGTGAACGCTACCGAGGCCCAACGTCAGCTTGAAGAAGTATCAGGCAATTTTCTGCTACTTCAGCAGTCCGACCAGCACGTCGAAAGCCGCGTCGATGTCGGCGCGGACCGCGGCCCGAATCGCCTCCGCATCCCGGTCGCGCAGTGCTGCGAACATCTCCTGATGGTGCTCGTTGGCGGTCGAGTAGTTTCCCGAATCGTGCAGCATGTTGAAGTAAGGGCTGATCTGCAGCCAAAGATTCTCGATGATGTTGAGCATGTTCTCGGAGCCGGCCGCCCGATAGATCGAGAAATGAAAGGCATAGTTGGCCCTGAGATAGGATTTGACGTCTCCGGCCGCATTGGCCTGTTCGAGCGCATCAAGGTGTTGGCGCAGCTGAGCCACGCCCTGGTCGTCTATGCGCTCCGCCGCCCATGCTGCCGCGATCGCTTCGATCTCGAACCGGACATTCCTGAGGTCGATGAGGCGCGCGCGGCTTAGTGCCGGAATGCCGATCGAGCGGCCCGAAACCACCATCAGCGCGTTGGCGGCCGTCAGGCGCCGCAGCGCTTCCCTGACCGGCATCGGGCTGACGCCAAAAGCGTCGGCAAGGCTTTGAACCGTGACCATCTCGCCGGGGACGATGCTGCCGTCGAGGATCAGTTCGGTGACGTGGCGGTAGACCCTGTCCTGCAAGGTCTCCCTGGACAGGGGCGTGATCTCGACCCCCGGCTTCCTGAACGCCGATCCAGCCATCTCCCGTCAACCTTCCCGCCCAAGGGCGACCCTATCGCCTGTGCCCGGAATGCAAGGTTCGGGATGCCGCGTCAAGCGCCCACGACCGCCGGTTCTGATACTGAGCGATTTCATCATTGATCTTTGATCAAATCATGTTACGGTCGCTGGCATCGAATGACAAGGGTTACGTTTCGTGCCCTTGGGAGGCATTCGGTCGTTCGGATTGGGAGGAGTTTCATATGGGTATCGGATTGAAAGTCCGGCGGCTCGCGCTGCTGGCCGGCATGGCTGCTTGCGCCTTCGGCCTGTCCGCCGCGGAAGCGGCCGAAAAGCACAAGATCTTTCTCAGCATGAGCTTCATCGGCAATGACTGGCAGGCCGAGGCCGCCAACATGGTCAAGGCGATGGCGTCGCACAAGAGCCTGGCCGACAAGGTCGACCTGCAGGTCCAGGTGGCCGGGCCGAACGCGCAGCGCCAGATCCAGCAGGTCAACGCGATGGTGCAGGCGGGCGCCGAAGCCATCGTGATCTTCCCGATCTCGCCGACCGCGCTCAACCAGGTGGTCAAGAATGCCTGCGACAAGGGCGTCAAGGTTTTTGCCTATGACGCGGAGATCACCGAGCCTTGTGCCTACAACGTGCATATCGACCAGGAGGAAGCAGGCCGAGTGACGGCCGAATGGCTGGTCAAGAAGCTCAATGGCAAGGGCAACATCATCGCGGTGACCGGCGTTCCCGGCACATCGGTCGACGATCTGCGCACCAAGGCCGCCAAGGAAGTCTTCGCCAAGTATCCCGATATCAAGATCGTCGGCGAGGCTGTCGGCATGTGGAGTCAGGCTGTCGCTCGCACCGAGCTTTCGAAGATCCTGGCGACGCGCAGCTGGAGCGATATCAACGGGCTGTGGATGCAGGTCGGCTGCTTCACCGCCAATTCCATGCAGCTCGAGGCCGGCAAGAAGACCAGCGAACTCCTGCCTTGCGCTGGTGAAGGCTCCAATGGTGGCCGCATCCAGATGCTGCCGGAGGGGACGGAAGTCGAAGGCGCGGCGTCGCCCTATGCGCCGCTCGGCGCGCCACGCATTTCCTACGCCTCGCCGCCGTACTCCGGGGCGCTGGCACTCAAGCTCGCCGTCGAGGCGATCGAAGGCAAGGACGTGCCGAAGACCACCATCCTGCCGCTGCCGGTCGTCACCAACGAGACGATCAAGCTCTGCAATGAGGGCACCTGGGCGGAGATGAAGGCCGGCTGCAACGCCTTCAAGCCGTCGCTGGTCTCCAATCCCGGCTGGTTCGCTTCGATCTTTTCGGACCAAGCGCCCGAGATCGGCCTCAGCGCTGCCCTCGTCGGCCAGCCGGAAGACTGAGCCTCCCAAGGCAAATCGCGACGATGCGCGGACCTCCTGTCCGCGCATCGTCGATCCGCGCTAATGCATGTCGCCCAGAAGTGCGCAGCCCGGCGATCGAGGACAATGACAGACCACTCCGAGCTTCCCGCCATCGAGATCGACGGCATCAGCAAGGCGTTCGGCCCGACCGTCGCGCTGGACGGCGTGTCGTTCCGGATCGCGTCTGGCGGCGTCCATGCGCTGCTTGGTGAAAATGGAGCCGGCAAGTCGACCCTGGTGAAACTGCTGTCCGGACTGGTCCGGCCGAGCGCGGGTCATGTCCATGTCTTCGGCAAGGAGATCGGCTACGGCGCACCGCGCGCCGCGCATGCGCTGGGCGTGCAGACGGCATTCCAGGAGATGACCCTGGTGCGCGATCTCTCCGTTCTCGACAACATGCTGCTGCCCTACGCCCCGGTGGGCATCTCCGGCCTGATCCGGCGCACTGCCGCCCGCAAGGCAGTTCGCAGCCACATCGACGATCTCGGCTTTTCCGTCGATCTCGATGCCGAAGTGAGCGAGCTCGAGCTTTCGGTGCGCCAGAAGATCGAGATCGCGCGTGCCGTCTACCGCAAGCCGCGCATCCTGCTGCTCGATGAACCGACCTCGACGCTCGCCGGCCGCGACGTCGACTGGCTGGGCGACATCATCGCCAGGCTGAAGGCCGCGGGCACGACCATCGTCTTCATCACCCATCGCATGCGCGAGGTGCGCGCCTTTTGCGACACGTTGACGATCCTGAGAAACGGCCGCCACATCGTCACCGCGCCCGTTGCCGACGTCTCGGACGCCGACGTGATCGAAAAGATCATCGGCCGCAGCATCGAGCAGACCTTCCCGCCCAAGCCCGATAGTGCCCAGGCATTCGGTCCATCGGTTCTGGGCGTGCGCGACCTCAAGGTCGGGCGCAAGCTCGACGGCGCCAGCTTCGACCTGCGCCGGGGCGAGATCCTCGGCGTTGCCGGACTGCAGGGCATGGGCCAGCAGGATCTGTTCCTGGCCTGCTTCGGCATGGCTGAAATTACCCATGGCGACATCCTTGTCGACGGCCGCAAGGTCTGGCTCGGCTCGCCCGCCGATGCCTTGCTGCCCAACATGGCGATCGGCCTGGTGCCGGAAGACCGCAAATCCGAGGGCCTGTTCCTGAAACTGTCGGGCAGCCAGAACGCCACACTGCCCGTGGTGTCGCGTTTTACACGCTTCGGCCTTGTCGACATGGAAGCCGAGACCCGTTCCGTCGAGGAGGCATTCGCCACTGTCGAGGTCGACCGCCGCGCGCTGTGGACTCGGGCCGGAGCGTTTTCCGGCGGCAATCAGCAGAAGATCGCCATCGCCAAATGGCTGGTGGCGCAGAGCCGCATCCTGCTTCTGTTCGATCCCACCCGCGGCATCGATGTCGGCACCAAGCACGAGCTCTACGTGATGATGCGTAACTACGTGGCCGCTGGCGGCTCGATCCTGCTGCACTCGACGGAGATTCCCGAACTCGTCCACCAATGCGACCGGGTCCTGGTTCTCTACGACGGGCGCATCGCGGCCGAGCTCGAAGGTGACGCCATCACCGAACCGGCCATCATGCGTCCGGCGCTCGGCCATGCCGGGGAAGCCGCCGCATGAGCAGCACGACACTTCCATCTCCTGCTTCCAGTGGCTTCGGGCTGCGCCGCGCGCTGATGCGCAATCGCGGCGCGCTGATCGCCGCCGCCGTCCTTGCGATCCTGCTCTTCATTGTCGACTGGATCAGTGCCGGGCCGCTGACCTATTTCGATGTGTCGTTCCTGTCGAGCGGCGGCGCGACCTCGGCGCTCGCGGCGATCGGCCAGACGATCGTGATCCTCTCGGGTGGCTTCGATCTGTCCGCCGGCGCGGTGATATCGCTGGTCAATGTCGTGCTGGCGTCGAGCATGGACCCGATGGCACCAGGCGCCAGCATCCTGCTGTGGACGGCAGTCGGCATCGGCGTCGGCATGGCAGTCGGGGCCTTCAACGGCTTCTTCATCGCCGTGCTGCGCATGCAGCCCATAGTGGTGACGCTGTCCACCATGTTCATCCTGCAAGGTGTGACGCTGCTGGTGATGGACAAGCCCGGCGGCTTCGTGTCGCCCGATCTCGGCACGTTCTACCTTGGCGACGCGATCACCAACTGGCTGCCGATGCCGCTGGTGGTGCTGGGCGTCGTCCTGCTCGCCTGGTTCTGGCTGAAGGGAACCCGCTTCGGCACGGCGCTCTACGCGGTTGGCAGCGACGCGGATTCGGCCGCTTCCGTCGGCATCAATGTCGTGCTGGTGCGCTTTGCGGTCTATGTCATCGCCGGCGGCTGCTACGGCCTTGCCGGCGTGTTCATCAGCGCCCAGACCGGCAGCGGCGATCCGCTGGTCGGCAATCCGCTGCTGTTGTCGATGTTCGCGGCGGTCGTCGTCGGCGGCACGCGTCTCGGTGGCGGGCAGGGCGGTCCGGTCGGCACGGTCTTCGGCGCCTATATCCTGATGATGGTGGTGAACATCCTGCTGGTGCTCAATGTGTCGGCCTACTACTCGACCATAGCCGAAGGCACCATTCTCGTGCTGGCGGCTCTCGCTGGCTCGATCTCGCACGCATCGGTGCTTGCCGTGCAATTGCGCGCCGCGCGTGCCCGGCTTGCCGCCTGGCGCGCCGGCATATTGCCCTCGCAACTCGAGCGCGTGGACCGGCGCCTCAGGATCGCCGGGCCATCGCATCACCAGGGCAGCCCGGCATCGCCGCGCCCTGCCTTCCATCTGCGCAACGCGGAGACGCTGCGCTACGCACTGCCCGCCTATGTCTGTCTGCTCATCATCGTCATCGTCACGCAGATCTGGCTCGGTCGCGCCATCCTCAATCCGGGTTACTGGAATTCGCTGCTCGTGCTGTCGTCCTTCCTGGCCGTCCTGGCGCTCGGGCAGGGAACGGTCATCCTGACCGGCGGCCTTGATCTCTCCGTGCCGTGGACGATCGGCATTTCCGGCATCATCCTGGCCGGCATGGTCAACGGCTCCGATGCTGCCCTCGTCTACGCCTTGCCGGTCGTATTGCTGATGGCCTGCGCCATCGGCTTCGCCAATGGCTTCGGCATCGTCTATCTCGGCATCTCGCCGATCGTCATGACGCTCGCCACCAACGGCATTCTGCAGGGCTGTGCGCTGCTCTATTCGCAGGGAACACCGGCCGGTTTTTCCTCGCCGCTGCTGCGCTGGTTCATGACGGCCAAGCTCGGCCTCGTGACGCCGGTCGTTCTGCTGATGGTCGTCTTCGTGGTCGTGGCAGTGCTGCTGCTTGGACGCACGCCGTTCGGACGCCGGGTCTACGGCATCGGCAACGGGCTGCGCGCGGCGCGATTGTCAGGCATCGGCGTCGAGCGCACGCTGATCCTGGTCTACATGCTGTCGGCCGTCTGCGCGGCGATCGTCGGCATCATGCTGACCGGCTTTTCGGGCCAGGCAAGCCTCGGCATGGGCGACGACTATCTCTTGCCGTCGATCGCCGTGGTGGTGGTTGGCGGTGCGCTGATCACCGGCGGGCGCGGCCACTATCTCGGCATGCTCGGCGGGGTATTGTTGCTGACGGCGCTGCAGATGCTGCTGGCCGGCACCACGCTTCCCTACGCCACAAGGGCAATTCTTTACGGGCTGGTCGTTCTGGGTGCCGTCATGGCGCTGCGCGAACGGCGGTTGCAATGAGAAGGACAGGACCATGAGCGCGAGCGCACCGGCATCGGCGGACGAATTTCTGAGCGGGCTGAAAGGCCAGCGCGTGCTGGTGACGGCGGGCGCCGGCGGCATCGGTTTTGCCATAGCCGACACGCTGTCGCGGCTCGGGGCGCGCATCGTCGTCTGCGACGTTTCCGACGAGGCGCTGGCCGCCGCTCCGGACAAGATCGATCTGGTCGCGGCAATCAAGGCGGATGTCTCGCGTGACGCGGACGTCGACCGGCTGTTCGAGGCCGTGAAGGAAAAGCTCGGCGGGCTCGACGCGCTGATCAACAATGCCGGCATTGCCGGCCCGACAGGCGGTGTCGACGAGATCGATCCGGCCGACTGGCGGCGCTGCATCGACATCTGCCTGACCGGCCAGTTCCTGTGCGCACGGCGCGCCGTGCCGCTGATCAAGGCGGCGGGCGGGGGCTCGATCGTGTCGATGTCGTCGGCGGCCGGCCGCCACGGCTATGCGTTCCGCACGCCCTATTCGGCGGCCAAGTTCGGTGTCATCGGTTTCACGCAGAGCCTCGCCAAGGAGCTTGGGCCGCACGGCATAAGGGTCAATGCCATCCTGCCCGGCATCATCGAGGGACCACGTATCGAGGGCGTCATCTCGGCGCGCGCCAAGCAGATTGGCATCAGCCACGAGGAGATGACCGGGCGCTATCTGCAGAACATCTCGCTGCGCCGCATGACCAGCCCCTATGATGTGGCTTCGATGGTCGCCTTCCTGCTGTCCGATGCGGGGATCAACATTTCCGGCCAGTCGCTCGGCGTCGACGGCAATGTCGAAACACTCTGAGGAACCGATCCATGGCCAATGTCGCGATTGTCGGAAGCGGGTTCATCGGGCGGGCCTGGGCGATCAGCTTCGCCCGCGCCGGCCATGATGTGCGGATGTGGGACCAGTCGCCGGCCGCGACAGGCGGTGCCCGTGACTACATTGCCGGCGTGCTCGGCGACCTTGCCTCGAACGACCTGCTGCGCGGTCAATCCGTCGACACCGTGCTCGGCCGCATCGCCATTGTCGCCGAACTGGCGGAAGCGGTGGCCGATGCAGTCCATGTCCAGGAGAACACGCCCGAAAACCTCGAGGTCAAGCGGGAGGTGTTCTCCCTGATCGACACCCTTGCCGGCCCGCAAACGGTCATCGCCAGTTCCACCTCGGCGCTGTTGCCGTCGAAGTTCACCGATCATCTGCGGGGGCGGCACCGCTGCCTGGTCGTGCATCCGATCAATCCGCCCTATCTCATTCCGGCGGCCGAAGTCGTGCCGGCGCCGTGGACGTCCGCCGAGACGGTCGAAAGGACCCGCGCCTTCCTCGTCGATGCCGGCCACGCCCCGCTGGTGATGAAGCGCGAGCTCGACGGCTTCATCATGAACCGCCTGCAAGGTGCATTGCTGGAGGAGGCTTTTCGGCTCGTCGCCGACGGCTACGCCAGCGTCGAGGATGTCGATATCGGCATCCGCGACGGGCTGGCGCTGCGCTGGTCGTTCATGGGGCCGTTCGAGACCATCGACCTCAATGCGCCTGGCGGCGTGCGCGACTATGTCGAGCGCTATCAGTCGATCTATTCGAACATCTTCCCGCAGATGCTTCGTCGCGTCGACTGGGCCGGCGAGGTCATGGCGACCGTCGAGGCCGACCGTCGCAAGCGCCTGCCGCGCGACGGTCTCGGCGCACGGCAGGTGTGGCGTGATCGCCGGCTTATGGCGCTGGCGGCGCACAAAAGAAAATCGGATCAGGAGTTCGGAGAATGACGCAAACGAGCCGCAAGCCGGGTGCCGCGCAGACCAAGGGCAAGGTCATCATCACCTGCGCGGTGACGGGGGCGATCCATACGCCGACCATGTCGCCCTATCTGCCGATCACGCCGGACCAGATCGCCTCCGAAGCGATCGCAGCGGCGGAGGCTGGGGCCGCGATCCTGCATCTGCATGCCCGCGACCCGGAAACCGGCAAGCCCGACCAGACGCCGGAGGCCTTTGCCCGCTTCCTGCCGCGCGTCAAGCAGGGCACCAATGCCGCCATCAACATCACCACTGGCGGCAGCCCCTACATGAAGGTCGAGGAGCGCGTGCGCCCTGCCGCCCAGTTCAAACCGGAAGTTGCCTCGCTCAACATGGGCTCGATCAATTTCGGGCTCTATCACCTCGCCGACAAATACGAGACCTTCAAGTTCGACTGGGAAAAGCCGCATCTGGAAGCGACGCGCGACCTGGTCTTCCGCAATTCGTTCAAGGACATCGAGTACATTCTGGCCACCTGCTACGACAACGGCACGCGCTTCGAGTTCGAGTGCTACGACATCGCCCATCTCTACAACCTTTCCCACTTCGCCGATCGCGGGCTGGTGAAGCCGCCTTTCTTCGTGCAGTCGGTGTTCGGACTGCTCGGCGGCATCGGCACCCATCCCGAAGACGTCGCCCATATGAAGCGCACCGCCGACCGGTTGTTCGGTGACCAGTTCCGCTGGTCGGTGCTGGGCGCCGGCGCCAGCCAGCTGCGCATCGCCGCGCAATCGGCGGCGCTTGGCGGCAACATCCGCGTCGGGCTGGAGGACAGCCTTTGGGCGGGCAAGGGCAGACTGGCGAAGTCGAATGCCGAACAGGTGTTGCTCGCGCGCAAGATCATCGAGGGGCTTGGCATGGAGGTGGCGACGCCCGACGAGGCGCGCGAGATCCTGTCATTGAAAGGCGGCGACAAGGTCGCTTTCTGACGCGGCCTGGCCAATCGCCGCGCGGCATCAAACAGAGGAGGACGGTATGAAGATCGAAGTCGTGGTGGACGTGAAGACCACACTGGGCGAAGGACCGCTGTGGGATGTCGAGCAGGAGCGACTCTACTGGATCGACAGTTTCGACGGGCGGGTGTTCCGGGCGACCGCCGACGGGCGTGAGATCCGCTGCTGGGACGTACCGATGAAGATAGGCTCGATGGCGCTGCGGAAGGATGGCAGCGGCGCGGTGGTGTCGCTGCAGCGCGGCTTCCATCTGCTCGATTTCGCCACCGGCGATGTGACGCTGATCCACGATCCCGAGCCGGACCGGCCAATGAACCGTCTCAACGACGGCAAGGTCGACCGGCGCGGCCGCTTCTTCGCCGGTTCGATGGACACGATGGAGGAGGGGCCGTCCGGCGGTCTCTACAGGCTCGATCCGGACTTCTCCGTCACCAGGATCGATTCCGGCATCATCTGCTCCAACGGGCCGTGCTGGAGCCCCGACGACCGCACTTTCTATTTCGCCGACACCTGGACCGGCGAGATCTGGGCCTACGACTACGACATCGCCACCGGCGCGGCCACCAACCGCCGCACCTTCACCCGGGTCGACACCAGCCGCGGCGGTGCGGCCGACGGCTCGACTGTCGATGCCGAAGCCTATCTGTGGAATGCTCTGGTCTATGACGGTCGGCTGGTGCGCTATGCGCCGGACGGCAGCATCGACCGCGTCATCGACATGCCGGTGAAGAAGATCACCAGCGTCATGTTCGGCGGGCCGAAGCTCGACACCCTGTATGTGACCTCGATGGCCAAGCCGCCGCTGCCGCGATTTCCCGGCGACGGTGTCTTGCGCGGCAGCCTGTTCGCCATCACCGGTCTCGGCGTGACCGGGATAGCCGAGCCCAGATTTGCCGGGTAAGGAGGGGGCGACATTTCCGTCGCCGTATTCGCCTCGGACACCTTCCGCCGTCTTGCGCTCTTTCCTGACGGGTTGGATGATCGGAGACGTCGTTGCTTCCGAAGCAAATCCCGTTCAGCCTCGCGGAGGGCCAGGGCGTTTAAATCTGTGTCCGTCTGCGAGCGCTAACGACTGTTCGGAATGTAGAACGTCTGCCTGAAATAGGACCGGAACGCCTCCATGGCGGGGGTGAACTGGGCATTGCGGCGCCAGGCCAGGCCGACATCCATCGCCGGGATCGGGTCGCTGGGCACCAGCGTTTCGATGCGCTTGCCTTCCAGCGACCATGGCCGCAAAACCATGTCCGAGAGAATTGCGACCCCTTGTCCGTTGGCGACCATCGAGCGCACCGCCTCGACGGAGGATGTGCGCAGCGTGACCGACGGCTGATAGGGTGTCTTGCTCCAGTATTTCAGTGAGGTGTGCGCCGCCTCGTCGACGGTCAGCATGATGTAGGGCTCTTGCGAGATTTCCTTCAGGCCGACGGATTCCCGCTGCAGCAGATGATGCTTCGAAGCGACCCAGAGCCGCCGCCGCGAACCCATCAATGTCTCGGTCGTCAGATCCGGATTGAGCACGTTCGAGGTGAGCAGCACGGCGATGTCATACCGGTTGGACAGAAGACCCTCCTCGATTGCCTCGCGGTTGAGCTCGAAAAGCTGGATGTCGAGCTTCGGGAAATTTCGCTTCAGCTTCTCCAGGTGGTTGGGCAGGAAGTAGCCGATCACCGTATAGGTCGCCGCGACGGTGAGGCTGCCCTCTAGGTTGTTCGCCGGCACATTCAGGCTGGTCGCTTCCTGGACCTTGTTGAGGATGTCATAGGCGTGGAACAGGAACTGGCGCCCGGCGGCGGTCAGTTCCATGCCCTGGGGAGAGCGGACGAACAGGTCGGCGCCGACCTCGCTCTCCAGTTCCTTGATCGCCGTGGTGATCGCCGACTGCGAAATGGCGAGGTCGACCGCCGCTTGCGAAATCTGGCCCTGCTCTGCGGTCGAGACGAAATAGCGGATCTGGCGCAGGCTGATTGGCAAAGGACGCAGCTTTCCGTTTATCTGATATCGGCGGCATACACTTTCGGAAAATACGATACACGCAATTTCTTTGAGCAGCCATTGCCTTTTTGAGTTGCAGTAAATGCCAGCGTTTCTGGCGGTATCGAGCACTTTCTCTTCCAGCTGCATCGCCCATAGGTATCTGAAAATCAGAAAGTCAAATTCTGAGAATAGAATTTTCCAATGTCGTGCTTCCGCGTTAACGTTCAAAAAAACAAGAACACGGGAACCGCGCTGTCGATCGGCGCATGAATGCAAAGGGAGCAACGTGCCAGTCACGGTTGTCGACATCAATTGCGATATGGGTGAAGCGTTCGGCCAATGGCGGCTGAGCGACACCGACGATGCCAGGCTGATGGAACTGATCAGCTCCGCCAACATCGCCGCCGGTTTCCACGCCGGTGATCCCAATCTGATGGACGCCACCGTGCGGCTTGCGACCCAGCACGGCGTCGGCATCGGCGTGCATCCGGGCTATCGGGATCTGCAAGGTTTTGGCCGCCGCAAGATCAACGGCAGCGGCGACGAGATCGTCAACGACATCGTCTATCAGATCGGCGCGCTCAGGGAATTTGCTCGGCGTCATGGCGCCGTCCTGCAGCACGTCAAGCCGCACGGCGCCCTCTACATGGAACTCGCCGCCGACGAGGCGCTGTCGCGATCCTTCATCAAGCTGATGCGCACCGTGGCACCCAATGCCTTCGTCTTCTGCATGGGCATGTCGCAGACCTATCGCACCGCGCTCGAAGCCGGCCAACCGGTAATTAGGGAATTCTATGCCGATCGGGACTACGATCGCTCCGGCTCGATCGTGTTCACGCGGCATGTCGGCAAGCTCGATCCGGCCGGCATTGCCGACAAGGTCGTGCGCGCCTGTCTTGAGGGCAAGGTCCGCACCGTCGATGGCGCCGACATCGACATCGATTTCGAGTCGATCTGCTTTCATTCCGACACGCCGGGTTGCCTGGAGATCGCCGCCACCATGCGTTCCGCTTTGGTCGCGAACGGGATCCGGATCGCACCGGTGTCGGAAGTGTCCGCCCAACAGACCCAGGCCGCAAGGGGATCAAAATGAGCAAAGCCGAAATCAAGTCGCCGCTGCCAGGCATGTTCTACCGCAGGCCATCGCCCGACAGCGCGCCGTTCAAGAACGACGGCGATGCGGTTTCCGCCACCGATGTGATCGGCATTGTCGAGGTGATGAAGTCTTTCCATGAAGTGACGGCCGGCATCGACGGCAAGGCGATCCGTTTCCTCGTCGACGACGCTGATGCGGTCATGGCCGGCCAGGCGCTTGCCGAGGTCGAGGCATGACCATCAATTCCGTCCTGATTGCCAATCGAGGCGAGATCGCGGTGCGGATCATCCGCGCGGCGAAGGCCCTGGGGCTGAGGACAGTGCAGGTGTACAGCCATGCCGATGCCGGCTCGCTGGCGGTGCAACTGGCCGACGAGGCGATCGACATCGGGCCGCCGGCGGCGAAGAAATCCTACCTGAACATCGAGGCGGTACTAGCGGCGGCCAAGGCGGCCAAGGTCGATGCCATCCATCCGGGCTACGGCTTCCTGTCGGAGAATGCCGACTTCGCCGAAGCTGTGGTTGCAGCGGGAATGAAATTCGTCGGGCCGGACGCCTCGGCCATCCGGCTGCTTGGCGACAAGGTGGCGGCGCGCCAGGTCGCGGCCAGGGCCGGCGTGCCCACCGTGCCCGGCAGCGACGGGCGCGTCTCCGACGTCACCGAGGCGGCGGCGATCGTCGCGCGCATCGGCTTGCCCGTGATGATCAAGGCGGCCGCCGGCGGCGGCGGCAGGGGCATCCGCATCGCACACACCCTTGAGGACTTCGAGCGTCATTTCCCGCAAGCTTCGGCCGAGGCCGCGGCGGCCTTTGGCGATGGCGGCCTCTACATCGAGAAGGTGATCGAGAAGGCGCGTCATGTCGAGGTGCAGATCCTCGGCGACGGCAGGAATTTCGTTCATTGCTACGAGCGCGAATGCTCGCTGCAGCGGCGCCGGCAGAAGGTCTGGGAGGAAGCCCCGGCCGCCGGACTGCCGGCCGATGTGCGCAAGAGCCTGTGCGACAGCGCCGTCGCCCTGGCGCGCTCGGTCGGCTACAGCGGCGCCGGAACGGTCGAATATCTCTACGACGATGCCAGCCGCCACTTCTATTTCATCGAGGTCAACACCCGCATTCAGGTCGAGCATCCGGCGACGGAGATGATCACTGGTCTCGATCTCGTGCAGGAGATGCTGCGCATCGCCGGTGGCCAGCCTCTGTCGGTCAGGCAGGAAGACATTTCCATTGCCGGCCACGCCATCGAATGCCGGATCAACGCCGAAGACCCGCACAAGGGTTTCATGCCTGGTCCTGGCACCGTCGAGACGTTCGTCGTGCCACAGGGCGAGGGCATCCGCTTCGACACCATGTTGTTTGCCGGCTACACGGTGCCGCCCTTCTACGATTCGCTTTTGGGAAAGCTCATCGTGCACGGCGCCGATCGCGCCGCCTGCCTGGCGAAGCTGCGCACGGCACTTGCCGGTCTCAGGATCACCGGTATTCCGACGACCGTGCCGCTGCATCAGGCGCTCGCGGCCGATGCCGACGTGGCGGCTGGGCGCTTCCATACGCGTTTTCTCGAGGACTGGCTGGAAACGAAATTCGCCGCTTCGCCAGGCGGCGCGAGGGAGGTTGCCTGATGAAGAACCGCTATTCATTCGGTGGCGACGAGCATCTCTTCGTCGAATGCGACGAGAGCATGTCGCTGGAGGCGTTCTTCAAGAGCCTCTCGATGACCAATGCCGTGCGCGACAGCCAGATCAGAGGCGTGACCGAGATCTGCCCGGCGAACGCCTCGTTCCAGATCAAGTTCAATCCCGACATCATCCGGCCCGGCGACATGCTGCGCGAGGTGCAGGCCATCGAAAGTGCGGCCAGCAAGACCGATCCGGTGATCGCCACCAGGATCATCGAAATCCCGGTGTTCTACCAGGATCCGTGGACGCACGAGACGCTGATGCGTTTTCGCGAGCGGCACCAGGATCCGCAAGCCACCGATATCGAATACGCCGCCCGCATCAACAACTACGCCACGGTCGACGACTTCATCGCCGCCCATGCCGGCTCGCCGTGGTTCGTGTCGATGGTCGGCTTCGTCGCCGGATTGCCGTTCATGTACCAGATGGTCGACCGGCCGCGGCAGATCCAGGTGCCGAAATATCTCAGGCCGCGCACCGATACACCTAAGCTCACCATCGGCTATGGCGGCTGCTTTTCCTGCATCTATTCCGTGCGTGGCGCCGGCGGCTACCAGATGTTCGGCATCACGCCGATGCCGATCTTCGATCCGGAGCAGAAGACCAGCTACCTCCGTGACTTCATGGTGTTCTTCCGCCCAGGCGACATCGTCAAGTTCAAGCCGATCGGCCGCGAGGAATACGACCATACCGTCGAGGAAGTCGCCGCCGGCCGGTTTGCCCCGGCAATCAGTGACGTCACCTTCGACCTGCGTGAATTCCAGAAGGACATCGACGGCTACAACGCCAAGCTGGAGGGGATGATCAATGGCCGCTAAGGTACTCAATCCGGGGCTTTCGACCACGGTTCAGGATCTCGGCCGTCCCGGCTATTTCCATCTCGGCATCCCGATGGGCGGTGCCATGGACCGGCTGGCGCTGCGCGCCGCCAATTTGATCGTCGGCAATGACGAGGGTGCGGCCGGTCTCGAGGCGGTGTTCATCGGCCCGCAGCTCGAATTCACCCGCGACGCGCTGATCGCGGTGACCGGTGCCGACATGCCGATCAAGCTCGACGGCGAGGAAAAGCCGTCCTGGACCGGGCTGAACGTCAAGTCTGGTCAGGTGCTGAGCTTTGGTTTCCTGAAGACAGGCGCGCGCATCTATATCGCAATCGCTGGCGGCATCGACGTGCCGATCGCGCTCGGCAGCCGCTCGACCTATCCGATCGGCGCTCTGGGCGGATTCAAGGGCCGCGCCATCGCCAAGGGCGACGAATTGCCTGTCGGCAACGCCACTTCCGGCAAGGAAGGGCGAAGCGTCCCGGAAGCTTTGCGTCGGCGACCGGGAATGCCGGCCGAACTGCGGGTCTTGCCGGGCCTCTATTGGCATCGCGTCACCGAGCAGTCGCATCAGAACTTCTTCGACGACCAATGGAAGGTGGCGCCCGAGGCAGACCGCATGGGTTATCGCTTCCGCGGCGGCCGGCCATTGCAATTCGTCGAACGCGACCAGCCGTTCGGAGCCGGGTCGGATCCCTCCAACATCGTCGACAGCTGCTATCCCTACGGTTCGATCCAGGTGCCGGGCGGCACCGAGCCGATCATCCTGCACCGCGACGCGGTCTCGGGTGGCGGCTACTTCATGGTCGGCACGGTGGTCTCGGCCGACATGGACCTGATCGGCCAGCTGCAGCCCAACACGCCAACACGTTTCGTCAAGGTCGACATGGACGGCGCGCTGAAAGCCCGCGCCGACCGGGCAGCATTGCTCGACAGAATCAGGAGCGTTTTCAACTGACATTTGGGTAAGTGCGGCCGAACCGTCCTCAAGGCGGCGGCCGATAACAAGAAAGGGGAATGACATGAAAAATCTCGGAAAAATGATGCTTGTGACGGCGGCGACTTTGATTACCGGCGCCGCCTATGCCGCCGACTGGTATCCATACGACGCGGCCAAGATCGAGCCGCCTTTTGCGGCCGACGGCAAGTCGGTCGATGTCACCTACGTGCCGCTCGACAAGGCGTCGAAACCCTGGAACATCTGCGTTTCCTTTCCGCACATGAAGGACGCCTACTGGCTCGGTGTCGACTACGGCGTGGCGGAGGAGGCCAAGCGGCTCGGCGTCAAGATGAACCTGTTCGAAGCAGGCGGCTATACCGAGCTCGACAAGCAGATTTCGCAGATCGAGGATTGCGTCGCCGCCGGCGCGCAAGCGGTCGTCATCGGTGCGATCTCCGCCGACGGCCTCAACAATCTTGTTTCGGAAATCCACAAGAAGAACATCCCGGTGATCGACGTCATCAACGGCATCTCATCGCCGGACATCTCGGCGAAGTCGCTGGTGTCCTTCTACACGATGGGCTCGGAAGCCGGCGCCTATCTGGCCAAGAAACATCCGGCCGGCAGCGAAGAGGTGGAGGTGGGCTGGTTCCCCGGACCGGCGGGTGCCGGCTGGGTGAGCGCGGCGAACCAGGGCTTCCTCGACGCCGTCAAGGGCTCCGCGGTCAAGGTGCTGGAACCCAAGTTCGGCGACACCGGCAAGGAAGTGCAGCTGAAGCTCGTCGAGGACGCGCTGCAGGCCAATCCCAACATCCGCTACATCGCGGGCACCGCGGTGACGGCGGAAGCCGCGCAGGGCGTCATTCGCGAGCGCGGCCTGCAAGGCAAGGTCGACCTTCTGTCCTTCTACATGACGCCTGGCGTCTACGAGGGCATCAAGCGCGGCTTCATCCTCGCGTCCCCGGCCGACTCTATGGTCATCCAGGGCCGCATTGCGGTGGACCAGGCCGTCCGCATCCTGGAAGGCAAGGACTACATCAAGCACGTCGGTCCGAAGATCTTTGTTGTCGATCCGTCCAATATCAAAGACGTTTCGCCGACGAACATCTTGCCGCCGGATGGCTACAAGCCGGTCTTCAACGTGAACTGATCGCGACAAGCGCTGTCCGGTTCCGCCAGGCAAGGCGGGACCGGATCGACCGGGTTGGCAAATGGACAACGCAAACACTCCGCTCGTGGAAATGACCCGGATCTCGAAGGAGTTTCCCGGCGTCAAGGCTCTTGATGGCGTCGATTTCAAGCTCGAGCGTGGAGAGGTTCATGTGTTGTTCGGCGAGAACGGTGCCGGAAAGTCGACGCTCATCTCGATCCTCTCCGGCCTCTACAGGCCGACATCGGGTTCGCTGCGCATCGACGGCGAGGAGGTCGACCTGCGTTCGGTACATGACGCCGCCAGACATGGCATCGGCACGGTGTTCCAGGAATTCTCGCTGATCCCGACATTGCGTGTTTTCGAGAACGTCTATCTCGGTCGCGAGCTCAAGCGCGGTCCTTTGACCGACCGGCGCGCCATGGCCGAGGGCGCACGCGCTTTGTTCCATGACCTGGGCTTCGAGATCGACATCCGCCGGCGCGTTTCCACTCTGTCGCGTGCCGAGCAGCAGATGGTGGAGATCGCCAAGGTGTTTCTGGGCAAGGCGAGGGTCCTGATCCTCGACGAGCCGACCGCCTCGCTCACCGAGAAGGAAACGCGCAAGCTTTTCGCCTTCATCGCCAAGGCGAAGGCCGACGGCGTCGGCATCATCTACATTTCACATCGCATCCAGGAATTCCGCGAAATCGCCGACAACATCAGCGTGCTTCGTGACGGCCGTCTGATCGGGACGGTGTCGGCGCGCGACACCTCCGAGAAGACGCTCGTCGAGTTGATGACCGGTCGGGCGATCGATCAGATCTATCCCGAGATCGGCCGCCAGCCGGATGGCAGGACGCTGATGACGCTACGCGGGATGCACGGCGCCGGCTTTCATGGCGTTGATATCGACGTGCGTGCCGGCGAAGTTCTGGGGGTCGCCGGCCTTGTCGGCAGCGGCAAGTCGCGGATCTGGCGCAGCGTTCTTGGGTTGCAGCCGATCCGGTCAGGCACGGTCACGCTGAAGGGGCGCGACGTGACCCATGCGGCGACGAGGCATATGCTGTCCGGCGGCGTCTACTATTTGCCGCCCGACCGCAAGGGCGAGGGCCTGCAACTGGCGGCGACGGCGCGCGAGAACATCAAGCTCAACCTGCTCGGCCGGGCCGAGATCGTGGGGCGCCTGGGAATTGTTGCGCCGCGTCGCGCAAGGGCATTGGCCGACAAGATCGGCGAGCGCGTCGGCATTGCTTCGGCCCATATGGGCCGCATTGTCTCGAAGCTTTCGGGCGGCAACCAGCAGAAGGTGCTGTTTGGCAAGGGATTTGGCGAGGAGCGGGACATCTACATCTTCGATGAGCCGACGGTCGGCGTCGACATGGGCACCCGCGCCGCGCTCTACCGGTTGATCAAGGAGATCGCCGAGGCCGGCAAGGCGGTGGTGGTGATCTCCTCCGACCTGCCGGAGGTGATGAACCTTGCGCACCGCCTGTTGGTCTTCTCGAAGGGCAGAGTGTCGGCCGAACTCACCGGCACCGAGATCGCGGAGGAAAATGTCCTGAAATATTTCTTTGCGGAGACGGGAATCCAGCCATGACCATTCAGAGCAGCCGAACCGAGGATGCAGGGGCGCCGCGAACCCGCGCCACCATTCTGCTGGCGGCCATAAGATTCGTCTTCCTGCGCGTCGGGGTTCTGCCGTTTTTCCTGGTCTTTTCGCTGATCGTCTTCTCACTGATCTCGAACCAGTTCCTGTCGATTCAGAACCTGACCAACGTCGCCAGGCAGTCTGTCTATCTGGTTCTGGTTTCGCTGGGTCAGATGCTGGTCCTCATCACCGGAGGTTTTGACCTCTCGGTTGGCACGGCGATCGCGATGACTTCGGTTGTGTCGGCGATGGCGATGGTCGCGCTGGCGCCGGTCATGCCGGACATGATCTGGCTGGCGATCCTCCTTGGCGCCGGTGCGGGATTGGGCGCCGCGCTACTGATCGGATGCCTGAACGGGCTCGGTATCGCCCAGTTCGACGTCTCGCCGTTCATCATGACCCTTGGCGTGCAGTCGGTCGGTGCGGGCATCGCGCTGTTCCTGACCGGCGGCGTTCCGATATCCGGACTGCCCTACGATTTCGGTAATTTCTTCGGCTTCGGGCGGGTGCTCGGCGTTCCCGTGCCGGTGATGATCGCCTTGCTGGCGATCATTGGCATCTGGCTCTTGATGAACCGAACGAAACTGGGTTCTCACATCTACGCGGTCGGCGGCAATGTCAGGGCGGCCAACCTCTCGGGCGTCAACACCAAGCAGGTGCTGTTCCTGGCCTATGTCCTGTGCGCGCTGCTGGCCTCTCTCGCCGGTCTTCTGCTCACGGCCCGGGTCGAGTCCGGCGAAACCAATCTTGGCGGCACGATCGCGCTGGAATCGATCGCCGCCTGTGTCATTGGCGGGGTGTCCCTGCGGGGAGGGCTGGGCCGTGTGGAGAATGTCGTTCTCGGCGCCTTCTTCATCGTGCTGCTGCAGAACGGCATGAACATCGCCCAGATCGGCTCGTACATGCAGATGGTGCTGCTCGGCTCGCTGCTGGTGCTCGCCGTCATTCTCGACCAATTCCGCTACCGCATGCTGGTTGGCGACCGCTGACGGCAATCACTCAAACACCGAAAGGAAGGACCATGATTTCCTCGACCTATCCCACGCTTGCAGAGCAGGCCTTCTCCGGCCGCACGACAGCGCTCAGGAATGGTGTTCTGGCCATCGCCGGATCGCTGGCGCTGTGGCTGTCAGCCAAACTGCAGGTTCCGTTCTATCCGGTGCCGATGACCATGCAGACCTTTGTCGTCCTGGTGATCGGGACAAGTTTCGGATGGCGGCTGGGCGCTGCCACAGTCGCTCTCTATCTCATCGAAGGCGCGCTCGGGCTTCCGGTTTTCGCCGGAACGCCTGAGAAAGGCATCGGTCTCGCCTACATGGTCGGTCCGACCGGCGGCTACCTCCTCGGTTATCTGCCCGCCGCGGCACTTTGCGGCTTCCTCGCCAGCCACGGTTGGGATCGCAGGATCGTCACGACGGCGCTTTCCATGCTTTTGGGAACGGTCGTCATCTATGCCTTCGGACTTTCCTGGCTGGGCACCGTCCTTGGGTGGGACAAGCCGATCCTGGCCTGGGGTCTCACGCCCTTCGTCCTCGGCGATCTGCTCAAGCTGGCGCTTGCCACCGCGGTCCTGCCGCTGGCTTGGAAATTTGTTGGCCGGACGCGCAACGGCGATCGCTGAAATCGCAATTGCCAGGGTTGCGCAGCGATCCTCAGATCCATCCGGCAGGAAGGACCCAATAGCGTGCCCGGACAGAATGGAGAGCGCTTCCATGCAGCGACGTCGCTGACCGACGCGATAGCCGCTCTTGCCGATCGCGGGTCGGCTGGAGCAGCTCTTGCCGGCGCAACCTGGATCATGCGGGCGCCGCTCAGGCACGAGCGGCGGGACCTGTCCTATGTGGCGATTTCCAAGATCGATGAGTTGCGGCGGCTGGATATTCTCGATCGCGAGATCAGCATAGGTGCCTGCGTTACCCATGCCGAACTGGCAAGCTCGCTTGGATCCCTGCCCGAATGCCGCGCGCTGGCACAGGCCGCCGTCAACTCCGCAAATCCCGCAGTCCGCAACGTTGCCACGATTGGTGGGAATCTCTGCGCTTCGGCCTTTGCCGCGGCTGATCTGGTGCCCGCCCTGATATGCCTCGATGCCGAACTCGAAATCGAAGGTGCGAAAGGGTCCGAACGGATGACGGTGAAGCGTTTCCTGGAGGTCAGGACAGGCATCGGGCCCGACCGTCTCGTCCGCCGCGTGATCGTTCCACGCACGGCGCGGCGCTCGGCGCACATAAGGCTCCCGCTGCGCAAGGCGGGAGATTACCCCGTGGCAATCGTGAGCCTGGCGGCGACCTTGAACCCGACCGGCGTCGTCGAAAGCGCCAGGGTGGCGGTCGGCTCGGTCGAACCCGTTGCGCGCCGCTGGGAGCAGCTCGAAACAAGCCTTGTCGGGCATAGCCTCGATCCACGCCGCGCGGCCGAACAAGCCGAACGGTTTTGCGGAGATTTTCTAGGCCGCGAAGGCGTCGAGGCACCTGGCTGGTATCGGGTGAAGGTGCTCCCGAGCCTCGTGCGCCGCGCCGTGCTCGCCCTTCAAGAGCAGTCCTGAAGCTCGTACCCCGGAAGAGATCAAGCCGATGTCCTTGCGTCTCGTTGTCAATGGAGAAGACCGGGTTTCGCGCGCCGAACCGCTCACGCCGCTTGTCGACGTGTTGAGGGACGAGTTCCATCTGACCGGAGCGAAAGTCGCATGCCGCGAGGGTTTCTGCGGCGCCTGCACCGTCCACATCGACGGACAGCCGGTCGTGTCCTGCCTGGTGCCGCTCGGCATGGTCGAGGGACGAGAGGTCCGCACGGTCGAATCGCTTGCTGCGGCGGGCGAGCTATCGCCTCTGCAGCGGATCATGGAAGAGCACGACGTCGTCCAGTGCGGCATGTGCTTTCCCGGTATCCTGATGGTCCTCACGAGCTTCTTCCGGGAGCACCCGCGGGCCGAGAGGGGTGAAATCAAGGTGGCGCTCGTCGGCAATATCTGCCGGTGTACCGGCTATGAGCGCCTGGTCGATGCGGCCGTGGCGTTGGCGAAGCGGAGCTGAGCAATGGCAATCGCGGATCCGTCAAACGTCACGATGAACCTGCCGCGGCGCGACGCACGCGACAAGCTGCTCGGCCGTACGCGCTACACCGTCGACCGCATGCTGCCGCGCATGCTTCACGCGGCGATCCTGAGATCGGAGGTCGCGTCGGCCCGCATCCTGAAGATTGACATCACGCGTGCCCGTCAAATGCCTGGCGTGCGCGCCATAGCGCTTTCCGAAGACGCCCCGGGGATGCACGGTATCGGCATCGCCGACCATCCGCTCTTCGCCTCGGGCGTCATCCGCTTTCACGGCGAGCAGATCGCCGCGGTGGCCGCCGACACTTACGAGCAAGCCCAGGCGGCGGCACGCGCGATCGAAGTCGAACTTGAACCCCTTCCCATAGTGCTCACCATGGCCGATGCGCTGGCGCCTGGCGCTCGCTTGGTTCACCCTGACTGGAAGAACTACGAAGTTCTGTTCGAAGGCGGCGCTCGTGGCGGCAACGTTGCCTGGGAGGCGACGGTGGTCCGGGGCGATACCGAAGCGGCATTCGCCCGCGATGACGTCGTGGTCGTGGAGAGCTGCTTTCGGGTCGGCCGGCAGAACCATGTCTCGCTCGAACCCCGGGCCGTCGTCGCCTCCTACGAGGACGGTCGCTACCATATCGAGACGTCGACACAGGTTCCGTGGACGGTTCGCAACATGACGGCGAAGCTGCTTGGTGTTCTTGCCTCTCAGGTGCATGTCACGGTGCCGCCCGTGGGCGGGGGGTTCGGTCAGAAATTCGATTGCACGCTGGAGCCTTATGCCGCGATCCTGGCGCGCAAATCCGGGCAGCCAGTGCGCCTCGTCTATTCGAGGCAGGAGGAGATGCTGACCTGCCTCTGCCGCGAAAACGCCGAAATCAAGATCCGATCCGCGGTGACAAAAAGCGGCGACATCGCTGGACGCGAAGCCGTCGTGCTGATGGACTGCGGCGCCTATGGCGGCGAGCAGATTTTCCTCACGACGATGACGGCGCACACGCTGGGCGGCAACTACAAGCTTGGCTCGGTCAAGCTGGCGAGCCGAGCCGTCTACACCAACACTCCCCCCAATGGGGCCTTTCGCGCCTGCAACGGTGTCTACAACACATTCGCACTGGAGCGGCATACGGACGAGATCTGCCAGGCCATGGGGATGGATCCGCTCGAATTCAGGCGGCGGAACGTGCTGGGCGACGGAGACCTTGGCGCAACGGGACAGGTCTTCGAAGGCGACGTGCTCGGTCCGATGCTTGATCGGATGGAAAAGCTGCGGGAAGCGTCTCACAGCAAGGAGCCCTTGGCGGGCGGGCGCCTGTACGGCCGGGCCACCGTGGTGGGCACCTGGTTCATCTTCGTCGGACCCTCGACGGCCACCATCAACCTGAATGCCGACGGCAGCGCGACGCTCATCACCGCCGGGGTCGAGCTCGGTCAGGGCACGATGGTGCAGGCGTTGCCGCAGATCGTCGCCCATGAGCTCGGGATTCATCCGAATGACGTGATCGTTCGCAATGCCGATACGGATGCAGCCGGTTTCGATCTCGGCGTCGGCGGAGGGCGCACGACCGTCTCCGTCGGCGCGGCGAGCCTCGCCGCTGCCGCGGACGTACGCAACAAGATCCTGCACACGGCGAGCGAGCTGCTGCAGACCCAGCCGGAACGGCTGGTCTTGCGCAATGGACGGGTTGAGATCGCCGGCATCGAGGGATCGGGGATGACCATTGCCAAGGCCGTCCAGCACGCGCACCGGTTGACGGGTCCAGTGGTCGGCAGCGGCTCGTTCACCAATCCCGGCGTGCCGGCGATGCCCGGCTGCGCGGCGGGCCATTTCATCGACGCAATCGATATTCCCGTCTTCAACGTCCATGATTGCGAGGTCGCCGTGGACCCCGACACCGGCCATGTCGAAATCCTGAGCTACAAGGTGGTGCAGGATGTCGGCCGGGCGCTCAACCCACGCGCCATCCACGGGCAGATCCAGGGCGGGGTCACACAGGGGCTGGGTTACGCGCTGCATGAAGAGCACACCATCGGCGAGGACGGGTGCATCCGGCAGGACAGCCTCGAGACCTATCGCGTCCCACTCGCGTTGGATACCGTGCCTGTCGAGATTGACCTCTACGAAGGTGCGCCTTCCATTGGCCCGCTCGGCGCTAAGGGTGCGGGCGAGGTGCCCATTCTCAATCCCCCTGCAGCCGTCGCCTGCGCCATTGCCAACGCCACTGGGTGCCGTGTCCAGCAATTGCCGCTCACGCCGCCGCGTGTGCTGGGGCTTCTGCTGGGCAGGGAACCTGCCGTCGAACTGCCTCACATCAAGATCGTGTCGCAGCTTGCCGCCGGTTTGCCGCCAGCGATTGATCTCACGCCGTTCCGAGCGGATAGGTTCTGATTATTCAGAGCGCGCTGCTGTACCAGCAGGCCTTTCCGTTCTTGCATGGGGAAACGACGTGACAGCAAACACCAATACACAGGCCGTGGAGCCAATCGATCCGCAGCGCGCCTACACGGTGCTGATCTGCGATCTGGTCGGCCTGCGCTTCGGCCCCGACGGCAAGCCTGATCCGAGCGAAGTGCGCGCCCATATCGAAGCCAGGGGCGGCCGCTTTCACGCAACGGCGCTTGGCGACAAGGCAGGCCTCGAACAGGGCAGGGTGCATTTCTTCTACCAGCCGGACCTCAGCGCCCGGGAAGAACTGATCGAAGCCGCCGGCGACGGCCGCTACGACGCCGTCATTGCAGCCGCGACCTTCCTGCCTGCCGAAACCGTTTTTCCGCTGGCCGGCGTGCGGATCGGTGCCGGCACCGGCAATATGGGCTCACGCTCCTGGGGCGGCGGCAATGGCGAGGGCGGCACCGCGGTCCTGATGAACACGCCCGGCATCAACAGCCGCGCCACCGCGCAGATGGTGATGAAGGCGATCCTGAAAGTGCTGCCCGATCTCCCGGTCGACAGGCTTCACGACCGGGTGGCGCACGGTGCCTTTGACACCGGCAGGGGACTGCGCGATTTTCCCACCGAGAAGCTCGAAGGCAAGACGATCGCGATCATCGGCTACGGCAATATCGGCCGCGAGGTGGCCAAGCTTGCCCGCGCCTTCGGCATGCGCGTGGTGATCCACGCGCGACCCCGACACCGGGACTGGATAGACGCCGAGGGCTTTGCCTATGCGCCAGACCTCGGCGACGCGGCTGAAGGCGCCGATGTGCTGAGCGTCCATGTCGGTCTCGGCAAGCAGGACGCGCAGACCGGGCGTTATGCCAATGCCGGGCTCATCGGTACGGATGTCCTGTCACGCATGAACAAGGGCGCGGTTCTGGTCAACTACGATCGCGGCGAGCTTGTCGACGTTGCGGCCCTTGGCGACGCCCTGGACACAGGGCAGGTGCGCCATGCCGCCATCGATGCCGATCTGTTCAGGGATGCCTCCACCGGTGCTCTCTCCGGCCCGATGCTGCCTTATCTCGATCTCGTCGAAAAGCATGGCGCCAGGCTTGAACTTCTGCCGCATGCCGCAGCCGATACGGATCATCCTTCGCGCGTCGCCGGCGCCAGGCAGGCCGTCGACCAGATATTCGACGCCATCTGCCGCAAAACGGTGACCAATGCCAAAGGCACTGTTCCGGAAGGGTATCTTTCCCTGGGGGTGACCACGCCTCCCGGCATCGGACCGGTGACGGCACGCGACCTCGGGAAATTGACCGCCGACGAGTGCTCCGAATTGGCTGGTCTGTGTGAACGGCAAGCCCAGCTGTGGAAGGCTCTTTCAATCGCGCTGCCAGAGCAGCGCGGCAAGGTTATCGCCGAACCAGGCGAGGAGCTTGTCCGGTTGACAAACCGCTTTTGTACGTTGGCTGAGAACCTGAACCTCAGAGGCCCGTATCAATAGGATCAAGCTGCCCCGCAGGCGGATGTATGCCGCGGTGATCCTCACGGCATTCTTCCCGCCGGCACCTGGGGCACTCGATCTTGCGCGCCTCGAGGTTGCCGCGATCCCGACTAATGCCGTAGACACAGCGACTGTGGTTGGCATTTTGAAATGGCGGGGAAGAAGCACATGTCAGGGCAGATGAAGATCATCTCCGCAGCCAAGTCGCATGGCGGCGTGCAGGGCGTTTATTCCCACGCTTCGGATGCCTGCGCCTGCGACATGACGTTTGCCGTTTTCGTGCCGCCGCAGGCCCGTGAAACGCCTTGCCCGGTGGTGTGGTACCTCTCCGGCCTCACTTGCACCCATGCGAATGTGATGGACAAGGGCGAGTACAGGCGGATGGCCGCGGAGCTTGGCCTGATCGTCGTCTGTCCCGACACTAGTCCGCGTGGCGCCGACATTCCTGACGAGAAGGACAATTGGCAGTTTGGCTGTGGCGCCGGCTTCTACGTCGATGCGACGCAAGAGCCTTACGCGAAGAACTATCGGATGTACTCCTACATCACCGAGGAACTGCCGGCTCTGATCGCGCAGGAGTTTCCAGCCGACATGACGCGCCAGGCAATCTTCGGCCACTCGATGGGTGGCCACGGCGCGCTGACGATCGCGCTGAAAAATCCCGAGCGCTTCAAAAGCTGCTCGGCGTTCGCGCCGATCGTGCAGCCACGCACCGCTGGCTGGTCGAGGCCGGCCTTCGAAAAATATCTCGGCAACGACGAGGCCTCGTGGCGGAACTACGACGCCACCTCGCTTGTCGAGGACGGACATCGTTTCCCGGAATTCCTCATCGACCAGGGTACCTCTGACGGATTTCTTAACGATGGGCTGCGGCCCTGGCTGCTGGAAGCGGCCTGCGCCCAAGCCGGCATCCCGTTAAAATTGAGGATCCAGGACGGCTACGATCATTCGTATTTCTTCATTTCGACATTCATGGACGACCATCTGAAATGGCACGCCAAAAGATTGTCTGATCCAAAAGCCGGCGCATAAGGCTTTTTGCTATCCGACGGGCTGATTGCCTTCCGCGACGGACGCCGGCGAATGGAGCACTGAAATACGACTGCAGCATCGAGACCTTGGCCGCCTGCCAGCGGCGCGACGGCGCAGGTGACGATGGCTTCAGCTCTGCGCCGGCTTGCGTTCGACGATGTAGATGTGGTCGGCCGCCAGCACCACTTCGCCGCGCTGGTTGATCACCTCGCAGCGCTCGATCACACGTCCCGAACCTGGCCGCTTGGGATCGTCTTCCTTGGCCGCGATGGTGGTGCGCGTGCGGATCGTGTCGCCGATGAACACCGGCTTGATGAAGCGCAGCCGGTCGTAGCCATAGGAAAAGGCGACGGGATTGACGATGGTTGCCGTCAGGCCGATGCCGACCGAGAACACCAGCGTGCCATGGGCGATGCGCTGGCCGAACGGCGTCGTCTTCATGAACTCGGCGTCCATGTGATGCGGGAAGAAATCGCCGGTGTGGCCGGCATGGACGATGAAGTCCGTTTCGGTGATGGTGCGGCCGCTGGTCAGGCGCGAGTAGCCGATCTCGTAGTCCTCGAAATACTGGATCTGTTCCATCAGGGTCTTTCCGCGATCGGTGTCGCCGGCGCCGCGCTCGACTGATAGGCCGCCTCGACCAGCGCCATCGTGCTCCAGGCATCCTCGACCGGGCTGATCAGTGTTGCGTCTTCTCCCGCCGCGAAGCGCTGGACATTGGCCATGCGGCCGACGAAGGCGTCGGGGAACCACTCGCCGGCCAAGGGCACGGCGATCCAGTCCGTCCCGCCTTTCGGATAGATCTCGAGCACGTCCGGCTCGCCGCGCGGATAGTCGAGATTGAGGCCGAGCTTGAGATAGGCTCCACCCTCGGTGCCGCAGATGCGGAACTCGCAGGCCTGGTGCCGGCGGCCGAATTTGTGGTCGTGATTGATCGACAGCGCGCAGCGCACGGTGTCGCCGTAGTCGAGAATGGCGCTGGTGCGCGTCTGCGCCACCGCATGGTTGGGGTGGCCGAGCGTCTTGGCGTGGACACCTTGCGGGTCGCCGAGCAACTGCCGGATCAGGTCGAGATAGTGGATCGAATGCATGGCGATCTCGACGCGCGGCGCCTTGAGCAGGAATTCCCACAGTTCCCAAGGTGTGGCCACCGCCAGCCAGGCGTCGAAGTCGACGACTTCGCCGAGCCAGCCCTTGGCGATCGCGTCCTTGAGCGCCAGCATCATCGGCGCGAAGCGCAACTGGAAGTTCACCGCCGCGTGGAGCTTCTTGGCACGGCAGATCTCGAGGATCGTGGTCGCCTCGGCAAGGTTGCCGCCCATCGGTTTCTGGACCAGCGCCACGGCACCGTCAGGCAAGGATTTCAGCACATCGGCATGGCGGGAGGGCGGCGTCGCGAGGTCGAAGATCGCGCCCTCGACGGCGGCGGCTTCCTCCGCCGAGCGAAAGGCGGTTACCCCCCATTGATCCGCCAGCCTTGCGGCCCTGGCATGATCGGGATCGTAAAGCCCGGTGACCGGAAAGCCGGCCTTCCTGTAGGCCGGGAAATGCGCGTCGCCGACGATCGATCCGGCACCGAAGGTGACGATCGGCCGGGGCTTCGAAGGCTTGGGCCAGGACTGAACGAGTGAGGCAGGATCGAAACCGCCTTCAGTCATGATGGAAGACCTCGTCCATCGCTGCCCACCATTCGCCATCCTTGCGTGTCGCCAGCGGCTCCTGGCAAGGCATGCAGACCGCCCACCATTCCTGGGTCCTGGGGTCTGCAGCCATCCTGGCCATGTCGGCCTCGTAGTCGGTGCCATGGTATTCGAAAGTGCTGAACAGCAGGTTCTCCGGGCGCTTCAGGTAGATGGAATAGTTCTTGATGTTGCAGGCTGAGATCATGGTCAGCACGTCAGGCCAGACGGCGGCATGGAGGCGGACATACTCCTCGACCTTTTCCGGCTTCAGCCCCAGAACCATCCCCATCCGCTGCATGCCAGTCTCCCTATTTCGAGATCGCTGAGGTGAATTCGGCGATGCTCATGGCCTTGACCGCGTCCCAGTCCCAGTCGATGCCGATGCCCGGTTCGTCGGGCGCCAGCGCTTGGCCATCCTCGATGCGCATGTGCTTGCCGGTCAACTGGTCGAGCTGCGGAATGTACTCGACATATCTGCCGTTCTGAACAGCGCAGGTCAGGCTGACATGCAGTTCCATCAGGAAATGCGGGCAGACCGGAATGTCGAACGCCTCCGCCGCATGGGCAATCTTGAGCCAGGGCGTGATGCCGCCGATTCGGCCGACATCGACCTGGACGATCGAGCAGGCACCTTTCTGCATGTATTCGCGGAAATGGCGGATGGAATAGAGCGACTCGCCGATGGCGATCGGCGTCGGCGTCGAATTTGACAGCCGTATATGCCCGTCAATGTCGTCGGCTGGCAGCGGCTCCTCGATCCAGGCGAGGTCAAGCTCGCGCAGCCTTGCCGCGCGCCGGATCGCCTCGTCGACCGAGAAGCCCTGATTGGCGTCGGTCATGATCTCGTAGCCGTCGCCAACCGCCTTGCGCACCGCCGACAGCCGCGCAAAATCCTCCGCGCCATGCGGCTTGCCGATCTTCACCTTCGAGCCGCGAAAGCCCTTCGCCTTGGCGGCCAGCGCATCGTCGACCAGAGCTTGTGTCTCAATGTGCAGCCAGCCGCCCTCGGTCGTATAGAGCGGGCAGCGGTCCTTGGCGCCGCCGGCCAGTTTCCACAAAGGCAGGTTCTGTTTCTTCGCCCGCAGGTCCCACAGCGCCGTGTCGATCGCAGCGATCGCTATGGCCGTGATCGCGCCGATCGTGGTGGCATGCGTTGCGAATTCGAGATCGTGCCAGATCGCCTCGATCATGTCGGGGTCGCGGCCGATCAGGCGCGGCACAAGATGGTCGGACAGGAGCCGCATCACCGACGAGCCGCCGGTGCCGATCGTGTAGCTGTAGCCGGTGCCGACCGCACCGTCGGAATCGGTGATCGTCACGATCGGCGTTTCTTGGCTGACGAAACTCTGGATCGCATCGGTGCGCTTGACCTTGGGCACAAGGTCCACCATCCGCAGTTCGACTTTCTCGATTCTAGCCATGTCGGTCAGCTCCGCAATGTCTTTCCGGTGTCGGCGGCAAACAGATGCGCCTGCGACATGTCGAGGCTCATGGCGACCCGCTCGCCCGACCTGAGCGGTCGCGGGTTCAGCATGCGCGACACCCAGTCCGTGCCGTTGAACTCGACGAACACCAGCGTCTCGTTGCCGAGCGGTTCGGTGACCGTTATCGGCAGCTCGATCTGGTGAACGTCGGCCGCACCCCCGGAGCTGATGCCATGGCCGGTCGGGTAGATGTCGTCCGGCCGCAGCCCGAACACCACCTTGTCGCCGGTGGCGACATTGGCCTTGAACTGACCGGGCAAAGGCAGTTTTTCGCCGCTGGCGAAAACCATCTGGCCGTCGTCGATCGTCGCTTCATGCAGGTTCATTGGTGGCGAGCCGATGAAGCCGGCAACGAAGCGCGTCGCCGGACGCCGGAAAACCTCGTCGGGCGTGCCGACCTGTTCGATATGGCCGTCGCGCATGATGACGATGCGGTCGGCAAGCGTCATCGCCTCGACCTGGTCATGGGTGACATAGATCACCGTCGACTGCACCTTGGCATGCAGTTTCTTGATCTCGGTGCGCATCTGCGTGCGCAGCTTGGCATCGAGGTTGGAAAGCGGCTCGTCGAACAGAAACACGTCGGGGTCGCGCACGATGGCGCGGCCCATGGCAACACGCTGACGCTGGCCGCCGGACAGTTGCGACGGGCGGCGGTCCAGCAGCGTGTCGAGGCCGAGGATGGCCGAGGCCTCTGCAACACGGCGGTCCATGTCTTCCTTGGCGGCACCGGCGATCTTCAGGGAGAAGCCGAGATTCTCGCGCACCGTCATATGCGGATAGAGCGCGTAGGACTGGAACACCATCGAGATGTTGCGCGAGCGCGGGGGCAGATCGTTGACGACGCGTCCGCCGATCTCGATCGATCCGGCGCTGATCTCTTCCAACCCGGCGATCATGCGCAGCGTCGTCGACTTGCCGCAGCCGGAGGGGCCGACCAGCGCGATGAACTCGCGGTCGGCGATGTCGAGATCGATGCCGTGCACGATCCCGATATTGCCATAGCGCTTGGTCAGCTTGGTGAGGGTAACGGTTGCCATTGGATCAGCCTTTCACCGCGCCGGAGGTCAGGCCGCCGACAAGGTGTTTCTGGACGATGTAGGTGAGGGTGAGCGCCGGAATGATCATCACCACGGCGAGCGCGCACATGCCGCGCCAGTCTATGGTGAACTCGGCCGTGTAGTCGAGCAGGCCGACCGGCAGCGTCTTGGCGCTCACCGAGCGGGTCAGTTGCGAGGCCAGCGCGAACTCGTTCCAGCAGGTCAGGAAGGCGAAGATGGCGGCGGACGCGATGCCCGGCCCGGCGAGCGGGAACTCGACCTGCCAGAAGGCCTGCCAGCGCGTGCAGCCATCGATCTGTGCCGCCTCCGCGAGATCCTTCGGCACCTGGCGGAAGAAACCGTCGATCAGCCAGATCGTGAACGGCACGTTGAGCGCGACATAGGCAAGGATCAGCCCGAAATGGGTGTCGATGATGCCGAGTCGCACATAGAGGAAGAACAGCGGCAGCGACAGCGCGATGCCGGGCACCGTGCGCGTCAGCATCAGGCCAAGGAACACGCTGGATTTGCCGCGGAAGCGGTAGCGCGCGAAGGCGTAGCCGCCGGCCATGCCGATGGCGACCGCGATGATCGTCGAGGTGACTGAGATGATCAGCGAGTTGCGGAAGTATTCGATCACCGGGATGCCACCCTTGCCGATGCCGCTGAACATGGCGACATAGGCGTCGAGCGAGATCTCCTGCGGGACCCACACCGGCGGCTTGGCCATGATCTCGACGGTCGGCCGCAGCGACGAGATGACGATCCACAGGCCCGGCAGGCAGATCGTCAGCATCGCCAGGAACAGGCCGATGCGATAGATGATGCCCAGCAACCGACGCTTGAGGCGGGCGGAAGAATTCTCGTCCATTCTCACCACTCCGCACCGATCTGCGTGCGTGCCGCGGCGAGCTTGTTGAAGAAGTAGACGGTGAAGGCGATCGACAGCAGGATCGAGAAATAGGCCATGGCGTTGGCCATGCCCATGCGCCCGTCGCTGTAGGCGGTGCGCGCCACCAGCGTCCACAACAGCTCGGTGCGACCCGCCGGTCCGCCGTCGGTCATGATCTTGACGATGTCATAGGCGCGCGCGACGTCGAGCGAGCGGATGGTCATGGCAATGTAGGCGAAAGGCATGACGAAGGGCCACGTCACATAGCGAAATGTCTGCCACGGCGTGCAGCCGTCGACCCGCGCCGCCTCGATCGGCTCCTTGGGCATGGCCAGCAGGCCGGCGAGGATCAGGATGGCGAAGATCGCCGTCGACGACCAGATCTCGGCGATCGAAATGGCGATGAAGGCGAGATGGCCTTGGATCAGCCATGGAATGGCGTCCTGCGTGATGCCGAGCGACTGCAGGGCATTGTTCACCAGGCCGATATTGTCGTTGAACATGAACTTGAACTGGAAGCCGACGAGGATCGGCGAGAACATCATCGGGAACATCATCAGCGTGCGCAGGATGCGCTGGCCGCGTGTCGCTTTCTCGACCAGCATCGCCAGGCCAAGGCCGAGCAGCATTTCGAGATTGAGCGCGATTGTCAGCAGCAGAACAGTGCGGCCGAACGCCCACCAGAAATCGGTGTTGGAGAGGATCGAAAGATAGTTCCGGATGCCGATGAAGACGTAAAATGTCTCGGGCTTGGTCAGGCGGAATGGCGTGAAGCTGGAATAGAGCGACAGAAGCAGTGGCACGACGACGACCGCCGCCAGCACGATCATCGCCGGAAGCAGCAACAGGAATGGCGCGGATGGCTTGAAGCCCTTCATTGAGGTCCTGTGTGGTGTTGCATGCGGCTGTCGGTGCCTCTTCCACGCCGAAGCCCACGGCGGGTGGCGGAAGGGCCATCATGGATCGGCCCGCGGCTTCGCCCGGAAAGGCGCGATCGCCTCCCCCATCTTCCTGACGGGGGAGGCAGCCTTGGGAGCGTTTGCTAGAGCTTGCCGGCGTCCTGGAGGATCTGCGTCGCCTTGGCCGCGGCTTCATCCAGGGCCTGCTTGGACGTCTTGTCGCCGAGGATCGCCGCCTGCAGTTCGGGATAGACGGCGTTCGAGATCTCGATCCACGACGGGGTCTGCGGTACGGCGAAGGCGCTCTTTGCCTCTTCCTGGAAAGCCGCCAGCACTTCCTTCTTGTAAGGATCGTTGGCTGCCTGCTGCAGGTCCCAGTCCCAGACCGCCGTGCGGGTCGGCAACGGGCCTGCGGCAGCCTCGAGCTTCTGGCTGTCCTCGTTGGTCAGCCACCATACCAGCGAGGCTGCGGCCTCCTTGTTCGGGCAGTTCTCGGTCACCGAGAAGCCGTGGAAACCGGACCAGCCGGTGCGCTTGCCCGACGAGCCCTTCGGCGCAACCTTGACGCCGACATTGCCGGCGACCTTGGACGACTTCGGATCGTTGAAGAAGCCGGCCCAGCCCGGCCAGTCGAGATTGATGGCGACGGTGCCGGAGGCAAAGCCCTGGCCGAGATCGTCCCAGAGATAGTTGGTCGTTCCGGCCGGCACGGCCTTGGCCTTGTAGAGATTGACGAACCAGTCGAGCGCCCTGATGCCGGCCTCTGAGTTGAAGACCGGCTTGCCGTCCTTGTCGAGATACTCGCCGCCCTCGGCGACCACCATCTCGTAGAAGCGGCCGTTGATTGCCTCTTCCTTGCCGGCGAATTGCGTGCCGTAGAAATTGGGCGGGTTGGCGAAGAACTCGGCCTGGTCGGTGACTTCCTTCCAGGTGTCCGGCGGCACCAGGTCATAGCCGTATTTCGCCTTAAACTTGGTCTTGTTGTCGGCGTTCTCGTACAGGCTCTTCTGGTAGTAGAGCGCCGAAACGTCGAACTGCGCGCGCGGCAGCATCTCCAGCTTGCCGTCGATGGTCGCCGCCTTGATCGTCGAAGGCACGAAGGCGTCGATCTCCGACTTGGGCAGCAGCTTGCCGAGGTCGGTGTAGAGGCTCGTATATTGCGGCGCGAACGACGAATGGTTCCAGCCGACGCACCAGTTGGTGCTGCCCGAGGCGATGTCGGACTTGAGCTCCTTGTCGATATCGAAGCCGTTCTTCTTGGTCAGGATGTTGACCTTGGCGCCGGTCAGCTTCTCCCATTCGGGAATCCGCTCGTAGAGCTTTTCATATTGCTGGCCGCCGATCAGCTTGGCATCGATGGTGACGCCTTCGAACTTGCCGGGCAGGTCGCCGGCAAGGGCAGTGCCTGCACCGAATGCAAGCAACAATGCGCCGGCCGATACGCCGGAAAGCAGTCTGTTCATTGGTATCCTCCCTTGGTGCGCCTCAGCGGCGACCGCAACTCGTCTGATGACAAGAAGTGCTACATTCATATACAAACAAAACATTCATGGATACGTCAAGGCGAAATTTGTTTCCGCTGGTCACATTCCTGCGTATATGAAGGACAGAATTCACTGGAGGGAAGAGCCATGGACGACAGCGAAGACGAGCGCTATCGCGCGCCGGCGCTCGACAAGGGGCTCGACATCCTTGAACTGCTGGCAGGCGTCGACGGCGGCCTGACGCAGGCGGAAATCGCCAAGAAACTCGACCGCAGCCCGAACGAATTCTATCGCATGCTCGACCGGCTGGTACGGCGCGGCTACGTCACGCGGCTGGATGGAGACCGCTATTCGCTGACGCTCAAGCTGTTCGGCCTGGCGCAATTGCATGCCCCGGTGCGCCGCCTCGTTTCCTACGCCACGCCGCTGATGCGCGAGCTGGCCGAGACATCACAGCAGGCCAACCAACTTGTTGTTTTTGATCGCGGTTCCGCCGTCGTGATCGCTCAGCAGGAAGCGCCGAACTACTGGGGCATATCGATCCGGGTCGGCTCGCATATCAGCCTGTTCGACACCGGCTCGGGACATGTCCTGCTCGCCTTCCGTTCGCCCGAAGAGCGGCAGATGATGATTTCCGAGCATGTCCGCAGCACCGACAAGACGGCGCAATCGGCCGAATTCTTCACCCGTCTCGACCAGATCCGCGATCGTGGCTACGAGATGATGGCCTCGATGCAGACCGCCGGCGTCTTCAACCTGTCGGCGCCGGTGCGCAGTTCCGACGGCAAGGCGATCGCTGCGCTGTCGATTCCCTACATCACTGTCGTCAATGCGCCTTCCGCGCCCGACATCACCAGGACGATCGAACTGCTGCTGGCCACGGCTGACAAGTTGTCGCGGCTGGCCGGGTCGGCGGTCGGCTCGTCGACATTCTTATTTGAATGAAGAATTCCTCCGTGAGATGATCTGAAAAGCCAAGAAGGAGGGAGCCACCATGATCATCGACACCCATCTGCATCTCATCGATCGCTCGGCCTTGCGCTATCCCTGGCTCGCCGGCGTGCCGGCGCTCAATCGCGATTTCTCCTACGAGGAATACGCTGTCGAGGCGCAGCGTGTCGGCGTCGAGCGCGTGCTGCACATGGAAGTCGATGTCGATCCAGCCGACATCGAGGCAGAGACCGCTCGGGTCGAAGGGCTGTCGCGGCAACCCGGCAGCATGCTGGCCGGGGCGATCGCCTCCTGCCGGCCGGAAGAGACGGATTTTGCGGCCTATCTCGAACGTCAACGAGCAAATCCCTTCGTCAAGGGTTTCCGCCGCGTTCTCCATGTCGTGCCCGACGATCTCTCGGAAGGCGCGCAGTTTCGAGACAACATCAAGCGGCTTGGCGGCACCGGCCTGACCTTCGATCTCGTCGTGCTGCCGCACCAGATTCCCAAGGCGACAGCGCTTGCCGACCTCGCGCCCGATGCAAAGTTCGTCCTCGACCATTGCGGCGTCCCCGACATCAAGGGCGGAGCCGAGCACCCTTGGCGCGAACATATGAGCGAGATCGCGCGGCGTCCGAATGTCATGGCCAAGATTTCCGGTGTCGTCGCCTATGCCGACCCCGGCAGCTGGACGGCCGAGACGTTGCGGCCTTATGTCGAGCACACAATCGGTGTGTTCGGCTGGGACCGTGTTGTCTGGGGCAGCGACTGGCCGGTCTGCACGCTCGGCGGCGGGCTCTCGACCTGGGTGGCGGCGACCCATGCGCTGCTTTCGGGCTGCAGCGTTTCGGAACGTGACGGGCTCCTGTCCGCGAATGCCCGCAAGCTGTGGCGGCTCGAATAGGCGGGTCCCCTTGGCATTGCGTCAGATCGTCGTCGAGACGTGCCGTTCGCGGCCATAGAGCGAGACCAGCAGCACGATGATGAAGCCGAGTGCCGCCTGAACCGCTGAAGGCTGGAAGCCGAGGCCGATCAGCAGCGTGTTGATTTCCGTCAGCACCAGCACGCCGGCGATCGTGCCGAGATAGCTGCCACGGCCACCGACCAGCGCCGCACCACCGACGACGACCGCCGCGATGGTCTGGAACAGATAGGGCTGGCCGACATCACCATAGGCCGAACCGGTGAAGCCGAGCAGCAGTACGCCCGCGACCGCGGCGAAGAAGGCGCTCGCCGCATAGGTGATGACCCACATGCGAACCGGGTCGATCAGTGCCAGCGGTGCCGCGCCCGGATTGCTGCCCAGCGCATAGAGCCGACGCCCATAGGGCGTCCGCTCCAGCACCAGGACGACGAGCGCCGCCAGCACGACCAGGCTCGGCACCAGCCATGGAACCGGCAGCGGCCCAGCCGATCCACCGATCGACACGAAGTTGGAAACCGCTTGCGGCGCGGAGCCGGACGGGAAGCCGGCTGTCCATAAAAGCACCAGCCCTTGCACGACCATGCCGATGCCGAGCGTGACGATGAGCGGCTGGATGTCGAGGCTGCGCGAGATCAACCCGTTCAGCCCACCGATGACGAGTGCCAGCACCCCGACGAGGCCGCAGACGAGAAAAAAGTTCCAGCCATCGCCGTAGAGCTGCGCCGCCACGACATTGGCGAAACCGATGACGAAGGGGATGGACAGGTCGATGCCGCCCATGATGACGACCAGCGTCTGCCCGATCGAGGCGACCGCCAGCAGCGAGGCGAGCACCAGCATGGCGCGCACGGCGAATGGCGAGGAGTAGCCGGGGATGAGGACTGTGCCGGCGAGATGCAGAACGGCGGCGACAAAGAAAGCACCGACGACGCGGGCATTGGTTGTCGCGAACAGGTTTCGCCCAGTGGCCATGTCAGCGTCCCCTCATGGCAAAACGTTCCTGCAGCGCGGTCAGCATCACCGCCAGCACCAGTATGGCGCCATAGGCGATCTGCAGCACGAAGGTCGAAACGTTGAACGTCGTCAGCACGCTTTGCAGCAGGAAGATGTCGATGGCGCCGATCGCCGCGCCCGCGACACCGCCGCGACCACCGGCCAGGCTGACGCCGCCAAGCGCGACGGCGGCGATGGCGATCAGCGTGTAGGTCGGCCCGATATTGGGATCGGCGGAGCCGATCAGCGCCGTCAGCATCAGCCCGGCGCATCCGCTAAAGATGCCGGTCATGACATAGGCGATGAAGCGCACACGCGTGACATCGACACCGGCGGTGTAGGCGGCGCGGTCGTCGCTGCCGACCGCCATCAGCTGGTCGTAGTAGGGAGTGCGCCGCACCAGCCACCAGGCAATGAACATCGCCGCCAGCGGCAGCAGCGACAGCGGGCCGGACAGCGCCTTGAGCCAGGCCGGCGCCGGGCCGATCGGCGCCGGCAGGATCGTCAGCGTGACGCCGGTGAGGATCAGATAGGTGCCAAGCGTGGCGACGATCGGCTGGATGCGCACGACGGTCGCCAGGAAACCATTCGCCGCGCCCACCAGCGCGCCAACGAGCAGCGTTGCCGGAACGAGCACCAGGGGCGACGAGATGCCGGCGCCAAGGAACAGCACCTGGATCGCAAAAGCATTGACGAAGCCCATCAGCGGTCCGACCGAAATGTCGATGCCGCCACGCCCGGCAAGGATCACCGGGGTCGACGCGATGGCCGCGCCGATAAGAGGCGCGGCCAGTCCGACCAGCGCGCCCCAGGAGCCCGGCTGGAACCGCCCCGGACTGAGAATGAGATTGACCGCGAGCAGGATCACCAGCAGCACGACGGCGAAACCGACGCTTCGTCCAAGAGACAGGAGGCGGGCTGCCAGGGTCATGCCGCCCGTCCGAACATGGCAGCGATTACACTGTCGGCGGTGAGCCGCTCATCGGCGATTTCGGCTGCGACCTCATTTTCACGAAACACCAGAACGCGCTGGCAGAGGAGAAGAATCTCTTCGATCTCGCTGGACAGGATGACCAGCCCCATGCCCTCGGCCGCCAGACCACGAAAGACATCGTAGAGCACATGCCGCGTCGCCACGTCGACGCCGCGCGTCGGGTCGTTGAGCAGCAGGATCGCAGGCTCCAGCGCCAATGCCCGCGCCAAAAGCACCTTCTGCTGGTTGCCGCCCGACAGTGTGGTGATCGGCGCATCGGGACGGGGCGCCACGATCGACAGTTTCTCGCGATAGATATCGTAGCGCGCCTTGCGCGCCGCCGGGCTGATCAGGCCAAGGCGCGTATCGCGCGACAATGTCGAGACAGCGAAATTGTCGAGCACGGACTGCGTCGGGAAAATGCCGTTCGCGCGTCGGTCGCGCGGCAGGTAGGCAATGCCGCTGGCGACGGCCTTGCGAAAGCCGGTGATCTTGCGGGAAGCGCCCGGCGCACCAAACTCGATCGAGCCGCCAAGCGGCGAGGCGAGTCCGGCGAGCATTTTGAGGAACAGCTCCTGGCCATGGCCGTCGAGGCCGGCAAGGCCGACGATTTCACCGGGAGCGATGGTTTGCGTTATTGCGCTGGCGCCGGGCGCGATGACGAGATCGCGGGCAGCGAGGCCAGGAGCCGTGTGATCAGCCATGCGCCAGCTCCGCCGCCATGCGTGGTGCCATGGCCTTCAGCAGTTCAGCCGGCGTCGAGGCGCCGCGTTCCTCGGTGCGCACAACGCTGCCGCCGCGCAGGATCGAAATGCGGTCCGAAAGCGACATCACCTCGTCCATGCGGTGGGTGATGAACAGGATGAGGCAACCTTCGCCGGCAAGGGCGCGCATCAACGAGAAGACAGACTCGCGATCGGCGAAATCGAGCGCGGCTGTGACCTCGTCGAGGATGAGGATTTTTGGATTGCGCACGAGCGCGCGGGCGAGGACGACCAGTTGCTGCGCGGCAAGCGGCAACAGGCCGGCGCGCGAATCGAGCGGAACGTCGGTGACGGCGAAGCGCTTCAACGCCGCAGCCGCCCGGTCGCGACGCTCGTTGCGGGGGACGGTGCGTCGGACCAGCCCGTCGAGGCCGAGCAGGATGTTGTCTGTCACGCTGCGGTCCGGCGCGATCAGCACCTCCTGGAACACCGTGGCGAAACCTTGCGCCTGGAAGACCGAGGGGCCGGCGCCTGAGAACGGCTTGCCTTGCAAAAGGATCGCGCCACTGTCCGGCTGGACGATGCCGGACAGAAGCTTGACCATCGTGCTCTTGCCCGAACCGTTCTCACCCAGAATGGTATGGATGGTCCCCGCCCGGAACGCGATCGAGGCGTCCGCGAGCGCGACCGTCTCGCCATAGCGTTTGGATATGTTTCTGATTTCAAGCATGTCGTGTTTCGATGCTGGCTGGCCGGCTCCCCCAAAGGAGCCGGCTTGCCGAGACCCTATTTGGCGCACGCGTCACTTTGCACAGGCGTCTGGCACCTTCGAATAATCCCAGCCCTTGGTCGGCGCCGGGTTCGAGAAATAGGCGTCGAGCCATTCCTCCGGCATCGGGTCCTTGGGCGGGATCGGGAAGATCGAGACGGCGTCCGTCGTCATGCAGTCCTTGTACCATTGGCCGAGATCGGCGCTGTGGACCGGCGGGATCGGGATCAGCATCGTGTTCAGCTTCGGCTTCTGGCCGTCGAGCATGCGCGCGCCGACACGGAACAGCGTTTCGGCGGTCCAGTGCGGCAGCACGGCGTGGCCTTCGAAGCGGTACTTGTCGGGGTTGGCTTTCCAGTAACCCAGCGCATCGCCGGTGATCGAGCCGGTGATCAATGGCGCCGGCCTGCCGGCTTCGGCGAAGGCCTCGGCGACGACGCGGCTCTCGCTGCCGGTCGTCCACACCGCGTCGATCGGTGCCGGGTTGGTGGCGATGGCCTGCAGCACCACCGTCTTGGTTACGTTGGCAGTCCAGTTGCCGTTGACGTTGCGCGAGATCTTCAGCTTGGGATTCTCGGCCAACGCCTTGTCGGCACCCTGGCGTTCCTGCACCACGATCGGGTGGCCAGCAATGCCTTCGACCAAAAGGATGCTGGCGCCGTCCGGCTGTGCCTTGCCGATCGCCGTCATCATGTCGTAACCCCAGCGCGCATAGTTGGAATCGACATTGATCGCGTTCGGGCTGGTCACCGAACCGGCCGCGGTGATGAACGGGATGCCGGCCTTGGCTGCGGCATCGATCGCATCGTCAAGCGCCGTCGCCGAACCCGGGATCGAGGTGATGATCGAGCATTTCTTGTCGATGAAGGCGCGGATCTGGTTGATCTGCTGGCTGGCGTCGTTGTTGGAATCCGATACCTCGAAGCTGGACACCGTGCCGTCGGCGATCAGCCCGTCGACCAGCCGCTTCAGTTCCTTGGTCACCGTGACCCGCCATGGGTTGCCCTGGTAGGATTCCGAGTGGCACCATTTCCACGGCTTCGGCGGCGGGGTGAAATTGTCCCAGGCCGAGGGCAGCACCTTCTGCGGCGCGCCGTCATATTGCGCCTTGAGTTCGGTCGGCAGCCCGCCGATGACGCCTTGCACGTCCTCGGCAAAGGCGGTCGTTGCAAGCGAGGCAAGCGCCGTTGCGGCCAGCAGGCCGCGGATCATTGCTGTCATTCTCGTTCTCCTCCCGTTAGGTTTCGTTCAGGCTCCTCCACCGGCAGCGCCGGACACCTGCGCCGGGGAGCTCTCCCGGAACAGGCGATTGAGATCGGCAACGACCTGTCGGGACTGATGCCTGGAGGTCATGCCGGAAAGGATGCGGTCGGATGCCGCCTGCTGGAACACCATGTAGCCGTCATGGCGCGGCCGCACCCATGCGCCCTCCAGCGTTGCGCGCGTATCCCTGTAGAAGTTGCCGGTCGCGGCATTGACGGCCTGGTCTTCCCAGGCCGCCTCATGGCCGGGCTGGCCGCCGGCGGCGGCGTAGGCGCTGCGCTGGACATCGCCGCTGGCGACCCAATAGGCGAAGTCGATCGCTGCCTCTTTCGCCTTCGAAAAGGCTGACACGGCTATGCCTGTGCCACCGAGCGCCGAACCGACGGGGCCGCTCGCGCCGATGACCGGGATGTCGGCGAAGGCCAGCCGGATCGCGCGAAATCCCGTCACCGCATAGGAGACGTAGCCGTAGATCAACGGCGCGCAGACGAACCGGGAACCGGACTCTGCCATGCGCTCCGAAACGGCGATCGGATCCATCTCGAAGCAGGCGGGGTCGACCAGCGCCGCGATCTCGCACATCGTCTCGAAGACTTCGCTGCCCGTCTCGATGTCGACGAGGTCGCGGGACGGATCGGTCGCGCAGGGATGACCGAGATTGCCGGCCAGCGTGTAGAACACCATCAGCACATGCGGCGGCCGCAATGGCAGAAGCACATGGCCTTGCCGGGCGAGATCGAGCACATCGCTCCAGCGCGGTGGCGGCGCATCGAGCGCATCCGGCCGCCAGGCCTGGACCTGGCTGGCAGCATCGATCGGAAACGCCCACTGCCGCCCCTGCCAGTTGTAGCTCGGATAGGACTGGCCGACGCTACCCGACGCGAGCGTCGCGCGCTCCGCCTCGCGAGCGACGACATCAAGCGGCTCAAGGCAGCGCTCCGCCGTGATCTGGCCGACATGCGGATGGTCGATGACGATGAGATCGTAGGCCCGCGCCAGTTCCTCGACCGGGAAGGACTCGAAATCCTGCAGCGAGCGCTTGTCCCACTCGATCGAGACACCCGTCCGTTGCCGCCACAGGGACGAGCAGGCGACCATCGGATCGTAGCCACGCGGATGGCTCCAGGTCATGCCCTTGAGGGTGCTCACAGGCCGAACTCCTCGCGGATTGCCGCGCTATGCTCGCCGATACGTGGAGCTGCCCGATCGACCTTGGCCCTGATGCCATCGACCCTGAGCGGCGAGCTGGTGGTGAGGATCGAGACGTCGTCCTCGCGCGTCACCGTCTGCAGCATGTCGAGCGACTGGAAGCCTTCGCTTGCCAGCATCTCCGGCCAGGTCAGCACCTTGGCGCACCAGATGTCGGCCGGCTCGAGAATGGCCAGCCATTCGTCGATCGTCTTGGTGGCGATGCGTTGCGCGATGATCGCCTTGATGTGGTCGCGCGCGGTGAACCACGATGCCGGATTGTCGCGATAGGGCGCCAACTCCTCGAGTGACAGCAGATCGGCCAGCTTGGGGATCGGCGTCATGGCGATGGCCAGATAACCGTCCTTGGCCGGATACACGCCATAGGGCGCCGACAGATAGGCATGCGCGCTGCGGAAGTTGGAGCGCTTGGGCAAGCGCCGGCCGTCATTGAGATGGGTGGTCAGCACCTCGAACTGGAAATCCACCAGCGCTTCCAGCAGGCTGGTTTCGATATGACTGCCCTGGCCGGTGATGCCGCGCCGCACCAGCGCCGCCAGGATACCTTGCGCGCAGGCAGCACCGGCCAGCATGTCGCCGATGGCAAGGCCGAACGGCACCGGCCCTTGGTCCTCGTCGCCGTTCAGCCACATCACGCCGGAGCGCGACTGCGCCAGAAGATCCTGGCCCGGACGCTTGACCCATGGCCCGTCCTCGCCATAGCCGCTGATCGAGGCATAGACCAGCCGCGGGTTGATCTTGCGGACAGCCTCATAGTCAAGGCCGAGCCGCTCGATGACGCCCGGCCGGAAATTCTGGATGAGCACGTCGGCCTTGGCCAGAAGGCCGCGCAGCGCCTTGAGGTCGGCCTCGTTCTTGAGGTCGATGGCGAGGCTTTCCTTGGCCCGATTGATGGCATGGAAGATGGTGGAATCGCCGCCGATCTCGGTGTCGCTGAGATAGAGCCGGCGCGACAGGTCGCCGCCATCCGGACGCTCGATCTTGATGACGCGGGCGCCGAGATCGAGCAGCCTGAGCGAACAGTAGGGCCCGGACAGGAACTGGCTCATGTCGACGACGACGAGACCGGCAAGCGGCAATTCGGCTGCTGCCGGCATGGCTATTTCTCCGTCTTGCCGACGAAATCGGCCGGGTTGCGGTACTTCACCGTCTGCAGATGCTCGCAATAGAGAACCAGTTCGCCTTCGCCCTTGAACACCTCATAGCTGGCGCGGATCAGCCCCATTTCCTTGTAGCGGGGCTTCTTGTCGAGGTTGGAGCGGATCGAATAGATGGTGTCACCAATGAAGACAGGCTTTATGAAACGCAGCCTGTCGTAGCCATAGGAGAAGGCATTGACGCAATTGGTGGCGACCAGCCCCAGGCCGGCCGAGAAGACAAAGGCGCCGGCCACCAGCCGCTTGCCGAAAATGCCCTCGGTCTCGGCAAACATCTGGTCCTGCACGTAAGGGTGGATGTCGAGCACCAGCGTGTTGAAAAGGTGGCTGTCGCCTTCGGCCATGGTGCGGCGCAACGAGCGGATCTTCTGGCCAACGGGCCAGTCCTCATAGAACCAGTTCTCGGCGTTCCACACCGGCAGGGCGGCGTGGTCCGCGGGCATGTTGCTGGGATACGTCGAGGCGACGCCGACGGTGGGCGCGAAATCGGTCATGGCTGGCTCCGATGGTCTCTCGCGAGGTTCCGGGCAACCGTTTGAACGCGCATCAAAGCGTCGAAAAGCACGGCATCTCCTCCCTCCAATCTTCTTTTGTAAATAGTATTTTCACATATGGGGTTGCGTTGCAAGCGTGAACAGGCGAAATTTTGGCTGCTCCCGCGCACCCAAGCGCTGGTGGGCAGGGGAGGAAATCATGCGCGATTGTCTGGTCTTTGTCGGCAGCCTGAACCGTGAGGCGCCCTATTTTCAGGGCGCGCGCGGGGTCGGTCTCAGCGTCTACAGCTTCGACGAGGAAACGCTGGGAACACGGAAACTGGCCGAGACCAATGACATCGACAATCCGACATTCCTGTCGGTGACGCCGGATGGCTCTCGCCTCTACGCCAATTCGGAGGTCTTCACCTGGCGCGAGGGAACCGTTTCCGCCTACAGTTTCGATCGTGCCTCGGGGACGCTCAGCTATCTGAACAAGCAGCCCTCGCTGGGCAGCATCACCGCCCACAACACCATCACCCAGGACGGGACGAAACTGCTGGTCGCGAATTACGGCATGGGCGAGGGTGGGCCGGATCGCGCCGTGGCGGTCTATGGCTTCGAAAAGAACGGTGCCTTGTCGGCACCGCTGGCCAGCGTTTCGCATAAAGGCACCGGCCCGAATGCGGCGCGGCAGGAACGATCGCATGCCCACAGCGTAACCGAAACCATCGCCGGCGGAACGGCTATTGTCGCCGACCTCGGCATCGACCGCTTGGTATCCTACCGCGTCGAGCATGATGGCAGCCTGAGCAAGTCAGCCGAATCCGCTTTGCCGCCGGGCGCCGGTCCGCGCCATCTCGCACTGCATCCCAACGGGCGCTTCGTCTTTGTCATGAACGAGCTGGATTCGACCATCGTGTCGATGGCGCTCGACAAAGCCACCGGCAAGCTGTCGATCATCGACGCAAGGCCGGCCGTGCCGGCCGAGGCGCGCGACAGCAATCATTGCGCCGACATCCAGATCTCGCCCGACGGCCGTTTCGTCTATGGCTCCAACCGTGGCCACGACAGCGTCGTCATCATGGCGGTCGACCAGGGCACTGGCGCTTTGAGCCTCGTCGGCTATGTTCCCTGCGGCGGCGCGACGCCGCGCAACCTGGCGCTGACGCCGTCGGGCGGCCATCTGTTCTCGGCCAACCAGAATGCCGACCGCATCTCGATCTTTGTCCGCGACGCCGACAGCGGCATACTGACCGACACCGGCCGCACCATCGAGATCGGCACGCCAATGTGCGTCAAGATCGTGCGTTGAACCGCCTGCAACTAACCAGGCTCATGCCTGTTGTATTGCCGAGAGCTTCCAGTTCGAGCCATTCTCACGCGTGAATGTCCACAACTCGGTCGTCTCTGTCGGATGGTCCCCGTCGCCCTCGACGATCTTGCCGCTGGCCCGTTCGCGCGTCACGTCACGAGACTCGTAGCGCAGTGCCGCCGTGGCGTAGTCGCGGTCATCCTCGCGCCAGCTTTCCGCGATGTCGGCCTGCAGCAAGGTGATGTCAGACACCTCGTTCCTGAGACCTTTCTGGGCATTGTCGGCCAGCTCTTCCGACAGATAGGACACCATCTCGGGCGTCGTCGCCCGACGCAGAGCGGCATGGTCTTCGCGCCCGAATGCTTCCTGGACATCGGTCAACAGCTGCTGGAATGCGTCGAGGTCGGTCTGAGCCAGCGTGATGTCCTCGGAACCCGCGGCCGGAGAGCCGCCGCCCGAACCGCCGCCAAAGCCGGGAATCGTGAAGGAGCGTGCAGGGTCCGTCTGCTGCTGTGCCATTGCGCGGTTCTCAAATCGCGAAGCTTGGCCATAGCCTGCACCGGCGAGCGCTGGGGCAGGGCCACGCGCGGATTGCGACCGGAAGAAGCGGATAGCCAGCATGATCGCGCCACCGATGAGCAGGGCCTGAAGCAGGAAACCGAACATCCCGGCCAGCCCGCCGAAGCCTTGGCCCACGAGCAGGCCGATCAGGCCGCCGAGCAGCAGACCCCGTATCATCGTTCCGCCGAAGCCGCTCATGAAGCCGGGCCTCTGCAGGCCGGCCTGCGGCTGCCGGGCTGGAGTGTTCACACCGGTGTTGGGCGTCATCGAACGTTCGAGCGGAGCGGTCGGCGCCGGTGCGGTCCTGGTCGGGGGCGCCGAATGGAACGTGCGCGTGCCGCGACTGCCGAAACTACCGCCGCGACGAGCCTCGGCATGATCGATCGCGACCATGGAGAAGGCAAGGAACAGTCCTGCAAAGAGGGTGGCAAATCGGCTGGTGCGAGAGATCATCGGGGATGAACCTTTATCAATGTGGTTTTTTGGAAATTTTCAGAATGCCGGCCCGGTTGCCGGGCGGCGTCATGCGTCAATCGAACAATTCTTCGAAGAAGGATTTCTTCCGCTTCGGATAGCGGTGGCCCTGCGAGCGGGAATAATCGTCATCGCGACCGTGTTGCGGCTGGGAGAATGCCGCCGGCTGCGGCTGCGGCGCGGGCGGCGCCTCCCTGCCGGAACGCTCGATGATCTTGTCGAGTTCGCCTCGATCAAGCCAGACGCCGCGGCACTGTGGACAGTAATCGATCTCGATCCCCTGGCGTTCGCTCATTGTGAGCGCGACGCGGCAGGAGGGGCAAACCAGACCAAGGAGGGAAGATGTCATGCGGGGCTCCAAACCGAAAGGAATGAGCCCGCTTGACCGAAAAGGAAGGAACGGGCCCGTTAAAGCGGTCCGACATCACAATCACCAAAAGGGATCGTCAGAGGGGCCCGGCCCGCATCAGACAGCTAGGAATGCGGAGCCACGCCTTCAAGGGCGATCTTGCCCGCGCGAATGATTTGTTGGCATTGCGGCTGAGATCGCCCGATTCGGCATAATGGTGTCGGATCGCTGAGCTAGTGCTGGATCCGAAGACGGGCAATGGTTGTTGCTACGATCCGTAGCCTCTTTGAGGCGTCGCGTTCCGGTGCCATATGAGGGTGGCTGACGGAATGTTCGCATTGCAGGAGAGTTGGTTCATGACCAAAGGTTCGGATCTGTTCGTTGCGGCCCTCGAGAACGAAGGGGTCGAGCGGATCTTCGGCATTCCGGGCGAGGAAAATCTGGACATCGTCGAGTCGATCCGGCGCTCGTCGATACAACTGATCCTGACCCGCCACGAGCAGGCGGCCGCCTTCATGGCCGCCACCTATGGCAGGCTCACCGGCAAGGCAGGTGTCTGCATCACCACGCTTGGCCCCGGCGCGCTCAATCTGACAACCGGCTCGGCCTATGCGCTGCTCGGCGCGATGCCGATGATCATGATCACCGGCCAGAAGGGCATCCTGTCATCCCGGCAGGCGCGCTTCCAGATCGTCGACATCGTCGCGGCGATGAAGCCGCTAACCAAGCTGTCGCGCCAGATCGTCTCGCCGAAGATGATTCCGTCACTGGTTCGCGAAGCCTTTCGCGTCGCCCAGGAAGAGCGTCCCGGCCCCGTGCATCTGGAATTGCCGGAAGACATTGCCGCGGCGGAGTGTGAGCCTGTCGCGCTTGTGCCGACGCATCCGGTCGAGCTGCCCCTGGCCAGCGCGGTCGCGCTCGATCGCGCCGCCCGCATGATCATGGAAGCCAAGCGTCCGCTGCTGATGTTCGGCGCGGCGGCGTCGCGGCCCCGCGTCACTCCTGACGTCGCCCAGTTCGTCCTGCGCACGCAAATTCCCTATTTCACCACGCAGATGGGCAAGGGCACCGTACCGGGCGGAACCGAGCTCTACATGGGAACGGCAGCACTTTCGGAACGCGACTATGTACACGAGGCCATCGAGCAGGCCGATCTGATCATCACCATCGGCCACGACACGGTCGAGAAGCCGCCTTTCATCATGGGCGCCAAGGGGCCGACGGTCATCCATGTCGGCTATCACTCCGCCGATGTCGAGCAGGTCTATTTTCCGCAGGCCGAGATCGTCGGTGACCTCGGTCCTTCGCTGGCGCTGCTGGCGGATCGTATCGGGGGCAAGATCCCCAATGCGCAGGCCCTGCTGCCACTGCGGGAACGCATTTTGAGCCGGATCGCCGCGCGCGCCACCGAAGACCGTTTCACGCCACAGCGCATCGTGCACGATGTGCGTGCTGTGATGCCGGCGGACGGGATCCTCGCCCTCGACAACGGCATGTACAAGATCTGGTTTGCGCGCAACTACCGCACGCGCATGGCAAACACGCTGCTGCTCGACAACGCGCTCGCCACCATGGGCGCGGGCTTGCCGTCGGCGATGATGGCGGCACTGCTCTATCCCCAGCGCCGTGTCATGGCCATCTGCGGCGACGGCGGCTTCATGATGAACAGCCAGGAACTGGAGACCGCCGTCAGGCTCAAGCTCAACCTCGTCGTCCTGCTGTTGGAAGACCATGCCTACGGCATGATCCGCTGGAAGCAGGCGGTCGATGAATTTCCGGATTTCGGCATGACCTTCGGCAATCCCGATTTCGTCAAATACGCCGAGGCCTATGGCGCCAAGGGGACCAGTGTTGACGCGATTGCCGAATTGCGGCCGGCGCTGGAACAGGCCTTCGCCGGCGGCGGCGTGCATCTCGTCGTCGTGCCCATCGACTATTCCGAAAATACCAGGGTCCTCGTCGACGAACTGCGCGAGCGGCTGCCCGCGCCGCAGACGCCCTGACGACAGCGACAACGCCGCCGTCAGGATTGCCTGGAGGTGCAGCCGAAATTCCCTACACCTTGCAGTAGGGCGTTACCGGCGCGATGGTGCCGAAATCCTTGACGATCTCGTAGCCGATGCCGTCGGCCGCCGCCTTGCCGACATAGGAGTGGCAGAGCGTGTGGTTGTTGGAGGCGTCGACGCGGATCTTGCCTTGCGGCGCGTCGAACTCGATGGTTGGCAGTGCCTTGAGCACATCGTCGTCCTTCAGCGATCCGGCCTTCTCGGCGGCCAGCGCGTAGAGATGCAGGCCGTTGTAGCCGGCTTCGCCGATGCCGTTGACCATCTTCTCCTGGCCGAACTTTTCGCGGAAGCTCGAGATGAACTTCTTGTTGACCGGATTGTCGAGCGCCATCCAGTAGGGCTGCGGCGCGTAGGTGCCGGCCGCCACGCCGGGCGGCAGCGCGTCCTTGTTGAAAACCTCGTCGAGCGGCGCGATCAGCGGCTGCTTGATGTCGAAGGAGCGATACTGCTTGAGCTGGGTGACGGCGTCGTTACCGACCACCATCGACCAGACGACATCGGGCTTCAGCGACTTGATCTTCTGGAAGGCGGGGCCGAAATCCGTGGTGCCGAAGGGATAGTAGTCGGCGCCGATGATCTTGCCGCCGGCCTTCTCATAGGCCGCCGTGATCGCCTCGGTCATCTTTTGCGGCCAGGCATAATCCGAAGCCATGATGTAGATCGTCTTGCCGAGGTTCTCGGCCACCCATGGCATCATCGGGTCGACCTGCTGCATCGGGATCGGGCCGGTGGCGACGAAGTAGCGGTTGCATTCGCCGCCCTCGAAATTGGTCGGGTAGAAGAACAGCTTCTTGGCCTTCGAGGTCACCGATAGCGTCGCACTGCGCTCGGGCGAAATGATCGTGCCCATGATCACGTCGACCTTGTCTTCGTTGAGCAGCTTGCGCGCCTTGTCGATCGCGCCCTTGGTCGTGGTCTGGTTGTCTTCGATGAACAACTCGACCTGACGGCCGCTAATGCCGTTGGCGGCGTTGAGCTCGGCGGCGGCCAGCTTGTAGCAATTGAGCAGCGTCTCGCCGAGGATCGCCTGCAGCCCGGTGATCGGGATCGACAGGCCGACCTTGACGGTGTCGGCGGCGCGCAGGATTGCCGGCGCGCCGACCATGGCGAAGGCGGCCGCAGCGCCGCCGGATTTCAGGATCGTTCTTCTGCTTATCATTGTTGTGTTCCCTTCCAGTCCAGGCGCGCCCCATGCACGCCTTACAAAGCCAGCAAGTCCCAGGCGCGCTTCAGGCACGCCTTACAAAGCCAACAAATCCTTGAGCAGGGTCTCGTCGGCGAACGCCTCCGGCGCGCCTGCATGCACGATCCTGCCCTTCTCCATCACCAGGCAGCGATCCGCCGCCTTGAGAACGAGATCGAGATTCTGTTCGACGAGAACGATCGCGATGCCGCGCTCGCGGGCGATGCGCGGCACCAGTTCGGCGATCGACTGCACGATGTTCGGCTGGATGCCTTCCGAGGGCTCGTCGAGCAGCAGTGCCGACGGCAAGCCGCACAGTGCGCGGCCGATCGCCAGCATCTGTTGTTGGCCACCCGAGAGCGTCCCGGCGACCTGGGCTTCGCGTTCGCGCAGGATCGGAAAATAGCCGAAGATGTCGTCAGGAATGCCGCCGGCGGCACGATCCCTCGCGGCGCGGGTGCCAACTTCGAGGTTCTGTCGCATGGTCAGCTGGTTGAAGATGCCGCGCCCTTGCGGCACATGCGCGATGCCGGCACGCGCCCGGCGGAAGGCGGGAGCATTGGTAAGGTCCTGGTCGCCGAGAACCACCGCCCCGCCGGTCGCCCGCAAGGCGCCAGCGATGACGCGCAGCAGTGTCGTCTTGCCGGCGCCGTTGCGGCCGAGCAGGCCGACGACTTCGCCCGGCGCGACGCTGAGGTCGATGCCGTTCAGCACCGGGAGCAGGCCGTAGCCGGCGGAGACGGCAAGTGTCCGCAGCATGGTCAGCGCCTCCCCAGATAGACGTCGCGGACCATTTCGTCGGTCTCGATGTCGTGGAAAGGACCGCTGCGCAGGCGGCGCCCCTGATGCAGCACCAGCGTCTCGCAGTTCAGCGCCCGCACGAAGCGAATGTCGTGTTCGACGGCGACGATCGAGAACTCACCTTTCAGCCGCAGCAGCATCTCGGCTGTCGCCAACGTCTCCTGAGGTGTCATGCCGGCGGTCGGCTCGTCGAGCAGCAGCAGCTTTGGTTCGATCGCCAGCGCCATGCCGATCTCCAGCCATTGCTTCTGGCCATGCGCGAGTTCACCGGCCAGCGTGGCGGCGCGATTGCCGAGTGCGACCAGTTCCAGCAGGTCACCGACCGGGCGAACCGGCGAGGGGACGCCCCACCGCGCCACCTTCAGGTTGTCCTCGACCGAGAGGCTCGGGAACACCGACGGGATCTGGAATTTTCGCGCGATGCCGAGCCGGGCGATGCGGTGCAGCGGCAGGCCGGCAATGTCGTGGCCGAGAAACCGCACGCTGCCGCTGGTTGGGCGAAGCGTGCCGGTCAAAACATTGAGGAACGTGCTCTTGCCGGCGCCGTTCGGCCCGATGATGCAGCAAAGTTCCTTGTCGCGCACAGTGAGGTTCAACGCCTCAAGCGCCTGCAGCCCGCCAAAGCGGATGCCGACATTCTCGGCCTGGAGCAGGACGTCGCTCATGACGCGCGCCTCCGACCCTTGAGCAGAGCCTTCAGCCGCGCGTAGATCGACAGGATGCCATCCGGCAAGACAAAGACGATGACGACGAAGACGCAGCCGAGCAGGAGTGGCCACAGGCTTGGATTGAAGCTGCTGATCGTCTGCTGGGCGCGCTGGATGAAGATGGCGCCGAGAACGGGACCAAGCAGTGTGCCGCGCCCGCCGACCGCCACCCAGACGATGACCTCCGTGGACAGAAGCAGCCCGGAAAGATCGGGTGCCACCAGACCCGCCATGCAGACATAAAGCGCGCCGGCAAGACCGGCGATGGCTGCCGAGAGGACGAAGGTGACGAGCAGTCGCAAGGGTGCGTTGTGACCGAGTGCCGCCGCCCGGACCTCATTGTCCTGGATGGCGGTCAGCACCGTGCCCCAGCGGCCACGGCTGATCGACCACAGAGCCAGCACGACCACGGCGACGATAGCCGAGACGAAGATATAGGAGGGCAGATCCTGGCTGAGATCGAGATGCGTACCGCCAACATCGAATTCGATCGGCGGAATGCCGATTAGGCCGCTGTCGCCGCCGGTGACCGAGCTCCAGGACACCGCAGCCTGCTGGCAGATGACGCCCATGGCCAGCGTGACGATGGTGAAATAGCTGCCGCGGATGCCGCCGAAGAACAGGAAGTAGCCGATGATGGCGGCGACGAAGGCAGCACCAGTCACCGCGCCCATCATACCGAGCAGGCTGGCGAAAGGGATGGCGTCGTTGAGCGTGACCAGTGCCATGATGTAGCCGCCGATGCCGAAGAAGGCGGCGTGGCCGAAGCAGAGAATGCCGGTACGGCCCCAGAAGAAGTCGAGGCTCGCCGCGAACAGGCCGAAGATCAGCGCGTCGCGGATCACCGTCAGCTGGTAACCGTCGGCGATGAACGGATAGACGATGGTGAGTCCTACGCAGACGGCGAAGACCAGCAGCCAGTTGCGGTCCCGGGCGATCATCGCGCTGCCCCGTTGAACAGTCCGTTGGGCCGCAGCCGGACAGCGACGATGGCCGCGAGCAGCACGATCGCCTGCGCCAGTGATGGCGATATCTGGTAGTTGAGGACGCTGGTCAGCCCACCGACGAAGACGCTGCCGGCGACCAGGCCGCCGATCGAGCCGACACCGCCGACGATGACGACGAAGAAGGCGTTGGCGAGATAGTTCACCCCCATCTGCGGCAGCACGATCGCAAGCGGCGCGACCAGCCCGCCGGCAAGCCCGGCGATGGCCGCGCCGAAAGTGAAGGCGATGGCGTAGGTGCGCCGCGTGTTGATGCCGACGCCCTCGGCCATCTCGCGGTTCTGGATAACGGTTCGGATATCGAGGCCGAACGACGTCCGGCTGATCAGCAGGACGACGCCGAGCAAAGTCACCATGGCGATAGCAATCAGGATCAGCCGGTAGGCCGGATAGACGGTGAAAAACAGGTCGAACGTGCCTTCGATCGGCGGCGTCACCGGTTTGGCGCCGAGACCGAATGTCAGTTCCAGCCCTTGCTGCAGGATCAGGCTGACGCCCCAGGTGGCGAGCACGGTCGACACCGGCCGCGAATAGAGATGCCGGATGATGGCGAATTCCAGGATGCAGCCGACCACCGCGCCGGCGATGGGTGCCGCGGCGAGGCCTAGCCAGAACGAGCCACCGATGCTCTGGACGAAATAGACGGCGAAGGCGCCGACGGTGACGAACTCGCCATGCGCCAGATTGGTCACGTTCATCAGGCCGAAGCTGATCGCCAGCCCGAGCCCGACCAACATCAGGATGCTGATCAGCGTCAGTGCGTTGAGGAGCGTGGTGACGACAAAGTCCATCGCGTCAGGCCGCGCTGGCGAGGCGTTGGCGCAGGCCCGCAAGCATGGCTTCGGCGGCATTGATCACATCAGCCTGATGCGGCTGCAGATCCTGCCCGGCCCATTCGTCGATATGGTCCGACAGCGGGTCGACCACCTCGGTACGATGATTGGCCAGTGTCTCGATGACGGCATGGCCGCAGAACGGCACATAGCCCTCGGAGTAGCCGCCTTCATGGGTCATCATCAGGCGTCCCTGCGACGTCTCGGCGGCCAGCGCCACCATGCGCGCGGCGAGGCGTCGGAAGCACTCGCTGTTCAGCATCATGCGGCCGAGCGGATCGAAGCCAGACGCATCGAAGCCGGAAGCGACGATGACGAGATCGGGCTTGAAGGCGCGCAGTGCAGGGGCGACGACGCGGTCGAAGGTCGATTCGTAGGCACCTGTGCCGCTGCCGGCCGGCAGCGGGATGTTGATGTTGTAGCCTTCGCCGGCGTCCTTGCCGTTGTCGGCCAGTGCGCCGCGACCGGTCGGATAGAGATTGTCCTGGTGCACGGAAATGGTCAGCACCGATGGGTCGGAATAGAAAACCGTCTCGGTCCCGTTGCCGTGATGCACATCCCAGTCGACTATCGCGGCGCGGCCAAGCAGGCCTTCGTGCTGCAGCCGGCGCACGGAGACGCCGATGTTGGAGAAAAGGCAGTTGCCCAACGCCTGATCGGGTTCGGCATGGTGCCCGGGCGGCCGCGCCAGCGCGTAGGCGTTGTCGACGCGGCCGGTCAGCACGGCGCGCATAGCCGCATAGGTGGTGCCGGCCGACAGCAGGGCGATGTCGAAACTGTTGAGGCCGATCGGCGCTTGCGGTCCGGCGAAACCGGAACCCCGCTCGCTGAGCATCCTGATATCGTCGACGTGGCGTTGCGTGTGCACGCGCAGCAGGTCTTCGACCGAGACCGGCTCGGGGATAATCGGCACCAGGTGGCGCGACAGGCCGCTGACCTGGATGAGATTGTTCAACCGGCGCTTCGAGCCGGGCGATTCCAGATGCCGGCCGGGTTCCACGAAACGGCCGGGAGGCATCATGTCGGCGCTGGAGCCGGTGTCATGCCACATCAGCTGTTCGTGAAAAACGTAACCTGTCGCCATAAGCAGCGTCCTCTGAAATCCAGAGGACGCTAGCAGGGTAACGATCTCATGGCCCGACCCGAAAGAGGGGGGTGTGCCAGATGCCTATGCCCCTCCTTTCGGAGGGGGACGGAGGTTCGCGGCGGCCTGCGCGGCGCGCACGGCCTGGACGCGGTTCGATACCGAGAGCTTGCCGAAAATGTTCTTCAAATGCCATTTCACCGTCGTCTCGCTCACCGACAGCGCCACCGCGATATCCCTGTTGGACAGGCCTTCCGACAGGCAGAGCAGCAGCTCGGACTCGCGCTGGGTCAGCTGTTCCTTCTCGGCTGGTGCGGCGGGCTTGCGTGTCGCGACAGGCATCGTCTGCGCGGCATCGATGATGCGCGTCGCATAGGCCGAAAGGGCGGGGTCGGTCTTTGCCTGAGCGGCGCGCAGCCGCATCAGCCCTTCGACAACAGGCCTGCCCTCATCGACGAAGGAGCGGATAAAGCCTGAAGGCTGGGCAAGGCGCAGCGCTTCAAGGAGATGGCGATCGGCCTCGCGCTGGTCCGGGCCGGCATTCTTGGCGCGTAGGATCAGCGCCAGTATGTGGCGGCGCATGCGCCCGCTGCTTTTCGTTCGCTCCAGCAGCGTGTCGAAAAGCGCCGCGGCAGCCGCGTAGGATTTCTCCACCGTCAACAGCCGGCCTTCGGCGAAGAACTCGAATTCGTTGGCGACAGTGGGGGCGGGTTCAGCGCTTTCGCGGCGATGCTCGCTCAGCAGGGCGCGCGCCTCGGCGACGCGGTTCTGGTCGATGAGCAGCCGGATGCGATCATGCACCAGCACCGAAGCGAGGCGACGGTAGACGGAGCCGCGCACACGCTGGTAGACGCGTTCCAGCATATCCAATGCCGCGTCGCCGCGACCGGTCAGCTGCAGCACACGGGCATAGGTCGGTACGCTGGCCAGGGGATAGACGATGACCGCGGCGCCCTCGATTAGCGGCCCGAGATTCTCGACCAGCGTCAGCGCCTCGCCGGAGGCGTTGGTCTCGTAGGCGAGTTCGGCGAGCAGCGTTCCGGCGAGCGCCTCGGCATAGGAGTTTGCCCCGATCCGCGTCCTGGCCTCGATGATGGTGTTGCGCAGCAGCCGCTCGGCGGCGGGCAGGCGGCCGGCCGATCGCTCGATGACTGCCATGTAGCAATTGGCGATGGTGACGCCGAGCAGGCTGCCGCTTCGCTCATGCGCCTTGCGCGCCGCGTCCGCTGCCGCGCGTGCGCCTTCGAGGTCGCCCAGCGCGTAGAGATTGTAGCCGATGACATTGGCGGTCGCACCCTCCATGAACCAGGCATCGGGGGCGATGATGCGCAGGGCGGCCAGCGCGGTATCGCGCGCGGCCTCGAACTGCTCCAGCGTGCTGTGCACGGCGGCTTCGAGGACCACGATCTCGGCCTCGATCGTCGTGCCGGTCAATGTGCCCGGATCCTTGCCGTCGGCCGGCCCGGTCTCGACGAGCTTGCGCGCATCGGCGAGCGTCTGCTGGGCAATCTCGGGCTGGCTTGAGTGCACCGCCAGCCACAACACGACGAGTTGCAGCCGGATGCGCTGGTCGACCAGTTTCTTCGGCAGCAGTGCCAGCAACTGGCGCACATAAAGCAGTTGGCACTGGGCGATGAGTTCGAGCGCATTGTTCTCGACGAACACCGCCGCGCGGGCCTGGTCGCCGGCGGCGAGCGCATGTCCGATCGCCTCGGTCAGCATCTTGCGTTCGCCAAACCATTCGGCGGCGGCCAGATGCAGCGGTGCGATCATCTCCGGTTCGCGCCGTTCCATTTCGCGGCTGAGGAAGTCGTGGAACAGATGATGATAGCGGAACCAGCGCCGCTCCTCGTCGAGCGGCACCAGGAACAGATTGCGGGTCTCGATCTCCGTGATATCAGCCTCGGCGTCTGCAGCGCGCATCACCGCCCGGCAGGCCTCGGCGCTGAAGCGCTCGAAGATGGAACTGTGCAGCAGGAATTTCGCCAGCGCCGGCGGCAGCCCGAGGAAGACTTCGCCCATCAGGAAATCGGCGACGTTGCGGTTGGCACCGGTGAAATTGCCGATAACGGTTTCCGGCGCATGCGCGGCACTGAGCGACAGCGAGGCGAGTTGCAGGCCGGCGGCCCAGCCTTCGGTCCGTGAGCACAAGGTCTCCACCGTGCCGCTGCTGACGCTCAGGCCCAATTTGTCGTTGAAGAAGGCTTCGGCTTCTGACGAGGCGAAGCGCAGATCGTCCGGGCCGATTTCGAAAACATCGCCAAGCACCCTGAGCTTGCCGAGCTGCAGGTCGGGCAGGTTGCGCGAACCGATGACGAAGGCGACGTTGGCGGGCGCCTGCCGGGTCAGCCGCTCCATAAACCGCTTCACCGCCGGCGCTTCGATGGCGTGGAAGTCGTCGAAGAACAGGGTGATGTCGGCGTCGCGCGCCGCAAAACCCGCGACCAGTGCTGCCAGCACCACGTCGAGCTGCGGGATCGGGCTCGACTGGAAGGCAAGGTCGAGCTCGGCCGGGTTCTGGACGAGGTGGCGCAGCGCCCCCACCAGATGCGACAGGAAGGCACCTTCGTCATTGTCCGTCGCTTCGCAGGACAGCCATGCGGTCAACCGTCCGTGGCGCGCGACTTCCGCCGCCCACTGCGCCATCGTCGTCGACTTGCCGAAGCCTGCAGGCGCGGCGAACAGCACGATGCGCGTGTTGATGTGCCGCTCCAGCCTCGACAGGATGTTTTCGCGCCTTACCCACCGGCGATGATGGGGCGATGCCTGGCTGTCGGGTTGCGAAGACGGTTTCATCTGGCGCTGGGCACCCATTCCGTTTCGATCAATGGGATTTGCGGGGCCGCATCGCGCGGCAGGGTTCCCATGATCCGGGGGTCGTCGGTGATTTCGAAACCGGCCGCATAGGGTTCAAACCCGCAAGCCCGGTAGAAACCGATGACGCTGTGATGATCGATGCTGCTGGTGTGCAGCCAGATGCGGCGAGGGCTGAGGCGCCATGCCTGATCAAGCGCGCCGGCCATCAGCCGCTTGCCAAGGCCCCTGCCGGGCAAGGACGGGAACAGGCCGAAATAGGTGATCTCGATCTCATTGTCGTCCGCCACGGAGAATTCGACCATGCCGACATGGTCGCCGCTATCATCATGGCCGTAATAGACATGCTGGCGGGGGTCGGCGAAGTGCGCGGCAACTTCGGCATCAGACATTTCTGCAGCGCGGTCCCACAGCCAGGGAGCGCCGATCTCGAGGAAGATCGCACGGTACGAAGTGCGGTCGGGCTTGGTGATCCGGGTCATGGCCAACGGCTGGGCGAGACCCAGCACCGGGGCGCGCGCTTCCATCCAGGTCACCGCATTGACGATCTTGCCGGCCGGCACGCGCCGGTAGCCGGACGACAGATCGGTGATTTCATCCGGCAATGCGCCTTCGGTGACCAGCATCTGTCCTCGATCTCTGCCACGCAATTTCGCTGGCATGCGTTAAGCTGATGCCAAGTCTGCGCCCGCCTGCCAAGAGGTTCCCTGGTTGGGCCATCGTTTTGGCCTGACCTGTCTCTTTGGCTTTCCAGGAAATGGCATATGAGATATGATACACCATTCACGGGAAAGCGGAATATCATGCCTGAGCGAATTGCCGACGAAGCCATTTTGCGCGCGGTCGATGACGGCTTCGCGCGGCAAGTCGCGTTCCTGGCGGACCTCGTGCGCTTTCCCTCCCAGCGTGGCGAGGAACACGCCGCGCAATCCTTCATGGCGGCTGCCTATGAAGCGGATGGCTATGCGGTCGATATGTGGCGTGTCGATGTCGATGCAATTCGCGACCTGCCGGGTTTTTCACCCGTGGCGGTTTCCTATGACGATGCCTTCAACGTCGTTGCCACTCACACGCCGCGAAACGCGACCGGCCGCTCGCTGATCCTCAACGGCCATGTCGACGTGGTGCCGACGGGACCGCTCGACCGCTGGGTGCGTGATCCCTACGATCCGGCGATCGAGGATGGCTGGATGCATGGCCGCGGCGCCGGCGACATGAAGGCCGGCCTGTCGGCCTGTCTCTATGCCCTGACCGCATTGCGCAGCCTCGGCTATCAGCCGGCAGCTAACGTGTTCCTGCAATCGGTGGTCGAGGAAGAGTGCACCGGCAATGGCGCGCTCGCTTGCCTGCAGCGCGGCTACCGCGCCGACGCCGCCTTCATCCCGGAACCGCTGGAGCCGAGGCTGATGCGGGCGCAGGTCGGGCCGATCTGGTTCCGGGTCGAGGTCGACGGCGATCCGCAGCACGCGTCGGGCGCCTTCTCGGCCGGCGCCAATGCCATCGAAAAGGCATTCGTCATCATCCAGGCGCTGAAGCGGCTCGAAATCGTCTGGAACGCGCGCAAGGTCGATGACCCGCATTTTTGCGAGCATCCGCACCCGATCCGTTTCAACCTCGGCAGGATCGAAGGCGGCGAGTGGACATCGAGCGTTCCGGCGCGCTGTGTGTTCGAGATGCGCGTCGCCACCTATCCCGGCCAGAAGCTCGAGGACGCCAGAGCCGAGATCGAGGCGTGCATCGCCGATGCGGCGCGCGCCGATCCGTTCCTGGCCAATCGCCCGCCAAAGATGACCTACAACGGCTTCATGGCCGAGGGCTATGTGCTGGAAGGGGCCGACGAGATGGAAGCCGTGCTGCGGCGCAGCCATGTCGCGGTCTGGGGCGAGCCGCTGACGGAACACGTTACCTCGGCGACGACCGATGCGCGTTTCTTCGGCCTTTATGCCGACACGCCGGCGATCGTCTACGGCCCGATCTGCCGCATGCCGCATGGCTATGACGAAGCCGTCGATCTGGATTCGGTGCGCAAGGTCACCCAGACCATCGCGCTGTTCATTGCCGACTGGTGCGGCCTCGAACCGGTCGCTCCCGAGGCAAAATCATGAACGCGGCCGTACCTGATGCTTTCGGCGACACGCTCGCCGAGGACGCGCCGCACGTTTCGACAGCCGACGCACTCGCCATCTTGCGCCAGCACTACGGGCTCACCGGCACCGCGCGTCCATTGCCCGGCGAACGCGACCACAACTTTCACATCCAGACAGACGGAGAGGGCGAGTTCGTCCTGAAAATCTCCCATCCGGCGGAAGAGCCCGGCTTCACCGATTTCCAGAACAAGGCGCTCGACCATATCCTGGCGGTCGACCCCACCTTGCCGGTTCCCTCGGTACGCAAAAGCCTTCAGGGCGAAGCCCAATTCGCATTCAGCGTCGGTGGGTCGGCGCCGCGTATCATCCGGCTGGTCACCTATCTGCCCGGCCAGTTGCTTTCGCGCTCGCCGGCATCAGCGGCGCAGGATCGCAATCTCGGCATCTTCCTCGCCCGCCTCGGTCGGGCGCTGCGCGGCTTCTTCCATCCGGCCGCCGGCAGCGATCTGCTCTGGGATATCCGCAAGGTCGCCAAGACGCGGCCGATGATGGCGCATATCACTGACGCTGGCCGGCGCGCCATGGTCGAACGTGCCATCGACGCCTTCGAGGAGCATGCGGCACCGGTAATCCCGAAACTGCGCGCCCAGATCGTCCACAACGACATGAACTCCTACAATGTGGTGATGGACGCTTCGCGGCCGGAAGTCGTGAGCGGCATCCTCGATTTCGGCGATATGATCCATTCGCCGCTGATCTGTGACCTCGCCATAGGCGCCGTCTATCGCTGGCCGGCGGAAGGCCATCCACTGGCACCGGCCGCGCGCTTCGTCGCCGGCTATCAATCGGTGCAGCCGCTCGAGGTCGAAGAGATCGGCATTCTTTTCAATCTGATCCGCGCCCGCCTTGCGCTCATCGTGAACATCGCCACCTGGCAGGCGGAGCGGTTCCCTGCCAAACGCGACTATGTCCTGCGCCACGGCGCGGAAGTCTGGGCCTCGCTCGAACGGCTGGACGGTCTGTCGTCCAAAGATGCCCGCCAATATTTCCTCGACCATTCCAATCCGGAGTAGATGCTCGTGTCCCAGTCCTCGCCAAACCCTGCAAATGTCGACGCGACGGCATCCCAGCGCGCGCTGCTCGAGCGTCGCGCCAGACTGCTTGGCCCGACCTATCGCGCCTTCTACCGCAACCCCATCCATCTGGTGCGCGGCAGCGGCGTCTGGCTGTACGATGCGCAGGGCCGGAAATTCCTCGATGCCTACAACAATGTCGCCTCGGTCGGGCACTGCCATCCGCGCGTCGTCGAGGCCCTGTCGGGGCAGGCCGCCACGCTCAACACGCACACCCGCTATCTGAGCGAGATCATCCTCGACTACGCGGAAAAGCTCCTCGGCACCTGTCCGCCCCATCTGGGACACGCCATGTTCACCTGTACCGGCAGCGAGGCCAATGACCTCGCCATCCGCATTGCCCAGCATTCCAGCGGCGGCACCGGGGTGATCATCACCGACTTCGCCTATCACGGCGCGACGATCGCGACCGCGCAACTGTCGCCGGCGGCGGTCGGGGCAAAGGGTGTGCCCGCGCACCACCGCACTGTCGCGGCGCCCGACACGTTCCGCGACCATGGCCGAACCGCGCGCGATTTTGCCAAAAATGTCGCCGCCGCCATCGACAGCATGCGTGCGCAGAATATCCGTCCCGCAGCAATGCTTCTCGACTCGGCCTTTTCCAGCGACGGCATCTTCTTTCCCGACGCCGAGGTGATGCGCGAGGCGGCGGATCACGTCAAAAACGCCGGCGGCATCGTCATCGCCGACGAAGTCCAGTCCGGCTTCGGACGGCTCGGCCAGGGCATGTGGGGCTTCGCCAATTATGGCATCGAGCCCGATATCGTCACGCTGGGCAAGCCGATCGGCGCCGGGCATCCTATGGGAGCCGTGCTCGTGCGGCCGCAGCTTGTTGCCTCTTTCGGCTCGAACACCGGCTACTTCAACACCTTCGGCGGCAATCCTGTCGCGGCTGCCGTCGGCATCGCCGTTCTCGACGTGATCGAAGGCGAGGGGTTGATCGAGAATGCGCGCATGGTCGGCGCCTATACGGCTGACCTGTTGACCGCCCTCCAGAGCCGGCACGGCATGGTCGCCGATATCAGGCAAAACGGCCTCTATTTCGGCGTCGAGTTGACGGCGGAGGGCGACGAGGCAGTGGCCGCGGCCAAGACGTCAGCGGTTGTCGAAGCCATGCGCGAGGATGGCGTGCTGATCTCCTCCTGCGGTCCGCGCGGCAATGTGCTGAAGATCAGGCCGCCTCTGCCGTTCGCCAGGGACAATGCCGAGCAACTGGCCGAGACGCTCGATCGCGCACTGTCGCAATGGTGAACGGAGCGGGCCGCCCATGCTGAAGCTTGAACATCAGACCCTGAACGACCGCGCCTATGGCGCGCTCAAGCAGGAGTTGATTTCAGGTGGCTTCAGCCCGGGCCAGACGCTGGTCATCCGCAAGCTCGCCGAGACGTTCGGGATATCGACGACGCCGATCCGCGAGGCGCTGCAGAGACTTGTCGCCGAGCGGCTGCTCGAGATGCAGAACAACCGCTCGATCATCGTGCCCTTGCTGTCCGCGCCTGCCTTCGAGGAACTGACGCGCATTCGCGTCGCCGTCGAGGGACTGGCGGGCGAGATGGCCGCCTCGCGGATGACCGAAAGCGGGCTGGCACAGCTGCAGGTCACGCTCGACGGCATGCAGCGCGCCATCGAGGCTGGTGACGCCAGGGCCTATCTCACGCTGAACGAGGCCTTCCACTTCGCTATCTACCAGCACGCCGGTGCGCCCATCCTGCTCAACATGATCCGCGACCTCTGGGGCCGGGTAGGCCCCTATCTGAAGCTGCTGATGCAGGCCGATCGCTACATCCCGCAGTCGAACGATGCGCATCGCAGGATCGTTGCCGCGTTGGAGCAGCACAGCGGTTCGGCGGTTCGAGCATCCCTCGAAGAGGACATCGCCGTCGCGGCCGCGATTCTTTCCGAGAATCTTCGCACGACCGACTGATCGTCCGCGCGGCTAGGCACGCTATCCAGCCTCGTCCATTCGGTCGCGCAGCATGCTCCAGCCAAGCAGCATGTTGGGCGCGTGCCGCATCAGCGCATGGAACGGGATCGGCGCCGGCGGCCCGAAGGGCAGCGGCAGGTCGCGGGCGTCGGTTCCAGCGGCCCAGTCGGCCAGCACCTTGCCCATCGCCGTGGTCATGGCGATGCCGCGTCCATTGCAGGCGCGACCGGCGATCAGGCCCGGCCCGAGATCGAGGAGATGCGGCAGGAAATCCGGTTCGACCGCGGCCATTCCCGACCAGCTATAGGCAAGCGGCGGCAGGTCAGGCAGGTCGAGATGCCGGGCGAGCCGCCGCCAGATTGTCTGCGGCACGCGCGTATCGGCGCCGGCGCCAAGGATGTGCATGCCGCCGCTGATCAGCCGGTTTTCGGCGTCGAAGCGGAAGGTGAAGAGATTGCGCCTGGTGTCGCCGACGCCTTGCCCGCCGGGCAGCAAGCGGGTGCGTATCTCGCGCGGCAGCGGCGCGGTGGCGATCTGGAAGACTTTCAGCGGGAAGTAGGTTCGCTGCAGCAACGGATTGAGTGGCCCGCCATAGGCGTTGGTGGCGATCAGCACCTTGCCGGCACGCACCGAGCTTGCCGGCGTTTTCAGCACCCAGCCATCGGCCATGCGATCGACCGAGGTGACGCGTGTTTGTTCGAAGATGCGCGCGCCAGCCTTCTCGGACGCATCGGCCAGCCCGCGCGCGTATCCCACCGGATTGAGCACGCCGCCCGAACGATCCATCCAGCCACCGACATAGCCCTTGGCGCCCGTCAGGGCTTCGACCTCCTGCCGGTCCAATGCTGCGACCGGCCGGCCGCGTTGCGTCCATTGGTTGGCGCGTGATTTGACCTTCTCGAGCGCGGCGGGCGAATGCGCCGGCTGGATCCATCCGCTCTGCAGTGCGTCGCAGTCGATGCCGTGCCGCTTGATCAGGCCGAAGACCAGATCGGCGCTGCCTGCGGCGAAATCGATCAGGCGTTCGCCGCGCTCCGGTCCCAGATGTGCAAGGATGGTGTCAGGGTCCATCTTGGCGAAATTGGGCACGACGAAACCGGCATTCCTGCCGGTCGCGCCCCAGGCAATGAATTCGGCTTCGAGAATGGCGACGGAAAGTCCTTTCCCGGCGGCGTGCAACGCGGTTGAAAGACCGGAAAAACCGCCGCCGACAATGGCGAGGTCGACATCGAAGCCGCCTTGCAGCGCCGGCCGGTCGCGGTGGTTGCGGCTGACGGCATGCCAGAGCGAAGCGCCATGCGCCTCCGGCCGGGCTACTGCGTTCATGACCCGGAACTGCTCTTGGCCTCGGCGATCCTCGCCCGCTTGCCGAACCGTGGCCGCCGCGGCCTGTCGCCGAACAGACCGTTCGGCCGGATCAGCAGGATGACGCAGAGCATGACGCCGATGGCGACGATCTGCAGCGAGGCGGCGCGGGCCTGCTGCTCCGGTGGGAACAGCACGCTGGTCAGCGTGCCTGAGCCTGCCCATATCCCCCACACCAGGATGCTGCCGATGACGGCGCCGAGATTGCTGCCCGAGCCGCCGACGATCAGCATCACCCAAACCTGGAAGGTCAGGATCGGCAGGTAATTGTCCGGCGCGATGAAGCCGGTGAAATGCGCCTGCAGTGCGCCAGCCAGTGCCATGATGGCGCCACCAACGGCAAAGGCCTGCACGCGGTAGAAACGCGCGCTCTTGCCCAGCGAGATCGCCGCCCGTTCGTCCTCGCGTAGCGCCTTCAGCACACGTCCCCACGGGCTGCGCGACAGATGCTCCAAAGCGAGATAGGCGATGAGCGTGACCGCGCAGACCACGGCGAGGTTGGACAGGTTGAACAGCAGCGGCGTCTCGGCGAGGCTGCCGAACGGGCGTGGGATGAAGCCGATGCCGAATGGGCCGCCAGTCAATTTCTGCGCGTTGAGTGCCACCAGTTGCACGACGACGGCGACGCTGAAGGTGGTGATCGCCAGATAGTCGGATCGCAGACGCAGCGTGGCCATGCCGGTAAGCGCGGCAGCGATGCCGCCGACGACCATGGCACCGAGCCAGCCGACAAGGATCGGCAAGCCGAAGCCGCCGAGCCGCGCGGCGTCGTCCGGTGTCGTCAGCAGCGCCGAGGTGTAGGCACCGATGGCGACGAAGCCGGCGAGGCCTACATTGAACAGGCCGGTCAGGCCCCACTGCAGATTGAGCCCCAGCGTGACCAGCGAAAAGATCAGCGCGGTGGTCAGGAAGAAGGCGCCATAGCCGAGCAGATCCATCAGCGTTCCCTCACACCAAAAAGGCCGATCGGCCGCACGAACAGCACCGCCATCAGGATGATGAAGGAGACGGCGGCGCGCCATTCGGCGCCGATCAGTTGCACCGCGCCGGCTTCGGCGAGCCCGATGATCAGGCCGCCGAGAACGGCGCCGGGGATGCTGCCGATGCCACCGAGGATGGCTGCGGCGAACATCGGCAGCAGCATGTCGAAGCCCATGAAGGGGCGGATCTGCACCAGAATGCCGATCATCACGCCGGCCACGCAGGCCAGCGCCCCACCGATGATCCAGGTGACGCGCACCACGCTGGCGACGTCGATGCCGACGATGCGGGCAAGTGCCGCGTTCTGGCTCAAGGCCTGCATCGAGCGGCCGGTCTGCGTGCGTGTCATCAAGAGATGCACGCCGAGCACGAGCACGGCGGTCAGCAGCAAGAGCGCGATCTGGTCGGGCGTGATGCGGATGCCGAAGCCGACCGGCATGGCGATCTGGATCGCCCGGCTGAAATAGGTCGGGCGCGAGGAGAAGGTGAATTCGAGCAGGCTCCGGAGCGCCATCGAAGCGCCGAAGCTCGCCATCACCACGATGATGGCCTGGCCTTGTGAGCGCAGCCGCGCGAACAGCACTCTGTCCAGCAGCAGCGCCAGGAGTGCGGTGAATGCCATCCCGACGACCAGAGCGACAAGGAGCGGCCAGCCGAAGGACAGTGGCGCGATCGGCGCCACCTTGCCGAATGTCGCGCCGATGGCGCTGACGACGGCCAGCGTCGCATAGGTGCCCCAGGCCATGAAGTCGCCATGGGCGAAGTTCGAGAAGCGCAGGATCGAATAGGTGAGCGTCACGCCGATGGCGCCCAAGCCGATCATCGAGCCGGTCAGCAACCCGTCGACGACAAATTGCAGGCTCATGCCGCGCCTCCTTTCTCGGCGTGCAGCGGGCGCTGGCCGAGGTAGAGTTCGGCGACGACGGGATCGTTCCACAGTTCGGAGGCAATGCCTTCGTGCCGGTCCTTGCCTTCGACCAGCACATAGGCGCGGTCGCCGATGGCAAGTGCTGCCTTGGCGTTCTGTTCGACCAGCAGGATGGTGACGCCGGACTTGCGGATGCCGGCCAGCATCTCGAACACCATCGACACGAATTTCGGCGACAGTCCGGCCGACGGTTCGTCGAGCACCAGCACCTTGGGGTGGACGATCAGCGCCCGTGCGACGGCCAGCATCTGCCGCTGCCCGCCCGACAGGTTGCCGGCGGCGGTGCGGCGCTGGCGGACGAGGTCGGGGAAGGCCGCATACATTTCCTCGAGGCGGGCAGGGATTTCGCGCCGCTCGAGGATGCCGCAGGCGACCCTGAGATTGTCCTCGACCGACATCAGCGGAAAGATATTTTCGGTCTGCGGCACGAAGGCGAGGCCAAGCCGCACCATGGTGTGGGCCGGTGCGGCGGTGATGTCCCTGCCATCCAGAAACACCGTGCCGCCGGTGATCGGGACGAGGCCGGCAATCGCCTTGATGAAGCTCGACTTGCCGGCGCCGTTGGGGCCAAGGACAACGACGATCTCGCCCTTGTTGACTGTGATCGACGCGCCGCGCACGATCGGCACGCCGGGTTCGTAACCGGCTTCGAGGTCGCGGACATCGAGAACGGTCTCGCTCATGCGGTGCCTCCGAGATAGGCCTCGATGACGCGTGGGTCGCGCGCGACCTCTTCCGCCGTGCCTTCGCTGAGCAACTGGCCGCTCGCCATGACGAGGACGCGATGGCAGAGCCGCGTCACCATGTCGATGTTGTGCTCGATCAGCAGGAAGGTGATGCCGCGCGCGTTGATGTCGCGGATGCGGTCGATGATGACTTCGAGCAGGCTCGCGTTGACGCCGGCCGCCGGTTCGTCGAGCAGGATGATCGCCGGGTCGGCCATCATCACGCGGGCGAGTTCGAGCAGCTTGCGCTGGCCGCCAGAAAGCACGCGCGCCGGTTCATGCGCGAGGTGGGTGAGGGTGACGAGTTCCAGCAGTTCGAGCGCTTTTGCCCTGGCCGCTCTTTCCTGCGCCGCCACCCGCCACGGCGTGACGAAGTTGGCGAGCAATTTTTCGCCGGCCTGGCCCTGTGCCGCCAGCATGATGTTTTCGATCAGCGTCAGGTTGGGCTGCGGACGAGGGATCTGGAAAGTGCGGCCGAGACCACGACCGATGCGCAGATGCGCGGCTTCCCCCGAGACGCGCGCATCGTTGAGGAAGATCTCGCCGCTGCTTGGCAAGATGCTGCCGGCGAGCAGGTCGAACATCGTCGTCTTGCCGGCGCCGTTGGGTCCGATGAGGCCAAGGATTTCTCCCGCCCTGAGATCAAACGAGACATCGTTGACGGCGACGAGACCGCCGAAACGCCTGACGACATTCCTTGCCGCCAGAACCGGGGCGCGGTTTCCCTCCCTTTGCCGTTTGGCTGCCTCGCTCATCAAACCCTCTGGCCGAAGACGATCATCGCCGCCTCCTGATTTTTGATTTGTGATCACACTTGCTTTGATCACGCTATTCGGCTTTAATTTCGTCCGCAAGCCGAAAACGGCCAACAACGGAATTCCATGCAAAAGGCTGCCATCGAAAAGAACAACGAGGTGATCGCTGCCCAGCTTGCGCCGGTCGGCCGCGAGACCGTGCAGGATCGCGTCTATTCCGAACTGCGCCGCGCCTTGATCGGCGGCCTGTTCGAGCCAAGCCAGGTGCTGACCATCCGTGGTCTCGCCGATGCGCTCGTCACCTCGACCATGCCGGTGCGCGAGGCGCTGGGCCGGCTGATCACCGAAAAGGCGCTGGAGGCGCTGCCCAACCGTTCGGTGCGCGTGCCGCCGATCACGCTGGAACGGCTCGACGATCTCTTGCGGGCCCGCATCCTGATCGAGGGCGAGGCCATCGCGCTTGCCGCCGCCCGCATGGGTCCGCGCCAGATCGCGACCATCGAGACCATTCTGGGCGAATGGGACGAGATGCGGGCGCTGAAACACAAAAAGGATGTCGACCGCGAAGTGACGCTCAACCAGAGCTTTCACTTCGAGATCTACCGGTCCTGCGGTTCGGCCGTGCTGATCCCGATGATCGAGAGTCTGTGGCTGCAGTCGGGACCTTGCATTCGCGTCGCCATCTATGCCTTCTCGGAAGCCGGCGAGGTCGACACCGCCCAGTATCACCGGCGCATCGTGACGGCGCTGTCCACGCAGGATGCGCAGGCAGCGCGTGAGGCGCTGGTCGCCGATATCAGCCGGCCCTTCACCTTCCTGCGCAGCAAATTGCAAGCCGCCGCCGCGAAAGACCAGAAATGACCAGGCCCGCCATCAGGATCACAGAACCGCGCTCGAAGCTTGCCGTCACGGCGCTGCTGCTGCCGGAGAAGGCGCCGGAAAACGCCGCCTTTCTCAAGGCGTATCTCGGCACGCCGCGCGTCGTCCCGGGCATCCATGCGATGTGGACGGGGCCGGAAATCTCCTGCCCGGTTCCATCAGCCGATCTTGAGGGGCAGGCCTATGCCAGGCCCTTGCCGGCGGAGAATGCGACGCTGACGCCGCAGCCCGGTGACATCGTATTGTCCTATGTGCCGCCGCGCATGTGGGGCGGCAACCCCAATGCGATCTTCGACATCGGCCTGTTCTACGGGCAGGGCTCGCGGCTTCTGTTCCCGATCGGCTGGCTCGCCGGCAGCGTGGTGGCGCAGGTGCGCGCCGAAGACCGCGATCAGTTCGCTGCCGCCTGCGGTGTGATCCGGCGCAACGGCGCCTGCGACATCACCTTCAGCCTGGTGGAGGCCTCAAATGGCTGACGACAGTTTCGAGCTCTTCGACCTTCGCGTCGAGGCGGTCATCCCCGAGGGCAAGCCGATCTATTGCGGGGCCAGGGCCGGCGACTATTTCGAGCTCAAGGGCGAGATGCTGTCGATGCCGGCTGGGCAAGGCTTCTCGATCTACTCGCTCGCCGCCGTGTTGCCGCTGCTGGCGGCCAAGCAGCGCCCGACCGACAGGAATGACTGGATGACCTCGGACGCCGAGATCGCTTGTCCCGATCCCAATTGCGCCAGCCGGCTGAGGATCGTCAGGACCGGCAAGCGGCGGTTCAGCCATGCCGAAACCACGGCCGTGCCGCTGCCGAAGGAGAATGACCAGAGATGACCGCCAAGACCTTCGAACTCGGCCCCGGCTATACGATCTCGCGCGTCATTCGCGGTGGCTGGCAACTGGCCGGCGGCCACGGCGCTATCGATCGCAGCCAAGCGGTCACCGACCTGATCGCCACATTCGATGCCGGCATCTGGACCTATGATTGCGCCGACATCTACACCGGCGTCGAGGAACTCATCGGTGCCGCGCGCCTGCGGCTGGCCAGCGAGCGCGGCCTCGACGCCGCCGCCAGGATGAAGGTGCACACCAAGCTGGTGCCTGACCTTGAAAGGCTTGCTAGCATCAGCCGCGACTATATCAGGGGCATCGTCGACCAGTCGCTGCGGCGGCTGAAGACCGAACGGCTCGATCTCGTGCAGTTCCACTGGTGGGACTATGATCAGCCTCGCTATGTCGAGGCGATGGGCTGGCTCAACGAACTTCGGCTCGAGGGCAAGGTGCGCAATCTCGGCACCACCAATTTCGACACGCCGCGGCTGGCCGAAATCCTCGCTGCCGGCATTCCGCTGGTCAGCCAGCAGCTGCAATATTCGGTGCTCGACCAGCGGCCAGCGAACAGCCTGGCGGGCATGGCCGCGAAAAATAGCGTCAGCTTCCTCTGCTATGGTTCCGTCGCCGGCGGCTTCCTCAGCGACAAGTGGCTTGGCGTGGCCGAGCCCGCCACGCCGCTCGAAAACCGCTCGCTGGTGAAATACAAGCTGATCATCGATGACTTCGGTGGCTGGGATCTGTTCCAGCAGCTGCTTCGGGCGCTGAAGACCGTCGGCGATCGCCACGGCGTCGACATCGCCACCATCGCCAGCGCCTGGGTGCTCGAACAGCCGCAAGTGGCGGCCGTCATCGTCGGTGCCCGCAACCAGGCGCATGCGCTGGCCAATGCCAAAATCATGGACGTTGCGCTCGATGCCGAGGACATGGCGGGGATCGCCGCCGTGATCGCGCAAAGCCAAGGCCCCCTGGGCGACGTCTATACGCTGGAGCGCGACCGCCACGGCCGCCACGGTTCGATCATGCACTACAATCTGAACGCGGGCCGGACATGATCGCCATGAACGAGACACTGTTTTCCAGGGCCAGCGCCGAGGTCATCGACCTGCATCGCTTCTTCGTCGACTGGTTCGTCGCGGCGCGCGCCGACAAGACAGATTTCAGCCGTTTCGAGCGTGCCATGGGCGACGACTTCGGCATGGTCGCGCCGGACGGCAAGGTCCTCGATCGCGACGCGGTCGTCGATCATGTCCGCTCAAGCCGCGCCACTTGCGACGACGGCTTCACCATTTCGATCGAGGATATCCGGCCCGGCTGGCAGGACGCCGACACGGTCGTCGTCTTCTACGTCGAGGCGCAGCTGCGCGCAGGCAAGCGCAGCCGTCGCCAGTCCAGCGCCGTCTTCACCACCAGTTCATCGGCGCCCAACGGCGTCCAATGGCGGCATCTGCATGAAACCTGGCTGCAGGTGCCGGAAAGCTGAACAGGCTCCAGAGATTAAATACAGTCGAGTAACGAAAGGGGAACAACAATGACAAAGACCATACTCACTCTCACCACCGCGCTCGCGCTCGTGACGATGGCCGGCGCGGCGCAGGCCGCCGATTGCAAGATCACCGTCGGCCTTGTCATGGAACTGACCGGCCCGGCCGGCGAGTACGGCCAGGCCGGCGCCAAGTCGGTCGAAATGGCCTTCCGTGACATCAACGCCGCCGGAGGCGTGCGCGGCTGCGATCTGGCCACCGACACGCGGGACAGCCAGAGCCAGGGCAACATCGCCGTCGATGCCGCGACCCAGCTGGTTCAGGTCAAGAAAGTGCCTGTCATCATCGGTGGCATCATCTCTTCGGTGTCGATCCCGATCCTGACCTCGGTGACCGCGCCGGCCAAGATCGTCCAGGTGTCGCCGGCCTCGTCCTCGCCGACGCTGACGGCGCTCGGCCGCGACGGCAAGACCAACGGCATCTTCTTCCGCACCATTACGTCGGACGCGCTGCAGGGCGTCGCCGCCGCCAAATATGCCATCGACAAGGGCTTCAAGAAGCTGTCGATCATCCACGTCAACAACGACTTCGGCGTCAACATGGTGGCCGAATTCTCTCGCGCCTACAAAGCGCTCGGCGGCACCATCGTCTCCGACACGCCCTACAACGAAAAGCAGTCGAGCTATGCCTCGGAAGTCACGGCGGCGATGGCCGGCGAGCCGGACGGGCTCTATCTCGTCAGCACGCCGGTCGACGGTGCAACCGTTGCCCGCACCTGGATTTCGCAAGGCGGCGTGCAGAAATTCTTGCTCAATGACGGCATGAACAGCCCGGACTTCATCGAATCGGTCGGCGCCGACTATCTGAAGGATGCCTATGGCACGTCGTCGGGTACCAGCCCGACCGCATCGACCGACTACTTCATGAAGAACTACAAGGAATTTTCCGGCATCGAGCCGTCCAATCCAGCCGCCGACCGTTCCTATGACGCCGGCGCCATCGTCGGCCTCGCCATCGCCATCGCCGGCTCCGAGGATCCGGCCAAGATCAAGGACGCGATGTACAAGGCGGTCGACCCGGCCGGCACGCCTATCTTTGCCGGCAAGGACGAATTCGCCAAGGCGCTTGGCCTGATCAAGGACGGCAAGCCGATCCGCTATGAAGGCGTCATCGGCCCGGTCGCATTCGACAAGTATGGCGACATCACCGGCCCGTTCCGGCTGTGGAAGATCGTCGACGGCAAGGTGACGACCGACGGCGAAATGACCACCGACGACGTCAACGCGCTGCAGGCTAAGCTTCAGTAGGCTGACACAGCGCTGCCGGCATCAACCGCGTCTTGTCGCGACTGATGCCGGCATCGTTCAAGGCAGGCCGATATCGCTTGCACAGCAGGCGATCTCGAATAGGATCGGCCGGCTGCAATTGAAGGATGGCGAGCGTGTTGGACAACAATACTCATCGGGCCATCCGGTCGTCGGATACGGACGACGCGCTTCGCCGCACAAGCGCCTGAGCCCGATGTCGCCTGAAACGCAACGGCTTCTTTCCGCTCTTGGCGATAGGCTGGGCGCGGGCGGCGTCCTCGTCGGCTCCGATGTGGACCAGCGCTATCGTGACGATCCCGACGGGAAGCTTGGGGTGCTACCCGAAGTGGTACTGCGTCCGCGCGATGCCATTGGTGTCGCGGCAGCACTGGCTGGGTGCAACGCTCTCGGCCAGCCGGTCGTCGTCCAGGGCGGACGCACCGGGCTGGCCGGTGGCGCACGCGTCCAGCCGGGTGAGATCGTGCTGTCGCTGGAGCGCATGGCCGGCCTTGCCGCTCCGGATCGCCAGGCTGCCAGCATCGTCGCGGAAGCGGGCGCGACGCTGCAGACGGTGCAGGAGGCGGCCGACGACGCCGGTTTGATGTTCGGCGTCGATATTGGTGCCCGTGGCTCGGCAACGGTTGGCGGCAATGTCGCCACCAATGCCGGCGGCATTCGCGTGCTGCGCTACGGCATGTACCGCGCGCAGGTGCTTGGGTTGGAGGCGGTGCTTGCCGATGGCAGCGTGCTGACCTCGCTCAAGGGCCTGCCCAAGGACAATTCCGGATACGACCTCAGCCAGCTCTTCATCGGCACCGAAGGAACCCTCGGCGTCGTCACACGCGCCGCACTCAGGCTGCATCCCAAGCCGGCCTCCGAAGTGAACGCCTTCTGCGCGCTCTCTTCGCTCGATGCGGCGATCGCCCTGCTTGGGCTGCTCCGGCAAAAGCTCGGCCCGCTACTGTCCGCCTACGAGGTCAACTTCGCACCGCTCTATGACGTCATGGTCGCCAGCATGGCCATGCCGGCGCCGCTGCCGGCGGGCTCGCCCGTCTATGTGCTGGCCGAGATCCAAGGCAGCGAGCCGGAACGCGACGGCGAGCGCTTCGCCGAGGTGTTGATGCAGGCGGTCGAGGATGGCGTGATCGACGATGTGGTCGTCTCGCAGTCGCCGCGCGAATTCCGGGCACTCTGGGATGTGCGCGAGGATGCCAATCGCGTTCTGTTTTCGACAAAAGACCTGGTCGGGGTCGATATCAGCATCCCGCTGGCGCGCATGGACGCCTTCCTGCGGGAAACGGACGCTGCCATCCATGCCGTCGACCCTGGCGCCGACATCTATGTCTTCGGCCATCTCGGCGACGGCAATCTGCACTATCAGGTCCGCACGGTGGATCCGGCGGCGGCATATGACATCATCTATCGCGGCGTGGCGGCGGCCGGAGGCGGCGTTTCGGCCGAACATGGCATCGGCCTCGACAAGAAGAAGTGGCTGCATCTGGTCCGCAGCGACGCCGAGATCGCCACGATGCGGCGGCTGAAGACGGCACTCGACCCGAAGAACATCCTCAATCCCGGGCGGGTCTTCGACCTCGAGCCATCTGCCTTGTCTCGATGACAGTGCCCGGTAACTCAGGTCCGTTCCGTCGCGACTTGCCTGGGAATGAGAAAACGGGCGGCAAGCACGCAGAGCAGCACGGTGAACATCAGGATCAGCGCCACCAGCGCATTGATGTCGGGTGAGAAGCCAAGCCGCATCATCGCCCACAGCCTGACCGGCAACGTGCTTTGCGTGCCTGTGACCAGGATGGTGATCATCGTTTCGTCGAACGACAGGGCAAAAGCCAGGATAGCCCCGCCGACCATCGCGCTCGACAGGTTTGGCAGGATGATGCGCCAGAACGTCTGCCAGCCGGTGGCGCCAAGATCGTAGGACGCTTCGACCAGAGTGCGGCTCATCGATTGCAACCGCGTCAGCACCGTGCGGTAGACGATCGCCAGCACGAAGACCGTGTGTCCGATGATGACAGTCAGCAGCGAGCGTTCGAGGTGGATCTCGCGAAAGAAGATCAGCAGCGCAAGGCCGCTGATGATCGGCGGCATCAGGAACGGCAGGAAGATGATGAACTGCAGTACAGAACGCCCGGAACGGCGTCCGTGATAGTAGAGCGCCAGCAGCGTTCCGCTGACCACCGACAGGATGACGGTGCAGACACCGACGATCAGCGTCGTGCGCAAGGCGGCCAGGATGTCATGGTTCTCCGCCAGCGCCACATAGGTCGAGAGGGTCGGTGACGACCAGTCGACATCACCATGTGAAATCGTGAAGAACGAAGACACGATCGGCACGAACAGCGGGCTGTAGAGCAGCACCGCAACCAGCGTCGTGATCGCTGCCAGAAGGACGGTGGACAGCCGGGGCAGGGCGCTCATATCGACGTCCCCCGGTTGCGCCCGAAGCGCTCGCCAATGAGAATGGCAGCGATCACCACGACCGCCAGCGCCACCGACAGCGCCGCGCCGAACGGCCAGTTATAGGCCGTGCCGAACTGGCTGTAGAGGATGCGACCGAAAGTGAAGCCGCTGATCCCGCCGACCATTTGCGGCGTCAGGAAATCGCCGATCGCCAGCACGAAGACGAAGCTCGCCGCCGAGGCGACGCCGGGCAGGCTGAGCGGCAAGGTGATGCGCAGGAATGTCTGCAATCCGCTCGCCCCCAGATCGTCGGAGGCGCGCAGCAGCACCTGCGGGATGCGCTCCAGCGACAGGAAGATCGGCAGGATGGCGAAGGGGATCAGCAACAACGTCAGCGTCAGCAGGATGGCATTCATGTTGAACACGAAAAGCGTCGACGGCTGCTGCAGGATGCCGACCGCCACCAGCGCCTTGTTGAGGAAGCCGTTGAGGCCAAGGATGCTGCGGATCGCGTAGATCTTGATGACGTAGCTCATCAGCAACGGCACCAGCAGCAGCATCAGCAAGGCGTAACGCCAGCGCCCCTCCAGCGTCGTCAGGAAATAGGCGGCGGGATAGGCGAGCAGGATGCAGATGATGGCCACCGATATACACAGCACGATGGTGTTCCAGAACACCGGGAGAAAGATCGGATCGGTGAAGAAGCGGACATAGTTGCCGAGCGACAGCCCGTAAACGATCGTGCCCTGGTCGACGCTGAAGAAACTGTAGCCGAGGAAGATCGCCAGCGGCACCAGGACGAAGAGCACCGGCAAGGCGAAGGCCAGCACCGTCACCAACAGCGACAGCCGTCTTTCCGCGGGCTGCATCGAACCTGCTTCGCTCATGCCAGCACCAGATGGCCTTCATGCGGCGCAAACGAAAGCGATACCGTCTCGCCGGATTTCAGCGCGCTGCCGTCGACCCGGCTTGGCACGCGCAGCCGCAGGCGTTGCGCGGCGCTATCGACGCCAGCCGCGATGGTGGCGACGGTCGATGAGCCGGCAAAAGCCAGATCGGCGATCGTACCGGAAAAGCGGTTGTCGGTGTCCTGTGTATCGGCCAGGTGCAGGGCCTCGGGGCGGAACGCCGCGTAGGCGCTGGCGCCATCCGGTGCGGCTTTCAAATGCGGCTGGCCACTGATCGAGCAGATGAGGCGCCCGAGCGCCGTCTCGATCGATCGCAGCTCGCCCTGGACCATCCCGAGTTGTCCGGCCACCAGATTGTTCTCGCCGAAGAAGCGCGCGACGAATTCGCAATTCGGCTTGTAGTAGAGATCGTGCGGCGTGCCGAGCTGGCGGATATGGCCGGCTTCCATCACGCAGATCCGATCGGCCATGCCGATGGCTTCTTCCTGGTCATGGGTGACGAACAGGAAGGTGGTCTTGATTTCGCGCTGGATGGATTTCAGGAACTCCTGCATCTGCCGGCGCAACTCGAGGTCGAGCGCCGCCAGCGGCTCGTCGAGCAGGATCAGGCGCGGCTGGCAGATCAGCGCACGGGCCAGCGCGACGCGCTGGCGTTGGCCGCCGGAGAGCTGTGCTGGAAAGCGATCGGCAAAACGCCCAAGCTGGACCAGTTCCAGCGCCTCCGCGACGCGGCGCACGATCTCCTTGCGCGGCACGTGGCGGACCGAAAGCCCATAGCCGACATTGCCGGAAACGGTGAGGTGCGGGAACAGCGCATAGTCCTGAAACACGGTGTTGAACGGCCGCCTATTGATCGGCATGTGGCCGATGTCCTGGCCGTCCAGTCGGATCTCGCCCGAGGTCAGCGGCTCCAGCCCGCCGATCAGCCGCAGCACCGTGGTCTTGCCGGAGCCGGAGGGCCCGAGAACGGTCAGGAACTCACCGTCGCGGATCGACAGGTCGATGTCGTGCAGCACGGGAACCGTGCCGTAGGATTTCGAGACGGACCGCAGCGTCAGCAGGTCGGTGTTCTGGTTCATAAGATATTCTCGCATACGCTGCGGCGGTCCGGAATGTCCGGACCGCCGGGTCCTTCGAAGTCAGGGTGCGGAAAGATCAGGGCGTGGCCTTGACCTCGTTCCACATGTCCGAACGCTTGAGCGGGTCTTCGACATTGTTGAGCCAGACCAGCTTGTCGTTGCCGCCGGCGCTGCCGGTCTCGGTCACCGTGTTGCCGAAGCCGGTACGCTCGGAAAGCTCGCCGCTGACCTTTTTGCTCAGCATGAAGTCGATCCACTTCTCGGCGGCCGCATTGTCGCGAACGCCCTTGGAAATAACCCAGTTGTCGAGCCAGGCAAGCGCGCCCTCGCTCGGATTGACGTAGGCGACATGGGCGCCGATCTTCTGCAGCGCCTTGACCTGCTGCTGGCCGTAATTGGCCCAGATCAGGGCAACGTCATTGTTCTGGTAGATCTGCTGCGCCTCGTCGGCGGTGGTGTAGAAGCTCAGCACGTTGCGCTTGAGTTCGACCAGCTTGGCCTTGACCGCCGCCATCTGCTCTTCGTTGAGATTGAACGGATCCTTGTAGCCGAGCGTCAGCGCGGTGAACGAGAAATTGTGCTCGCCATTGTCATAGGCCAGCACCTTGCCCTTGTAGGCCGGATCCCACAGGACCGACATCGACGTCGGCGCCGGCTTGACCTTGTCGGTGTCGTAGATCAGGCCGATGGAGTCGAAGCAGAACGGAATGCCGTAGACCTTGCCGTCCTTGGTGTCGCCGCTGACCTGAGACAGATCGCGGAAGCGCGGCAGCACTTCCTTCTGGTTGGCCAGCTTGGTGATGTCGATCGGCGACACCAGATCGGCCTTGATGTAGCGCTGCAACTGGGCGGTGTTGACGGCGAAGACGTCGAAGTCCTGCCCTTCGCTGCCCTTGATCTTGGCCCAGATCTCGTCGTCGCTGCCGATGAAGACGACATCGACGCCGATGCCGGTTGCCGCCGTGAAATCCTTCACCCAGTCCGGGTCGGCATAGCCGTCCCAGGCCAGAACCCTGAGGTTCGCGGCCAGGGCCGCCGATGTCATCAGGCCGATACCGAGGCCGATTGTCGCCATTCTTAGAAACAGTCTTTTCAGTCCCATTTTCAATCTCCCATTGTCGTTCTGGTGGACCGCTATTTCCGGACCCTCGCCGTCACAGCTGCGTGACAGCGACCAGTCCCTCGTCCGGCACCGAAACCATCCGGTTGCGCAGTGGCTTGCCGAATGTCTGTGCCTGGATTTCATACTCGTCGCCGGAGGCCGTCTTGATGCCGGAGGCGTAGCTCATCACCGCCGCACCGAAGAAATAGGCATGCAGGTCGCCCGCCCTGCGGTGCATCGGGTAGCGGAAATGGAAGTGTTCGAGATTGGCGATCGAGTGCGACATGTGCGCCTCGCCCGACAGGAACTCCTGCTCCCAGATGACGGCGCCGTCGCGCAGGATGCGGGAATGGCCGCGCACTTCGTCGGGGAGGTCGCCGATCAGCAGCTCCGGGCCGATCGAGCAGGAACGGAGCTTGGAATGGGCGAGATAGAGGTAGTTCTCGGCCTCCGTCACATGGTCGGAATATTCGTTGCCGAGCGCATAGCCGATGCGGTATGGGCGGCCGTCCGGCCCGTTGAGATAGAGGCCGACGATCTCGGCCTCTTCGGCGCCGGCGCGCGCGAAGGCCGGCATCGGCAGGGGCGCGCCGGGCGGAACGACACAGGTGCCGACGCCCTTGAAGAACCATTCGGGTTGGATTCCGATCTGCCCGGCGGCGGGCTTGCCGCCCTCCAGGCCCATGCGGAAGATCTTCAGCGAATCCGACTCCTCGGCGTCCTCGCCATGGGTCAGCACATGCATCTTGTCGCGTGCCGCGGCACTTCCGGTATGGGTCAGGCCGGTGCCGGTGACCAGGAAGCGCGCCGGTTCGGGATGGTCGACCGGGGCCAACACGCGGCCATCGCGCAACAGCTCGTCATAGTCGATCGCTGCAGCGCCCGTCCGTTTCTCGACCAGCGAGGCGATGGACGCACCCCCGGCGATTGCAGCCTCTGCCAGTTCCAGCACGCTGCTGGTCTCTTCGAGCGGGCGCAGGTGGTTGCCGTCATCGGAGACACGGCCGACCCGCCTGCTGCCATCTGGCATTCTGTACTGAACAAGACGCATGAAATACCCTTTTTCCTTGAGACCGTGCGGGTCACACCCAGCCCGCATCGACGATGAACTGCTGGCTTGTGCACATGCGGCTGTCGTCGGCGGCGAGGAACAGCGCCATGCGCGCGATATCGGAGGGCTGCAGCCGGTCGGGCAGGCATTGCCTCTCCTCGATCTGGCGCTCACCGGCAGGGTTTAGCCACAGCCGCATCTGGCGCTCGGTCATCACCCAGCCCGGCACCATGCAGTTGACGCGAATGCGCTCGGGGCCGAGCTCGCGCGCCAGCGCCCGCGTCATGCCGTAAACGGCGGCTTTCGCGGTGACGTAGGCTGGGCAATCGGGATCGCCGACCATCCAGGTGATGGAGCCGAAATTGATGATCGAGCCGCCGCCCAGCGTGCTCATCTGCGGTCGCACCGCCTGCGCCGCGAAGAACTGGTGGCGCAGATTGACCGCCATGCGGTCGTCCCAGTAGGCGACCGTCACGTCCTTGGTCTGATGGCGGTCGTCATTGCCGGCATTGTTGCACAGGGCCTGGATCGGACCGTTGTGCCGCATTGCTTGCGCCGTGGCTGCCTGCAACTCTTCGACATTGCGCAGGTCGCAGGGAATGAACAGCGGTGCGGCATGCCCCTCGGCCGCGATCGCATCGACCAGGCGCCGTGAAGGCTCCTCCGCCAGGTCGACGAAGGCGACGCGGCTGCCTTGCGCGCAGAAATGCCGCACCAGGCTTTCGCCGATGCCGCTGCCGCCGCCGGTTATGAAGACGCTGCGGCCCTTGAGGCTTGGGTAGGTCGCGTAGCTGCCGATTTCATTCGTCATCACGCGCCTCTCTAGTGGGAATGCCGGGGGATGCCGGCATCGCGCCGGCCGACGAGAAAGTCGAAATCGCAGCCCTTGTCGGCCTGCAGCACGCGCTCGACATAGAGGCTCTGGTACCCGCCTTCGGGGGGCGTCGGCGGCTGCCAGTCGCGCCGGCGGATCGCCAGCTCCTCGTCCGACACCAAAAGCTCCAGGCGGCGGCCGGCGACATCGAGCTCGATGAGATCGCCGTCGCGCACCAGGGCCAGCGCGCCACCGGCTGCGGCCTCCGGCGCCACGTGCAGCACGACGGTGCCGTAGGCGGTGCCGCTCATGCGCGCGTCCGAGATGCGCACCATGTCCGAGACGCCTTGCTTGAGCAGCTTCGCCGGCAGCGGCATGTTGCCGACCTCGGCCATCCCTGGGTAACCGCGCGGTCCGCAGTTCTTGAGCACCATCACCGAGGAGGCGTCGATATCCAGTTCCGGATCGTCGATGCGGGCGTAGTAGTGCTCGATGTTCTCGAACACCACCGCCTTGCCACGATGCTGCATCAGCTCGGGCGTCGCAGCCGACGGTTTGATGACCGCCCCGTCGGGCGCCAGGTTGCCGCGCAGGATCGAGATGCCGCCTTCCTTGGTCAGCGGATGGCTCAGCGGCCGGATGACCTCGCTGTTGTAGTTGGGCGCGCCGTCGATCAATTCACCGATTGTCTTGTCGCTGACGGTCATGACGTCGCGATGAAGAAGCCCCACTTCATCAAGCGACGCCATGACCGCAGCTAGCCCCCCGGCATAGTAGAAATCTTCCATCAGGAACCGGCCCGACGGCATCAGGTCGACAATGGTTGGAACGTCGCGGCCAAGGCGGTCCCAGTCCTCGAGGCTGAGATCGACACCGAGCCGGTTGGCGATGGCGATGAGATGCAGCACCGCATTGGTCGAGCCGCCGATCGCGCCGTTGACACGAATGGCATTCTCGAACGCTTGCCTGGTGAGGATCCGCGCTATCGTCACGTCCCTGTGGACCAGCTCGACGATCTGGCGTCCGGCCATCTGGGCAAGCACGCTACGGCGCGAATCCACCGCCGGGATCGCGGCATTGTCCGGCATGCCGATGCCGAGCGCCTCCACCATGCTGGCCATGGTCGAGGCTGTGCCCATTGTCATGCAGCTGCCCGCCGATCGGCTCTGGCCCTGCTCGGCCGCAAGGAAATCGGCGATCGGCATGCGGCCGGCCTTCACCTCCTCGGCGAATTTCCAGACATGCGTGCCCGAACCGATATCCTTGCCACGGAACTTGCCGTTGAGCATCGGCCCACCCGACACGGCGATGGTCGGCAGATTGCACGACGCAGCACCCATCAGCAGTGCCGGCGTGGTCTTGTCGCAGCCGACCAGCAGGATGACACCGTCGATAGGATTGCCGCGGATGGACTCCTCGACATCCATGCTGACCAGGTTGCGAAACAGCATGGCGGTGGGGCGCATATTGCTCTCGCCCAGCGACATCACCGGAAACTCCAGCGGCAGGCCGCCGGCTTCATAGACGCCACGCTTGACGTGATCGGCCAGCGCGCGCAGATGCGCATTGCACGGGGTCAGTTCCGACCAGGTGTTGCAGATACCGATCACCGGGCGGCCATCGAAGGCGTCGGCGGGGATGCCCTGGTTCTTCATCCAGCTGCGGTGCATGAAGGCATTCTTGCCTTCACCGCCGAACCACGCCTGGGAACGCAGCTTGCGTTTCTTGTCCGTCACGATGTCTGTTCCCGATCCTGGCGACGCTTGTTTCGGTTCTCGACGCTGCGGCGCACGTCTTCCTCGGCATTGTCGATGAGCACGAGCAGTGCCTTTTGCGCGCCGGCTGCGTCGCCGGATGCGATCTTTTCGGCCACTTCCCGATGCAGCGGCAAGGAGTGGCGCTGCCCTTCCGGATTGTCGTTGGAGAGGCGAAAGCTCATCACCAATGCGGTTTCGACCAGCGCCGCCAGCGAGCCGATCAGCTCGTTGCCGGTCATGCGCAGGATGGTCTGGTGGAACAGCAGGTCGGGCTTGGCGAAGCGGTCGCCGTCGTCGCCGACCGCTTCCATTTCAGCCAGCGCGGCATTGATCTCGGCAATCTGCGCCGGTGTGGCGCGCTGCGCGGCAAGTGCTGCCGACATCGGCTCGATGGCCCGCCGCAGCTCGAACAGCGCCCTGACATCGTCGGCGCTGACACCCGTCGCGTAGCGCCACGACAGGACATCCGGGTCGAGGAAATTCCAGTCGGAGCGAGGACGCACCCGTGTGCCGGTCTTCGGCCGCGACTCGACCAGCCCCTTGCCCGCCAGCACCTTGATCGCCTCGCGCAACACGGTGCGGCTGACCCCCAGCATCTCACTGGAATCGTCGGCATTGGGCAGTGCTTCGCCGGGCAGGAAATCACCTTGCACGATGCGCAGACCGATCTGCTCGACCACCGTCGCGTGCAGCGCGGTGGAGCCGCTGGAAACCGCGACGGCGACGCGCGAAGTGCGTGCCGTACTGAAAGATTTCTTATTCTTCATACTATTCATATGATATGTCTTAAAGGCATTGCGATCGGAGTCAAGGATGGGGGAATGCTGATGACAAAGAATTCCGCTGCCGTTGCCGAGCAGCATCCAGAGCTGATCTCGATCAGCGACGGCATCGCGACTGTCGAAGTTGCTCCGGCTGCCGGCGGCGCCGTGGCGTCGTATCGCTGGTGGCAGAACGGGTCTGCCGTCGATTGGCTACGCCCGGCCGATCAGGCGGCGATCGGCCGCCGCGATGCCGGCGCGATGGCCTGCTTCCCGCTCGTCCCCTATTCCAATCGCATAAGGGGTGGCCGCTTCGAATTCGCGGGCCGCACCGTCGAGTTGCCCAGCCGGCCGGAGGACCCGCACCATGAGCATGGCCATGGCTGGCGCAGGCCATGGACAGTCATGCGGTGCGAAGCCGGCACCATCGTCCTGCACTATCACCACATCGCCGATTCCTGGCCGTGGAGCTATGAGGCCCGGCAAGTGATCTCGCTGATCGATGGCAGGCTGGTGATTGCCATTTCGGTGCGCAACCTGTCGGACACGCCGATGCCTGCCGGCTTCGGGCTCCACCCCTTTTTCCCGTCGACGCCGTGGACGCATGTCCAGGCGCGGGTGTCCGGCATGTGGGAGACCGACGCGGAGGTCTTGCCAACCCGCCACGTGCCACCGCCGGCGGGAGCCGATCCGACCACCGGCTTCGACGTCTCAGAGGTGGATTTCGACACGGTCTTCACCGGATGGACGGGCCGCGCCCTGATCAGTTGGCCTGAGCATGGACGGCAGCTGGACATCGAGGCCGAGGCGCCGCTCGATTTCCTCGTCCTCTACACGCCGCCTGGCGAGCCGTTCTTTTGTGCCGAGCCGGTCAGCAACATCACCGATGCGTTCAACCGCGCGGATGACCCTGGCATCAACACCGGCGGCATTGTGCTCGCGCCTGGGCAGATGCGATCCGCAGGCGTTCGCTTCACGCCTTCACAGGCGATCTGATCGCCCGTGGCGAACTGCCCCATGCCAGGCCGGTCAGAACGGGTAGTGCTGGCCCGGATCCTCGATCGTCACCCAGCGCAGGTCGGTGAATTCGGCGATCGACGCCTTGCCGCCGAAGCGGCCATAGCCCGAACCCTTGACGCCACCGAACGGCATCTGTGCCTCGTCGCCGACGGTCGGGCCGTTGATGTGGCAGATGCCGGCCTCGATGCGCGCGGCGACCGCCATGGCGCGCTTGATGTCGCGGCTGAACACGGCTGACGACAGGCCGTATTCGGTGTCGTTGGCGACCCGAACGGCTTCATCCTCGCCCTTCACCCGGATCACCGGCTTGACCGGTCCGAAGGACTCTTCGGCGTAGACGCGCATCGCCGGCGTCACGTGGTCGAGCAATGTCGCTTCGACGACGGTGCCGCTGCGCTTGCCGCCCGCGACGAGCTTCGCGCCCTTGCTGACGGCATCAGTGATGAGTTCCTCCATCTTGTCGGCGGCCTGGCTGCTGATCAGCGAGCCCAGCACGACATGGCCGCGCGGGTCGCCTGCCGGCAGTTTTGATGCGCGCGCAGCCAGCTTGGAAACGAATTCGTCGGCGATCTTTTCATCGACGATCAGGCGCTCGGTCGACATGCAGATCTGGCCTTGATGCATGAAGGCGCCGAAGGTCGCGGCATTCACCGCCGCATCGATGTCGGCATCATCCAGCACCAGCAATGGCGCCTTGCCGCCGAGTTCGAGCAGCGCCGGCTTCAGGTGCCGTCCGGCGAGTTCGGCGATGATCCTGCCGACCTTGGTCGAGCCGGTGAAGTTGACGCGCTTGACCGAGGGATGCGCGACCAGCGCCTCGACGATGCCGGCGGCGTCCTTCGGATCGTTGGTGACGACATTGATGACGCCCTTGGGCAGGCCGGCCTCGACCAGCACCTGGCCGATCAGCCGGTGCGTGCCGGGACACATCTCGGATGCTTTGAGCACGACGGTGTTGCCGCAGGCGATCGGCATCGCCACGGCGCGGGTGCCGAGAATGACGGGTGCGTTCCATGGCGCGATGCCGAGGCACACGCCGGCCGGCTGGCGGATCGCCATGGCGAGCGTTCCCGGCTTGTCGGAGGGAATGATCTCGCCCGAGATCTGCGTCGTCATCGCCGCCGCCTCGCGCAGCATGTTGGCCGCCAGCATGACGTTGAAGCCGGCCCAGGGGCCGGTAGCCCCGGTTTCTTCCATCATCAGCCTGGTGAACTCGCCGACCTTCGAGGCCATCACGTCTGCGGCCTTGGACAGCAAGGCGCGGCGCTCGCCAGGCCCGGTCTTTGACCATGCCGGAAAGGCCGCCGCCGCGGCGTCGACCGCGGCGTTGGCGTCGGCGATGCTGGCCGCGGCGGCGCGTGTCGCCAGCCTGCCGGTGAACGGGTCCAAGCGTTCGTAGGAGGCCGAGCCGGACGCATCCCTTTTATCGCCGTCGATCAGAAGTCCGATATCCATGACTGTCTCCATTGCTCTCGCGAGCGTCTTCATTCGTGTTCTAGAAACCAAGCACTTCGGCGTTGATCGAGGCCTCGAGGCCGCCATCGACCGGCACGTTTGCGCCATTGACCCAGCGCGCGCCGTCCGAGCACAGGAATAGCACCACCGGCGCGACGTCGCCCGATGTGCCGGCGCGCCCGACCCTGGCAATGTCGCTGTCGACGCGCGCGTCGCCGAGCACGCTGCGGAACTGTTTCAGGATCGGCGTTTCGACCGGCCCCGGGCTCACCGCATTGACGCGGATGCCACGGTTCTTGAACAGGTCCTGATGCGCGGCACGGAAAGTCCAAAGCAGCAGCAGTTCCTTCGAGACCGGATAGCCTTCCTCGTTCTTGACCGCGTGGTCGGCGATCACCTTGGCGATATCAGGGAAACCCTCGATGCCGGCCATGGAAGCGGCACGATTGAGATTGGCGCGCCAGCCATAGCCGGCGATCGAGGCGACGTTGACGATGGCGCCGCCTTCGCGAAGCTTTGGCGCCAGGCCTTCCGATAGCGCCCGCAGCCCGAAGAAGTTGACGGCCAGCGTCGACGCCGCTCCGGTGTTGCCGGAGAGGCCGGCGACGTTGCAGAGCGCGTCGATGCGTTGCGGCAGGCTTGCGACGAGATCGTCGACGCCGGCCTTCGACGAGATGTCGGCCTTGACGAAGCTGCCAACCGGTCCGGCCGGCTCACGGATATCGACACCGATCACGTCGGCGCCGAGCTGGCCGGCGAGTTCCGCCGTGCGGGCGCCGATGCCGGAGGCGACACCGGTGATGAGGATCGTCTTGCCGAAAAGCATGGTCATGCCTTCTCCTGATGCTGGGTGGTTTGTCGCGGCGAGGGCGCGGTGCCATCGTCGGCCGGAGCTGTCGGATTGCCCGGCAGCCTGACGCGGTAGCCGACCGGCAGCAGGCGCAGGCCAAAACGCTCCTCGACCGTCCCCCACAGGCCGCGCGGCAGGAAAAGCGAGAACAGCACGGCGGTGGCGCCAAGCCCGATCAGGTACCAGACGCCGGCGCCACCGAACCAGGTCTCGATTAGGAAGAACACCAGCGCGCCTAGAATGGCGCCTTCGAAGGTGCCGATGCCGCCGACCAGCACCATGAAGATCATGTAGGCGGTCCACTGGACGTTGAAATAGGTTTTCGGCTGGAAGGTGATGGAGGTCGCCAGCCACAGCGCGCCGGCGATGCCGATGCCGAAGGCGGCAAGCACGAACAGCAGCCGCTTGGTGCCGGTGACGCGCACGCCGACCGACGCGGCGGCATCCTCATTGTCCCGGATGGCGCGGATCGCGGCACCGGTGCTGCCGCGCAGCAGGCCAAACAGCATGGCGAGCAGCGCGGTCATCGACGCCAGCGCCAGCCAGTAGATCGTCATCCGTCTGGTGCCGGCATCGTAGACGTTGAGCGAGATCAGCGAGGTGCCGGTTTCGCCCTGCACCAGCCGGTCGAGATTGACCAGCAGATGCGTCAATGCCGCGATCACCCACATGCCGATGGCGAATTCGCCGTTTCTCAGCCGCAGCATGAACAGCGACAGCGGTACCGACACCACGCCGACGACGATCGCCGAAACGAAAAGCGAGGCGAAGGGGTTGAGGCCGGCATCGGCCAGCCGGATGGCGAAGTAGGCGCCGAGCCCGAAGAACACCTGCTGGCCGACAGACACCAGCCCGCCAAAGCCGGCCAGCGCGTTCCACATCGCCGCCAGGATCACATAGATGAACAGCGCGGTCATCCGGTCGACCGCGCCGGCCGACAGGAATTGCGGCGCGATTGCCAGCAGCGCGATGATGACGGCGACCGCCACCGCGGCGATCCGCGATGTCGCTGTGCCGCGCTCGATGACAGGCGAGGTCGAGGCGCTCATGACGCGCTCCGGGAGGGCAGGCGCAGCAGGCCGCGCAGGCCAAGGCCGGATGTCGAAAGCCGCACGAACAGCACGACAAGGAACACCGCATGGCCACCGATCAGAAAACCTTGCGGATGCACCTGTGCGCCAAGCGTCTGCGCAAGCGCCAGCACGATGCCGCCGATCAGCGTTCCCCACAACGAACCGGCGCCACCGATCACCGCGGCTTCGAAGGCGAACAACAATTGTGGCGCGCCGGCATAGGGATCGAAGGTGGCGCGCATGCCGAGGAAGGCGCCGGCAAGGCCGACCGTCACCATGGCTATTGCCGCGGCGATGGCGTTGGCGCAGCGCGCGTCGACGCCGACCAGGCCGGCTGTATCGGGATCCTCCGAAGTGGCGCGGATCGAGCGCCCGAGCCGGGTGTGGGTCAGGAATAGCTGCAGCCCGCCAAGCAGGACCACGGCGGTGGCGAACATGATCACGGCGAGCTTGCCGACATAGATGCTGCCCGGCCACTCCCAGGAATCATAGGAGAGGCTGCCGATATAGGGCGCCAGCGAACGCGTATCGGCGCCAAACTGCTCGAACAGCAGATTGTCGATGACGATGGCGAGGCCGAACGTGGTCAGGATCGGCAGCAGTGCGCCGCCGCGCGCGCTGCGTTCGAGCAGGAAGCGCTGCAGCGTCCAGCCGATCACCGCCATCAATGGCAGCACGATGAGCAGGCCGACAAATGGCGAGACATGGAACCGCGAGGCCAGCAGCCACAGCGCATAGGCGGCGAACACGGCCAGGCTGCCATGGGCGAGGTTGATGATGCGCATCACCGAAAACATGAAGGACAGGCCGCAAGCGATCAGCGCATAGTAGCCGCCAAGCAGGATGCCCTGGATGATCTGGTTGCTCATGCGGGAACGCTCCCGGAGCTTTTCCTGTGCAGGCCGAAATAGGCCTTGGTCACCTCGTCGCGCGAAACCGTCTTGCTCGACCCTTCAAGCGCAACGCGGCCTTCGAGCATGCAGATGACCCTGTCGGATACCGCGAGCGCCCGGTTGAGGTCCTGCTCGACCAGGATGATCGTCGTACCCGAGCTGATCAGGCCCTGCAGTGCGGCATAGACACGGTCGACGATCAGCGGCGACAGGCCGAGCGAAACCTCGTCGAGCAGCAGCACGTCCGGATTGCTCATCAGCGCCCGGCCGATCGCCGTCGCCTGCTGCTCGCCGCCAGACAGGTGACCCGTCCTGGCATGGCGGCGCGGCTTCAGATTGGGGAACATCTCGAGCACCTTGTCGACGCTCCAGTCGCCCGGCCGGCCGGCGGTCTTGCCGAGCAGAAGGTTCTCCTCGACCGTCATCTGGACGAACAGCTTTCGCCCCTCCGGCACCAGCGCGATGCCCATGCCGACGCGTTTGTGCGATGGCACGCCGGTGAGATCGGCCCCGTCCATTAGCACACGGCCGGCCGCCGGCTGATGCGCGCCGGCGATTGCCCTGAGCAGCGTCGTCTTGCCGGCGCCGTTGGCGCCGACCAGCGCCAGCGTCTCGCCGCGTTCGATTGTGAAGCTGACGCCGCGCACCGCCTGCAGCAGGCCATGCCGGACGACCAGGTTCTCGACCGAAAGCAGGCTCATTTCGGGCCTCCGCCGAGATAGGCGTGGATCACTTGCGGGTCGGCCATCACCGTTTGCGGGTCGCCGTCGGCGATGATCCTGCCGGCGTCCATGCAGATCAGCCGCTCGGCCACCTGCAGCAGAATGTGGACAATGTGTTCTATCCAGACGATGCCGATCTTGCGTCGCCGCAATTCCTTGATGGTGTCGACAAGCTCGCCGGCTTCGCCATCGGTCAAGCCGCCGCCGATCTCGTCCAGGAGAAGCAGCGTCGGTCTTGCAGCGAGCGCCCGGGCCAGTTCCAGCCGCTTGCGGTCGAGCAGCCCGAGCGTCTCGGCGCGCCGGTTGGCGACGCTGAGCATGCCGCACAATTTCAGCGAGCCAAGTGCCTCCTCATAGGCTTCGTCGCGGCCGAGGCCGGCGCCATGCGACGCGGCGACGAAAACGTTCTCGAAAGTGGTCATGCCGCTGAACGGTTTCGGCACCTGGTGCGTACGCACCAGGCCGAGCCGGCAGCGCTGCGTCGCCGTCAGGGTCGTCACGTCACCGCCCTTGAAACTCACCGTGCCCGAACTCGGCGGAAAGGCGCCTGAAAGCACGCTGAGCAGCGTGGTCTTGCCGGCGCCGTTCGGGCCGACAATACCGACCGCCTCGTCGGCTTCCATGGTGAAGTCGACGGCATCCAGCACCACAAGCGCGCCGAAGCGCTTGTGGATATCGGCGGCAGCGAGGATCGCCTGTTGTTGCGGATGGGTCACCAGGCGATCCTCGTCAGCGGTCCATCAACCGTTGTAAGGCAGAAGCTTGGCTTCGACGGGCACCTTGGGGTCGGTGGCGTTCTCGGTCACCACGTAGTCGAGCGGGAATTTGCTGCCTTCCTTGGCGGCCACCCATTGCGTGCCGATGATCGGGCCGGGCGAGACATTGGCCACTGGTCCGCTGGTGAAGTCGACCTTGCCGATCATCGTCTCGGTCTTGAGCGTGCTCAGCGCCTTGGCGACCGCCGCCTTGTCCTTGGCGTCGGTGCTTGCCTTCAGCGCTTCGAAGCCGGCGTCGAGCAACGACATCGAGGCGCCGAGCTGCTGCGTCCACTGCTTGCCGCTCGTCGCCTCATAGCCGTCGGCCAGCTCGGTGCCTGAAACGCCCGTCAGTGGCGACTTGTAGGGGAAGGCCTTGTGCCAGTAGGCGGCGCTCGAAATCTTCATGCCGAGATCGCCGAGCGCCTCGATGTCCGAAGGGAACAGACCGGTCTTGGCGACCTGGCAGATCTTGATCTGCTTGATCAGGCCCTGTTGCGCCGCCTGGCGCCAGAAGGCGGCGAAATCCGGCGGGATCGGGAAGGAGTTGAAGATCTCGACGCCTTCCTGCTTGAACAGCGCGATCTGCGAGGAATAGTCGGTGGTGCCGGTTTCATAGGCGCCGGGATCGACGATGGTGAAACCTTGCTTGGCCAGCAGCGGCGCCAGATTGGCGCGGATCGCGTTGCCGTCGGCATCGTTCGGATACATGACGCCGACCTTCTTGTTGGTCTCGATCAGGTTCCATTGCGAGATGTAGGTCTTGAAGAACTCGCCGACGCCGAAGCCGAAATGGTAGGTCCATTTGAACGGCGAGGGCGCGCCGGGCTTGGCGCCACGGCCGAAATACCAGGCTTCCCACGGCATCACCGTGGAGAGGCAAGGCACGCCGGCGGCTTCGCAGGCGTCGGCAACCGGATTGATCACCTCGGGCGTCGAGACCGCCAGCATCAGGTCGATAGCCTGGTTGTTGATCAGGTCCTTGGCCAGCTGGCCCGCGCGGGACGGATCCGATTGCGTATCCTGGTCGAGGATTTCGACGCTGTATTTCTTGCCGCCTATGTCGAGGCCGCCGGCCAGCGCCTTGCGGGCCAGGTCGAGCACGTAGCCGTCGGTCTGGCCGAAGCCGGCCAGCGGCCCGGTGCGCGGGCTGACGAAGCCGACCTTGAGCGTGTTGCCGGCCTGGGCAAAGGCGTTGCGGCCGCCAAGGGCCAGCGCCGTGCCGCCGGCGATCGAGGTGGCAATGAACTGGCGTCGCGAAATGCCCGGAATCGTGGATCTGCTGCCGAGTACGTGGGTCATGTGTTCCTCCCTCTGTGGCTCCTCCATCACCACAGTGCACCACGCATTTGGTTCGGTAAAATGATATTTTGCGGTGTTTCATTAACCCATGGGTTAGGAAATCTCAGGTCACGACAACAGCCTGTTCGGATATGTGGACGCGTCAGCCGCCTTGCCTTGCCGCTTCGCGGATGGTCTGCAGCAGGATGGAGAAAGCAGGCGAGGGCGCCGTGTCGGTTCGCATCGTCAGGCCGACCGGTCCCTTGGTTTCCTCTGTGTTGACCGGCAGGGCGACGAAGGCGCCGCTGCCGAGCTCATTGGCGACGACGCCCGCCGAAATGATCCAGACCGCATTGCTTTGCCGCAGGAAGGCGCGGCCGAAGGAGTCCGAGACGGTTTCGATTTCGGTTGCCGGCGCCGTCATGCCGTTGGTGATGAACAGCCGGTCGACGAAGGGACGGATGACAGATTCCCGCGTCGGCATCAGCGCCGGGAATTCGTCGAGCCGTGCGAACACGTCCTGTCCGGCTTCGAGCAGCGGATGTTCCGCGCGCACCACGAACAGCACCTGTTCGGAATAGAGGTGCTCGAAGAAGAAGCCGGTCATGTTCTCCGGCGCCGCCAGCCGTCCGACAACGAGATCGAGCGCTCCGACACGCAACTGCTCGAGCAGCACCGCGTTCTCGCCAGTGACGATCTTGATCGCAGCGCCAGTGCTCTCCTTGAGGAACAGGCTCATGGCGAGCGGCATCACGCGCGCCGAAACCGTCGGCAACGCGCCGATGCGGATCGGATGCCGGTTGACCGCGCCGTCCTGCCTGACGGAATCGACGCCTTGCTTCAGCGCGGTGATCGCCGTGCCGGCATGGCGAAGGAAGATTTCGCCGATGCGCGTCAGCCGGATGCCGCGGCCGTCGCGTTCGACCACCGCCACGCCGAGCGCCTCTTCCAGTTCGCGCAACGTCTTGGTCACCGCCGGCGGGCTGACATGCAGGAAGTCGGCCGCTCTCGCCACGCTTCCCTGCCGCGCAACCTCAAGGAATGCCTGCAGGTGGCGGAAGCGGATGCGGCCTTCGGACATGAATTCGATAACCTCTGAGTTAATGAAACGGCGCAAAATATCATTTTACCGAACCAAATGCCTTGTGCAATGTGGAGATGGAGGACAGAAATCGTGCCATTCGTCACCATCGGCGGCATCACGCTGCACCATCGTCGCGTCGAAGCGAACAGCAAGGCACGCCCGATCGTGTTCATCAATTCGCTCGGCACCGACTTCCGGATCTGGGACGAGGTCGTCTTGGCACTTGATGGTGAAATGCCCTTGCTGGTCTACGACAAGCGTGGCCACGGGCTCTCCGACATCGGCGATATCAGGTCGATCGACGATCATGTCGACGACCTCAGCGGCCTCATCGATCACTTCGGTCTCGGCAAGGTGGTGTTGTGCGGCCTGTCGGTCGGCGGTCTGATTGCGCAGGGGTTCTATGCCAGGCGCCCCGAAGACGTCGAGGCGCTGATCCTCTGCGACACGGCACACAAGATCGGCACGACGGACAGCTGGAACACACGCATCGCGACGGTTGAAAGCAAGGGCATCCAGGCCATTGCCGATGCCGTGCTCAAAGTGTGGTTCACTCCTGCCTTCCACTCGGCACGTTTGCCCGAGCTGGACGGCTATTGGAACATGATGACCCGGCAAGCGCTTGCCGGTTACATTGGCACTTGCGTAGCGGTTCGCGACGCGGATTTCACCGACGCTGCGCGCCGCATCGCGGTGCCGACGGTTTGCGTCGTCGGTGATCAGGACGGTTCGACGCCTTCCGATCTCGTCCGCTCGCTGGCCGCTCTCATTCCCGGCGCGCGCTTCGAGATCATCCGCGACGCCGGGCATATTCCGTGCGTCGAACAGCCTCAAGCGCTGGTTACCCTGATCCGCGAGTTTATCGCATCGCTTCCCTCTGGAGCAGAAACCCATGGATGAAGTCCCCGGCAACGCAGCCAGATATCGCGCCGGCCTCGCGGTGCGGCGGTCCGTCCTCGGCGATCGCCATGTCGACCGGGCCGAAGTTGCCGCCACCGATTTCGATCAACCGTTCCAGGAACTGATCACCGAGGCAGCCTGGGGAACCGTGTGGGCACGGCCGGGCTTCACAAGGCGCGAGCGTTCGATCGTCACGCTGGCGCTGCTGGCCGCGCTCGGCCATGATGAGGAGGTCGCCTTGCATGTGCGCGCCACCGCCAACACTGGTGCCACGCGCGACGATATCTGCGAGGCGTTCCTGCATGTCGCCATCTATGCCGGCGTGCCGGCCGCCAACCGTGCCTTCAAGATCGCCAAGGACGTGTTTTCGGAAATGGACGGAGCCAAGAATGCCCGCTGAATCCGGCTCGAACCGGAGGCCTGAGACCGGCGCCTTTTTCCAGCGCGACCGGACATGGCATCCGCCGGCGCTGACGCCGAACTACAAGACTTCTATCCTGCGCTCGCCGCAGAAGGCGCTGGTCGCCTTCGACAACACGCTGTCGGAGACCTCAGGCCCGGTCTTCGGTCATGCCATGCTGGGCGAACTCGACGCCGACCTGATCCACAATTTCGCCAGGCCCGGCGAGAGCGCGCTCGGCGAGCGCATCATCGTCTATGGCCGCGTGCTCGACGAACGCGGCGCTGGCGTGCCAGGCGTGCTGCTCGAATTCTGGCAGGCCAATGCCGGTGGCCGCTATCGCCATAAGAAGGACGGCTATCTGGCACCGCTCGACCCGAATTTCGGCGGCTGCGGGCGCGCCATCACCGGCGAGGATGGCGGCTATGCCTTTCGTACCGTCAAGCCCGGTCCTTATCCCTGGCCGAACGGGCCGAATGACTGGCGGCCCTCGCACATCCATTTCTCGGTCTTCGGCCATGGCTTCGCGCAGCGGCTGATCACGCAGATGTATTTCGAGGGTGACCCGCTGATCTGGCACTGCCCGATCGCGCGCGGCATTCCCGACAAGGCTGCCGTTGAGACGCTGATCGCCGCGCTCGACATGCAAGCGACGATCCCCTTCGACGCGCGCGCCTACAAGTTCGACATCGTGCTGCGCGGGCGCCGCTCATCGCTGTTCGAAAACAGGCTGGAGGGCAATTGATGGTCCAGTCGCTCGACCGGCTGAAGGAAAGTCCTTCGCAGACCGCCGGACCCTACGTCCATATCGGGCTGACGCCCAATTTTTGCGGCATCGGCGGCGTCTACGCGACTGACCTCGGTGCGACCATGGTCAACGACAAGACCAAAGGCGAACGCATCGGCCTGCGCATCCGGGTGCTCGACGGCACCGGCACGACGCTCAAGGACGCTCTGATCGAGATCTGGCAGGCGGATGCGGACGGGCTCTACAATTCGCCGGCGGAGATGCGCGGTGCCGCCGATCCGAATTTCCTCGGCTGGGGTCGTTGCCCGACTGACATGGAAACCGGCCTGTGCACATTCGAGACGATCAAGCCTGGCCGGGTGCCGTTCAGGGATGGCCGCCTGATGGCGCCGCATATCACGCTCTGGATCGTCGCCCGTGGCATCAATCTCGGCCTGCACACGCGGCTCTATTTTTCCGACGAGGAAAAGGCCAATGCCGAGGATCCGATCCTGGCGCGCATCGAGCACCGCGTTCGCGTGCCGACCCTGATCGCCGAGCGCAAGGGCGACACCTACGTCTTCGATGTCCATCTCCAGGGGGAGAAGGAAACGGTCTTCTTCGACAGCTGATGGTCAGGAGGAGCAGGACATGACCGTATCGCCCTTCGACCATCCGCTGCTCTCCGCTCTTCTCGGCGACGAGGAGGCGAGCAGGCATTTTTCTGTCGAAGCCGAAATCGAGGCGGCGCTGGCATTTGAAAGCGCGCTGGCGCAAGCGCAGGCCGAAAACGGCATCATCGGCAAGGATGCGGCGGCAGCGATCGTGTCGGGCCTATCCTCGTTTCGGCCGGACACTGCCTTGCTGCGGGCCGCGGTCGCCAGGGACGGGGTCATGGTGCCGGAACTCGTACGCCAGATCAGGATGGCGGTCGGCGAGCCGCATGGCCAGAAAGTGCATTTCGGTGCGACCAGCCAGGATGTCATCGACACCGGCCTGATGCTTCGGCTGAAATCCGTCGTCGAACATCTCGGCCTGCTGCTGACCGAGACCATCATACGGCTCACTTCGCTCGATGAGCGCTTCGGGGGCAGGGCGCTGGCCGGGGTGACGCGCATGCAAGCTGCGATCCCGATCAAAGTGGCGGATCGCGTACGAGCGTGGCGGGCGCCGCTGCAACGGCACCAGGAAAGATTGCCGGAACAGTCGAGGCGCCTGCTGGTCGTGCAGTTCGGCGGTGCCGCCGGTACGCTCGAAAAGTTCGACGACAAGGGGCCGGCGGTGCGCGCGGCCCTTGCCGCCAGGCTTGGTCTTGCCGATGCGCCGCAATGGCAGAGCCAGCGCGATGCGCTCGCCGATTTCAGCGGCTGGCTGTCGCTGGTAACCGGCAGCCTCGGCAAGTTCGGCCAGGATATCGCCCTGATGGCGCTGGGCGGAACCGAAATCGAACTCTCGGGCGGCGGCGGTTCGTCGGCCATGCCACACAAGCAGAACCCGGTGAAGGCGGAGGCGCTGGTGGCGCTTGCCCGCTTCAACGCCACGCAGCTTTCCGGCATGCATCAGGCGCTCGTGCATGAGCAGGAGCGTTCGGGTGCCGCATGGACGCTGGAGTGGCTGTTGCTGCCGCAGATGGCTGTCGCCACCGCCGCGTCGTTGCGCCTTGCCGCCGAACTGGCCGGGCAGATCGAAAGTCTCGGGCACTGATGCGCACTCAGGTTGTTATCATCGGTTCGGGACCGTCCGGTCTGCTGCTCGGACAATTGCTCCACGGCATAGGCGTCGAGACGGTCATTCTGGAACGCGCCAGCCGCGATCACGTGCTTGGCCGCGTGCGCGCCGGCGTGCTCGAACAAGGCACCGTCGAGTTGCTGGAGGAGGCCGGCGCTGCCACCAGGCTGCATGCCGAGGGGCTTCCCCATTCGGGCATCTCACTTGCCTTCGATGGCCGCTTGCATCGCATCGATCTGGCAGCGCTGACCGGCGGCAGGCATGTCACCGTCTATGGCCAGACCGAAGTGACGCACGATCTGATGGACAAGCGCGATGCGGCAGGACTGACCACGGTCTACGAGGCGGCAAACGTCACACTGCACGATTTCGACAGCGAGGAGCCTTTCGCCACCTATGACAAGGATGGCGTCAGCCATCGCATCGACTGCGACTTCATCGCCGGCTGCGACGGCTATCACGGGGTCAGCCGCAAATCGGTGCCGGAGGGCGCGCTAAAAACCTTCGAGCGGCAGTATCCGTTTGGCTGGCTCGGCGTGCTGGCCGAAGTGCCGCCGGCCGATCATGAACTGGTCTACGCCAATCATGAGAGGGGTTTTGCGCTGTGCTCGATGCGCTCGACGCACCGCAGCCGCTACTATGTGCAGTGCCCCGAGGGCGACCGCGTCGAGGCATGGTCGGACGACCGCTTCTGGGACGAGTTGCGCCGCCGCTTGCCGGAGCCGACAGCGGCGAGTGTCGTCACCGGGCCATCCTTCGAGAAGTCGATCGCGCCCCTGCGCTCCTTCGTTGCCGAGCCGATGCGTTTCGGCCGGCTTTTCCTGGTCGGCGATGCCGCCCACATCGTGCCGCCGACAGGGGCCAAGGGTCTCAACCTTGCCGCCAGCGACGTGCGTTATCTCTTCGCCGGCTTGCGCGACTTCTATGTGGAAAAATCGCACGCCGGCATCGATGTCTATTCGCAAAAGGCGCTGGCGCGGGTCTGGAAGGCAGTGCGCTTTTCCTGGTGGATGACGACGATGCTGCACCGCTTTCCCGACACTGGCGAATTCGGCCAACGCATCCAGGAGGCCGAGCTCGACTATCTCGTGCATTCCAAGGCGGCATCGACGGCGCTTGCCGAGAACTATGTCGGCTTGCCCTACTGACGGGCGGCAAACGATGCGCGGGTCTATCGACCCAGGAGATTGCGTTCGACGGTTCTCAGATGCGCCAGCATCGCGTTTTTCGCACCTTCCGGATCGCGGTGAAACAGGCAATCCAGGATCGCCTGGTGCTCGTCGCAATAGGCCTGGCGACGTTCCTCCGAGAACGAGCGCTTCTTCATTTCGAACCAGGGTGACTGGTTGCGAATGGCGCGCATGAGATTGTGGATCTCTTTCAGGAAGTCATTGCGGCAGCATCCGAACACCCGGTGATGGAATTCGGCGTCCCAATGCTCGAAATCCGGCATGTCCTTGGCGTCGCACGCGGTCTGGTGCGCTTCGCGAACCGCGTTCAGTTCGGTCGCGCTGGCATTGGTCGCGGCAAAGGCCGCTGCCGCTGGTTCGAGCAGCTGCCTGATCTCCATCATGTCGGCGGGGCTGGTGCCCTCCATCCGCGTGACCATCGATGTGATCGACGTCGGGTTGGTCGCGGTCAGGAAGGTGCCCCGCCCGACATGTCGGACGACAGTTCCGTCGTTCTCAAGGAAGCCGACGGCACGGCGCACGGTATTGCGCGCGACGCCGAATTCGACCGCGAGGTCGCGCTCGGGCGGCATGCGACCGTCCTCGAGCCACTCGCCGGAGGAAATACGCTTCTTGAGCATTGTGGCGATATCGTTGGCGACGAGCTTCGGCATTCGTTGAGAACTTTTATCTGATCCAATGTTGAACCAATATTATCAAGCGATTGCCGGTTGGTCCAGTGTTCAGACGAAAACAGACGCCGCATGCGCATGTTTTGTTGAATTGGAAGCTGAAATCCTCTTGAAGCGTGAACCAATCGGCGATAGCGTGTAACGAAAGAGCCAGCATTGGTTCATAAAAGGTTCAGGGAGGAATCGAATGCGGGTCGCGACATTTTCGATCGCCGGCGAACGTCGCGTGGGTATTGTCGATCTCGATGCCCAGACCATCGCTCCTTTCGATTTTGCCGTCGATCAGGCCAAGGCCGGCATTCTGGCACTGATCGAGCGCAACGGCGCCGGCCTGCCGCGCACCCTGTCACCCATCCCTCTGGCGCAGGTGGAAATAGAGGCGCCGATCCCGCAGCCGCGCCGCAACATCTTCTGCGTCGGCAAGAACTATCACGAGCACGCGCACGAGTTTGCCCGCAGCGGCTTCGATTCCAGCGCCGGCGCCGGCGCGATCCCAAAACACCCGATCATCTTTTCCAAGGTGCCTGAATCGGTCGTCGCCAACCATGCCAGCGTGCTGATCGATTCCTCGGTCTCGACGGCCATCGACTACGAGGCGGAGCTTGCCGTCATCATCGGCAAGGGTGGGCGCGGCATCTCCAGGGAAAACGCGCTCGACCACGTCTGGGGCTACACGATCGTCAACGACGTCACCGCCCGCGACCTGCAAGCCAAATACAGCCAGTGGCTGATCGGCAAGTCACAGGACACGTTCTGCCCGATGGGTCCCTGGGCAGTGACCAAGGATGAGTTGGATCTGGCGACGGCCGGCATCCGCTGTTTCGTCAATGAGGATCTGCGCCAGGATTCGCGCATATCGCTGTTGATCTTCGACATCCCGACCATCATCGCGACGCTCTCGCAAGGCATCACGCTGAAGCCCGGCGACATCATCGCCACCGGCACGCCGGTCGGTGTCGGCATCGGCTTTGATCCGCCGAAATACCTCAAGGCCGGTGACGTCGTGCGCATCGAGATCGACGGCATCGGCACGCTGGAAAACCGCTTCGTGGAGTATGCGCAATGACGACCGTGACGGTTGGCCAGGTCGTTGCGGAGGTTGTCGGCGAGGGTGCGGCCGTGGTGATGATCCACGGTCTTGGCGGCACATCCAACATGTTCCAGCCGCAGATGGCGGCACTTTCCAGCTATCGCGTCATCCGGCTCGACCTGCCGGGCTCCGGGCGCTCGCCGCGCCCGATCGAGCCGCTGACCATCGAATTGATGAGCGAGGCGGTCATCCGCGCCATGGCCGGCATGGGCGTCACTACCGCGCATTTCGTCGGCCACTCGATGGGCACCATCATCTGCCAGCAGATTGCCGCGACGCAGCCCTCGTTGGTTGCGTCGCTGGCGCTGTTCGGCGCACTGGCGGAACCGGCGGAAGCGACCAGGCAAGGGCTTGCCAATCGCGCCCGGCTGGCGCGCTCGGGCGGCATTGCCGATATCGCCGACCAGATCGTCGCCAATGCGATCTCGGCGCACACCAGGGAAACCTCGCCCGCCGCCGTCGCCTTCGTGCGTGAATCGATCACCCGCCAGGATCCGGAATCCTATGCCCGCACTTGTGAGGCGCTGGCCAAGGCAACCGCGGTCGACGCGCGGCGGATTTCCGTGCCGACCTTGCTTGTCACCGGCGACGCCGACACGGTCAATCCGGCTGGTGTCGGGCAGGCGCTTGCCGACAAGATCAAGGGAGCCATATTCTCGTCTCTGGATCGGTGCGGGCACTGGGCCACGGTGGAAAGCCCGCGCGAGAGCAGCCAGAAGCTCGCCGATTTTTTGAGACGGGTTGATAGGTGAGGAATTCTGATCGGGCGTAGAACTACGCGCTCGGCAAGTTGGGAGGCTTGTGATGGCAGACGACAGCTGGAACGGGAACGGCTCGAGCAGCACGCTGTTCACCAATGTGCGCGTGCTCGACGCGACAGGTGAATATCCATATACCGGTGAGGTGCTGGTGCAGGGAAACCGCATCAAGCAGATCACCAAGGGCTCGTCGCGCTTCGGCTCGTCCTCTTCATCTTCCTACAGTGGTGGCGCAACCGTCATCGACGGCATGGGCGCGACGCTGATGCCCGGCATGATCGACGCGCATCTGCATCTGTCGTGGAACAACGCACCCGGTATCGACCCCATCCAGATGATGGAGATCGAGGAGCACATGCTGGTCACCATGGAGATGGCCAAGCTGGTGCTCGACGCCGGCTTCACCGCCGGCAGGGGCGCGGCGGCCGCCAAGCCGCGCCTCGACGTCGTCGCCAAGAAATTCATCAACCAGGGCCGCTTCCCCGGACCGCGCTACCTGGCCGCCGGCCCGGAGATCACCACGGTCGGCGGTCTCGGCGATTCCGCGCCTTCACACATTCCGCATGAAGGGTTGAACCTCGGCATCGTCGTTTCCGGTCCCGAGGAAATTCGCCGCACCGTGCGCCAGCTGATCAAATACGGTGTCGATTCCATCAAGCTCAACCTGTCCGGCGAGAGCATCACCGGCATGGGCGCCGAGGAAACGCCGATGTCGGAGGAGGAGGTCGCGATGGCGGCTTCCGAGGCGCGCTGCCGCAACAAGGTGCTGTCGGCGCATGCGCGCTCGTCGGGCTCGGTCAAGCAGTGCATCCGCCACGGCATCCAGAACATCTACCACGCCTCCTTCGCCGACGAGGAAGCGCTCGACATGCTCGAGGCGGTCAAGGACAAGCACTTCGTCGCACCCGGCATCGCCTGGCTGATCAACACCGCGCGCCATGCCGAGCAATGGGGCATCAAGCCCGGTTCGCCGCTGTCTCTCGAATATGAGCGCGAGCTGGAGATGTGCATCGAGACCATGAAGAAGATGCACCGGCGCGGCATCCGCGTCTGTATCGGCGGCGACTACGGCTTTGCCTGGACGCCGCAAGGCACCAACGCCAAGGACATCCAGACCTTCGTCGAGATGCTCGGCTTCTCGCCGATGGAAGCCATCCAGGCCGGCACCAAATATGGCGGCCAGATCATGAACATGGGCGACGAGCTCGGCCTGATCAAGGAAGGCTACCTTGCCGACATCCTGCTGATCGACGGCGATCCGATCTCCGACGTTCGCATTCTGCAGGACAAGAACCGCATCCTCGCCATCATGAAGGACGGCAAGTTTCACAAGGCGCCGCGCATGAACGAGCAGCGTCGGCGGCTCACTGCATGAGCCTGCTCGACCAGCCATCCTCGCCGTCGCTTTCGGGCGGCGGCATGACACGGCGCCAGGCCTGGGGCCTCGTCGGCCTGTTTGCCGCCGCCGTCATCGTATGGCTGGTCTTTGCCGTCTGGCCGGATTGGCTGAACGCGATCCTGATCTCGAAGAAGGCGTTCGTCAGCGCCATCCTCAACGGTATCACTCTGGCCGGCCTGTATTTCCTGGTTGCGAGTGGCTTCACGCTGATCTTCGGCCTGATGCGCAACGTCAATCTGGCGCATGGCTCGCTCTATCTGCTCGGCGCCTATATCGGCTACGAGGTCACCAGCCGCACCGGCTACTGGCTGCTCGGCGTCGCTGCCGGCTTCGCCGTGCTGGCCATCGTCGGCGTCGTCATGCAGGTCTTCGTTTTCCGTCGCCTCGAAGGCGATGACCTGCGCCAGACCCTGGTCAGCATCGGCATCTCGATCGTCGCCGCCGACCTGATGCTGGCTGTCTGGGCCGGCGGCACCTATCAGATCGCGACGCCGGAATGGCTCGACGGCGCCTTGACCTTGCCAATCATCACCGCGGTGCGCTCCAACGGCGCCTCGGTCTTCCTCACCTATCCGCTCTACCGCTTGGTCGTGCTGGCGGCGGCGATCGTCATCGGCGTCGGGCTTTGGCTGATGCTGCACCGGACACGCGTCGGCATGATGATCCGTGCCGGCGTCGACGATCGTGCCATGCTGCAGGCCTCCGGCGTCAACGTGCACGCGGTGTTTGCCATCGTCTTTGCGGTCGGCGCCGGGCTCGCAGGCTTTGCCGGTGTCGTTGGCGGCTCGGCGCTGTCCGTCGCGCCCGGCGAAGATGTCCGCTACCTCCTGGCGTCGCTGGTCGTGGTCATCGTCGGCGGCATGGGTTCGATCACGGGAGCCGCCATCGGCGCGCTGCTGATCGGCCTCGCCGAACAGATCGGCCTCGTCTATTTCCCGACCTACGGCATCGTGCTGACTTTCGTCATCATGGTGGTCACGCTGGCGGTCCGGCCACAAGGCATCATGGGGAAAGCCCGATGAGCCTGGCCATCGCAACGGACGGCACGACACCGCGGCAGAACTGGCTGGAGAGGCTGGGCGCCGGCCACATCATCCTTGCCGTCGTGCTGGTGCTCTATCCACTGGTGGCGTCGGATTTCTTCCTGACGCAGATCGGCGGCTACTCGCTGATCTTCGGCATGATGGGCCTGTCGCTGATGCTGCTCGCCGGCTATGGCGGCATGGTCAGCCTGGCGCAGATCACGGTTGCCGGCATCGCCGCTTATGCCATCGCCATCCTCGGCAACAACAATTCAAACATCCTCGGCTTCGGCTGGCCGTGGTGGCTCGCGGTGCCGTTCGCGGTTCTCGCGGCGGCACTGGCGTCGGCGCTGATCGGCTGGATCTCGGTGCGCACCGAGGGCATCTACACGATCATGATCACGTTGGCGATCGCCACCGCGACCTACTATTTCGCCCAGCAGAACTACGCCATCTTCAACGGCCATTCCGGCTATGCCGGCATCCGCGCCCCGGCCTTCTGGGGCATCAGCTGGCGTGACCCGAAGCCCTTCTATTATCTCTGCCTCGGCCTGGCGGTGCTGTCCTACGCGGCGGTGCTTTACGGCTCGCGCTCGACCTTCGGCATGACCTTGCAGGCGATCCGCGACAATCCGCGCCGCATGCGCGCGCTCGGCTACCACGTCACCGCGCACAAGGTCTTCGCCTGGCTGCTGGCCGGCGTCATCGCCGGATTGGCCGGCGTGCTGCTGGTCTGGTTCAACGGCCGTGTCTCGCCCGGCACCATCGGCGTCGATGCGGCGATCGACGTGCTGATCATTGCCGTCATCGGCGGCCTTCGCCATCCGATCGGGCCGTTTCTCGGCGCGGTCGTCGTCATTCTGATGCAGACCTTCGCCATCGATATCGTCGGCGCCGAGCGCTTCAACACGCTGATCGGGCTGGTGTTCCTGGTGATCGTCTTCGTCTCACCGGATGGAATTCTTGGGTTGTGGGGGAGGATCAAGCCACATCTTGCCCAGGAGTCCTTGCGTCCCGGCTCGTAGCGGCCGGGATGGAATGAACCACTGCAAAACGAAATCAACGGGAGGAAAATCATGAGGATGCATAGACGTACATTGCTGGCCCTGGCGGCGTTTACCGGGCTGACCGCGCCTTCGATGGCGCTGGCTGCCGACGACACCATCAAGATCGGCCTGCTCGCCACCTTCGAGGGACCGTTCACGGTGCTCGGCGAGGACGGCGAGCGCGGTGCCATGACCGCTGTCGCCGAGATGAACGGCACGGTCGCCGGCAAGAAGATCGAGATCGTCAAGGGCTCGTCCGACGCCTCGCCCGACAGCGCCGTGCGCGCGGCGCGCAAGCTGGTCGAGCAGGACGGCGTCAAGGTGCTGGTCGGCCCGCTTTCGGGGGACGAAGGCCTGGCCGTCAAGGACTATGCCAAGACGCAGCCGAACGTGACCTTCATCAATGGCACCTCGGCCGCGCAGGACACGACATTGCGCGATCCGGCGGAAAACTTCTTCCGCTTCTCGACCGACGGCGCCCAGTGGATGGCCGGTCTCGGCACCTATGCCTTCAAGGACAAGGGCTACAAGAAGGTCGCCACCGTCGCCGAGGATTATTCCTTCCCCTACACGCAGGTGTTCGGCTTCATGGCCGAGTTCTGCAAGGCCGGCGGCCATGTGCCGTCGAAATCCTGGGTGCCGATCGGCAACAAGGACTTTTCTTCGGTCATCGCCGCCATCCCGGAAGACGTTGACGCGATCTACGTCGCGCTTGGCGGCGCCGATGCGGTCAACTTCCTGACCCAGTACCAGCAGGGCGGCGGTTCCGCACCGCTGATCGGCGGCTCGATCACCGTCGACCAGACGGTGCTGACCTCGAAAGGCAAGCTGCGCGACGTGCTGAAGGGCACGCCCTCGGCCGGGCCGACCGCCGACACCAATGACGCGCCGGCATGGAAGGCCTTCGTCGAGGCCTATAAGAAGCAGCCGGGCGCCTTTCCCTCGCCGTCACTCTTCGCCCATGGCTACTATGTCGACATGAAGGCGACGCTGCTCGGTCTCGATCAGGTCGGCGGCGATGTCTCCGACGGCGGCAAGAAGCTGCGCGATGCGCTGTCGAAGCTGTCCTTCGACACGCCGACCGGCAAGGTGTCGCTCGACAAGAACCGCAACGCGATTGCCGACATCTTCCTGACCGAGGTCACCGAAGGCGCCGACGGCAATCTCATGAACAAGCTGGTCAAGGTGGTGCCACAGGTCAACCAGACGCTCGGCATTCCCGAAGACGAGTTCATGAAGCTTGGCGCGGTCAACCGCGACAATCCGAGCTGCCCGTAACAGCGACATCGAGTGTAGCCGCCAGTGACCGAAAGCTTCGCAGCAAACCGTCTCCAGAGCACCGGCGCCTATGCGTTGGAGCTCGATGGCGTGGCGCGGCATTTCGGTGCGCTGGTGGCGCTCTCGGGCATCAATATGAGGATCGCGGCCGGCGAACGGCGTGCGGTCCTCGGCTCCAACGGCGCTGGCAAGACGACCCTGTTCAATGCCGTCACCGGCGACTTCCTGCCGACATCAGGGCGCATCCGCTTCTTCGGCGAGGACATCACCGACCTGCCGCCGCATGAACGCATCCGGCGCGGCCTGCGGCGTACCTATCAGATTTCGCAACTGTTCAAGGGCCTGTCGGTCCTCGACTCCATCTTTCTCGCCTGCCGGGGTGTCTCGCGCCGGCGGTTTTCGCTGCTGCGTCCGGCGGCCAGCGACGTCAACATGGTGCAGGCGGAGTCGATCCTCCACGCCGTGCATCTCGAGGCCTATCGCGATACGCTGGTGGCGACGCTGAGCCACGGCCAGCAGCGCCAGTTGGAGATCGCGCTGGCTCTCGCCGGCGCGCCGCGCTTCATCCTGTTCGACGAGCCGGCGGCCGGTCTTTCGCCGACCGAACGACGCGATCTCGTGGCCATCCTCAACGCGCTGCCGAAGCACATTGGTTACATCATCATCGAGCACGATCTCGATGTCGCCCTGCGCGTGTCGGAATATGTCTCGATGATGCACAATGGCCGTCTGTTCAAGGAAGGCACGCCGCAAGAGATCGAAGCCGATCCCGAGGTCCAGGAGATCTATCTCGGGGGCAAGCATGGCTGAGCGCCAGACCCCCTCCGGCAAACCAACCAGGGCCATCCTCCGAATAGACGACCTGCAGGTTTTCTATGGCGAAAGCCATGCGCTGCAAGGTGTTTCGCTGACGCTGGAGAGCGGCGTGCTGTCGGTGGTCGGCCGCAACGGCATGGGCAAGTCGACGCTCTGCAACACCATTGTCGGCCTGAAGCGCGCGCGCTCCGGTTCGATCCGCGTCGATGGCCGCGAGATATCGGCGCTCGAGCCGCACGAGATCCACCGTCTCGGCGTCGGCTATGTGCCGCAAGGGCGCCGCGTCTGGCCGAGTCTGACGGTCGATGAACATCTGCGCCTTGCCGCAGGCAACCGGCGCGATGCCAGCTGGACGGTCGAACGCGTCTACCAGACCTTTCCGCGCCTGGCTGAACGCCGCACAAATGGCGGCTCTCAGCTGTCGGGCGGCGAACAGCAGATGCTGGCGATTTCGCGCGCGCTGCTCAGCGATCCGAAGCTGCTGGTCATGGACGAGCCGACCGAAGGCCTGGCGCCGATCATCGTCGACCAGGTCGAGCAGATGCTGGTCAACCTCGCCGCCGAAGGCGAGATGGCGGTGCTGGTCATCGAGCAGAATATCGGCGTGGCGACCGCGGTGTCGAACCAGGTCGCCATCATGGTCAATGGCCGCATCAACCGGCTGATGGACGCAAAGGCACTCGCCGCCGACCGTGAGTTGCAGCAGCGGCTGCTTGGCGTTGGCCGCCATGCCGAGGAAGCGCCCGTCACGGCGGCGGAAGCCGCACAGGCAAAGGAACAACTGGCGGAAGTCTATCGCGTCGACCGCACCGCCGCCGGCTCGGCCGAACCAATGCCGCGCAATGGCGTCTATCGTCCGGTCACCGACCTGCCCAACCGCTGGAACGTGCCGGTCACGGAAATGCGGCAGGCAGCGGTCGACAAGGCAGCACCTCAGGACGATCTGAAGAAGGTCTTCGCCATCCCCTTCGCCGAGCGTATCGGCCGGACCGTGCTGGTCGCTGGCACCTTCGACACCAAGGGCAAGGAACTGCGCTTCGCCGCCGACCGGCTGAAGTCGCTCGGCATCCCGGTGCGCACCGTTGATCTCTCGACATCGGGAAAACCGACCAGCGCCGACGTGCCCGCCATGCAGGTGGCCGGCATGCACGCGCGCGGTTCGTCCGCCGTCTTCACCAATGATCGCGGCGGCTCGGTCAGTGCCATGGCGGAAGCCTTCGCGCGCTGGATCGAGCGCGAGCCGCACATCGGCGGCATCATATCGGCCGGTGGCTCCGGCGGCACCACGCTGGCAACGGCGGGAATGCGCGTGCTGCCTGTCGGCATACCCAAGCTGATGGTGTCGACGGTGGCGGCCGGCGATGTCGCCAAATATGTCGGCGGCGCCGACATCATGATGTTCCATTCGGTCGCCGATGTGCAGGGGCTGAACTCGATCACCGAACAGGTGCTGTCCAACGCCGCGCACGCCATGGCCGGCATGGTCGCCCAACTGCCCAACGCCGAGGCGTGGGAAGCCAGGCGCAAACTGGCTCGGCCGGCTGTCGGCATCACCATGTTCGGCGTCACCACACCGGCGGTGCAGGCGGTGGCCAGACGTCTCGAAGCCGACTATGACTGCCTCGTCTTCCATGCCACCGGCATCGGCGGACGGGCCATGGAAAATCTCGGCGACTCTCGCCTGTTGTCGGCCTTCCTCGACTTGACCACCACGGAAGTGGCCGACATGATCGTCGGCGGCGTCTTCCCGGCGACCGAGGATCGTTTCGGCGCGGCGATCCGCACCGGGCTGCCTTATGTGGGCTCGACCGGCGCGCTCGACATGGTCAATTTCGGCCCGCGCGACAGCGTGCCGGAGAAATTCCGCAGCCGCAAATTCGTCATCCACAATCCGAACGTCACCCTGATGCGCACCACGCGCGACGAGAACCGCGCCTTCGGCGAATGGATCGGCGCGCGGCTCAACGCCATGAATGGCCCGGTGCGGTTCCTTCTGCCCGAAGGCGGCGTGTCGATGCTCGATGCGCCCGGTCAAGCCTTTCACGATCCTGAAGCCGACAACGCCCTGTTTGAGGCCATCGAGAGAACCGTTCGCCAGACTCCGTTGCGCCATGTCGAGCGGGTGCGGGCAAACATCAACGAAGCGCCTTTCGTCGACGCGGCGATCAACGCATTCCACGCGATCACGCCGAAGCTGCAGAGGCGGGCATGAAGAATTGGACTTCGCCACCGTGCGGGTGGATGTTTGAAAATATCGCCGGTCGCCCCGTGCCGACCGTATTGTCTTGGGGAGGATAGATCATGGACGCGCAAACCTTTGGCGCTTTCCTGTTGTGGCTGATCATCGCCGCGGTCGTCGTGGTGATCGCCGTCTACATCTTGCGCTGGCTCTATCGCCGCTCGACCAAGGAGACGGCGTTCGTGCGCACCGGCTTCATGGGCGAGAAGGTGGTGGTGAATGGCGGCGCCTTCGTCATTCCGGTGCTGCACGATATCACCCCGGTCAACATGAACGTGTTGCGCATCGAGGTGCGCCGCGAGGATGGTTTTGCGCTGATCACCAAAAACCGCATGCGCGTCGACCTGATCGCCGAGTTCTTCGTCCGCGTCGGCGCCAGCCGCGACCTTGTGGCCGCCGCCGCGCAGACGCTTGGCCGCCGCACGCTGCAGCCCGACAGCCTGCGCGAATTGCTGGAAGGCAAGTTCGCGGGCGCCCTGCGCACGGTCGCGGCCCAGATGACGCTGGAGGAGATGCACGAACTGCGCGGCGACTACGCCGCCAAGGTGCGCAGCCTCGCTTCGGAATCGCTCGCCGCCAACGGGCTCGAGCTGGAAAGCGTCGCCATCGTCGATCTTGACCAGACCAGCCTCGAATATTTCGACCCGTCCAACGCCTTCGACGCCGAGGGCCTGACGCAGCTGACGGAATCGATCGAGACCCGCCGCCGGATGCGCAACGAGATCGAGCAGCGCACGCTGGTCGATATCCGCAACCAGAACCTCGACACCCAGCGCAAGGTGCTGGAGATCGACCGCGACAGCGAGTATGCCCGCCTCGAACAGGAGCGCGAGGTCGAGATCCGCCGTGCCGCGCAGCGCTCTGAGCTCGCCATCGAGCGCGCGCTGCGAGACCAGGAATCCGAGCAGGCGCAGCTTTCGTCGCGCGAAGCCGTCGAGAAGTCGCGCCTCAACCAGGAGCGAAACATCACCGAGGAGCGCATCAAGAGCGAGGAAGACACGCAGCGTCGCGAGATTGCGCGGCGCCGTTCGCTCGACGAGACCGAGATGAAGATGCGTGAACTGACCGAGCGTGAGCAGATTGCGCTTGAACTGTCGCTGGAAAAGGCCCGCATCGAGCGGGAGGGCACGCAGAGCCAGCTCGAGATCGAGCGCAGGAAACTGCTCGAGGTCGCGGAGCTGGAGCGTCAGATCGCGCTGGCTGAAAAGGCGCTGGAAGTGACGAAGGCCGAGGCGGAAAAGCGCCGCGCCGAGATCGTCGAGAACCAGGCAACCGAGACGGCGCGGATCGCGCAGGATCGCGCCATCGACGAGGTCAGGATCGCAAGGGAGCGTCACCTCGAAGCGCTGCAGATCGCCAAGCGTCAGGCTTTCGAGGAAGCCGAGATCTCGGCCGGCGAAGAGGTCGAGCGCGCCCGCATCACCACCGAGCGCGGCATCGAGGAGGCCCGGCTGATCAAGGATCGCGATATCAGGCAGCTTGGCGTCGACCGCGACCAGAAGATCGAGATCGCCGAAATCCAGAAGGCAATCGACATCGCCAAGAAGACGCAGGAGCGGTCCTCGGCCATAGCCGCTTCGGAAGCCGTCCGCGCCAAGGCCATCCAGGCCGAGGAACAGGCCTTCACCGCCCGCGAGCGCGAGATCGCCGAGCGCCGCAAGCTGACCGACCTGATCGGCGCGCAACGCGAAGCCGAGCGTGACGCCTTGCGCATAGTCTCTGCCGCGGATGCCGAGATGAAGGCGGCAAAGAGCCTTGCCGAAGCGCAGAAGATCGCCGCCGTCGCCTCGGCCGAGTCGGAGAAGATCCACGCCCTTGCCGCCGCCCAGCGCTACGAGGTCGACGCCGCCGGCCATCGTCAGCTCAACGAGGCCGAAAACATCCTTTCCGAAGGCGCGCGGGCAGGGCGTCTGCGTGGCAAGCTGCTCGACCACATGGAAGGCATCATCCGCGAGAGCGTCAAGCCGATGGAGAAGATCGAGGGCATCAAGATCCTGCATGTCGACGGCATCAACGGTGGCACCGGCGGCAACCGCAACGTCACCGACGAGGTCATCGACTCGGCGCTGCGTTACCGTGTGCAGGCGCCGATGATCGACAATCTGATGAAGGAGATCGGCATCGAAGGCGGCTCGCTCGGCCGCATGACCGACGTGCTGCGCGATGCCAAGGACATTTCGAGCCTGACCCGCGACAAGAAGGGCAAGGGCAAGCCTGCCAAGGACGACGATGACGACCGCGATCACTGAGGTGAGGGCGGTGTTTCCTTGCGCTTCGTTGGGCCGTGCGAGACGATATTTTACGCCTGATTGCCATGCTGCGTCGGTTCGCGATGATTGCCAAGTGGTTCCCCCACTCCGTCGCTGCTTCGCAGCGCCACCTCTCCCCCCTCCGGAGGGAGAGGAAGGGAGCCCGCCGCGGACGGTTCGCGCCCTTCCTCTCCCCCGTCGATCGGGGGAGAGGTGTCGAGCGAAGCTCGACGGAGTGGGGGTCGAGCTGGCGCGGCGCGAGACAATGCATGCGCGGACTTCCATGCCGATAGCCGGCTCGTAAGCATGACCAAGGTCTATGTCTCCTCAGTCATTCCCGCGCCGGCGGCGGAAGTCTGGAAGCTCGTGCGCAACTTCAATGGTTTGCCGGGCTGGGCGCCTTTCGTCGCCGAGAGCCGCATCGAGCAGAACGCGCAGGCCGACCAGATCGGTTGCATCAGAAGCTTCACGCTGAAGGACGGCGGGCGGATCCGTGAAAGGCTGCTGGCGCTGTCCGACTATGATCTATCCTGCAGCTACGCGATTCTCGAAAGCCCGATGGCGGTGGAGAATTATGTCGCCACCCTGTCGCTGACACCGATCACCGACGGCAATTTGACGCTCGCCGAATGGCAGGCCGAGTTCGACTGCGCCGCCGACCGCGAAGCTGCCCTGATGCATCAGATCGGCAATGGCGTGTTCCAGACCGCCTTGACCGCGTTGAAACACCGGTTCGGGCGCTGACGCGGCCCGATGGTCCAGGTTCGCCAGAGCACGATCATCGATGCGCCGATCGACGAGGTCTGGGCGATCCTGCGTGATTTCAACGGTCACGACCGCTGGCACCCGGCGATCTCGTTTAGTGAAATCGAAGGCGGCGAACCTGTCGATGCGGTCGGCGCGGTGCGCCATTTCCGGCTCGCCGACGGTGGTGAGCTGCGTGAGCAACTGCTGGCGTTGTCGGACAAGGATCATCGGTTGAGCTATTGCCTGCTCGAAGCGCCGCTGCCGCTGATGGGCTATGTCGCCTCGCTGCGGCTGAAGCCGGTGACCGATGGCAACGCGACCTTCTGGGAATGGCGCTCCGAATTCAACCCGCCGGCGCATCGCCGCGACGAACTGGTCAAGCTTGTCACCGAAGGTATCTATCAGGCCGGCTTCTCGGCCGTGCGCAACCTCTTGCGACGCAGAAGCGTGGTTTCGCCGATCGACGCGAGACAACCGCGGGCGGTTGCAGTGCCGATGCCATCCGCAAGCGTGCCTCGCACGGTGTCAACGGTTGCTCCGGGTCAGGCCTCGACGACCAAGGCAATCCTGGTCGAACGTTATGGCGGACCGGAGGAGTTACAGCTCAGGGAAATCGGATTGCCGCCACTGGAGCCGAACCAGGTGCGGATCCGTCATACGGTGATCGGCGTCAACTTCATCGACGTCTACTGCCGCACCGGTTTTTTCGACCTATTGCAGCCGCCTGGCGTGCCGGGCATGGAGGCCGCAGGCGTCATCGAGGCGGTTGGCCCGGCGGTGTCGGGCTTTTCGGTCGGCGATCGCGTCGCCTATGCCTGCCCACCGGTTGGCGCGTATGCGGAGCGGCGCAACATGGCGCCCGAGCTGCTGGTTCATCTCTCCAACGATATTCCAGATGAGATTGCCGCTGCCGGCCTGCTCAAGGGCGTTGCCGCGAGTTTCCTGTTGCATGATGTCCATGTCGTGAAGCGCGGCGACATCGTTCTCATCCATGCGGCGGCTGGCGGCATCGGCCAGTTGCTGGTGCAATGGGCCCGCCATCTCGGCGCAACGGTGATCGCCACGGTGTCGAGTGATGACAAGGCGCGGATCGTCGAGCGTCTCGGCGCGCACCATGTCATCGTCTATTCCCGCGAAAATTTCGCCGAGGCCGTCATGCGGCTGACGGGAGGCATGGGCGCCAATGTCGCCTATGACGCGGTCGGCAATGACACCTTCGCCGGTTCGCTGGCGGCCCTTGCCGTGCGTGGCCATCTCGTCAGTTTCGGCCAGGCTTCGGGGCCGGTCGGCAATTGGGATATCGGCCGCTTCGCCTCCAGGTCGCTCACCATTTCGCGGCCCAACTACGCCCACTACACCGACACGCCGGAGAAGCTCGCGCCGCATGTCGCCAGGTTTTTCCAGGCCCTTCGCCAGGGCGTCGTCAGGGTCGAGGCGCCGACCCGATACGATCTTGCCAACGCCGCCGACGCGCACCGCGATCTGGAATCCCGGCGCACGACGGGAGCCCTGGTCTTGCTGCCGTAGTCGGCGGGTCAGCCCGTTGCGCTGGCGTAGATATCGAGAACCTGTGTCACGCTGCCGATCAGCAGGTCCCTGGCCCTTGGCGCGACGGACCCGTTCGCCACCGGGCGGTCGAGATGGCCAAGGTACTGGCTGATGAGGGGTGGGGGGATGTCGCGGTCGCCGAGCGCCTGCATCAGCGCGTCCGTGGCTTGCTTCGCCGCCGGTGCCGGCCAGTAGTAGCGGATGCGGTCGCTGTAGGAGAAATGGCGTTCTATCCGCTGCTCGGCCTCGGAGCCGTGGTAATAGTTCTTCCAGTTGGCGGGCGCTGCCTGCATGGCGCGTTCCATGGCCGCCGGCAGGCTTTCGCGCGCCGCATCGGGAGCGAGGACATCGGCAATGTGGCTCAGACCATAGAGCGCCTCGCGCAGGGCGAAAGTCAGCCATGGCCCGACCTTGAGGATGGCAAAGCCATTGTCGACCAGCGCGGTCAGCGCCGCGACCGGCTGGTAGTCCGTCGAATGGGCCTCGAAGACGAATTGCGGCAGGTCCCGCAGCGTGCCGGCCAGGGCGCCGGCGCGTTCCGGCTGGTAGGCGATCACCTCGGCATTGCCGAATTCGACGCCCGGCTGCACGACGACGCCGATCGCGCGCGAAAAGGCCTGGTCGAGGCCACGGCGGCTGAAAGCCTGCCGGTGGATCCGTACGGTCTCCAGTGCCGCCTCCGGCGTCGTCACCGCCAGATGGTCCAACGCCTCGAAGGCACCGCCAGGTACCGGCACTTCCGTGCCGATGACGTAGACAGGTTTGGCGCCACTCGCTCGTTCGCTCGCGGCCTCGGCCGCCGCGGCCAGTTCCGCCGCGCGCGCGGCAATCGTCGCGTCGGGCGGTGCGGCACCTTCGCCGGCGCAGCCCATGCTGGCGTCGAGATGGATCTTGGTGAAGCCGGCTTCCGCATAGGCGTCGACCATGCGCGAGGCCTTTGCCATGGCCTCAGGCGCGGGCAGATGCTTCCAGGGATTGGGCCCGAGATGGTCACCGCCAAGCACGAGCCTGTCCAGGGGAAAGGCGACCTTGCCGGCGATCGTCTCGACAAAACGCCGGAAGTCCCCGGGCGTCATGCCGGTATAGCCGCCCTCGTGGTTCACCTGGTTGCAGGTGGCCTCGATCAGCACGTCGGCGTCGCGCGCCTTGCCGTGGCGTAGCGCCGCCTCGATGACGAGCGGATGGGCCGAGCAGATCGAGGCGATGCCGCGGCGCTCGCCGGCCGCGCGTCGCGTCGCGATGGCAGCCAGCCTGTCCGTCGCCTGGCTCACTCCGTCTCTCCGGTCTCGGCCGTCTCGATGAAGGCCTCGACGGCGGCAAGGGAGGCTATGCCCTCCATCGGCCCCTTCTTCGTGACCGCCAGTGCGCCGCAGCCATTGGCGATTCTGAGCGCCTTCTCGGGCGTCGCCCCGCGCAGCCAGAAGGAGACAAAGGCGGCGGCAAAACAGTCGCCGGCGCCGGTCGGGTCGATTTCGTCGACGACGAATCCGGGCGACGCGGTGCGTCCGGCCTGGTCGTAGTGAACGGCGCCTTGTGCCCCCTTCTTGATGACCACCGTCGAGATGCCGCGTTCCAGCATTTCGCGCACCGCGGCTTCCTCGTCGGTCGCCCTGGCGAAGATGAACAGTTCCGGCCCGCTTGGCAGGAACAGATCCGTTTTCGACAGCACGAAATGCAAGGCGTCGCGCAGGCCCGGCAAATCGAGCATTTCCGCGCGGATGTTGGGGTCGAAGGAGACCGTGCCGCCGCGCGCCTTGACGGCTTCGATCCCGGCGCGGGCCACCGCGATCGTTTCAGGCGAGAACAGCGACGTGCCCATGACGTGAAAATGGTCGGCACCGGCCAGCAGCGCGCGCGCCTCGGTGCCGATCTCGATCAGGCCGGCGGCACTTTGCTTGATGTTGTAGACGAAATGCCGGCTGCCATCCGTCTCGTAGGTGACGAAGGCGGTTCCCGTGGCGGCGCCGCGATGCACCTTGATGGCCGAGATGTCGGCGCCGTCGGCGCGCAGGCGCTCGATGTTCAAATGTCCGAAATCGTCATCGCCGACCGCGGCGATCAGGCCCGCCGGTTGGCCGAGCCGCGCCGCCTGGTCGATGAAAATGGCCGGTGCGCCGGATGGAAACGGGCCGACGAGTGGCCCGGGAGCAAGGAAACTCTGGCCGATCCGCTCGGCCATGATCTCGACCAGGATCTCGCCGGCGCAAACCAGTTTCTTCATGTCCTCACCATTCGCCAGATAGCATCGGGCCCGCGGCCGGATGCGAAGCGCCATGTTGCGTCTTGTCGCGTTCTCAAAGCGTATGTCGTCAGTTTTAGAGCGTCAATAAATAATTTGACGCACGTAATGTTTTTGCGCTGTATTGGGAAACGTGAAAATTTGACTGAATAAGTTCGGTCAAGCATTGCCGCTTCCGGGCAACGGCCGCATGACTGGTGACGGCCGGATCGTCCCGGTCGGCGATTGTGGCAAGAGGACCTGAAAGATCGATGGCGGAGAAGACGCACCGCACGATGGATGACTTCGCCCAGGCATGTGGCGTGTCCCGCCCGACGCTGTCGAAGTATTTTGACGATCCGGCGAGCGTGAAGCCGGCGACGCGAGCACGGATCGAAGCCGCCCTGCGTTCCTCGGACTATCAGCCGAACCTTTTCGCCCGCAACCTCAACCGCAAGCGCACCCGCAACATCGGCATCGTCGTGCCGACGATCACCGATCCGTTCTATGCCGAGATGGTCAGCCGCATCGAATTTCGCTGCCGCGACGAAGGCTATTGGCCGATCGTCATCTCCTCGCACGGCTCGCCGAAGCTGGAAGCGGAATCGGTCAGGACGCTGTTGTCACTAAAGGTCGCGGGCGCGATCATCGCGCCGCTGGGCCTGGCCTCCGACCGCAGCGTTTTCGACAAGCTCGGACAGGACATTCCGATCGTCTATTTCGACACCTATATCGAGGGCGATACGCCATTTGTCGGCAACGACAACCGGCAGAGCGTGTCGACCATCGTCGACTATCTGTGCCGGTCGGGCGAGCCGCCGGCCTATCTCGACATTCCACATGTCAACCACAACTCCGGCGAACGGCAGGAAAGCTACATCATCGCGATGGAGACGGCCGGGTTCGAGCCGGTCGTCATCGAGGCGGCGCGCGATTACACCTGGGACTTCGAGCGTGTCGGCTACGAGCAAATGGAAGCGATGCTGGAGACCGGCACCTTGCCCGGCCGCACCATCCTGTGCGCCAACGATCGTCTGGCCTTCGGCGTGATGTCGGCGGCGTTCTCGCGCGGCCTGAAGATCGGCCGCAGGCCCGACTGCGATCTGCGCGTTGCCGCGCATGACGATCATCCGCTGAGCCGCTACACCTGTCCGGCGCTGACCACCATGGCGCAGGATTTCGCCGCCATGGCTGGCCGCAGCGTCGAGATTCTGCTGGCTCTCCTGGACGAAGCCAACTTGCCGAGGCAAGGCATGGAACGCACGGTCAAGCTCGATGCCACCCTGGTGATGCGTCAGTCGGCTTGAGCAGCCGACGCCAGCGAACCCCGTTCGAATTGACGCCAGGCAGCCACGCCTTCGGCCACCACTTGCCGCGCGGCAGGGATATGGCGTCCCATCGAGACGAAGCCATGGATCTGGCCCGGCCATTGCCGCAGGATCATCGGAACGCCCGCGGCTTGCAGGCGCTTGGCATAGGCTGCCCCTTCGTCGGCAAGGATATCGCAGCCGGCAAGCGCCACGAAAGCCGGCGCGACGCCGGCGAGTTCAGGCGCCAGCAGTGGCGAGACGCGCCAGTCCATGATGTCGTCGGGCGTTCGCATATAGTGGTCGCGAAACCATGCCATGGTGGCGGCCGTAAGCCCGAAGCCGTCGCCGAAACGCCGGTAGCTGTCGGCCGTCTGTCGCGCATCGGTGTTGGGATAGATCAGGATCTGCGCGGCAAGCGCTGGCGCCAGCCCGTCGCGGGCGAGCAGCGCCAGTACGGCGGCGAGATTGCCGCCGGCGCTGTCGCCGGCAACGCCGATGCGTGTCCGGTCGATGCCGAGTTCGGCGGCGTTCTCCACCATGAAGCGGAGCGTTGCCCGGGCATCCTCCAGCCCGGCGGGAAATTTGTGTTCCGGCGCCAGGCGATAATCGGGACAGACAATGACGGCGCCGCCGAGATTGGCCAGCCAGCGGCAGATCTCGTCATGCGAATCCAGATTGCCGATGACCCAGCCGCCGCCATGCAGATAGAGCAGCGCCGGCGCCCCGCTTCGTGGCGCGCCGATGCCGCGATGGATGCGGATCGTGACAGGCCCGTTCGGCCCGTCGATCTGCTGCTCCAAGGTCGTTGCAATTGGCTCGTGCTCGCCCTGCAGCGTCGGGAACGAAGCGTTGTAGGCGGCGCGCGCCGCCGCCACGCTACCGTTCTCGAAAGGCTCGCCGCCGGCCGCGCGGCCGATTTCGAGGACGCGCAGCGCATCCGGGTCGAGTGTCATCCTCATATCCTCAGGCCAGCAGGCTGTTCGCCTCGTCCTCGGTCAGCAGGGCCGGCTGGGTGACGTCGCCTGCGACGGCGACCGAGCCCTGTGTTTCACCGGAACGCAGGATCGCCTCCATGATTTCCAGCACGTGCAGCGCCAGATTGCCAGAGGCGCGAGGCGTGTTGCCGGTTTGGAGCGAGCGCACCAGATCGGCGACGCCGAGCATGCGGTAGTTGGCGCGATCGGGTGCCGCATAGGGCCAGTTGCGGGCGCCATAGAGTTCGCCTTCGCTGGCGAAATCCTTCCACTCGGCGCCGCGTTCGGAGAGCGAGACGGTGCCGCCGAATGTGTCGGGGTCGGGCAGTCGCATCGAGCCTCCCGTGCCGTGCAGCTCGATCGGGTGGTTGGAGTGGCGAAAGACGTCCCAGGAGGCGCCGAAGGTGACGGTCGCGCCAGAACGGAATTCAAGCAGTGACAAGACGTTGGTGGGCGTGCCGACCTTGAATGTGGTGTTCTTGAATGGTCCCTCGGCGGTGATCAGCCGTTCCTCCTGGCCGCGCGTCGCCATCGCCATGACCCGCTCGACCGGACCGAGCAGGTTGACCAGCATGGTCAGATAGTAAGGGCCCATATCGAACACCGGCCCGCCGCCCGGCTGATAGTAGAACTGCGGGTTGGGGTGCCAGTGCTCCATGCCGCGGCCCATCATGAAGGCCGTGCCGGTGACCGGACGACCGATGGCGCCGTCGTCCATCAGCCGGCGCGCACGGCGTCCGGCGGCGCCAAGGAAAGTGTCGGGCGCCGAGCCGAGCAGCAGGCCGCGCTTTGCCGCCTCCGCCACCAGGCGGCGCCCGTCGCTGGCCGAAGTTGCCAACGGCTTTTCGGTGAAGACGTGCTTGCCGGCCGAAAGCGCCGAGAACGAAATGTCGAAATGCGCCGCCGGAACGGTCAGGTTGAGGACAAGATCGATCTCGGGGTCGGCCAGCAGCGCATCGACGCCGAGTGCCTGGATGCCATATTCCTTCGCCCGTACCGCCGCCATGTCGGCCGAGATATCGGCGCAGGCGCGCAACTCGATCCCGCCGAAGAGGGCGGCATTGCGCAGATAAGTCATCGAGATATTGCCGCATCCGATGGCGCCGATCCCGAGCTTCGTCTTTGATTTTCCGTGCATTTTTGATCGTACCTCCCCAAAGCGGTCATGGTCTGCCGAATCCATTACGCCGGCAACGGATCGTCTTCGAAAAGCGCTATACAACATTTTAAATATTGACGCGCGTAAAATTTTTATACAACATGCGAGAATGCTGGCGCGTTATCGGGAGGCTGCCAGCCCTGGGAGGAGAAAATGACAGACCTGAAAAAGGGCCGGGTGCCGATGCGAATCCCGTGGGTCATGCGCGCATTGGATATTGCCGTCGCGGCCGGGAATCTCGACGGGGTCAGGCATAGATCACCTTGACCCCGGTCCTATCAAGCTGGCTGCGTATCGGGCCGGACAGGCCATCGTCGGTGATCACGACATCGACGCTCGACAGCGAAAATGCCTTGGAGGTCCCGCTGACGCCCCATTTGCTCGAATCCGCAAGGAGGACAACGCGCCGGGCCATGCGCACGAGGTTTCGCTTCGTTCGCGCCATGTCTTCGTTCACGTCGACCACATCCAGTGATGAGTCAATCGCATGCGCTCCAACAAAGACCTGATGCGCTACCAAGCCGCCGAGAGCCGTGTCGGCATCGGTGATCAGCGTGCTCACCGTGTCTGGATAGACCCGGCCACCGATCATGTGAACGTCGAGCCCGGGCCGATGCATCAGATGCTGCACGATATTCATCGCCGTGGCCGCGACCACGACATTGCTGAGCGGCGGTAACAGCATGGCAACCTGCATCAATGTCGAGCCGCCGTCGAAGATGACCGACTGGTTGTCCTCGAACAGTTCTATCGCTGCCCGGGCGATGCGTTTCTTTGCATCGAGGTTCGTTTGCATCCGCCGGGCGAACGCGGCCGTGGTCGAATCCGTGGTCCGGGTCACCGCCCCTCCACGGGTCTTGGTCAGCAGTCCCTTGCGGTCCAGTATCTCGAGGTCGGAGCGCACCGTGACTTCCGACACGCCAAAATCGTCTGACAGGTCCTTGATGCGAACCTGTCCGCTGCGTTGCACTTCACCCAGGATCGATTGGCGTCTCTGCTCTGACAACATTTCCCTGTCCTTGCCTCCATGCGCCAGGCGATCGCCCTGGCCTCGGTTCACTTTACCAAAAATACGCGAATTCGAAAGCTTTCGAAAGATTGCATTTATCTTTTCTTTCGCAAACACTGGGTCCGGGATTTTGAAATCAATCGATTGGAGAGTTTTGGACTCATGAGCCTCGGAACCAAGGTGCGCTTGGCGCGCCTCTTCTCACATCCATCGGGGAATCTTTTTGGCGGCGCGGTCGATCATTTTGTCGGCTATGGCGACGTGCGCAAAGGAGGTCTTGCTGACCTGCCGGGCGCGCTTGCACGCGTCATGGTGGGCAAACCCGATTACGTCAGCATCCAGCCTGGCACCGCACGCCATCTGTGGCCGCAATACGCGGGCAAGGCTTCCCTGGTGATCCAGGCCGGCTGCTTCACCCCAGACGATCGCATCAGTGAACTGATTGCAACGCCCGAGGATGCGGTGCGCGCTGGCGCCGATGCGTTGGCCGTGGCCATTCCGGTGCGCGGCGCGACCGAGGGCAAATACATACGCTGGCTGACCGATTCGGTGAATGCGGCGGCCCGTTACGGCATGCCGGTGGTGGCGCATATCTACCCTCGCGATTTCACCGACGGCGCAAAAATCGTCTTCACCCCCGACGAGATCGCCTATGCGGCGCGCATCGGCTACGAGTCCGGCGTCGACGTGATCAAGATCGGCTACACGGGCGATTTCGAGTCGTTCCGAGAGACCGTTCGGACCTGCCCGGTGCCGGTCGTGATCGCGGGTGGTCCGAAGACGGATACGCTGCTCGGCGCGCTTCAGCAGACGGCGGACGCCATCCGTGCCGGCGCGCGCGGTGCCGTGGTGGGCCGCAATCTCTGGGGGCATGGCGATCCGGAAAAGGCAGCGATTGCCTTTCGGGGCGTCATCCATGACGGCCTTTCGGCGCAAGACGCCCTGGCGAAGGCGGGTGCCTGATCGATGCCCACCGTCCCTTCAATCCTCGGCTTCGGAGCTATTGCGATCGACGACATCGTCTATGTCGATCAGCCGTTGTCGGCAGGCAAGGGGAAGGTTCTTGAAAGTGCCCGGGCGTTCGGGGGAAATGTCGCGACGGCACTTGCCACCGTCGCGCGGCTCGGCGGAAGCGCCGGGTTCGTCGGATGGCTGGGCAGTGCCGCCGACGACGCCGTGTTGTGCGATCTCGTTGCGAGCGGCGTTGAAACCGCGTTCGCGCCGCGCCACCCGGACGCGCGCCCGGTGCGCTCGCGGATCACCGTCGGTTCGGATGGGGAGCGGTTCATCGCGTATGACGACGAAGCAATGCTGGGCACCGCGCCGGACTTTCCGGACGAGGTTCTCGGCCGCGCGACCGTCCTGATCGTCGATAGCTATGCGATCCGGTCGCTGGATGTCGTGGCTCGGGCTCGCGATCTCGGCCTTGCGATCCTCGGCGATATCGAATGGAGCGGCGGCCCGGCCACGGAGCGGCTGATCGCGCTCTGCGACCATCTCATTCTTCCACTCGGCTTTGCGCGGACTGCCACGGGGTGCCGATCGCCCGCCGAGATGCTCGATGCATTGTGGTTGCCGTCGCGGTCCGCCGTGGTTCTGACCGATGGTGGCAGGGGCGTTTACTATCGCGGACGCGATGCGACAGGGTTCTGGCACCTGCCTCCACACCGGGTTGCCGTCGTCGACTCGACCGGTGCCGGTGACTGCTTTCATGGCGCCTATGCCCATGCATTGACGCGCGGTGCCGACACCGCCGGCCGGGTGGCATTCGCTGCCGCGGCGGCGGCCCTTTCGATAACGGGGCGTGGCGGGCGCGAGGCGCTTCCGACCGACGACCAGGTCACCGAACTCCTGGCGTCGACGAACGCGCCGTCGGCAGTCGAACTGAAATATGCGCAACTCGATACCGGAACATAGCTCGAACTATCCGAGGAAGTATTTCGCAGGTGAAGATAAGCCGAGGACAATCATAAAAATCAGTGGCTTAGACTTGTGGAGGGAGGAAATATGGCAGACGTCGTTCTTGAGAATATCTGCAAGACATACGGGAACAATTTTCACGCAATCGACCAATTGAACCTGTCGGTCGAGGACGGCGAGTTCTTGATTCTCGTCGGGCCGTCCGGCTGTGGAAAATCCACCGCGTTGCGGATGATCGCGGGATTGGAGGACGTCACCAGTGGCAGCCTTCGGATCGGCGGAGTCGACGTCGTCGACATGCCGCCCAAGGACCGCGACATCGCGATGGTCTTCCAGAGCTACGCCCTTTACCCGCATATGACGGTGTTCGAAAACATCGGCTTTTCGATGCGGCTGGCAGGCAAGCCGAAGGCCGAGCGCAAGAAGCGCGTCGACGAGATCGCCAAGACCCTTCAACTGACGTCTCTGCTGGACAGCAAACCCGCGAACCTTTCAGGCGGACAGCGTCAAAGGGTTGCCATGGGCCGCGCCATGGTGCGCGAGCCGGCAGCCTTTCTCATGGACGAACCCCTTTCCAATCTGGACGCGAAACTGCGTGTTCAAATGCGCGCCGAAATCACCCGCCTGCAAAAGCAGCTCGGCGTGACGACCATTTACGTGACCCACGACCAGACCGAAGCGATGACGATGGGGGACAGGGTCGCCGTGCTGAAGGGCGGCGTGCTGCAGCAGGTCGACACACCCAAGAGGCTCTACGAATCGCCGGTGAACGCGTTCGTTGCCGGCTTTATCGGTTCTCCCTCGATGAACCTTTTCGAGGCCACCATGACGGGCGGCGAACTGATGTCCGGCGCCTTCGCCATTCGGCTGCAGGATGCAGCCTTCGTGCGCAGGCCGGGTTTGAAGTCGTATGCGGGGCGCAAGGTCGTGTTCGGGATACGACCGGAGGATCTCTATGACAGCAGCCTCGAATCCGGCCGCAAGTATCAGACGATACCGGCAAAGGTGACCTCGATCGAAGAACTCGGGTCGGAACATATCGTCCATTTGAACATCGATGCGGTCCGGGTGGACTCCGGCGACCCCGACGCGGTGCAGGATTTCGGCCTGACGTCGAATGCGGTGGCGAGATTCGAACCCGACAGCACAGTCCGCTCCGGTTCGGAAATCCGGTTGGCCCTGGATGATACCAAGCTCCATTTCTTCGATCCCGAGACGCATTTGGCGATCTGAAGATCTGTGGCAGAGCCCGCAGGCGAGGGTGAGGCGCCTGCGAAGTACTCGTAAGAAGACTTCTGAATGAAGCAGACGATCGGCTGCATTGTGCCGTCGATCCCAAAGAAGGAGGAGAAGAAATGACGTTTCGGATAAAGCCCGCGATGCTGAAAATAGCCGCGGCAGCATGGTTGCTTGGCGCAACCGCGGCCATGGCGGACACCACGCTGGAATTCACCCAATGGTGGGAGCCTGAACTGCCCGCTGGCTCCTTGCGGAAAATCATGGACGATTTCGAGGCCGCGAATCCCGGCATCAAGGTGACGCTGGTCAGCGGCCCCTATGCGACCACGCGAGACCAGATCTCGGTTGGTGCTGCAACCGGAACGCTCAGCGACGTCGTCGGGCTCGACGGCGCCTGGGTGAACAATCTGAATGCGCAGGGTGCGCTCGCCGACATGAACCCGATGATGGATGCGAGCAAGTTCGACAAAGCCCAAGTCGCGGACATCATCAAGGTGGACGGCAAGGCGGTGATGTTTCCCGTCGCTTCCTTCGTCTATCCGGTCTTCGTGAATTTGGACCTCGCCGCCCAGGCTGGCGTAACCAAACTGCCGTCGACCCGTGCGGAGTTTCTCGAAGCCGCCAAGAAGATGACGCACGCCGACAAGAACCAGTATGGCTGGGTGCTGCCCCTGTCGCTGCAAACACCATCCGGCGTCCAGAACGACATGATGTCGTGGGTTTGGGCTTCGGGTCAGTCGATGATGGCGAACGGCAAGCCGGACCTTGAGGGCAAACCGGTGGTGGATATGCTCACCTTCGTCAAATCACTCAACGACGCCGGCACCATCTCGCCCGGCATCGCCACCAAGACCGAGCAGGAAAAGGTCGAGGAATTCGTCAACGACCGCGTCGGGATGATGATCGACTCGCTCGCGCATGTGAACCTCATCCGCAAGCGCAATCCCAAGCTGAACTTCGACCTCATCCCGGTCCCGGTCGTGGAAAACTATACCGGCAAGCGCGGCCTTCCCTATGCCTCCTGGGGCATCGGCATCTCTGCTGCCTCGAAACATCAGGAAGAGGCCTGGAAACTCGTCCAATATCTGATGAGTGAAAAGGTGAACGCCAAGCTCGTGTCGCTTGCAAACGCCTTCCCGGGCAACGTCAACGCCAAGCCCGATTTCGTCACCTCGGACAAGGCTTTCGGCAAGGCTTTTGAAATCTTCAAGACCGGTTATCTCGCCAATGAGTTCACGGGCCTGCCGGTGGCTGAAGACCTGATGACCCAGTTCGACGTGCAAGCCCAGAAGATGCTCGCTGGCGAGCAGTCTCCGGAACAAGCCGCTGCCGCCGCTCAGAAGGGCTGGATGGCGAAATTCTGATCGGCCTGTTCCCGTTTCTTCGACCGGGTGGCCTGACTTCGGGCAGGCCACCCGGCAACAACGGATCGGCAATTTGAGATGGACCTGTTTTTGAAGCTTACCTTCTCATGAAGGCGTATCCCAAGGTTGGCACATGACCCGGCAAAAGCGCTCCCACCACAAGCTGAAACGAGCGGTCGCACCCTACCTCTATCTGTCGCCATCGCTGCTCATAATCGGGCTTCTGATGCTGCTGCCGATGGTGACGGTGATTGCCTACTCGTTCCAGAACAGCGCGGTGCTGCGTCGTGACCCATCCTTTGCCGGACTGAAACACTACCAGGCGATCTTCGACGACCCCGTGTTCTGGGCATCGCTGTGGCACACGCTCTACTTCACATGCATGAGTGTCATTTTCCACATGACCATCGGCATGATCTTCGCGCTCATGCTGAACAGCGACCGCATCAATCCGACACTGCGCAATATTTTGCGCGTGCTCTACATACTGCCCTGGCTGTTCACCGCGGTGATCATCGCCGTGATCTGGCGCCTCCTGCTAGAGCCGAACGGTGTCGTGAATAGCATTCTCATGCAATTGGGCATCATCGGTTCCAAGGTCGAGTGGTTTTCCTCGCCCGAGACCGCGCTGCACGCCGTCACCTTCGCCAACATCTGGGCGGGCTATCCGCTTTTCATGGTCAGCCTGCTCGCGGGTTTGCAGGGCATTCCCAAGGATTTCTACGAGGCCGCCGATATCGACGGGGCAAAAGCCTACCAGAAGCTGATTTTCATCACCATCCCGCAGCTGATGCCGATCATCATCAGCATCTCGCTGCTCGACTTCATCTGGACCATGCAGGTCTTCCCGTTGATCTGGATAACCACGGGCGGTGGCCCGATCTACTCGACTGAGGTCCTCAGCACCTACACGTACAAGCTGGCGTTTTCGAGCTACAACCTGTCACAGGCGTCGGCGAGCGCCGTGGTCATCCTGCTGATCTCCCTCGGCCTAACGCTGTTCTATATTCGCTATCAGAAGGCTCGGTAGTCACCATGAGGAAACGAAACTCTGGCAAAGACAAGCTGATCACTGTCGCGCTGCATGTTGCTCTTGCGGTTGGACTGTTCTTCGCGGCCTTCCCGATCTACTGGATGCTGAGCAGCTCGTTCAAGTCGAACACCGAAATCTTTGCCCTGCCACCAACCATCCTGCCAAAGGCCTTCACGCTGGAAGCGTATGCAGCCATCCTTGGCGACTCGGTAAAGCTGCGCTTCTTCTTCAACAGCTATTTCGTGGCGGGAGCGGTGACCGTGCTGACGGTGCTGATCGCCTTGCTGGCGGCCTACGGGTTCAGCCGCTTCAACTTCCGCGGCAAGGGCAGCCTGAACACACTCATCATCAGCACGCAGACGATCCCGCCAATCACACTTTTGATCCCTTTCTTCGGGCTTGTCGTCTCATATGGCATCTTCGACACCTACGTCGCACTGATCCTGACTTACCTGGTATTCACGCTGCCCTACGCGATCCTGCTGATGACGGGATATCTGAACACCTTGCCCCGCGATCTTGATGAAGCCGTGCTTGTAGATGGCGGCACCAGTTGGACCGCGCTTTGGCGGGTTGTCGTCCCGATTTCACTGCCCGGTATCGTGGCGACGTCGGTCTACACCTTCCTGTTGTGCTGGAACGAATTTCTCTTTGCGCTGACGCTGACGAAGTCAACGTCCATGCGCACCGTCCCAATCGGCATCCAGCTGTTGATGGGGCAGCACGCCTTCGAATGGAACCAGATGATGGCGATGAGCGTGCTCGGCTCGCTACCGCTCTTGCTCATCTACCTCGTTGCCCAGAGGTACTTCCTCGCCGGCATGACCGCGGGCTCGGTCAAGTAGCATGTCCATCCCAGGGCGACGCAGAGTGGCATCAAGTAATAAGCGGTATCAAGGATTGAAAGAATGAACGTGAAAGACCTCAAAGTCGGCTGCCAGACCTTCACCTGGGAAATGCTCGGCGACCGTTTTACCGGTGGCCCCGACGATCTGTTGAAGGCGATCGCCGATGGCGGCTATTCCGGTATCGAGATCACCGACACCATGATCGGCCGCTACGCCGACAAGCCGGCGGAGTTCGCGACCGCGCTGAAGGCATCCGGGCTGACGCTCGTCTCCTTCGCCTTCGGCTCGAAGAGCGGCTTCACGCTCAAGGACCAGATCAGCGCCGACCTCGAGGCGGCGCAGCGCTGGATCGATTTCGCTTCCGCCTTTCCCGGTGCGCTGGTGTCGATGGGCTCGGCAACCGTGGTGTCCGACGGGCCGCGCGACGACAAGTTCGCCATCGCGGCGGAGGTTTACAACAAGGCCGGCGAGCTTGGCCGCAAGGCCGGTGTCCAGGTGGCGGTGCATCCGAGCTCGCACCACAACACGCTGTTGTTCGACCGCGCCGACTATGACAGGATCTTTGCCTTGCTCGACCCCGATCTGGTCGGTTGGGTGCCGGACACCGGCCATATCCTGCGCGGCCACAAGGACATGGCCGACACGCTGCGCACCCACCGCGATCGCATCCGCTACATCCACCTCAAGGACGTCGACGCCAACGGCACCTGGACGATGCTGGGCAAGGGCGTCTGCGACACATCAGCGGTCATCGAGATCGCAAACACCGCGCCGCGCTTCAACGGCTGGCTGGTGCTCGAAGAGGAATCCGACACGGCCGCCGCCGACCCCGCCGGCGCGGTGAAGACCAATCGCCAGACGATGCGCAGCTACGGCGCCTGAAGAACGAGACGATGATCAAGAAACAAGACAGACGCCTCAGGGTCGGTGTGCTCGGCTGCGGCCCCATCGCGCAGTTCGCGCATCTGCAATCCTGCACGAAGGCCGCCAATGCCGATCTCTACGCCATCTGCGATGCGGCGCCCGATTTGCTCGCCCGCATGGGCGCGACCTACGAACCGCAAAAAATGTATGCCGACTACGACGCCATGCTCGCCGATCCCGAACTGGAGGCGGTGATCGTCGCCACATCGGACGCCTATCACGTGCCGATGTCGATCAAGGCGCTCGATGCCGGCAAGCATGTGCTGTGCGAAAAGCCGATCGGTACCTCGGTGGAGGAAGGCGAGGCGCTGGCCGAGGCTGTCAGGCGTTCCGGCAAGGTCCTGCAGGTCGGGCACATGAAGCGCTTCGATCCGGCGCTGGAGGCCGCGCGCGACTTTGTCCGCGACGAGATGGGCGACGTGCTGGCGCTGAAGGCATGGTACTGCGATTCCACTCATCGCTACACCAACACCGATGCCGTGCAGCCGCTGCCCGTCACCAGCAAGCTCGCGCGGAAGCCGGCGGGCAATCCCAAGGCTGGTCTCAGGCAATACTTCATGCTGGCCCACGGCTCGCATCTCGTCGACACGGCACGCTTCCTGTGCGGTGATATCGTCGCCGTGCGCGCCCGCCTCAACGAACGCTTCGGCGCCTATTGCTGGTTCGTCGAAACCGAATTCGCCAGCGGCGCGCTCGGCCATCTCGATCTGACGGTGGCCGTACGGATGGACTGGCACGAAGGCTTTCAGCTTTATGGCGAGAACGGTTCCATCATCGCCAAGACCTTCAACCCCTGGTATTTCCGCGCCAGCGAGGTCGAGATCTTTCACGAGAAGACCGCCACGGCCCACAAGCCACTCGGCGCCGACGGCCATTTCTTCCGCCGGCAGCTGGAGGGGCTTGCCCAAACCGTGCTGGAGGGCGCGCCGATGCGCGGCGCCAATGTCGAGGACGGCATCGCGTCGATCCGCGCCATGGTCGCGATTGCCCGGTCTGTGGAGACAGGCGAGCGGGTCGAGCTCGCCTCGGTTTCGGGGGCGGTCTGATGCGTCTCGGCATTTTCGCCAAGACCTTTCCTGGTACCGAACCGGCCGCGGTGCTGACCGCGGCGCGACAAGCGGGCTATGAAACGACGCAGTTCAATCTCGCTTGCGCCGGCCTGCCATCGATGCCGGACGCAGTGGCGGCGAATGTCATCATGGCGATCCGCGCCGCCGCGCGGTCGACCGGTGTTTCACTCGCCGCGCTATCGGGCACCTACAACATGGCGCATCCCGACAAGGCCGCCCGTGACGACGGTCTTCGCCGTCTTGCGGTCGTAATCGAGACCGCGGCCGCCCTCGATATTCCGCTGGTCACGCTCTGCACCGGCTCGCGCAATGGCGCCGATCAATGGGCGTATCATCCGGACAACGCCACACCGGCAGCATGGTCCGACATGGCCGCCGAGATGGAGAAGGCGCTGGCGTTGGCCGAAGCCGCCGGCGTCGATCTCGGCATCGAGCCGGAGCAGGCCAACATCGTCACCTCGGCGAAGGACGCGACAAAGCTGATCCGAGAGATGGGATCAAAGCATCTGAAGATGGTGCTCGACCCGGCAAACCTGTTCGAGCACGCCACGCCGGGCGAGGCGCGCGCCATCGTTGCCGCCGCGATCGACGAGGCGGCCGGCCACATCGCCATGGCGCACGCCAAGGACCGCCATGGTGACGGCCGCTTTGCCACCACCGGGCAAGGCATCGTCGATTTTCCGGATTTCGTCGCGCGGCTGAAGGCTGCGGGTTTCGACGGGCCGCTCGTCACCCACGGCCTGTCCGCCGACGAAGCCCCCGGTGTTGCCGCCTTCCTGCGGAGGCTCCTCTGATGGGTACCGCGCCGGCGATCATGCTTCGCGACGATGCAACGCTTCGTGTCTTCGATACGGTACAGGGCAGGCTTCCCGTCGTCTTCCAGCATGGTCTCGGCGGCGATGCAGCGCAGGTGGCGCAGAACTTTCCCGACAGCCCGGCACGCCGGCGGCTCACCGTCGAATGCCGCGCGCAAGGCGGCTCCGGCTCCGGCGGCCGTCGCCGTTTTTCGATCGCCATGTTTGCCGACGACGTGCTGGCCGCCGCCGATGCGGCCGGCCTCGACCGATTTGTCGCCGGCGGCATCTCGATGGGCGCGGCAATCGCGCTGAACCTGGCGAGCCGTTATCCGGAACGCGTCATTGGCCTGGTACTCGTGCGCCCTGCCTGGGCCTTCGACGCAGCGCCGCTGAACATGCGCCCTTACGTGGAAGTGGCGGAGCTAATCCGCAGCCATCCGCTGGATGAAGCGCGCGACGCCTTCGCGGCATCCGCCACTGCCGCCCGCTTTCGCGCTGAAGCACCGGACAATCTCACGTCCTTGCTCGGCTTCTTCGCGCGTGAAAATGCGACAGTTTTCGCCGAGGTTATGCAGGCGATCGCAAACGATGGGCCTGGCGTCACGCGGGCGGCTGCTTCCGGCCTCGCAATCCCCACGCTGGTCATCGGCAGCGGCATTGACCTTGTTCATCCGCTGGCGATCGCTCGCAGCCTCGCAGACGCCATTCCCAACGCCGCCTTTGTCGAGGTGACGCCGAAGGCCACCGACAAGGATCGCTATTTCACGGAGGTCCGCGCCGCCATCGCCCGCTTTCTCGAAGATCGTTTCAACAACCAGGACCAGCCATGATCTCGAAACCACTCTCAGGCCCGGCCGCCATCGCCGCATTGCCGCGCGATCGCATGATCGCTGAATTCTCGTTGTGGTCCGCCGACCTCGTCAATTTCGAGAGCGACCTGAAGCGCATCGAGCCCTATGTCGACCTTCATCACATCGATGTGGCGGATGGGCATTTTGCCCCATCCTTCCTGTTCTTCCCCGATCTCGTCGCCCGCATTGCCAGGCTGACGGCCAAGCCCATCCATGTCCACCTGATGGTCGATGCTGGCATAGTCGAGGCGCAGACGCGCCAGTTCATCGAGGCCGGCGCCGACATGATCAGCGTCCATGCCGAGAATGGCGAGGCGGGATTGCGCGCCGTTCGGCTGGCCCGCGAGCTCGGCGCCGAAGCCGGCGTCGTCCTCAGGCTGGAGACGCCGGTCGAAGAGGTGACGCCTTTCGTCTCCGAGGTCGCTTTCGTCACGCTTCTCGGCACGGCAATCGGCGTCAAGGGGCAGAGCCTGTCGGAAAAAGCTTGTGACAGGCTTGGCGCCGCCCGCGCCATCCTCAAGCAAGCCGGCCGCGAGGCGGCAGTGGTTCTGGCCGCCGACGGCGGTATCCGCCACGAAACGGTGCCGTTGCTGCGAGCCGCCGGCGCCGAGACGGTGGTTCTCGGTTCGCTCGCCTTTGGCGACAAGGATCTGGCCGGCCGCATCGGCTGGCTGCACGGACTGAAGGTAGCGGCATGAGCACTGAAGCTGCCCTCGCGATCGATCTTGGCGGCACCGAGCTTCGCGCCGCCCTGGTCGACCGCGACGGCAAGATCCTGGCATTCGCAGCGGTGCCGACTCAGGCGCAGGCCGGCCCCGACGTGGTGATCGGCCAGATCGAGGCGTTGGCCGCGACCGTTCATGCCGAGGCACCGGGGCTCGCTGTTGTCGGCGTCGGCGTCGGTGCGCCGGGACCACTCGATCCGCTCGCCGGCATCGCGGTCGGGCCGCCGACGCTCGCCGGCTGGCTGGATGTGCCGCTTGCCGATATCCTCGAACGGCGGCTCGGTCTGCCGGTGCGGCTGGAGAATGACGCCAACGCCGCCGCGCTCGGCGAATGGCGCTTCGGTGCGGGTCATGGCGCTCGCTCGCTGGTCTTCGTCACGGTTTCCACCGGCATTGGCGGCGGCGTCGTGGTCGATGGGCGCATCCTGCACGGTCGCCGCGGCCTTGCCGCCGAGATCGGCCACATGACCATCACCAACGAAGGCGAACGTTGCGTGTGCGGCGTCGTCGGCTGCTTCGAGGCCATCGCCTCGGGAACGGCACTTGGCCGTCGCGCGACCGCCGCCACGGCCGCTGGTGACGGCTCGACTTTGCGGCGCCTGTCGGAGGACGCGGAAGTGACCGGTCGCCATGTCGTCGAGGCGGCGCGGTTGCAGGACGACCTCGCTTTGGCCCTGCTTGAGGAGGAAGCGCGCTGGCTGGGCGTCGGCTTCACCAATCTGCTGCATCTCTATTCGCCCGATGTGCTGGTCGTCGGCGGCGGCATCGCCAATGGGCTCGACCTTATGCTGCCTGTCATCGAGGCGACCATCAAGCAGCGGGCCATGCGCGCCTATCGCGACGTGCCGGTCGTTCAGGCGCAGCTCGGCCGCCACGCCGGGCTCGTCGGCGCCGCCAGCCTCGTCCTGTTCGACGACGTCGGCACTTTGGCTACACGCATGCCTGTCGGCCCAACTACGCATCCTGACGCAAGGAGGGACTTCAATGGCTGAGCTCAAGATGCGCGGTGTGCGCAAGTCCTACGGCGGCGTGGAGGTGATCAAAGGTGTCAAGGCGCTGGCGCCGCTCAGCAAGACCGGTACCGTCTGACATCACTACGATCTTTGTACGGCAACGGCCGGAGGTAGGCCTCCGGCCGTTGATTGGCATCAAAGCGTGCAGATTACTCGGCCGGAACGACGTCCCCCGGCAGGCTGTCGTCCGCCGTGCCCGCCAGAGCGCTGGCCAGCTTGGCCTCGTCGAGTTCGCCTTCCCAGCGGGCAACGACCAGCGTGGCCACCGCATTGCCGACGAAATTGGTCAGCGCCCGGCATTCCGACATGAAGCGGTCGACGCCGAGGATCAGCGCCATGCCGGCGACGGGCACCGATGGAACGACCGAAAGCGTGGCGGCAAGGGTGATGAATCCGGCCCCGGTGATACCGGCGGCGCCCTTCGACGAAAGCATGGCGACCAGCAGCAACAGAATCTGGTCACCGATCGACAGATGGATGTTCGTCGCCTGCGCGATGAACAGCGCCGCCAGTGTCATGTAGATGTTGGTGCCGTCGAGGTTGAAGGAATAGCCGGTCGGGATGACCAGGCCGACCACCGAGCGCTTGGCGCCGGCCTTCTCCATCTTTTCCATCAGCGAGGGCAGGGCGGCTTCCGACGAGGAGGTGCCCAGCACCAGAAGCAACTCCTCCTTGATGTAACGGATCAGCGCCAGGATAGAGAACCCGTTGTAGCGGCAGACGGCGCCGAGCACGACGAACACGAACAGCAGCGACGTCACGTAGAAGGTGCCGACCAGCATCGCGAGGTTGATGACCGAGCCGATACCGTATTTGCCGATGGTGAAGGCCATGGCGCCGAAGGCGCCGATGGGCGCGGCCTTCATAAGCACGCTGACCAGCTTGAACATCGGTGCCATCAGCGCCTGCAGGAAATTGAGGACGGGCGTGCCCCTGTCGCCGACCAGCGCCAGCGCAATGCCGAACAGCACCGAGAAGAACAGAACCTGCAGGATGTCGCCGTCGGCGAAGGCGCCGACGATGGTCGTCGGGATGATGTTCATCAGGAAGCCGGTGACCGACTGGTCGTGCGCCTTGGCGGCGTAGGTGCTGACGGTGGACGCATCGAGCGTCGCCGGGTCGATGTTGAAGCCGGCGCCCGGCTGCACGACATTGGCGACGACGAGGCCGATGATGAGGGCGAGCGTGGAGAAGGTGAGGAAATAGAGCATCGCCTTGCCGGCGACACGGCCGACCTTCTGCAGGTCGCTCATGCCGGCGATGCCTGTCGCTACGGTCAGGAAGATGACCGGGGCGATGATCATCTTGACCAGCTTGATAAAGGCGTCGCCGAGCGGCTTCATACTTTCGCCGATCGACGGATAATAGTGGCCGAGCAGGATACCGACGGTGATCGCGACGAGCACCTGCACGTAGAGTTGGGCATAGAAAGGCTTGCGCTGCGCGGAAGGCGCGCCTGATTGGTCTGCGATGTGCATCGAACTCTCCCTGCCGGATGGGGCGGAAATGCGCCGCCCTGCGTGACTTCTCCCATCGCGGCGCTCCGGTCGCACGCCGCTGCAGGAACTTTTGCAAGCGCTGTGCCAGATCGGGGAAAGGCTGAAACCCTAGCGTTTTGGCCACTTTCCGGGGTCGCGCGGCGAAAGCCTGTGCGGATTTCCGCACAGGTAGCGTTTGCCTGGGCGGAATTTCGCATTAGACTGGTCATTAGGCGCGAGAAAGAAGGAAAGAGGCGGACGCCACAAGCAGGCACCGATAGCAGGTCAATAGGGATCGCCGGCCGGGATCTGCTGCGCGAGGCAGTGGTCCGGCTGCGCGATGGCCGCTGGCTTGTCGCCCTCATCGCCCTCGCGGTTCTGGCGGGCGCGATCGCCATTGCCGGGCGCATCGCCTCCAGCCAGGCGGCCGACAATCTGCGCGACGGGGCGCTTGCCGCCTTGCCGCTGGCGGCGGGAACGCTGACCGGCGAAATCGAAAAGCAGCGCCTGGTCCCCTTGGTGCTGGCCCGCGACGATGCGGTGCGCGGGGCGCTACGCCGGGCCGGAAAGATGCAGGAAGCGGCCCTCAACGACAAGCTCAGGGCGATTGCCGGTGATGCCTCGGCGTCCGCCATCTATGTCATCGATACGGCCGGCATCGCAATCGCCGCCAGCAATGCCGGCGAGCCGACGAGCTTTGTCGGCATCGACTACAATTTTCGCCATTACTTCAATGAGGCGATGGCGAAAGGCTCTGCCAGCCAGTACGGCCTCGGCACGATCAGCGGCCGGCCGGGACTCTATCTTTCGAGCCGCGTCGACGACAACGGCAAACCGCTGGGCGTTGCGGTGCTGAAGGTCGAACTCGACGGCGTCGAAGCCAATTGGCGCTCCAGCGGCTTCCTCGTTTTCGTCACCGACGAACGCGGCGTCGTGCTGGCTACCAGTGAACCCGAATGGCGGTTTCATGCGCTGGCGCCGCTCTCCGCCCAGGATGCCGCCGCCGCCCATGAGCAACTGCAGCTGACGGACGCCGCCTTCGAACCCTTGCCGATACGACGCGGTTCTGGTGACGGCCTGGCAACAATCGACAGCTCAGGAAAGCCGCGCCAGTTCGTCGAAGTGGTGCAGGATTTGCCCGGCGCGGTTCCCGGCTGGCGTCTCTGGCTGCTGACGCCCGCCGACACTGCTCTGTCGTCCGCCGCCAACACGGCGCGCCTGACCACGCTGCTCGGGTTGCTGCTTACCGGCTTGCTGGCCTTCGTGCTCACCCGACGCCAGCGCGCGCGCCGGCTGAGGCAGGAGGCGCTGGCGCGCATGAATGTCGAACTGGAGAGCCGCGTCAGCACGCGAACGGCCGAGCTGACGCGCTCCAATACAGCCCTTGCCGGCGAAATCGCCGAGCGCGAGAATGCCGAAGCCAAGGTCCGCCGGTTGCGCGACGATCTCGCCCAGGCCAACCGGCTTTCCATTCTCGGGCAGATCGCCGCCGGCGTAGCGCATGAGATCAACCAGCCGGTCGCCGCGATCCGCACCTATGCCGAGAATGCCGGCCGCTTTCTCGCCGACGGCAGGACCGAACCGGTCAGCGGCAATCTGACATCGATCGTTTCGATGACCGAACGCATCGGCGCGATCACCAGCACCTTGCGCACATTCGCCCGCCGGCCCGGCGTCGCCGCTTCGCCATTGCCGGTGCGCGAGGCGATCGACGGCGCGCTGTCGCTTCTGTCCGGCCGCATCCGCGATTCCGGCGTGACCATCGTCAAGCCGCGCGGCAACGCATCGCCGACAGTCATGGCCAGCCGCATCCGGCTGGAGCAGATCCTCGTCAACCTGTTGCAGAATGCGCTGGACGCCATGAAGGACCAGCCCGATCCCCGCATCGAGATCGAGCTTGCCGAGCGCGACGACCGGGTGCTGATTTCGGTGCGCGACAACGGCCCCGGCCTCGGTCCGGAGGCGGCCGGCAATTTGTTCATGCCGTTCCAGACCACCAAGGAGAAAGGGCTTGGCCTCGGACTGGTGATCTCGCAGGAGATCGCCCAGGAACTGGGCGGCACGTTGCGGCTCGATCCCGATAGCGTCAGCGGCGCGTCCTTCACCATCGATTTGAGGCGAATTGAATGACGCAGGGATCAGGGTTGGTGGCGCTCGTCGACGACGATGCGGACCTGCTTCACGCCACCACGCAATTGCTCGAACTTGCCGGCTTCAGCGTGATCGCGCTCGACGCAGCCGAGGCGGCGCTTGCCGTCATCGACAGGAATTTCGAGGGCGTGGTCGTCAGCGATATCCGCATGCCTGGCATGAACGGGCTGCAGCTGTTCGATCGCGTCAAGGCGATCGACCCGGACATACCGGTGATCCTGGTCACCGGGCATGGCGATGTCGATCTTGCCGTGGCCGCGCTCAAGGACGGCGTCTACGATTTCATCCCGAAGCCCTATGCCAGCGATCGCCTTGTCGAGGCATTGAAACGGGCGAGCGAGAAGCGGCGGCTGGTGATGGAGAACCGGCGGCTGCGCGAGGCCGCGGCAGTGGCCGCCGACGGCCTGCCGCTGATCGGCGAGGCACCCGCCATCCGGCGGCTGCGCGAGACCTTGCGCCAGATCGCCGACATGGATGTCGACGTGCTGGTGGAAGGGGAGACGGGCACCGGCAAGGAAGTGGTGGCGGACCTCCTGCACAGATGGGGGCGGCGGCGCGCGAAACCCTTCGTGGCGCTGAATTGCGGCGCGCTGCCGGAGACCGTCATAGAAAGCGAACTGTTCGGCCACGAGGCAGGCGCGTTCACCGGTGCGCAGCGGCGCCGCATCGGCCGCATCGAGCATGCCAGCGGTGGCACGCTGTTCCTCGACGAGATCGAATCCATGCCGCCGGCCCTCCAGGTCAAGCTGCTGCGGGTGCTCGAGACGCGCAGCCTCACGCCGCTTGGCTCGAACGAGATCCGGCGCATCGACCTCAGGGTGGTCGCGGCGACGAAGGTGGATCTCGGCCGGCCGGACCAGCGCGGCGATTTTCGCGAGGATCTCTATTTTCGCCTCAACGTGGTGACACTGCGCATCCCGCCCTTGCGCGAGCGGCGCGGCGACATCCCAATGCTGTTCGGGCATTTCCTCGGCAAGGCGGCGGAGCGTTTCGGCCGGCCTGTCGCCAAGGTGAACGTAGCGGTGAGCGACCATCTCCAGTCGCATGCCTGGCCGGGCAATGTGCGCGAACTCGCCCATTTCGCCGATCGCGTGGCGCTCGGTCTCGGCCCGGACGACGAGACGAAAGTAGCTCCCGCGCACTTGCCAGAGCCCGAGGCAACACTGCCCGAACGGGTTGGCCACTACGAGGCGCAACTCATCCGCGACGCGTTGCGCGATCATGGCGGCGACGTGCGCGGCGCCATCGACGCGCTCGGCGTGCCACGCAAGACCTTCTACGACAAGCTCAAGCGCTACGGCATTTCCGCGTCCGAATTTCGCAACGGCGGCGATGCGGATGCGCAACCCGTTCGAGGCCAGACATAGACGTTGCGTGAGTGCGCCGCCCTTCGTAACGCTGCATTCGTATCCTGAGCGCATGTCGGAAAGAACCATGAACACGACACTTGAAACGACCGCCGATCCTTTGCCGGACGAACTCGCCTTGCTCGGCGAGCGCCTGACGGCGTTCAACGACGCCGATGTCGGCGCTTCCGAGAGGATGGCCCTGGCGGTGTTCGTGCGCGACGAGGACGGCGCGGTCGTCGCGGGCATCTCCGGCTACACCGCCTGGGGCTGGCTTTACGTGCAATGGCTGTGGGTCGATGAAAGGCTGCGCGGCCAGCACATGGCCGGCAAGATGCTGGACGCGGCCGAACAGGAAGCCATGGCGCGCGGCTGCCAAAGCGCCTGGATCGATACCTTCAATCCGAACGCAGCCAGGGTCTATCAGCGCCAGGGCTATCAGACCTTCGGCACGCTTGCCGATTTCCCCATCGGCCGCAGCCGCATCTTCCTGCGGAAGAAACTGTCGCCGGCTTGATCAGGGCAGTTCCAGGAAAGTGTGAAGCGCTTTCCCTTGGGAATTGCGTCAAAGCAAGAGTCTATCCGGCGAGCTTTCCGCCGCGCATTGGTTGCGGCGCGCCGGTCGTGCTCGGGAAGCTGATCGGCAGCCCGCGCAGCACGCGAACCGCTAGGAAGGCAAAGCACTCCGCCTCCACCGCGTCGCCGCTCCAGCCGAGGGTCTCGGCCTGCACCACCTCGACGCCGGCGCGGCTGGCCAGCATCGCCATCATCGTCGGGTTGTGGCGGCCGCCACCGCTGACCACCAGTTTCCTGGGCCGACGCGGCAGAAGGTCGAGTGCCTTGCCGACGGCGGCTGCGGTGAAGGCGGTCAGCAAGGCAGCGCCATCCTCGGCGTTCAAACCGTCCGCCATGGCGGCGCCGAAATCGAAACGGTCCAGCGATTTGGGATAGGGCTTGGTTAGATAGGGGTGCTGCAGCAGCTTGGCGAGCCTTGCCTCGTCGACCGTTCCAGCGCGGCCAAGCGCGCCGTCGCGGTCCATTTCGCCGAGCCCTTTCGATTTGATGAAATCGTTGAGCGGCGCATTGGCAGGCCCGGTGTCGAAGGCGATGACATTGTCGGCGCCATCCCACCAGGTGATGTTGGCGACGCCGCCGAGATTGAGTACGGCCACCTCGCCACTGGCGCCGGCACTGCGCATCAGCGCGGTGTGATAGGCGGCCGCCAATGGCGCGCCTTGCCCGCCGGCGCGCATGTCGGCCGAGCGGAAATCGTAGGCGACCTTGGTGCCGAGGATCGCATGCATCAGCTCGCCGTCACCGAGCTGCCGGGTCTGGCCAAGCCGGCCGACCTGTGGCGCACGATGCAGCACGGTTTGGCCGTGAAAGCCGACGACGCCGATATCGGCCATCGTCATCCCGTAGCCTTCGACGAGTTCCTTGACCGCCGCCGACTGGGCACGCGTCAGGGCTTCCTCCGCCTTGCGGAAGATCACCGGCTCCGGCCCGACAAAATTCCAGGCCCTTGCCTCCTTCAGCGTCTCTTCCAGCAGCGAGCGGATCGATTGCGGGTAGGGCATCAGCCGGTAGGTGCCGAAATCGTCGATCCGCTCGCCATCCGTCTTGATCAGCGCAACGTCGATGTTGCCGTCAAGCACGGTGCCGGTCATCAAGCCGACGGCCCAGATTGGTTTCATTGTTGAGCTCTGCCTCTTTGCCTTGAGCGTGATCCTATCCCAAAACCCGGTCCACCTTTGGGGATCATGCTCCGTTGACGAGATCGCCGACCGCCTGCCGAAGCGAAATGATTCCGCTGTCGAAATGACGTGTCGGATGGATCCGGTTGGTGAGCAAGGTCCATGCCTTGCCTCTGTCGAAGTCGATCCACAGTCCGGTGCCGGTAAAGCCGGTATGGCCGATGGTTCCCGGACTGCACAAGGACCCGCCGGACCAGCCGTCATAGGGACGCTCCCAGCCATGGGTGCGTGTAGCGGACAAGGGAGTACGCATCAGTGCGATCGAACGCTCGGATGCCCCCGTGCCATCCAGCAGCCCTTGCGCGAAATCGAGCACGGAAGCGGCTGTTCCAAACAGGCCGGCGTGCCCCGAGCCTTGCAGCGCCGAGCAATTGTCGTCGTGGACCTCGCCGGACAGCACGCGATGGCGCCAGGTGCAGTCCTCGGTGGCGGCCGACGCATCCGGCTCCGCCGAGAAAGCAAAGCCAGGGCCGGGATCCATGTCCCTGATGGTCTTTGCGGACAGCCGCTCAAGTGCAAAGCCGAGCAGAATGAAGTTGATGTCGGAGTAGACCGGGTCCCGTGCCCGCCATTCGCGCTGCAGGATGAAGGCGCGCAGCAGCTCGGGATCGCGCCCGTAGGTGTAGATCGGCTCGACGGCCGGAAACGGTGTCTGGTGGCCGAGGCACTGGCGGAACGTCACCTTCCGCTCCCAAGCCTCCGCATCATACTGGCGAAGGTCCGGCAGCACCGAGATCAGCGGCGCGTCGAGATCGATGACGCCGTCTTCGGCCAGCGCCAGGATGCGCGGCGTGGTGAAGATGACCTTGGTCAGCGACGCCAGGTCGAACCACGTCTCGTCCTGCATGGGTCGGAGTTTCGGAACGAGTTGCGCCGAGCCGATTGCCCTGGTGATGCGGTGGCCGTTCTTGTCGACGATGCCAAGCACGCCGCCGGGAATGCGACCCTCTGCTACAGCCGCTTCTAGCGGCTGGAACGCTCGGTCGAAAATCTGGGCGAGGTCGGTCAATGCCGACTTCCATCGGAGAGGCCGCGATCCTTCGCGCCCCCCTCTGGCCTGCCGGCCATCTCCCCCACTAGGGGGGAGACCGGATGTCGCCAATGCTTTCGCCAACCTTCTGCGTTGGAAGGTGGGCGGAAGGTCAAAGCGGCCAATCTCCCCCCAAGTGGGAGAGATGCCCGGCAGGGCAGAGGGGGGCGCTGTCCCGCCAACCTCGGATATCCCAGGGCTATCAACCTTCCACCCTCGCCATATGATCGCTGCCAAACTGCTCCCATCTGGCCGCATCCGGCTCAAATCCCTGCGGGCGCACTAGCGAGGGAACCTGGCGCGTGTCGAGCTCGAAATGCTCATGGCGACGGTCGATGGTCGGAACGGCGGCAATAAGTTTTTTCGTATAGGAATGCTTCGGCTTCGCCAGCACCGAGGTCGCGTCGCCGATTTCGACGATCTGGCCGGCATAGATGACGGCGATCCGGTGGGCGATCCGCTCGACGACAGCCATATCGTGCGAGATGAACAGATAGGCCAGCCCGAACTCGCGCTGCAGGTCGACCAGAAGCTCCAGCACCTTGGCCTGCACCGACACATCGAGCGCCGAAACCGCTTCATCCAGAACAACGACGGATGGGTTGAGCATAAGCGCCCGCGCGATGCACAGCCTTTGCCGCTGGCCGCCGGAGAACTCGTGCGGATAGCGTTCCAGGCTGTTCCTTGGCAGGCCGACGCGTTCGAGCAGGCTTGCCATCCTCGCCCGCGTCCCGGCATCCACCCGGCCGCCGGTAGCGATCACCGGCTCGGCCAGAATGCTCTCGATCGTGAGCCTCGGGTTGAGTGAGGCATAGGGGTTCTGGAACACCATTTGAACGGGCAGGGCGCTTTGCGCCGCCGAAGCCTTTCGAGCACCGACCGTGAAGCTGCCGCGCGTCGATCGCACCAGCCCCAGCACCGCGCGGGCGGTGGTCGACTTGCCCGAGCCGCTCTCACCGACGATGGCCAGCGTCTCGCCTGGCATCAGGTCGAAGTCGACGCCGTCGACGGCATGCACCGCGCCCGTGGCGCGGCTGAAGAAACTGCTCTTGAGCGGAAACCGCACCACCAGACCATCGACCTTCAAGGCTGGTTCCGTGCTTGCGCCCTTGTCACGCTGTCCGTCAACGCGCGTCGCGCGGCCGTTGGCAAAATGCGGCACGGCATGCAGCAGGTGCTGCGTGTAGGGATGCTGCGGATTGTCGAGGATCTGGTTCAACTCGCCCTGTTCGACAGCCTTTCCGCTCTGCATCACCATCACCTTGTCGGCGATACCGGCAACCAGGCCGATGTCGTGCGTGATGAAGATCATCGACATGCGGGTTTCCCGCTTCAACTCCGCAAGCAGCGCCATGATCTGCGCCTGCACCGTCACGTCGAGCGCCGTCGTCGGCTCGTCGGCGATGAGCAGGCGCGGATTGCAGGCCAACGCGATGGCGATCATCACCCGCTGCAGCATGCCGCCTGACAGCTGGTTGGGCGTGTATTTCAGCCGCCGCGCGGCATCGGGTATACGCACGCGGTCGAGCGCATCCTTGGCCGCCGCCGTGGCCTGCCTGCCGGTCAGGCCGCGGTGCAGCCGGAACGATTCCTCGATCTGCGTGCCGATGGTCAGCACCGGATTGAGCGAGGTCATCGGCTCCTGGAAGATCATGCCGATCTCGGCGCCGCGAATGCCGGTCAGTTGTGGCTCAGTCGCGGTCATCAGGTCGAAGATGCCGCCGTCGGCCCGTTTCAGCTTCATCGCGCCGCCGGTGATGCGGCCGCCGCCGAAATCGATGAGACGATTGATCGACAGCGCGGTGACCGATTTTCCGGAACCGCTTTCGCCGACGATCGCCAATGTTTCGCCGTCGGCCAGATCGAAGCTGACGCCGCGCACCACCTCATTGGCTTGCGGATCGCGGCCGAAGCCGACGCGCAGGTCGCGGACGGAGAGAAGCGGGATCATGCCGGCGCCCTCCGCATCTTCGGGTCAAGGATATCGCGCAAGGCGTCACCCAGCAGGTTGAAGCCGAGGATGCTGATCATGATTGCCAGGCCCGGAAAGATCATCAGCCAGGGTGCTGTCTCCATCAGGTTGCGGCTGTCGCTCAGCATCAGGCCGAGCGAGGCGGCGGGCGGCTGTGTGCCCAGCCCCAGAAAACTCAGGCCTGCTTCCGTCAGCAGCGCCCAGGCCAGTGCCAGCGTTACCTGCACGGTCAATGGCGCCACCAGGTTGAGCAGCAGATGCCGCGTGACGATATAGCTCGAACTGCTGCCGAAAGTGCGCGCGGCGTCGACGAATTCGCGCGCCTTGAGCGAAAGGGCAGGGCCGCGCACCACGCGGGTGAAGATCGGCGTGTAGACGATGCCGATGGCGACGACGCTGGTCCACGTTCCCGGCCCGGCGACGGTGACGATGAGCAGTGCCAGCAGGATTGCCGGAAAGGCCAGCAGCACATCCATGAGCCGCATCAGCACACCGTCCCAGCGGCGCCCGAGCCAGGCGGCGGCCAGCCCCAGCACGGTGCCAGCGAGGGTCGCGAAGGCCACCGAGAAGAAGGCAACCGTGAAGGACTGGCCGACGCCCGCCATCAGCCGGCTGGCCACGTCGCGGCCGAACAGGTCCGTGCCCATCCAGTAGGCGCCGTTGGGCGCATGCAGCCGGTCGATCCGGTATTGCGTGATGGGATTGTGCGGCGTCAGCCCCAGCATGCCGAGGACGGCGATCAGCAGATAGACGCCGACGATGACGCCGCCGATGCGGCCACTGCCATGTCCGAAGATGGCTCGCAGGATGCGCATCATTGTTCTCCGAGCCGGATGCGCGGATCGAGCGCGACATAGGCGAGGTCGACCAGGAGATTGACGATCATGAAGTTGAGGGCGATGAACAGCACGCTTCCCTGCACCAGCGCGTAGTCGCGCTGCTGGATCGCATCCAGCACCATGCGGCCGAGGCCTGGCAGCGCGTAGATCTGCTCGACGATGACGGCGCCACCCAGCAGATAGCCGAATTCGATGCCGCTCAGCGTCACGACCGGGATCAGCGCATTGGGCAGGGCATGCCGCCAGATGACGCTGCGCGCCGATGCACCCTTGCTGCGCGCGGTGCGGACATAGTCGTCGCTCAACACGTCGAGCATGGCCGAGCGCGATATGCGGGTGACCGACGCGGCGAAGGCAAAGCCGAGCGTGATGGCAGGCAGGATCAGCTGGCTGAGATTGCGCAACGGATCTTGCCAGAGCGGCGCGAACTCGCCCATCGCCGGCAGCACGCCAAAGCCGGCCGACAACGTGTAGATGATCAGCAGGCCGAGCACGAAGCTTGGCGTCGACTGGCCGACCATGGCGACGATGCGCACACCGAGGTCGGACGGTTTCTCATTGTGCGTGGCGGCAAAGATCCCGGCCGGCAAGCCGACGATGAGCGCGATGATCATCGACAGCACTGCCAGTTCGAGTGTCAGTGGGAAGTGCTCGAGGATGACGTCGAGCACCGGCCTGCCATAGGTGACCGAGATGCCGAGGTTGCCGTGCAGGATGCCGCCTATCCAGCGCCAGTACTGGACGAACCAGGGCTGGTCGATGCCGAAATAGGCGGCAAGCGAGTCACGTTGTGCCGGGGTCAGCAGCCCGGCCTCGGTGCCCAGCATCGCCGTGATCGAATCGCCTGGCACCATCCGGATCGCAACGAAGACCAGGATGGACACGCCAAGCAGGACGAGAGGAAACGCCGTCAGTCGTCGCATCAGATAGTTCACGCGAAGAAGTCCTCTCGTCCAATGCCAGCGGCGGCTACTGCTGAATGGTAACCTTGCTCAGGCTGAACAGCGTGCCGGTCGGCGTCGGTACGAACCCCGCAATGTTCTTCTGCTGGGCCGTGTAGCTGTACGAGGTGTAGAGCCAGATCCACGGCGACACCTCGGCGAGGTGTTTCTCGAACTCGGCGAAGATCACCTTGCGTTTCGCCGGGTCGGTCTCGGCGCGGCCTTTCTGCATCAGGCTGTCGAGCGTGTCGTCGATGTAGTTCGCCACCTTCTGCAGATTGCCGGCCTTGGTCCAATAGCGATTGTACATGGTGTAGGGGTCGGCCCGGCCGCCATTCAAGGCGATCGCCATGTCGAAATCGCCCTTCAGCCAGGCGTCGACATAGACGTTGAGCTCCATCATCTTGATGTCCAGCTTGACGCCGATTTCAGCGAGCTGCGACTGGATGACCTGGGCTTCCGCCGCCGCCGTCGGCGGCTCGCCGGTGGCGCCGATCACGGTCGCCGAAAAGCCGTCGGCAAAGCCGGCCTCGGCCATCAGCTTCTTGGCTTTTTCGACGTCGCGCTTGTAGCAGAACAGCTGGCTCGGATCGGTCGCCATAGCCGGAATGGTCAGCGGTCCGGTGACCTTGCCTTCGCCGAGCGAAGCGGTGTCCAGCACCTCTTGCCGGTCGATGGCGCAAGAGATCGCCTGGCGCACCTTGAGCTCGGTCATCGGCTTGCGCGACGGATTGAGCTGCAGCACGTGATAGGACAAGACCGGCTCGCGGTTCAACTGCAGGCTGGGTTCCTTCGGCACCAGCGTGGCGACGAGCGGGTCGTTGAGCAGCGCGAAATCGATCTGCTTGGTACGCATGGCGGCCAGGATCGCCGCTTCGTCCGGCAGCACGCTGATCTCGATGCCGTCGACGCCCGTCGCGCCGCCAGCCCAATCCTTGTTGGCGCTCAGGACTTCCTTGGCGTTGGGGTCCCATTTGTCGAGCTTGAACGGACCCGAGCCGACCGCCTTGGTGCCGATCGAGCCGGCCTTGATTTCGCTTGCCGGAACGATGGCCGCGTTGACGTCGCTCATCGCCGTCAGGATCGGCACGTCGGGCTGCGACAGATGAAACACGACGGTCGCCGCATCCGGCGTGTCGATGCTGGCGATCGACAGGAAGTTGGCGCGGGCGGCCGCGCCCGTCTTCTCGTCGAGAATGCGCTCGAACGATGCCTTGACGTCGGCCGAGGTCACAGCGGTGCCGTCCTGGAATTTCGCCTTGGGATCGAGCTTGAAGGTCAGCGCCTTGCCGTCCTTGGAAAACTCCCAGGATGTGGCGATGGCGGGGATGATCTGCAGGCTGGCGTCGACCCGCACCAGCGGCTCATAGATCAGTTCCAGCAGCCGCAGCGACGAAAAGGCGGTCTGCTTGTGCGGGTCAAGTCCTGTGGCGTCCTGCGACCAGGCCATGTGCAGCGTTGCCGCCTGCGTCGAAACCGTCGCGATGCCGAGCATCGCCGCCAGCGTGATGCCTGACAGCAGCTTTCTTGTGAGGTGGATCATTTTCGTCTCCCATTGTGATTGAACTTGATGCCTTGCAGTTTCTGCCGACCGCTTCCATGCTTTGGAGTATCGGCCCAGTCTATGCGGCTTGACGCCGTCTTGTCTCAAGCGGCACATGCCGTCTTGTCTCAAGCGGCCTCATGCCGCCGTAACGTCGCTGATTGCCTTTCGCAGGAAGCCTCCGGCCTTGCCAAGAGCTACGCGCGCCTCCTCGACGCCCATGCCGGTGATCGTCACCAGGATCGCCAGTTTCACGTCATTGCCGGTCTGGGCGAGCACCTGTTTTGCCTGTTGCGCCGCGCAGCCGGTCGTCTGCATGACGATCCGGATCGCCCGGGCCACCAGCTTCTTGTTCGACGGGTTGAGATCCACCATCAGGTTCTGGTAGCTCTTGCCGATGCGGATCATGCTGGCGGTGGTCAGCATGTTGAGCACCAGCTTCTGCGCCGTTCCCGACTTCAGCCGGGTCGAGCCGGTGAGCACTTCCGGGCCGACAACCGGCGAGATGGCTATGTCGGCGATACCGGCAATGGTCGACGCCGGATTGCAGGACAGGGCGACCGTCGTTGCGCCCACCTGCCTGGCATAGTTCAATCCGCCGATGACGTAAGGCGTGCGCCCGCTGACCGCGATGCCGACCACGACGTCGTCGGCGGTGAGCCCGATCTCCTGCAATGCCTTGGCGCCCATTTTCGGATCATCCTCGGCGCCTTCCGTCGACCGCACCAGCGCGTCGGGACCACCGGCGATAAGGCCGACGACCATGTCTTCCGGCACGCCGAAGGTGGGCGGGCATTCCGAAGCGTCGAGCACCCCAAGCCGGCCGCTGGTGCCGGCGCCCATATAGACAAGCCGCGCACCTTTCTGGAAGGCAAGCACGATCCGGTCCACCGCGGCAGCGATGTCGGGTAGAACCTTTTCGACAGCCGCCGGGACGGCCCTGTCCTCGTCATTGATCTTGCGCAGGACGTCAATGGTCGGCAGCAAGTCGATGTCCATCGTCCTTGGGTTTCGGCCCTCGGAAACCAGCCGGTCCAGCTCAGACATCAACCCGTGCTCGGTCATCGCTTGCTTTCAAAAATCATGCGGCCCAGGCGGTGGCGAGCATGGCTCGTACCGGCACCGCTGCGCACGGACCGTGGGTCCATGGTTGCCGCCCTGTTTTCTTTTGTTAACTTCTTAGAATTGAATATTCGTATCGTCAACAGGAATATGGAATATATTATTCCTTCCTGGGGCAAGGCGCTATCGCCCGCCGAGGGATCTCTTGGCAAGGATGATCGCTCCCGACACGGCATCGCCGTCAGCGGGCTTCAGCCGGCGCCGGACATCGGGGGAAAGCCAGGGCTCGATCGGGCTGGACAGTCCGCCCAGCAGGGTCACGCGCGGCGCGCCCTTTTCGAACAGCACCCGCACCAGCGTATCGATCTGCTCGGCCGCGCTTTGCACGATGCGCCGTCCGACCGGATCGCCCTGGTCGGCATGGCGCATTACCATCGGCGCCAGGGCCGCGTAGTCGGTGGCACTGGCTCGATCCATCCAGGCGACGGCTTCCATCGGGTCGCTTTCGAAGCGCTGCATCACCTCTGCCAGCAGCGCGGTCGGCTCGTGCCGACCGTCATGGGCGCGCAACGCCAGTTGCACGGCCTTCAGTCCAAGATCGGCGCCGCTGCCCTCGTCGGAGATCGGAAAGCCGTAGCCGCCGACGCGCAGATCGCGCCCCTCGACGAAGCCGAGGCCGATCGAGCCGGTACCGGCAATGACGATGGCGCCGTCCAGACCGGAATGCGCGCCAAGGCAGGCGCCGACGCCGTCGCTGACGAAATCGATGCTGGCAAACGGGTGCGCGATCGCCCGCAACGCTTCCAGCGCGCCCTTGCGGCCGATGCCGGCAAGACCGATGCCGGCGCGGATTCTGGCGCTCTGCGCCGGTCCAAAGCCTGCCTCCTCGATCGCCGTGCCGAAAGCTTTCGCAATGGAGGCCCAGGCAGCGTCGATGCCGAGCCGGGTCGTTGCCGGACCCGACAGGCCCTGTCCCAGTATGGTTCCGTTCGCATCCTCGATGCGGGCCCGGCAACCGGTGCCGCCGCCGTCGACGCCGAGAAAATAGTGGTCCGCGCTGCTGCTCATGCGCTCAGCCGCTCGATGTCGGCGCCGCACAGGCGGAGCTTGCGGTCCAGTTGTTCATAGCCGCGGTCGAGATGATAGACGCGGTTGATGATGGTCTCGCCTTCGGACACCAGCGCCGCCAGCACCAGAGATACCGAAGCGCGCAGATCGGTGGCCATCACCTGCGCGCCGTGCAGTTTCTCGCCGCCACGCACCAGCGCCATGGTGCCCTGCAGCTTGATGTTGGCGCCGAGCCGCATCAGTTCGGGAACATGCATGAAGCGGTTCTCGAAGATGGTTTCACGCAACAGCGATGCACCCTCGGCACAGCACATCAGCGCCATGAACTGCGCCTGGAGGTCGGTCGGAAAACCCGGGTAGGGTTCCGTCGTGACGTCGACGGCCCTGAGCGGCCGGTCGCGCGACACGATGAGCCCGCGGTCGCCGGGCCAGACGCTGACGCCGGTGGCCTCGAGAAGCTGCACCACCGATGCCATGTGCTCGAGCCGGGCATGGGTCAGTTCCAGCTGGCCACCGGTGATCGCCGCGGCGATGGCATAGGTGCCGGCCTCGATCCGGTCCGGAATGATGTCATGCCTGGCCGCATGCCAGCTCGTCCTGCCGGCAATCAGGATGCGGTGCGTGCCAGCGCCCTCGATGTGCGCGCCCATGGCGTTGAGGCAAGCGGCGAGGTCCGCCACTTCAGGCTCGCGCGCCGCGTTCAGGATTTCGGTTTCGCCCTTTGCCGCGGACGCCGCCATCATCGCGGTTTCCGTTGCCCCGACCGATGGCGAGCTCAAAACGATACGTGTGCCGGTCAGTCCGTTCGGCGCCGAGGCGACGATCGAGCCATTCTCGATCGCGATCCTGGCGCCCAATGCCGCGAGCGCCGCCACATGCATGTCGACCGGCCGCGCGCCGATCGCGCAGCCGCCCGGCAGCGAGACCCGCGCCTGACCGAAACGGGCGAGCAGCGGCGCCAGAACGAGCACCGTCGCTCGCATCTTTCTGACCGTGTCGTAGGACGTTTCCTTGGAAACGGCGGCACTGGTGTCGATCGTCGCGGCATGAGCCGACCGTGTCACCTCCGCGCCATGAAGCCGCATCACGCCGAGCATGTTCTCGACGTCGGTCACATCAGGCAGGTTGGTCAGTTCGAGCGGGTAGGGGCTGAGCAGCGCCGCCGCTATCTGCGGCAGCGCGGCGTTCTTGGCGCCGGATATCGTCACCGCGCCTTCCAGCCTTTGTCCGCCGACGATCCGCAATCTGTCCATGGGCTGAAACCTTGGTGATGAGCGCCGGGCCGGCGTCTCGCTCCGGAGATAATGCTCCGAATTCCGGTTCCTAGCCCGGTCTAGGTCGAGAATTAATTCTGCGTTCTTGGCTGTCAATCGAAATTGGAATAATTCATTCCTTGACCCGGCAGGTCGTCTGGGGCTTGCGGGCCTGAAAAACGCGAGGGATTCCCGTGTCTGTTCTGAACAGGATCAATGCGAAGCTCGATGGCATGGCGCCCGGCGATCGCGAGATCGGCCAGTATATCGTCGACAATCCCGACCAGATGCTGCGGCTATCGACGGCTGCTCTCGCGGCCGAGATCGGGCGCAGCCAGTCGAGTGTCGTCAAGTTCAGCCAGAAGCTCGGCTATGCCAGCTATCAGGAACTCAAGCTCGCGGTCAGCGAAGCCAAGGCGCAGGAATGGCAGGTGCCGGCCGGCGTCATCCACGGCTCGATCGAGGTCGGCGACAACTATCAGGTCATCCTGAAGAAGCTGATCGGCAGCAAGCTTCTGTCGATGCAGCAGACGGTGGCCGCCAACAGCGAGCGCATCATCTCCAGGACGCTGGAGCTGCTGGATGGCGCGCGCCGCATCCATCTGGTCGGTGTCGGCGCCTCCTCGCTGGTGGCCCGCGATTTCTCCTACAAGCTGATGAAGCTCGGCCGCAACGTGCTGCATGACAGCGACAGCCACATCCAGATGGCCAATGTCTCGACGCTCGGGCCCGGCGACGTGCTGTTCGCACTCTCCTATTCCGGCGCCAGCATCGAAACCTTGCGCATCGCCGAGCTTGCCCGCAAGCGCGGCACGACGGTGATCGCCGTCACCGGCCTGCATGACAATCCGCTGAGCCGCGTCGCCGACATCCGCCTTTACACCGTCGCCGACGAGGAGCGCGCGCGCTCTTCCTCCATCACCGCGCGCGACGCGCAGCTGACGCTGACCGATTTGCTGTTCATCCTGCTTGTGCAGAAGCAGCCCGACGCCAACGAGTATGTCCACAACAGCGAGGCGGCGGTCTCGGTGCTGAAGGCGGATCGCGCCTCGTAGGATGGTTGGGCAACGGGGGCCAACTCCACCCGCGGCGATCCTTCCCACCGCTTCTGTCCTGCCGAGGTCGCAGGTCGGCTGGTCGTCCGCGAGCTAGCACGTGCAGCTTTTGGCATCCGCATCCGCCAGGCGCCAAAAATTCCAGCAAGGCTCTTCTTGCCTCTCGTCGCTGAAGGCGCGACGCTGCGAAACGCAGCGCGTTCATTCGCAAGGAGGAAGATATCATGGCATCCAACGTTGCAGTGATAGCAGGCGCGGGGCAGGGCCTTAGCGCCTCGCTGGCACGCCTTCTCGCCAAGGATGGTTTTCGTGTGGTCCTGGCCGCCCGCAATGTCCAAAAACTCGCCTCCCTGGTCGACGAAACCGGCGCGCTGGCCGTCGAGACGGACGTCGCCGATCCGGCCTCCGTCGCAAATCTGTTCGAGACCGCCGACAAGGCCGGTCCGCTGGCGCTTGCGGTGTTCAACGCCAGCGGGCGCACGCGAGGCCCGATCGCCGAGCTCGATCCCGATGCGGTCAGGCAGGCGCTGCTGGTAGGCGCTTATGGCGGCTTCCTGGTCGGCCAGCAGGCGGCGCGGCGACTTCTGGCGCGTGGCTCGGGATCGATCCTGTTCACCGGTGCCACCGCCAGCCTCAAGGGATTTTCCGGCTCCGCCGGCTTTGCCATGCCTAAATTCGGCCTGCGCGGACTGGCGCAATCCATGGCCCGCGAACTGGGTCCCCAAAACATCCATGTCGCCCACTTCATCATCGACGGCCAGATCGAGCCGCCCGGACAGGCATCCGAGCCCGACCGGCCGGACCGCCGCCTGTCGCCGGACGCGATCGCCGAGGCCTATCTCGCGGCCCATCGTCAGCACCGGAGCGCTTGGAGCTTCGAAGTCGAGCTCAGGCCATGGGTCGAGGCGTTCTGACAATCCAGCTGCTTGCATGACCGATCGATGCGCGCCCGCTCGGTCGCATTGGCCCAGCCGTATGGATAGATGCCTACCTCGTCGATATCGGCAGCGGTGCCCTATAGGGCAGGAAGCTGCCGGTCAGTCGGGGCTAGACGCTTTCGAGATAGGTTTCGATCTCGAAATCGCTGACATTGAGCGCGAACGTATTCAGCTCCTGGCGTTTGCAGGCGATGAAAGAGTCGCGCAGGATCGCTGGAAAGATCTCCGCCACATGGGTCCCGCTTTCAAAGGCGGCGATCGCGGACGCCCAGTCCGGCGGCAGCTTGGCCGGCGCAAGCCCTTGGCCATCGCTGCCGGCCGGATCGCCCGGTGACATCTGTCTTTCAATGCCGATCAGCGCGGCGCCCAATATGGCCGCAAGCACGAGATAGGGATTGGCGTCCGCTCCCGACACGCGATGCTCGATGCGGCGTGCGCCAGTCGGGCCGCCGGGAATGCGGATCGCGACCATGCGGTTCTCGTAGCCCCAGGCTACGGCAGTCGGCGCGTAGGACCTCGGACGAAGCCTGCGGTATGAATTGAAATGCGGTGCGAACACCAGCGTGCTCTCGGCCATCGCCGCAAGCAGGCCCCCGACCGCATGGCGCATGATCTCCGAGCCCTGATCGGTGCCGTCGTCGAACACATTGCGCCCTTCGCCGTCGACAAGGCTGAAATGGACGTGAAAGCCATTGCCGGCGCGGTCGCCATAGGGCTTGGCCATGAAACAGGCGGCGAAGCCGTGCTTGCGGGCGATGCCCTTGACCGTGCGCTTGAACAGGACGGCATCGTCGGCCGCCCGCAGGGCGTCCGCGACGTGGTTCAAATTGATCTCGAACTGGCCGACGCCATTTTCGGCAATGGCGGTATCGACTGGAATGCCTTGCGTTCGGCAGGCCTCGTAGACATCGTAGATGAAGGCCTCGAAGTCGTCGATCTCATCGATCGACAACGCCGCATCGGAATCGAGACGGCGCCCGGTCACCGGTGAGACGGGGCCGACCGGCCGCTGCGATTGCGGGTCGACCAGATAGAATTCAAGTTCGGTTGCCGCGACCGGGGTCAATCCCAACGCCTTGTAGCGGTCGAGGATGCGGGCCAGCGCCCGCCTTGGATCGCCGAGATAGGGCGCGCCGGTTTCGTCCGCGAGCCAGAGCGGGACAAGCGCCGTCGGATGCGCCGTCCAGGCCACCGGGAGAATGCCGCGTCCGGTCCATTGGCAAAGTCCGTCGGCATCGCCGGTCGAGAAGACCAGCGTGTTGCCTTCGATATCCTCGCCCCAGATGTCGAGGCCGATAAGCGAATAGGGCATGCGCAGCTTGCCTTCCAGCGCCTTGCGTGCCTGCTCGACCGGGATGCGCTTGCCGCGCATGACACCGTTGAGGTCGCACACCGCCGCCCTCAGGCTCTGGATATCGCTTCTGCTTTCAAGCCAGTTCAGAACGTCCGCAATTGCATCGCTCAATTTCCAACCTCTGGTTTTTGGTGCCGCGGCCTGATCGGCCGCACGTCCCTGGTAAAAATAGCTTGTGAGTTTTTTGAAAACGAACCCTGGCTGCTACCAGAGGGTTTTCTTTATTTTTTCAATTCACTAGCCGGGATGTCGGGAGGCATTTCCAAAACCAATTGTGCGATCTGCGATCGCAACATAGAGGCAAGAGAATGGAAAGCCAAGTGGCATTTCTAGGTTCTTGTTCCCGGAAATCTGGCCTGCTGCAGGATATGTGTGGCGCCTTCGTCGATGTCGCGCACGATGGCTGCGCGGGCTCGTTCCCCGTCCTGGGCCTCGATCGCCGCGACGGCTTCCTCGTGATAGTCGATGTCGAGGATGGAGGCGAGGTCGTCCTCGAACCCCATGGCGAGGTTCCGCAGAAACGGGCCGACCTGCATCCATACGGTCTCGATCAGGAAGATCATCTGCTCGTTGCCGCAATGGCGATAGATCGAGAATTTGAAGTCGTAGTTCTTCCTGAGATAGTCGTCGATATTGCCCTTGCGGGCTGCCAGGGTCAGTTCGGTGCCGTGGCGTCGGATCGTCCGCAGATTGTTGCCGTTGATGAGTTTAGTCGCAAGCTCGGTTGCCGAGCCTTCGAGGATCGTGCGCACGGCGGTCAACTGCGAAAACCGTTCGGCCGAGATCACCGGCACCTCGACGCTGCCGTTCGGCATCGGGCTGAGCGCGCGCAATGCCTGAAGCCGCATGAAGGCGCTGCGCACCGGCATGTCGCTGGTGCCGAGTTCCTTGGCGAGCTTGCGTGAGGTCAGCTTCTGGCCAGGTACGAACTGGCCGGACATCAGCGCCCGCACGAGTTCCAGATAGACTTTCTCATGCAAGGGAACAGTGTCGACGGCGGTCAACCCGAATTGTGTTCTATCGGCCATTGGCGGGTCGCTAATCTACGCAGCTGACGACATTCGCCGCTAGTAATTGTTTTGCTGGCTGGACGCCGCGTGTGGGCCATTGTCAGCGACTTGTGGGTCGGCATGATAGACGCATCGATCGCAGTGTCGCAAGGCACCGGAATGCACTCCTTGATGCGCCCCGGGTTGAGGCCCATGACAAGGATGCGATCGGACAAGTAGACGGCCTCCTCGACATCGTGGGTGACGAAGATCACGGTCAGGCGATGCTCCTGCCAGATATGCATCAAGAGTTCCTGCATCTGGTCGGCCGGCTCCTTGCCGCCGCCAGGTGCGTCAGCAAATTCATCGTGATCCGGCCGACGTCGTTCATGGCACTGCCTGTCGGCAATGCGCCGCACCAGGCGACCGAGCTCGCGCAGAAGATCAAACCTCCTGACGGAAGATGGCGCAGCGTCATCTCCGCGCAACGGCGCGCGGCGCACTCGCTGGCGCCGCCTTCGTACCAGCGCGTCGCGTCATGGACGAAACTGTCCGGGAAGCCGGTTGCACGCGCAATGACTATAGTATCGGGGGACGTGCCGAGATGTGGATCGGTGGCATCGACCTCATAACCGGCCGCGCCGCCGAGCACGATGCCCTCGCTGCCGAAGGTCTCGTCGAAGACGCCGTCGAACAGCCATGCGGCCGAAGGTTCACGGCTTTGCGGTGTGCGTGTGAAGGGGCGCGCCCCGTCGAAGCCCATCAGCGAGATGGCGACGCCGGTCAGCGAGAATTCGCCGCGCCCGCTGGCGCGAAGATGGCCGCCCGGCTGGTTGGTGATCGACAGCGATTGTTCGGCGATCGGCCCATCCCAGGTGCGCGCCGCTTCGAGCGGCGAACGGCGCAATTCCATGAGATCGTCCTGGAACGCGACCTTGCCGGCAAAACCATTGCCGCCGAGATAGGCGATGCTGCCGCCTGTTGCCGCGAACTGGCGCAGGGCATGTTCCATTTCGGTCGACATGTATTCCGGGTGGCTGCCGGTGACGACAGCCCGATAGCCCTGCAGGCCGGCGAGACCCCGCTCATGCAGGTCGCGGTCGGTGATGAGATCGAAGGCGATGCCGTTGCTATGGCAGAAGCGCAGCAAGTGCAGGTCGACCGGCAGATTGTGCGGGCAGCCACACAGCGGGTAATTGTAGTCGTCGCGCAGCGTCGCCTTCGGCTTCCGGTAGGAGCAGATCGACACGCCGCTGAGGTCGCTGTGGTAGTCGTAGAGCGACTTCAGATTGTTATCGATCGCAAAGCGATGGCCTCGATCCTCGCACATCCATTCGTACAGATGCGCGGGCAGGAATTCATCCGCGTAAGCGAGATAGGTTGCTGTCGGCACCAGGAACAACAGCGGTGAGCGGCGGACGGACGAGGTGATGAAGAAGACGATGCGCTCCGCACCGCCGTCATGGCCAACCTCGAAGGCGTAGACGCCGGCAGTCGCCCCGGCGGGGACATGCAATTGGTACGAGGCTGGCCACTGCAACGATCCGATGTCGTCGTCGTGGCAATGCACGGCGTCGTAGTGCGACGGCACCAGCCTTGGATCGAAACTCGATCCGTCCCAGCGGCGTGAGGTCATGCAGAACGCCGGCTGGTTGACCGCTTCCAGCAAGAGGACGCCATCTCCGCCTGTCGAGGCGATCGGGCCGCTCGGCAGCAGGGTGGGGAACCTCCAGGCAATGCGTCCGCTTGTGGTTTGCAAGGCGATTGCCGAGAATTTGCCGTTGAGCGACCTGACGTCGTTCGCCGCGCTCGCGCCGAAGAACACGTCGTCTGACGGAGGCTGCCAGGGCAGATTGAATTGACGATGCAGGTGAAACGGCGCCAACAGGTCGTCCGAGCTGATCCGAAGGGCTGTCCCACCGTCATCGGATGAAATCTCGACCGCCAGCCAGGTGTTTGCCGGCACGGTCCCGCCGGTCTGAAGCGCTTCGCCATGATGGATGAAAGTCAGCTTTCCGTCCTGCAGCTGAAGCCGCAATGCACCGCTCTCAAACAGCACCCGGATGCCGTCATTGCGGGTCAGGTACACTTCAAAGGCGACGCCGCGGATCTCCGCGCACTTGGCAAGCTCCGACGCCGCCATTTTCAGGAACGATCCCTGGTCGAAGTCGCGGTGGGACGCGGCATCCCCGGTCGGTTCAATGGGCCAATCCATGAATTCAGCCGAGGGCGTGTCGAGCCGTACGATCCGCACATCGCGCACTTGCCGCGACGACGAGACATGAAGGGCGACAGGCGTTCCGGCCGCTGCGTGCCAGGGAACCGTGTAACCTGAAACGGCCATGGCACCGTGATCGACGGGATGTCTCATTTCGGCAAAAGTCCGTGCCGCGATTCCGGTCTGTGCAATCCGTTGGATGGCGAATTCGACAATTCTCTCGTACCCCCATTTTGATTTACACTACGGGCATCGTTTCCTGGGGGTATACCCCATCGCGGCATGATTGGTGGCAAAGTCTGTTTTTTGAGGATCTCGCGCCGAGGAATGCCTGCGCTCGCATGAGCCGGCGATCGTGTCGTTGCTGCATGCCCGTTGGTTCGCGCCCGAGTCCCCGCCCGCGGTCGCCGATGCCGATCCTGGAGCGGGCAACAAGTCGGATTCCGGGGACGCAGGGTCGTCCCGAAGCGGCGCCTGATCGCAGGATCGCCGGGGACGGACAGTCCCGCGGCACGAGGTCGATCTCGTCATCACAAATCTTGACTTTTGCCGCACTTGCACGCGCGGCCGCTCTCTGGCTTTTTGGGGCACCCATCCGAGCGGACTGATTCGCGTCGCACCGCTCGATTGCAATACCCCCCAAGGCAGTCTGCGGGTGGTCGTGAAGCGCGCAATTGGCAAAGGAGAAAGCGGCATGGCCGAGTTCAAGAAGCCCGAGATCTCCGAGATGAGACCCAAGATCACCGTGATCGGCGTTGGCGGCGGAGGTGGGAATGCCGTCAACAACATGATCGCGGAGCAGCTTCAGGGCACCGAGTTCATCGCCGCCAACACCGACGCCCAGGCGCTTGCGATGTCGAAGGCAACGAGGCTGATCCAGCTTGGTGCTCATGTCACCGAGGGGCTGGGTGCCGGATCGCTTCCCGAGATCGGCCGCGCCGCCGCCGAGGAATCGCTCGACGAGATCATGGACCATCTCCAGGGCACGCATATGTGTTTCGTCACCGCCGGCATGGGCGGCGGCACGGGAACCGGAGCCGCTCCGATCATCGCGCATGCGGCGCGCAAGGCCGGCATCCTGACCGTGGGTGTCGTCACCAAGCCGTTCGCGTTCGAGGGCAAGCGGCGCATGCAGATGGCCGAGGAAGGCATCGCGCGGCTTCGCGAAAGCGCCGACACCGTGATCGTCATCCCGAACCAGAACCTGTTCAGGATCGCCGATGCCAAGACCACCTTCGCCGACGCTTTCGTCATCGCCGACCGGGTGCTTTATTCCGGTGTCGGCTGCATTACCGACCTGATCGTCAAGGAAGGCCTGATCAATCTCGACTTCGCCGACGTGAAATCGGTGATGCGGGGCATGGGCCGCGCGATGATGGGCACGGGCGAGGCGTCCGGCGAAAGCCGGGCCATCAAGGCCGCGGAAGCGGCGATCGCCAATCCGCTTCTGGATGAGGCTTCGATGAAGGGCGCAAAGGGCGTTCTGGTCTCGATATCGGGCGGCCGCGACATGACCCTGTTCGAGGTCGATGAAGCCGCCACCCGCATACGCGAAGAGGTCTACGAGGATGCCGACATCATCGTCGGCGCCATCTTCGACAAGAATCTGGAAGGCAAGTTCAGGGTGTCGGTCGTGGCGACCGGGCTCGATCGTCCGTTTGAGGTGGGGGACGCCAACGCCGAGTTCACGGGCGACCGTTCAGGCCAGGCGCCGTCGCGGATACTGCAGTAGGGCGCATTCGATCCGACGCCGTCCGGCAAAGCTCTGCCTCCGGGCATTGCCCGTAGCGTCCCGGGCGAGGTGTGATTCCAGGGGGGGCGCCGCATCAATGGTGGCAAAACGCGGCCCGTCTTCGCAGCGGCGTCATCGCGATTTGCGTGCTGATTTGCGTGCTGAACAGCTTGGCCCCGGACCTTTGACAACGCAGTCAGCCTTATCGTGCAACGACCATGCGGCAATCGGATCTCCGCCCGAGCCGCAGCCTGGATCTGCATAGCTGCGCCTGTGCGCTTTCCTGCGCGAAGTATAAGCGCCTTCTCTCTTCTGGCTGCCCGCCGTCATTCCTGACTGGCGCTGCGCATACGGCCGGCTGCCCTTCGCTCCCCACCCACGACTGTCATTGAACAGCCCGGAGGCTGTTTCAAGCCTCTCGCATGGCTGGGCGCTTGACTCTGGGGGTGTCTTATGAAAAATTTTGCACAAGCTGATAAAAATATCAAAGGGCGGAAATGGTCGGATTCGGCAACGGGCTCTTGCGCGACGATGAAACCAGCATGGCGGCACGTGCCGCATGGCTTCATTACGCCGGCGGCCTGACCCAGTCCGAGGTTGCCAAGCGGCTGGGGCTGACCAGCCTCAAGGCGCATCGCCTCATCACCAAGGCCAACCAGGAAGGGCTGGTGAAGGTCTATATCGACGGCGAAGTGTCGGAATGCGTCGAGCTCGAGGACGAACTGTCCCGTCGCTACGGCCTCGACTATTGCGAGGTGGTTCCCGATTTCGATTCGGAAGATCTGCCGCTCAAGGCGCTCGGCATTGCCGGCGCGCAATTTCTCAAGCGCGAGATCGAACGCGGCGAGGAGGCGCTGATCGGTGTCGGCCATGGCCGCACGCTGGCCGCTTGCGTGGAATATCTGCCGCGCACCTCGACCGACAAGATCCGCTTCGTCTCGCTGCTCGGCGGCCTGACGCGGAAATTCTCGGCCAACCCGCATGACGTCATCCACCGCCTCGCCGAACGCACAAGCGCCGAAGCCTACGTCATGCCGGTGCCGATGTTCGCCAACACGGCGGAGGACCGGCTCGTGCTGCTCGGGCAGAAGGGCATCAGCGAGGTCTTCGACCTCGCGAGATCGGCCGACCTGCTGCTTGCCGGCATCGGCACCGCCGAACGCGAGGCGTCGCTCGTCGCCACCGGCATGATCGAAAAGGGCGAGATGGAGGAGATCCGCCGCAACGGCGGCGTCGGCGAATTGCTCGGCCATTTCTTCGACGATGCCGGCAATGCGGTGGCGACGACCGTTTCCAACCGGGCGCTGGCTCTGGCCAGGGAGGATATCAGCAATCGCCGGATTGTCGCCGTCGCCGGCGGCAAGGTGAAGGTTCGTGCCATCAAATCGGTGCTGGAGGGCCGCTATCTCAGGGGCCTGATAACCGACGAGCGGACGGCACGATCGCTCGTGGGAGAGACGCCGGTCGGGTAGCCGGCAACCGTTCAGTTGAAACTACCCTGTGGAGGAGAAGACGAAATGCATGAGAAAGAGAAAGACCTCATTGACGCCTTCCTGCGCGGACAAGTCGACCGTCGCGGGCTGATCAAGGGACTGGGTGCGGTGGGCCTTGCCGCCGGTACCGCCGGCACGCTGCTCAATCTGGGCCAGACCCGCGCGCTTGCCGCGGACTTCGACTGGAAGGCGCACAAGGGCAAGACCATCAAGCTCTTGCTCAACAAGCATCCTTACGCCGACGCGATGATCGCCGATCTCGAGAACTTCAAGCAGCTGACCGGCATGAACGTCGTCTATGACGTGTTCCCGGAAGACGTCTATTTCGACAAGGTCACCGCCGCGCTGTCGGCGAGCTCGCCCGAATATGATGCCTTCATGACTGGCGCCTACATGACCTGGACCTATGGTCCAGCCGGCTGGATCACCGACCTCAACGAATGGATCAAGGACCCGGCCAAGACCAACCCGAACTATGCCTGGGACGACTTCCTGCCCGGCGTCAAGAATTCCTGTGCCTGGAATGGCAAGCCGGGCGGCGCGCTGGGTTCGGACGACGCCAAGCAGTGGTGCATTCCGTGGGGCTTCGAACAGAACAACATCACCTACAACAAGGCCATGTTCGACAAGGCCGGCGTCACCATTCCGGGCAACATGGACGAGATGGTTGCCGCGGCGGCCAAGCTGACCAAGGATGTCGGCGGCGGCGTCTACGGCATCGGCGTGCGTGGCTCGCGCTCCTGGGCGACGATCCATCCCGGTTTTCTGTCGGCCTACGCCAATTTTGACCAGAAGGACCTCAATGTCTCGGCTGACGGCAAATTGTCGGCCGCGATGAACACCGCCCAGTCCAAGGCTTTCCACAAGCAGTGGGTTCAGATGATCCAGGAGAGCGGCCCCAAGGACTGGTCGACCTACACCTGGTATCAGGTCGGCACCGATCTCGGCGCCGGCGCCTCGGCGATGATCTTCGACGCCGATATCCTCGGCTACTTCATGAATGGCGGCGACAACAAGATGGCCGGCAAGCTCGCCTTTGCAAGCTTCAAGGCCAATCCGGCAGCCAAGGCGCCGACGCCCAACATCTGGATCTGGTCGCTGGCAATGTCCAACTTCTCGAAGGACAAGGACGCCACCTGGTACTTCATGCAATGGGCCTCCGGTCCGGAGCATGGGCTGTTCGGCGCCACCAAGATGGACTTCGTCAATCCGGTCCGCCAGTCGGTCTGGAAGGACGAGATGTTCCGCGACAAGCTGAACAAGAGCTATCCGGGCTATGTCGAGATGTTCGACGCCTCGGCGCCGGGCGCCAGCATCAAGTTCACGGCGCAGCCGCTGTTCTTCGATCTCACCACCGAATGGGCCGCGACGCTGCAGAAGATGGTGGCCAAGGAAGTGCCGGTCGACGAGGGTCTCGACAAGCTGGCCGAGAGCATCGACGGCCAGCTCAAGGAAGCTGGTCTCGGCTAGGCCAAGGCCCAGGGGCTGGCTTGCCGCGGCCGGCCAGTCCCGCCCCGACTTTCACGTCTGCGACGCGGCGCCTGGAGCATCGGACCCAAAAGTGGAATCCGATGCTCGAAAAAAGCGCCGCCAGTTCGCCCACCGGCCGCCTGGCTCCCTTGGGCGGCCGGCCGGGCGAAGCAACAGGATCATGGAGCAGCGGATGACTGCCGCAACAACACAAAGGGCCGGGCCGTCCGGCTTCAGGATCAGCAAGAGGGTATTGCCCTACGTGCTCAGCCTGCCGGCCTTGCTGGTCTGCATCGGCATCCTCATCCCGTTCCTGACCTCGGTCGTCTACTCGTTCCAGCGCTACCGGCTGAGCCAGCCCTGGGCACGGCAGTTCAACTGGGGTGACAACTACATCTCCTTCTTCACCGACCCGAAGTTCTGGAACACGCTCAAGGTCTCGCTGCTCTATGCGGGAACCACGGTCGTGCTGGAACTGCTTCTCGGTCTCGCCATCGCCATGCTGCTGCAGAAGCGCTCGACGCTGAACAATTTCATCTCGATCATGCTGTTGATGCCGCTGATGACGGCGCCGGCGCTGGCCGCGCTGATGTGGAAGCTGATGACCAATCCCGGCTTCGGTGTGTTGAGTTATCTCGCCAGCCTGATCGGACTGCAGGATTTCCGCTGGGCCTCGTCGCCGTCGACGGCGCTTTTCACCGTCGTGCTCGTCGACATCTGGGTCTACACGCCCTTCATCATGATCCTCCTGCTGGCCGGCCTGCGCAGCCTGCCGACGCAGCCTTTCGAGGCCGCGGCACTCGACGGCGTGCCGAGGAGCTTCGTGTTCTTCCGCATCACCTTGCCGATGCTGACGCCCTACATACTGACGGCGACGCTGTTCCGCCTGCTCGACTCCATCCAGCAGTTCGACATCATCTACGCGATGACCCAAGGCGGGCCTGGCGATACGCTGACCGTGTTCCAGGTCGAGGCCTATCTCAACTTCTTCCAGTCGACCAATGTCGGCCGCTCGGCGGCCCTGATGATCATCCTGTGGGCGATCACCTATTTCCTCTCCAACATCTTCATCAAGAACTGGCTGCGGCTGCGCGAACGCGCCCGCGGCCAGGCATAGGAGGCGGACATGGAACATACCTCCTTGCTCGAACGCATCCTGCGCGGCGTGGCACTGACGCTGGTCGTGGTCTTCTTCATGTTCCCGATCGCCTGGATCTTCATGATGTCGTTCCAGACCAACGAGACCATCCTGCGCATTCCGCCGCAGTTGATCTTCGAGCCGACGCTGGCCAACTACACCGCGCTGATTACCGGCAAGCTGGTGACGGCGGCCGGCACGCTCGACATTGCCTTCATGCGCAACCTGTGGAATTCGGTGTTCCTGTCGGTCACCTCAGTTGCCGTCTCCCTGCTGCTCGGCGTCCCGGCGGCCTACGCCTTCGCGCGGCACAAGTTCCGCGGTTCGGAGGACATCGCCTTCACGCTGTTGTCGTTCAAGTTCGCGCCGGCGCTGCTAGTGCTCCTGCCGCTCACCCTCTATTTCCAGAAGCTTGGATTGGCCAACACCTATATCGGGCTGATCTGGGTCTATCAGCTGATCTGCCTGCCGCTGATCCTGTGGATCGTGCGCGGCTATTTCGAGGACATTCCGGCCGACATCGAATATGCCTATCGCATCGGCGGCCATTCCTGGTTCGCCACCTTCCGCAAGATCGCGCTGCCGCTTGCCGGCCCGGGCATCGCCGCCGCCGGCCTGCTCGCCTTCATCTTTGCCTGGAACAATTTCGTCTTCGCGCTGGTGTTAGCCTCGGCCGACAAGCAGCCGGTGACGGTCGGTGCGCTCGCCTTCATCACCTCCTCGGGCATCCAGTATGGCCAGATTTCGGCGGCCATCGTGTTGTCGATCACGCCGACGCTGGCGCTCGCCCTTTATGCGCAGCGCTATCTCGTCGAAGGTCTGTCGCTCGGCGCGGTGAAAGGATAGCCATGGCCAGCCTCGAACTCAGAAACGTCGTCAAGCGCTACAAGAGCCAGACCGTTCTCGACAATCTGTCCCTGACCGTCGCCGACGGTGAGACCCTCGTCCTGTTCGGCCCCTCTGGTGCCGGCAAGACCGTGCTGCTGCGCCTTGTCGCCGGTGTCATCGATCCGGACGAAGGCAAGATACTCATCGGCGGTGACGACATGACCGATGTCGATGCGGAGTTCCGCGGCATCGGCATGGCTTTCCAGAATTTCGCTTTGTTTCCACATATGACCGCGTTCGACAACATCGCGACGCCGCTGGAGGCCAAGCGATCATCGCAAAGCGTGATCAAGGCCGGCGTCGAGAGCGTCGCCAAGCTGTTGAAGATCGCCCATGTGCTCAGCCACAAGCCGCGCGCGCTTTCCAACGGCCAGAAGCAGCGCACGGCACTTGCCCGCGCGCTGGTCGGCTCGCCGCCGCTTCTCCTGCTCGACGACCCCTTGCGCAATGTCGACGCCAAGCTGCGCTTCGAGATGCGGCTCGAACTGCCAAGGCTGCTCGCCGATCGCGGCGCCACCGTCGTCTACGTCACCCAGGACTACAAGGAAGCCATGGCGCTCGGCGACCGCATCGCGGTCATGTCGCAAGGCGTCATCAGGCAGCTCGGCACGCCCGAGCAGATCTACCGCGAGCCTGCCAATATCGAGATCGCACGGCTGTTCGGCGACCCCACCATCAACCTGCTCGACGTCAAGCCCGCGCGGGATACCAGGGGGATTTATGTCGGCCTGTCCAACGTCCAGGTCCATCTCGCCGGAGCCTACGAGACGGCGGTCGGCCGCGATTGTGTGATCGGCCTGCGGCCGGAAGCGTTGAGCTTCGTCGAGGAGGGTGCGCCCGGCGCCATTCCCGTGACCGTCGAGGCGGAGACGCCGCTCAACGAAAAGATCGTCACGCTGGTGCGCACCGTGCGCGGCCGTGAAGTCCTGGTCTCGCGGCCGGCCGGAACGCCGGGTCGCAGCGAGGGCAAGGCCCACATCTCCGTCGACGGCAAGAGCGCCTTGCTGTTCGACCACGCGAGCGGTGAGCGCATCGGTTCCAAGAACGTCGTCATTTTGCGCAACGGAGAAGCGGCATGAGCCCGAGCGCACTCACCATAACCAGTGTCGACAAGTTCTACGGCCCGATCGACAGGGGCGTTCACGCCGTCAAGAACCTGACGATCGAAATCGGCAAGGGCGAGATCGTGGCGCTGCTTGGCTCGTCCGGCTGCGGCAAGACCTCGACGCTGCGCATGATTGCCGGCTTCGAAGAGGTCTCGCGCGGCGCGATCTCGGTCGGCGGCCGCCAGGTTCACACCTTGCCGCCGGTCAGGCGCAACGTGGCGATGGCGTTCGAGGGCTATTCGCTCTATCCGCCGTTGACCGTGCGCGAGAACATGGCGTTCGCGCTCAAGGCGGCAAGGTTGCCGAAGAGCGAGGTCGACGCCAAGGTCGCCAGCATCGCCAAGCTGCTCGAGATCGAGGATATACTGGAGCGCTACCCCAGCTCCATCTCCGGCGGCCAGCAGCAGCGCGCCAGCCTCGGCCGGGCGCTGATCCGGGAGGCGGATCTGCATCTGCTGGACGAGCCGATGGGTCAGCTCGAACCGCAGCTGCGCGCCGTGCTGCGCGGCCGCATCAAGCACTTCATCAAGGAGCGCGGCCTGACCGCGATCCTGGTCACCCACGACCAGACCGAGGCCAATGCGCTTGCCGACCGCATCGCGGTGATGGAGGGCGGCGTGCTGCAGCAGTTCGACACATCAGACAGGATCAAGGAGCGCCCGGCGAACCTGTTCACCGGCACCTTTGTCGGCGAGCCGCCGATGAACGTCTTCGAGGCCTATGTCGGCGCGGCCGCCGGGCGCATCAATTTGCGGCTGCCGGATGGACTGTCGCTCGACTACGACAAGGACGCTTTCAGCGCTCCGGTTCGCAACGAGCTGCTCAGCCGCGAACGGGTCGTCATCGGCATCCGGCCCTACGCGGTGCGGCGCTCGAAGGAGGGTGTTCCGGCCAGGGTTTCGGCCAATCAGTGGCTCGGCGATCAGACCCACATAGCGGCGGACTTTGCCGGCGGCTCGCTGGTTCTGGTCGAACATGACCGCACCCGCCTGGACCTGGGTGCGCCCATCAATGTCAGCATCGATCCGAAGAACCTGCACGTCTTCGACCAGGCGAGCGGCAAGGCCATCTCGCACGGCATGGAGCTTGCGTGATGCGTGACATACTGATCGGCGTCGACGCCGGTACCTCCGTCATCAAGTCCATCGCCTTCGACACCGCTGGCCGGCAGATTGCCGCCGCCGCGCTGCCGAACCACTACGAGACACTGCCGGGCGGTGGCGCCGAACAGGATCTGGCGCGCACATGGAGCGATGCCGCCGCGACCTTGCGCCAGCTTGCCGACAAGGTGCCCGACCTCGCCAACCGAACCGTCGCGATCGCGGTCACCGGGCAAGGCGACGGCACCTGGCTGATTGACGGCAAGGGTGAACCGGTCGCCAAGGGCTGGCTCTGGCTCGACGCGCGCGCCGCCGCTGTGGTCGAGGAGATCCGCGCGCGGCCCGAGGATCGGCTCCGCTTCGAAAGGACAGGCACCGGGCTTGCCGCCTGCCAGCAGGGCTCGCAGTTTGTGTTCATGAAGCGCAACATGCCTGCAATGCTGGCCAAGGCCGCGACGGCCTTCCATTGCAAGGACTGGCTCTATTTCAAACTGACTGGCGAACGCGCAACCGATCCGTCGGAGGGAACCTTCACCTTCGGTGATTTTCACACCCGGGACTATTGCGACGACGTGCTCGATGTGCTCGGCGTCGCCGATCTCAGGCATCTGCTGCCGCCGATCGTCGACGGCACCAGGCACAGCACCGGCCTGTCGCAGGCAGCGGCCGACGCCACCGGGATGCTCGCCGGTACCCCGGTGGTGCTGGGCTATGTCGACGTCGTCTGCACCGCGCTCGGCGCCGGCCTGCTGGACCGCAAGCGCAAGCCCGGCTGCTCGATCATCGGCTCCACCGGCATGCATATGCGGCTGGCCGAAACCCCGGACGACGTGCAGCTCAACCAGGCGGCAACCGGCTACACGATGGCGATGCCGGCGCCTGGCGTGTTCGCGCAGATGCAGTCGAACATGGCGGCAACGCTCAACATCGACTGGGTGCTTGGACTGGCCTCCGGAATTCTCGCCTCGCAAGGCATCACCCGCAGCAATGGCGAGATGATCGCGCTGGTCGACACCTGGATTGCGGCCTCGCAGCCGGCTTCGCTGCTCTATCAGCCCTACGTGTCCGAGGCTGGCGAGCGCGGGCCGTTCGTCGATGCCAATGCCAGGGCGGGGTTCGTCGGCATTTCCTCGCGGCACGGCTATGCCGACCTCGTCCGCGCGGTCTTCGAGGGGCTGGCCTTCGCGGCGCGCGATTGCTACGCCGCCATGGGGCCGCTGCCGCGTGAAGTTCGCCTGACCGGCGGCGCCGCCCGAAGCCCGGCGCTGCGCAAGATCCTTGGTGCCGCGGTCGGCGCCGACATTCGCACGAGCGAGCGCGAGGAGGCCGGTGCCGCGGGAGCGGCGATGATCGCCGCGGTCTGCGTCGGCCAATACGCATCGATGGATGATTGCGTCGGTGGATGGGTGACGCCCCTGCTTGGCGAGGCGGAGCCAAGTGACCGGAGCCTCGCCGCGATCTACGACAAGATGACCCCATCCTACATGTTGGCGCACGAGGCGCTGCGGCCGGTCTGGCGCGCCATGGCTGCATCGAAAGCAAATTGAGAAGTCGAATATGCCCAGGAAAATAGCGATCATTGGCGATCATTTCATGCTTCCGGACGTGTTTCGCGCCGAGATCGAGAAGGCCGCCAGCGGCGGCCTCGACATCCGCACACTGCAGACGGCATGGCCCGACGAACCGATGGAATTCGGCAATGCGGCGCTCGGCCTCGACAAGATCAAGGAGTATTTCGGCCACCCCGACGAGATCGTCGATTTCATCGGCGATGCCGAAATCCTCGTCACCCAGCTTGCTCCGCTGTCGGACGGCATGATGCGGCGCCTGCCGGCGCTCAAGCTGGTCGCGGTGTCGCGCGGCGGCCCGATCAACATCGACATGGGCGCGGCCAGGACTCACGGCATTACCGTGGTCAATGTGCCCGGCCGCAATGCGACCGCCGTGGCCGAGTTCACCATCGGCGCCATCCTTGCCGAGACGCGGCTGATCCGGGTCGGCCACGAAGCCTTGCGCAAGGGCGAATGGCGCGGCGATCTCTACCGTGCCGACCGCACCGGCCGCGAACTCAGCGAAATGACCGTCGGCGTCGTCGGCTATGGCAATATCGGCACGAAAGTGGTCCGTCTGCTGCGCGCCTTCGGCTGCCACATCCTCGTTTGCGACCCCTATGTGCAGTTGAGCGCCGACGACCGCAATGCCGGCGTCGAGCTGGTCGCGCTGGACGATCTCCTGTCCCGTTCCGACGTGGTCACGCTGCATCCCCGGGTGACCGAGGAGACACGCGGCATGATCGGCAAGGACACCATCGCGCGGATGAAGCCGGGGGTAATTCTCATCAACACCGCGCGGGGACCGCTGGTCGACTATGACGCGCTCTACGAGGCGCTTGTTTCGGGGCAGATCGCCAGCGCCATGCTGGAGACCTTCGCGGTCGAGCCCGTGCCCGCCGAATGGCCCTTGCTGCAGCTTCCCAACGTAACGCTGACGCCGCATATCGCCGGCGCCTCGGTGCGCACCGTGACCTATGCCGCCGAGCAGGCCGCCGAAGAGGTGCGCCGCTATATCGCCGGCCTGCCTCCGGTCAATCCGTGCTGAAGGCGGCGGCCATGACCCACAAATTCGGCATCGAGGCCACGGCGGGATGAACGGCGGCTCTGAAATCGTCGACCTCTTTGTCGTCGGCGGCGGCATCAACGGTGCGGGCATCGCACGCGACGCCGCCGGGCGCGGGCTTTCCGTCATCCTGTGCGAAAAGGACGATCTGGCCGAAGGCACCAGTTCGAGATCGGGCAAGCTCGTCCATGGTGGCCTGCGCTATCTCGAATATTACGAATTCCGCCTGGTGCGCGAGGCGCTGATCGAGCGCGAGGTGCTGCTGGAATCGGCGCCGCATATCATCTGGCCGATGCGCTTCGTGCTGCCGCACAGCCCGGACGACCGGCCGGCATGGCTGGTCCGGCTCGGCCTGTTCCTCTACGACCATCTCGGCGGCCGCAAGCGGCTGCCGCCGACCCGCACGCTGAACCTGCACACCGCGCCCGAGGGCGTGCCGATCAGGGACGCCTTCAAGCGCGGTTTCGAATATTCCGACTGCTGGGTCGACGATGCCCGCCTTGTGCTCATCAACGCGCTCGATGCGCGCGAGCGTGGCGCCAGCATATTCACCCGAACCGCCTGCACCGCCGCCCGCCGTGAAGACGGCCTGTGGTCTGTCGAAACGCAGGACGTCCGAACCGGCGTCAGGACGACGGTGCGGGCACGCGCCCTGGTCAACGCGGCCGGTCCCTGGGTCAACGACATCATCAATCGCGTGGCGGGCCAGAACTCCAAGCGCAGCGTCAGGCTGGTCAAGGGCAGCCACATCGTCGTGCCTAAATTCTGGGAAGGTCGCCAGGCCTATCTCGTCCAGAACAGTGACAAGCGTGTGATCTTCATCAATCCCTACCAGAACGATCTGGCGCTGATCGGCACCACCGACATTCCCTATGACGGCAGGCCCGAGGACGTAGCGGCGGACGCGAGCGAGATCGACTACCTGCTCAAGGTGGTGAACCGCTACTTCAAGCGCGGGCTCGTGCGGGACGATGTTGTCTACAGCTTTTCCGGCGTCAGGCCGCTCTACGACGACAATGCCGACAACCCAAGCGCAGTGACCCGCGACTACATCTTCGAACTCGACGCGCCGTCCGGAGCGGCGCCGCTGCTCTCCGTGTTCGGGGGCAAGATCACCACCTTCCGCAAGCTGGCCGAGCATGCGCTGGACAAAATTGCTCCGTTCTTTCCCCGGATGGGCAAGCCCTGGACAGCGAAGGCACATTTGCCTGGCGGGGACATCGCCAATGCCGATTTCGACCGGTTTCTCGGCGACCTCGGACGTGAGTATCCATGGATGCCGGCATCGCTGATCAATCACTACGGCCGGCTTTACGGGACCAGGACACATCTTGTGGTCGGCAACGCCAGATCACTCGCGGAACTGGGGCGATGCTTCGGCAAGGATTTCTTCGAGCGCGAGGCCAGCTACCTGTTCGAACAGGAATGGGCGATGACATCGGCCGATATTCTCGAACGGCGCACCAAGCACGGCCTGCATCTTTCCACCGAGGAAAGGTCGGCTTTCGAGGACTGGTGCGCAAGCCGGCTGGCGAGGGCGGGCTGATGGTGGGCTTCGATGCCGGCTCCACGGAATTCCGGATGTTGCGCTCTTTTTCCGCCAGCATCGGCGCCGATCCGTTGCTGGTCCAGGGCGCCGGCGGCAATACCTCCATCAAGCAGGATGGCGTGTTGTGGATCAAGGCTTCCGGCACCTGGCTGATGAACGCGCTGACCGGCGACATCATGGTGCCGGTCGCGCTGGAGCCGCTGCTCGACGCTTTGGCGCATCGCAGCGACGCCGCCGAGAAGGCCGGGCAGTTCACGCTGGAGGAACTCAATCCCCGGCGGCTGCGGCCTTCCATCGAGACGACGGTGCATGCGCTCATGCGGCAGAAGGTCGTCGTCCATGTCCATTGTGTCGAGACGATCTCGATCGCCGTCCAGGCCAATGCGGAGGCCTTGCTGGAAGAGCGCCTGCGGGGTCTTGATTGGACGTATGTGCCTTATCGCAGGCCTGGCCTGCCGCTGGCGCAAGCCATAGCGGAGCGCCTGAAGCCCGCGACCAGCGTGCTCGTTCTCGGCAATCACGGGCTGGTGGTCGCCGCCGACACGGTTGCGGAGGCAGCGTTGCTGCTGCAGCGAGTGACCGGATTGCTCGCCCGCGAGCCACGGCCGGCCTCGGCGCCTGACACCGACGCGCTGCTCAGGCTTGCCATCGGCAGTGACTACCGGCTTCCCGCCTCGACTGCGGCGCATAGCGTCGCGACCGATCTCGCCAGTTGCCGGATCGCCGCTTCGGGCAGCCTCTATCCGGATCATGTGATCTTCCTCGGGGTCGGATCGACGATCGCCGGTCCGGACGAGAATGCAGCGGCCGTCGTCGCTCGGAGCGCCGTCGCTCCCACGTCCATTCTGTTTCCAGGCAAGGGCGTCCTGATGCGCCGCGACGCCAATGCCGGTGCCGAAGCGATGGCGCGTTGCCTGGCCGATGTCGCCGCGCGCGTCGATGGCTCGGTGCGCCTCAACTATCTGAGCCCGAAGGACAATGCCGAGCTCCTGAACTGGGACGCCGAAAAATATCGCCAGGAACTCAACCGCACCGGGGTGACGCTGCAATGACGGCATTCGTCGCCTCGATCCCACGGCAAAGCTGAGAAGGGGATCGGTCTTGGCGTTTACGCTCTCCCTCAACACCAATCCGCTGGTCAACCGCTTTGCCGAGCCGGACGATCTGATCGACACCATTGCCTATGATATCGGCATCAGGGACGTGCAGCTCACGCATGAGTTCATCAATCCCGGTTGGCCGGCGGCGACGATCTCGAAGTTCGTGCGGCTGTTCCGCGGCGCGCTGGATCGTACCGGCGTACGCATCACCTCGGGCATGACCGGCCCCTATGGCCGGCTCAATCATTTTGGCCATCCCGACGCTGACGTGCGCCGCTACTATGTCGACTGGTTCAAGACCTTTGCCGACATCTCGGCCGAACTCGGCGCCAACGGCATGGGCACGCAATTCGCCATCTTCACCCACCGGGACTATGACGACCCCGAGCGCCGCGCGCGGCTGTTCGATATCGCGCTGGAATGCTGGCGCGACGTCGCCGAACACGCCAGGGCCGCCGGTCTGACCTACCTGTTCTGGGAGCCGATGTCGGTCGGCCGCGAATTCGGCCACACGATTGAGAGCTGCCGGGCGCTGCAGAATGCGATCGACGCGGCCGGCATGACGATCCCGCTGGAGATGATGGTCGACATCGACCATGGCGACGTGACCTCAAGCAACCCGGATGACATCGACCCCTATGCCTGGGCCGAAGCCTTTCCCACGAAGTCGCCGATAATCCACATCAAGCAGTCGTCGATGAACAAGGGCGGCCATTGGCCGTTCACCGCCACCTACAACCGGGACGGCCGCATCACGCCGGAAAAGTTTCTCGAGACGGTTCGGCGCGGCGGCGGCACCGATAACGAGATTTGCCTCGAACTGTCGTTCCGCGAGCGCGAGCCGGTCGACCATCAGGTCGTCGCCATGATCCGCGAGTCGGTCGATTACTGGGCGCCCTTCATCGAAACCGGCAGGTCGGGTCTTCTGCCACAGGCCGGATAAAGACCGGGCAGGAGCGCCGATGCGGCTCCTGCCCGATGAAACGCGGCCGGATTTTGATCGGGCGGAACTCAGCCGAATTTCGGATCGAGACTGCCCGACTTGTAGCGCTTGGCCATTTCCGAGACCGGCAGCGGCTTGATCTTCGGCGCGTTGCCGGCGGTGCCGAATTGCTCGAAGCGTTCCTTGCACAGCTTTCGCATCGCCGCCATGGCCGGCGTCAGGTACTTGCGCGGGTCGAACTCGCTCGGGTTCTCGGTCAGCACCTTGCGGATCGCACCGGTCAGCGCCATGCGGTTGTCGGTGTCGATGTTGATCTTGCGCACGCCATGCTTGATGCCGCGCTGGATCTCTTCCACCGGCACGCCCCAGGTCGGCTTCATCTGGCCGCCATATTTGTTGATGATCTCCTGCAGATCCTCCGGCACCGAGGACGAGCCATGCATGACCAGATGCATGTTCGGCAGGCGGCGGTGGATCTCTTCGATGACATTCATCGCCAGCACCGCGCCGTCCGGCTTGCGCGAGAACTTGTAGGCACCGTGGCTGGTGCCCATGGCCACAGCCAGCGCATCGACATGCGTATCGCGCACGAACTGTTCGGCCTGAACGGGATCGGTCAGCAACTGGTCGTGGCTGACGGTGCCTTCGACGCCGTGGCCGTCTTCCTGCTCGCCGCCACCCATTTCGAGCGAACCGAGCACGCCGATCTCGCCTTCCACCGACACGCCGCCCCAATGCGCCATGTCGACGACGCGCTTGGTGATGCCGGAATTGTAGGAATAGTCCGCCGGCGTCTTGCCGTCTTCCTTGAGCGACCCGTCCATCATAACAGAGGTGAAGCCGTGCTGGATCGCGGTGACGCAGGTGGCTTCATTGTTGCCATGGTCGAGATGCATGCAGACCGGGATGTCGGGATGGATCTCGACCAGCGCGTCGATCAGCTTGGCCAGCACCACGTCATTGGCATAGGCGCGCGCGCCGCGGCTTGCCTGCAGGATGACAGGTGATTTGGTCTCCTCCGCCGCCTCCATGATGGCAAGGCCTTGTTCCATGTTGTTCATGTTGAAGGCGGGTACGCCATAGCCGTATTCGGCGGCGTGATCGAGCAATTGTCTCAGTGTGATGCGAGCCAACGATTAGTCTCCCGTATCTGGTTTCAAGCCTGTGGTTGCGGACTGTCCGCGCATCGTTCAGCCCACCGATGCTTCTGGCCGGATTTCCGGACAACCGCAACCGTCAGAGGGCGCCCCGATAGCAATTCTTGTTACAGCGCCGCCATGAAAACGAAACGAATATCCCACGTGAATAACACATTATCACAAATTCTTTGATGTGAATGAGCCGTTTGGTGTTATATTGCAGGCCACGCGAGGCCTTGCCCGGTCCGCGCGAGGGAACCGAGGAATGAAGAGCGACAGCCGCCGGCAAGGCATCATGGATTTTCTGATGGACGCCGGAACAGCGAGCGTCGACGACCTTGCATCGCGCTTCGGCGTGTCGAAGATGACCGTCCACCGCGATCTCGACGAGCTCGAGGAGAGCGGCTTCCTGCGCAAGGTGCGCGGCGGTGCCTCGATCCAGCCCAGTGGTCTCTTCGAAAGCGATTTCCGCTACCGGCAGAAGCAGGCGACCGAGGAAAAGCAACGCCTGGCGGCAGCAGCGGTGGCGATGATCGAACCTGGCCAGACGGTGATCATCGACGATGGCTCGACGGCGGGTGGCATTGCCGGCCGTCTCTCGGATTTACGTCCACTGACCGTGATCACCAACAATCTGGCCGTCATCGAGGAGCTGTCGGGGGTAGGAGGGATCAACCTCATCGCGCTTGGCGGCCTCTACAGCAAGAAGTTCCACGGCTTTTTCGGCCTGCTCGCTGAGGATACGCTGAAATCGCTGCGCGCCGATGTCGCCTTCCTGTCGTCATCCGCCATCCACGGCGCTTCCGCCTTCCACCAGGACCAGGAAGTGGTTCAGACCAAGCGCCTGATGATGGCCGCCGCTGCCCGCAAATATCTGCTGGCCGATCACGGCAAGTTCGGCCGCACGGCCCTGCATTTCCTCACCGACCTCAAGGCGTTCGACGCGGTCTTCACCGGTCGTGAGCTCGAGCCTGGACTGCGCGAGGCGCTGGATGCCGCAGGCGTCTCGCTGACTTTGGTCGACAAACACTAGGGAGTACGCGTGGTTTACTGGGTTGGCACAAGTTGGAAGATGAACAAGACGCTTGCCGAGGCGCTGGCGTTCGCCGAGATATTGGCCGGATTCATCCCCGGTTTCGACGATCGTATCCAGCCTTTCATCATCCCGCCCTTCACGGCGGTCCGCGAAGTCAGGCAGGCGCTGTCGCGGACGCGGATCAAGGTTGGGGCGCAAAACATGCACTGGGCCGATGCCGGCGCCTGGACCGGCGAGATCTCGCCGGTGATGCTGAGGGACTGCGGCCTCGATCTGGTCGAGCTCGGCCACAGTGAACGGCGCGAGCACTTTGGCGAGACCGACCGTACCGTCGGCCTCAAGACCGCCGCGGCGGTGAAGCACGGGCTGGTGCCGCTGATCTGCGTCGGCGAGACATTGGTGGAACGCGAGAGTGGGCAGGCCGATGCGGTGCTGACGGCGCAGGTGCGGGGTGCGCTGCAATTCCTCGAAGGCGAGGCGAAGGGCGCGAAAATCCTGTTCGCCTACGAGCCGGTCTGGGCGATCGGCGACAAGGGCATTCCGGCCAGCTCCGACTATGCCGACAAACAGCAGGCGCTGATCAAGACCATTGCAGGCGATCTGCTGCCGTCCGTGCCACCGGTGCTCTATGGCGGCAGCGTCAATCCCGGCAATGCCGCCGAGCTGATCGGCAAGCCCAATGTCGACGGCTTGTTCATCGGCCGCTCCGCCTGGCAGGCGGAAGGCTACATCGACATCCTCGGTCGCGCCTCGGCGGCGATCTGAACCAATCGAGATATTATTCAGTCAAGGAAGGACACGACCATGAAAATAGCCATTGGAGCCGACAGCGCCGGCAAGCCGCTGCTCGATGTCATCGCCGCGCATCTAGCCACCAAGCCCGGCATCACCGTCAGCGATCTGAGCCAGGCCGGCTACTATGCCGACCTGTCGCAGAACCTCGCCCAGACGATCGTCGACGGCCAGAACGATCGTGGCATCCTGTTCTGCGGCACCGGCATCGGTGTTTCCATCTCGGCCAACAAGGTGCCCGGCATTCGCGCCGCGCTCACCCACGACACCTATTCGGCTGAGCGCGCGGCAAAATCCAACAACGCCCAGATCATCACCATGGGCGCCCGCGTCATCGGTCCGGAACTGGCCAAGTCGATCGTCGATGCCTGGCTGGCGTCGGAATTCGACGAGAATGGGCCTTCGGCCGGCAATGTCCAGGCGATCAACAGGCTGGATGCGGCAAAGCGCTAGCTCAAGCTCTTGCGTATCGCGCCGATGACCGTCACGGCCGACGCCGCGCCCGGATCCAGATGGCCGAGCGACCGTTCGCCGAGCCGCGACGAGCGGCCCTTCTGCGCGATCATGTCCTTGGTCGCCTCCGCGCCGCGTTCGGCCGCGGCAAGTGCTGCTTCGAGACTTTCGGACAGCGTCTTGCCGGCTGCATTGGCTGCGGCGGCCGCTTCGGCCGCTGGCTGCCAGGCATCGACCATCGTCTTTTCGCCAGGTTCCGCCTTGCCGCGATCCTTGATGCCTTGTGCCATGGCCTGGAACAGGGCGTTGAAGTCCGCGTCCGCCAGCGTCGCCTTGCCCTTGACGGTGGAAGCCGCGCGCATGAAGGCCGTCGCGTAGAGCGGGCCTGACGAGGCGCCGACGGCATTGAGGAAAGATTTCGCCGCCGTGTTGAGCAGCGCCGTCGGCTCGGTCGTCGCAAGGTCGAGCGATGCCAGCGCATCGCGCACCGCGCCGAAGCCGAGCGCCATGGCAATGCCGTGGTCGGCGTCGCCAATGACACCGTCGAGTTGGCAGAGCCGGTCCTTGTCGGCCTCTATCGCCACCGTGATGGCGTCGAACATTCTTTTCAGGTCAGCGGCGTCGATGGTCACGGGATCGCTCTTTCGTCAGCCGGCACGGAACATCGCGCAGTCGCAGGGGTGGTCGAGCATGGTCTGCAACTCGCCGTCGAGATGCATTAGTGTCACCGAGGCGCCGGCCATTTCCAGCGACGTGCAGTAATTGCCGACCCAGGTCGCGTGAATGGAAACGCCGATTGCGTCGAGCCTGTGCTTGATCCGGCGGTTCATGATGTAGAGTTCCATCAGCGGCGTCGAGCCGAGCGAGTTGACCAGCACCGCGACCTTGTCGCCACGCTTCGGCGCCATCTCGGCGAAAATCTTGTCCAGCATCTCGTCCGTGATCTCGTCGGCGGTACCGAGCTTGGCGCGCGCGATCCCAGGCTCGCCATGGATGCCCATGCCGATCTCCATCTCGTCGGCACCAATCTCGAAATTCGGCCGCCGCGTCTGTGGCAGCGAGCAGGGCGACAGCGCCACGCCCATGGTGAAGGTGTGGTCGTTGGCCTTGCGCGCGATACGCTCGCATTCGTCGAAGGAGAGCATCCGATCGCAGGCAGCACCGGCCGCCTTGAAGATGAAGAAATTGCCGGCGACGCCGCGGCGCTTGTGCCGCTGATCGCGCGGCGCCGAGGCGACGTCATCGGTGGTCAGCACGGTACGCACCTCGATGTCGTCCATCGCTGCCATCTCGGCCGCCATGTCGAAGTTCATCACGTCGCCGGCATAGTTGCCGTACATGAACAGCACGCCGGCGCCACCGCTGACCGCCTTGGCGCATTCGAGGATCGGATCGGGCGGCGGCGAGGCGAAGACATTGCCGATGGCCGCCGCGTCCGCCAGTCCCTTGCCGACAAAGCCGAGGAAGGTCGGTTCGTGACCCGAACCGCCGCCGATGACTAGCCCGACCTTGCCGGGCCGCGGCCCGTCGCGGGCGATGATCGAGCGCGGGCTGCCGTCCGCGCTTCTGAGATGGCGGGGATGCGCGGTCAGAATCCCTTCGAGCATCTCGTCGACGGCGCGGTTGCCGTCATTGATGATCTTCTTGGTCTGCACCGGCATCCTCCCGATTTCGGCATTTTCCGAGATACTACAGGCTGTTACCGGGATTTCCACCCGGCGAAGCGTATTTCAGGCCATGACGCGTTCCCGCGCGGCCAGGATCTGGACACAGGCATTGGCAGCTTCCTTGCCCTTGACGGTGAAGTGCTCGAAGAAGAAGCGGTGATGCTCGGTGCTGTCGTGGTAATTGTGTGGCGTCAGCACGGCCGAAAGCACCGGCACGCCGGTCGACAGCTGCACGTTCATCATGCCGTCGATCACCGCGCTGGCGACGAACTCATGCCGGTAGATGCCGCCGTTGACGACAAACGCCGCACCCAGAATCGCGGCATAGCGGCCGGTCTGCGCCAGGGTCTGGGCGTGCAGCGGAATCTCGTAGGCGCCGGGCACGTCGAAGACATCGACGCTGAAGCGCCCGTCGCCAAGCGCGGAAAGCTCGGCCTCGAAGGCTTGCACGCACTGGTCGACGATATCGGCATGCCAGCGCGCGCGAATGACGGCGATGCGAACAGTTTCATAGTCTTTATGGGAATGCTGATTCATGGGTCCATCCTTCCGTTTCGAACCAGAATCAGGACGCACGATACGAAATGCGACCCACCAAGGCGGGCCGTCTTTCGTTTCGTTCTCTTCCATCCGGACTGTAACCGTCGGCTCCGGAATCACACCGGATCTGCTGACCTTTCCGAATTTGTCGGAAAGCGCTCGCGGGCTTGGGTCGAGACCCTTACCGCCGGTGGGGACTTTCACCCCGCCCTGAGAACTTTAGCGCCGTTTGTATGGAAGGGCAGGGCGTCGCTGTCAACCGGACGAAGGCTGATGCCGATCACGACCAAGGTGTGTCGAGATTCAGGTCAGGCCGAGTCGAAAACGGTGGGTTCCGAGAACCGGAGCGGAGCGTACTTAAGGTACGTGAGCACCGGAAGCGCAGGAAGCTGCCGTTTGCAGGCCGGCATCACCTGAATATCAACATACCTTAGCGCGTGCGCCATGACGCTGCCGAAGCGGCAACCAGCATCAGCAATGCCGCAACCGCCGCGCAGGTCGCAAAACCGTAGGTCGAATAGAGCGGTCCGAAGGCGGTGGTGCCGACAAAGACCGCCAGATAGGTCACCGCGCTGTTCAGGCCCATGATCGTGCCGCGTCGCGACGGGTCGAGTGCCGACAGGCGCATCACCAGGACGTTCAGTCCGAAATGGTTGGCGAGGCCCCAGACCGCCACCATGGCTATGGTCGGGCCGAAGCCGTCGCTGGTCGCGGCGAGCGCGACGTAGGCGACTGCGACCAGAAGATAGGCGAACGGCATGACGCGCCGCGCGCCCAGCCGATCGATCACGCCGTCGAGGACAGCAGCCGTGCCGAAGCCGACGCCATAGGCGAGCGCGGCCCACCCGTTGGCGCTCACTGGCCTTCCCAATCCACTGTGAAGGTGATCGCCGAGATAGCCATAGACACCGTAGAAGGCGGTCATGAAGGCGGCACAGGCGATGAGCAGCGGCACGATACCGGGAATGCTGAGCGCGGCCAGCGGCGTCGGTGCGGGGCCGCTCTTCCTGATGTCGCTGAGTGACGACAGCGTGAGACCGGCCAATGCCAGGGTCGCGAGGAGCGCGACGGCCGCGAAAACGGCACGCCAATGGACGAGGTCGGCCAGCACGGCCGACAGCGAGACACCGGCGACCATGCTCAAGGTCCAGCCGGTCAGCACGACGCCGATGGTGCCGCTTTCGCGTCCAGGCGGCGCGATCGCCGCTGAACTCGCATAGATCGCCGGCATGGCAATACCGGCGGCGATGCCGGCGAGCAGTTGCGCCGCGACAAGCATCATCACCGTCGGCGCCGCAGCACTTGCAACGAGTGCGATCGCCAGCAGCAGCAAGGCGCCCTGCAGCATCCGGCGTGCGCCGATTCGGTCGATGTAGCGCGCCAGGAACAGGGCGCTTGCGGAGGTTCCGAGGCCGAACACGGCGGAGGCGATCATGACGACCGGCACGCTTGTCGCAAACGACGAGGCCACGGCCGGTGCTATCGGGCCAAGGACGAGTGAGTTCGAGCCGATCACGGCGATGCATCCGGTCAGCAGATAGGCGAGGGCCGGGATGGGCGCCCTGGCGTTCGCGGCCAACGTTGCTGCTTGATCACTGTTCGACATATGACCATAATGGCCGCATTGAGTTCTGCAGCAACTAGGAATCTCGATATGGATGAAGAAACAGATGACATTCTGCGGAACAAGCCAGCGGCCCGCGATGTCGACGCGATCGACCGAAAGATATTAGGCGTTCTGGTCGACGATGCGACGGTCAGTTATGCCGAACTAGGCGATCGTGTTGGCCTTTCACCGCCAGCCGCCCATGAGCGCGTCAAGCGCCTTCGACGCAGCGGCGCCATCCGAAACACCGCCGTCATCATCGATCCCAAGGCAGTGAAGAAGCCGTTGCTCGCCTTTGTCCATATCGACACCAGAGGCTGGGGAAAGACACCGGAACTGATGGCGGTCTCGGAGTACCCCGAGGTCGAGGAGATCCACACCGTCGCCGGTGACACCTGCATGTTGCTGAAGGTCCGCACCGAAGACACGAGAGCGCTCGAAGGGCTCCTCGCGCGCCTCTACGAGACGCCGGGGGTCACCTCGACGCGCAGCTATGTGGTTCTGTCGACCTATCTCGAGCGGCCGGTGCAGCCCGGCGTCACCGCGAACTGGCCAACGCCCAAGCACATGGCCGAACCTCTGTACTAGAGGGCGGTACGGAGCCAGCGCCGGTGGTGCTAGCGCGTTACGCCCGCTCGGGAAACATCGCCTTCAGGCCCTCGCGCGAGGCCTTGGCGACGCCGCGTTCGGTGATCAGTCCGGTCACCAGCCGCGCCGGCGTCACGTCGAAGGCCGGGTTTGCCGCGGGCGTCGCCTCGGGCGATATGCGCACCTGGGCGATCTCGCCCTTGGCGGTCTTGCCCCACACCAGCGAGACCTCGTCGGCCGAGCGCTGCTCGATCGGGATCTCGGCCAGCCCGTCATGCACCGTCCAGTCGATGGTCGGCGACGGCAAGGCGACATAGAACGGCACGTCATTGTCGGCGGCGGCAAGCGCCTTCAGATAGGTGCCGATCTTGTTGCAGACATCGCCATCGGCGGTGGTTCGGTCGGTGCCGACAATGACCATGTCGATCTCGCCGCGCTGCATCAGGTGGCCGCCGGCATTGTCGACGATCAGCGTGTGCGGCACGCCGTGGCCGGCCATCTCCCAGGCGGTCAGCTGGGCACCCTGGTTGCGCGGCCGCGTCTCGTCGACATAGACGTGGACCGGAATGCCGGCTTCGGTTGCCAGGTAGATCGGCGCCGTTGCGGTGCCATAGTCGACTGTGGCCAGCCAGCCGGCATTGCAATGGGTCAGGATGTTGACCGGCTCGCCCTTCTGCTTGCGCGCCGCGATATCTTTGATGATGGCGAGGCCGTTGGCGCCGATGGCGCGGTTGAGGCCGACATCCTCATCGGCGATCTCACTGGCGCGGCGATAGGCGGCTGCGGCGCGTTGTTGTGTTGGCAGCGGCCGCAGGAAACGCCGCATCTCATCGAGCGCCCAGCGCAGGTTGATCGCTGTCGGGCGGGTCTCGTGCAGTGTCTCCCATACGGCATCAAGTGCGGCGTCCGACGGATCATCCGCCATCTGCATGGCGACGCCATAGGCGGCGGTGACGCCGATCAGCGGCGCGCCGCGCACCCACATGTCGCGGATGGCGGTGGCAATGCCGGCGACGGTGCCGATGGTCTCGATGCGGAAATCATGTGGCAGCCAGCGCTGGTCGATGATCTCCACCGAACGCCCATCGTCGCTCAGCCAGATGGTACGATAGTGGCGGTCGCCGACGTTCAAATGCTGTTCTCCTGTTCGATCAGCGTGGCCAGGGTGTTGACCTCGTCGATGCTGTGAATCTGGCGCCGGTTGACGGCGATGTGACGGCCGAACTTCAGCGCCTTCGCCTCACATGTGGCGCGCAGGTCCTCGTCGGCAATGGTCTCGAAATCGGCATTGTGGGCGAGGCCGAGGATGCGCCGGTGAACCTCGATGCCGGCAAAACCGAGCAGATCGGTCCAGACCTGATGCAGCACGTGGTCGAGCGCCTGCTCGGCGCCCAGCCTGTCGCCCTGATCCTCAAACAGGCTCTTCTGGTAGAGCATGCCGGTGCGCTCGGTGCGCCACAGATGCGAGAACTCGGCGCGGAACACCGACCACGTCTCGACGATGACGTCGAGCAGATAGGCGCGCATGGCATCGCGCTTGCCGGTCTGTTCATGGCCGCGCTGCGAGAAGAACGACATCCAGAAATTGGCGAGCAGCATGCCGACATCGAAGGCCATCGGGCCGTAGAAGGCGAACTCCGGATCGATCATCCGCGTTTCGGTGTCTGTCACCATGATCGAGCCCGAATGCAGGTCGCCATGCAGCAGCGTCTCGGCATTGGCGGCGAAGATATGCTTCAGCCGCTGCGCCTCGACCTTAAGATCTCGGTCGGCGCGCAGTTCGGCGACGAGCCCGTCGAGCTGCGGGCTGGTATGCCGGTTCATCCTGGCATCGAAATACGGGTCGGAGAACACCAGGTTCTCGGTGATGTCGCAGAGTTCGACATTGTCGGCGAACAGCGCCAGATCGGCCTTGCGATCCCTAGTCACCATCGAGAGGTCGGAGCCGCGAAACAGCGTGCGGGCCATGAACAGGCCGATATCCCTGGCGATATCAGGCAGCTGCCGGCCTTCGATCAGCGCCCGCCGCAGGATGATGTGCGGCGACAGATACTCCATGATGATCAGCGCCTGGCCTTCGTCGAAATGATAGATCGCCGGCACCGAGCCCGGCGCGCGCGCCTCCTGCCGGGTCAGCGCGTGATATTCGAAGAAGGAGCGCTTCAGCGGCAATGGCCAGCTGTCGCCGACGAGGCGGACATAGGGCAGGGCCTGCTTGACCACGGCGGCACCGCTGGCGCCCTCAACGATGAACACCAGGTTCAGATTGCCGTCACCGACCTCGCGGACTTTCCAGCGTGTCGTGTCCTTGCCGATCTTCGCGCATAGCGCCTCGTTCGTGCCGAGTCGCGTTGAAAGCGTCTCCACCGACAGTGCTTCGAACGGCAATTTCCCAGTCATTCTTCTCCCTCCCGCCTATGCGCTCCGATCATAGGGGAGCCTTAGCGGCTGGGCCAAGCTAGGAAGCTGTCTGGCAATTGTCAATCGTGTTGACAATTGCCGACATAGACCATAGCGTCATGGCCAGGGAGGAACGCATGGTCGGCAGTGCCGTGTTCCGCGTAGAGGGACTGAGGAAATCCTTTGGCCAGAACGAGGTGCTTGGCGGCGTCTCGCTGGAGCTTCATGCCGGTGAAGTGACGGTGCTGATGGGCGCCAATGGCGCTGGCAAATCCACCCTCGTCAAGATCATCAGCGGCGTCTATGAGCGCGGCGGCGGCACGATGAGCCTCGCCGGCCAGGACTTCGCGCCGAACACCCCGGCGGAGGCGATCCGCGCCGGCGTCGTCACCGTTCACCAGAACATCAATGACGGGGTCGTCGCCGATCTCGACGTCGCCACCAATCTGACCCTGGACCGGCTGAGCGGCAGCGGCGCCCCGTTCCTGTTCAATCCGGCCCGGGTGCGTCGCGAGGCCAAGGCGGTTGCCGACCGCATGGGGTTGGCCATCGACCTGAAGGCTCGAGTGAGCGATCTTTCGCTGGCCGATCGCCAGATGGTGGCGATTGCCCGTGCTTTGGCGCATCAGCCGAAAGTGCTCATCCTCGACGAGCCGACGTCATCGCTGTCCAGCGCCGAGGCCGACCGGCTGTTTGCGCTGGTCGACAGGCTGCGCGAGCAAGGCGTGGCGATCCTCTACATATCGCACCGCATGTCGGACATCCGGCGGCTTGCCGACCGCATCGTCTCGATGCGCGACGGGATCATCTCAGGCGTCTTCGACAAGAAGCCGCTCGACTATGAAGGCGCGGTCAACGCCATGCTCGGCCGCAAGATCCACCTCGACCAGATCGTTGCCAGGAGTTCTGCCAAGGCGATCCTGACCATCGACGGCCTGCGCATCGCGCCAGGCGCCAGGCCGATCTCGCTGACGCTCGGCGATGGCGAGGTCGTTGCCATTACCGGCCTCGTTGGCGTCGGCAAGACGGCGCTTGCCGAGACGCTGTTTGGCGTGCGCCGGCCGCTCGCCGGCGCCATGACGATGAACGGCAAGCCTTATGCGCCGGGCTCGGCGGGCGAGGCGATCGCCGCCGGCGTGTTCCTCGTCGCCAAGGATCGCGCCACCAGCGGTATCGTCGGCGGCTTCAACCTCGAGCGCAATGTCAGCCTGCCGTTCCTCAAGCGGATGGCGAATCTGGGCGTGCTCAAGCGCCGTCTCGAGCGCGCCACCGCGCGCCGGCAGATCGAGGAACTCGGCATCGTCTGTCGCTCCGAAAAAGATGAACTGGCGTCTCTCTCGGGCGGCAACCAGCAGAAGGTAATGGTCGCTCGCTGGATGGCGCAGGACGCAACGCTGTTCATCCTCGACGAGCCGTTTCAGGGCGTCGACATCTCGGCCAGGCGCGATATCGCCGCCAAGCTGAGGGCCAGTGCCAATGGCCGCGCGACGCTGCTGTTCGTCACCGAACTCGATGAGGCGTTGGAGACGGCCGACCGCATCCTGGTGATGTCGGAGCAGACCATCGTCGGCGAACATCGCAACGCCGAAGTCGATCTCGATCGCCTTCTGGCCGAGGTGGCCGGCGGGCCGTTGCACGACGCGGCCTGAGCATGGCGGTGGGTAAATGGGAATCGGAACGGAGAAACTATGGGTTCGAGTTGGGTAAGAACGGCAGCGGCGCGCGGGAGCGCTGAATGACGCTGCGCGACCACGCCATCCGCTACGGGTTCATCGTCCTGCTGTTCGGTCTCGTCGCCTATTTCGCGATCGCTGCCGACGGTTTCGTCTCGCCGCAAAGTGCCGTCTTCATCTTCCAGTCGGTCGCCATCACCGGCGTGCTGGCGCTCGGCGTCACCGCCACTCTGGTCGTTGGCGGCTTTGATCTCTCGATCGGTTCGGTCGCCACCTCCGCCATGATGGCTGCGGCCTATGTGATGGTGGTGCTGGAGCAGAACGCCGTCGTCGCGGTCGTCGTCTGCCTGCTGATCGGCGCCATCGTAGGCCTGATCAACGGCTGGTTGATCGTCTACATGCGCGTGCCCGATCTTCTGGCGACGCTCGGCATGATGTTCCTGCTCGTCGGCCTGCAGCGCATTCCGACCGAAGGCCGCTCGATCGCCACCGGCATGACGATGCCCGATGGCTCAGTCGCCAACGGCAAGTTCGGCGACGCCTTCCTGGCGCTCGGCCGCCACCGCTTCGATTTCTTCATCCCGAACCTCATTCCGGTGTCGGTCGTCGTGCTGCTCGTGCTCGCCGTGCTGATCTGGTTCTTCCTCGAGTACACCCGTTTTGGACGGATGATGTACGCGGTCGGCAGCAATGAGCGCGCCGCCGAACTCGCCGGCGCGCCTGTCAAGGCATACAAAATCTGGGCCTACGTCATTTCAGGAGTTTTTGCCTCGATCGGCGGTATTTTGCTCGCTGCCCGACTTGGACGCGGTGATATCGCCTCGGGTAATAATCTGCTGCTCGACGCTGTCGCGGCGGCGCTCATCGGCTACGCGGTGCTCGGCGCCGCCAAGCCGAACGCCTTCGGCACCGCCGTCGGCGCGCTGTTCGTCGGCATCTTGCTGCAAGGCCTGACCATGATGAACGCGCCTTACTACACGCAGGATTTCGTCAAGGGCGTGGTTCTGGTCGTCGCCCTTGTCTTCACCTTTGCACTTTCCGGCAGGGGCAGGGGATAGCTTTCGACCGGGCAGGATTTTGGGTTCAACAAGAGTGGAGGAAAACAAGGTGAACATCACAAGAAGACTTCTAGGAAAGGTCGCGCTCGGGCTGGCCGGCGCAACCATGCTGATGCAGTTCCCGGCACTGGCGGCGGACAAGCCGGCGCCGTTCGACAAGCCCGGCGTCAAGATCGCGCTGGTGCGCTATCTCTCGACCGGCGACTTCTTCCAGGCCTATCTGTCGGGCGTCGAGGCACAGTCGAAAGCGCTCGGTATCGATCTGCGCGTCCTCGACAGCCGCCAGGACGCAGCCCTTCAATCCGACATGGTCGATCAGGCCATCGCACTCGGCGTGCAGGGCATCATCATCCAGCACGGCCTGACGGAATCGATGAAGGACGCCGCCCAGCGCGCGGTCGATGCCGGCATCAAGGTGGTTGCTTTCGACGTCAATGTCGAAAACCCCAAGATCCCGCAGATCGAGCAGTCCGACCGCGACCTTGCGCGCCTGGCGCTCGAACAGGCGGTCAAGGACAATGGCGACAGCTGGAACGCCGGCTATGTCTATGTCGCCGGCATCGCGCCGCTCGATCGCCGCAACGAGACCTGGGTCGATGTGAAAAAGAAATACTCGGGCATCAAGGAAGTCGCGATGTTCGGCACGCTCGACAATCCGATCGCCAACTCCGTCGCCAACCAGGCGCGTTCGGTGCTGTCGGCCCACCCCGACATCAAGGTGATGTTCGCCCCCTATGACGAATTCGCCAAGGGTGTGAAGATCGCCGTCGACGAAGCCGGCCTGAACAAGGGTATCAAGATCTATTCGGCCGATATCTCGACGTCCGACATCGCCGCGATGCGCGAGCCCGATAGCGCCTGGGCAGCGACCGCCGCCACCAACCCGGCCGTGGTCGGCCAGGTCTCGGTGCGCGCGCTGGCGCAATTGCTCGCCGGTGAAGACCCCGGCCAGAACGTCATCGTGCCGCCGACGCTGATCACCCAGAAGGAACTGGTCGACAAGGACATCAAGAACATGGAGGACCTGTCGGCCAAGCTGCCGCAGTTCGCCCATGCCGATGTCGCGATGCCGGCCTGGATGCCGAACCCGAACGCGAAGTAGTCGCGAGTCTGATAAACGCAAAAGGGCGGCCACGAGCCGCCCTTTTCATATTGAGGTAGGCTCTCGCTTTACAGCCAGTGTTCCGGATCGCGCATCCCGCGGACGACAGCCACGACCAAGACACCGTCCGGCTGCGGCTCGTAGATGACGATGTAGCGGCCTTCGATGAGCACGCGGGCTGTCGCGCTCAATTCCGGCCGGGCCGTGCCCATCTTGGGGTGCTGTGCCGCCAGGTCCAGCTTCTCAAAAATGCGCATCAGCAGCCGGTCCGCTGCCTTTTCATTGTTGATTGCTATCGTGTGCCAGATATCCCGCAAATCCTGCGAAGCGCGCGGTGTGAGCCGATATCTAGCCACGAGCGCGGCGTTCTGCTTTCAGATTGCGCAGAAACTCGGCGGGGTCGATTTCCACCGGCTTGCCGCTGGCCATGCCGTCGGCATAGGCGCGCTTCAAGTGCTCGAGTTCAAGGGCGCGCAATTCCTCCCGCTGCTCCCACAGGCGCAAGGCGTCGCGGACAATCTCGCTGTTGGAGGCATAGCCACCACCTTCGATGGCGCTTTGCAGGCGAGCACTCTGCTTCGCGGTAAGCGAGATGGTGAGAGTGCGCATCGGTTCAGCTTTCATGCCGATCCTGTATCACGACTCACAAGAACTAACAATATTTATTAGGATTCCGGTATCTCATGTTGTGATCCCCTGCCTTGTGGCAGGGGATCACAAGGAAAGTTTTGCCTACCGCAGCGCCGCCGCGATGTTGCCGCCGTCGACCGTCGTCACATCGGCGGTGGTCCGTTCGGCCAGCGCATGATGCAGGAAGGCCTGCGCCACGTCCTGCGCCGTCACTTCCTGGCCAAGCAGATTGCCGGACATGTATTCTTTTTCCGAAACGCCGCGCGCGCCCGAACGGCTGGCGATCATGGCGTCGGTCAAAAGGCCTGAGCGGATGCGGTCAGCGTTGACGGCGTTCGAACGGATGCCGAAGGTGCCGTAGTCGAGCGCGTATTGCCGGGACAGGAACAGCGTCGCCGCCTTCGGCACGCCATAAGCGCCGAACTTGGGGCCCGGATTGACCGCCTGCTTGGAGGTGTTGAACAGGAGCACGCCGCCGGTACCCTGTTCGAGCATGATGCGCACGGCGTTCTGCGCCACCGACTGGTGGGCGAAGAAGTTGAGCTCGAAGCTCTTGCGCAGAAGCGCGTCGTCGAGTTCGCCGATCCGGCCTTCCCAGGCAGCCCCGGCATTGGACACCAGGATGTCGACGCCGCCGAACACGGCAACCGCCCTGTCGAAGGCGGCTCGCACCTGTGCGGGATCGGTAATGTCGGCGGCGACGCCGATCGAGTTGTTGCCGGCCTTCTTTGCAGCGTCAGCGGCCTTTTCGGCATCGAGATCGACGACGACCGCGTGAGCGCCATTGTCGGCGAACAGCTTGGCCGTCGCGGCCCCGATCGCGCCGGCGCCGCCCGTGATCAGCACCACCTGGCCGGTCAGCGGCTTCGGCTTGTTGGAGGCGAGCTTGGCCTGTTCCAGAGACCAGTATTCGAGCGGGAACAGGTCGGCCTTGGAAAGCGGATGGAAACGGCCGACCGCTTCGGCGCCGCGCACCGCCTCAATCCACATCTCGCCGACGTCGGAAGCGATCCTGGCATCCTTCAGCGTGCGGCCGTGGCCGAACATGCCGAGGCCCGGCACCAGCGTCAGCCGCGGCATCGGGTCGAGCATGGTGCGTTTGACATCGTCGAGCGCATCGTTGGTTTCGAAATAGGCGCGGTAATCCTTGGCGAAGGCGTCGACGTGGCTCTTGATCACGGCCTTGTAGTCGCCGATCTTGTCGGCATCGGGGGCCGGCACAGCCATCGGTCCGGTCTTGATGCGGATCGACAAATCGGGCGTTGACACACCGCGTCCGGCATAATCGGCGATCTCGGCCGAGTTGATGAAATCGACGATGGCGTCCGAGGTGCGGAAGTCGCTGATCATGCGGTCGAAGCGGCCTTCGCCGCGCGCCACCGCGACGGCGCCGCGCAGCATCGGCGCGATGGCTGCCGGTGTGGCGAGCTTTGCAGGCAGCGCGGCCTTTGCCGCCTTCGGCTTGGCGTGTTTGGCGACATAGTCCTCGGCGACGTTCACATAGTGGATCATCCGGTCGTAGGCTTGCCTGGCATCGTCGCCGAACGTGAAGATGCCATGCTTGTCGAGGATCAGGCCCTCGACCGTCGGGTCGGCGTCGAAGACGTCTGCCGCCGCCTTGGCGAGATCGAAACCGGGCATGATGTAGGGCACGTACCCCATCTTGTCGCCGAACACCGTCCTCACCAGCGGCTTGCTGTCTTCCTGATCGACGATGGCGAGGATGGCGGTCGAATGGGTATGGTCGACGAATTTGTGCGGCAGGAAGGCATGCAACAGCGTCTCGACCGAGGGATTGGGTGAGGATGGGTCGATGAGATTTGCCCGCTGCAGGGCGACCATGTCCTCGTCGGAGAGCTTGTTGAGCCTGCGCGCCTTGAGCAGCGCGCCCATCTTCACCGCCGGCAGCCCCTGCGGCTCGATGACGGCCATGTCCCAGCCGCTGCCCTTGACGCACAACACGTCCCATTCGTCGCCAAGGAGGTCGGTTGCCTTGGTCTTGCAGGAGGTGTTGCCGCCGCCATGCAGCACGAGCCGCGGCTCGCCGCCAAGCAGCCGCGTCGTGTAGACGCGCAGTGCCAGGTCGCCGTCGACGCCTTTCCTGGCATAGTCGGCAACCATCTTTTCCGCGTCGCCGTCATTCCAAAGGTTCTTCATTTCGCTTCGTCCGATTCCGTCTTCTTGCTGGTGAACAGGAAAGCCGCGACGCCTTGATGACAACGCGGCGAGGTGGTCTTGCTAGGATGCCTTTTCGCTTGCAGCGGCTCCGGCATGGTCCAGAAGCCGCTGCGCCATGCGTGCGCCGACCACCAGATGGGTGCAAAGTCCGCCTGCAATCGCCGCGAGAAGCGGTTCGAACTTGCTGTCCTCCTGCACGACCATCAGGCGCCTGTCGATGGCGCGCAGCGAGGAGAGCTCGGCGGAGATCACCCGGCGGTTGTAGCTGCAATCGAGCAGCTTGCCGTCGGCGTCGATGATCTGCCCTGCGATGACACCGGCGGCACCTCGGCTGCGCAGCTCCGCCATTTCGTCAGGAGTGAGCGCGCCGCATTTGACCAGATGGCTGTCGGCATCGACCGCTCCGACCGAGTACAGCGCCAGATCGCATTCGCCAATCCCCGACAATTGCTCACGGATCACCGGCTCGGCGCGCAGCGCGCGCGCCAGCTCTTCCGTCGACAGCACCAGCGGCGCGTAGAAATTGAGGCCCTTGGCATTGAGCCGCCGCGCGATCTCCATCGTGCACTGGTCGGGCCGGTAGGAATAGGGCGCTCCGAGATTGCCGCAGAGCTGCACCACCGTCACGTCCTGCAGATCGGCATAGGACATGATGTCGGCGATCGTGTAGACGGTGCGGCCCCAGGCAACGCCGATGCGGTCGCCCTTCTTGACCAGTTCGAGAAACACGCTCGCCGCCAGCACGGCGATTTCCATCGAGGGGTCGGCAATGTGGTCGTTCCCGGGCGCGATCCAGACCGCGTCGAGCTTCAGTGCATCCTCGAGCTTGCGCGCCAGCACATCGTCGGTGAAAAGCTGGGTCGAGGTCGAGATGTTGACAATGCCGGTCTCGCGCGCCTTGCGCAGATACATGGCGACCGAGGCACGGGAGATGTTAAGCTGGCTCGCAACCTGATCCTGCCGCAGGCCATGCGCGTAATACAGCCACGCGGCCTTGTGAATCAGCTGCTCTGCTGGTCGGATCGCCATGCCATCTCCTCCGCTGACATTATTCACGGCCTTCGACAAAAGTCAAACCGAGCGCGAGAGTGCAAACGTCTTTCTCTCGTTGATCGGGATCAAGGCGAAGCTGGCTGTGGTGTATGACAGGCTTCGCATACAAGGATGGTGACGTGGCCTGGAGCCTGTGATTAGAAGTCTCCAACCAGGAAGCCAAGGGGAGGCGGGATGGGCAAGCCTTATGAGCAGGATCTCGACAAGAACGCGGCCAATCACCAGCCGCTGACGCCGCTCACCTACCTGGAGCGCGCGGCAAAGACCTATCCTGACCATATCGCCATCATCCATGGCCGCCAGCGCATGGACTATCGCACGTTCTGGCGCCGGTCGCTGAAGCTTGCCTCGGCGCTTCGCAAGCGCGGTATCGGCAAGGGCGATACGGTCACCGTCATGTTGTCCAACACGCCGCCGATGCTGGAGGCGCATTTTGGCGTGCCGATGACCAAGGCGGTGCTCCATTCGCTCAACACCCGCCTCGACGCCGCGGTCATCGCCTTCCAGCTCGACCATGCCGAAACCAAGGTGCTGATCGTCGACCGCGAGTTTGCTGGTGTCGTCAGGCAAGCGCTGGATCTGGCCAAGGTCAAGCCGCTGGTCATCGACTATGACGACCCCGAATACGCCGCCGACGCGCCCTATCCGAAGGGCCAGCGCATCGGCACATCCGACTATGAGGCGTTTGTCGCTGAAGGCGACGAGGACTTTGCATGGTCGATGCCCGACGACGAATGGGACGCCATTTCGCTCAACTACACCTCCGGCACGACAGGCAATCCAAAGGGCGTCGTCTACCACCATCGCGGCGCGGCCCTGATGGCCTACACCAACACCATCCATGCCGGCATGGCCAAGCATGCGGTCTATCTGTGGACGCTGCCGATGTTCCACTGCAACGGCTGGTGCTTTCCATGGACGCTCGCCATTCAGGCCGGCACCCATGTCTGCCTGCGCTGGGTGCGGCCGAAGCCGATCTACGACGCCATCGCCGATCACGGCGTCACGCATCTGTGCGGTGCACCGGTCGTCATGTCGGTGCTGATCAATGCGAAGGACGAAGACAAGCGCGAGTTTCCGCAGACGGTCACCTTCAACACGGCCGCGGCACCGCCGCCGGAAGCCGTGCTGTCCGGCATGGCCGATGCCGGCTTTGCCGTCACCCATCTCTATGGCCTCACCGAGACCTATGGCCCGGCGGTGGTCAACGAATGGCATGACGCCTGGAACGATCTCGAAAAGGGAGAGCGCAGCGCCAAGAAAGCACGACAGGGCGTTCGCTACGCCGCTCTCGAAGGCCTGACCGTCATGGATCCCGAGACGATGCAGGCAACGCCGGCGGATGGCGAGACCATCGGCGAAGTCATGTTCCGCGGCAACATCGTCATGAAGGGCTACCTGAAGAACCGCAAGGCGAGCGACGAAGCCTTCGCCGGCGGCTGGTTCCATTCCGGCGATCTCGGCGTCATGCATCCCGACGGCTACATCCAGCTCAAGGACCGCTCCAAGGACATCATCATTTCCGGTGGCGAGAACATCTCGTCGATCGAGGTCGAGGATGCGCTCTACAAGCACCCTTCCATTGCCTCTTGCGGCGTGGTCGCCAGGCCCGATGACAAATGGGGCGAGGTGCCAATAGCCTATGTCGAACTGAAGCCCGGCAAGAGTGCGAGCGAGGCCGAGATCATCGAGCACTGTCGTGCGCTGCTCGCCCGCTTCAAGGTGCCGAAGGCGGTGATCTTCGCCGAAATCCCGAAGACCTCCACCGGCAAGATCCAGAAGTTCCGGCTGCGCGAGATGGCCAAGGTCGCCTGACGGCTCCGACAGCTCTTTCAAGAATATTTTTAGCGGCCCGCATCCTCGGGCCGCTCCGTGACGTCTGTTGGATGTCACCATCTGTCACCAATCGTACGCGTATATCGAATCCGCATTGACAGGTCGCATGTTTCGATTTACGAGTGACGAAAATTGAAATTCGTCACTCGTAAATAAGCAGAAGGCCATGTCCGAAGCCGCCACCATAGTCGCCGACGCCGCCCGACAGGAAAATGTAACGCGCATTCTCGACTGCGCCGAGCGCCTGTTCCGGCACTATGGCTACGGCAAGACCAATGTCGCCGACATCGCGCGCGAACTCGGCATGTCGCCGGCCAACATCTACCGTTTCTTCGCCTCCAAGGTCGAAATCCACCAGGCCGTCTGCGGCCGGATGCTCGGTGCCAGTTACAAGATGGCCTACGAGATTTCTCGCCTGCCGATCAGCGCCGAGGAGCGGCTGCGCCGCTACGTGCATGCGCAGTACAAAATGACGCTGGAGGTCATGCTTGACGACCAGAAGGTCCATGAGATGGTCGTCGTCGCGCTCGAGCGGGACTGGGGCGTCATCGACAAGCACGTCAACAGCATTCACGACCTGTTCGCGGAAGTTATCCGCGATGGCATCGAGGCCGGTGAGTTCAGGGAACAGGATCCGGTGATCGCCTCACGCTGCTTCGGCGCCGCCACGGTCATCCTGTGCCATCCGCAGATGGTCGCGCAGTGCCTTGCCAAGACCAACCGGGCGATGCCCGACGACCTCATCGATTATGCGATCAAGGCCTTGAAGAAATAGCCGCCGCACGCGGGTGCCGGTGTCGACCGTTCATCTCCAGTCAGGAGTACCAAGATGTCTTTGCCCACTTCCATCCTTCGCAAGCTGCCAGCTGCCGGACTGATCGTCGCGGCGCTCGGGCTTGCCGGCTGCTCGCAAGAAAATGCCGAAGTCAAGGATATCATCCGCCCGGTCAAGGTCGTCGAGATCGCCCAGGCGCATGACACCCGCACGCTCTCCTATTCCGGCTCGGTGCGGGCCCGCACCGAGAGCGCTCTGGCTTTCCGGGTCAATGGCAAGATCACCGAGCGCCTTGTCGACATCGGTCAGCATGTGGCGCCCGGCGACGTGCTCGCCCGCGTCGATGCTTCCGACTACGATCTTTCGGTCAAAAGCGCGCAGGCGGCGCTTGATGCAGCCGAGCGGCAGGTCGAGACCGTCGAACTTGCGCGCAAGCGCGCCGAGCAGCTTTTTGCCAAGAACTTTGCGCCGAAATCGCAGCTCGAACAGGCAACGCTGACCTATGACCAGGCCGTGGCCACCCGCGATTCCGCCCGCTCCTCGCTTGACCAGGCCAAGAATCAGGTCGGCTATACCGATCTCAAGGCTGACAGGGACGGCATCGTCACGGCGGTCAACGCCGATGTCGGCCAGGTGGTTGGCTCCGGCACGCCGGTGGTCACCGTCGCCGTCGACGGCGAAAAGGAAGTGCTGATCGCGGTGCCGGAAATGGAAATCGCCGAATTCAAGCCCGGCAAGGTCGTCAAGGCCGGTTTCTGGTCCGACGACGCGCTGGCGCTTGATGGCAAGGTTCGCGAAGTCGCCGGCAGCGCCGACCCGCAGTCGCGCACCTTTGCCGTCCGCGTCAGCCTGCCCAACGACCCACGCGTGCTTCTTGGTATGACCGCCAACATTGAAGCCTCGGCGGCCAATGAGCGGCAACTCGTGTCGATCCCGCTGAGCGCGCTGGCCGAGCAAGACAGCCAGTCGATCGTCTGGACCGTCGATCGTGGCGCCGACACTGTTCACGCCCGCCCGGTAAAGGTCGCCAAGTTCGCCGCCGATGGCGTGCGTGTCGCCGAAGGTTTGAAACCTGGTGATGTCGTCGTCGCGGCCGGCACGCAGTTCATGACCGAGAACCTGAAAGTGAAACTCGCTGCCGACACGGTGCTGCAGTCCGCCTCCGCGGCAGGCGATGGCGGCGACACCAAGCAGTTGCGCTGACGACAGACAACCGGCTGCGCGTTCCCGCAGCCGCTGGTTTCCGGGCGGCAGGCGCCCGATCCGAGACGCTCGGTTGATGTAACCCCCACATCGATCTTCGCGTCCCACCGCGATGAGTGTTTCTCCGCTCGGAGAGCCCTGCCGCCCGGAAGCCACTACCGAACCTCGATCTTGTTGCTAACAGATGGACCACCATCCATGACCAATTCCACGGACGAGAAGCGGCCCTTCAACCTGTCACGCTGGGCGATCGGCCATCCCGCCATTGCGCGGTTCCTGTTCGGCCTGATCATCATTTCCGGCGCGCTCGGCCTGATGCGCATGGGCCAGAAGGAAGATCCCGATTTCACCTTCCGGGTGATGGTCGTCCAGGCGATCTGGCCGGGCTCCTCGATCCAGGAGATGGAAGATCAGGTCGTCAACAAGATCGAACGCAAGTTGCAGGAGACGCCGCATCTCGACTTCGTGCGCTCCTTCACCCGCGCCGGCAGCGCCATCATCACGGTTCAGATCAAGGGCGACACCAACGCCGAAGAGGTGAAGGATGCCTTCTACCAGGTGCGCAAGAAGGTCGGCGATATCGCCGGCGATCTGCCACAGGGCCTGCTCGGCCCCTATTTCAATGATGAGTTCGGCGACACCTTCATTACCCTGCATTCGATCAGCGGTGACGGCTTCAGCTATCCCGAGTTGAAGAAATTCGCCATCCAGGCGCGCGACATGCTGCTGACGACGCCAGGCGTCGAGAAGGCAGTGATCATCGGCGACCAGCCGGAAAAGCTCTACATCGACGTTTCGTCCAAGGCGCTGGCCGAACGCGGCCTGACGCTTATCGATCTGCAGAACGCGATCATGGGACAGAACAATGTCGACCCGGCCGGGTCCGTCGATACGGGCACCAACTCGGTGCGCATCTCGGTCGAGGGCGACGTCAGCAAGGTCGAGGACATCCGCAATCTGCGCTTGCGCGCCGGCGGTCAGGTCACCCGGCTGGGCGATATCGCCACCGTGACCTCAGGACTGGAAGATCCCTTCCAGCGCAAATACCGCTTCAACGGTCATGACAGCGTGCAGCTTGGTGTCGTCATGGCCAAGGGCTTCAAGGTCACCGATGTCGGCAAGGACGTCGAGGCAACCTACAAGCGCTTCGAGGAGACGTTGCCCTATGGTGTTTCGGTCGACCAGATTTCCGACCAGCCGGGAGTTGTCACGGATGCGGTGGCCGAATTCATGCATGCGCTCGGCGAAGCGCTGCTGATCGTTCTTGTCGTCTCGTTCCTGTCGATCGGCTGGCGCTCGGGCCTGGTCATCGCCATCGCCATTCCGCTGGTTCTGGCAGCCACGTTTGCCATCATGTACGAGCTTGGCATCGACCTGCAGCGTATCTCGCTCGGCGCATTGATCATCGCGCTCGGCCTGCTTGTCGACGACGCCATGATCGTCGTCGAGATGATGGAGCGCAAACTCGAGGAGGGGCTGGTCAAGATCGAGGCGGCAAGCTTTGCCTATTCCTCGACCGCCTTCCCGATGCTGACCGGCACGCTGATCACCACCGCCGGCTTCATTCCTGTCGGCTTCGCCGCTTCGACGGCCGGCGAATATGTGCGCACCTTGTTCTACGTCGTCGGCATCGCGCTGGTCGTGTCCTGGTTCGTGGCGGTCTATTTCACGCCATGGCTCGGCAACATGATCCTCAAGCAGCGCAAGCATGCCGGCACGCATCACGATGCCTTCGACACGCGCTTCTACCGCAGGCTTCGCTCGACCGTCGGTTGGGCGGTGCGCCATCGCATCATCGTTCTGGTGATGACGCTGGTGACCTTCGGCACCAGCCTGTGGGCGTTCCAGTTCATTCCGCAGAACTTCTTCCCGCAATCGTCGCGGCCGGAAATCCTCGTCGATCTCTGGCTGCCGGAAGGCACCAGCATCAAGGAGGTCGAGACGCAGGCCAAGGCGCTTGAGGCCAAGATGATGGACGACAAGGACAAGCGCTTCATCGCCACCTATATCGGCGAAGGCGCGCCGCGCTTCTTCCTGCCGCTTGATCAGCAGCTGCGCAATCCGAACTTTGCCCAGATGCTGGTCATGGCCAATGATGAGCCGGCGCGCGAAAGGCTGATCGTCAAGCTGCGCGCCGTCCTGGCTGAGGATTTCCCCTCGATCCGCGCCAAGGTCGACCGCCTGTTCCTCGGGCCGCCGACCGGCTGGCCAGTGCAGATGCGCGTCATGGGGCCGGATCGCCAGGAGGTACGCCGCATCGCCGATCAGGTGAAGGCGAAGTTCCGCGAGGATCCGCTGCTCGGCGCCGTGCATGACGACTGGCTGGAGCCGGTGCCGGCGATGAAGCTGGTCATCGACCAGGATCGCGCCCGCGCGCTCGGAGTCACCTCGCAGCGCATCCGCCAGATGCTACAGACTGCAATGTCGGGCGCGCCGCTCGACGACTTCCGTGACGGTGAGGAGACGGTGTCCATCGTTGCCCGCGAGCCGGATGCTAGCCGCAGCCTGCTGTCCTCGGTTGACTCCGTCTATATCCCGACCGATTTCGGCGGCTTCGTGCCGCTGTCGCAGGTGGCCAAGGTGGTTCCGGTCCTGGAGCAAGGCATCGAATGGCGTCGTGACCGCTTGCCGACCATCAGCGTACGGGCAACGCTGCCCGACGGCGTGCAGTCCAACGACGTCGTCACCAAGATGTACAAGGACATGCAGGGCCTGCGCGATGGCCTGGCGCCCGGCTACAAGATCGAGATCCAGGGCGGCGCCGAGGATTCGGCGGAAAGCCAGGCGTCGATCGCAGCCAAGGCGCCGGTCATGCTCGCCATCATTGTGGTTCTGCTGATGATACAGCTGCAGAATTTCGGCAAGGCGATGCTGGTGCTGGCCACCGGTCCGCTCGGCATCATCGGTGCGGCCGCCGCACTGCTGATAAGCGGCGCGCCGTTCGGCTTCGTCGCCATCCTCGGCGTCATCGCGCTGCTCGGCATCATCATGCGCAATTCGATCATCCTGGTCGACCAGATCGACCAGGACATCGCGAGAGGCATGGAACGATCCGAAGCGATCATCGGCTCGGCCGTCCGCCGTTTCCGGCCGATCGTGCTGACGGCGATGACGGCGGTGCTGGCGCTGATCCCGATCTCGCGCGCTGTCTTTTGGGGTCCGCTCGCCTACGCCATGATGGGCGGTATCCTCGTTGCCACCGTGCTGACCATCCTGGTGCTGCCGGCCGGCTACGCCCTGTTCTTTGGGCGGGAGCCCAAGAAGGCGGCGGATACAGAACAGACGCCTGAGCCAGAGTTGCCTGCCGAAAGGCCGCAACTGGCGCTGGCTGCCGAATAAATAACGCGGGTCGGACGGTACTGTCCGACCCGCAAATTTTGCGGTCTTCCACTGATTCATAACCCGGTCTCTCACCGGTCCGACCGACCGGTGCTGGCTGTGAACGGTATTCGGCGCCAAAAAGCGCGAAGCGGGATTGCGCGTTAAATCGCCTTGTTGTACGAACGTTCAACAAGGCGATTTAACGGGTACCTGCCGTGGTACGAACCGAGTTCCCCTTTGCCGTCGAAACCGTTGATCCGCTCTGGATCACGTTGGCCGACGGCACCCGCATCGCCGCCACTTTGTGGCGTCCGCGCACCGACGCCAGGGTGCCTGTCGTCGTCGAAATGGTGCCCTATCGCCGCCGTGACGGCACCGTGGCGCGTGACATCGACATCCACCCTTGGCTCGCCGGGCACGGCATTGCCTGCGCCCGCATCGATATCAGGGGCTCGGGCGATTCCGATGGCGATCTGGCCGACGAGTACTTGCCCCGCGAGCAGCAAGACGCCTGCGAGATCATCGCCCATTTGGCCGCGCAGTCCTGGTGCAATGGCAATGTCGGCATGACCGGCATTTCCTGGGGTGGCTTCAACGCGCTGCAGGTTGCGGCGCGCCGGCCGTCGGCCTTGAAGGCCATCATCACCAACTGTGCCACCGACGACCGCTACGCCGACGACATCCACTATATGGGCGGGGCGCTGCTCACCGAGCAGGAGATGTGGTCGAACTTCATGCTGGTGAAGAAGGCGATGGCTCCCGATCCGCAGATCGTCGGCGACGCCTGGCGCGCAATGTGGGTCAGCCGTCTTCAGGCGACAAGCTCGCTGTCGGAAATCTGGCTCGCTCACCAGCGCCGCGACGACTACTGGCGGCAGGGCTCGATCTGCGAAGATCATGCGGCGATCGAATGCGCGGTCATGGCCGTCTGTGGCTGGGAAGACAGCTATTCCAACTTCGTGCCGCGCCTGCTCGAACATCTGCCCGGACCCAAGCTTGGCATCGTCGGTCCGTGGTCGCATGCCTATCCCTGTCGGGGTGCGCCGGGGCCGCTGATCGGCTATCTGCAGGAGGCGCTGCGCTGGTGGCGCCATTGGCTGTGCGGCGAAGACACCGGCATCATGGATGAGCCGCTGTACCGCGTCTGGGTCACCGGTGCGGAACGACCGCAGCCTTTTTACCTTCCCGATCATGCCGGTAGCTGGGCCGCCGAGGACCAATGGCCGTCGCCGCGCATCGAACGCCGTGTTCTGCACCTGAACGCGGCCGGACTGAGCAGAGAATCAGCGCCGGGTGCCACGCTTTCGGTGCGCTCGCCGGCCAGCGCCGGGCGCGACTGCGGCCGCTGGGGCGGCTATGGCGGCTCCTGCCCGGACATGGCCATCGACCAGCGCCGCGAGGACGGCCTGGCGCTGTGCTTCGATACTTTGCCGCTCGACGGCGACCTGACCCTGCTCGGCGCGCCGGAACTGGATCTGTTGGTTACCGTCGACCAACCACATGTCAACCTTGCCGCCCGCCTCTGCGACGTCTATCCCGACGGCACTTCGGCGCTGATGACCTACGGCGTGCTCAACCTCAGCCACCGCGACAGTCACGAGCATCCGACGCCCTGTGCGGTCGGAACGCCATTCCGCGTGCGGCTGAAGCTCAATGATTTCGCCCGTACCGTGCCGAAGGGCCATCGCATCCGGCTGGCGCTGGCCAACCAGCACTGGCCGATCCTGTGGCCGCAGCCGAAACTATCGACGCTGTCGGTTGCCTGCGGTGACAGCACGGTGATGCTTCCCGTGCGTCCGCCGTCGCCGCGCGATCGCGACGTCCGCTTCGAGCCTGCCGAAACTGCGCCGCCAGTGCCGACAACGGCCCTGGATGACGGTTTCGATCGCCGCATCGTCGCCGACGATGTCGGCAGCGGCATGCAGACCATCGCGTTGAGTTCCGACCATGGCCGCAGGCGCTACGACGATCGCGCCATCACCGTCTCCTCGGCCAACAGCGACACGATGAGCATTCGCGCCGACGATCCGCTGTCGGCCAGGCTCGTCACCGAATACCGCTGGGCGATTGCCAGCGGCGATGCCGACACCGAGGCCATGGCGGTGACCGAGCTGACATCGGATGAAACGCATTTCAACCTGAGTTGGCGGCTCGAGGCCCGAGAACGGGGCAGGCTCGTCCACAGCGCCTCGGCAACGCGACGCATCAGGCGCGATTTCGCCTAAGGAGGGAGGAGGAGACCATGCTTGCATATGCAGTGAAGCGCATCGGTCTCGGCCTCCTGATCCTCGTCCTCGTCATGGTCGCCATGTATGCGGCCGTCTTCCTGGTACCCGGCGATCCGGCAACCGTAGCGCTTGGTCCCCGCGCCACGCCGGAACTGAAGCGGCTGCTGATCGAGCGCATGGGTCTCGACCTGCCGGTCTGGTGGCAGATCGTCGAATTCTTCCGCAACGCCCTGACCGGCAATCTCGGCTACGACGTCTGGTCGAACCGGCCTGTCTCCACGCTCGTCATGGAGGCGCTGCCGAACACGCTGATCCTCGGACTGACCGCGCTGGCGGTCGCGCTTCTCATCGGCGTTCCGCTCGGCTGCCTGTCGGTGATGCGGCGCGGCACGCTTGCCGATGCCGTCATCGGCGTGCTTTCGGTTGGTGTCATCGCTGTGCCGTCCTTCGTCGTCGCTATCTATTCGCTGCTGCTCTTTGCCGTCACGCTGCGCTGGCTGCCGGCCATCGGCGCCGGCGAGACCGGTGACATTGTCAGCCAGGCCAAGGCGCTGGTCATGCCGGCGGCGGCGATCGCGCTCGGCTGGATTGGCTACATCGCCCGCATGGTGCGCGCCTCAATGATGGAGGTGATGGGCGAACCGCACATTCGGACCGCCCGCTCCTTCGGCCTGCCGGAGTGGAAGATCGTTTCCAAATACGCGTTGCGCATCGCCATCATCCCGACCATCTCGCTGGTCGCCGTCGGTCTCGGCAGCATCCTGTCCAGCGCCGTCTTCGTCGAGGCGGTGTTCGCCCGGCCCGGCATCGGCAAGCTGATCACCGACGCCGTCAACACCCGCAACTATCCGGTCGTCATGGGCACGGTGCTGATCATGACAGCCATCTACGTCTCCATCACCATAGCCGCCGATCTCCTGATCGCGCGTCTCGATCCGAGGGTGCGCGATGTCTTCCGTGGCTGACGCCTCGCTGTCCGTTCCGGGCCGACAACGGTTGCCGCTGCTGCGCGCGCTGCTGGCCGATCCGTTCACCGGCGTGGCGCTGGTCCTGGTCGCCGGCTTCCTCATCACCGCCATCTTCGCGCCATGGCTGGCACCCTATTCGCCGGTCAAGATCGATGTCCTGCACAAGCTGCAGCCGCCATCGGTCGAGCACTGGTTCGGTACCGATCATCTCGGTCGCGATCTCCTGTCACGCGTCATCTACGGCGCGCGTACGGCGCTCACCATCGCCATGGTGTCGGTGGCAATAGCCGGCGCCATCGGCCTGATGCTCGGGCTGATCGCCGGCTACGGGCCGCGCTGGCTCGACGCCATTCTGGTGCTTAGCTTCGACAGCCTGAATTCTCTGCCGATGATCATGTTCGCGCTCGCCATCATCACCGTGCTCGGCGCCGGCACCGGCACGCTGATCATCGTCATCGCCGCGACTTCGTTTCCAAGCTATGCCAGGCTGATCCGGGCGCAGACGCTGGCGCTGAAGAACAGCGACTATATCCTCGCGGAGCGCCTGCTCGACGCCAGCCCGGCGCGCATCATCTTCATCCACCTTCTGCCCAATGTCGTCGGCCCGCTGATCATTCTTTTGTCGATGGACATTCCGGTCGTCATCATGGTCGAGGCGGGCTTGAGCTTCCTCGGTCTTGGTGTCAGGCCGCCGACGCCATCCTGGGGCTCTATCCTCTACGACGGCTACACCAGCATCCGCTCGGCACCGTTCATGGTCATCTTCGGTGGGCTGCCGCTGGTGCTGGCAACGCTCGGCTTCACCTTCCTCGGCGAGGGCCTGCGCGACTATCTCGACCCGCGCCTGCAATTGCGGAGGCCGGGATGAGCGGTTCGCTTGCCGCCAGCGATCTCAGCGTCCGCTACGAGACGCCGCATGGGGCGGTGCACGCGTTGCGCCATGTCGACATCGAAGCGCATCCCGGCGAGGTGATCGGCATCGTCGGCGAGAGTGGCTGCGGCAAGTCCACGCTGGTCACCGCTTTGGCAAACCTGTTGCCGGCCAATGCCCGCATCGATGGGTCGATCAGCTACAACGGCGTCGACCTGGCAAAGCTCGACGCCCATCGCCAGCGCCTGCTGCGCGGCGACGAGATCGCGCTGGTCAGCCAGGATCCGATGACGGCCTTCAACCCGGTGCTGACCATCGGTGACCAGCTTGTCGACTTCCAGCACCACCGCAAGGATCTCGGTCGCGCGCAGAAGCGGTCCCGCATCGCCGCCATGCTTGGCCGAGTCGGCATCGCGGATGCGGAACGGCGGATGGACTGCTATCCGCATGAGCTCTCCGGCGGCATGCGCCAGCGCGTGGCCATCGCCGCCGCCTTGCTGACTGATCCCGGCCTGCTTATCGCCGACGAGCCGACGACCGCGCTCGATGTCACCATGGAGGCGCAGATCATCCATCTGATGCGCGAACTGAGGCGCGAATATAACGGCATCATCATCGTCGTCTCGCACCATCTCGGCGTCATCGCCGAGCTCTGCGACCGGGTTTATGTCATGTATGCCGGCGAGGTGGTCGAGGGCGGCGAGGTTGACGCGATCTTCCACGATGCAAGGCATCCCTACACGCAGGCACTGCTCGCCTGCGATCCGGCCCGCTTCCATGAAAAGCTGGAGAGGCTGCCGACCATCCCCGGCACGCCGCCTAACCTCACCCAGCCGCCATCCGGGTGCGTCTATGCACCACGCTGCGACCGTGCCTTTGCGCCATGCGGCAGCGTCGCGCCGCCGCTGGTGAAGCTCTCCGCCTCCCATGTCGCGCGCTGTCATGCGGTGACGCCATGAGCCCGCTGCTCGCTGTCGAGGACCTGTCGGTGACTTTCGTCCGCAACGGGTTGCTCAGCCGCCTGATCAACCCGTTTCCGTTGCCGAGCTTCAATGTCATCGACGGCGTGACGCTGTCGCTGATGCCCGGCGAGACCCTGGGTCTGGTCGGCGAGTCCGGTTCCGGCAAGACCACGCTTGCCCGCACCATTCTCGGGCTGGTGCGCGCGGCTGCTGGCCGTATCACCTTCGAGGGCAGGGACGTGCGGACGCCAGCCGATTTCCGCGCCATGCGCAGGCACTCGGCGATGATGTTCCAGGATCCGGTGGCGTCGCTCAGCCCACGCCTGCGTATCGGCACACTGCTGACCGAGCCGCAGATCATTCAGGGCGTGCCGATGCCGGATCGCCGCGCCGCCGCCAAGGCGCTGCTGGCGTTGGTCGGGCTGCCGGCCTCCTTCGTCGACCGCTTTCCGCATGAGCTGTCCGGCGGGCAGGCGCGCCGCGTCGGCGTCGCCCGGGCGCTGGCGATGAAACCGCATCTGCTGCTCGCCGACGAGCCGACCGCCGGCCTCGATGTCTCGGTGCAGGGCGACGTGCTCAACCTGATCGGCGAGTTGAAACGTGAACTCGGTTTCGCCGCCATGATCGTCACCCACAATCTGGCAATGATCCGCCATGTCAGCGACCGGCTGGCCATCATGTATCTCGGCCGGCTGGTCGAGACCGGACCGACGCGGGACGTGTTCTCCGCGCCCATGCATCCCTACACCGCGACGCTGATCCAATCCGAGCCGGTGCCCGACCCGCGCCGGCGCAGCCAAAATCCTGCCGTCACCGGCGAAATCCCGAGCGTTTTCCGCCGGCCTTCGGGCTGCGAATTCCATACGCGCTGCCCGATCGCGCGCGATCGTTGCAAGACCGAGGCACCGGCCTATCGACCGATGGGCGCCGACCGGATGGTGCGCTGCCATTTCCCGCTGGAGACCGGCGGGCAAGAACGGGAAGCCTTCTCACGCGCTTCCGCAAACCAAAGGGGAAACTGACATGACACGATGGAACATGGACAGACGTGCATTCCTGAAAGTGGCCGGCGCGCTCGGCGCCGGCCTGGCGATGAAGCCGGGTTTCGCCTGGTCGGCCGATGGCGACACGTTGCGCATCCGCATGGAAGGCGATTTGCAGACGCTTGACCCCGCCTTCATGATCGGCGGCATCGAGGACGTCATCATGCGCGGCATCTATGTGTCGCTGAACCGTCTCGGTGATCTCCGGGAAGGTTCGCCATGGTCGCTGTGGGGGGCGCAGACGCTTGAGCTGAAGGATCCGAAGACGATTGCCTTCACGCTGATCGACGGGTTGAAATGGTCGAAGGGCTTTGGTCCCGTTACCGCCGAGGACGTGAAATTCTCCTACGAGCGCATCGCCGATCCGAAGCTATCGTCGCCCTGGGCCTATCAGTTCGAAAAGCTTGACCGCGTCGAAGTCGTCGATGCCAGATCCGGCATCATCCATCTCAAGGACCCTTACCAGCCGATCTTCGTCACCAGCCTGCCCTACTATGGTGGTCACATCATCAGCCGCGCCGGCACCGAAAAGGCCGGTGGAAAGTTCACCACCGAGCCACCGGCAACCTGCGGCCCCTATCTCTTCTCCGACTGGCAGCAAAAGCAGAAGGTGACGCTCACCGCCAATCCTGACTGGCCGGGTCCGAAGCCGGATTTCAGCAAGGTCGAAATCTACATCGTCGCTGACGATCAGGCGGCGCAGCTTGCCTATGAAGCCGATGCATTCGACTACACAAAGATCGCCATTTCGGCGACCAAGGCGGTCAAGGCCAGCCCACCGGCCAACACCAAGGTGATCGAGGCGCAGTCGACCCGTTATGTCTGGCTGACCATCAACATGCTGAGCCCACGCCTCAAGGACCTCAAGGTGCGGCAGGCCGTGCAATACGGTGTCGATGTCGGGCAGATACTCACCGGCGTCTATGACGATCTCACCAAGCGCTCCACCGGCGTCGTGCAGCCTGGCACCAAATTCGCGCGCGCCAGCAACCTGATCGCGGCACCGGACTATGAAAAGTCCGCCGCACTGCTGACCGAAGCCGGTGTCAGCGGTCTGTCGCTGACCCTGACGGTGATGAACGATTCCATCCGCACGGCGACGGCGCAGATCATCCAGGCCAGTCTCGAACAAGCCGGCATCAAGGTCGAGATCCAGCCTTACGACGAAGCCGCATTCTGGGGCGTCGGCGACAAGACGCAAGGCGACGGCTACAAGAACATCGATCTGGCACTGATGGACTTCGCCGGTGGCGTCGACCCGTCCGAAAACCTGGTCTGGTTCCGCCCCGACCAGATCGGCGCCTACAATTGGTCCGGCTTCGACAGTGCTGAATTCGAGATCAGCTATCAGCAATTGGTGGCGGAAAGCGATCCGGCCAAGCGCATCGCGCTGTCCAACCGGATGGAGGATCTGATGGAGCAGTCCGGCGGGTTCGTCTTCATCTGCCACCAGCCGCTCGTCGTCATCCACAAGACGGGCTTCGAGCCGGTCATCTATCCCGACGGCCACCCCAATCCGGTGCTGTTCAAGAAGCGGGTGTGAACGGCGGCAAGTGGACAGCTTGGCCGCAATCGATTAGCTGGAGTCCATGACGGAAGCCCAACCAGCAACTGCCAGAAAGAAGCGCGGTGCCAAGAAGTCGCCGCCGCGCTTCAGCCGCGAACAGGCTGATGTGCGCCGCTCCATGCTGATCGAGGCGGCGACGCGATGCCTGTCGGTCGGCGGCATCGGCGCCTTCACCATCGATCGCATCTGCAAGGAGGCTGGTGTCTCGCGTGGCCTTATCAACCATCATTTCGAAAGCCTCGACGGGCTGCTGGTCGAGGTCTACAAATCCTCGCTCTATGCCAGCGTCAACAACCAGATCGCCGAAGCCAAGCGACGCCGCGCCGAGACTTCGGACTGGTCGCCGCAGGCAGCGCTCGCCGCCCTGGTGCACTCCAATTTCTCGCCCGATTATTTCAGCCGCGACAACCTGCTGATCTGGCTGTCGCTGTGGGGCGAAATTGCCGTCAACCCGCGTCTCAAGGCGGCGCATCGCGAACTCTACGACGCCTATCGGGCGGAACTCGCCGAGGACATCGCGGCGGTCGCAAAGCCGCGCGGCAGGGATGTCGATGCGCCGGCACTGGCGCGCAATTTCATCGCCCTGGTAGACGGGCTCTGGCTCGAATGGTGTCTCGACGAAAGCGTGGTGACGCCACAGGCCGCCGAAGCCGCCGGCTTTGAAATGCTGGAGGCACAGGTCGGGCCTTTGCGGGGCGCTTAGTTGAGCGGTGAGCCGCCCTCGCGCTTGCGGCGCTCCATATAGTCGCGCAAAGCTTCGTCGATGCCGGGATCGATCGGCGGCTGTTCGTATTCGGCGACCATGCGCTTCCACACGACGTTGGCCCGCTCGCGCGCCGTGACCTGGCCGCGCTCCATCCATGTGTCGTAATTGTCCCAGTTGGACACCAGCGGCGAATAGAAGGCGCGCTCGTAGCGCTGCATCGTGTGCGCCGCGCCGAAGAAGTGTCCCGCCGGACCGACCTCGCGCACGGCTTCCAGTGCCAGCGTATCGATGTCGACCACCGGCGGTTCGAAATAGGCGCACATCATCTGCAGCATCTCGGCGTCGATGACCAGTTTCTCGAACGACGCCGTCAGCCCGCCGCCGAGCCAGCCGGCGGCGTGCAGCACCAGATTGGCGCCGCCCATCAGGCACCCCCACAGCGACATCGCGCTCTCATAGGCGGCCTGCGCGTCGACCGAATTAGCGGCGGTGACATTGCTCGAGCGGAACGGCACGCCGATCAGCCGGCACAGCTGGCCGGTGATCTGCGCGGCTTGCGTGTATTCGGGCGTGCCGAAGGCCGGTGCGCCGGTCTTCATGTCGACATTGGAGGTGAAGCCGCCATACATCACCGGCACGCCGGGTCGCACGATCTGGGTGAGCACAATGCCGGCCAGCGCCTCGGCATGCTGCTGTGACAGCGCCCCGGCCAGCGTCACAGGGCTCATCGCGCCGGCGAGCGTGAACGGCGTGATGACATTGACCTGGCCATGCTCGGCCAGTGCAATCAGCCCTTCGGCCATCGGCTCGTCGAGCTGCAGCGGCGAATTGGTGTTGATGATGCCGGTGAAGACCGGCATCTCCCGCGCGAGGTTCTCGCGCGTCGTGCCGAGCGAGATCGCCACCATTTCCAGCGCGTCGATGGCGCGTCCGTGGCCGAGCGTCTGCGGCTGCCAGTTCTTGTCGAGCAAAGTGATCTCGGCATAGTAGAGGTCGAGATGGCGCGTGTTCTGGTGCAGGTCGAGTGGCTCGAACGGCCCGCCGCCCTCTTGGTGCAACACGTTGAACGACTGGATGAGTTTCAAGTAGTCGCACATCTCGGCATAGGTGCCGGGGCGGCGCCCGCGATCATTGTCCATGACATAGGCTGGTCCGCCCACCGACGACAGGATGCAGTGCCGTCCGCCGACCTTGACGTTCTTCTGCGGATTGCGAGCGCGCAGTTCGAAGGATGACGGCGCCATGGCGACGCGCTCCATGACCATGGCGCGGTCGAAGCGCACCCGCATCTCGCCTTCGTCGACATCGCAGCCGGCCGCGCGATAGAACTGGCGCGCCTGCGGCTGCAGCACCCGCATGCCAATCTCTTCGAGAATGGTGAGGCCCATTTCGTGGATCGTCTGCACCTGGTCGGTCGACAGGATTTCGATCGGCGCATAGGGTCGCGTCAGCTGTTTCCATGGCCGCTGTTCGATGCCGCCGATCTCGCGCTGCGGGCGGCCGGGTCTGCGACGTGCCGTGATGCGCTCCATGGCTCTCTAGAACTCCTTGTTTGACGCAATTCCGAACGGAAACCCGCTTCGCACTTTTCCTGGCACTGCTCTATTCGGCGGCTGTGCGCATGTTGAAATCCGCCACCGCGTCGACGATCGGCGTGTCGCGACGGTAGGGCGGCCAACGGATTTTTGTTCCGATCTCCCGAGCGAGCTTGTGGCCGCTGTGCACCGCGTGCGCGATGGCGCCCGGGGCCAGCGCGTCGCCAATACGGTCGACACTGCGGATGCCGGCCGCCGCAAGCTCGTCCGCCCGTTCGGTCAGCGCCTCGAAGAGCTCGCCGCGCGGCAATCTCAGCCCGACGATCACCACCGAGCGGCAGGCGACGCGGGTTTCCTCACCGGTGAACAGATGCGCCAGTGTCGCCGTCTCACCGTCAAAGGACTTTAGGAGATGCAGCGTGGTCACCGGCACCTTGCGCCGCGCCAGCGCGCGATGCACCAACGGCAACTCGTTGGTCATGATCGTCCATGCGGACGCCTGGCCAGCTGGGGTCACGTAGCTGACCGGGATGCCCTGCGCGGCCAGATGTTCAGTGAGAACGCCGCCCATGTAATAGTTGTCGAAATCGAAAACCAAGGCGGGCCCCTGAGGGAGCCGGCCGCCGGCAATGTCGTCCGGGGTCAGCACATCGGGACGGTCGAGCCGGCCGACCGGAATCTCCAGCGAGGAGTAGAGCATATCGGTCCAGCGCGCGCCGGTCGCCAGCACCACGCGATCCGGTGCCAGGGCGATGATCTCTTCCGCGCCCAAGGGACTCTCGGGATAGAGCGAGACGTTGCTTATCTCGTCGAGGCGCCCGAGCCGGTAGTCGACGACGCGGTTCCAGGCCGAGAGGCCGGGCAGCGTCTTCTCGAAGGTCAGCCGCCCACCGAAGGACCGGCTGCCGTCGGCTAGCATCACCTCATGGCCGCGACGGCCGAGCGTGAGCGCGCATTCGAGCCCGGCCGGTCCGCCGCCGACAATCAGGATCCGCTCGGGCGCGTCGGTGCGCTCGACGCGTTCGGGGTGCCAGCCGCGCCGCCATTCTTCGCCGGCGGTCGGGTTCTGGGTGCAGCGCACCGGCACACCGTCATGCCAGCTCGAAATGCAGATGTTGCAGCCGATGCATTCGCGGATTTCAGCCTCGCGGCCCTCACGGATCTTGGCCGGCAGGAAGGGGTCGGCGATCGAGGGGCGCGCGCCGCCGATGAAGTCCAGCACGCCGCGCCTGATCTGCGAGACCATGGTGTCGGGCGAGGTGAAGCGGCCGACGCCGACCACCGGCTTCTTCGTCAGCGACTTGACGAAATCGATCACCGGCTCGTGGCTGCCTTCCCCAGTGAAGCGCGACGCCGAACAGTCGGTCGGACTGGAATCCATCTTCACGTCGAACAGGTCGGGCAGGTCGGCGAGCAGCTCGACCAGCTCGTGCGCCTCGGAGGGCTGGTTGCGGCCGGGCCTACCGCGCAATTCCTCGAGGCTTACCCGCAAGGCGACGCCGCAATCCTTGCCGACAGCGTCCTTGGTGACCTCGATCATCTCGCGCACGAAGCGCACCCGGTTCTCGATCGGTCCGCCATATTGGTCGGTGCGGTGATTGTATTCCGGCAGCAGGAATTCGTAGCCGAGATAGCCCATGCCGGCATAGACGTAGACGATGTCGAAGCCGGCCGTGCGCGCCTTGCGCGCCGCCTCGGCCTGGCATCGCAGCACTTCCTTGATATCGGCCTTGTCCATCGTCTTCGGCCGCAAATTGCCCATGAAGCCGACATGCGTGGCCATCCACGGAATTCCCGACGGTGACAGCGGCGGCAGGCGGCTTGTCCTGTTCATGACCGATGCGCCGCCGTGCCACAGTTCCACGCCCGCAAGCGCGCCATGGCGGTGTACCGCCTCCGTCATCAGCGCATGCGCGCGGATATCGTTGTCGTCCCACATCGTGGCGAAAGGCAGCGGTGCGTCGTCGGAACTCGGGTCGATCGAACAGGCCCCGGTGCAGATCACGCCCCATCCGCCCTCGGCCTTCGCTTCTCGGAACGCGGCGCGCACCCGCGGCAGAGCGTTGGTCATGCCGCTCGCATGCGGCACTTGATAGAAGCGGTTTGGCGCGGTGACGGGCCCGATCCGCATCGGCTCGAACAGGATTTCATAGCGGGGATTGCACGGCATCGAGGCTTCTCGAATATGCTTGTTGAACGATCGTACAACAAGCATATTCGCACGCCGGGCGCCGCGCAATGGGCAGGGAGGCAAACAACAAAAAATCCGTCCCGGCTTTCGCTGGGATGGATTGTGATCACAGGGAGGATGCGGACCGGGCGCTGATCGGCGCCCGGTCAAAGGACCTGGTCAGATGACGAAAAACCAGTTGGCGAGCAGCATCACCACGACACCGGCGACCAGCGTCAGATAGGGCAGCATTCCCGCCTTTTTGACCGAGAGGTCGGCACCCGTCATGCCGAGGTCCGCCATCATATGGTCGGGGAACTTGCCGCCATCCTGGATGTAGTGCCGGTAGCAGAACACCGGGATGATCAGGGCAGCCGTGATCAGCCCGGCCCACAGCGCCATCGGGTTCCACACCTTGGCACCGGCGCCCATGAAGATCGCATTGACGTAAGCGAAGATCGCGCCGACGCCAAGCAGCCAGCTCGGTGCCTTCCACGGCCGCGCGATATGGCCGTTGTCGATGCGATGGATCCAGCCGGCGTTGAGGTTGAGGAAGTTGAAGATGATGTAGCCGCAGTTCGACACCGCGAGGATGAAGAAGAAGCTCGTCGCATCGGCCGAGGCGATGGCCAGCACGATCAGGTTGAAGACGAGATCGGTCCACATGGCACGGGTCGGTGCGCCATGTTCGTTGACATGGCTGAGATAGCGCGGCAGCCAGCCGTCGACGGAGCCCTGGTAGAGCGTGCGCGAGGAACCCGCCATGGCGGTCATGATGCACAGCACCAGCGCCAGGATCATCAGCATCACCAGCAGGCTGTGGATTAGCGCTCCGCCACCGACCATGCCGGCCAGCGCGTCGGCAACGCCGGAGCCATCGACGATCGGTGTCGCCAGCATGCCGTTCAGCCCCAGCACACCCTGGAAGGTGAAGGGCACCAGGATGAACAGCAGCATGCACAGCAGGCCGGAATAGAAGATGGCCTTGAACGTGTCGGTGCCCGGGTTCTTGAACTCCGAAGTGTAGCAGACGGCGGTCTCGAAGCCGTAGGTCGACCATGCGGCGATGAACATGCCGCCAAGCACGAGGGTCCAGCCGGCGATGCTCCAGGCGCCGGGCTCGGGCGCATAGGCGGCTGCCAGCGGCACCAGCGGCGAAAAATTCGCCCAGTTGATCTGGCCGGTGACGATCGGCACGACGCCGACGATCAGCATCGGGATGATGACCAGCAGGCCGATATATTTCTGCACGTTGGCCGTGCCCAGGATGCCGCGATGCTGGATCGAGAAGATGATCAGCATCAGCACCGCGCCGATGAAGAAGGTCGCGTTGAGCGTGAAGGAAACCGGACCCAGCGTGTGGCTGTACAGCGTCCAGTTGCGGATTGCCGGCGTGGCGGCCGCGGTCACCGCCGTGACGGCGTCGGCGGCACTCGTTCCGGCATGCGCCGCGATATAGGCGACGACATCCGGCGAGGCATCGGTGAACAGCGGCACCGGCGCCAGCGCGTTGAGGATATAGGCGGCGGCGATCGAGCAGCCGAGCGACAGCACCGGTGACCAGGCGAACCAGTTGCACCACACCGATAGCGGCGCGATGAACTTCGAATAACGCAGCCAGGCGGTGGCGCCGTAGATCGAGGCGCCGCCGGATTTGTTCGGGAACAGGCCGGCGATTTCGGCATAGGTGAAGGATTGCAGGAAGCCCATGATCATGGACGCCGTCCAGATCAGGAAGGCCAATGTTCCGGTCGTACCGGCAATGCCGCCGATCGAGAACAGGACCAGCGCGGGAACGCCGCTTGCCACCCAGAAAGCGCCGCGCCAGTCGATATGCCTTAGCAGCTTGCTTTCGGCAGGCTGCTCCAGGGCCGTGCTTATCGTGCTCATATGTGTGAATTCCCCTTTTTTATGTTCCCCGCCGGCGATGCCTCGACTTCGCGAAGCTTGTTCCCCGGCATGTTATTGCACGACTGCCGTGTTTCCACTCAGTCGCATTTTTTTCTTAAGAGTGAAGATTGATCCGGCGCGCTTTCACGTCAAGCGTTTTGTGAAACCATGCACATCACGCTTGCGAGCGCGCGGGCTCACGCGCCCGGCGACGTCGCCGACCGGCGGGTCTGTACGTCGCGAAGCGGTCGTCAGGAGCGCGGTCTGGTCTTTTGCGGGTCGTAGTGCGCGAAGGCGACAACGCGCGCCGGTAGCCGCTTGGCATGGCCGTCGAGCTTGCCGATCTCGACCTCTGTGCCAACAGCGGTATGGGTGACATCGAGCCTCGCCAGCGCGATGTTCTTGTTCAACAGGGGAGAGCGCATGCTGGAGGTGACCACGCCAATCTGCGCGCGGCCGACATGGACGCAATCGCCATGGCCCACAGTGACATTGGCGTCTATGTCGAGGCCGACCAGCTTTGCTTGCGGGTTCTCCTTGCGCCGGATCAGCGCCTCGCGGCCGATGAAGTCATCGGTCTTGGTCTTCAGCGGCACCGTGAAGCCGATGCCGGCCTCGAAAGGATCGGTCTGGTCGGAGAACTCGTAGCCGGCGAAGATCAGCCCGGCCTCGATGCGCACCATGTCGAGCGCCTGCAGCCCCATTGGTTTCAGCCCATGCGGCTGGCCAGCCTCCCACATCGCGTCGAACACCTTCTCGGCGTCACGCGGATGGCACCAGATCTCATAGCCGAGCTCGCCGGTATAGCCGGTGCGCGAGACGACGACCGGAATGCCGTTGCCGCCGCCGATGCGCGCGACGGCGAAGCGAAACCACTCGAGTTCGTCGATCGATGGCTGCAGCGGCGAGGTCCAGATCACCTGCCTGAGAATGTCGCGGCTCTTCGGCCCTTGAACGGCGACATTGTGCATCTGGTCGGTCGATGAACGCACAAGCACGTTGAGGCCGAGCTTCGCCGCCGTTTCCCGCAACCATTCGCCGGACAGATCGTCGCCGCCGACCCAGCGGAAATTGTCCTTGCCGAGGCGCAGCAGCGTGCCGTCGTCGATCATGCCGCCGTGTTCATAGCACATCGCCGAATAGACGACCTGGCCGACGCCGAGCTTCTTGACGTCGCGGGTCAGCGTGTATTGCAGCAAGGCTTCGGAATCCGGGCCGGTGACCTCGAACTTGCGCAGCGGTGACAGGTCCATGATCACGGCGTCCCGCCGGCAGGCCCAGTATTCGTCGATCGGACCTTGCTTGGCGAAGGAATTGGCCAGCCAGTAGCCCCGGTACTCGACGAAGTTGCGGGTGTGCTTGGCAAAGCTCGAATGAAATGATGTCTCGCGGGTCATTTTGGGTTCCGAATCGGGCGTCATGCGTCTGGCGATCGCTCGCGAGAATTTGTTCTGGCCGGAATAGGTCCGCACATGGATGTCGGTCAGGTTCCAGCCATTGGCCGGCGTCGTGTCGTCGGGGCAGGCGGATGAAACGCAGACGATGTCGGTGAGCGCGCGCAGCAGCACATAGTCGCCCGGCCTGGACCACGGCTCGTCGGACACCATGACGCCATGCGCGTCGATCGCCGTGTTGAAGAAGAAGTTGATCGCCATCCAGCCGGCGCGTGGCGTGACGCCCTTGTCCGACAACGCGTGATTAAAGTTCTCCGAGCAGTTGGTGTGACCGGGATAGCCGATGTCGTCGTAATATTTGGCCGCGCAAGCGAGCGCGAAGGCGTCATGTCGGCCACACGTGTCCTGCACCACCTCGACCAGCGGCTCCATGTCCTGGTCGTAGTATTTCGAATGCAGGCCTGGCATCGGATAGTTCGATCCCATCAGCGTGCGGGTCGTCGTTACGTCGAGCGGATGGTCGAGGCCTTTGTCCAGCTTGCGCGCCGAAAAGCACTGGAAGTCGGTGCACTGGCGCCCGTCGACATCGATGATCTGCAGATAGTCGCCAGCCTTGACGAAATAGGATTCCGCAGTCGCCGAATGGACGCGCAAATCGAGCACCGGATCGGCGAGCGGGTCGGCCAGCTGCGATTTCGCCGCCGGACGGATGGGGGCCCGCCGGACGATAACGGTAAGTGGCGTCGCCGTGTCGTGGCCATCGACCAGCATAGGCCCGCCGGGGGCGGCGATGACCATCGAGCCGTCGCGCAGGGCAGTGAAACCCTGCTCGGTGCCGGCGGGTGTGGCGGCGCCAAACACCCGCAGCGCCCTGGCTTGGTCGATCTGCACCTGACGGCGCGCGAGCCCGCGCCGAAGTGCAGCGAGACTGTCATCGCCCTCGGCGAGCAGCGCCTTGATGCCGGCGGCATTGCTGTTCGATGTCTCGCCAAAAATGCCGGTATCGGTCGCGCCGGTCTTGTCCCAGGCCAGCAGTTCGCAGGCCTGGCCACCCTCGACATTGCGCACGGTGATTGTGTCGCCGGCTTCGACCTCGATGAGCACCGCGCCGTTGCCCTGGATCGTATAGCGCTCCATGCCCGGCGGCAGCGCGATCTGGCCGGGCCTCAGGATAAGGCTGGGCTTGGGCGGTCCGGCTGCGATTGCAGGGTAGGGCGACTGGCTCATCTCAGCCTTGCGGTTCGAGAAACAAGTTTGCCTGTATGTGAAATTATTTTAGCAGCAAGAATAGGCAGCAAGGCCGGGTTTGGCAAGGCGGAGGCGGCGGACCACCCATCGCCAGCAGGGTTGAAAACTAGGCCAGTTCCTCGGAGTGGCTGATGTCGACGCCGTATTCGGCAGCGGCATCAAGCATCGTGTGCCACAGGCTTTCGGCGAAGGTCGCAAACACCAGAAGGTTGAACAGCGCCTGCCCATCCGGCCGGTTGCCGCCGCGCCAGAGCGTGACGCTGGTGTGATCCATCGACGTGGCGGCTGCGGAGCCAATGGGGAATACTTCCGGGTGCAGGTCGATCGACGACAGCTTGGCCAGCATGATGCGCGCCTTCGATCCGGAAATGCCGATCAGAGCACGGGCATGCGACTGGTCCGACAGCGAGGCGGGGCTGGACAAGGCCGGAGCCAGCGTTTGCATTGTGTGCTTGCTGCCCTTCGACAGCACGAAAAACTGATCCGGCCCCGACCAGATAAGCGTGGCGTCCGAGGTTTGCACCGCCTTGGGCGCATCCGGAGCCGCCACGCCGAAACGGGCCATTGCCGCCTTTGCCAGTTCAGCCGCCTGGCCGCGCCGCGCCATCACCTGGATCAGGTCGAAATTGCGGATCTCGGTCAGCGAGACGCCGGCCTCGACACCGCGTGCACCATGCGTGCCGGTGACAAGCGCATGCTCGAGCGGACTGCGGGAAACCCAGGAAAAATCAGCCACGCTGGCGCCCTCCATCCGGATCGTAGAAGACGGGATTGCACAGTTCGACGTCATAGTCTTCGCCGCGCAGCGGGTCATGCGCATGGACGACTTCACCGATGCGCTCGCGCCCGCGCTCGACGAGGCCGAGCCCGATCCACTGGTCGAGTGTCGGCGAGAAACACACCGAGGTGACGTAGCCCTGGTCGTTGCCCGGGCCAGGTATCTGCCCTTTCGGGATGATATGCGCGCCCGAACGCAGACGGCGTGCCTTATCCGTGGGCTTGATGCCGACGACGACCTGACGATCCGGCGCGACCAGTGCTTCGCGCCCGGCCATGACGCGGCCGATATAGTCCTTCTTGGTCGACATCATCTTGCCCAGCCCCAGATCGGCCGCCGTTGTCGTTCCGTTCAGCTCTGGTCCGGCGACGTGACCCTTTTCGACCCGCATGACGCCAAGCGCCTCGGTGCCGTAAGGCGTCACGCCGAATGGCGCGCCCGCCAGCATCAGGTTGCGTGCCATGGCATCGCCAAAACGTGCCGGCACGGAAATCTCGAACGCCATCTCACCTGAGAACGAGATGCGGAACAGCCGCGCCTTGATGCCACCGCGCAACGCCACTTCGCGGGCGCCCATGAACGGAAAACCCTCGTTCGACAGGTCCTCGGCCGGATCGACGATTTCTTTCAGCAGGTCCCGGGTCTTCGGTCCGGCGATCGAGAATTGCGCCCACTGGTCGGATACCGAGGTCAATTGCACGTCGAGTTCCGGAAACAGCACCTGCCGGCAGAACTCGAGATGCTGCATCACCAGTCCAGCCTTGGCCGTGGTCGTGGTCAGGAAATAATGGTCCTCGGCCAGCCGCGACGTCGTGCCGTCGTCATAGACGATGCCGTCCTCGCGCAGCATCAGCCCGTAGCGCGCCTTTCCAACAGCAAGGTTGGAGAAGGTGTTGATGTAGACGCGATCAAGGAAGGCGCCGGCATCCCGGCCGTGCACGTCGATCTTGCCGAGCGTCGAGACATCGCAGAAACCGACGCCGCCGCGCACCGCCTTGACCTCGCGGGTCACCGATTCCAGCCAGTCCTTCTCGCCGGCGCGCGGATACCATTGCGCGCGCTTCCACAGGCCGGTGTCGACGAAGACAGCGCCTTGTTCGGCTGCCCAGTGATGCGACGGCGTCAGCCGCGTCGCATGGAAAGTCTCGTCGCGATGGTGGCCGGCGAAGGCGCCGATGGCGACCGGCACATAGGGCGGCCGGTAGATCGTCGTGCCGGTCTCGGGAATTGACCGGCCGCTCACCGCCGCCATGATGGCAAGGCCGGCGACGTTCGAGGTCTTGCCCTGGTCGGTGGCCATGCCGAGCGTCGTATAGCGCTTCAGGTGCTCGACCGATTCAAAGCCTTCGCGTTGCGCCAGTTCGATGTCGGACGCCGTCACATCGTGTTGGTAGTCGACAAAGGCCTTGCCCTTGCCGGCGACATGCCAGAGCGGGGTGAGCGAGAACGCCTCGTCGTCGGCGACCGGCGCGGTACCCGCCTTGCCGTTGTGCCCAGCGTCATGCGCTGCCGCAGCACCCGCGGCAAACCCCTGGCTGAGGCACGCGCCCAGTCCGAAATCGCCGTTGGCCGCGCCGGCGGCCACCATGCCGGGAGGCGCGCCATCCGGCACGAAGGCGGCGATGTCGTCGCGCCATTTCGGCCGGCCGCGATGATAGGAGGTCAGCCCGACTGCAGGGTTCCAGCCGCCGGAGACGGCAAGACCGTCGGCCTCGACTTCGGCGCGCGCACCGCCGGTCAGCGAGACGGCAATTTTCCTGACGCCATCCTTGCCGCCTTCGACGCCGCTGACGGAGCCGTGCAGCACCGGGAAGCCGCCCTTGGAGGCCAGCGAGCGATACGCAGCCGATACATCAGGCCGCGCGTCGATCACCGCCGCGATCTGCAGTCCAGCACCGAGCGCAGCCTCGACCGTGCGCCAGCCATCCTCATTGTTGGTGAACAGCGCGATGCGTTTTGCAGGTGCGGCGGCGTATCGCGCGATATAGGTCCGCATCGCCGAAGCCATCATCACGCCAGGCGTGTCGTTGCCGGCAAAGACGATCGGCCGCTCAAGGGCGCCGGCGGCGACTACGCAGCGCCTGGCCACGATCCGCCACAGCCGCTGGCGCACCTGGTGCTCGGGCGGCGAGGGCAGGTGGTCGTTGACCCGTTCGATCGCGCCATAGGTGCCGCCATCATAGACGCCGAACAGCGTCGTGCGGGTCATGATGCGGACGTCGGGCATCGCCGCGAGTTCTGCCAGCGTTCGCGACAGCCACTCGGCCACCGGCAGCCCATCGATCGTGCCGCCATCCGACAGCAGGCGGCCGCCGAGCGTGAAATCCTCTTCGCACAGGATGACGCGGGCGCCGCTGCGACCGGCGGCGAGTGCTGCCGCCAGACCGGCCGGGCCGGAACCGGCGATCAGCACATCGCAATGCGCCCAGGCCTTGTCATAGTGGTCGGGATCGGCAACGCCGGCGGCGCGGCCAAGGCCGGCGGCGCGGCGGATCGCTGGCTCGTAGATCGCTTCCCAGAATTTGGCCGGCCACATGAAGGTCTTGTAGTAGAAGCCGGCGACGAAGATCGGCGCGAACAGCTGGTTGACCGACATCACGTCGTGGCGCAGCGACGGCCAGCGGTTCTGGCTGGCGGCCTCGAGCCCCTCATAGAGCTCGGCGGTCGTTGCCTTGGTGTTCGGCTCGCGTCGGGCGCCCGTGCGCAATTCGACCAGCGCGTTGGGCTCTTCCGAGCCTGATGTCAGGATGCCGCGCGGGCGATGGTATTTGAACGAACGGCCCACCAGCTTGACGCCATTGGCGATCAGTGCGGAGGCGAGCGTGTCGCCCTGGAAGCCCGAGAAAGTCTTGCCGTCGAAGCGGAAGTTAAGCGACGCCGAGCGGTCGATAAGACCACCCTTGTCCAGCCGGTGTGTCTGCGCGCCGGCCATCACGCGCCAACCCTGGCGGCACCGGCGCCAAGGGCCGGCTCAACCGAAGAAATCTCATGCGTCAGCGTGTTGCGGGCGACCTTAAGCCACGCCCGGCAGCCGCCGCCGTGGTACCAGTATTCGCTGGTCGCGCCGGCGACATTGTCGCGCAGATAGACATAGTCGAACACCTCGTCTTCCGAGGCGCCGGCCACTGGCCGCACCGGCTTGGCGTCGCCGAGATAGGTGAACTCGCCGAGTTCGCGTTCGCCGCAGAAGGGACAGACAATACGCATGATTTCTTGACCGTCCTCAGTGCAGGTTCGGTTGGGCGCCCTGGCCCTTTTCGTCGATCATCGCACCGCGCCGGAAGCGGTCGAGGCGGAACTTTGCGGCCTCTTCGTGCGGCGTGTCGCGGGCCAGCAGATGGGCAAAGACGAAGCCCGATCCCGGCGTCGCCTTGAAGCCGCCATAGCACCAGCCGGCATTGAGATAGAGCCCGTCCACCGGGCTCTTGTCGATGATCGGCGAGCCGTCCATCGACATGTCCATTATGCCGCCCCATTGGCGCAGCAGACGCACGCGGCCGATCATCGGCATCAGCGCCATGCCGCCCTCGCATACGTCTTCCATCACCGGCATGTTGCCGCGCTGGGCGTAGGAATTGTAGCCATCGATGTCGCCGCCGAAGACCAGCCCGCCCTTGTCCGACTGGCTGACATAGAAATGGCCGGCGCCGAAGGTCATGACGTTGGGCAGCAGCGGCTTGATGGCCTCGGAGACGAAGGCCTGCAGCACATGGCTTTCGATCGGCAGGCGCAAGCCTGCCATCGCCGCGACGCGCGAGGAACTGCCGGCAACCGCCATGCCGACCTTGCCGGCGCCGATCTTGCCGCGCGAAGTCTCGACCCCGGTCACCTTGCCATTGGCGTCGCGCACGAAGCCCGTGACCTCGCAGTTCTGGATGATGTCGACGCCGAGCGCGCTCGCCGCATGGGCATAGCCCCAGACCACGGCGTCGTGCCGTGCCGTGCCGCCGCGCCGCTGCAAGAGCCCGCCTTGCACCGGAAAGCGCGCATTGTCGAAGTTCAGGAACGGCATCATCTTCTTGACCGCGGTGAGGTCGAGCAGTTCGGCGTCGATGCCGTTGATGCGCATCGTGTTGCCGCGCCGCGCATAGGCGTCGCGCTGCGCGTCGGAGTGATAGAGATTGACGACGCCGCGCTGGCTGACCATCGCGTTGTAGTTGAGGTCCTGCTCCATCCGCTCCCACAGCTTCATCGACAATTCGTAGAAGCCGGTGTTGCCGGGCAGGCCGTAGTTGGAGCGGATGATGGTGGTGTTGCGGCCGGCATTGCCGGAACCGATCCAGCCTTTTTCCAGTACGGCGACATTCTTGATGCCGTATTCGCTGGCCAGGAACCAGGCGGTGGCCAGGCCATGGCCGCCACCGCCGATGATCACCACGTCATAGTGGTCCTTTGGCGTGGCATCGCGCCAGGTGCGTTGCCAGTTCTTGTGACCGGAAAGCGCGGCGCGGGCGAGCGAGAAGATCGAGTATTTCATACGTTCATTCCGAGGTCGCTCGCACCGCGCTGGATTCCTGATGCATCGGATCACCCGAAAACCGCTTCACACTTTTCGGTCCGATGCTCTAGATATCCAGCGTGTGGTCGCGCTCCCATTGCGTGAAGTGCGAAGCATAGGAATTCCATTCCTGGTGCTTCAGCTTTAGGTAGGCCGACGAGAATTCCTCACCCAGCGCCGCCTTGAGCGATTTGTCCTTGTCGAACTCGCGCAAGGCGTCGAGCAGGTTGAGCGGCAGCTTCGGCGCGCCTTTCACGGTATGACCGTGCTGGTACATGTCGATGTCGTAACGCTTGCCGGGGTCGGCCTTCGAGCGGATGCCGTCGAGGCCGGCGGCGATGATGACCGCCTGCAGCAGATAGGGGTTGGCCGCGCCGTCGGGCAGGCGCAGTTCGAAACGGCCGGGACCGGGCACGCGCACCATGTGGGTGCGGTTGTTGCCGGTCCAGGTCACCGTGTTCGGCGCCCAGGTCGCGCCCGAAATGGTGCGCGGCGCGTTGATGCGCTTGTAGGAGTTGACCGTCGGGTTGGTGATCGCGGCGAGCGCGGACGCATGCTTCATGATGCCGCCGAGGAAGTTCTTGCCCTTTGCAGAGAGGCCGAGCTCCATCGAATTGTCGGCGAAGACATTGGTCTTGCCGGCCTTGTCCCACACCGAGATGTGGGCATGGCAACCATTGCCGGTTAGGCCCTGGAACGGTTTTGGCATGAAGGTGGCGCGCAGGCCATGCTTCTCCGCGATCGACTTGACCATGAACTTGAAGAAGGAGTGCTTATCGGCGGTGGCGAGCGCATCGTCGAAGGCCCAGTTCATCTCGAACTGACCGTTGGCATCCTCGTGGTCGTTCTGGTAGGCGCCCCAGCCGAGCGCCAGCATGTGGTCGCAGATCTCTGCGATGACGTCGTAGCGGCGCATCACCGCTTGCTGGTCATAGCAAGGCTTCGACGCGGTGTCGTATTCGTCGGAGATCGTCTTGCCGTCGGGCGAGATCAGGAAGAACTCGGCCTCGACGCCGGTCTTCACATGCATGCCGTCACTCGCCGCTTCGGCGATGAGCCGCTTCAGCGTGTTGCGCGGCGCCTGGTCGACCTCCTTGTCGTCCATGATGCAGTTGGCGGCGACCCAGGCGACATCGGGCTTCCATGGCAGCTGGATAACCGAAGCCGGGTCCGGCACCGCCAGCATATCCGGGTGTGCTGGCGTGAGATCCAGCCAGGTGGCGAAACCGGCAAAGCCGGCGCCGTCCTTCTGCATGTCGGCGATCGCCTGCGCCGGCACCAGCTTGGCACGCTGGCCACCGAACAGGTCGGTGTATGAAATCATGAAATACTTGACGCCGTTCTCTTTGGCGAATGCGGCGAGATCGTTCCCCATTATAGTTCCTCGCTTATGGTATTTTTGGTGGTCTGATGTCTTAGAAGCCGTTCTTCCCCGGTATCCAGTTGGTGCCGGCCAGCGGCACGCCGGCCATGGCGGCCGCCTCGATCGTCAGGGCGACGAGATCCTCGGGTTCGAGATTGTGCAGGCTGTTCTTGCCGCAGGCACGCGCGATGGTTTGTGCCTCAAGCGTCATCACCTTGAGATAGTTCGCCAGCCGGCGTCCGGCGGCCACCGGATCGATCCGCTTCATCAGTTCGGGGTCCTGCGTCGTGATGCCGGCCGGGTCGCGCCCCTCGTGCCAGTCGTCATAGGCGCCGGCGGTGGTGCCGAGCTCGTTGTACTCCGCCTCCCAGCGCGGGTCGTTGTCGCCAAGTGCGACAAGGGCGGCTGTGCCGATCGACACGGCATCGACGCCCAGCGCCAGCGCCTTGGCGACATCGGCGCCGTTGCGGATGCCGCCGGAGACGATCAGCTGCACCTTGCGGTGCATGCCGAGATCCTGCAGCGCCTGCACCGCCGGCCTGATACAGGCGAGCGTCGGCTGGCCGACATTCTCGATGAACACTTCCTGCGTGGCGGCCGTGCCGCCCTGCATGCCGTCGACGACGACGACATCGGCGCCGGCCTTCACCGCAAGCGCTGTATCGTAATAAGGACGCGCGCCGCCGACCTTGACGTAGATCGGCTTTTCCCAGTCAGTGATTTCGCGCAGTTCGAGGATCTTGATCTCGAGATCGTCGGGGCCGGTCCAGTCGGGGTGGCGTGAGGCCGAGCGCTGGTCGATGCCTTTCGGCAGCGTGCGCATCTCGGCGACGCGGTCGGAGATCTTCTGGCCGAGCAGCATGCCGCCGCCACCGGGCTTGGCGCCCTGGCCGACAACGACCTCGATGGCGTCGGCCCGGCGCAGGTCGCGCGGGTTCATGCCGTAGCGGGATGGCAGGTACTGATAGACCAGCGTCTTGGAATGGCCGCGCTCTTCCTCGGTCATGCCGCCATCGCCCGTGGTGGTCGAGGTGCCGGCCAGCGTCGCGCCTCGGCCGAGGGCTTCTTTCGCCGGGCCGGACAATGAGCCAAAGCTCATCCCGGCGATGGTGATCGGGATCTTCAGTTCGATCGGCTTCTTGGCGTGGCGGGAGCCCAGCACGACGCTGGTGTCGCAGCGCTCGCGATAGCCTTCGAGCGGATAGCGCGAGATCGAGGCGCCGAGGAACAGAAGGTCGTCGAAATGCGGTAGCTTGCGTTTGGCGCCGCCGCCACGGATGTCATAGATGCCGGTTGCCGCGGCGCGGCGGATTTCGGAAAGCGTGTAGTCGTCGAAGGTCGCGGATTTGCGCGGCGTCGTCGGCGGATTCTTGTAGGTCATGCTGCCTCAATACGCGTCGGCGTTGTCGATATTGAAATTGTAGAGCGTGCGCGCGGAGCCGTAGCGCTTGAATTCCGTCGGCTTGATGCCAGTCACACCGGCGCGGTCGAGCAGGCCCTGCAGCAATTCCAGATGTTCGGGCCGCATCTCCTTGGCGATGCAGTCGGCGCCGAGGCTGTCGACCTTGCCGCGCACGAAAAGCCGCGCCTCGTATATGGAATCGCCCAGCGCATCGCCGGCGTCACCCAGCACCACCAGATTGCCGGACTGCGCCATGAAGGCCGACATGTGGCCGATATTGCCGCGCACGACGATGTCGATGCCCTTCATCGAAATGCCGCAGCGCGACGACGCGTTGCCTTCGATGACCAGCAGGCCACCCTTGCCGGTGGCGCCGGCATACTGGCTGGCATCGCCCTTGATGATGATCGAGCCCGACATCATGTTCTCGCCGACGCCGGGTCCGGCCGAGCCGTGTACTGTGATCGTGGCGCCGTCATTCATGCCGCCACAGTAATAGCCGACGCTGCCGCGCACATCGATGGTAACAGGCTGATCGACGCCGACGGCGACCGAATGATTGCCCTTCGGGTTCAGCACTTCCCATGCCGTTTCATTCGAGCCGGGCGTCAGATTGTGCAGCGCCTGGTTGAGCTCGCGCAGCGACATGACGTCGAGGTCGAAGACGCGCGCGTGGCTTTGGTCGCGCGTTGCCTTGGAGGTTGCCGCCATGAACTCAATGCTCCCAGAAATAGACGGTTGCGGGCTCCGGTTCCCAGACCCTCGCATTGTCTATGCCGGGCAGTTTGGTCAGCGCGCGATACTCCGAGCCGAAGGCGACATACTGGTCGGTCTCGGCCATGACGGCGGGCTTGCAGGCGATTGGATCGCGCACGACGCCGAAGCCGTTCTTGGTGCCGACAACGAAGGTGAAGAAGCCGTCGAGGTCGGAGAGCGTGCCTTCCAGCGCTTCGCCGAGGTTCTTGCCATGCGCCATCTGCGAGGAGAGATAGGCGGCGGCGACTTCGGTGTCGTTCTCGGTCTCGAATTTCATGCCTTCGCGAACCAACTCGCGGCGGACATTGTTGTGGTTGGACAGCGAGCCATTGTGCACCAGGCACTGGTCGGCGCCGGTCGAGAACGGATGCGCGCCCATCGTCGTCACCGCCGATTCCGTTGCCATGCGGGTATGGCCGATGCCATGCGTGCCAGTCATGCTGCGGACATCGAAACGGTCGACCACCGCCTCCGGCAGGCCGACTTCCTTGTAGATTTCAACAACGTCGCCGGCGCCCATGATGCGGATGTCCGGACGAAGTGCCTGGATGGCTTCGCGCGCTTCGTCGATCTTGGCGGGCGTGGTTCTGACCACGGCGTGGGTCGATTTCACCGCGATGCTCACCGGCGTTCCGATGGCCTTGGCGAGTTCGGTGTCGAGTCCGCGGAAATCGCGCTCCGGCTTGGCCGACTGGATGGTGATCTTGGCTTCATTCCCGGACGGGGCGCCATAGATGGCGATGCCGGCGCTGTCCGGGCCGCGATCGCTGAGCGAGATCAGCATTTCCGACAGCATCGAGCCGAGTTGGGGCTCAAGCGACTTGTCCTTCAAAAACAGTCCGACGATTCCACACATGTCAGCCTCCCGGCGTTTGTAGCTAGAAGATGATGTATCGAATGAGTCCCATAAATTCAATCGTATGAAAAAAATATTCCTCTAGTTACGTATGCGGCGCAATGCCGCCATGCCCACTATCGCTACCCTCGCGGGCATTGTGAACCCATTGGGCATGGCGGATGCGGGCCAACTTGTAGGCATCGAGGACCGACAGCGCATAGATCAGGAAGCCACCCGCATGGCGGCCGACGAAGCTGGCATCCGGCGGGGCGATCTTGGCCGTCACCCATGCCAGGATCACCATGAAGAAAAGAAACTGCAAGCCTCGCACCGGCACCCCGAGAATGACGTGTCCGCTAGCCGGCAGGACGATTGCCGCGCCGAGTACCAGATAGGGGTTTGGGGGCGCGGGTGCGGCGGCTGAATTGGTCATGCGGCTTGCCGTTCGTTTCTGTTGATGGCGTCGCGAAGCGTCGACGCTGATTCCAGCAGTCTCTCGATCAGCACCGGGTCCAGCGTGGCGTCGCCAAATTGGGCTTGCCGGAAGACGCCGTAGCGCGCGCGTTCGGCCTCCGCCAGCAGCCAGACGATGCGCACGCCGTTCGGAGTGATCAGCAGTTCCTTGGCGCGCCCTTCGGAAAAGATCCCCAGGTGATCGGCGATGATCTCCTGCGGGAAGCGAACGCCTTTGCGATCCGTCCGCACCACGGCCTCGGCCGGCAATGCCGAACTCTTTGGCAGCGTATGGTCGAGATGATCGAAATTGGAGAAGGTCGTTGGCGAACCCGGCCGCATCATCATGTCGAACGTGGCTGGCACCGCCACCTTTTCGGTGATCGAGACGCTTAGCCAGCGCGCCGGAAGTTTTCTCGTCGCCAGCGTGTCGACGATGGTGCGTACCTGGACGCGCCGGCCATTCCATGATCCTTCCCAGGTGATGACACCGGCGGTGCCGTCCGAGACATCGGCTGCGTCGGCAATGGCGGTGCGGATGTTGGCTTGCTCGACAGCGAGCGCCACTGACGCCTTGTTGCGGCTGGCGCGCACCAGCCAGGCAAGGTGAAGGGCGAGAGCCAGGGCAATTGCCCCGGCAAGCAGTGCTGACGTCACCTCGGACATTTCGTCATGCCAGGCCCGCCCAGGATCTGGACGGACCTTCTCCCATCAATAGCCCTGCGGTTTCGGCCACGGCATGGTGAACTGGTCGCCGCGCCGCACGAATTTGTAGCGGTAGAAATGGAACCACAGCGAGATCAGGAAATAGAAGGCGACCATGGCGATCAGCTGCGAACCGAAGCCTAGGAAGATCGCGAAGAAGGTCACCACGCACAGGCAGAACAGCACGATCGCCGGTAGCGGATGGAAGGGGTGCGTGTAGCCGCGGCGGATCGAGCCGAGCGGCCACTTCTTCCTGAACATGATGATGTTGATGCTCATGAACGTATATTGCAGCACGCCCGACAGGATCGAGAAGGTGATCGCCTGGTTGAGGTCGGCGATGAAGGCGAAGGCAAGCGCGATCGGCAGAAGGAACAGGATCGACCGATAGGGCGTGCGATATTTCGGGTGCACCGCCGAGAACCAGCTCGGCAGATAGCGGTCGCGGCCGAGCGAGAACCAGGCCCGCGCCGCGTCGTTGATGCACCCATTGGCCGATGCAAGTGCTGCCAGCAGCGTGGCGACGAACAAGAGGTTCTCGAGCAGCGGGCTGCCGGTCAGCTTGCCCGCGTCCCACAGCGGATAGTAGGTGATGCCGAGATATTCCCATGGCATCAGCGAGGCGCAGACATACCAGGTCATGGCGGCGGCGATCAAAAGCGTGATCATGCCGGCCATGGTGCCGTAAGGCAGGGAGCGCGCTGGCGAGCGCACTTCCTCGGCCGCCTGCGTGGTGCCTTCGATGCCGAGATAATACCAGATGCCGAACTGGAAGGCGGCGATGACGCCGATCCAGCCATAGGGCAGGGCGTTGCCCGGAGTGACCAGTTCATTGAGCTTCAGCACCGCGCCCTGCGTCCACGGGCTGACCGAGAAGAACAGGATGACGATCGAGATATAGGCGATCGCGGTGATGACGAAGTTGACGTTGAGCGTCATCAGAACGCCGCGATAGTTGAGCCACGCCAGCACCACGATGGTGGCGGCGATGAAGGAATTGTGAGTGAGCCCTTCGACGCCGGCCTTGGCGACAATGGTGTCGCCGAGCAGGATGGCATCGGACACTTCGAGCATGGTGTATGCGAAGACCAGGAACAGCGCGACGTTGAAAGCCATCAGCGGTCCGACAATGTGCTTGGCCTGCGCGTATTGGCCGCCGGCGGCGGCGACAGTCGATGTCACCTCGGAATCGATCATGGCGACCGAGGTATAGAGCAGCCCGACGATCCAGCAGACGATCAGCGCCGCCAGCGCGCCGCCCTTGTCGGCGGCAAAATTCCAGCCGGTGAACTCGCCGACCAGGACGATGCCGACGCCGAGCGCCCAGACATGGGCTGGGCCAAGCACGCGCAGCAGTGAAACCCTGTCTCCGTGGATTGTCGGTTCAAGCGTGATCGTCATTGTTCAATCCCCACTCAGATCCGGTGTTTTTCGGAAACGGCTTCAAGCTCGCCTTCGCGTGAGGAAGTCAGGACATCCTCGGTGTAGGTGGTATCCACCTTGAACCAGTCGTAGAGCATCCACAGCGCGAGCACGATCGATATGCCCCAGCATGCGTAAGAGAGTGCCACCCACATGATGCGTCCCCCGGATTTACTTATCGTCGAACTTTTCGTTGATGACGTCGCGATATTCGCGGTCGGATGCGCGAAACAGGAACACGAAATAGCCGATCAGCACCGCCGCCATGATGATCAGCGTCGGCCAGTCGATCACATAATGGAAACGGTTCTGGATGATGTCGTGCGCGGTCTCGGGCGTGTAGCCGAGCTTTTCCCAGATCGAAGCCATGGTCGGATTCTGGCCAAGCGCTTCCCAGGTCTTGGCGTCGAGCGCATCGATGGACTTTGCCGCCCCTGCCAGGCCCAGCTTCAGCGGCAGCCACAGCGCCACGAATATGGCGACGACCACGACAACAATATCGAAGATCTGCCCGGTCTTGCTCTGCTCCGGCGGCGTGTAGCGGGACATGCTTTCTACCCCTCAGGACTTGCGGTTGCGGAAGGCGTCGGCGTTCTTGATATCGAGCCCGTAGATGAAGTCCTTGTCTTCCTTGTAGTGCCTGACCATCGCCAGGATGGCCGCCGTGTTGAAGATCAGCACGGCGGCGGCGGCGATCGCCACCACGAGCTTGATCCCGGCGTCCGGTATGTATGGCCAGGTCATCAGCAGGACGAAGAGGATCGTCGCCCACAGGCAGATGATCAGCAGCGCGGATCCGCGCAGGTCGGAACGGTACAGCGCCTCGATGCGCTGCTGCAGGTCTGACATCGGTTTTCCCCTTTTTGCCGACGTCCGGTTCCGAATTCACCGTCCGCCGCCCTCTTTCAAGAGAGTGAAATTTTTTTCATAGATTCAGACCGAATTCGCCAATTGTCAAGGCGAATTTACACTGAGTTAACCGTTTGGTTCGGCGGTCGATTTTGCCTGACAATGAAATTATTTGCTTGCAGGGGATTGCGGGCCTCCTGCGTTTACGATCAATATTCGATCAAAGCTCCGGCCCGTGTGCAAAGGAGCAGGGAACAGCAGGATTTTTGGACGGAGGACTAGCGGATGACGGCATCCTGGAGATTCTCGACCCTGGCGGATCGCCATCGCGCGCTTGGTTCGAAGCTCGAAGACTGGAGCGGCATGGGAACCGCCTGGACCTATGACAAGGATGCCGACGAGGAGTACATCGCCATCCGCACCAAGGCCGGGCTGATGGATGTGTCGGGTCTCAAGAAGGTCCACATCACCGGGCCGCACGCCTCGCATCTCATCGACCTCGCCACCACGCGCGACGTGGAAAAGATATACCCGGGCAAGTCGGCCTATGCCTGCATGCTGAACGAGGCGGGGAAATTCACCGACGACTGCATCCTCTACCGCACCGGCCCGAACGCCTGGATGGTCGTGCATGGTTCGGGCACCGGCCATGAGGAATTGCAGAGGGCGTCCGTCGGGCGTGACGTCTCGCTGCGCTTCGACGACAATCTGCATGACCTGTCGCTGCAGGGGCCGACATCAGTCGACTATCTCGCCAAGCATGTGCCAGGCATTCGCGATCTCAATTATTTCCACCACATGCAGACGCAGTTGTTCGGCTTGCCCGTGATGATCTCGCGCACCGGCTACACCGGCGAGCGCGGCTACGAGATCTTCTGCCGTGGCCAGGATGCCGGTACCATCTGGGACAGGATCCTCGACGAGGGCAAGAGCGCCGGCATCATTCCGTGCCGCTTCACCACGCTCGATATGCTGCGCGTCGAAAGCTACCTCTTGTTCTACCCCTACGACAATTCCCAAAAATACCCGTTCGAGAATGAAGGCCCCGGCGACACGCTGTGGGAACTCGGCCTCGACTTCACCGTCAGCCCCGGCAAGACCGGCTTCCGTGGCGCCGAGGAGCACTATCGCCTGAAAGGCAAGGAGCGCTTCAAGATCTATGGCGTCCTGCTCGACGGCAAGGAGCCGGCCGACGAGGGCGCGCCCGTCTATCGCGACGGCAGACAAGTCGGCGTGGTGACTTGCGCCATGTATTCGCCGCTGATCAAGAAATCGATGGGCATCGCCCGCCTCGACGTCGATTGCGCGGTCAAGGACACCAAGCTGGAAATCCGCAACAGGAGCGGCGCCATCAAGGCGACAGCGCAGCCGCTTCCCTTCGATGATCCCAAGAAGACCAAGCGCACGGCGAAAGGTTGAGGCATAGTCGACAGCGAGGGGTTCGAGGCACGAAGACTTAAATGGCAGCCAAAAGCATCATCAGCCGGCCCGTTTACGGAACCTTGTCTCCGCAACCCGGCAAGCACCATCTTTTCATCGCCGATGCCGAGGGTGCGCTCGCTATATCGGACATGGCCGGGAGAGCCCCAGCCGGGTTTTTCGACGGTGCCGAAATCGACTTCATTCCAGGGCCCGACGGCAAGCACGTCGCCGCCCTCGAAGCGCTGAAGCCGGCGCAGTTTCATCAGGCGCCGTCCTTCGCCAGCCTGTTGCCCCGGTTGAAGCAAACGCTGGCCAACGCGCATATGGGCTTGCGTCTCTACCTTGCCGGCACCGAAGGCCTGATCGGCCAGGCCATGCAGGTGGCACTCGAAGCCGGCATCGACCACACCTCGATCCAGACCGAGCATCGCGGCTCGCTGGCGCGGCGCATGCAGTGCGTCCACTGCAAGGGCATCACCGAGAATGTGACGACGCAGCCGGCGACCTGCGCGCATTGCGGCCTGCTGCTTCTGGTGCGCGATCACTATTCCCGGCGCATCGCCGCCTTCCAGGGTGTGTGCATCAACGCCGAGGATCGCAGCGAAATCCCTCCGATGGAGGAGATCTTCCGATGAGCACCGGCACCACCAAGCTCGATGTCATCGTCAGCGATGTCGTCCCGGTCAACGAACTGGTCACCCGCTTCCACTTCCGCCGGCGCGACGGGCAGCTCTTGCCGACTTTTTCCGGCGGGGCCCATGTCGTGGTCGAGATGCGCGATGGCGAGCGCACCCGGCTCAATCCCTATTCGCTGATGGGCTCGCCGCTCGACACGCGCGAATACACGATCTCGGTGCGGCGCGACGATGTCGGCCGCGGCGGTTCGCTGTTCATGCACAGGAGCGTCAGGCCCGGCCTGGAGATGGTGATCAGCTATCCTGTCAACCTGTTCTCGCTCGACCTGCGCGCCAGGAAGCACCTGATGCTGGCGGGCGGCATCGGTATCACGCCGTTCATGGCGCAGACCGCGCAGCTGGCGGCGGAAGGCGGCAATTTCGAACTGCACTACACTTGCCGCACTGCTTCGCTCGGCACCTATGCCGATGTGCTGCGGGAGCGCTACGACCGGCGCATCAGGCTCTACCATGACGACCGCGACGAGCGCATCGAGCTCGACCGGCTGCTGTCGACACAACCGCTCGGCACGCATCTCTATGTTTGCGGCCCCTCAGGCATGATCGGCTGGGTGCGCGACCGCGCCGCCGCGCTGGGCTGGCCGTCGGAGACCGTGCATTTCGAGCATTTCGCGGCACCGCAGCCTGGACTGCCGTTCGACGTGACGCTGGCGGTCAGCGGCAAGACGATCAGGGTCGATGAGCAACAGAGCCTCCTGGAAGCTATCGAGGCGGCCGGCGTCGATCCGCCCTATCTCTGCCGTGGCGGCGTCTGCGGCCAGTGCGAAACCAATGTCGTCTCCTATGACGGCAAGTTCATCCACAACGACCACTGGCTGAGCGAGGAAGACCACCGCTCCGGCTGCAAGATCATGCCGTGCGTGTCGCGCTTCGAGGGCCGGTCGCTGGTGCTGGAGCGGTAGGAGGAAATCATGGGCATCACCTTTCGCAAGGAAACGTTCCGCGACGACTTCACCTTCAAGAACAGCCCGGAGCATATCAGGCGGTTTCCTTTCCCCTTCCACGAAGACGCGTACATGTATGCGGTCAACATCGAGCCGCATGTCGTCGGACCGAAGGGCAGCGTGCTGGAAAACCTGATCGACGTCGACGAGCACTATGTCGCCGAGATGCAGGACCGTGCTTTGGTGCTTGCCGAAGATCCGCTGCGCTGCCAGTCGCTGCCGCACATGACGCTCGCCGGCTGGGACCTGCTCGAGCTTTTGATGGAACAGCAGGCGCTGGGCTATCCCGAGCATTTCACGCTGTCCCGCGACGGCGACCGCTGGCGCTGGATCAACCGGCCGCTCGGCATCGACGACACCTTCACCTTCGGCGACACCTCGACGCTGCCTTACGGGCCGATGGAATACATCACCCGGCAGAGCCAGGGCGATTTCTGCATCCTCGACCAGCGCGACGGCAATCTGTGGATGGATGCCGGCATGGTCACCACGCAAGCCGACTGGTCGCTCGATTTCGACATCGGCATGAACTTCTTCGAATGGCACGCCCCGGTGCCGCTGGCACATGAGAAGGGGATTTTCGTCAGGGCGCTGAAGTTCCTCACCAACATCCAGCAAGGCAAGCCGGCGCGGCGCCTGAACTGGACGATGACCATCAATCCACGCCTCGACACCAGCCCCGAGAATTACCACAAATGGGGTCCGGACCGCACCACGGTCACGCCCGAGAACGTCGGCGACAAGGTGCATCTGCGCGTCGAGCTGCAGAGTTTCTGGCGGCTGCCGCGCTCAAATGGCATCGTCTTCCCGATCCGCTGCTACCTGATCAAGATGGATGAACTGGTGACGCAGCCGAAATGGGCAAGGCGCCTGCATCGCGTCATCCGCGACCTGCCGGACGAACTCGCCAACTACAAGGGCCTGACGCGCTACCGCCCGACACTGGTCGAGTGGCTGTCGAAGCTGGATGATGGCAGCCCGACCAGCCCGGGGTTTGGACCGGATTGAAGCTGCCGATCTCCCCCCTCGTGGGTCCACAAGGGGGGAGACTTCCGTTGGCGCTGACATCGACAGATTGCCAACGTTTTGACGCCGAGTAACAGCGCGCGGCAGCATTCCCTCCCCCTTGTGGGGAGGGTTAGGGTGGGAGTCTATCTTCGTAAGAATCCATATGCGATCGCCCAGCCCCTTGTGGGGAGGGGTTAGGGGTGGGGGCAAATCGTAGAGCGAAAGCCCCGGCCTCCTATGCGATTGCCCTTCCCACGAGGGGGAGATTGGCAACTCAGCCCGCGCTGTTCTGAGGATAGCAGATGATCGAGAGATAGCGCATCGGCAGTCGTGTCAGTTGTTCGGGCCCATGCGGCGCATCGGCGTCGAAGAACAGGCTGTCGCCGGGCTTCATCGGGTAGAGGTTGCTGCCATGCCGGTAAACGACCTCGCCCTCCAGCATGTAGAGGAACTCCATGCCCTCGTGCTGGAAGGTCGGAAACACATCGGAATCCTCGGTCAGCGTGATCAGATAGGGCTCGACGACGACGCCACTGGTGTTCGAACCGATATGGCCGAGCAGATTGTACTGGTGGCCGGCACGCGTGCCGCGACGCTCGACATCGAGACCTTCGCCGGCCTTGACGAAGACGGCGCTCCGTTCCTCCTCGAAGCGGCGGAAGAAGGCGGTGACCGGAACGCCGAGCGCCCGCGACAGCGCCTGCAAGGTGGTCAGCGACGGCGAGGTGATGCCGTTCTCGATCTTCGACAGCATGCCCAGCGAAATGTCGGTCGCGACCGCAAGGTCGGCGACGGTGATGCCGAGCTTCTTGCGGAACGCCCGCACCTCGCGGCCAATCGCCACCTCAAGCACTTTCTCGCGGGTGTCGCGGATGGCGTGCGGGTTCTGCGTCAGCGGTGTTCGGATGGTCTTGCCATCCACCGAGACCTTTGGCAGCGGCTTTGCCTTTGCACCGGCAGGGTTGGCGCCAGCCTTGGGATCGGAAGTTTTTTTCGCCATGTCGCCACCCCGGACTTTGAAGATTTATTTCACCCGAGGTGAACATATTCGGTGCCGATACAGGAGCGCAACTGCGACGGCAAGCCGCTTGGGGGCGCATGCTCGTGATCCTGCGTTTGGCCGCGTTCGATTTCTGCGGCAAATCCGCCTTGGCGGAACGCTGTTTCAGCACGCAGGCTGTTGACAGCACGCAAGGGCCAATTACTGTCCTGTGAGTGAAATTTGTTTCGTTAGGGAAATGAGACCGGGAGGCCTGCAATGAAAAGTCGCGTTGCCGTCATCGGAGCCGGACCGTCCGGCCTGGCACAGCTCAGAGCCTTCAAGTCGGCGGCGGACAAGGGCGCCGAGATTCCCGAGATCGTTTGCTTCGAAAAGCAGTCCGACTGGGGGGGGCTGTGGAACTACACCTGGCGCACCGGCCTCGACGAGCATGGCGACCCGGTGCACGGCTCGATGTACCGCTACCTCTGGTCGAACGGGCCAAAGGAATGCCTGGAATTCGCCGACTACACTTTCGAGGAGCATTTCGGCCGGCCAATCGGTTCTTATCCGCCACGGTCCGTGCTGTGGGATTACATCAAGGGCCGCGTCGAAAAGTCGGGCGTGCGCAAATGGGTGCGCTTCAACAGCCCGGTGCGCATGGTGACGTTTTCGGACGAGACGAAGAAATTCACCGTCACCGCGCATGACCGCACCAACGACGTGACCTATTCGGAAGAGTTCGACAATGTCGTCGTCGCTTCCGGGCACTTCTCGGTGCCCAACGTTCCCTATTTCGAAGGTTTTTCCACTTTCAACGGCCGCATCCTGCACAGCCATGATTTCCGCGACGCGATGGAGTTCAAGGGCAAGGACATATTGATCATCGGCCGCTCCTATTCGGCCGAGGACATCGGTTCGCAGTGCTACAAATATGGCGCCAAATCGATCACCTCCAGCTACCGCTCGAAGCCGATGGGCTTCAAATGGCCGGAGAATTGGAAAGAGGTGCCGCTGCTGCAGAAGGTCGTCGGCAAGACGGCCCACTTCAAGGACGGCACCACCAAGGATGTCGACGCCATCATCCTATGCACCGGCTACCTGCATTCCTTCCCCTTCCTCACTGACGATCTGAAACTCAAGACCGCGAACCGCATGTGGCCGCTGGACCTCTATGAGGGCGTCGTCTGGGAGAAGAATCCGAAGCTGTTCTATATCGGCATGCAGGACCAGTTCTACACTTTCAACATGTTCGACGCGCAGGCCTGGTACGCGCGCGACGTCATCATGGGCCGCATCAAGCTACCGTCCGCCAAGGCGATGGCCGAGCACAGCGCCAAGTGGCGCGCGCGCGAGGAGACGCTGGAAGACGCCGAGCAGATGATCTGGTTCCAGGGCGACTACACCAAGGAATTGATGGACCAGACCGACTACCCTGGTTTCGATGTCGAAGCGGTCAACCGGACCTTCATGGAGTGGGAGCACCACAAGGCGGAGAACATCATGGGCTTCCGCGACAATGCCTACCGCTCGCTGATGACCGGAACGATGGCGCCGCTGCACCACACGCCGTGGCTGCAGGCACTGGACGATTCGATGGAGTCTTATCTCGAGGTCAAGGGGGTGGCGGCGGAATAGCCGTCGCGCCTCAGACTACCCCAATCTCGCCCGTGCTTTCGCCGTCCAGGCGTTGAACAGCCGGTCGGCGACGATGCCGATGAAGGCGATGGCGAGGCCCGCGACGATGCCGCGGCCGGAATCGGCCTTGGACAGCGCGATGAACACCTCCTGGCCGAGATCGCGCGTGCCGACCATGGCGCAGATGATGATCATCGCCAGCGCCATCAGGATGGTCTGGTTGACGCCGAGCATGATCTCCGGCAGCGCCAGCGGCAATTGCACACGAAAGAAGGTCTGACTCGGCGTGCAGCCGGAAACCTTGGCCGCCTCGATCAGCGCCGGCGGCACCTGCCTGATGCCGTGATTGGTGTAGCGGATGGCCGGCACCACGGCGAAGGCGACGGTGGCGATCATCGCGGTGACGTCGCCGACGCGGAACAGCATCACCACCGGGATGATGAAGCAGAACGACGGCAGCACCTGCAGCGTGTCGATAACAGGGGTGACGATCTTCTCGAGCCGGTCGCTGCGCGAGGCCATCAGCCCGATCGGAATGCCGATCAGGCACGCGATGAAGGCCGAGATGCCACAGAGATAGACCGTCGCCATGGTCTTTTCCCATAGGCCGGTCACCGCGCAGAAGGCGGTCAGTCCGGCGACCAGGGCGGCCAGGCGCAGGCCGCTGAGCTGATAGCCGGCAAGGCCGAGCAGGAACACCGCGCCCAGCCATGGGAACCCTTCGCAGAAGGCACGCACCGGATTGAGTACATTGAGGATCAGCGCCACGCGGAAGGCCTCGATCACGTCGAAGAAATTGATCGTCACCCAGTTCACCGCCGCTTTCCACAGCGGCGCGGTGGTGAAGGTGATCGCCTTCGGCACCGCCGCGAAGGCCGGTACGAACAGGCCGAGCAGTGTTGTCACGACAAGGATCGCGATAGCCAGGGTCAGATTGGGGTAGCGCCGCCAGAACACCGGGTTGGTTTCTTGATGGACATGGCCCTTCGCGTTGTTGTGCGCGATGGCCTGGCTTAGCCGGTCGAGCGCGATGGCCAGCGCCACAATGGCGAGCCCAGCCTCCATTGCCTCGCCGACCTTCAGCGCCCGCAGCGCCAGAAGCACATCGTAGCCAAGGCCGCCGGCGCCGATCATCGAGGCGATGATGACCATGTTGAGCGCCAGCATGATCACCTGGTTGACGCCGACCATCAGCGTCGGCCGTGCCGAAGGCAAAAGCACCCGCCACAGTTTCTGCCGCGCCGTGCAGCCGGCCATTTCGCTGAAGTCGTCGATTTCCGAAGGGACGCGCGACAGCCCCAGCATCGTCGCCCGCACCATGGGCGGCGTGGCGAAGATCGCGGTCGCGATCATCGCCGACACCGGGCTGTTGCCGAACAGCAGCAGCATCGGGATGAGGTAGGCGAAGGTCGGGATCGTCTGCATCAGATCAAGCGCTGGCGAGATGATAAGCCTTTCCGCCCATGGCTTGCGCCAGGCCCAGATACCGGCGAACAGCCCGGTGACGATGCAGAACGGCACGGCGATGGAAATCAGCGCCAGCGTCAGCATGGCGCTGGTCCACTGGCCGAACAGGGCGATGTAGAGGAAACAGCCGCCGACCAGCATGCCGAGCTTCCGGCGGCCAACGGCATGCCCGGCGAGGAAGGCGGCAGCGCACACACCGACCCAGGACAGCCGAGGCAGGATGACGGTATCGGCGCCATGGCCGAACTTGAAATTCTTGGCCAACAGATTGAGCGCGAAGTCGAGTGGCACGCCGAGCACCGCGGTGATCGAGCGCGTCAGCCAGGACAGGTTCGACTTGATCCAGCGCATCAGTGCGCTGACCCAGTCGGCGACCGGCACAACGGCGCTGTCGGGATAATTGACGGCCCAGAGCAGGCTGTCCTGCAGCAGGAACGTGACAAGCACGATGGCAAGCGCCAAGGTCCAGACCAGAAGCCAGACCTGAACCGGGCGCCCCCTTGCCTCGCTGGCGCTTGCCGTCGCCGTCATGCGCCGGCTCCGGAACGGTCGATGCCGGCCAGCAGATCGATCACCGCTTGCGGCGTCACCTCGCCGATCGGCTTGCCGGTGCCGTTGACCACCGCGAACGGCTTGCCGGCGGCAACGATGCTGGCCGAGAAGCTGGCGATCTTTGCATCCGGCGCTACCGTGCCGCCATGGTCGCTGCCATCGCAGGCGCGCATCAGGCCACGCGCCGAGATCACCTTGGCGCGGTCGACGTCGCGGGTGAATTCGGCGACATAGTCGGTCGCCGGATCGACCACCAGTTCCTCCGGCGTGCCGATCTGGATGACCTCGCCGTCTTTCATGATGGCGATGCGGTCGGCCAGCCGGATCGCCTCGTCGAAATCATGGGTGATGAAGACGATGGTCTTGTGCAGCATCGTTTGCAGTCGCATCAGTTCGTCCTGCATCTCGCGCCGGATCAGCGGATCGAGCGCCGAGAACGGCTCGTCGAGGAACCAGATCTCCGGCTTGGTGGCGAGGCTGCGGGCGATGCCGACACGCTGCTGCTGGCCGCCGGACAATTCGCGCGGATAGAACTGCTCGCGGCCGCGCAGGCCGACGAGATCGATGACCTCGCGCGCCCGCGCCTCGCGTGTCGGCCTGTCCTGCCCCTGGATGCTGAGCGGGAAGGCAATGTTCTCCAGCACGTTGAGATGCGGCAGCAGGGCAAAATTCTGGAACACCATGCCCATGCGATGCCGCCGCAGTTCGATGAGTGCCGCATCGGAAATTTTCAGCAGGTCCTTGCCTTCGAATTCGACCTTGCCATGCGTCGGCTCGACCAGCCGCGACATGCAACGCACCAGCGTCGATTTGCCGGACCCCGACAGGCCCATGATGATGAAGATCTCGCCCTGGCGGATCTCGAGATCGACGGCGCGCACGGCGCCTACCAGTCCGGCAGCAGCAACCTCCGCCATGCTGGCCTTGCCGTCGCGCTCGCGGATAAAATTGGCCGCGTTCGATCCGAACAGCTTCCAGACATTGCGGCAGGCAAGTTTTATTGGACGGGCATCCTTTGGCGTGCCCGCTGCGTCCGCCCCCTGTTCAGTCCTATCCGTCATCCAATCGTCCTTCTGGAATACCAGGAATTGAGACCCGGCTGGTCAACAGCCAGGTCTCATTTTTCCAGTCGGGTCGATTACTGCGCCCAGGCTTTCCAGTCGGCCTCGTGGGCGGCGATCCAGGTGGCGGCGACATCTTCCGGTGTCTTGCCGTCAAGGTCGATCTCGCCGCTCATCTTGTTGAGCTCGTCGGTGTCGATTGTGAAATTCTTCGCCACCTTGTACGCGACCGGCCATTTGTCCTTCATACCGGACCAGGAGTATTTCCAGATCTCGCCATGCGGCTTGCCGCAGTCATATTTGGCGTCCGGGTTCACGCCCCATTTCGGGTCGTTGTAGCACTCGGGCGTGTATTCAGGGAATTGCACCCATTCGCCCTTGTACTTGGCGGGCGCCCAGTGCGGTGAATAGATCCACAGCATGATCGGCGCCTTGCGCTGATAGGCAGAATCTAGTTCGGCGAACATCGCCGCGTCGGTTCCGGCATGGATGACGGTGAAGGGTAGTTTCAGCGCCGCGACACGCTCGTCGTCGAAGCCCTCCCAGGTCACAGGGCCGCCGAGATAGCGCCCCTTCGGCGCGGTCTCCGCCGTCGAGAACGACGCCGCGCATGTGGCGTCGAGCAAGGCATGCCAGTCCGGCAAGGTCGGGCATTTTTCCTTCATGTATTCGGGAAACCACCACTCTTCCTTGGCCTTCGGGCCGAGCTTGCCGAGCCGTTCGGTCTGGCCGGTGGCGTCGGACGCCTTCATGGCTTCGCCGGCGGTCGTGTCCCAGAATTCCAGCCCGACATCGAGGTCGCCATTGGTGAGACCCGTGGTCAGGCTGGAGAGGTAGTCGGCGGTCGGATATTCCACCGTGTAGCCGAGCTTTTCGAGGATCCCGCCGAGGATCTTGGCGTTCAGGTTGACGCTGGTCCAGTCGAACAGCGCGATCTTGATCGGGTCATTGGATTCGGGCGCGGCGGCTTGGGCGGAAGGTGTCAGCAGGCTGAGCGTCGCGAGCGCGACGGCGCCCATAGACAGTTTCGAGATCTGGCTGCGAAATGACATGCTTGTTCTCCTTCAAGCTGTGTGAAAGTTGTCGTTCGTTCCCTTCTTGCGGCTTTTCTTGATTGTGTTGGAAAGGCTGGTCGTTGCGCAAGGCCGTTGTCGCCATGCAGCGGCTAAAAGCCGGCGCAGGCGCGATGGTGCTCAATTCGAAGGTGGTGATGTCGTGCCGAAGGGGCCGCGTCATGGCTGCCGAAGGATTGCTGCCGAAGCAGTCATCCATGGATGGATTGCCGGCGCTGCGGCGCTCTGAAATTTGCGAGCCATCAAGGTCCCACGATTTCGGCTATCGGCCTCGGCAAGCCCCATCTTGCGAAACCGTTTCATGGGATGAAATTATATATACCAAGGTTCATCCCACGCAACGACTAACGCCTCGCGAGATGGATAATTTCAGACTGCAGGCGAAGTCCCCGACATCCTGCCCGCTTGAGCATTCCGTCCTACCAGCAGACGTAGCCGCCATCGACGATCAGGTCGAGGCCGGTGACGAAGCTCGATGCGCGGCTGGCCAGGAACACCGTCGGCCCGACCATCTCCTCCGGCGCTGCCATGCGTCCCATTGGCGTGTCACGTTTGAAGATCTTCACTTCTTCCGCCACCTCCGGCCGCTTGTTCATCGGCGTCAGCGTGTAGCCAGGACTGACGACATTGACCCGCAACCCGCGGTCGACCCACTCCATGGCGAGGCTCTTCGACATGTGGATGACGGCGGCTTTCGAGGAGTTGTAGTGCGCCTGCGTCAGCCCGCGATTGACGATGGTTCCCGACATCGAGGCGATGTTGATGATCGAGCCCTTGCGTCGCGCCAGCATCTTGCGGGCTTCGGCCTGGCACGACAGGAACACGCCGGCGACATTGACCTCGTGCACCTTCTGCCATTTCTCCAGCGACAGCGTCTCGGCGGGTTCCGAGCCGGCAATGCCGGCATTGTTGACGGCGACGGTCAGCGCGCCGAGTTCGGCCTCGACGCGCTCGATCGCCGCCGCGAGATCGCTCTGCGACGTCACCGTCCCGGTCAGCACCAGCGCCTTGCGGCCGAGTGCCGAGATCCGATGCGCGGTTTCGTCCAACCCACCCTTCGATGCATGACCGAAACAGGCGACGTCTGCACCTGCCTCGGCCAGTCCGATCGCGATTGCCTGGCCGATGCCGCTGCCGGCGCCGGTGACCAGCGCGACGTCGCCGTCCAGCTTGAAAAGATCCATCGATAGCCCTCCCTTGGCTCAGGGAGGGTATGCGCTGAACTGTGCTTGGATCAAGCGCACTCCGCGCAAGCGGACAGATAGTCCGTTGATGTTCAGAAATAGCCTTCGATGGCGATGCTCGCTATGCCGGTTCGGTCACGACCGCCTTCTGCAGCCTCGCCAACTCCCCATAGGGGATGTGGCAGCGGATCGAATGGCCAGGCTGCGCCTCGCTCAGCGGCGGCTCCTGCTGCTCGCAGACCGCACCGATCTTTCGCGGGCAGCGCGTGTGGAACACGCAGCCTGACGGCGGGTTGGTGGCGCTGGGGATTTCACCGTCAAGGCGAATGCGCGCCGTCTCGGTCTGATCGAGCCTGGGCACGGCCGACAGCAACGCTTCCGTATAGGGATGGTGCGGACCGGAAAAGACGTCTTCCGATGGTCCGAACTCCATGATGCGACCGAGATAGAGCACGGCGATCTTGTCCGAGAGGTACCGGACCACGGCAAGATCGTGCGAGATGAAGATGTAGCTGACGTCTTCCTTCGACTGCAGGTCGGCGAGAAGGTTGAGGATGGCCGCCTGCACCGAGACATCGAGCGCCGACGTCGGCTCATCGCAGACGACGATGCGGGGGTCGCCGGCGAAGGCGCGCGCAATGGCGACGCGCTGTTTCAGCCCGCCCGAAAGCTGGCGTGGCTTGACTGCGAGATGCCGGTCGGTCAGCCGCACCGAGCGGACGAGGTCGTTGAGGCGAGCCTCCAGCGCCTTGCCACTCAAGCCCGCCAGCCGCTTCAACGCGCGGCTGATCAGGTGCCGGACTGAATGCGAGCGGTTCAGCGCCGAGTCCGGATTCTGGAAGACGATCTGCATCGCCTTGATCTGATCGTCGCTGCGGTCTGCCAGCCGCGGCGCCAGCGCCTTGCCTTCCAGCTCGATGGTGCCGCCTTCGTCCGGTGGCACCAGGCCGAGCAGCAGCCTGGCGAAGGTCGTCTTGCCGCTGCCGGATTCGCCGACCAGCCCGAGCGTTTCGCCGGGCCTCAGATCGAGCGACACGTCCTTGACGGCACGCAGTGCGTGGCCGTGGCTGGCATAGGTCTTGTTCAACCCGGCGACGCGCAGCACGGGTGCCGCTGCTGCCCTTGGTGCAGGCGCGACATTGCTCGGTGTCGCGCGCGGCAGCGCCTGCGCCCTTTCGTGATAGTGACAGCGCGACAGCCTGCCACCGAGATCGTAGAGCGGCGGCGATTCGGTGCGGCAGCGGTCATCGGCGAGCGCGCAGCGGTCTGCGAAAGCGCAGCCCTTGATGGCGGCGCCGATGCCGGGCAGGAAGCCCGGGATGGTGTCGAGGCGACCCTGGTCCTTGCGCTGTCCGCCACGCGGCAGGCAGCGCAGCAGCGCCACCGTGTAAGGGTGGCGCGGATCGTTGAACACGACCTCCGTCGGCCCTTCCTCCACCAGCATGCCGGCATAGAGCACGCCGACCCGGTCGCACATGTTGGAGACAACCGCGAGGTTGTGGCTGATGAACAGGATCGAGGCCGACAGTTCCTGCCTGAGCTGCGCGATCAGGTCGAGCACTTCGGCCTCCACTGTCGCATCGAGGCCGGTGGTCGGCTCGTCGAGGATCAGCATCGATGGATCGTTGGCGAGCGCCATCGCAATCGCCACGCGCTGCTGCATGCCGCCGGAGAGCTGGTGCGGGTAGCGCTGCATGACGCTTGTCGGATCGGAGATGCGCACGCGGTTCAGCATGGCGATCGCGCGGTCCTGCGCCGCCTGTCCCATTATGCCGCCGAGCTCGAAAATCTCGGTCAACTGGCGGCCGATGCGGATCGACGGGTTCAGCGCCTTGCCCGGATCCTGGTAGACCATGGAAACGCTTTCGGCCCGCGCTCGCCTGAGCGCCTCGGCGTCCAGCTTCATGACGTCCTGGCCGTCGAGCGAGATCGCGCCGCCGGTGATCGAGCCGTTCCTCGGCAGATAGCGCACCACGGTGAGAGCCACGGTGGATTTGCCGCACCCGGATTCACCGACCAGTCCATAGGCTTCGCCCTGGCCGATGGTGAGGCTGAGATTGCGCAGCACCGCGCGGTTGCGCCCGGCGACGCGGTAGGCGACCGACAGATCGGCGAGCTCGAGCGCGTTTTCGGCGGTGACGGACTTAGTCATTGAGCGCTCCGTGAACGCCGTCGGCCACCAGATTGACACCGATCACCAGCGAGGCGATGGCCAGCGCGTCGAACAGCACCGTCCACCAAAAGCCGCCGCCGATCATGCCGTAATTGCTGGAGATCGAGAGCCCCCAGTCGGGCGAGGGCGGCTGGATGCCGAAGCCCATGAAGGAAAGCGTGGCGACCGCGAAAATGGCATAGCCGAGCCGCACGGTGGTTTCGACCAGGATCGGCGGGATGACGTTGGGCAGGATCTCGACGAACATCGTATGCAGCGCGCTTTCGTGCCTGAGCTGTGCGGCGGCGACATAGTCGAGTTCGCGCTCGGCGAGCACCGCCGAGCGCACGGTACGCGCAATGATCGGCGCGAAGCTCAGGCCAATGACGACGATGACGGTCGTCTTGGAGGTGCCGAGCGCGACGATCGCCAGCAGCGCGACGATGACCACCGGGATCGCCATGAAGGCCTCGAGGATGCGGCTGACGACATCGTCGACGATGCCTCGGAAATAGCCGGTGATGAGGCCGAGCGCCGTGCCGGCCACTGCCGCCAGCAAGGTCGCCAGCGGCGCGACGGTCAGGATATCGCGCGAACCGACGATGACGCGCGAGAAGACGTCGCGGCCGATCTGGTCGGTGCCGAACCAGTGCGCGGCCGAAGGCGGCGCCAGCGCGTTGATGATGTCGTCGGCAAGCGGATCATAGGGTGCGAAATGCTCGCCGAAAAGCGCGCAGCCCACCCAGAACAGCACGATGACAAGACCGGTGAGGAACGTGCCGGAGCGCAGCAGCGAAAACAACACCTCCGCCAGCGGGCCACGCTGGCGCGTATCGTCGGGTGTCGGGGAGCTGGTTGGGATGGCGCTCATTGATCTGACCCCAGCCGGATGCGCGGATTGAGCACGGAATAGAGAAAGTCGGCGGCAAGTGTCGCCACGGCATAGACGATGCCGATGGTGAGAATTCCCGATTCCAGCATCGGGAAATCTTTGCCGCGCGCCGCGGTGAAGATCAGCGAGCCGATGCCCTGGTAGCGGAACAGCGTTTCGATGACCACGAGGCCGCCAATGAGATAGCCGGTCTGCGTCGCGATGACGGTGATGGTCGGCAACAGCGCGTTGCGCAGCACATGCCGCCAGATCACCGTGCGCCACGGCAGGCCCTTGAGCACGGCTGTGCGCGTGTAGTCGGAATCGAGCGCCTCGATCATGCCGGAGCGTGCCATGCGGGCGATGTAGCCGAACAGCACCAGGAACAGCGGCAGCGAAGGCAGGATCAGATAATAGAGCTGGGTGAAGAAGCCGGCATCACGCGGCCATGCGGCCGATATCGGCAGCCAGCGCAGCCAGACACCGAAAATCAGGATCAGGATGATGCCGGTGACGAATTCGGGCAAGACGGTCACCGATAGGCCGCCGAGGCTGATGATGCGGTCGAGCGGGCGGTTGAGATTGAGCGCGGCAACGACGCCACCGAGGATGCCGATCGGCACCACCAGCACGAAGGCGACCGCCGCCAGCTTCATCGAATTGCCCAGCGCATCGATGACGAAGGGCGCTACCGGCGAGCGGAAGATATAGGACGTGCCCATGTCGCCCCGGACGAAGTTCCAGATCCAGGTCGCATATTGGGTAAGCAGCGGTCGATCGACACCGAGCGTATGATTGAGCGCGTCGACCGCGCGCTGATCGGCGAACGGGCCCAGTATGGCGCGCCCGACATTGCCGGGCAGCACCTGGCCACCCAGGAACACCATGATGCTGAGCAGGAACAGCGTGACGAGCGATAGAGAGACACGCCGGACAAAGAAGGAGAGAATGGCTAACACTCCTTGTGAAGCCAGCCCCCATGAGGGAGCTGGCTGTTAGAGGATTGGCTTTCCCTTCTGGCTCAGGCCTTCGATGCCTTGTCGAGGAACAGCTGCGACATCGCGGTCGGCTGCACGCCGGTGACACCTTTCGCCGTCGCTGTCAGGTAGTCGTAGAAATAGCCGAAGATGACGGGCGTTTCCTCGAGCAGCAGCTTCTGGATCTTGCCTGCCGTCGCCTTCTGCGCCTCGAGGTCGAGTGCGGCGATGTAGCTGGTCGCGAGTGCGTCGTAGTCCTTGTTCTTGAAGTGCGCCGCGTTCCAGGTGCCGTCGCTCTTGAGCGGCGCGGCAAGGAACACGTTCGGCACACCGCGGTGACCATAATCTGTGATGCCCATCACCGAATCCAGCCAGTTCGATTTGCCGAACACCGCGTCTCCGTAATAGGCGCCCTGGTCGAGGATGTTGAGTTCGAGCTCGATGCCGATCTCCTTGACCCAGTTCTGGATGAGCTGGGCGTATTCGGGGATTTCGAGGTAGCGCTCGGTGGTCAGCGTCACCTTGAAGCCCTTGCCGGCGCCGGCCGCTTCCATCAGCTGCTTGGCCTGCGCGATATCCTGCTTGCGCTGCGGCACGCTCGTATCGGTCGAGGGATAGGCAGGTGCGAACGGGCTGTCGTTGCCCGGTGAAGCCCGGCCTTTCATCAGGCCGGCAACCAGCTTGTCGCGGTCGAGGCTGAGCGCGATGGCACGGCGCACGCGCGGGTCCTTGAAGGGATCGGAATCGCAGCGCAAATGCAGTTGCTGGTGTGCGACCGACTTCAGGCTGATGATGTCGACATTCGGATCGTTGAGCAGCGCGACGCCGGCCAGCACTGGCATCTGGTTGATGATGTCGACCTGCCCACCCTGCAGTGCCAGGATCTGCGGCTGCGTATCGGCGAAGAAGGTGAACTCGGTGCGCTCGGGCAGTGCCTTCGGCCCCCAGTAGTCTTCGTTGCGGACGAAGGATGCGCCGACCTTTGCTGTGTACTTCTCGATCTTGAACGGCCCGGTGCCGTCGAAGCTCTTTTCGTAGTCGCCCTTGTAGCTCGCCGGGATGATGACGGCGTTGTAGTTGTCGGACGACACCATGTAGGGGAAGTTGCCGTTCGGGGCGTCGAGATGGAACTCCACCGTGTAGTCGTCGACCTTCTTGGTGGCGCCCTTCTGCAGGATGCCGGTGAACACCGACAGTGCGTTGGACGAATTGGCGGGGTCGGCAAGGCGGTCGATGCTGGCCACGACATCGTCGGCCTTCATCTCGCCGCCGCTGTGGAATTTCACGCCCTTGCGCAGCTTGAAGGTCCACACCGTGCCGTTGTCGTTCGGCTTCCAGCTTTCGGCCAGCGCCGGCTGCAGCACGAGGTCGGGTCCATCCACGCAGAGGAACTCCGCAACCTGCTGCATGACCAGCAGGCCGCCGGCATCGGCGATGGTGACCGGGTCGATCGTTGCCGCCGGCACGCTGCTGGCGACGCGGATCGTGGCGCCGGGCGCGCCCGCGGCGCGCGTCAGTGAGGGCATGCCGCCAAGGCCGGCAGCCATGCCGATACGGCCCAGCAGCGGCAGCGACAGGCCGAGCAGGCTGCCATGGCGGACGAAATCGCGGCGGCTGAGCCTGCCGTCGACGAGGCCGTCGATGAGGTGATTTTCAAGCGGCGAACGGTTGCGCCGGATGAGATCGAGAATGCGATAGTTCTTGCTCATGGGTTTACACTTTCCCCTATTTCTTATGGTTGACGAATTTCGTGGATTGCTCCGTTTCCCGCCGCCAGAGGCCTGTTGACCGGGACTGTAGCATGCGGTTTTGTCCGTACCATCCAGTCCTTGGCGTGGATGCGCCGGATTCTTGTCTGCACTGCTCCACCTGTACGTGGCCGACCTTCCCGACCGAAGTCGCGGCGGTTGGCTTCTTGTTGTCTTGGCCGCCAGTCGTCATCTAGTTCAGCGGCAAGCGGCGATAGGTTCCGGGCTTTGCCGGGTCATGATACTTGTTGCACGGTCCTTTCTCGGTAAAGTCTCTGTGACAGGCGGCGAGGTGTTCCCGCGACAAGCTGATGCCGAGGCCGGGACCTTCCGGCACGCGCACGACGTTGTTCTTCGGCGAAAACGGCCCTTGCTCGATGATATCCATCGGCAGCATGCGAAACAGCGATTGGTTCGGCTCCCTGATCCAGCCGAGCGCCGCGCACAGATGCAGGTAGGCCGCACTGCCGATGCCGCTGTCGCCGCTGTAGCACCAGAAATCGATGCCGGCGTGTTCGCAGGCGCCGACGAAACGCAGCAGGCGTCCGATGCCGCCATGCGTCGTCGGGTTGCCGACGAAAGCGTCCGGCACCTTGGTTTCCATGGCGCGCGCGATGTCGATGTTGTGGGTCGAGAACGGGATCGAGCAATGGCGCCGGAGCTCACGCATCTCCTCGATCGTCGCCACCGGGTCCTCCCAGTTGCGCACGCCGAGGTCTTCCAGCGGCCGCGCCAGTCGCCGCGCCGTCGCCAGCGAATAGGCCTGGTTGGAATCAATGCGGATCATCGCATCGTCGCCGAGTTTTTCGCGGATCAGCTCGACTATCCTGAGCGAAATCTTCGAATCCCGGGTCGAGAACTTGCCTTCGAAGAAGGTCGTTCCGTGCGTCTCGTGCAATTCGACGCAATAGTCGGCGACTTCTTCCGGCGTTGTCTCTCCCTTTACATTTGGCCCGTCGCCGCGCAGCGAAAAATAGTCGGTGAACGGGATGTCCTTGCGCACGGCGCCGCCAAGCAATTGGTAGAGTGGCTGGTTCCATGCCTTGCCGCGCAGATCCCACATCGCCATCTCGATGGCGCCGAAGGCCATGATGCGGGTGCGGTCGTTGATCGACTGCACACCGGTCCAGTAGGGCAGGCAGACATGCTCGGCGCCGGCGATGTCGAAGGCGTCACGGCCGGTCAGTCGCGATGCCAGACCATCGTTGATGATTGCCGCGGCTGCCGACGTCGGGGCCTCGCCGAGGCCGATCAGGCCATCCTCGGTCTCGACCTCGACAATGGTTGGCGAAAACCCGTCGAGCTCGCCAAACACCCAGGCGTAAGGCGCCTCGAGGCGCAGGTTGATCGGCGTTGCCGTGATGCGGCGGATTTTCATGTCAGCGGCCGACCTCGAAGAACGGCGCGCCGAGCAGGTCGGGAACGACGTCGATGCCAAGGCCCGGCCCGTCTGGAATGCCCATGCGGCTGCCGGTGACCGGTGGCATGTTCGACGCGGTGCGCACCGTCACCCATTCGTGGAAGGCGATCGCGTGCAGCCGGCGCTCCTCCGGCGTCGACAGCGACAGATGCGCCATGGCCGCGGTGTCGATTTCGGCGCCGCCAGTGTCCTCGACCGTGATCATGAAGCCGAGGTCTACGGCGAGATCGCGGACCTGCCGTGTCTTGGTCACGCCGCCGAGCCGCGAGATCTTCAGCGTCAGGCCGTCGGCCGCACCCTTGCGGTGGATGTCCAGCATGTCGTCCAGCGAGGCGACGGACTCGTCGAGGACCATCGGCTTGTCGAGCGAGCGGCGCACCGACATGCATTCGTCGATCGTGGTGCAGGGCTGCTCGAACGTATAGTCGATGGCGCGCGTCGCATCAGCGAACTGGCGTGCCTGATAGGGCGTCCAGCCGGCATTGGCGTCGCAGAAGATGACGGTGCCTTTCGGCACCGAAGCGGCGACCGCGGTGACGCGCTCGATGTCGTCATGGACGTTGCCGCCAACCTTGACCTGCAGCCGGTGGAAGCCGTCCTTGACGATCCGCTTCGCCAGCGCAGCCATGTCATCGACGCTGCCGTGGGTGACGACCTTGTAGAGTTCAGCCGTGTCGCTCTCCTGGCCGCCGAGCAGCGTGACCAGCGGCACGTCGGCGGCGCGTGCCGCGAGATCCCAGCAGGCCATGTCGAGCGCCGACTTGATGTAGGGATGGCCCTTGAACACCGTGTCCATCAGCCGTCCGATGCTGGCCAGCCCGCGCGGATCGTGGCCGATGAGATGCGGCGCGATCTCCACCACGCCGGCGCGAACGCCAGCGGCGAAGGCGGGCGAGTAGAAATTGCCGAGCGGCGCCATCTCGCCCCAGCCCGTCAAACCGCTATCAGAGGTAGTGGACACGATCACCGCGTCGAAGGCGTCGGCAACGCGCCCCTTCGACATGCGATAAGGCCCGTCCACGAAGGGCTGCACGACATGGTAGGCTTTTATGGTTTCGATCTGCACGTGTCTGTCCGTTGGCTGCGATGTCTGGGGAATTGGTCAGGCGCCTTTCGACGGGCGCTGTTCGAGGCCGCGCGCGTAAGAGAGAAGCTCTTCGAAATCGAGGTCGATGTGTTCGCGGGCATGGCGCTGGGCAGCGCGCATGTCGGTGCCCTTGAGCAGCGACACATAGATCTCGTGAATGTCTGCGGCCGGCACCGCTTCCTTGCGTGCCTGCTGGTGCAGCGCGAAATACATCTGCAACCGGCTGGTCAATCGCTGCCAGGTTTCCAGCAGCACCGAATTGTCGGCCCATTCGTAGATCAGGCCATGCAGTTGCAGCGCCGTTTCGATCTGGCGGGTGGTATCGCGGTTGCGGGTCGCCTGCTTCACCGTCTCGTGGCGCCGGTCGAGCTCATCGAAAAACCGCTGGTTGCGCAGTGGCCATGTCCGCTCGATGGCGAACTCGTCCAGCACCTTGTTGAGCGAATAGGCATCGTCGATGTCCTTGGCGGTGACATCGATGACGAAGGTGCCGGCATAGGGAATGCTGGTCAGGATGCCTTCCTGGACCAGCTCGCGCATCGCTTCGCGGAGCGGCGCGCGGCTGACCCGCATCTGTTCGGAGATCCGCAGCTCGTTGAGCTTCTGGCCGGGTTCCAACTGGCCCGTCAGGATCGCGCGCCGCAACAGCGCGACGATTTCGGCGCGGCGCGTGGTGTCCGCGATCGGACTGAAATCCGCTTTCCCCATTCGGCCACTCCCAAGGAAACCGAGAGTAAGACAAGCAGATTGTCGACAATCTGACAAGGGATTATTTTCGGATTTCGATGGCCTCGAAGCACGATGCGTCCTCGACAGTCGGTCCTCAGGCCGCGCGGCCGTAGAAGCCGATACGCTCCTCGTCGCTGAACATGACGCCGGGTTTCTCGTAGTAGGAGAAGACCGCGATCATGCGCTCGCGATTGCCTTCGACGGTGGTGACGCGGTGCGCGGTGTTCTTGCCGCGAAAGACGTTCAGCGTGCCCGGCTTCATACGCAGGATCCTTGCCTGCGGGTCGCGCCCTTCGAGCAGTCTGGCGACGCCGTCATAGTTGGGATTGTCGTCCGAACGGAGGCCGGTTCGGTATTCGAGATCGCCGCCGCGTTCCGACGCCTGCAGCAGAAGGGTGGTGGTGAATTCCGAACGGTCGAAATGCCAGTTGAGCGCCTCGCCGGCCCGATAGGCCATGACATTGGTGCGCGCCAGCGGATCTTGCATGACATGCAGCCGGCTCTTGCGCATTGTCGCCGCAAGGAAGCGCTGCAACGGTTCGTATTCGTAGATGGCGAGCACGACACTGCCGGGGATCTGGTCGGCACAGACGGTGTGGCTGATGGTCTCGACCTTGCGCAAGGCCGGGTGGTCGGGAGCAAGCTCGGGGATATCAGGCTTGAAGTAGATGTTGTGCGTCCGCTTGTGCACATGCGAGCGCGCATCCATGACAGGCTTGATCTCCCCCACCGCCTTTTCAGCGACGCCCGGGCGCAGAAACCCTTCGAGGTTGTACATGCCGCCGGCTTCGAGCGCCGCGATGGATTGTTCGACGAGGCGCTGCCATTCGGCGCTGCCTTCGCGGTCGAGCGGATAGCGGTCGAGATCGAGAATGTCTTTCATGGTCATGGGCTCCGAGGTTCCGAGCACATGAGACGGCAAAAAAATCTTTCTCTCAACGCGGAAAATTATTAGGATTGAGCAAGAAAAACTTATGGAGCCTAATGTGGAACGATTGCCTCCGCTGAATGCCATCAAGGCCTTTGAAGTCGCCGCCCGCGCCGGCAGCTTCACCCTGGCGGCGACCGAGCTCGGAGTCTCGTCGGCGGCGGTCAGCCAGCAGATACGCAATCTCGAGACCTGGTTCGGCAAGCAGCTTTTCGTGCGCAGCGGCAATCGCATCGCGCTCACCGATGCCGGCCATGCCATCTACCCACAGACCGCGCGTGCGCTGGGCGACATCGCCGCGATCGGCCGGCGCATGCTGGAAGGCGGCTTGAGGACGCGTCTGGTCGTGAGCGTGCCGTTTTCGCTGGCCGAGCTATGGCTGGCGCCGAGGCTGGCCGTGCTTCTCGATACTTTTCCGCAGATGGCGATCGATGTTCGGGTCGAGGATGATCCGGTCGACCTCATGCGCCAGAACATCGACCTGCGCATCAGCTATGGCGACTATCACTATCCCGGACTGAAACTCGTGCGTCTCGTCCATGACGACGTGCTGCCGGTCTGCGCGCCGGAGTTCTGGCACAGATACGGCAATGGTGATCCGAACCTGGCGGATCTGCACGAGAGCCTGTTCATCCACACCAATTGGGGACCGAACTACGCCTCGCACCCGACCTGGGCGGATTGGTTCGCGGCATCCGGCGGCAGTCGCGCGCCCGATCCCTCGCATGGGCGCCGGGTCGGCCTGTCCAGCCTGGCGATCGCCTCGGCAAGGTTGGGTCTGGGCATTGCCCTCGGCCAGCGGGTCATGGCGCGCGCCGATCTGGAGGCCGGTCGCCTGATCGCGTTGTCGTCCGTCTCGGTTCCCCTCGGGCATCCCTATTGTGCGTTCATGCCGCCGGCCAAGGCTGACCGGTCCGATGTCGCGGGTCTGGTGGAGCTTCTCACGAAAACGGCGCCCACGACCTGAGAAAAGGTCGAAGGCGCCGCGCGGAAACCGGGCCTGCGGGGGAGTCAGGTAGCCGGCTTCTGTGGCAGTGGCGAGATCGGCATTCCGGGTCCGATCTTCTGCAGATTGCCTGTTATCACCTGGTCGCCTTCGGACACGCCGCTGAGGATAGCCACCAGATCGCCGCTCGTCGGGCCAAGCGAGACCAGCCGCTGGTCGACCGTGTTGCCCTTGCCGACGACGTAGAGGTATTTGCCGAGCTGGCTTGAGCCGAGCGCCGTCTGCGGCACCATCAGCGCATCGGGCTGCTGTTTGATGTGCAGCCGCACGCGGACATATTGGCCGGGCATCAGCGTGAACTTCGCATTGCCGATGGTGGCGCGGGCGGTGATTGTGCCGGTCGAGTGGTCGACCGTGTTGTCGATGAACGTAAGTTCGCCCTTCTGGCTGGTCTCGGTCTCCCCCGGGAGCAGGACTTCGACCTCGATCGGGCCGGCCGCGCGGGCCTGTTCGATCTCGGCCAGATCCGTCTCGCTCGGATTGAAGGTGACGTAGATCGGGTCGAGCTGCACCAGCGTGTTGAGCACGGTACCGGCAACGCTGACCAGCGTTCCGACCGAGGCCTGGTTGCGGCCCAGGCGCCCGGTGAACGGAGCATGGATTTCAGCGTAACTCAGATTGAGCTCCGCGGTGCGCACAGCCGCCTGGTTGAGAGCCAGCGACGCCTGCGCTTCGCGCAAGGTGCTGGTGCGCTGGTCGAAGCTGTCCTTGTCCAGGTAACCGCTCTTGGCGAGCTCGGTGCCGCGGCCGAGATTGGAACGCGCATAATCGAGCGTCGCCGTATCGCGCTGCACCTGGGCCTTCGCCTGGTCGAGTGCGGCCTGGAAGTCGTCAGGCGAGATCTTGTAGAGAAGGTCGCCCTGCCGCACATCCGCGCCATCTTGCGCCGTCTGTTCCTGCAGGTAGCCGGGGACGCGCGCTTGCAGCGTGATGCTGCGGATCGGCTCGATCCGGGCGGCATAGTCGAGATAGATCGGGATCGTCTTCTTGACGACGCTCGCCACCGGCACCGGCATGACAAACGCCGCTGGAGCGGGTGTCGCCGCTCCGGCCGTGCCGCTGCTCAGCCTGAGGTTGCCCATGTCGAGCAGGTGGACGCTGGCCACCGAAATGGCACCCAGCGCGACAGCCGCTCCCAACGCGATTTTCCATTTACGCATGATTAGTCTCCAATCTTATTCGGCCGCTTCCGCCAGGGGAGGGAAGGCGGTTTCGGCTGTCGGTTCAGTGGGCTTGGAGGCGGGCTCGCCGCTTTCGCGGCGTTCCCGCAGTTGTTCGATGACCGCGTAGAAGACCGGCACGAACACCAGCGACAGGATGGTCGCCGCGACCATGCCGCCAAACACGGTGGTGCCGATCGACTGGCGGCTGGCGGCACCGGCGCCGGTGGCGAACATCAGCGGCAGCACGCCGAGGATGAAGGCGAAGGCCGTCATCAGGATCGGCCGCAGCCTGAGCCGCGCGGCTTCCATCGCCGCCTCGACGATGCTGAGGCCCTCCTCGCGTCGCCGTCTTGCGAACTCGACGATCAGAATTGCGTTCTTGGCCGCCAGGCCAATCAGCATGACGAAGCCGATCTGCGAATAGACGTCGATCTGCATGCCGCGTGCCCACAGCGCCGCGAAGGCACCGAACAGGGCCAGCGGCACCGCCAGCAGCACCATGAAGGGCATCGCCCAGCTCTCGTACTGCGCCGCCAGGATCAGGAAGACGAAGACGATGGCGAGGCCGAAGACCACCGACGCGATCGATCCTGCCTTGAGCTCCTGGAAGGTGATGCCGGTCCATTCGAAACCGAAATCCCTGGGCAGCGCTGTGGCAGCGGCCCGTTCCATCGCGGCGACCGCCTGGCCCGAGGAAAAGCCGGGTGCGGCACCGCCATTGATCGTGGCCGAGGCGTTGTTGTTGTAGTGCGGCACGGTTTCCGGGCCGACGAAGGGCACCAGCTTGCCCAGCGTGCTGAGCGGCACCATGCCGCCGGAGGCATTGCGCACATAGAGCCGCGAAATGTCGGCGGCGCCGGCACGTGCATCCTTGTCGGCCTGGATGGTCACCCGGAAGGTGCGGCCGAACAGGTTGAAATCGTTGACGTAGAGCGAGCCGAGATAGATCTGCAGCGTGTTGAACACGTCGGGCAGGTTCAGGCCCAGCAGCTTGGCCTTGCTGCGGTCGAGGTCGTAGTTGAACTGCGGCGTCGAGGTCGAGAACGGCGAAAACAGCTGCTGCGGATTGATTTCCGGCTGCTTGCGCGCCTCGGCGATCACGGCTTGCGTCGCGTCGTTGAGTGCCGAACTGCCGCGACCGGTGAGATCCTCGACGACGAATTCGAAGCCGCCTGTCGTGCCGATACCCGGGATCGAGGGCGGATCGAAGCTCAGCGCGAAGGCTTCCGGAATCTGCATCAGCTTGCCGCGCACGTCGGCGACGAGCTTCGATGCGCTCTGGTCGGGACCGCGTTCCTCCCAAGGCTTCAGGATGGCGAATTCGACCGCCGAGTTCGACTGCGCCGCGCTGGTCAGGAAGTTCAGGCCGCTGATCGAGCCGACGATGTCGACGCCGGGCGTCGACTGCAGGATGTCACGCGCCTTCTGTGCCACCGCGTCGGTGCGCTCCAGCGACGCGCCGTCGGGCAACTGGATGACGACGAAGAAGTAGCCCTGGTCTTCGACCGGAAGGAAGGTCGAGGGCAGGCGCTGCCAGACGAAGTAGGTGGCGACCAGGCCAGCCGCGAACAGGCCAAGCATGATCCAGCGCAGGCGGATGAGGAAGCGTACACCGTGAGCGTAGGCATGCGAGAGCTTGTCGAAGCCCGTATTGAACCAGCGGAACAGGACGAACTGCGTCTCGCCGCGATGGCGCAGGAAGGCAGCACTGAGCGCTGGGCTCAGCGTCAGCGAGTTGAAGGCGGAGATGCCGACGGAGATCGCCACCGTCAGCGCGAACTGGTTGTAGAGCCGCCCGGAGACGCCGGGAATGAAGGCGACCGGCACGAACACCGCCATCAGCACGGCGGTGGTGGCGATGATCGGACCGGTGACTTCGGCCATCGCCGCCTTTGTTGCCGCGAGTGGCTTGAGCCCGGCCTCCAGCTGTCGTTCGACATTCTCGACCACCACGATGGCATCGTCGACGACGAGGCCGATCGCCAGCACCATGCCGAGCAGGGAGAGCATGTTGAGCGAGAAGCCGAGCATCTCCATGACGACGAGCGTCGCCACCAGCGACACTGGAATGGCGATGGTCGGGATGATCGTCGTGCGCCAGCTCTGCAGGAAGATGAACACCACGGCGACGACGAGGACCAGCGCCTCGCCCAGCGTGATCAGCACGTCATGCATCGACGCCGAGACGAAGCGCGTGGTGTCATAGTGCATCGCATAGGAGACACCCTTCGGGAACCGGCCGGACAGCTCCTGCATCTTGTCCTTGACGCGCTGCTGCAGATCAAGCGCGTTGGAGCCGGGCATCTGGTAGACGGCGAGAACGACGGTCGGGTCCTTGCCGAAGAAGGCCGACGATGAATATTGCAACGCGCCGAGCTCGATGCGGGCGACGTCGCGCAGCCGTACCAGGGAGCCATTGGCGGTGTTGGCGCGCACGACGATGTCGCCGAATTCCTTGGGATCGCTCAAGCGGCCGACGGCGTTGACCTGCATCTCGAAGGCGGTGCCGGCGGGAGCTGGCGACTGGCCGATCTTGCCGGCCGCCACCTGGACGTTCTGCTCTGCGATGGCGTTCTGGACGTCGACCGCGGTAATGCCGAGATTGGCGAGCTTGTCGGGGTCGAGCCAGATGCGCATCGAATAGCGCCGTTCGCCGAAGATCTGCACGTCGCCGACGCCGGGCAGCCGCTTCAGCGGATCGACGACCTGAAGATAGGCAAGGTTGCTCAGCGCCACCGGGTCGATGGAATTGTCCGGCGAAGTCAGGTTGACGATCAGGACGAAGTTCGGATTCTGCTTCTTGATCGTCACACCACCCTGGTTGACGATCGCCGGCAGCGACGAGGCCGCCTGCGAGACGCGGTTCTGGACGTCGACGGCTGCGGTGCTCAGGGAATAGCCGACATCGAAAGTGATGGTGATTGTCGAGGAGCCGTCATTGGAGCTCGACGACGACATGTAGGTCATGCCCTGCACGCCGTTGATCTGCTGCTCCAGCGGCGTCGTCACCGTGTCAGCCACCACTTGCGCGCTGGCGCCCGGATAGTGGGCGCTGACCACGACCTGGGGCGGCGTGATGTCCGGAAACTGCGAGACCGGCAGCAGGAAATAACAAATCGTCCCGGCGAGCACCATGATGATGGCGATCGCCGAGGCGAAGATCGGACGGTGGATGAAGAAGTTTACCACGACACACATGCCTCGCCGGCTGCTCTTGCCCGCCCGAAGGCGCTGGCAACCCTGGACAACTGGCCGTGCCCGTCACGGGGGACTTCCCGCGAACGCAGCAACGGCACCTCGCGACGCTGCTCATTGGCAAGCGAGCGAAGCATCGTCTCGAAAGCGCGGGGGTCGACCCCATCTGCTATCATGACCAGCCGGATCATCGGATCCCGGACGGCCTCATCTATGGTAAGATCACGGCGCTTTGGCATTGGCCGGCTCCTTGTCTGTCGATTCGCAGCCCATGCTCGCGAACCGTTTTTCATCTCTTCACCGGCCGAGGCCGCATGATCTGCAATTTTTCGCCCATCTCTATCTGGCAGGACCAGTTCACGGTCTTGTTATTGACGAAAGGCGACATAGGTGTTACCAGTAAGTAACATTCGTGACGTTACAGACCGGTAACACCCTAGTCAAGAGGTGGCCGAGGGTTTTTTGGAAACGAAAGGAGATCATGATGGCAGACGGCGTCGTGGAGCGCTCTCGTCCCCGGGATCGGATTCTGGAGACAGCGCGTGACATGTTCCACAAGCATGGCATCAAGGGCGTCGGCGTCGACGCCATCACCGAAGCTGCCGGCACGAACAAGATGACGCTCTACCGTCACTTCGAATCCAAGGACGATCTGATCATCGAGTGCCTGCGCGCCACTGCGTCCAAGGCGGGCGCCATGTGGGAAGCCTTCGAGGCCGAGTTTCCCGGCGACAAGCTTGCGCAACTGCATGCCTGGGTTCGCAAGGCGGCCGAAATGCTCAAGGCCGACGGACGCGGCTGCGACATGGCCAATGCCGCCGTTGAATTGACCGAGCCGGACCATCCGGCCAGAAGCGTGATCAAGGAACTCAAGGAAGCCCAGCGCGATCGCCTTGTGACGCTATGCCGGGATGCCGGTATCGGCCAGGCCGAGCTGCTTGCCGACACGCTTTCGCTGCTGTTCGAGGGCGCGCGTGTCAGCGTGCAGACCGTGGGCACCGAGGGCCCGAGCGCGCAGTTCGTGCGCATGGCGGAAGGGCTGATCGTTTCCTTCAGAGGCACGGCGGCCGGCTGAAGTCTCGCGGACCGCCCCTATTCGATTTCAAGACCGAGGATGAACGGTGCCTTGCGCTTTTGGCGTTGCAGGCGCTGAAATCGTTTCTAGCCGGAATGAAAAAAGCCCGCTGCCGGGAGGAGGTGGCAGCGGGCTCGATTTTCGAATGTGGCGCGGGAGGAGGTGCACCCCATTCAGCGTCGGCATCGCATCTGGGAGGAGTAGATGGCCGACGTCCAGAAGCTACGAGTTGCCCAATGATTCGGCAACAATGAATTGTGCATAGCAGCTGTGCAGATTTGCCGTGTCAATTGTCATACAAATCCGAAAACCGGCTTTGCCAGCCCGACCCGCCTCACTGCACCGGCACGTTTTCCCTGAAGATCAAGCGCGGCTCGATGAATTTACGTGTCAGGTAGGGCGCTGATGAGGCAATGGAACCAAGCAGGCGGATGACGGATTGTTCGGCGATCAGCCTGGCATTCTGGTCGATGACGACATCCAGCAGGTCGTCGACGAGATAGCCCCGCGTTTCCCTTGTCAGGTCGTGACAGATGAACACCGGTTTGCGGTTCGGCTTGGCTTCGCCGAGCGCTCTTGCCACGCCCGAGCGTCCGGCCCCGACGCAATAGATGCCGAGCAGTTCCGGCTCGTTGTGCAGCGCCTTCATGGTCTCGGTATAGCTCACTTCCGGCTCGTCGTTGATCTCGACGGCGCTGCTGATCATCAGGTTGGGAAACTCCTCGTTGAGCACCGAGCGGAAACCCATTTCGCGTTCTTCGTGGCCGCGATAGGAGCGCGAGCCGACGACCATCGCCAGATGACCGGTACGGCCGCCAAGGAACCGTCCCATCAACAGTGCGGCCGTTCGTCCGGCTACCCGGTTGTCGATGCCGACATAGGCCGATCGCGGTGCCGCCGGAATATCGGACACCAGTGTGACCAGGCGGATGCCGGCATCGACGACGTCGCGCAGGATGTTGCGGGTTCGCGGGTGATCGACGGCGATGACACCGACGCCGTTGGCCCTCAGCGAGAGGTTTTCAACGGCGGTCTGCAAGGCGTTCGGCGAGATCCCGGCAAGGTTATGGATCCGGCAAGAAGCGACCAGCGGCAGGCGCGCGGCGTAGTCCTCGATATGTCCGGCGAGATCGCTCATGAAAGCGTTGGTTCCGATCGGCAGCAGGAATTCGAGATGGGCGGGCCGTGAAGGAAGCGTCACCTGATCTGCCACCGGCAGATAACCGAGCTGCTTGGCTGCCTCCATCACACGCTGCCGGTTGGCCGCGCTGGCGCCCGCCCGGTTGTTGAGCACCCTGTCGACCGTTGCGGTCGAGAGCCCACAGCTGCGGGCGATATCCGAGACGGTGGCTTTCATACCGCAACCCTATGCGCCGATGCGATACCGCGCCAGACAAGCGATGCGATTTGAGGTGACGGGTGATTGCCGCCCATCAGCCGGACGCATTTCGGCTGCTTTGACAAGGCGGCTTCCGCCCGTGCTCAGTGCGATGGCTTGCCGTCGGCGATGGCATCGCGGATTTCCTTGTCCGACATGCCTGTGATGATCTGTTCGACTTCCGCCACGCTGGTCTTCTTCGGGTCGATGTCGTCGGCCACCACCTTGCCCCTGCGCATGACGACGATGCGGTCGACCACCTGGAACACATGGTGGATGTTGTGGGCGATGAAGATGCAGGAATGCCCTGAATCACGGGCACTGCGCACGAAGCTCAGCACACCTTGCGTCTCGGCGACGCCGAGATTGTTGGTTGGCTCGTCGAGGATGATGAGGTCGCTGTCGAAATGCATGGCGCGCGCGATGGCCACAGCCTGGCGCTCGCCGCCGGACAGCGAGCCGATCGGTGTCGTCGGCGGGATGTTCTTCGAGATGCCGACCTGCTTGAGCAGGTCGCGGGCGACATTGTTCATGGCGTCCTGATCCATCCGGTTCAGGAAACGCGGCGGCTTGATCGGTTCACGTCCGAGGAACAGATTGCGGGCGATCGACAGTTGCGTGACCAGCGCCGAGTCCTGATAGATCGTCTCGATGCCGTGGGCGATGGCATCGCTGGTGCTGCGGAGGTTGACCTTCTTGCCGCGGATGAAGATGTCGCCGCTGGTCAGCGGCACAGCGCCGGAAAGCACCTTGATCAGCGTCGACTTGCCGGCGCCGTTGTCGCCGAGAAGTCCGACGATCTCCCTTTCATTGACGTGGAAGCTGGCATCCTCCAGGGCCTGCACGCGGCCATAGGACTTACGGATGTTCTGCATGCGGATCAGTGGCTCGGCCATGGTTCAAGTCCCTGCCTGATGCCGGCGTTCCAGCCATGAATGGAGCGCCATCATGCCAAGGATGATGGCGCCGATGAAGATGTTGTAGGCAAGGCCTGGCACGCCGATCAGCACGATGCCGTTGCGCATCACGCGCAGGATCAGGATGCCGAGCACGGTGCCGATGATCGTGCCGCGCCCGCCGGTCAGCGCCGTGCCGCCGATCACCACCATGGCGATGACCTCGAGCTCATAGCCGGTGCCGCTGTTGGGATTGGCCGCCGAGGTACGCAGCGAGCTGATCACGCCGGCGAGCGATGCCATGACCGACGACAGGATGAACAGGCCGATCTTGACACCGCTGACATTGACGCCGCGGGCACGCGCCGCGTTGGGATTGCCGCCAGCCGCCTGGATCCAGTTGCCGGTGCGGCTTTGCGTCAAGACATAGCCCAGCGCGATGGCCGCGGCGATGAACCAGAACAGCGACATGTAGATGCGGAACGGCCCGATGAAGAAGTCGCCGACCAGCGCCTCCGCCAGCCAGCTGCCTTCCGCGCTCCAGGTGCGTTGCGGGAAACCGTCGGTGACGAAAAGGGCGGTGCCGCGCACCACCAGCAGCATGCCGAGGGTGACCAGGAACGACGGGATCTTGAGCTGCGTCACGAACCAGCCATTGACCAGCCCGATCAGGGCGGCGACCAGCAGCGCGACGAGGAAGCCGACTTCCAGCGAGGTGACGCCGCTGTTGAACAGCGTCCACATCAGCACCGGCGAGAAGCCGAAGAGCGAACCGACGGAAAGGTCGAATTCGCCCGACGTCATCAGCAGCGTCATCGCCAGCGCGATCAGGCCGAGCTCGACCGTGAAGGCCAGCGTGTTGGAGATGTTCTGCGGCGACAGAAAGTCGTGATTGAAGCCCCAGAAAACGGTGATCTCGATGATGAGCAGCACGAAAGGCCCAAATTCAGGCCGCGCGATCAAGCGTTGGATGAGCGAACGATTTTCCACGAGGTATCCGCGACATGAGTGGAAAGGCTGAGGCTCGCGCATCGGAGTGCGAAGAGCTCGGCGAAAATGGAAAGTCAGTCGCGACCACCGGAGCAGTCGCGACTGTGTGCGTCTCGGAGCTTATTTGCCGGACAGGATCTTGTCGTAGACCCCGGCGGTGTCCTTTTCGTAGAGCGCGCCGGTGATGACGTTGAAGCCCGGAGGAATACCGCTTGCCGCCATGTTGGCCAGTGAAAGCGCAACGTAGCTGGTCGCCTGCGGGTCCTGCCACTGGCCGGCATTGACGTAGCCGTTCAGCACTTCCTGCGTGGTGTCGAGCGAGTTGCCCCAGCCGACGACCGGGATTTCGCCCGGCTTGATGCCGACCTGGTCGAAGACCCGCTTGATCGAGCCGGTGACGAGGTCGCCGAGGCCGATGATTGCCTTGACCTTGGCCTTGTTGGCGGTGAGGTAATCGACCATGCGGTTGATCACTTCGGCCTGATCGAGCGTCGCCTCGGTGATCTCATAGGTGATACCCAGCGGCCCGAAGACGCTCTTGATGCCTTCCTCTTCCTGGACGCCATAGGTCGCACCGGGGATTTCGACAGGCATCCAGACGAAGTCGCCCTTCTTCACCAGCCCCTTGTCGACCAGATACTGCGCCCAATGCTTGCCGAAGGTGACGTTGTCGCCACCGACATAGGCATTGAAATTGGCCTTGGGATCGGGCGTGTTGAAATTGATGATCGGGATGTTTGCCGCACGGGCTTCCTTGACGATCTCGACGAGGCTGCCCGGATCGGGGCTGGTGGTGACGATGCCGTCGGCCTTGGCGGAGAGGGCGGCGCGAACCGCTTCCTGCTGCGAAGCGACGTCACCATTGTGGAACGAGGTGTTGACGGTGTTGCCGGTGTCTTTCGCCCATTGCTTGGCGCCGGCGAGGAAGTAGGTCCAGACCGGATCGGCCGGACCGCCATGCGAAATCCAGTAGAACGTCTTGGCCTGTGCCGCTGCTGGTACCACCATCAGCGCCACCAACAGGCCGTACAAAACGAGTCTTAGCCGTGTCAGCATTTGATTTCCTCCCGTTTGAAGATGATCAGTCCGGATCCACTTCTTGTTCCGGCAAGAACCGGATCGCGTCTCTCTCGCCTACGCCAAGTTGAACGCGTCAGAGCATTCCCTTTTTCGACGGATGGCAAGCCTCCATCTGCAAGTCGTAGTTGGCGTCCGACGAGGCGCCATCAGCGGTCCCATCAGATTGCATCAGTTGAGGTGATTTTTTCCGACGCTCGGATGATTGGCGTCGAGGCTCAGCCGAATGGGTTGTCCCGACCGCCTTCGACGCGCCGGTTGCGACGCAGCCTGATCGGCCGGTCGGGCGCCAGGGCGAGCACGGTCAGGGCGCCGGTGATGGGCGCCGGTGATGAAGGTGCTCCACGCGGCATCCTTGCCAGGCAAGCTCATTACACCGCGATCTTGGAGCGGATTGCGTCCGCAGTCACCCGGGTTCCGCACAAAATTGTGTTGATGGCGGCCCCTACGGGCGAGGACCTAGATGAGCTCCGCCTTCGCCAGCTCACGCATCAGATGGCTGGCGCCGTATGTCCAGTGCGGGCAGTCGGGTGACAACCGCACCCGGTTGACCAGCGCGCCGAATTTCTCCGACGAGATGGTGACGATGTCGCCGACCTTGTGGGTGAAGCCCTTGCCCTTCTCGCCACGATCCTTGGACGGCACGAACATGGTGCCGAGATAGAGCGCCAGCCCGTCCGGATACTGATGATGCGGGCCCATGGCGGCGGCAACCAGTTCTTCTGGCGAACGGCTGATCTCGGCCATTGAACTCGCGCCCTCGAGTGAGAACCCGTCCTCGCCCTCGACCTTCAGGCGCACGACAGCCCGCTTCACGTCATCGATCGAAAACGTGTCGTCGAACAGGCGGATGAACGGACCCAGCGCCGCCGAGGCATTGTTGTCCTTGGCCTTGCCGAGCAGCAGCGCCGAACGCCCTTCGACGTCGCGCAGATTGACGTCGTTGCCGATGGTGGCGCCGACGATCCTGCCGCTGCTGGCGGCGATCATGGCGATCTCCGGCTCCGGATTGTTCCAGGTCGACACCGGGTGCAGCCCGACATCGGCGCCGAAGCCGACCGAGGCCATCGGCTGGCATTTGGTGAAGATCTCGGCATCGGGGCCGATGCCGACTTCCAGATATTGCGACCAGGCGCCGCGGGCGATGAGCTTAGCCTTGATCTCCATTGCCTCGGGCGAACCGGGCTTAAGCTTCGACAGGTCATGGCCGATCAGCCCGGCGATATCGGCGCGGATGGCGTCGGCCTTTTCCGCTGAACCGCGCGCCTGTTCCTCGATCACCCGTTCCAGCAGGCTGACGACGAACGTGACGCCCGAAGCCTTGACCGCCTGCAGGTCGACCGGGGACAGCAGATACGGCTTTGCCGGATCGCGGGTGGCCTGGAAACTGTTGGCGGCGATGGCGTCGAGTGACCCGATTGGCTTGCCCTTGGCCGATCGGACGTGGCCGGCGGGATCAGGCATCTCACAGACATCACGCACGGTCGGAGCCGCACGCGATGTGATGTCGAACACGGTGCCATCGCGGACCGTGACCACCAGAGGATGCGAGGCATCACTGTTCCTGGCGCGGCCGAGAAAAAGGCCTTCGGCGGGCAGGTGCGTCGGGTTCGTCATGGCGTTCGGTCCTCTGGATGATCAACAATGCGAGTTGGCCGGATCGGCGCGGCACTTTCACCGGATTCCGGTCAAAGGTCTATCCCGTCACTGACGATCGGATTCCAGTTTTCCGAGATCCGTTGGCGGCAGTTCACAAACGAAAACCGAAGTAGCTCTTTCAAAATTGTGAAATATTGGATAGGATTTTCACCGAAACGCAGCGCATCCGGGTGACCCTTTGTCCGCACCATTCTCTGATCCGATCTGGCGCAAGCCCCAGGCAGCTTCCAAGTTTCAGTCGCTTTTTCCAAGCGGTGATCATGTCGATGTCGTGGTTGTCGGTGGCGGTATCATGGGTCTGTCGACGGCGCTGCATGCTGTTCGCCTTGGTATGTCGGTCCAGGTGCTGGAGGCCGGTGAAATCGGCCAGGGCGCGTCGGGGCTCAATGGCGGGCAGGTCATTCCCGGCCTGAAATATGATCCGGAATGGCTGCTGGAGCATTTTGGCGAGGAGCGCGGCGAGGCGCTTGTCAATTTTGCCGCCTCGACCGCCGATGCGGTGTTCGAATTGATCCGCGACGAACAGCTGTCGGTGCCGTTCGCTCAAAAGGGCTGGATCCAGGCCGCTCATACCGAGGTTGCACTGAAAGCAGCGGCAAACCGCGACCGGCAATGGCGGGCGCGGGGTGCCGACGTCAAGCTTCTGAGCGCGACGGAGATCGCTTCGATGACTGGCGCGCGCGGCTATCTCGGCGGCTGGCACGATCGCCGCGCCGGTGTGATCGATCCGCTTGCCTATACGTCGGAACTTGCCCGGGTCGCGGCGGCGGCTGGTGTGAGGATAGCCGAGCGCCAGAGGGTCGTACGGCTCACCAATGCCGCCGATATCTGGCGCATTTCAACCGAAAATGGCGCGGAATTGCAGGCCAAGGCGGTCGTTCTGGCGACCAACGCCTACACAGACGGCCTGATCCCCGGCCTCGCCGAGACGATCGTGCCGTTGCACTCCTTCCAGATTGCGACCGCGCCGTTGCCGCCTGACCTGGCAGCCACGATCCTGCCTGAAGGGCAGGCGGTTTCGGACTCCAGGCGCATCCTTGTCTATTACCGCAAGAGCGCCGATGGGCGGCTGGTCCTCGGTGGGCGTGGCCGCATGGCCCTGCCGTCGAGCGCCGGTGACTGGGCGCATCTCGAGCGCGCGCTGCTGCGGCTCTATCCGGCACTGTCTGGTCTCGCCATCGAAAGGCGCTGGTTCGGCCGGGTGGCGATGACGCCGGACCATCTTCCGCACATCCACGAGCCCGAACGGGGCCTTGTCGCCGTGGTCGGCTGCCAGGGCCGCGGCGTCGGCCTGATGACGGCGCTTGGCGAGCGCCTCGCGGGCTATCTCCAAAGTGGCGATGCCAGGCAATTGCCATTCCCTGTCTCGCCGATCCGGCCGATCCCGTTCCATGCTTTCCGGCAGGTCGGCGTTGCCGCAACGATCGCCTGGTATCGCTTGCTCGACGCGCTGGAGCGTTGACTGCCGGATCAACGGAATTCCGCTTGACAGTTTCATGAATATGAAAAATTCTTAGGTAATTTCAAAATTTCGATGAGCAGGTCGATGTCGACCCTAGTTGCAATACGAGCGCCAGAGGCCCGGTCTTCATCGGGGTTCCGGATCGCCATGTTGCTGCCGGGCGCGCTGGTCACCTTCATGCTGATCCTGTTTGCCCTTGGCCTGGTGCTTTTCCTCGCCTTTCGCGGCAATGACGGTTCGCTGCTCGGCGCCGGTTTCACGGTGGCGAACTTCGCCACCGTGGTTTCCGATCCGCTCTACTGGACGGTGACGCTGCGCTCGCTGGTCATTGCCGCTCTGGTCACGCTGGCCACGGTCGTCACCGCCTATCCCGTCGCCTACTATCTCGCCTTTCACGCCGGACGACGGCGCGGCCTGCTGCTGTTCCTGGTGACGCTGCCGTTCTGGACCAGCTATCTTCTGCGCGTCTTCGCCTGGAAGATTGTTCTGGCCTACAATGGCGTGCTGAATTCGGCGCTGATCGAAAGCGGCATCTGGTCCGAGCCGACATTGGCCTTTCTCAACACGCCGGCCGCCGTCGTCGTCACGCTCGCCCACGCCTATGCGCCGTTCGCCATCCTGCCGATCTATGTGGCGCTGGACACGATCCCGAAATCGCTGATCGAGGCCGCATCCGATCTCGGTGCGAGGCCCTTCACGTCGTTTCGCCGGGTCGTGCTGCCCATTTCGATGCCGGGCGTGCTGGCGGCCGCCCTTGTCGTCTTCGTGCCGACGGTCGGCGACTATGTCACGCCAGCTCTCGTCGGCGGCCCGGCCAGTACGATGATCGGCACGTTGATCCAGGCTGAGTTCGGCAAGGCCAATGACTGGCCGTTTGGCGCCGCACTCTCCGTCGCCGTCATGCTGGTCATCCTCTGCGTGGTGCTGGTCGCACGCTTCACCGACCGCAGATTTGGCAGCCGCACATGAGCGGGGGGCGCACGGAAGGAGGCGGCCGCTGGCTTGGCGTCTATGTCGTCGCCTACCTGGTCTTTCTCTATCTGCCGGTGTTGCTGATCCCGCTGTTTTCCTTCAACAACTCGATCCAGGCAGCCTTTCCGCTGCAAGGCTTCACCTTGCAATGGTACGCGACGCTGTTCGGCAATTCAGCACTGTCCGGCGCGCTTTTGAATAGTCTCGTTATCGGTGCCATAGCCGCCACGGGCGCAACGATCTGCGGCATCACCGTATCCTACATGGACCTCTATGGCCGCTCGCCGCTGGCCGCCACCATCAGTGCCATTGCGCGGCTGCCGATCCTGATCCCGGGCGTGATCGTCGGCATATCGCTGCTGATCCTGATCAATCTCATTGGGCTCGGGCCATCGCGCATTGCCATCGTTCTCGGCCACATTCTGGTGGCACTGCCGACGACGGTGGTAATCATGCGCAGCCGCTTCGCGGCCATCCCGAAAACCATTCGCGAGGCGGCACTCGATCTCGGCGCCTCCGACTGGACGACCTTCCGGCGCGTGATGCTGCCGCTCAGCCTGCCGGCCATCGTTTCGGCCTTCATGCTGGCCTTCCTGATCTCGTTCGACGAATTCATCGTCGTCTTCTTCCTCGCCGGCACCGAGCCGACGCTGCCGCTCTACATCTGGAGCCAGCTGCGTTTTCCGAAATCGCTACCGACGGTCATGGCGCTGGGCACGTCGATTCTGGCGGTGTCCTTCATCATCGCCGCAACCGCCGAAATCCTGCGCCATCGCGGCCTGTCCGCGCCGGCGCCTCGACCCGCGGATCCATCACAACCAAAACAAACCGAGAGAGGAGAACTGCAATGGCATTCGACCTGATAAAGACGGCCCGGGCTGGTCTGGCCAGCCTGGCATTGGCGCTGTCGTCGACCGTCGCCTTCGCCGGCGACAAGCTGCAATATTTCACCTGGTCGGGCTACGAACTGCCCGACTTCAACAAGAGCTTCCTCGCCGCGCATCCCGATGGCGTCGAGGCCTCGATCTTCGGTGATGACGATGACGCCTTCACCAAGGTCAAGGCCGGCTTCCGCCCTGATATCGCCCATCCCTGCTACGACAAGGTGGCGCGCTGGAACAAGGAAGGCCTGTTGCAGCCGATCGATACCAAGCGCATCAAGAACTGGGATTCGATTTTCCCGGTCTTCAAGAACCTGCCCGACCTGCAGGCCAGCGACGGCAAGGTCTGGATGGTGCCGTGGGACTGGGGCAACACCTCGATCCTTTACCGCACCGATCTGGTGAAGAACCCGGAAGCGAGCTGGAACCTCCTGTGGGACAAGCAGTACGCCGGTCGCATGGCGACGATCGACGCCGTGCATGACACGCCGATCGTTGCGGCGCTGCTGGCCGGCGTCAATCCGTTCGACATGACACCGGCCGAGATGGACAAAGTAGCCGCAAAGCTGCGCGAGCAGCGCCCGCTGCTCTCCAACTACACCACCGACATGACCTCGGTCGAGCAGGCGCTGGCAAGCGGCCAGCTGGTCGCCGCCATGACCTGGAACGCGTCCGCCACCTCGTTGAAGAAGCAGGGCGTGCCGGTCGAGTTCATGAAGCCGAAGGAAGGCATGCTGACCTGGGCCTGCGGCTTCGTCATGCTCAAGGACGCCAAGAATGTCGATCTCGCCTACGACTTCATCAACAGCCGTCTGGACGCCGACTCGGGCAAATACCTGATCGAGTCCTATGGTTACGGCAGCTCGCTGAGCTCTGCCTTTGCCACCGTTCCGAAGGAGGATCTGGAGAAATTGCAGCTGCCGTCCGATCCGGAAGTGATGCTGAAGACCACCATCTTCACCGGACCGATGAAACAGAATGACGAACTTGCCAAGATGTTCGAGAAAGTGAAGGCAGGCGGGTGAACTGAGGCGTCCCTTCTCCCCTTGTGGGAGAAGGTGGATCGGCGCGCAGCGCCGAGACGGATGAGGGGTGTTGGACGGAGCGCCGTCGTCGCCAAGCTGGAACACCCCTCATCCGTCGCCTCCGACTCTCCCTTCTCCCACAAGGGGAGAAGGGAGAGTCGCGCCAAGCTGCACCGACAGAGATACTGCAACGAGGACGTATGCATGGATGTTCTGGACGAACCGACTGAAAGGCCGAAGGACGATGCCGACGTGCGCGTCGGCCGCCGCGTGCGGGCGCTGCGGCTCGAGCGCAACCTGTCGCTGGCTGATCTTGCCGCCAGGGCAGGCGTGTCGATCGGCGCGCTCAGCCAGATCGAGCGTGGCATGTCCTCGCTGCGCGTCAAGGTGATCTGGCCGCTCGCCGCCGCGCTCGACATCGAGCCGTCGGCACTGATCGCCGACGGCAACGATGCCGTCAACGACCTCTATTGCGTGCGTGCCAACAGCCGCCGCGCCATCCCCGTCAAGTCGGAAGGCATTGCCAAGGCGCTGCTGTCGCCGCCGGGTGCGACATTGACCGGCATGCTGGTGACGGTGGAAGCCAGTGGCGGCACCGCCGAGGCCTATGCGCATGCCGGGCATGAATTCGGCTTCGTCCTGTCGGGAGAGGTCGAACTGGTGGTGGATTCTACAAACTACGTGCTGAAGAGCGGCGACAGTTTTGCGTTCAAGAGCACGCTTTTGCATGCTTTCCGCAATCCTGGCAGTGAGCGCTGCCAGATCCTTTGGGTCAACACCACGAAACCGTCCGAGGTTCGCGATGGCGCCTGATCCTCTCGTCCGGCTACAAGCGGTCTCGAAGGTTTTTCCCGGCGGCATCGTCGGGCTCGACGCCGTCGATCTCGACATCGTCCGCGGCGAGTTTCTCACCCTTCTCGGTCCATCCGGCTGCGGCAAGACCACCAGCCTGCGGGTCATCGCCGGCTTCGAAAGTCCGTCGAGCGGCAAGGTGTTGCTCGACGGCCGCGACATCACCGCGCTTCGGCCCTTCGACCGGCCGGTCAACACCGTGTTCCAGGATTATGCGCTGTTTCCGCACATGAACGTCGCCGAGAATGTCGGCTTCGGCCTGTCCTTGCGAAAACTGTCCGGCGCCGAGCAGGCAAAACGCGTCGGCGAAGCGCTCGATATGGCCGGCCTTGCTGACAAGCTTACAGCTCGCGTGTCCGAACTGTCGGGCGGCCAGCGCCAGCGCGTCGCACTCGCCCGTGCCATTGTCTGCGAGCCGCGCGTGCTGCTGCTCGACGAACCGCTGTCGGCACTCGACGCACATCTGCGCGAACAGATGCAGGTCGAACTGAAGCGGCTGCAGTCCAGGCTTGGCACCACCTTCGTCATGGTCACCCACGACCAGACCGAAGCATTGTCGATCTCCGACCGCATCGTCGTCATGAACAAGGGCCGCATCGAGCAGATTGCGCCGCCGGCGACGCTCTATGACCGGCCCGCCACCACATTCGTCGCCAGCTTCATCGGCACGATGAACCTGTTGCAGTCGCGCTTTGTCGGCCGCGACGGCGATCGCTTGCGCTTCGCCGCCGGCGCTCTGCCGCTGGAAGCCATGCCGGAAAATGGCAAGGCACCGAGCGCGGGCGCAGTGCGCATCATCGGCGTGCGTCCAGAGGATCTCCTGGCGACGACGGAAGCCACGGCCGGCACGGCGCCGGCGCGCGTCAACAGCATCGTCTTTCACGGCCGCACCCTGCGCCTGCATGCCGAACTCGGGCCGGGGGTCCCGATCGTCATCGACGCCCCCCGCCAGGCCGAGGGGTTTCAATTCAGCGTCGGCGACGTGGCCCATATCAGCCTGCGCCGTGGCGCCAACTGCCCCGTGCTGCCCAGCTAGTCTCATCTACTTTCGCAAGGTGGCCGGACAGCCGCGCCGGGCAAGTCTCGATCAACTATCCGGAATGGGACACGATCGCACGCAGCCGGCAATGGCCGCGAATCCACCGGTTGGGCAATCCACGATTTTCTGCAGGCCAAGGGCATCGTCGGCTACGGGACGTCGTACCAAGCCGCCTCTTGACTAGAAGAGTTCCTGTTTTGTTCTACTCTCAGAGTAAGACAGGAACGTTCTTTGCCGGGCGTGTGCATATGTATTGGCAAGGTGAATTTGATTTCGGCATACCGGTGCCGCCTCGGAGGCCGAAGCTGCCGGATCGTGCCTTTCTTCGGGTTGTTCTTGCAGCCTCGGTTCTGCAATCGCTTCGCCGACCTGCAGGAGCAGCTTTGTCATAAGCATGGAATAGTTGGATCGCGGCTGTCGGTGGAACGGCTTCACCTGAGCTTACAGCATGCCGGCGACTACAGACGGCTGCGGTCGAAGATCATCTTTGCGGCGTCACGATCTGGCCGAAATGTCCATGCCTGCCTTTGAGGTCACCTTTGGCCATGTTGGCAGTTTTCCCGGCCGCCCGGCAACCGGAGGCAAGCCGCCGCATCGACCGTTTGTTCTGCTCGCCGATGATGGACCGGTTTTCGAACTCCACAAATTGCTTGGCGCCGAGATGGTGAAGAATGGGCTCAAAGCGTCGGATCATTTCGTTCCGCATCTGACCCTTGCCTACGATCAAAAGTTTATTCCTCGGCAGCCGGTCGAACCGATCAGCTTCGTGGCCCAAGACTTCATCTTTGTTCACAGCCTGCGCGGTCTGACAAAATACCTCTTTCTGGACCGTTGGCCCTTGGATGGGCTCGTAGCCGGCAAGCTGGACCGTCCGTCCTGACACGAAGTGTCAGCTATCGACCGGTTCGACGATGGCAGGTCAGCAATCGGTTCCCTACTTCAAGCCAGTCCGAACAGGAGGAACACAAATGACCATCGCGGAAATTGCCAAGGATTTCACCGAACTCCTCAAGCAGGGTGATCACAACGGTGCTGCTGAAAAATACAATGCCGAGGACATCGCCAGTTACGAAGCCATGGAGGGGCCGATGGCCGTCAGCCACGGCAAGGAGGCCCTCAAGCAGAAAAGCCAGTGGTGGCAGGAAAACCACGAGGTCCACGGCGGCTCGGTCGAGGGACCCTATGTCAACGGCGACCAGTTCGCGGTGCGCTTCACATTCGACATAACGCCCAGGGCCACCGGCCAGCGTGTCACCATGGACGAGGTTGGCCTCTACACGGTCAAGAACGGCAAGATTACCGAAGAACGTTTTTACTACTGAGGCAGGAGATACCTCCGACTTCGGACTGCTCTTCGCTTCGAGATACAAGCATGGCGGCCGGGGCAATGCCCTGGCCGCCATGTGGCGCTCAAATCGTCTTTGCATACGCTGCAAGCACGAAACCAAAAGGACGCTGGTGAGGCCGCTGGCAAAGCGCGCAGAGCGTCCTTAATCTGCGGCGAGATTCGAAGTCCGAAGGGCCACTGCTTTGACGATCACCATGTACGGCATCACCAACTGCGACACGATCAAGAAGGCGCGCGTCTGGCTGGAGAGCCGTGACGTGCCCTATCGTTTCCATGACTATCGGGCTGAAGGAATCGAGGCGGGCAAGCTGAATGGTTGGGTCGGCAAGGTCGGCTGGGAAATCCTGCTCAACAAGGCGAGCACGACATTTCGCGAATTGGCGGACAAGGACAAGCAGGGCCTCGACGAAAAGAAGGCCAAGGCGCTGATGCTGGCCAAGCCGACGATGATCAAGCGGCCGGTGCTGGAACTCGGAGACAGGGTTCTCGTCGGCTTCAAGCCGGATGTTTATGAGCAGGCGGTGAAGTAGGCGCTGTATCCACCCTGATTTCGTTATCCTCGGACCAGAGGATGACAGCGGGGAAGGTCATTCTCCCCGCAGATACGCCGCCAGCGCCACCGCGTTGTTGTGCGCTTCGTCATGCGCGCCATAGAGCAATGTCACCTTGCCGTGATGGAGCATGGCGCGCAGTTGCGCCACCGCCTCGCCATTCCCATCCAGTTCGGCACGATATCGTTTCTGAAACTCAGCCCAGCGTTCGGGCTTGTGCCCGAACCACTTGCGCAATTCGGCGCTCGGCGCCACGTCCTTCAGCCATAGCGCCAGCGCGGCATGCTCCTTGCTGACGCCGCGCGGCCAGACGCGGTCGACCAGCACCCGCTGGCCATCGGCTTTTTCGGGTGCCGCATAGACGCGCTTGACCGCGATCCCGAAGGCCATCAATGCCCTCCTTCATGCAATCCCGTCAGGCCCACTCGCCCTTGCGCATGACAGGCACGCGGGCACCGTCCTTGCGGACGCCGTCGATGTCGATCTTGTCCGAACCGATCATCCAGTCGATGTGGATGAAGCTCTTGTTGCCGCCGCGCGCCGCGATCTCGTCCTGGCTGAGCGACGCGCCATTGACGAAGCACTTCGAATAGCACTGGCCAAGCGCGATGTGGCAGGCGGCGTTCTCGTCGAACAGCGTGTTGAAGAACAACAGGCCACTCGCCGAGATCGGCGAGGAATGCGGCACCAGCGCCACTTCGCCGAGACGGCGCGCGCCCTCGTCGGTGTCGAGCACCTTCTTCAGCACGTCCTCGCCTTTCGAAGCCTTGGCCTCGACGATCCTGCCTTCCTCGAAACGCACCGAGATCTCGTCGATCAACGTGCCCTGGTAGGACAGCGGCTTGGTCGAGGAGACATGGCCTTCGACGCGCCTTGCATGCGGCGTGGTGAAGACTTCCTCGGTCGGGATGTTGGGATTGCAGGTGATGCCGTTCTTGGCGGTCGAGGCGCCGCCCATCCATTCATGGCCGTCCGCCAGCCCGACAATCAGGTCGGTGCCGGGTCCGGTGAAGTGCAGCGCGTGGAAATTGTGACCATCGAGCCATTCGGTGCGGCCGCGAAGCGCTGCATTGTGCGCCTTCCAGTTGCCGATCGGGTCCTCCACATCCACCCGCGAGGCGGCAAAGATGGCGTCGGCGAGCTTCGCCACGGCAACATCGTCGGCATCGTCCGGGAAGACCTGCTTGGCCCAGGCGAGGTCCGGGTAGGCGACGATGTTCCAGTTGATGTCGAAGCCGGTGATCTTTTCCAGCGCCGGCTGGTAGGCCATCGAATTCGCCTTGTTGGCGCGAGCCACTTTCGCCGGGTCCTGCGCCGACAACAGCGATGGATCCTCGCCGCGTACGGCAAGCCGCGCCGCATTGTTGGAAAAGGCTTTCGCCATGCCTTCGTAAAGCCAGCCGGCGGCACGGTCGAAGCTCGCATCGGCTCCGAAGCGGTAGCGCGCCAGCGTCATCTCATCGTCGTTGAAGATCGGCGTCACCAGGCCGGCGCCGGCCTTGTAGGCATGCTCGACGATCCGCCTGGTCAGCGGGAGTGCTGCGATCGACGATGTCAGCACCAGATCCTGTCCGGGTTGCAATTGCAGCCCGACCTTGATGGCGACCTCCGCCAGCCTGTCGAGCTTCACCGGGTCGATCGATGCGGAAACGCCGCGCGAATGTGTCGTCATGATCCTGCCTGCCGTAATGTTTTGATCTGGTCTTACATAGACCGCAGTCCGCATCCTTTCCACCGCGATTGCGCTGGTCCAGACCTAGGCCGCGCTTTCAAGCGACCTGAACTGCGCCATCGTCGCCTCGATCTCCTCGCGGACCCAGATCTTGAAATCCCTGACCTTGCGGCTTTCGCTCTTGGTGGCGGAGGTGACCAGCCAGTAGCCGAGCCCACTCTGAGCGCGGATTCCGAAAGGCGCCACGAGCCGCCCGTCTGCCAGTGCATCCGCGGTGAGCAATTGCCAGCCCAGCATCACGCCATGGCCGGCAATCGCCGATTCCAGGCAAAGCATCGGGTCGGTGAAACGCGCGCCCTTCAGGAAGGTGACCGGTGGGACACCAGCCGCCTCGAACCAGCTTTCCCAGTTGATCATCGCCCGCTCGTCGGTGATCGCGCAGGTCTGGGCAAGGTCCTCGATCGATTTCAGTTTCCTGGCGATCACCGGTGCGCAAACGGGGAAGACTTCCTGCGCCAAAAGCAGTTCCGCCCGTCCGCCCGGCCATTTGCCGTCGCCAAGCCGGATGGCGATGTCGATGTCGGAGTGATCGAGATCGGCCAGCCGCACCGAAGCGTCGATGCGCAGGAGCACGTTGGGATGCCGCGCGAAGTGACGCGACAGCCTGGGCAGCAGCCATTTCGAGGCAAAGGCCGGCGCAACCGAAACCACCAATGTGCATTGCGTCGCCTCGTCGGCCAGCGCCACGGCCTGGGCAAGCTCGCGAAACCCCGCGCCGAGGCGGGCCGCGAAGACGGCGCCGAATTCGGTCAGCACGAGACCGCTCGCCGTCCGCTCGAACAGCGCCTGGCCGAGCTGCTTTTCGGTGCGGCTGATCTGCTGGCTGACGGCGCTGACGGAAACGGCGAGCTCGTTGGCCGCTGCCGCAAGCGAGCCGAGACGGGCAACGGTTTCGACGGCGCGAAGGCCGTTGAGATGGACGCGATTGAGCATGGCCATTTGAGTTTTTCTAAACTGATCCGGCCGAAATCTCAATTGAAAGACATATCGAAACGGCAGACTTTATCGACGAGGATGCAGGCCCGCGGAGCCGGAAATGCTGAGGATGTTGTCGTCGCTGAAGGTCTTGTTCGCCGCGAATACGCCGTATGAGCCGTGCCGTGAAAGCGAGACGCAGGGATGGCTGTCCGATCCGCTTTCGCACCCCGTGCTGAGCACCATGTCGGAGCGCGAACTTGGTGATGTGCCGTTCAGGCTGACGGCGCGGCGGACCGCCCACGAGACGGCTTCATTGCGCGCCGGTTCCGGTGGACGCTGCTGAGCGGACGCCACGCCCTCCTACTTAAGGAAAAGTCGAGGCGATCGCGCCGCCTCGCGGTTGTACTGGCCCAACAAAAGGCGGATTGTTTCACCGGCTCGCGCACTTATTGTGCGCTGCAATGATATCGCCCACCTCGACAGCGCTGCGCTACGCTTTCGCCGGCATGATTGCCCTGGCCGTCGCCATGGGCATCGGCCGCTTCGTCTATACCCCGATCCTGCCCGGAATGATGGAAGAGCTCCATTTGTCGCCGGCCGATGCCGGATGGATCGCCTCCGCCAACTATCTCGGCTATCTCGTCGGCGCGCTGGCGGCGGCGGGCGGCTGGGCGCATGGGCGCGAACGCCTGCTTATGCTGGCGGGTCTCGGCGCCAGCACTGTCCTCGCCGCGCTGATGGGGCTGACCGACGCGATGGTCGCCTTTCTCGTCATCCGCTTTCTGGCCGGTCTGGCCAGTGCCTTTGTCATGGTGTTCATGGCCAGCATCGTTTTCAGCCATATCGCCGCCGGTCGCGGCGACTTGCAGGCCTGGCACTTCGGCGGCGTTGGCCTCGGCATCGCGGTATCCGCGGCGATGATGGCTGTCCTGGTCACCGAACATGCCGGCTGGGCGGCAGGCTGGCTGTGGTCGGCGGCGATTTCGGCTTGCGGCTTTGTGGTCGTGGCGCTGTTGGCGGATGAGGGCCCGCTCGCCAATGGCGAAGCCGGGCGTGAGCCGGCTCTGCCGAAAGATCGATCGCTGCTGGAGATCATTGTCGCCTACGGTCTGTTTGGCTTTGGCTACGTAGTGACGGCAACATTCCTGGTCGCCATCGTCCGGCAAGGCGGCGGTAGCCGCGTCTTCGAGGCTGTTGTGTGGATGGTCGCCGGCCTTGCCGGATTTCCCTCGACCTGGCTCTGGCAGAAAATCACAGCGCGGATCGGACTCTATGTCGCCTATGCGCTGGCATGTTTCATCGAAGTTGCCGGGGTCACGGCAAGCGTCGCCATCGGCGGACGCACCGGGCCGCTGCTTGGTGGCCTTCTGCTCGGCGGCACCTTCATTGCCATCACCGCGCTTGGTCTGCAGGCCGCACGGCAGCTGGCGCCAATGGCACCACGCCGGATCTTTGCCGTGATGACGGCCTCATTCGGGCTTGGCCAGATTATCGGCCCGATCGCCGCCGGGCTGCTCGCGCAGATGTCCGGTGACTTCTTCCTCGCCTCGATTGTCGCGGCCGGCGCTCTTGTCGTTTCCGGCGCCATCACATGGTCGGCTGCGCCAAAATCGCCATGATTGTGGTCTTGCTCGGCACCGGGCATCGGGCAGGCATTTGCTTTCCACCTAATGTGTGACTTTATGCCCGCCAACCCCGCTGATTTGCGCATCGATCGAGGAATTCGCCACAGTGTTCGTATCCTTCTTCCCGCAGCCGAAGCTGTTCTTCTCTTCGGCCGCCATCTGGAGCCTTGCGGCAATCCTGTTCTGGTTTTTCGGCGGCGAGCAGTTGGGCGCCCTGATCGGGCTGCCGCCGGCCGCCGCCGACGCGCCGCCCATCATCGGCATTGCCGTGCTCGTATCGAAGCCGTTTCTCTGGTTCTATCTCTACTTCGTGTTTTGCGTGGCCGTCTTCTATGCGTTCTGGAGCTGGTACTCTCCGCATCCATGGCAGCGCTGGTCGATCCTGATGACGGCGGTCATCCTGTTCTTCATCTATTTCAATGTGCAGGTCAGTGTCGCCGTCAACGCCTGGTACGGGCCTTTCTTCGACTATGTACAGGGGCTGATGTCGGGGACTGGAAAATCGACCAACGGAGAGTTTTACATCGGATTGGCCGACTTTTCGTGGCTCGCGTTGGTCGGCATGAACGTGCAGGTCGTCAATGCCTTCATCGTCAGCCACTGGATCTTCCGCTGGCGCACGGCGATGAACAATTACTTCGTCGAGAACTGGGGCAGGCTGCGTCATATCGAGGGCGCCTCGCAGCGCATCCAGGAAGACACTATGCGTTTTTCGCAGATCATGGAGGATCTCGGCTCCAGTTTTGTCCAGTCGATCATGACCTTGATCGCATTCCTGCCGGTCATGATCCAGTTGCAGGCCCATATCACCGAGTTGCCGATCATCGGGGCGATCCCGCAGCCATTGGTTGTCGCAGCACTGGCCTGGTGTCTGTTCGGAACGATTTCGGTCATGATTGCCGGCCTGAAACTTCCCGGGCTGCAGTTCCGCAACCAGCGTGTCGAAGCCGCCTATCGCAAGGAACTGGTCTACGGCGAGGATCACGCGGACAGGGCACAGCCAGCCACCACCGCCGAGCTGTTCGCGAATGTTCGTCACAACTATTTCAGGCTCTATTTCCACTACATCTATTTCAACGTTGTCCGTTACACCTACCTGCAGGCCGACAACATCTTCTCGCTGCTGATCCTGGGTCCCTCGCTGGTAGCGCACAAGATCACTTTCGGCGCGCTGAACCAGATCTCGAACGCGTTCGGCAAGGTGACGGGTTCGCTGCAGTTTCTGCTCACCTCCTGGTCGACGATCGTGGAACTTCAGTCGGTTCACAAACGCCTGCGCGCCTTCGAAGCGACGCTGCAAGGGGAGCCGCTGCCGGATATCGACCAGCGCTACCTGGCAAGGCAGAGCGCCGAGGATCCGGCCTGATAAAGACCGAGGTTTTGGAAATCGAACCGGATTGGCGGCTCAGCCGCCAATCGAGACCTGTCTCTGGCCAGCATCCTGGCGCGAAACATAGTCGCGAAAGCTTATGCACTCGACGTCGGCCCTGACGCATACCTCACCGGCAAAGCGCTCCAGCGCGTTCCAATAGGCGCCGTCATTCATCAGCGTGAAGTGGAAGCCGAGTTCCAGCGGAATACGCTTGCCCGCATATTCCTTGTCGAAAGCGGCGCGAAAGGCGTCATAGGCTCGGTTCGCGAACGCATCTGCCTTGCTTGGCCGCTCGAAGCCGCCGGAATGGCGCACATAAAGATTGTAGTCCATGGCGATCACCGGCCTTGATTTCGGTCCTTCCGAGATCTGTGGGAGGGAAAAGCGGGTGATGCTGCCGACGGTCGACGGCCGGGCAGGGCCCTGCGAGACGCCGCTGGCGTCGAATTGATAGCCGGCAGCCGGCAGCGCCTCGTAGAGCGCCTTGTTTGCCGACAGGTATGGCGCGCGAAAACCGGCCACCGCCTGCCGCGCGAAATCTCGCCAGCCCTTGGGTTCGGGCGCGATGTCGTTGATCGCGTAGGCGTTCTCGAGAATGTGTTCGAACGAGGCGAACTCGCTCAGCCAGTCGGCCTTGCTCCAGTCCTTGCCGTCGAAATGGCCGCAGCCATGACTGGCGATGTCGTGACCTTCCGAGGCGGCGAGCCCGATCTGCTCGAGCCGCTCGGCGACTTCCTGCCTGGACGCGGCAACGCCGATGTTGGATTTGCCGACGGTTTTGCCCGGCGCGGTGTACTGGTTGCGGGTTTCCGGCGAAAGCAGGAACACGCAGGACAGGAAATAGGTGAAATGCGCGCCGGTACGCTGCGCCAGCGCCCGGCTGCGTTTCCACTGCGAAATGTCGCGGGCGCTGTCGAACGAGATGATGACGACCTGCTTGGGCCTCGCTGGCATTGGGGGCGCTGGCGGATCGGCCAAGGCCGTGCCGACGCTGGCGAGCGAGGCCAGGGAGAACGCAACAACGCGGAACGGACGAAGCATAGGCAATCGATCTGGGCTCGGGAAAATGTCTGGAAGCCGGCTATCGGGCAAATGTGGCGTGGGTACGGTCGTTCATTTGTGGTCACTTGTCTTGGGATAAGCCGATTTTCCTGCCGAACCCCTTCCATGCCGACAAAATTTCGCTAAAACGCGGGCTCATGAACCGCCCCGGCCCGGGGCAGGAATGGTTTTGATTGATGTCCGACGACAGTTTTATCCGTGAAGTCAACGACGAGATGCGTCGCGACCAGGCGCAAGCGCTGTGGGACCGTTTCGGTCCGGCCTTGCTTGGCCTTGCGATCCTCGTGGTGCTCGGCACCGCCGCCTTCGTCGGCTATCGCTATTGGGACGAGACGCGCGCCAACCGCTCGGGGGATGCGTTCTCGCAGGCGCTGAAGCTTGCCAATGACGGCAAGAACGACGAAGCGCTGGCCGCCCTTGATCAACTGGAGAAGGATGGCTACGGCGCCTATCCGCTGCTCGCCCGCATGCGCGCCGCGACCGTCAAGGCTGACAAGGGCGACGTCGCCGCCGCCGTCAAGGATTTCGACGATGTCGCCGCCGACACCGCCATTCCCCAGGGCATCCGCGACATGGCACGGCTGCGGGCAGCACTCCTGCTCGTCGACCATGGCTCCTTCGCCGACGTCTCCAGCCGCGTCGAGGCACTCACATCGGATACCAACACGCTGCGCCACACGGCGCGCGAGGCGCTCGGCCTTGCCGCCTGGAAGGAAGGCAAGACCCAGGACGCGCTGAAGCTGTTCGACCAGATCGCCGCCGATGACGGCGCCCCGCGCAACACCCGCGAGCGGGCAACGCTGATGTCTGAGCTGATCCGCGGCTCGGGCAATGCGTCGTGACCTTCAAAGTCGCCATCATAGGCAGACCTAACGTCGGCAAATCGACTCTTTTCAATCGTCTGGTGGGAAGGAAGCTGGCGCTTGTCGACGACACGCCGGGCGTGACCCGCGATCGCCGTGTCCATGCCGCCAAGCTCTACGACCTGCATTTCGACGTCATCGACACCGCGGGCTTCGAGGACGCCGGCGCCTCGACCTTGCCCGGCCGGATGCGCGCGCAGACCGAGATCGCCATCCGCGAGGCCGACCTGATCTTCTTCACGGTCGATGCCAAATCCGGCCTGATGCCCGATGACAAGACGTTCGCCGAGATCGTGCGCAAGTCCGGCAAGCCGGTCGTGCTGGTCGCCAACAAGGCCGAGGCGAAGGGCGCCCAGGGCGGCATGCTCGAGGCCTGGGAACTTGGCCTCGGTGAGCCGATCCCGGTCTCGGCCGAGCATGGCCAGGGCATGCCCGATTTGCGCGATGCCGTGATCGGCGCGCTCGGCGAGGCGCGTGCCTTCGGCGAAGACGAGGATGGCGAAGACGAAGAGATCTCCACCGGCGAGGTGCTGATAGGCGAGGACATCGCCGATCCGGACGCCGAGGATGTGCACACCTACGACGACACCAAGCCGATGCGCATCGCCGTCGTCGGTCGCCCGAACGCCGGCAAGTCGACGCTCATCAATGCGCTGATCGGCGAGGAGCGGCTGCTGACCGGACCGGAAGCCGGCATCACCCGGGATTCGATCTCGGTCGACTGGGACTGGCACGGCCGCCGCCTGAAACTGTTCGATACCGCCGGCATGCGCCGCAAGGCCAGGATTCACGAGAAACTGGAAGTAATGTCGGTGCAGGACGGCTTGCGCGCCATCCGCTTTGCCGAGATCGTCATCATCGTGCTCGATGCCACCATTCCCTTCGAGAAGCAGGACCTGCAGATCGCCGACCTGATCATCCGCGAGGGACGGGCGCCGGTAATCGCCTTCAATAAATGGGACCTGATCGACAACCCGCAGGAGCTTTTGGCGGAACTGCGCGAGAAGACCGAGCGGCTGCTGCCGCAGGTGCGCGGCCTCCAGGCCGTGCCCGTCTCGGCCGAGACCGGGCGTGGCCTCGACAAGCTGATGGATGCGGTGCTGAGGACCCACAAGGTGTGGAACAGCCGCGTCTCGACCGGCAAGCTCAACCGCTGGCTGGAAGGCATCCTGGCGCATCATCCGCCGCCCGCCGTCGCCGGCCGCCGGCTGAAGGTCAAGTATGTCACCCAGGCCAAGACGCGGCCGCCGGGTTTCGTTGTCCAGTGCTCGCGGCCCGACGCGATGCCGCAATCCTATGTCCGCTATCTCTCGAACAGCCTGCGCGAAGCCTTCGACATGCCGGGCGTGCCGATCCGCATCGCGCTGCGCACCTCCGACAATCCGTTCGCCGGCAGGGCAAAGAAACGTAGCTGAGTGTTGGCGCCCGACTGGCGCTAAATGATCACGCCACGTTACGCAGACCGTTGTCGTTAGCCCAGGCATTTTTGGGCAGCGTCTGCCGCGCCGCTTCCAGCAATATGTCGGCAAGGCGTGCCGCCACCGGCTCGAGTTCGGCGTCCTTGCGATGCATGAACAGCGCCATTTTTGGCAATGCCGGCAGCCCGGCGATCTCAGGCGTCATTGCGCTGACGCTGGCCGGCAGGCCGATGTCGGTGCGGATCGTCAGCCCCAGTCCCGCGGCGACCGCCGCCCAGATGCCGCCAAGGCTAGGGCTGGAGAAGGCCATCCGCCAGGGCAGCCCGGCGCGGTCGAGCGTCTCTGTCGCCACCGTGCGCAAAAGGCATGGCGCTTCGAGCGCCACCAGCGGCAGTGGCTCGCCGTCGCGCAGGCTGGTCTCGATGCGCTTTGCCGGACCGATCCAGCGCATCTGCACATCGGCGACGTGCCGACTGTAAGGCAGCGTCTCGCCGCTGTGCCAGGCGAGCGCGATATCGAGATTGCCTGAGGTGACGCGTTCGGCGAGCTCGTAGCTGCGGGCGATCCTGGCCTCGATCTTGACTTTGGGGTGGGCGCGGGCAAAGCGGCCGAGCACGTCAGGCAGCACCGCCTCGCCGAAATCCTCCTGCAGCCCGAGCCGTACCCAGCCTTCCAGTTCGACGTCATGAAGGGCCGCCGCGGCCTCGTCATTCAATTCGAGCAGCCGGCGCGCATAGCCGAGCATGGTCTCTCCCGCCTCCGTCAAGGCGAGTCCGCGTCCTGATTTGCGGAAGATCGGCGTCGCCGCCTGTTCTTCGAGTTTCTTCAACTTGGCGCTGACCGCCGAGGTCGATCGGCCGAGCCGGTCGGCGGCCTTGGCAAAACTGCCGAGCTCCATGCCGGTGACGAAACTGCGGAGAACGTCGAGATCGAATGTCACACGTCGCATCAGAAAACGTCCCATTTTTCAGAATAGTAGGTACAAAATTTCCTGATTTTAGGGACGGATTTATGGCGATAGAGAGACGCCGTCAAGGTCCAGACCGCTGGTCCACCACAGGAAAATAATCATGTCCGCCATCATCGATTGCACCGACCGACAGCCAACTGAGCTCCGGAAAGGTGGTCCTGCCAGCCCTGCCGAGAAGGTGTTCAGCCCCGGACATCGCTGGAAGGTTCTGGGCATAGGCGTTGCCGCGAACGCCAGTTTCTCGGCCACTTTTTCCGGCATACCAGCAACGGCGGTCGTGCTTCGCCAGGGCTATCACCTGGGCAATGCCGAGCTCGGCATGGCGCTCGGCGTTCTCGGGTTGGGGGTTGCGCTCAGTGAACTGCCCTGGGGCTTGCTTACCGACCGCTGGGGCGATCGCCGCGTGCTTTTGATCGGGCTCGGCGCGACGGCGGCCTGGCTCTTCGTCATGGCGATGCTCGTCGTCCCGACGAGGACCAGTATTCCCAACGTCACGCTCCTGTCGGCCAGCCTGCTCCTCACGGGATTGCTGGGGGGCAGCGTCAACGGTTCAAGCGGCCGCGCCATCATGGCCTGGTTTCGAGAAAGCGAACGCGGCTTCGCCATGAGCATCCGGCAAACAGCCGTGCCGCTTGGCGGCGGCCTCGGCGCGCTTGTTCTGCCGTCGCTTGCCCTGGCTTGCGGCTTTGCCGCGGTGTTCGGGCTCCTGGCGGCGGCATCGGCTCTGTCCGCCCTGTTCGCCTGGCGCTGGCTGCATGAGCCGCCGATGCAGGGCGAGGGCCAGTTCGGCTCGGCGGTTGTGGCCGGGCCGCCGCCGCTGCGCAACATCGAGGTCTGGCGTATCGCCACCGCCATCGGCCTGCTCTGTTTTCCACAGGTGGCGGTGCTCACCTTCGCATCGGTGTTCCTGCACGACTTCGTTGGGGTGGGAACGGCGGCGACCAGTGCCAGCCTCGCCGCCGTGCAGGTCGGCGCCGTGGTCATGCGCGTCTGGAGCGGCCGCTTCACCGACCGCCATGGCAACCGCCGCCAGTTTCTTCGGTCTTGCAGTGCGATCAGCGCGCTTGCCTTCGTGGTGCTTTGGCTGCTGGTTCTGGCCGCTCCCGCCATGTCAGGCAGCGCGTTCTTCCTGGTGGCGATCCTACCTGTGCTCCTGGTTGTCGCAGGCATCTCGGTCTCTTCCTGGCACGGCGTCGCCTACACCGAGCTTGCCACGCTTGCCGGCACCGGCCATGTCGGAACCGCGCTCAGCCTTGCCAACAGCTTCGTTTTCGTCGGCTTCTTCCTCGTGCCGGTGGCCATTCCGGGGCTTCTGCACCTCTGCTCATGGCCCGGCGTCTGGCTGTCGGCAGCCATCTGCGCGCTGATCGCCTGGCCGATCTTCCTGCGGCCGGCCTGAGGGACGTGCCAGCCGCAAAACCGCCCGACTTCGAAATCACCACCTACAGTCGACTAAGAAAACCCGATCGATTCCGTTAACGTCCCATCAAGGTTAATGCATCATTTTGCTCTCCAGTGGGGTCAGTAGCGTTCCTGGAGAGTGTTCCGTGCATCGACGTGTGTTGAAGCGGCTGGTCGCCGCCGCCGGTGAGAGAAAACGCGGCTTTCTGCCTCAGCTCGTCATCGGTCTCGGCATCTGGATCGGCTTCCCGACCGTCGCCGCCTACCAGGACATGACCAGCCTTGTTTCCGGCCTCGAAGCGTCGAGCACGCGCTGGAATTCCTATGTCGAGAAATCCGTTGCCGGCTCGACCCATTCCGCTGAAATGCCCTTTGTCGATTCCGATGTCACCGGCTCCATCTCCGGATCGGGTATCCATCTGGCCGGCGTCGGCAATGTGTCGTTTCGCGGCAAGGGCGGCAAGGTCAGTGGGACTCCCGACGAGGACCGCGTCGTGCGCGCCGACAAGAAGGGCCGCATCGTCCAGATGTCTCCCGTCGCACCGCCCAAGAACTTCAACGCCGGGTCGATCTTCGAGCGCACCTCCTCCTTGCTGCGCCCCAGCATGGACAGCGGCCTCAAGATGGCCTTCGCCAAACCGCAGATCAAAGGCAAGGAAATCCAGATCGCCGCGGCGTTCCATGCGCGTGAGGACAAGAAGTCGGATCCCGGCGTGCCGGCCATGCTTGCAGCCCTGGTCAACAATGACCATCCGGATGTGCTGGCGACCGCCTATGCGCAGGCCGAGCCGGACTACGCCAAGGCGTCGCCCTTCGAGGCCCTGCTGCAGGACGACAAGCCGAATGACGGCCGCTTCATTCCGCCGATGGCCAAAGGCGACCATTCGTGGATACAGAACCCGCTTCCGGCAAGCGTCTTCTCCAAGCCGGAACAGGCATGTCTTGCCAACGGCATCTATTTCGAGGCGAGGAGCGAATCCGTGCGCGGCCAGGCCGCCGTTGCCCAGGTCATCCTCAATCGCGTCCGCAACCCGGCCTATCCGAATTCGATCTGCGGCGTCGTCTACCAGAACGACAGCTGGTTCAACCGTTGCCAGTTCTCCTTCGCCTGTGACGGCAGGAAGAAGCGCATCGACAGCCCGGCCGCCTACAAGACCGCTCAGGATATCGCCATGGCCGTCACCGCCGGCAAGATCTTCATCCCCGAGGTCGGCTCGTCGACCCACTACTACGCCCAATATGTCCATCCCGGCTGGGCACGCACGATGCAGAAGATGACAAAGATCGGCCTGCATATCTTCTACCGGACCTATGGCGGCGGCTGGAGCTGAGCACCGAACAGTCGCTGATCTTTTCGCGTGGTGCGCGGTCGATCAAGGAGCCATTGCCTGGGGGATTCGTGCCATGCATCCCCGCCATCGCGGCGGGCACGATGTCGCACCTTTCTAAATATCTGATTTTATTGCCTAAAATACATGGCGATGAACTTCCGCCCGTGGCTTGACGGGCGCAAACCCTCTAACTATGTTGCCGGCGACTTTAGAAGCGGACGGACGGTGACGGTCTGACCGGGCAGGGGGGTTGCGATGGCCGATAAAAGCAGGCCAGACGGAACCGGAGAAACCGGCCGCGGCAAGCAGCATGAACCCGACATCCGCGACGACGATCTTGAGCGCCGCCGGCGTGAACTTGAAGCATCGCTTGCGACAAGGCTGCCGAACCGGCTCGAGGGGAAAGACGACGCGAAAGCGGGCAGTGCGGCCGGTTATGGCCAGGCGGTCAAACTCTCCAGCGAATTTATCGCCGGGGTGGTGGTGGGCGCCGGCATCGGCTGGATGATCGACCGTCTGGCGGGGATCTCGCCATGGGGTCTGATCGTGTTCCTGCTGCTTGGCTTTGGCGCCGGCGTGCTCAATGTCATGCGTTCCGCGGGCGTTGTGGCCGAATTCGGACAGAGCGATAAGTCGCGTTCTGACCGGGACGATGGAAAATGACCGCCCTTCAGGCGGCATTTGGAAATAGCCGCCCTTTATGCGGCAATGGTAATTTGGCCGTACGCGGCATTGACGGGGTTTGAACGTGGCAGCTGACAAGGTCGATCCGATCCACCAGTTCCATATCAACAAGCTGATACCGATCGAGATCGGCGGCTATGACCTGTCGTTCACCAATTCGGCGCTGTTCATGGTCGCCACCGTGGTTGTCGCGGCGGCATTTCTGTTTCTGACGACGTCGAGCCGCAGCCTTGTTCCCGGCCGGCTTCAGTCGATCTCCGAAATGGCCTATGAGTTCGTCGGCAACATGTTGCGCGATGCCGCCGGCACGCAAGGCATGAAGTTCTTCCCGTTCGTGTTCTCGCTGTTCATGTTCGTGCTGGTCGCCAACCTGCTTGGCCTGTTCCCGTATTTCTTCACCGTCACCAGCCACATCATCGTCACCTTCGGCCTCGCCGCCCTGGTGATCGGAACCGTGGTCGTCTACGGCTTCATGAAGCATGGCCTCGGTTTCCTGAAACTGTTCGTGCCGCATGGCGTGCCGGTGTTCCTGCTGCCGCTGGTGGTGCTGATCGAGGTGATCTCCTTCGTGTCGCGCCCGGTCAGCCTCTCGGTTCGTCTTTTCGCCAACATGCTCGCCGGCCACATCACGCTGAAGGTGTTCTCAGGGTTCGTCGTCAGCCTGAGCGCGCTGGGGGCGGTTGGCGTGGCGGGCTCGGTCCTGCCGCTGGCAATGGCGGTGGCGCTGACCGCTCTGGAATTGCTGGTCGCCTTCCTGCAGGCCTACGTCTTTGCCGTCTTGACCTGTATGTATCTCAACGACGCCCTGCATCCCGGGCATTAATCTAAGAGTTTCCGGCATTGGCGCCGGATGGAATCGCAACGGAATTTTAGATCCAAAGGAGTTGAACAAATGGACGCAGAAGCAGCAAAGTACATCGGCGCCGGCATCGCTTGCCTGGGCATGGGTGGCGCGGGCATTGGCCTCGGCAACATCTTCGGCAGCTACCTCGCGGGCGCTCTGCGCAACCCGTCGGCTGCTGATGGCCAGTTCGGCCGTCTGATCTTCGGCTTCGCCGTGACCGAAGCTCTGGGCATCTTCTCGCTTCTCATCGCGCTTCTTGCCCTGTTCGGCTGAGCCCCTCTTTGGCTAAGCCATGGGAAGATTGGACAGGCCAGCCGCGAAAGCGGCGGGCTTGAATTTCGGGGATAGTCCATGTTCGTGACATCTGCCTTCGCGCAAGAGTCCGCGCCTGCCGCCGATACCAGCCACGCTGCGACGGGAGGCGACGCGCATTCCGGCACCAGCGTGCCTGCTGAAGCGCACGGCACGTTTCCGCCATTCGATCCTGCGACGTTCCCGTCGCAGCTTCTGTGGCTGGCGATCACTTTCGGGCTGTTCTATCTCTTCCTGAAGCGGGTGGTGATGCCGCGTGTCGGGGGCATCATCGATGTCCGTAACGATCGAATCACGCAGGATCTCGACCAGGCAGCCAAGTTGAAGGGCGAGGCCGACGCCGCTGTTGCTGCCTACGAGCAGGAACTGGCGGAAGCCAAGACCAATGCCAACGCGATCGGCCAGCAGGCCAGCGATGCGGCCAAGGCCGAAGCCGAGACCGCACGCAAGAAGGTCGAGGCAGCGCTTGACCAGAAGCTTGGCGAGGCCGAGGCGCGCATCGCTTCCATCAAGGCCAATGCCATGAAGGAAGTCGGCACCATCGCCGAGGACACCGCTTCGGCGATCGTCGAGGCACTGGTCGGCGGCAAGGCCAGCAAGGCCGAGATCGCGGCCGCGGTCAAATCCGTGGCCGGGTGAGGAGCGCATCATGGACGCCACATCTCTCGCAACGCTTTGGGCAACGGTAGCCCTCGTCATCTTCCTGGGCGTTGCCGTCTACATCAAGGTGCCTGGCCTGATCGCAAAGGCGCTCGACGCCCGCGCCGCCAGGATCAGCAACGAGCTTGATGAAGCACGCCGGCTGCGCGAGGAGGCTCAGCAACTGCTTGGCCAGTATCAGCGCAAGCGCAAGGAAGCCGAGCAGGAGGCCGCCGACATCGTCGCGGCTGCCAAACGCGAGGCCGACATGCTTGCCGCGGATGCGCACAAGAAAACTGAGGATTATGTTGCCCGGCGTACAGCCCTTGCCGAGCAGAAGATCGGTCAGGCGGAGCGTGACGCGATCGCTGAAGTCCGCGCCAGCGCCGTCGACATCGCTGTCGAGGCTGCGCGTACCCTGCTTGCCGGCAAGATCGACGCCAAGGCCGGCGCCGACCTCTTCAAGGCGTCGCTTGCGGACGTGAAGTCGAAGCTGAACTGAGCCTGTTGTTCAAGCAAGGATCGAAGCCGCCTGGGAAACCTGGCGGCTTTTTTTGTTGTTGCGGAAATGATCTCCCTCTCGAGGAAGGAGATTACCCGCTCAGCGGTTTCGCCAATCCTTTAATTCAATCAAGTCCGGCCAGGCTCTCCTCTTCCGCCACCTCAACGCCGCCCAGCCTGAACGGCGCGAAGGACACGCGGTGCAGCCGTGCGACAGGCCCATGCGCCTCGATCGCCGTGCGGTGGCGGACCGTGGCGTAGCCCATGTGAACCTCGAACCCATAGCGATCGTGGTGGTTGCCGCAACCGCACATCATTCTGTCACGCATCACCTTGGCGACGATAGAGGCGGCGGCGATCGATTGCGAACGCTGGTCGCCCTTGATCAGCGCCCGACCCGCGCAAGGCAGGCCTGGCGGCACGTCGCGCCCGTCGGCGAGCGCGAGCTTCGGCTGAACAGGCAGGCCGACCAGCGCACGGCGCATGGCCTCCAGGCTGGCCTTGAGGATGTTGCTACCGTCGATGCCCTCGGCGCTGATGGACGCCATCGAAACGCCCAGCGCGGAACCAAGAATTCGCAGGAACAGCGCCTCGCGCTGCAAGTGGCTAAGGCGCTTGGAATCGTCGAGCCCGTCTGGAATGTTGGCGGGGTCGAGCACCACCGCCGCGGCGACCACTGGCCCAGCCAGGGGGCCGCGGCCGGCCTCATCCATCCCGGCCACCGGCCACAGACCGTCGGCCATCGCCTTCGTCTCGAAGGAGAAATCGGGCTTCTCTACGATTTCGAAGAGAAGCGGAGAATCGGATCGCGCGCGAGCCATGTTGCGGCGAGGTTCGCATCGGCTCCGATTCTCCGCAAGTCCCTCCGGGTCGGGTGGGGCGCCGGACCGGGAGGGCACCGTCTGCAGGCCGGGGCAGGCCGGACGGGATTCTTGTGCCGCGACAGATCAAACCACCGCAGTGAATTGAACTCTCAAAGCAGCGTCAGCTGCAGCTGGTCCTTTCCGGCGGAAACGAACTGGTCGGTCCGAAGCGCACGCCGTTCGACGTTGAGGCCGAGCCGCTTGGCGGTGATCTCGAAACGCCGGCCGATCTGCCAGGCATAGGGACCGGCACCCTTCATGCGCTTGCCCCATTCCGAATCGTAATCCTTGCCATCACGCATCGAACGGATCAGCGACATCACGTGGCGGTAGCGGTCGGGATAGTGGCGCAGCAGCCAGTCCTTGAAGATCGGGCTCACCTCCAGCGGTAGGCGCAGGATGACATAACCCGCCTCTCGCGCGCCGGCCGCGCGTGCCGAATCAAGGATGCGTTCCATCTCCTGGTCGGTCAGGCCGGGGATGATCGGCGCCACCATCACCGAAGCCGGAATGCCAGCATCCGAAAGCTGCCGGATTGCCTCCAGCCGCTTGGTCGGCGTCGATGCGCGTGGCTCCATCGTTCTGGCCAGCATGCGGTCGAGCGTCGTCACCGACAGCGCCACCTTGGCCAGCCCGCGCTCGGCCATGCGCGAAAGAATATCGATGTCGCGCGTCACCAAGGCGGACTTGGTGACGATGCCGACTGGATGGCCGCGTGCTTCCAGCACCTCGAGGATCTCGCGCATGATCCGGTACTGCTTCTCGATCGGCTGGTAGGGGTCGGTGTTGGTGCCGATGGCGATGGTGCGCGGCTGATAGCCGTCCTTCGACAGCTCCTTGTCGAGCAAGCGCGCCGCATCCGGCTTGGCAAACAGCTTGGATTCGAAATCGAGACCCGGCGACAGGCCCATGAAACTGTGCGTCGGTCGGGCAAAGCAATAGACGCAGCCGTGCTCGCAGCCGCGATAGGGGTTGATGGAACGGTCGAAGGAAATGTCGGGCGATTCGTTGCGGGTGATGATGGTGCGCGGCTTCTCGACCTGCACTTCGGTCTTGAAGGGCGGCAGTTCCTCCAGCGAATTCCAGCCGTCATCGAAGACGTGCCGGCTGACCGGCTCGAATCGCCCGGAAGGATTGATGCCCGCCGACCTCCCGCGATTGCGGTCCGGACGGACACGCATGCCGCTCTGCTCGATCATTGCATTGGCCATCTCGGCTCGTCCTGCCCCGAAAGCTGCAATGTCTGCGCGCACGATCTGTTCCATTTTCGCCCGCTCCCAGGGACTGTCCATGTTGTGTCGAATCGCTCGGGTCATGAAATTATTCCTATTTCGCCGATAAGAACAAAGCAAGAACTTTTTATGGTGCGGCGCAAGAACTGGCGCTGTGCGCCGCTTTCCGCTATTCGGCTAATGATGCTCAGCGTTCTCATAGAAACCCGAAATGACGAGGAGGCTCTGGCCCGCACGCTCGCCTCGCTGATCGGCGGCGCGGTCGAGGGCGTGGTGCGCGAAGTCATCGTCTGCGACACGGGTTCGACCGACCAGACGCATCGTGTCGCCGAGCATGCCGGCTGCCACTATGTCGCGAGCGGTGGTGTTGTTGCGGGCATTCGGCAAGCCAAGGGTGAATGGCTGCTGCTGCTGGAGCCTGGTGCGCGGCTGGTGGAGGGCTGGATCGACGAGGTCGTCGCCCACACGGCCAGGCAAACCATGGCGGCGCGATTCTCGCGGGCGCGCGGCAGCCGCGTGCCATTCCTGGCCCGGGTCTTTTCGGGAAACCGCGCTTTGGCCGACGGATTGGTGATCGGCAAGCAGCAGGCCGCGGCCGCGGCGAAGAGTTCCGGCAGCGCCGAGGCCATCGCGCGGGGCCGCGCGACAAAGCGGCTCGACGCCGAGATCTGGGTGGCGCCGCCGAGGCAAGAGCGCCGCACCCCGAAGTGATTTTTTGCAGTTGGTCTCTCCATTGTGCATTGCACAAAATCTGACGCGGGATTAGCTTCCAGTTGGGTGAATTGGGTTTGGGTCATGCCGAGTGCTGAGCGCCGATGCGTATCGGCGCCGCTCTCATAGCCGAGGATCCGATGAACCTTTCGACGTCAGACAAATCCGGCACTGCCAGTCTCGAGGCAATCGCGCGCAATGGCACCCTGCTGCGCCGCATCGCCGTGCGCATTCCGACCTATTTGACGGATCTGCGCGAAAACCCAGCCTGGCTGCCGATGTTCGTTTTGGCCCGAACCATGCCCGGGCGCCGGATGCACTGGCTGGGCGCAAAGCGCGCCCGTTCGGCCGACAATGCCGGGGATACGATGTTCGCCGGCATCGAGCGCGCCGCGGTCGTCGAAGCGCTGCGCTCCGACGGGCTGTTTTCAGGCCTGGTCCTGCCGCCGGCGATCCATGGAGAGATCGCTGATTTCGCGCGGCGCACGCCTTGTTTCGGTAATTTCGATCGTCGTCTCGAATTCATGCCGGGTGAACATGCCGAGGCCGAGAAGCGCTTTGGCCGCTCGCTGCTCAGCGGCCATTATTTCGAACGCACACTCGACTGCGGTGCAGCGCTCGCCATCCAGCGCGATCCGCTGCTTCTCGACATCGCCGCGCATTATCTCGGCGGCCAGGCAAAACTGATCACGACGCGCGTCTGGTGGAGCTTTCCGACCGGCGAGGCCTCGGACGCCGACAAGAACCTTGCCTCGCTAGGCAAGTACCATTTCGACCTCGACGATTGGCGCATGCTGAAATTCTTCTTCTATCTCAAGCCCGTCGACGCTGACACGGGTCCGCATGTCTATGTCCGGGGCAGCCACAAACGCCGCGCCCTCAAGCATCAACTCACCTTGCTGGTTGGCCATCCCGCGCAGGAGGTTCTGGATGTCTATGGCGAGCAGAGCCCGGTGACGCTGACCGGCGAAGCGGGCCTCGGCTTCGTCGAGGACCCGTTCGGTTTTCACATGGGTACAGTGCCGGCGCGCACGCCGCGGCTGATGATGGAAGTCGGCTTCGGCGTATCGCCGCCGTCGCGCCGACGGTTTCATGGGGAACCTGTCATCCGCTGAAAGAGAACTATTCGAAGCTCACCTCGACAGGCATCCAGCGCGCGCGGCGCCTGGCTTGTCGCTGCGCTTTGCCTTCCGCATCGAAATCCACGGGGATCGGTCGCTGACTGAACCGTCCCTGGTCGTCCAGCGCGTTGACAATGACGATCGCCCTGGCGTTATCGTCTGCGGTGATCGCGGCGACATAGACGCCGCACTCCCGGCAGAGCAGGTAGTCGGCCGTTCTCAGCCCAAACCGGTATCTGTGCAATCGCGTTTCGTCCTTAACCGAGATGATCAGCCTGCCGTCCGGGTCGGCAACGGCGCGCGAACCATGTTTGACACAGAACGAGCATTGGCAGGCGCGAACTTCGATCTGCGATGGGTCGAGCCCGGTTGAAAATCCAAGGCGTATGTTGCCGCAATGGCATCCGCCAGTATGCATGGTCATCGTATCTGCCTTGTCGTGAACGGCGATGATCGCCTTCAGGGCAAGATACTTTTCCGGGATCCGGTGTGGAATGGCGTTTCGAAGGCGCCGGTGCCGTTCTGCCCGGCAAACGCGACGCGAAACCGGCACTTTGCCTCGGCTTTTACGGAGTCGATTTTCCGCGCCGCAGATGCTCGTCGAGGCGCGGCATGATCTCGACGAAGTTGCACGGCATGTGCCGGTAATCGAGCTGTGCCTTCAGGATGCCGTCCCAGGCGTCCTTGCAGGCGCCGGGCGAGCCCGGCAGCACGAAGACGAAAGTTGCGTTGACGACGCCGCCGGTGGCCCGGCTCTGGATCGTTGAGGTACCGATCTTGTCGTAGGAGATGCGGTGGAACACTTCCGAAAAGCCATCCATGCGCTTTTCGAAGATCGGCTCCAGCGCTTCCGGCGTCACGTCGCGCCCGGTGAACCCGGTACCGCCAGTGGTGATCACGACATCGATGGTCTTGTCTTTCGACCAGCCGAGCACCTTGTCGCGGATTCTTTCGCGGTCATCGGTGACGATATCGCGTGCGGCAAGCATATGGCCGGCTTCACTGATGCGATCGACCAGCACCTGGCCGGATTTGTCGTCGGCAAGGCCGCGTGTGTCCGACACGGTCAGCACCGCGATGCGCACGGGAATGAAGGAACGGCTCTCGTCAATTCTGGCCATCAGCTCCCTCCGATGCAATGCTGCGCGTCGCCGCGACGAACCAGTCGGGCTGGCGGGTGCGGATCTCGGCGGCGGCGCGCTTGGCGACATTGCCGGTCTCGAAAAGGCCGAAGCATGTCGCGCCCGACCCGGACATGCGAGAAAAACCCGATCCAGCCTTGTTCAGCCATGAAAGCGCCCTGCCTATGGCGGGCTGTATCGCAAGGGCTGCCGGCTCGAGATCGTTGCGGGTGACCTCCAGCCAGTTGCGCAGGCTGTGAAAATCGATGATGCGCGGTAGGGGCGGCAGGCCTTCATTGTCGCGCTTCGACAGCGCGTTGAATATTTCGGCCGTCGAGACCGGCGTGCCTGGATTGACCAGCACCAGCCCCAGTGTTGAAAAATCCGGTACCATCGACAGCTCGTCGCCAATGCCGCGCGCGACCAGCGGCTTTGCCGCCAGGCACATCGGCACGTCGGCGCCAAGCGAGAGGCCGATCCGCGCCAGTTCGACGCCATCGAGGTCCAGGGCCCAGGTCTCCGCCAGCCCGCGCAGCACTGCTGCCGCGTCGCTCGAGCCGCCGCCGACGCCGGAGGCAACCGGCAGGTTCTTTTCGAGCCTGATGGCGACCGGTGGGGTTCTCTGCGGTCCGGCCGCCCTGCGCAGGGCATCGCGGGCCTTGAGCACCAGATTGCTGGCGTCGAGAGGAACCGTTGGCGCGTAGCGGCCGGACACGGTGAAATCATCGCTGTCGGCAAGCGCGATCTCGACCCGGTCGCCAAAACGCGTGAATACCGCCAGACTCTCGATCAGATGATAACCGTCCGGGCGCCTGCCTGTGACGTGCAGGGCAAGATTGATCTTGGCATGCGCGGACCAAGTGCGCACACCGATGTCAGTGTCCACTACGTCTGATGTTTGCGGGATGATGCTCAGTCCTTGGCCAGCCGGTATTCGCCGGTCTTCGGATCCTTCACCAGCGTTCCCATCGCGCCGTTCGCCGCCTGCTTCTCGGTGCGTCGCACCTTGGCCGTCACGCGTTCGGCTTCTCGCACGAAGGTGCGGTAGCCGAAATAGGCGGCGACGCCAACGACGGTGAAGAAAATGATCTGCGGCATGTCAAAACTCCTCCCACGCTGGGCCGGCAAAGGCGGCCGGTCGGGTCGGTTGATGCATGTCGCCCAAAAGTGGATCCGATTTTGGGAAAACGACATGCATAAGACTTCAAGCACTCATGCTAGACGGTTTTGCCCGGTTTTCAAAGCCCGAAGCGAGCCCACAGCGCGCGCTCTTCCGCCGCATCGATGACGCCGCTGGCTGCAGCCGCGGCAATATCGGGCGCCGAAAAGCCATTGCTAGAGCCAAACAGACCAAAGCGGCTGAGGAAACCGCGCGGCGCCGTGATCAGCCTGAGCTGGGTTTTCGACCCGAAACGGGTTTTCAGCACGGTGCGCATGTCACCGAGCGCATCGACGAGACCGAGCTCAAGGCCTTTCTTGCCGGTCCAGAACAGGCCGGTGAACAGGTCCGGATCGTCTTTCAGCTTCGCGCCGCGCCGCTCCTTGACGAGATCGATGAACGTGTCGTGCACCTCGAGCTGCAGCGCCTTCAGACGCTCGACGTCTTCCTTCTTCTCAGGCTTGAACGGATCGAGCACGGCCTTGTTCTGGCCGGCGGTGTGGACACGGCGCTCGACACCGATCTTCTTCATCAGTTCCGGGAAACCGAACGAGGCCGAAACCACGCCGATCGAACCGACGATCGACGACGGATCGGCGAAAATCTCGTCGCCGGCGGCCGCGATCATGTAACCGCCCGATGCCGCGACGTCCTCAACGAAGACCAGCACCTTTTTGTTCTTTTCCGTCGCCAGGTCGCGGATACGCTTGAAGATCAGCCGCGACTGCACCGGCGAACCTCCCGGCGAGTTGATAGAGACGGCAACCGCCGGCGCGTCGAAGGAAAATGCCTTCTCGATGAGGCCGGCTGTGGAGGCCAGCGACAGGTTCTGCCGGAACTGGCCGCCCGTCATGATCGTCCCGTGCAGCCGGATGACCGGAATGGTGACGACGGTGGAGCGCCAGGATTTCGGCAGCAGGCGGTTGAAAAGACGTTTCACGATGGCGCGGTCTCCGGTCGGTAGGTTGCAGGCATGTAGGGATTCCCCAGCCAACGGCAATGTGGGGGGCAAGAATAGCTCAGTCTCCGAACAGCGAGGCGAGACCGTTGGTGATCATTTCGCTGCGCTCGTCAGGGCCGTGGCCCGATTGGGCATGAAGCATCAGCGGAGGGCGGATGGCGAGTTTTCCACGCGCTCCGAGCGTTGCCCGCACGACGATGCGGATCGCCGCCGCGTCGGGGCGAGGATGCACGGCGAGCAGCTCGGCATCGCCGAAACGGCTAGCGAGGGCGTCGAGAATGGAGCCGAGCTGTTCGGGCCGCGCAATGACGGCAAGCCCGCCGCGCGGCCTGACCACCGCCGCGGCACTTCGGATCCAGCTCTCGAACAGCCCGTCCTCCATGACATGCGCTTCCTTTCTCAGGCGATCGGGCGTGGCCCGGTCGCGTGCGGCGTTGAAGGGCGGGTTCATGATGACGAAGTCGAAGTCGTTGTCGCCGAGGCCGGCCGCCGCCCGAGCCCGGCCCGACACCGTGACATCGGCGATGAGAACGGACGCGCGATCGCTGAGATGGGCGTTGCCGGGGTGCGCAAGGGTGGCAGCCGCGAAGGCCGCCATTTCCGGCGCGCGTTCGACAAGCACGGCCTCGGCGGCCGGGCAGCGCGACAGCACCGCCAGGCCGGCGGCCCCGGCTCCGGCGCCGAAATCGGCGAGACGTCCACCAAACGAGGATGGCACGGACGCCGCCAGCATCATCGCGTCCATGCCGGCGCGATGGCCGCCATGCTTGGGCTGCACGAGCCAGAAGCGGCCGCGATGGAAGGCGTCGACCGTGTGGGCCGGCGTGTCCGGGGCAAGGGCGGCTGGCGCGGCGGACATTATTTTCCGCGGATCTCGTTGGCGATGCCGGCGTCGGTCAGAATGCGCCGTGCGGCGTCGGCCTGGTCGGCGTCGACCATGATGCGTCGCGGCAGGATGCCGAGCGAGCCGTCGAGCACGCTCATGTTCTGGTCGGCGACGAAGCAACCGATGCCGGCATCGCGCATCAGCGATTCGACAAAGGATATGATGACGGCGTCGTTGGTGCGGATGAGCTCTATCATCGTATGAAACTCGCAGCTTGCGCTATTGATGTAAACGGGCAGGGGATTTCCGTGGCAAAGCAGAGCCCCCCTTCGGCGTCGGTTGACACGCTGTCGTTGCCGCCGCGCCAATTCGCCACTTGCCGTGGCGGTGTCTGCCGCCCTAGAGTCCTGTCGGGACTAAGGGTGCCGTCGCACGCGTTATACCAAGACGGGAGTGATTGTCGTGGGTGTCGTTCTCAACATCGAAAACGGGAAGCGGGAGCCCGCCTCCATCAAGGATCTGATCGATCTGACGGCGGCCGATATGGGGCGCGTCAATGAATTGATCCTGTCCAAGGCCGGCTCCGATGTCGAGATGATTCCAGAGGTTGCCAACCATCTGATCTCGTCTGGCGGCAAGCGGCTGCGGCCGATGCTGACGCTCGCTGCGGCGCAGATGTTCGGCTATGTGGGCGAGGGCCACGTCAAGCTCGCCACCTCTGTCGAGTTCATGCACACCGCGACTTTGCTGCACGATGATGTCGTCGACGAGAGCGGCATGCGGCGCGGCAAGAAAACCGCCCGCATGATCTGGGGCAACCAGGCGAGCGTCCTGGTCGGGGATTTCCTGCTAGGCCAGGCCTTCCGCATGATGGTCGATGTCGGCTCGCTCGAAGCGCTCGACATTCTGTCGAGCGCCGCCTCGATCATCGCCGAGGGCGAGGTGATGCAGCTTGCCGCCGCCAAGAACCTCGAGACCACCGAGGATGAACATTTCGCGGTCATCAAGGCCAAGACCGCGGCGCTGTTTTCCGCTGCCGCCGAGGTCGGCCCCGTCATTGCCCAGGCGACCCGCAACGACCGCGCGGCACTGCGCTCCTACGGCATGAATCTCGGTCTTGCCTTCCAGCTGATCGACGATGCGTTGGACTATGGCGGCACCAGCAAGGATCTGGGCAAGAATGTCGGCGACGATTTCCGCGAGGGCAAGGTGACCTTGCCGGTCATTCTCGCCTATCGGCGCGGCACCAAGGCCGAGCGCACCTTCTGGAAGCGCGCCATCGAGGACAATGTCGTCGACGACGCCGGCCTGGAAAAGGCGATCGGCCTGATGACCCGCCACGGCGCGATTGCAGACACGATCGGGCGCGCCCGCCATTTCGGCGAGATCGCCCGCGACGCGCTGGCGCCGCTGGAAGCGACGCCGCAGAAATCGGCGCTGATCGACGTCATCGATTTCTGCATCAGCCGGGTGAACTGAGAAGCGCAGCCGCGCCTTTCCGGCGTGGCTGACGAGGATATCCGCGAAAAGAAGGCAATCCGCCGAATCCCGGTCCTGCAGTCTCGACAAGCTGCCATGCCGCAAATTATCTATAAAAAATGGCAAAGGGCACAGACGACACCATCGCGGTGCGCATCAGCAAGATACTGGCGGACCGCATCATCTCGGGCGCGATAGAGCCCGGGGCTCGGCTTCGGCAGGACCGTGTCGCCGAGGAATTCCATACCAGCCATGTTCCCGTACGCGAGGCCTTCCGCCGTCTCGAGGCGCAAGGGCTGGCCGTCAGCGAGCCGCGCCGTGGCGTGCGCGTGGCGGCTTTCGATCTGGGCGAGGTCAAGGAGGTCGCCGAAATGCGGGCCGCGCTCGAAGTGCTGGCGCTGCGCCATGCCGCGCCGCACCTGACGTCAGCCATTCTCGATCTGGCCGAGGAAGCCACCAAGGCCGGCGACAAGTCCCGCGATGTCAGGTCATGGGAAGAAGCCAATCGCGCCTTTCACCGGTTGATCCTGGCGCCGTGCGGCATGCCGCGCCTGATCGCCACCATCGACGATCTGCACGCCGCGAGTGCGCGCTTCCTGTTCGCCGCATGGCGTTCGGAGTGGGAGACACGCACCGACCAGGACCACCGGGCGATATTGACCGCCTTGCGGCAGGGAAACACCGAATCGGCGGCAGTGACGCTGGGGCGGCATGTCCAATGGATTGGCCGCAAGCCGGTCAAGACGGCCTCCGGGGCGACGCGCGAGGCCTTTGCAATCGTGGGCTAGACGGCCTTTGCAAAGGGAAGGCTTGCTATCTCCAGGGATTTGTGGATTCGATAATAGATCGAAAACAGAAATTATCTATAATTTGTAGATCGATCGAAGGAATCCCAATGGCAAACATCGCATTCACCTCCCGCAAAGCTTCTTTCAGCCCGCTCAGGCTCCAGGATCGTGCTCTCGGCTGGCAGGTCGGAGCCGTCGTTATCGGCACGCTGTTCCTAGCGTTGTCGTCCTACATCGAAGTGCCGATGGTTCCGGTTCCGGTGACCATGCAGACTTTCGCCGTGACACTCATTGGCGCGCTCTATGGCTGGCGGCTCGGCGCGGTAACCATCGCGGCATGGCTGGTCGAGGGTGCGGTGGGCTTTCCGGTCCTCGCCGGAGGCGCGGCCGGTGTAGCGCATTTCGTCGGGCCGACTGGCGGCTATCTCTTCGCCTTCCCGATCACCGGCGCGCTTGTCGGCTGGCTGGCCGAACGCGGCTGGAACGGCAACAGGGTGGTGTTTGCCTTCGCCGCCATGCTGCTCGGCAACCTTGCCTGCTTGGTTCTGGGCACGGCATGGCTCGCCGTCATGATCGGCGCCGAAAAAGCCATTACCTTCGGCTTCCTGCCATTCATCGTCGGCGGCTTGCTCAAGTCGGCGCTCGGTGCCGCGACACTTAAGCTGTTTTCGGGCTACAAGCCGGAACCGAGCGATCTCAGGCCGTAAGAACAGATGACGATCAGGCTGCGCGCCCATCATCTCCTTTGCCTGCTTACCTATGTGGGCAAGGGGTACAGCCCCGCCTTCACCGCCAACTACGACGGGATCGCGCAGCGCCTGAGCCGGGGCGAGGACATCCTGATCGTTTCCGGCCCGGACGACGTCTGCGCGCCGTTGCTCGATGGGCCGGAACCGCACTGTCTGCGCGAAAGCGCGGTGGAGCGGGACGGGCTCGCGGCGGCGGATGTGGAGGAATTGCTGGCGCGGCCAATCCGGATCGGCGCGTGCTTCGACCTCGATGTGGCGATTCTGGCGCGGATGCGGCAGGCGTTTTCGGCGGGCCTCGTGCGCAAGGCGTGCGGTGGCTGCGAATGGAACGAGCTGTGCAGCACGGTCGCGGCCGGTGGATATCGCGATACGCAGGTGCAGCCGTCCGCCATGCCGGGCAAACGCTGACTTTGGCGCTGGAGTCTCCGTGGTCGAATTGTGATATATTCGGTTCCGCCAACGCCAGAGCGGAAATTCGAGGCGGAAAACTGCCCCTTGCCGCCATGGTTTGTTAATCGGGTGACCCGATTGTGAATTTGAGGCGGATTGAAGCGTGACCCCAAAAAGGCCATGCTTTGCCCGGAAAGATCGAGTCTACGTCGATCCCGCTGACGCGGAGATGACGTTTGGCTGAAAGGGATACGATGCGGCAAGGACGTGCGCGCTGGCTGACAAGGCTGGCAATTGTGGCAGGCATGGCGATCTCGGCTTTGCCGGCCCATGCCAAGCAAACCACCGAACCGGTCAAGATCACGTCTTTCTCGGGGGCCTATCTGGCCGCGCGGATCGCCGAAGGCGACAATGACCTCAACAGCGCCATAGCCTATTACAAGCAGGCACTGGCCTTCGACCCGAGTGACACCGGCCTGCAGCAGAGCCTGATGCTGTCGCTGATCGCTCTAGGACGCTTCGACGAATCCCTGGTCTATGCGGACAAGCTCAAGGAAGTTCCCGATGTCGAGCGTTTTTCGCGCCTGGCACTGGCCGTCGACTCCTTCCACAAGAAGGATTTCACCAAGGCGCAGTACTGGCTCAAGTTGTCGCTGGAATCCGATCTCGATCGGCTGATCTCCGGGGTGATGTCCGGCTGGGCCGAACAGGGCGCCGGCCAGGCCAGCGATGCGATGGCTTCGATCGACAAGCTTCAGGGCCCCGACTGGTTCGGCCTGTTCAAGTCGTTCCACCGCGCGCTCATCGCCGATGCGTCGAACATGCCTGAAAAGGCCGAGGCGATCTACGCCGCGACAATGCAGGACACGACCGCCGGTGGTGCCGCTCCCGAAACCTGGATGCGCAACGCCCAGGCCTATGCATCGTTCCTGGCCCGCAAGGGCGACAAGGCCAAGGCGCTGTCGGTGCTCGATCAGGCCGAGGCGTTTTCGCCCGGCAAGCTGGAAATCGTCGCCTTGCGCGACAGGATCAGCAAGGGCGACAAGATTGCGCCCATGGTTACCGGCCCGTCCGACGGCGCCTCCGAAATCCTGCTCGATCTCGCCACCGCGCTCAACCGCGGCGGCGGCGAGCCGTTCGTCCGTCTTTATCTGCAATACGCCCTGGCCTTGAAGCCCGACAGCGACGCCGCCCTGGTGCAGCTCGCCGCCGTCTCCGAGCAGTTGAAGGACGGCGAGGGCGCGATCGCGCTCTATCGGCGGATTCCCGACACTTCGCCGCTGAAGGAGCTTTCCGACCTGCAGCTCGGCCTCAACCTTGCCGATCTCGACCGTCACGATGAGGCGATCACCCATCTGAAGGCGTTCGTCGACGCGCATCCCGACGACATGCGCGCCTATCTGGCGCTCGGCGGCGTCTATTCCTCGAAGGATGATTTCCGCTCGGCGGCCGATCTTTATGACAAGGCTGTTGCGGTGCTGAAAACGCCGACCGCCGCCAACTGGAACATCTTCTACCAGCGCGGCATCGCCTATGAGCGGCTGAAGGAATGGCCGAAGGCCGAGCCCAACTTCCGCAAGGCACTGGAACTGCAGCCCGACCAGCCGCAGGTGCTGAACTATCTCGGATATTCCTGGGTCGACATGAACACGAACCTCAAGGAAGGCCTGGCGATGATCCAGAAGGCCGTCGACCTCAGGCCAAGCGACGGTTACATCGTCGACTCGCTGGGTTGGGCCTATTTCCGCTTGGGCAGGTTCGATGATGCGGTGCGCGAAATGGAACGCGCCGTGTCGCTGAAGCCGGAAGATCCGGTTCTGAACGACCATTTGGGCGATGCCTACTGGCGCGTCGGCCGCAAGCTCGAAGCCACCTTCCAGTGGAATCAGGCGCGCGACCTGAAGCCGGATCCCGATGTGCTGGCCACCTTGCAGCAGAAGCTGATGAAGGGCCTGCCGCCGATCGAATCCAACACGGCGCAGGAAACCCCGAAGGTCAAGCCCGAGCCGGTGCCCGCGCCGAAGGGCTGAAGCCAGCTTTATGAATGCGAACGGGGCTCTTCGGAGCCCCGTTTTCGTTTGGATCGATGGTATTCGGCGACGCGCCCAGACAGGCGTCGATGCGCTCGGAATTGCCTCAGAACATCTTCCGGTAGACGACGAAGCCGGACCGTTCGCCGACCTTGTCATAGAGCTTCATCGCCGTGTGGTTTGTTTCGTGCGTCAGCCAGTACACCCGGCCCGAGCCGGCGGCCTGGGCGCGCTCGTAGACGCCCTCGATCAGCGCCCGGCCGATACCTTTTCCACGCGAGGCCTGGGTGGTGAAAAGGTCCTGCAGATAGCAATTCGGCGCGATCGCCGTGGTGCTGCGGTGGAAGAGGTAGTGCACGAGGCCGAGGAGTTGTCCCCCACTGTCGGCGACCAGCGCATGGACCGGCTCATAGGCATCGAAGAAGCGGGACCACGTCATCGCGGTGATCTCACTTGCCAGGGCGGTTTCGCCGGAGCGGCCGTAAAATGCGTTGTACCCATCCCACAGTGGCAGCCATTGGTCGAAATCCTGGCGCGTGACGGGACGGATGGCGATTGGGCTGGGCATGGTTGAACCTGCTATTCCTGAATTTGCCGACATGAGCATCGAACTGATGGCAGGCCTCGATGACAGGCAATGGGCCAGCCCCTCGCAAAACCTTCAACATCGCCGCCATGCTCGTGGCGATCCGTGCACCTTGCTTGACGCTTCGCCGCCGTGTCTCTAGGACGTGCCGGCAAGCTAGCCTTTGCTGTCGAGGCCACCGTGACCGTTGAACTCCCCGCCCATATGCACCCCAGCCGCTCGTTCCAGGGGCTGATCCTGACCTTGCACAACTACTGGGCGGCCTATGGCTGCGTCATCCTGCAGCCCTACGACATGGAGGTCGGCGCCGGCACGTTTCATCCGGCAACGACGTTGCGGGCGCTTGGACCCAGGCGCTGGAATGCCGCCTACGTCCAGCCTTCGCGCCGTCCCAAGGACGGCCGCTATGGCGAGAACCCGAACCGGCTGCAGCATTATTACCAGTATCAGGTCATCCTGAAGCCCAATCCGCCGAACCTGCAGGAGCTCTATCTCGGCTCGCTGGTGGCGATCGGCGTCGATCCGCTGCTGCACGACATCCGCTTCGTAGAGGACGACTGGGAAAGCCCGACGCTTGGCGCCTGGGGGCTCGGCTGGGAATGCTGGTGCGACGGCATGGAAGTGTCGCAGTTCACCTATTTCCAGCAGGTCTGCGGCATCGAATGCGCGCCGGTGGCCGGCGAACTCACCTACGGGCTGGAGCGGCTGGCCATGTATGTGCAGGGCGTCGACAATGTTTACGACCTCAACTTCAACGGCCGTGAGGGAGCCGACAAGGTGACCTACGGCGATGTCTTCCTGCAGGCCGAGCAGGAATACTCGCGTCACAATTTCGAATACGCCAACACGGCGATGCTGCTCAGGCATTTCGAAGATGCCGAGGCCGAGTGCAAGGCGCTGCTCGATGCCGGTGCGCCGGCGTCGAACGACAATCTGCCGATGCACAGGATGGTCTTCCCGGCCTACGACCAGTGCATCAAGGCCAGCCATGTCTTCAACCTGCTCGACGCGCGCGGCGTGATATCGGTCACCGAACGGCAGAGCTACATCTTGCGGGTGCGCAATCTGGCCAAGGCCTGCGGCGAGGCGTTTCTGAAGACACAGGCAGGCGGACTGGCGGCCTGAGTTTCAGGCGCGCTTCATCATCCCTGCTTCACCATCTCTAGCGACGCGTTGATCGGCGACAGGATCTGGCCGCTCGGGCCAGCCATGGTCCGCAATGCCTGCCGCACGCCCGGCATCGAGAAGGCGCCATGGACCTGCGCGGTGAAGCAGGCGCTGAGCGCGAGGATCTGAAGAAGTCTGGATGCCGTTTTCATGGTCGTTCAGCCAATAGTTCCCTGCCTGAGCGTGGGTCGCTCCAGCGCTGCGTTCGGTTCATGGAAATCTTTGATCCAAGGACGGGCCGGATCGCCGCGTCCCGACAGCGAGGCCAAAATTTCCGGAAATCAGCCGAAGTCGGTGATTGAAGCGCCGAAAGGGTGACAGCGGCCAGCCGAGTTGCTATGCCCCGCCCGGACCACTCTCCCGCACGAGCTGACCCCGATGCCTGACCTGCTTCTAGAACTTCGTTCCGAGGAAATTCCTGCCCGCATGCAGCGCAAGGCGGCGGGTGACCTGAGGAAGATGCTGACCGACGGTCTGGTAGAGGCAGGGCTGACCTATGAGGCTGCGCGCGAATACTGGACGCCGCGGCGTCTGACACTCGACATCAGGGGGCTGACCGCACGCTCGAAGGACATCCGCGAGGAGATCAAGGGGCCGTCGACGACCGCGCCCGAGCAGGCGGTCCAGGGGTTCCTGCGCAAGGCCGGGCTTGCTTCGATCGCCGAGGCGCATGTCCATTCCGACTCCAAGAAGGGCGACTTCTATGTCGCCCACATTTCGAAGCCGGGCAGGGCAACCGAAGAGATCATCGCCGAACTGGTGCCGGGCATCATCCGCAATTTCCCCTGGCCGAAATCGATGCGCTGGGGCCCGGCCTCGGCCAAGCCCGGGTCGCTACGCTGGGTGCGGCCGCTGCAATCCATCCTGTGCACCTTCGGCCCGGAGACCGAGGAGCCCGTCGTGGTCGATTTCGAGATCGACGGCATCCGTTCCGGCAACATCACCTATGGGCACCGCTTTCATGCGCCTGATGCCATCACCGTGCGTCGCTTCGATGACTATGTTTCCAAGCTGGAGGTGGCGAAGGTCGTGCTCGACGCCGACCGGCGCAAGGAGATCATCCTTGCCGACGCCCGCAATCTCGCTTTCGCCAACGGGCTCGACCTGGTCGAGGACGACGGGCTGCTGGAGGAAGTCTCCGGGCTGGTCGAATGGCCGGTCGTGCTGATGGGCGAGTTCGAGGAGGCTTTCCTGGGCATTCCGGCCGAGGTGATCCGGCTGACCATCCGCGCCAACCAGAAGTGCTTTGTGACACGGCCGCCGGGCGTCGACGACACGCTTTCCAACCACTTCATCCTCACCGCCAACATCGAAGCGAAGGATGGCGGCAAGGAGATCGCCCACGGCAACGGCAAGGTGGTACGCTCTCGCCTGTCGGACGCGCTCTATTTCTGGACAACCGACCAAGGCGATTTGCCTGATCTCGACCGGTTGCGGGCGTCGGCGGAAAAGTTCGAACTCGACCTGAACAAACCGCTTGATCAGCGCATGGCCCGCCTCGACCATCTCGGCGTCACCTTCCATGCCAAGCTCGGCACACAGGGCGAGCGGGTGGAGCGGATCAAGCGGCTGGCCGAAGAATTGGCGCCGATCGTCGGCGCCGGTCCCGCGCTGGCGCGCCGCGCCGCGGTTCTCGCCAAGGCCGATCTGCAGACCGAGGTCGTCGGCGAGTTCCCGGAACTGCAGGGCGCCATGGGCCGCAAATACGCGCTCCTCCAGGGCGAGCATCCATCCGTGGCCACCGCCGCTGAAGAACATTACAAGCCGCAAGGCCCCTCCGACCGCGTGCCGAGCGATCCGGTTTCGATCGCTGTCGCGCTCGCCGACAAGCTCGACACGCTGGTAGGCTTCTGGGCCATCGACGAAAAGCCGACCGGTTCGAAGGATCCTTATGCTCTGAGGAGGGCTGCGCTTGGCGTCGTGAGGATACTGGTCGAGAACAAGATTCAGTTCAGCATCGTCGATGTGGCAGAATCTCACATCCCTTCGGTCCATCAATCGATGAGGATCGCCCAAGGTGGAGCAATAGGGCGAGGAATGCGAGAGTTCAGAGGTGCGCAAGTTGGCGATGAGGTGCTCGACCTCCTCGCCTTCTTCCACGACCGCCTGAAGGTTTATCTGCGTGACCAGGGCGCGCGCCATGATCTCATCGACGCGGTCATCACGCCGCAGTCCGATGATCTGCTGCAGATCGTCCGCCGCGTCGAGGCGCTTGGCTCCTTCCTCGATAGCGAGGACGGCAGGAACCTGCTCGCTGGGACCAAGCGCGCCGCCAACATCCTGGCCGCCGAGGAGAAGAAGAAAACGGCGGTCGCCGAAACCGTTGAGCCGGCGTTGTTTCGCCAGGACACCGAGAAATCGCTGTTTACCGCGGTGAATCTGGCTGAGAGGCAAGCCGGCGAAGCGATTCAAAACGATGACTTTTCCGGCGCCTTGCTGGCGCTTAGCGTGTTGCGTGAACCGGTTGATTCATTCTTTGAGCATGTCCTCGTAAATGATGAGGACTCGTCCGTGCGCGCCAACCGCCTGGCGCTGCTTGCCCGCATCCGCGCCGCGACCGGTCAGGTCGCGGATTTTTCCAGGATCGCCGGCTGAGGCGACGAAGATTTTCTTCGCCGCCGGCCGTTCGAGCCGGCTTACAGTCATATGGCGATGATCTCTCCGTGGCAAAAGGGACATGTTCCCCAACCCCACGGAGGCTTCCATGAATTCCGATCACGAAATCGAAGTGACTGAAGAAACCTCAGGCCAGCCCGAGGCGCTTGAAACCGCTTCCGAAACCGATCATGCCGCTGCCGTCGAAATCGCCGACCTGTCGGACAACGAAGACGGCGGAGAGTCGGACAACGACGAAGCCGCCACTCTCTCGGGTGACGACGAGGACGAAGACGAGGAAGATGAAGAAGACGAAGCCGACGACAGCGTGAAGGCTGAAGGCGACGACGAGGAATCCGAAGAAGACGAGTCCGAAGAAGACGAGGACAAGGACGTCGCGGCCTGAGATTTCAATCCAGTTCAGTCGAGAGAGGGCGGCGCATCACAGGCTGTACGAGAACGTCGGCGCTTCGTCTCGGCGAAGCGCCTGAAACAGCCCATCTGCCTTTCAACGGCTTTGGCCGAGGTTGATGCTCCGGACCATGTTGAAAGCCAGCACCGAGAGTGCCATTTCGGTGCTGGTTCCCTTGGTGCCTCGCGTCAGGAACCGGCCTGTCATCATCCATTTTATCCAGTGCTTCAGGTCGGGCGCGGCGATCATCCCATTAGGATGGGCCGGACCAGGTCCAGCTTCTCGACAACGAAATCGAAGAAGGCGCGGATGCGAGGTGTCGTCCGCAGGTCGGGATGCGTGAGGAGGTACCAGCCGCGTGTCAGTTCCTGGACTGGAGGAAGGACCTGCACCAAGTCATCGTGCATGTCGGCAATCGTGGTGGGCAGCGGAGCGACACCGACGCCCGATTTCACGGCCATCAACACGCCAAGAACGCTGTTGTTGCGAACTGCGACCTTTGCGTTGGGCGCAACGCTGGCGAACCACTTCGCTGCCCGGTGGTTCACGAGCATTCCATCGAATTCCACGATGGAGTGGTCGGCGATATCTTCAACACGATGTGGCCTGCCATTGTGCTGGACGTAGCTCTGGCTGGCGTAAACCGCCCAGATCGAATCGCCGATTTTCCGCCCGACCAGGTTTTCGTCGGCAGGTTCGCCGGAGCGCAGCGCGATGTCGGCCTCCCCTTTCGAAAGATCGAGATAACCGTCGCTCATCACGAACTCCACCCGCAGCCTGGGATGGCGCTCGTGGAAAAGATCGAGCAAAGGCGATGATGTGATGCGGGATACCAAAGGCTCGGGGCAGGTAAGGCGGATCGTGCCGACCAGCTCGTTTCCATGGTCGCGGACCTGGCGCTCAACTCCTGCTACGGCCTCGTCCACCCTTTCGATCGCCGGGCGCAGCGCTTCGCCGAGTTCCGTTAGCTGATAACCTGTCGGGTGGCGGCGCACCAACGCATGACCGACCTTGCGCTCCAACTCCATCAGTCGCCGATGAACCGTCGACTGATTGACGCCGAGCGCGCGAGCGGCCGCGAGCGTGCTTCCATGCCGCGCAACTGCAAGAAAATATCGAAGGCCGTTCCAATCGAACATTCGGACGTTATGCAGCATTGCATGGCCGTTCGGCAAACTTGCTGCTGCCCGGTGTCGCGGTACCGGCCTAGGATCGGCCATCATTCGACAAGGAGAGCCGTATGCACAAGACAATGGGAGTCAGTCAGGCGATCGCGGGCCTTTCGGTCGGCGTCACCGCATCAGCGCGAGACACCGGCGCGGCGAAACTCACCCCGCTTCATCGCGAGGTCGTGCGGACGATGTCGCGCGGAGAAGATCAGGAGGTACGCGTTCTGTCCGCCACTCTCGATCCAGGCGATCGCACGCCACATCATTCGCATCGCTTTCCGGTTACGGTCTATATGCTCGAAGGCACCTTCACTCTGGAACTCGACGACCGTGAGCCTGTCCACATGCGCGCCGGCGAAGTGTTCGTTGAACCGGCACACGTCACCATGACAGGACGCAATCTCGATCCCAAAGTACCGGCAAGAATGGTGCTCTTTTATGTGAGCGACCCCGACACACCATTTGCCGACCCTGTGAAGTGAACGTCCGTTTTCGATTAGGGCGTTCCCCGATCGATTAGCCCCGGTGGAGAGCCGGGAAGGGTCTGCCGTTCGGCAGACCTCCGCGACGACGCAAAGCACCAATTGTGCTTTCACACAGCCTGATCAGCGCCACCCTCTCTTTTTAGTGCCCCGGATGCTGAACTGTCAGTCCTCCAGGATGCTGACGCGCACGCTGTTTTCGTAGACGTCTACCTGGATCAGCGGCTCGCCATTGACGATGGCCCGCTTGGTCGAGGAACTCATCGCGCCAGGGCGCTCCAGCATGCGTTGCAGATCGGCGCGCTGGTCATTGGTCCTGAACCAGGCGTCACCCTCGTCGTCGCGGTCGCGGCGATGGAATTTGTGCCAGTTGGCCCGGTCCTGCCGCACCATTTGCGCGGCGCTGTCGAGCGCATAGCCGTCACTCGCTTGATGATCCCGATCAGAAATGCGCGCGACATAGGATCCCAGCATGTCGTCCGCATGAGCCGCGCCGGCGCCTAGCAGTGATGCCAGCAGAAGCCCGGCCACGGTGACAGTTCTGGATTTGCTCATGATCAACCCCTCTTGCCCTGAACGATGAAACCCCGTCTGCCACAGCCGCCTGGCGAATTCAGGCTACCGCGTCCAGCAGTGAAGATCAGCCGGGACGGGGTTTGCCCGGCAATGGTGCGCCGACCGTTAGACCGCAGTCAAGTCGCGGTGAGCGCCTTACTTGGCTTTGCCGAGCCCTTGTATAGGCTGGGTCGCTGCCTGCGCGGGCGTGCTCGGGGCTGCGACGGATTTATTTCCAGTATCTCCCGAAGGGGCTGCCGAGGCAGTGGCCGTTGCGGGCGCAGTGCCTGCCGCCGGCGCGGTACCGGTGGCCGGTGCGGCGCTTGGTGCCGGTGCCGAGAAGGCAGGACCGGCGACGCCACCACGGATGACCACGGGGGCTTGCTGGGAGCCGCGCCTGGTCCCGGGTTTGTCCGGGATGGCGGCCACCTTTTCATAGGTGACGTCGGGCTGTGCTTCGCCGAGCGCCACCACGGACCGCATATCGCTGGCTTTGACGCCAAGCTTGATGATGGATGGTGTCGAGGATGGCATACCGGGAAAAACCAGCGACGAGGCCTGCGCCCCGCCGGTCACCGCCGCCAGAATGATCCCCAGCGCCCCCAGGATACGCACAGACACGATCATAGCTCCCCTTTGTCCAGAACCACACGATAGCGGGTCGGACTTGATTTCGGCTTTCGTGGAAACATTGCATTTTAGGGATTGATAAATCGCCAATGCCTGACTGTTCCCAACAGCGACTTGCCCAACTGCCGACTTGCCCGACAGCCGCCATCGTACTACGCAGCCGACATCTGTGAGGTGACGAGAGTGGCTGAAATACTTGCCGTCGGCGAGGCGATGGAGCAGGCGCTGGCGCTGCTCAGGGGTGGCGATGTCGTCGCCATCCCGACGGAGACCGTCTACGGGCTTGCCGGTGACGCCACCAACGGCATCGCTGTGGCGCGCATCTTCGAAGCCAAGGGGCGGCCGCGCTTCAATCCGCTGATCGCCCATGTCGCCGACATGGCGATGGCCGAGCGCATCGCGTTGTTTGATCCGCTGTCGAAGAAACTGGCGCTGGCATTCTGGCCGGGTCCGCTGACGCTGGTGCTGCCGCAGCGGCCCGGCAACGGCATCCATCCGCTGGTCACGGCCGGGCTCGATACGATTGCCTTGCGCATGCCGAGGGGCTTTGGCGGCGAACTGATCGCCAGGCTTGGCCGCCCGCTTGCCGCGCCCAGCGCCAATTCCTCCGGCAAGATCAGCGCGACGACGGCGCAGGCGGTGGCCGCGGATCTCGGCGCGCGGATCAAGCTGGTCGTCGATGGCGGCGCGACGCCGGTCGGGCTGGAATCGACGATCGTCAAGGTAGAAGGCTCGGCAGCGCGGCTGCTCAGGCCCGGCGGCATCGCCGCCGGGGAGATCGAGGCGGTCATCGGCATGAAGCTTTTGCGTGGCGGTGCCGTCGGCGTCGAGGCGCCCGGCATGCTGGCCTCGCACTACGCGCCGGGTGCCGCGGTGCGGCTCAACGCCGGTACGGTCGGCGAGGGCGAAGCCCTGCTCGCCTTCGGCAGCCGGCGAGCCGAAGGCTGGCGACACGCCGCCGCGTTCCTCAACCTGTCCGTATCAGGCGACTTGCGTGAAGCGGCGAGCAATCTTTTCGCCTACATGCAGGATCTCGACCGCAGCGGCGCGCGGACCATCGCCGTCGAGCCTGTCCCCTTCGACGGGCTCGGCGAGGCGATCAACGATCGGCTGTCGCGCGCGGCCGCCCCACGTGACAACACACAGCCCACAACATAGTTTTCCGACATGACCGAGATTTCAACGACTCTCGACCCCGCTCTCATCGATCGCTTTGCGGCGATCGTCGGCGACAAATATGCACTGCGCGACGCGCGGGATATCGCGCCTTATCTCGCAGAGCGGCGCGGCCTCTGGCATGGCGCGACATCGCTGGTGCTGCGGCCGGGCAGCGTTGAGGAGGTCAGCCAGATCATGAAGCTGGCGACCGAGACGGGAACGCCGGTCGTGCCGCAGAGTGGCAACACCGGGCTGGTCGGCGCCCAGGTGCCGGACAAATCCGGCCGCGAGATCGTCTTGTCGCTGTCGCGGCTGAACCGCATCCGCGAGATCGATGTGCTGTCCAACACGGTGACGGTCGAGGCCGGCGTCATCCTGCAGACGCTGCAGGAAGCGGCCGACGCTGCCGACCGGCTGTTTCCCCTGTCGCTGGCCGCGCAAGGCTCCTGCCAGATCGGCGGCAACCTGTCGTCCAATGCCGGCGGCACCGGCGTGCTTGCCTATGGCAATGCGCGCGAACTCTGCCTTGGCGTCGAAGTGGTGCTGCCGACAGGCGAGGTGTTCGACGACCTGCGCAAGTTGAAGAAGGACAACACCGGCTACGACCTGAAAGACCTGTTCGTCGGCGCCGAGGGCACGCTCGGTGTCATCACAGCCGCCGTGCTCAAGCTGTTCCCGAAGCCGAAGGGGCGGGAAGTGGCTTTCGTAGGCCTGTCGTCGCCCGAGGCGGCGCTTTCCCTGTTCAGCTTGGCAATGGACCGTGCCGGGGCCGCACTCACCGCTTTCGAACTGATCGGCAAGCGGCCATACGATTTCACGCTGGCGCATGCCCAAGGCGTGACGCGGCCGCTGGTCGAGGATTGGCCCTGGTATGTGCTGATACAGATTTCGTCCGGCCGTTCATCGGAAGATTCGAGAGCGTTGATCGAGGACGTGCTTTCAGCCGGTCTTGAACAGGGATTCGTTGGTGACGCGGTCATCGCTGCAAGTCTCGGGCAGGGGGATGCCTTCTGGAGTTTCCGCGAGGTGCTGCCCGAAGCGCAGAAACCGGAGGGCGCCTCGATCAAGCACGACATTTCCGTGCCGGTGGCTATGATCCCGCGTTTTATCGAACAGGCCGCCGGTGCCGTGGCATCGGTGAGTGCGAACGCCCGCGTGGTCTGCTTCGGCCATATGGGCGACGGCAATCTCCACTATAACATCTCGCGGCCAGTGGATGGCGACGACGAAGCGTTTCTCGGTCTCTATCATGCGATGAACCACGCGGTGCATGACGTGGTGCGCAGCCTGCACGGTTCGATCTCGGCAGAGCACGGCATCGGCCAGTTGAAGCGGGACGAACTGATCGCCACCGCGCCGCCGATGGCGATCGACCTGATGCGCAGGGTGAAGGCGGCCTTCGACCCGGCGGGGATCATGAATCCCGGTAAGGTTATCTGATCCTTTCAACATCTTGTGCCTGGTGGCATTCCGATAACCATCCCTGAGATCAGCAAAATTTAACCGACTTTCTTAAGCGCGACGGTAAGGAGCCCGCGCTACTGTTTCCTCACAAACGAGGCTGGAAAAACCGGCCCGGAGAGAACCGGACACCGGCTCTCAGGAGACAGACAGGAAGGCACTCTATGAACACCGGACTGAAGCCAGTCTGGGCGGGACGCAACATGCGTCTTGACCCATTCCGCCTGCCGCAGGTGGTGAGCTATGCCACGCGCGACGACTACGGCGACGTGACCTTCACCATCGACCAGCGTGGCGCCGTGATCCGCCGCGTCCTCGAGATGAGCGGCGTGCCGGCGATCATCGCTCTGCCCGCCAATGCGTTCCGCGGCGTTGCCGCCCGCGCGATGGAGGATCCGGACGGCAATGTCACGGTGACTTTGGAACTTCTGCACAATGATCCGATGCTGTCGGTGCCGCTGCTGGTTGCCGACGATCTCGAGGATGTCGCCGCCGACTGGCGCGCCTGGGCGGATGCCTACCGTCTTCCGATGCTCTTGATCGAATCGGACGGTGTGGCCCGCACGCTGGAGGAATCGCTCGGCGCGGCCATCAAGACGCTGCCGCCGCAGGATCGCCGAAAGGGTCGCGTTTCGACCACGCGTCGCCCGCGCTTCCTCGCTCGCCGCAGGGCGGGAGACCTCGGCCTCAGGCTGGTCATCGACGGTCAGGAGATGATTTCAAGGGAGTGAGAAGCGGTCCGCGACAGCGGCCGAAAAGCCAATTGCTTGACTTTTCGAGCTTCGAACGCCTTGAGCTTGCGAAGGGCCGGGGCGAGGGAGGCGGCCGCTAGACCAGCGGCTTCAGCGCCACCCACAGCGCGCCACCGATCAGGCCAAGGAAGATCAGCCAACCGACCTGGTTGTTCGACCTGAACAGCCGCAGGCATTGGTCCGGATTGTCGATATCCAGAACCGTGATCTGCCGGGCCATATGGGCGCCGGCGGCGATCAGCCCGGCCAGAGCCGGCACCGGAGCCTGCGCCGACGCGAAGGCGATGGCGAAGCAGATCAGCGCGCCGCCATAGAGCCCTGCCAGCCACGATTTGGTGTTTTCGCCGAACAGGCGTGCGGTCGAGCGCACGCCGACAATGGCGTCGTCTTCCTTGTCCTGGTGCGCATAGATCGTGTCGTAGCCGATCACCCACAGGATCGAGCCGACATAGAGCATGATGGCGGGCCCATCGAGATCGCCGAACTCGACCGCCCATCCCATCAGCGCGCCCCAGGAAAAGGCAAGGCCGAGAACCAGTTGTGGCCAGTTGGTTATCCGCTTCATGAACGGATAAATGGCGACGACGGCCAGCGAACAGATGCCGAGCAGAATGGCGAAACTGTTGAATTGCAGCAGTACCGCCAGGCCGGCCAGGGCCTGCAGGACGAGAAACAACCATGCCCGCCGGCGCGTGGCCTTGCCCGATGGCAGCGGCCGCGACCGCGTGCGTTCGACCTTGTTGTCGATGTCCTCGTCGACGAGGTCGTTGTAGGTGCAGCCGGCGCCGCGCATGGCGATGGCGCCGACCAGGAACAGCGCGAGATACAATGGCGCCGGCAGCAGCGAGAGCAGCGGGTCGCCGGGGCGCGGATAGGCGCTCGCCGCAAGCGCCGCCGACCACCAGCACGGCCACAGCAGCAACTGCCAGCCGATCGGCCTGTCCCACCGGGCAAGCTGGGCGTAGGGCCATATCGAGCGTGGCAGCACACGATAGACCCAATGGCCGTTCGGCGCATCGGCGACACGGCCCTGGGCCGCTTTCGTTTGGATGGGTTCCATCATGCTGGATTGGCAGCAGAGTTGGAGGTCGTCAAGCGGGGAGGCGGGCAGCTGAGCCGGATCATGATGGGAAGATGTCGTGGGTGGCGAACCACTCCTTCGCCACCTCGATGAAGGCCAGCGCCGCATTCGATACACGCTGATGCGTGTCATGGGTGAGCAGGATCCGCTGCATGGGCAGCGGATCCGACAGCGGCTTGCAGACGAGGGGCAGGCCGTCATAGCTGCGGTCACCGTGCGGGCGGGTGTAGCTGATGGCAACGCCGAAGCCGTTGGCGACCATGCTGCGCTGGAGTTCGAACGAGCTCGTCGCCCTGTCGGCCACCGGCGAAAGGCCGCGGCTGCGGAACAGATCAAGCATGTGCTGCCAGCTGTGCGGCTGGTCCGTGGTGATCAGCGGATAGGCGGCCAGGTCCGCGAGGCTGACCGATGGGCGGTCCGCCAGGGCATGGCCTGCCGGCAACAGGGCGTGCGGGCGAAGTTCGCGCAGCAGGATGCGGGCGAAATGCGTCGGCAGGCTGAGATCATAGGTGAGGCCGAGATCGATGGCCGCATCGCCGAGCCGTCGTCCCAGCGTCTCGAACGTCTCGTCGCGAACCACGATCTTCACGGCGGGATAGCGTTGGGAGAAGGCACGGATCAGAGCCGGCGCGAAGAACGGTGCCAGATCCTCGAAGCATCCCAGCACCAGTTCACCGCCGACAGCCGATTTGCCTGAGCCCAGGCCGACGAGTTCGTCCGCCTCGGTGAGGACCTGTCTTGCCTTCGCCACAACGGCGCGCCCGAACGATGTCGGCGACACGCCGCTTCCCCGCTGGCGGACGAACAGCTTTTGGCCGAAGTTCTTTTCGACGGCGTCAATCGCCACCGAGATCGAAGGCTGCGAGACGTTCAGCATTTTTGCCGCGCCCGTGACGCTGCCATGACGCGCCACGGCGACAAGATAGCGCAACTGCGTGAGCGTCACATTCATAGGAATCCCCTATGTGCTAGATGGAAAGTTATTATTTTACTGAATGAGGAATGGTTGCGATAGTCCGGCTCATCCCCAAGAGGAGAACGCCATGGCTTTCGAAAGCGACGCCCAGACGATCGATGCCCAAACGATTGCCGACTACCAGCGTGACGGTGCGGTCTGCATCCGTGGCGCCTTCAAGGATTGGGTCGACACGATTGCCGCCGGGATCGAACGCAATATGCAGAACCGCAGCGCCACCGCGTCTGATATCGCCAATGGCCGCGGCAGCTTCTTCGACGACTACTGCAACTGGGAGCGCATTCCCGAATTCGTCAGGGTGGTGCGGGAATCGCCGGCCGCTGAGTTGGCGGCGGCGGTGATGCAATCGCGCACCGCGCAGTTCTTCCATGATCATGTGCTGGTCAAGGAACCCGGCACGCAGAGGCCGACGCCCTGGCACCAGGACATCCCCTACTACTTTGTCGACGGCCGGCAGACGGTGAGCTTCTGGATTCCCATCGACCCGGTGAAGGAGGCGACGCTGCGCCTCATCGCCGGCTCGCACAAATGGGACAAGATGATCCTGCCGGTGCGCTGGCTCGACGACAGCAATTTCTACGCTGGCGAGGGGGACTATCTGCCGGTGCCCGACCCGGACAAGGATCCGTCGCTGAAGGTGCTTGAGTGGGAAATGGAGCCTGGCGACGCCATCCTGTTCGACTTCAGGACCGCGCATGGCGCGCGCGGCAACATGACCTCGGCGCGGCGCCGGGCGCTGTCGCTGCGCTGGGTCGGTGACGATGCACGCTATGTCGAGCGGCCGGGACGCACGTCTCCGCCCTATCATGGCCACGGCATGCAGCCGGGACAGAAATTGCGCGAGGACTGGTTTCCGGTCGTTTTCCCGGGCTGAACCGAATTGCCAGAATACGGGCGCCGGTATCCGGCGCCCGTGTTCGGCAGGGGTAACGTTCCCGTGCGCAATTCGGATCAAAACACCCGGATGCCTTGACCCGTCGTCCAGAGAGCAATAGCGGGTTCTCTGCAGGATTCTCGGCATCAAGAGGTGGCCATGAACGTTCTTCTTCTCGGCTCCGGCGGCCGCGAACATGCGCTTGCCTGGAAGATCGCGGCTTCACCGCTGCTGACCAAGCTCTATGCGGCTCCCGGCAATCCCGGCATCGCTGGCGAGGCCGAGCTGGTGAAACTGGACATCACCGATCACGCCGCCGTTGCCGCCTTCTGCAAGGACAAGAAGATCGATCTCGTCGTGGTCGGTCCGGAAGGGCCGCTGGTCGCCGGCATTGCCGACGATCTGCGTGCGCAAGGCATTCGCGTCTTTGGTCCATCCAAGGCCGCCGCACAGCTGGAAGGCTCGAAGGGTTTCACCAAGGACCTCTGCGCCAGATACAACATCCCGACCGCCGCCTATGGCCGTTTCGGCGATCTGGCGTCCGCCAAGGCCTATGTCGAAAAGACGGGTGCGCCGATCGTCATCAAGGCCGATGGCCTGGCCGCCGGCAAGGGCGTGACCGTCGCCATGACCCTCGGTGAGGCACAGGCAGCACTCGATGCCTGTTTCGAGGGTTCCTTCGGCGCCGCTGGCGCGGAGGTGGTGATCGAGGAATTCATGACCGGTGAGGAGGCAAGTTTCTTCTGCCTCTGCGACGGCACCACGGCGCTGCCCTTCGGCACCGCGCAGGACCACAAGCGTGTCGGTGATGGCGATGTTGGTCCCAACACCGGTGGGATGGGCGCCTACTCGCCGGCCCCGGTGATGACGCCGCAGATGGTTGAACGCACCATGCGCGAGATCATCGAGCCGACCATGCGCGGAATGGCTGTATCAGGCGCGCCTTTCGCCGGCATTCTCTTCGCTGGGCTGATGATCACCGAGAATGGGCCGAAGCTGATCGAATACAACACCCGTTTCGGCGACCCGGAATGCCAGGTGCTGATGATGCGGCTGAAGGATGATCTGCTGGTGCTGCTCAACGCAGCGACCGACGGCCAGCTTGCACATACCTCAGTGCGCTGGCGCGACGAAGCCGCGCTCACCGTGGTGATGGCGGCCAGGGGCTATCCCGGTACTCCGGAAAAAGGATCCGTCATCCGCGGCGTCGAAGACGCGGCAAGTGACGGCGTCCAGATATTCCACGCCGGCACGGCCATCAACGGCGGCGCGCTGGTTGCCAATGGTGGCCGCGTCCTCAATGTCACGGCGACCGGGAGCACGGTCGGCGAGGCGCAGAGGCGCGCCTATGCCGCGCTCGACCGCATCGACTGGCCGGACGGCTTCTGCCGCCGCGATATCGGCTGGCAGGCCGTGGCGCGCGAGCGGGCAGGCTGAAGTTCCGTATCGGGAAGGCAGCCTACCGCTGGCCGCGATCGAGTTCGGTGGAAGCTGTACTGACCGGGTCGGCCGCCCCGGCGAAGGCGGCGTCGAGTTGCGCGGGTGAACGTCGCTCGGTCCGCTTCCAGGCGACATATTGGACAATGCCGAAATTCGGCCGCCGCGGCACCGTCTTCACGACTGGCATGCGGAAACCGTCGCGGAACTTCGCCCAGCGCGTACTGAGCGCCGCGACCATTTCCTCGAAGGTCGGTGGTGCCGCCACCGAGGCATAGGTGATGGTGACGTTGCCGGCGAGGCCAGCCTGGCGTGAGACTGGCAACGGTATCGAGGCGAGATAATCAGGCGGCACATCGATGAGCCCACCGAACGGCCATTGCGCACGCAACGTGGCGGCGTCCGTCGGCGCGACGTTGACGTCGATGTCGTTAGGCGTGCCGGCGACCCTGTACGGGCAGCGGAACCTGCCGCAATTGGCTTGCGCCGAGAACTGCCACAATGCGTAGCCTTGCCAGTTGCCCATCGGAAAATGCACGTCAATGTCGGACTTGTAGCGGGCGTACCAGAGCGGCAGCCGCGACAAGAGCCGGTATCGGTAGCTGTTGTCGGCAATGTACTGGGCCGTCTTGCCATTGGTGTAGAGCACCGGGAAACGGCCGATGCGCCTGTGCACCTGGCGGACGAACTCCTCGGCATCGTCGAGCGACATCCACTGCGAGGGATCGTTGCCCTCGATGTCGAGAGCCAGCAGGTCGTCCGGCGCCGGCTCGGCGAAATCGAGGAAATTGTTGGCCTGCTCGACCGGATTGCCGGGGCGGGCGAGGTGATAGGCGCCCCATTTCAGGCCGAGCGCCTTGGCGACGACCCTGCGTGTCTGGAACAGCTCGCGCGTCACCGCATGGCGTTTCCACAGCGCCTTGCAGAGTTTCACCTCGGTATCGTTGCCGAAACAGAAGTAGGGCGGCGGCATGCCGTCTGATGCCTTGTTGATGAAGCCGACAATCCGCTTGTCGGTGGCGAGGTGGGCCCAGTCGATGGAATTGTACTCGTAGGCGTCGACGACCAGGGCCCGGTCAGCGTTCTTCCAAGGCTCGGAAAAATCCGAGGCCTTTGCTGCCGTCGACAGCGCCATTGTCGCCGCGAAAGCGAGAAGCGCTGTGCGGCGAAGGAGGCGCGCCGGCATTGGCAAACAGGGAATCCCCGTTGATCAAAGGCAGATGCTGAACCGCTATGGTTAAGGAAATGCTTCCCGATGCTGGTGCCGGCGAAGTCAGCGTCGCATGAGCGGCTGAAATTCATACGGGTCGGGTGCGGGTTCTTGCGGCAGCGTGCCTTCGGCGGCGCGTTTGCGGTGGTGGGCGAGGGAGCATTGCGGCGAACACAATATGCCGCGATCCGACCAGTAGGCGGCGCCGTTTTCGAGCTTGCCCTGATGGTACCAGAACCCTGTTGCGCGATAGGGCAGGCCGCATTCGATGCAGCGATAGGAGTCGGGTCTGGGAAGCATGGGTGGTCCGGTCCGCTGGTTTTGCTCTTTCGCCAGGTCGACTTGATCCGGCTTCGATTGAATTTAATACGTGCTGGCGCGATTGCAAAATCCGCGTGACAAAATTTGACGTTTACGTAAAAAGAAGATGAGAGACCGCCCAAAGGCGGGATGGTTTTGCGGCAGCGCGGGTCCTAGGATCAATCGGGCCGATGCATCAGGAGGAGAGAGCGGCATGTATCGGGCACCGGTCGAGGATATCGCTTTCACTCTCAAGCATGTTGCTGGCCTCAAGCCCGCGCTCGATGCCGGCACGTTTGGCGATCTGAGCGAGGACCTGGTCGATGCCGTGCTTGGCGAGGCCGGCCGTTTCGCCACCGAGGAGGTGGCACCGCTCTACAAGATCGGCGACGAACAAGGTGCGGTGCTGAAGGGTGCCGCCGTCACCACGCCGCCCGGCTGGAAGGACCTCTATCGCCGCTGGATCGATGGCGGCTGGAATGCGCTCTCCGGGCCTGAAGAGTACGGCGGCCAGGCGCTGCCGACCATGCTCGGTGTCGCCGCGCTCGAAATGTGGAACTCCGCCGCCATGGCCTTCGGCATCGGCCCGACGCTGACCATGGGCGCGGTCGAAGCGCTCGACAAGCACGCCTCTGAAGATCTCAAGGCGAAATATCTCGCAAAGCTCGTCTCCGGCGAATGGATGGGTACGATGAACCTGACCGAGCCGCAAGCCGGTTCGGACCTCAACGCGCTGCGCGCCCGCGCCGAGCCGGCTGGTGACGGCACCTACCGCATCTTCGGCCAGAAGATCTTCATCACCTATGGCGAGCATGACTTCACCGACAACATCATTCATCTGGTGCTGGCGCGGCTGCCCGACGCCCCCGCCGGCACGCGCGGCATATCGCTGTTCCTGGTGCCGAAATTCCTGGTCGGCGACGATGGATCGCTCGGCGCGCGCAACGATGTCTTCTGTTCTGGCCTCGAGCAAAAACTGGGCATCCATGCCTCGCCGACCTGCACCATGATCTATGGCGATGGTTTCGAGGGCGCCAAACCCGGCGCCATCGGCTGGCTGATCGGCGAGGAGAACAAGGGCCTCGCCTGTATGTTCACCATGATGAACAATGCGCGGCTCTGCGTCGGCATGCAGGGCGTGGCGGTCGCGGAAGCCGCGACCCAGAAGGCGATCGCCTATGCCAATGACCGCCGTCAGGGCAAGGCGGCGAGCTACGCTGGCACCGGCATGGCGCCGATCGTCCATCATCCAGACGTGCAGCGCAATCTGTTGACCATGAAGGCGCTGACGCAGACTGCGCGCGCCATCAGCTACTGCTGCGCCCACGCCATCGACTTGGCGCGCGTATCGGCCGGCGATGAGGCGGCGCATTGGCGTGACCGTGCCAATCTCTTGACGCCGCTGGCCAAGGCTTTCTCGACCGATGTCGGCGTGGACGTTGCTTCGCTCGGCGTCCAGGTGCATGGCGGCATGGGCTTCATCGAGGAGACGGGCGCGGCCGCTCTCTATCGCGATGCGCGCATCGCGCCGATCTACGAGGGCACCAACGGCATCCAGGCGATCGACCTGGTGATGCGCAAGCTGCCGCTCGGCGGCGGCGAACATGTGCATGGCTTCATCAACGAGCTGGCGGCGGTGGCCGGAGCGGTGCGCACCTCCAATCTCCAGGGGTTCGGCCGCACCGCCGGTGCTCTCGACGCGGCGCTCGCCGATCTGACTCAAGCGACCCGCTTCCTGCAGAAACTGACGGCCGACGGCCGATTAGACGAGGCACTGGCGGGTGCGACACCCTATCTCCGGCTGACCTCGCTTGCCGCTGGCGGCGCCTACCTGGCGCAGGGGGCGCTTGTCGATCAGGGCCGTATCGCGCTTTGCCGCTTTTTCGCCGAAAACCTGCTCGGTGAGGTCAGCGCGTTGAGGGCGCGCGTCATCGACGGCGCCGAAAGCCTAGCCGCTGCCAGTAAAACGCTGATTTCAGCCTGACGCTCACAAGGAAGAAACCGTGACAGACCATATCCTCGTGGAGCGCCAGGGCGCCATCCAGGTCATCCGCATGAATCGCCCCGACAAGAAGAACGCGCTGACGCGCGCCATGTATGCGAAAATGTCGGCCGCTCTTGCCGAAGGTGACGCCGACCCGGCGATCCGCGTCCACGTGTTTCTCGGCGTGCCCGGCGCCTTTTCGTCCGGCAACGACCTTGCCGACTTCATGGTCGTCGCCACAGGCGGCGATGGCGGCACCGAGGTGTGGGATTTCCTCATGGCGCTGGCCAGGGTCGAGAAGCCCATCGTCTCCGGCGTCGACGGCATCGCGGTCGGCATAGGAACGACGCTCAATCTGCATTGCGACCTGACCTTCGCCACGCCGCGCACCGTGTTCAGGACGCCTTTCGTCGACCTCGGCCTGGTGCCCGAGGCGGGGTCGAGCCTTTTGGCGCCGCGCATGCTGGGGCAGCAAGGCGCATTTGCATTGCTCGCCCTCGGCGAGGGTTTTTCGGCCGCACGAGCGAAGGCCGCCGGCCTGATCTACGAGGTGGTCGAGGAAGGAGCGCTGGAAGCCTCGGTCCTGGCGGCGGCCGGCCAGATCGCCGCCAAGCCACCGCAAGCGCTGAAGATCGCACGCGACCTGATGCGCGGATCGCGCGACGACCTTGTCGCCCGCATCGGCGAGGAAAGCGAGCACTTCCGCGAGCGGCTCAAGTCAGACGAGGCGCGCGCTGCCTTGACCGCTTTCATGACCAGGAAGAAAGCCTGAGCCTCTCCTTCAGGGGTAAAGTCGCGTCTTGCCCCAACCACCCTTGCCGTTGCGTGAAAAGACGACGCGGTCATGCAGCCGGAACGGACGGTCGTGCCAGAACTCGATCGTTTGCGGCACGATGCGGAAGCCCGACCAGTGTTTTGGCCGCGGGATATCGCCGATCGCATAGCGCGCCGTGTATTCCGCCACCGCCTTCTCCAAGGCGAAGCGGCTTTCCAGCGGCCGCGACTGTTTCGAGGCCCAGGCGCCGATGCGGCTGCCGCGCGGACGCGTCGCGTAGTAGGCGTCGGCTTCGGCATCGCTGACGATCTCCACCGGACCGCGAATGCGCACTTGCCGGCGCAGCGATTTCCAGTGGAAGCACATCGCCGCCTTCATGCTGCCAAGAATTTCCCGGCCCTTGGCGCTCTCGAAATTCGTGTAGAAGACGAACCCGCCTTCATCGAACCCCTTGAGCAGAACCATTCGCACATCCGGCATGCCGTCGGCATCGACGGTCGCCAATGCCACGCCGTTGGGGTCGTTCACTTCGCTTTTCGTGGCGTCTTCCAGCCATGCGGCAAAGAGGCGAAACGGCTCGGCCGCCTCGGTAAAGTCACTGCTTGTTAACTCTGTGTCACTCATAGTTTTTCTCAAATTGTCACGAAGCGGGGAGGTTGCTGATTGTTGCGTATCGCGCAAGCTTTTGACAGCAGGCAACGGAGCGTTATCGCTTCGGCCAGCAGGAAAGCCGCGATCGTGGCAGTCGCCCTGCCGCTTGCAGCCTGTGGCGCTGGTGGCTTCAGCCTGGAAAAAGCCGAAGTCGACCGCTCGATCCTGACCAGCAGCACATCGGCCTCAGCCGCGCCGACCGATTCGGAGCGCGACTCCGACCAGACGACGATCGGCAATGCGGTGTCTTCCGCCGACATCGAGCAGCTCGCCGGCCAGTCCGTGCCATGGGCGAACGCCGGCACGGGGTCCCGCGGCTCCATCACCGGGTTGGCGGAATTGAAGGACAAGGGCCAGACCTGCCGCCGGTTCAAGGCCTCGCGCGAAAGCTTTGACGGCGTTGCCATGTTCGAAGGCGAACTTTGCCTGGCCGGCGCCGGCGGCTGGCGCATGCAGGACTTCAAGGCGCTCTGATTTTCCGCCTTTGATATGCCGCTCCACCACTGGAATTTCTTCCTATGCGAGCGCATATAGGGGGCAACAGAGACTCACTCCTTCTCCAGGGCAGTAAGCATGCGCGACCCCTATGAGGTGCTGGGCGTTGCCAAGAACGCATCGGCCAAGGACATAAAATCGGCGTACCGGAAACTCGCCAAGAAGCATCATCCGGACCAGAATCCGAATGATCCCAAGGCGAAGGACCGTTTTGCCGCGGCCAACCAGGCCTATGAGATCGTCGGCGACGAGAAGAATCGCGCCGCTTTCGATCGCGGCGAGATCGACGCTGACGGCAAGCCGCGGTTCCAGGGTTTTGAGGGCGCGGCCGGTGGCGGCGATCCCTTCGGCGGGTTTCGCCGGCAGCAAGGGGCTGGCGGTTCGCGATTCGAATTTCGCTCCGGTCGTCCGGGCGGTGATCCGTTCGACGGCAACAGCGACATCTTCAGCCAGATATTCGGCGACGCCTTTTCAGGCGCGCGCGGCGCAGGCCCTGGCGACCGCCGCCAGCCGGCAACCGCCGCCGATCTGAACGTGACGCTCGACGTCACCATCGAGGAAGCTGCGACCGCCGACAAGGTGACGGCGATGTTCCCCGACGGCCGCAAGGTGGCGGTCAAGCTGCCGGCCTATGTCGAGGATGGCCAGACCATCCGGTTGAAGGGGCAGGGCGAGCAGGGGCCGGGCCAACCTGGCGATGCGCTGGTCAAGATCCGCTTTCGCCGGCATCCGCGCTATCGTCTCGAGGGCCGCGACCTGCACGCTGATCTGCCGGTTGCGCTGGCGGATGCGGTGCTCGGCGCCAAGGTGGCGGTCGATACGCCGACCGGCAAGCTTGCCGTCAACGTTCCGGCCTGGTCGAGCTCGGACAAGGTCCTGCGGCTGAAGGGCAGGGGTCTGCCGGAAAAGGCCGGCGGCCATGGCGATCTCTATGCCCATGTGCGGATAATGCTGCCAGAGGGCGGCGACAGTGCGCTCGAAGCGCTGTTGCGCAGCCAAAAAGGCTGATTGTCGGCTCTTGTCCCCTGAAGTGTCCGGTTTGAGCGCTTGAAGGGGCCCTGTGCCTGTGCGATAGGCACTCCACAAAGCAGAAAACCTTGCGGAGAGCGCTCACATGGCGGGTGGACAGGGCCTTATGGCCGGCAAGCGCGGCCTTATTCTTGGCGTCGCCAACAACAGATCGATCGCCTATGGCATCGCCAAGGCCTGTGTCGACCATGGCGCCGAGATCGCGCTGACCTATCAGGGCGAGGCGTTCAAGAAGCGCGTTGAGCCGCTGGCCGCGGAACTGGGCGCTTTTGTCGCCGGCCATTGCGACGTCACTGATCCGGCGAGCCTGGACGAGGTTTTCGCCAACGTCGCCAAGCACTGGGGCAAGTTTGATTTTCTCGTCCACGCCATCGCTTTTTCGGACAAGGACGAGCTGACCGGCCGCTATGTCGAGACGACGCGCGACAATTTCCTGCGCACCATGGACATTTCGGTTTATTCCTTCACCACCATCGCCAAGCGCGCCGAGGCGCTGATGACCAATGGCGGCTCGCTGCTGACGCTGACCTATTATGGCGCCGAAAAGGTGATGCCACATTACAACGTCATGGGTGTCGCCAAGGCGGCGCTCGAGGCCAGCGTGCGCTACCTGGCCGTCGATCTCGGCGCCAAGAAGATCCGCGTCAACGCCATCTCGGCCGGCCCGATCAAGACGCTTGCCGCGTCCGGCATCGGCGATTTCCGCTACATCCTGAAGTGGAACGAATACAATTCGCCGCTGAAGCAGACGGTGACGCAGGAGGAAGTCGGCGATTCCGCCGTCTATTTCCTGTCCGATCTGTCGCGTGGCGTCACCGGCGAGGTGCATCACGTCGATTCGGGCTATCACGTCGTCGGCATGAAGGCGGTCGACGCGCCGGACATTTCGACGGTCAAGGATTAACAGCCCGCCAATCGTCGTCAGTCCCGATCCCGTTCCGGAAGACCCGATGTACCCGCTGGTTTATATCGTGCGCCACGGCCAGACCGCGTGGAACGCCGAATTCCGGCTTCAGGGGCAGGCCGACACCGATCTCAATGCTCTCGGCCGCGAGCAGGCGACCGGAAACGGGCATCGGCTTGCCCAACTCGTCGGCAATCCCCGGGATTTCGATTTCGTCGCCAGCCCGATGAAGCGCACGCGCGAAACGATGGAGCGCATCCGCGCCGCGATGAAGCTCGATCCGCGTGCCTATCGGACCGATCCTCGCCTCGTCGAAGTCAATTTCGGCGATTGGCAGGGGTTTACCTTTGCCGAACTCGAGACGCGGTATCCAGGCGCGAGCAGGACGCGCGCTTTGGACAAATGGAACTTTCAGCCGCCGGGCGAAGGCGCCGAGAGCTACCAGATGCTGCTCGTACGGGTGAAGCCCTGGTTCGATGCGATCCAACGCCCGACGATCTGCGTGACGCATGGCGGCGTCATGCGGACCTTGTTTCGCTTCGTGCTTGATATAGCCGAGGACGAGGCAGCGAACCTGGACATGCCGCAGGATCGCGTGCTCAAACTCGAAGGCAAGGGCCTGGGGTGGCTTTAGCCGCCTGGTAGCGGCGCCGATTCTCTAGTTGGCCGAGCTGTCCGGCAGTTCCATGTCGGTGATCACGTTTTCGCCATTGGTCACATCATAGGCGATGACGATGTCCATGCCCGGCTTCAGCGCATCGAGATCGGTCTCGGCGTTCAGCTTGTAGGACTTGCCGTCATCCAGCGTCAGCGTCAGCGCGTCCTTGTCGATCTTCTTGATCAGGCCTTCGGTCTGGCCGGCGAAAGCGGCGGTGGAAAGCAGCAGTGTGGCGGCAACGGCGCCAATCAGGGTACGCATAATCGTTCCTCTTTATCATTGCACCGGCATGGCGGCGGGCGTTCAACGGCGGATGGAGCTGAGCAGAAACCAACCGAATGTGTCAAAACTAAATCCACCAGATCACGGTTTGACCCCTGTGAAAAACGCCAATAGAAGGCTGCCTTGAGCCGGCTCCAATGCCGGGCAGGGTCATTTCATGTCTCACAACACGTTCGGCCATCTTTTCCGCGTCACCACCTGGGGCGAAAGCCATGGCGCCGCACTCGGTTGCGTCGTCGACGGCTGTCCGCCCGGCATCCGCTTTACGCGCGACGAGATCCAGGCAGAACTCGACAAGCGCCGGCCGGGACAGTCACGCTTCGTCACCCAGCGCCGCGAGCCCGACGAAGTGAAGGTGCTCTCCGGCTTCATCCTCGACGAGGACGGCGAGACGATGATCACCACCGGCACGCCGGTGTCGATGCTGATCGAGAATGTCGACCAGCGTTCAAAGGACTATGGCGAGATCGCCCGCCAATACCGGCCGGGCCATGCCGACTACACCTATGACGTCAAATACGGCATACGCGATTACCGCGGCGGCGGCCGCTCCTCGGCCCGCGAGACGGCCGCGCGGGTGGCAGCCGGCGCGCTCGCGCGCAAGGTGGTGCCCGGCATGGTGGTGCGCGGCGCGCTGGTGTCGATGGGCGAAAAATCGATCGATCGCGCCAACTGGAACTGGAATTTCATCGGCGACGCGGAAAATCCGTTCTTCACCCCAGATCCGGCTTCCGTTCCCGTCTTCACGCAGTATCTCGACGGCATCCGCAAGGCCGGCTCCTCGGTCGGCGCGGTGATAGAGATCGTTGCGGACGGCGTTCCGGCAGGCCTCGGCGCGCCGATCTATGCCAAGCTCGACCAGGACATCGCATCCGGCCTGATGTCGATCAACGCGGTCAAGGGTGTCGAGATCGGCAACGGCTTCGAGGCCGCCCGCATCACCGGCGAGCAGAATGCCGACGAGATGCGCATGGGCAATGATGGCAAGCCGGTGTTCCTGTCCAACAATGCCGGCGGCATCCTTGGTGGCATTTCGACCGGTCAGGCGATCATCGCCCGTTTCGCCGTCAAGCCGACGTCCTCGATCCTGACGCCGCGAAAGTCGATCGACAAGGACGGCAACGACGTCGAGATCATGACCAAGGGTCGCCACGACCCATGCGTCGGCATCCGCGCTGTGCCGATCGGTGAGGCGATGGTTGCGTGCGCCATTGCCGACCATTATCTGCGTCATCGCGGACAGACGGGGAAGGGAATAGGCAGTAGGGAATAGGCAGTAGGCCGCCCGATACAGCCTTTTCTTTTTCCTACTGCCTTACTGCCTTAGTCCCTGCGAGCGAAGCGAGCCGCCCATGCCTTACGACCAGAAGAAGATCGTCGAAGCCCTGCGTGCTTTCGAACGCGGCGAGATCGTTGTCGTCATGGACGATGACGGGCGCGAGAACGAGGGCGACCTGATCGTCGCCGCCGTCCATTGCACGCCGGAAAAGATGGCGTTCATCGTCCGCCACACCTCCGGCATCGTCTGCACGCCGATGCCGCGCGAGGAGGCCAAGCGCCTCAACTTGCAGCCGATGGTTGCCGACAATGATTCCGCGCACACCACCGCCTTCACCGTCAGTGTCGATTTCAAGCACGGTACCACGACCGGCATTTCGGCCGAGGACCGCACCCTGACCGTCCGCAACCTCGCCAACGGCAATGTTGGTGGTTCGGATTTCGTCCGTCCCGGCCACATCTTCCCGCTGATCGCGCGCGAGGGTGGCGTGCTGATGCGCTCGGGCCATACCGAGGCGGCGGTCGACCTGTGCAAGCTCGCCGGCCTGCCGCCGGTCGGCGTGATCTCGGAATTGGTGAACGACGACGGCACGGTCAAGCGCGGCCCGCAGGTTGCCGCTTTTGCCGAGCAGCACGGTCTGAAGCAGGTTTCGGTTGCCGACCTCATCGCTTACCGGCAGCGCAAGGAAACGCTGGTCGAACGCGTCGCCTGCTCGGATATTGAAACGCCGGGCGGCAAGGCGCAGGTCTTCACCTACACGCTGCCGTGGGATTCCATGCACCACGTCGCCATCGTCTTCGGCGACATCCGCGACGGCGAGGATGTCCCGGTGCGCCTGCATTCCGAGGATGTGGTGACCGACGTCTTCGGCACCAGCCATCGGCTCGACGGCATCATGAAAACGATGGGCGAGCGCAGGCGCGGCGTCATTGTCTATCTGCGTGAGGGCTCGGTCGGCGTCGCCCATCAGGAACGCAAGCGTCCCGCCTCCGGCGACCGCGAGGATCACGATGAGGCGCGCCGCCGCGAGAACGAATGGCGCGAGATCGGGCTCGGAGCACAGATCCTGAAGGATCTCGGCATTTCCTCGATCAACCTGATCGCTTCGCGCGAACGCCACTATGTCGGCCTCGAAGGTTTTGGCATCCACATCGCCAAGACCGAGATTCTCTGAAGGTCAGTCGACAACGGATAGCGCCCGGCCGTTCGAAACCGGGCGCTTCGCGGATCATTCCGCGGGAACGATACCCGCTTCGCATCCGTTCAGGTCGCACTCTGGCGTGGCAAGGCTGCGCTGGCCAAGCAGCACGGTGACCAGTGCGATGGCGCCGGCCGCGACCGAAACCCAGAACCCGTTCTGGGCGCCGAACGCGTCCACCACCGCGCCGGCGGCGAAGGATCCCAGCGCCATGCCGATGCCGATCCCGGTAGTCACCCAGGTGATGCCCTCGGTCAGCATCGCCTCCGGCACGTGCCGCTCGATCAGGCCGAATGCCGTGATGAAGGTCGGTGAGATCGCCACGCCGCTGACGAAGACTGTCAGCGCCAGGAGCGGCACCGTGCCAGCGGTGAGCGGCAGCAGCGTGCTGACCGCGATAATGGCGATCGCTATCGCCAGCTGGCGTTGCAGCGGCGCCCTCAGGTTGAGCGCACCCACAATGATGCCCAGCACGAACGATCCAAGCGCGTAGACGCTGATGACGAGGCTTGCGACACCTGGCTGTCCAAGTTCCTTGGTGATCGCCACGGTGCTCACTTCCGTTGTCGCGAATGTCGCGCCGATGAAGATCAGGGCGAAGGTGATGACCTGAACTGACCGCAGGCGGATTGCCGAACCGCGCGAACCATGTTGCACCGGCCGCACTTGTGGCTCAGTCAAGCGCTGCAGGATGAACGCCGTCGAGCCGAAGGCGAGGAACAAGGTGCTCGCCAGCATCCCCGCTTCCGGGAACAGGGCGGCACTCAGGCCCACCGACAGCGATGCCCCAGCGATGTAGACCAGCTCGTCCGCCGCCGACTCGAAGGCGAACGCGGTGTTCATTTGCGGCCGACCCCGGAAAATCTCGGTCCAGCGTGCGCGCACCATTGCCGGCATGCTGGGCATGGCTGCGGCCAGCAACGCCGACACGAACAAGGTCCATACCGGCCAGTCCCGATTGGCCGCCGCGATCAGAACCGCGAAAGCGAGCACCGAAATGATGGTGGTCGGCATCGCGATCCGCGCCTGGCCAAGGCGATCCACCAGCCTTGATATCTGCGGCGCCACGAAAGCGTTGGCCAGCGCGAAGGTCGCCGAGACGGCGCCGGCCAGCCAGTACTCGCCACGCGTCTGCGACAGCATCGCCACGATGCCGATCGGAGCCATGGCGATTGGCAGGCGCGCCACGAAGCCGGCGGCGGCAAAGCCCTTGGCTCCGGGGGCGCGGAAGATTTCCGAGTAGGGGTTTTGCATGGCTGGGTTCCTCGACAAAGGACGATTCAGTAATTACATACGAAGCGTATGACTGTTAAATAGACCATACGCCGCGTATGTCAATTGGCATACGAAGCGTATGTCAGTAGGACCAGAACCATGCACAGGCCCCGCAAGGAGATGATCGCCGAGACGCGCGCCAAGCTGATCGCGGCGGCGCGCCATGCCTTTGGCACCATCGGCTATGCCGAAGCCTCAATGGATGATTTCACCGCCTCGGCCGGGCTGACGCGCGGCGCGCTTTATCATCATTTCGGCGACAAGAAGGGACTGCTGCAGGCGGTCATCGCCGAGATCGACGCGGAGATGGCGGCGCGCGTGAACGAAGTGGCGGCTAGGGCGCCAACCCGTTGGCAGCACTTCGTCGACGAGTGCACCGCTTACATCGAGATGGCGCTGGAGCCGGAAATCCAGCGCATCATGTTCCGCGATGGCCCGGCGGTGCTGGGCGACCCGGCACAATGGCCGAATGCCAATGGCTGCGTCGCCTCGATGACGGACAACCTCACTCGGCTGCAGCAGGACGGCGTCGTCGTGGCCGATCTCGACCCGGAGACCACGGCGCGGCTGATCAATGGCGCCAGCAGCCAGGCCTCGCAGCGGATCGCCAATTCGCAAGACCCTGAAGCGACGTCGAAAATGGCGGTAGCGGCCTTCAAGCAACTGCTTGAGGGCCTGCTCAAAAAAACGGATCGGCAGCCGAACTGAAGGCGCCATTGGCGGCTTGGCGCTGCTATCGCAATTGACAATAGCCGGGTTGAGCGCATCCTCTCCCACCATCTCTGAGGGGAGATTCGGGCATGTGGGATTTCGATATCGGCAGGTCGGTGTCCATCATGATGCGCACCTGGCCCTTCATTGTCTTTCGCATGATCGTCTATTTCGGCATCACGCTGGCCTATATCGTGGCGACCGGCACCGGCGCCTCAGTCGGCTATGGCGTCGGCCATATCTCCACCGACCCCGACGGGCCGTTGTCGTTTGCCTTGTGGGGCGGCGTGGTCGGTTTCGGCGTCGTTTCGATCGCCGTGTACTGGATTCGCGAATACATCCTCTATGTCGTCAAGGCTGGCCATGTCGCCGTCATGGTCCATCTGATCGACGGCCGCGACATTCCCGACGGCCAGGACCAGATCGCCTATGCCAGGCAAGTCGTCACCCAGCGTTTCGCCGAGGCCAACATCCTTTTCGTCGTCGACCAGCTGGTCAAGGGCGCCATCCGCGCCGTCACCGGCCTGCTCGGCGGCATCGCCGCCTTCCTGCCGATTCCGGGGTTGAGCGGCCTTGTCTCCTTCATCAACACGGTGATCCGCCTGTCGCTGACCTATGTCGACGAGATCATCCTCGGCTATAACATCCGCATCAATTCCGCCTCGCCTTTCGAGACGGCGCGGCAAGGCGTCGTGCTCTACGCCCAGAATGGCAAGATCATGGTCAAGAACGCCGTCTGGCTGGCGGTCATCATGTGGGGCGTGTCCTTCGTCATCTTCCTGCTGATGCTGGCCCCTGCCGCCGCCATTCTCTTCATGATGCCTGGGCAACTCGCCGGCTGGGCCTTCGTGCTCGCCATCGTCTTCGCCTGGGCCTTCAAGGCGGCCTTCATCGAGCCCTTCGCCATCGCCTGCCTGATGCAGGTCTACTTCAAGACCATCGCCGGTCAGGTACCCGATCCCGACTGGGACGCCCGGCTGGCCGAGGCATCGTCGAAGTTCAGGGAACTCAAGGACAAGGCGCTGGCCTCCTTCGGCGGCTCGCGTTGGGGCACGGCCGGCGCAACACGCTGATCAGCGGGGCGGCCTGCGATCGCCGCCGTAGCATTGACGGTGTTGAGGCCCGCCACGGTCGATTTTAGTGGCGCCTCACCTTGCCCGGAAAAAGTCTCGCTCATGATCAGCTCCGGCAGTGGCAGCCGGCGGCCCCAGCCATGCATTTCGAGGTCCGGTTTTGGCGCGAACTCGGAAACGCGGCCGACGCAGAGATAGGCGACAGGCGTCACATGATCGGGAATGGACAGCAGGCTTTTCAGCGCCTGCGGCTCGATGATGCTGACCCAGCCGACACCGACGCCTTCGGCGCGCGCCGCCAGCCAGAAATTCTGCACCGCGCAGACCGTGCTGTAGAGATCCATCTCGGGATTGTGCCAGCGTCCCAGCGGTGAATCCTTCGAGCGCTTACGGTCGCAGGTGATGCAGATGTTGAGCGCGCTTTCGCAAATGCCTTCCAGTTTGAGCTTGCGGTAGAGCGCCTGTCGTTCTGCCTCGATGGCCGGCAGTTCCTGCTCGCGCGCCGCCAGGAACAGGTCGCGCACCTTTTCCCGTCGTTTGGCATCGCGGATGACGATGAAATTCCATGGCTGCATGAAGCCGACCGACGGCGCATGATGGGCGGCAAGCAACAGCCGCGCCAGCACGTCATCGTCGAGCGCGGTGGGCAGGAAATGGCTGCGCACATCGCGCCGCGTGAACATGGCGCGATAAACCGCATCGCGCGCTGTCTGGTCAAATCCGTCGCCAACAGGAGCGGTCATGTGTTCCGGCATCGCTTGTCCCCTTGCGATTGCAATCAATGCCAGCCGCCTGACCATGCGGATGACGATGCCTGCCAGGCCGGTCTTCTGGCTCGGGATCAACCCGCGTCCGGCGCCTTCCCGTCATAGACAGTGGCATTTACCGGCGCGGTCCCCCTCACAGCGTTGGGCACGCCACGGAGTTCAACCGTGTTCCCGATTCTCCCGCTTGCGGCGGGCACCAGGCAGTGGCGGCGACCTTACGCCGAAGCGCCGGCGACGCCAATGCCCGTAACGACACGAATGGACGCAGGCGTGATTTTCCCCAGCCATCAGCCGCCTGCTCATGGCCTTTGTCGATCCGGGCCACTAGATTAGGCCGATGGTTACCCGTCTCTACACCCATCCGATCTTCCTCGAGCACATCACGCCGCCCGGCCATCCCGAGCGGCCGGACCGCTTGCGCGCCATCGAGCGCGTGCTCGACGATGAGGCATTTGCCGCGCTCGACCGCGTCAGGGCGCCGGAAGGTGACGAGGCGACCATCCTCTACGCGCATCCCGCTGATTTCGTCGCGCGCGTCCGCGCCGCCATTCCCGACGAGGGTATCGCCCGCATCGACGCCGACACCACCGCCAGCCCGAAAAGCTGGCAGGCGGCGATCACGGCGATCGGCGCCGCCAACGCCGCCGTCGACGACGTCTTCACGGGCCGCGCCGACAACGCCTTCGTCGCCGCCCGACCGCCAGGCCATCACGCCGAGAAGACGACGGCGATGGGCTTCTGCCTCTTCAACACCGCGGCGATCGCGGCACGCTATGCGCAGAAGAAATTCGGCGCCGAGCGTGTCGCCATCGTCGATTGGGACGTGCATCACGGCAACGGCACGCAGGACATTTTCTGGGACGATCCCTCCGTGCTCTATTGTTCGACGCACCAGATGCCGCTTTATCCCGGCACAGGGGCAAAGAACGAGACCGGTGCCGGCAACATCGTCAACGCGCCGCTGGCGCCGCAGACCGGCAGCGAGGTGTTTCGCGATGCCTTCCTGTCGCGCGTGCTGCCGGCGCTCGACGATTTCGCGCCCGATCTGATCATCATTTCGGCCGGTTTCGACGCGCATCACCGTGATCCGCTAGCCGAGATCAATCTGACCGAGGACGACTTCGACTGGGCGACCGGCCAGCTCATGCAGCGCGCCACGCGCCACAGCGGCAACCGGCTCGTCAGCCTGCTCGAGGGTGGCTACGATCTGCAGGGACTGGCATTTTCGGTCGCCGCCCATGTCGGGCGACTGATGAAAGGATGAATGATGGCTGGTGAGACCAACGAAGACGTCAAGGCGATGAGCTTCGAACAGGCACTCGACGCGCTGGAGAAGATCGTCGATGATCTGGAGCGCGGCGACGTCCCGCTCGACCAGTCGATCCGGATCTACGAGCGCGGCGAGGCGCTGAAGGCGCATTGCGACCGGCTGCTGAAGGCCGCCGAGGACAAGGTCGAGAAGATCAGGCTGTCGCGCGACGGCAAGCCGGTCGGAACGGAGCCGCTCGACGCGGACTGAGGCGTGGTCGCGAACGATGGTCTTGCCTCACCGGTTTTTGGACACGATCATGATTGAGGATCGAATTCGTCCCGATTGAAACGGCTCCAGGACAAGAGGAGGTTCGGAAACGATGTGCAGAAACATCAAGACCCTGTTCAACTTTGATCCGCCGGCAACCAACGACGAGGTCCGCGACGCGGCACTTCAGTTCGTCCGTAAGCTGAGCGGAACGACGCGGCCTTCGAAGCAGAACCAGCACGCGTTCGACCACGCTGTCGATGCGATTGCCGCGTCAGCGCGCGAACTGCTCGATTCTCTCGAAACCCATCAGCATCCTCGCAATCGCGAAGAGGTGGCGGCCAAACTGCGGGCCAAGGCGGCGATCCGGTTTGCCTGAGGCGTCCAATGCGGTCGTTGACCGCTGACAAGGAGATCTCGTGAGCTTCTTCCCCGGGAAGGACCCTGAAGCCGGCGATGCCTTCGCCAGCGACCAGATCGAGCTGATGGTCATTCCGAACGCCAAGGACATTGGCGGTTTTCAGGTGCGCCGCGCCCTGCCGACCGCCAAGAGGCGGCTGGTCGGGCCATTCATCTTCTTCGACCGCATGGGCCCGGCCATCCTGCGCGCCGGCCAGGCGCTCGATGTCCGCCCGCATCCGCATATCGGACTATCGACGGTCACTTATCTGTTCGACGGCAGGATCAGGCATCGTGATTCGCTCGGCACCGAGATGGTCATCCAGCCCGGTGACGTGAACCTGATGACCGCCGGCCGCGGCATCGTCCATTCGGAGCGCACGCCCGAGGAATTGCGCGGCGCACCGATGTCGATCTCCGGCCTGCAGACATGGCTGGCGCTGCCGGACGGCAAGGAAGAAGTGGCACCGGTGTTCGAGAACACCGGCGCGATGCTTCTCCCCGAGATCGATGCCGAAGGCGTCAGCGGGCGCGTCGTCATCGGTGATTTCCAGGGAATGCGGTCTCCGGTCAGGGCGCATTCCGACACGCTCTATGCCGACCTGCGCCTGGCGCCCGGCGCCAGCGTGAAAATTCCAGCCGATGCGGAAGAGCGCGCCATCTACACACTGGAAGGTGAGGTCGCGATTTCAGGCGACGTGTTTCCGGCGGAACGCCTGTTGGTGTTCCGGCCCGGTGACGAAATCGTCGTATCGTCGCAGGGCGGCGCGCATTTCATGCTGTTTGGTGGCGCTTCGCTCGGCTCGCAGCGTTACATCTGGTGGAATTTCGTCTCGTCGTCCAAGGAGCGCATCGAACAGGCCAAGCAGGAATGGAAGACTGGCCGCTTCGATATCGTTCCTGGAGACGAGGAAGAGTTCATCCCGCTGCCGGAGAGCTAGGGCATGATCCCGAAAAGTGGGAACCGGTTCGGAAGAGATCATGCCCAACAGATAGAGCCGTGGATCGACGCGCGTCACTGACACGCATTTACATTCGCTGGCCGGCGGCCTATTTCGCCGATGAATAGAGAGCCTGAGCCCGTGAACGCAACGCTGCATACGCCGCTTCTAGACAAGGTCCGCATTCCGGCAGACCTGCGCACGCTTGCCGAGAGCGAGCTGCCGCAACTGGCATCCGAGCTGCGCGCTGAACTGGTCGACGCCGTGTCCCGCACTGGCGGCCATCTTGGCGCCGGCCTTGGCGTGGTCGAGCTGACGGTGGCGCTGCACTATGTCTTCAACACCCCGGATGACCGGCTGATCTGGGATGTCGGCCACCAGGCCTATCCGCACAAGATCCTCACCGGCCGCCGCGACCGCATCCGCACCTTGCGGCAGGAGGGCGGCCTGTCCGGCTTTACCCGCCGCGCCGAAAGCGAGTACGATCCCTTCGGCGCCGCCCATTCCTCGACATCGATATCGGCCGGCCTCGGCATGGCCGCCGCCCGCGACCTCTCCGGCGGGCGCAACAATGTCATCGCCGTCATCGGTGACGGCGCCATGTCGGCTGGCATGGCCTATGAGGCGATGAACAATGCCGGCGCGCTCGATGCCCGTCTCATCGTCATCCTCAACGACAACGACATGTCGATCGCTCCGCCGACCGGGGCCATGAGCGCCTACCTGGCGCGTCTGGCCTCGGGCAAGGCCTATATCGGCCTGCGTGACTTCGGCAAGAAACTGACCTCTTATCTCGGCAAGCGCGCCGACCGCGCCATCACCCGGGCGGTCGAGCATGCGCGTGGCTACGTCACCGGCGGCACGCTGTTCGAGGAGCTCGGCTTCTACCATATCGGCCCGATCGACGGTCACAATCTCGAGCATCTGATCCCGGTGCTAAGGAATGTCCGCGACAATGGCAAAGGCCCGGTGCTGATCCATGTCGTCACGCAGAAAGGCAAGGGCTATGCGCCGGCTGAAGCCGCCGCCGACAAGTATCATGGCGTCAACAAGTTCGATGTCATCACCGGCGCGCAGGCCAAGGCGCCTGCCAACGCGCCGGCCTACACCAAGGTGTTCGCCGAAAGCCTGATCCAGGAAGGCCATCAGGATAACCGCATCGTCGCCGTCACCGCCGCCATGCCGAGCGGCACCGGCCTTGACCTGTTCGGCGAGGTGTTTCCGGCACGGACCTTCGATGTCGGCATTGCCGAGCAGCACGCGGTGACCTTCGCCGCCGGCCTCGCCACGGAAGGTTACAAGCCGTTCGCGGCCATCTATTCGACCTTCCTGCAGCGCGCCTACGACCAGGTCGTGCACGACGTCGCGATCCAGAAACTGCCGGTGCGCTTCCCCATCGACCGCGCCGGCTTCGTCGGCGCTGATGGCGCCACCCATTGCGGCGCTTTCGACACCACCTTCCTGGCGACACTGCCCGGCTTCGTCGTCATGGCTGCGGCCGACGAGGCGGAGCTGCGCCACATGGTGCGCACCGCTGCAAGCTATGATGAAGGCCCGATCGCCTTTCGCTATCCGCGCGGCAACGGCGTCGGCGTCGACATGCCGGAGCGTGGCTCGGTTCTCGAAATCGGCAAGGGCCGTATCGTCAGGGAGGGCAGCAAGGTCGCGCTGTTGTCCTTCGGTACCCGTCTGCAGGATTGCCTGATCGCCGCCGAGGAGCTTGGCGCGGCCGGGCTTTCCACCACCGTCGCCGATGCCCGTTTTGCCAAGCCGCTCGACGAGGATCTGATCCGGCGGCTGGCCCGCTCGCACGAAGTTCTGGTGACGGTGGAGGAGGGCGCGGTGGGCGGCTTCGCCAGCCACGTGCTGCAGTTCCTCGCCCATGAGGGCCTGCTGGAAAGCGGCCTGAAGGTGCGCCCGCTGGTGTTGCCTGACGCGTTCACCGACCACGCCAAGCCGGAAAAGATGTATGCCGATGCAGGCCTCGACGCCGCCGGCATCGTGCGCACCGTATTCACGGCGCTTGGGCATACGGTTCGCGCCCAGCGCGCCTGAATCAAAACCTCAACGGCTTGAATCGATTTGCCGGCTTGAATTCGTAACGCATTGTTTACGCTGCCGTTTGGCGCTTTGCTTACCGTGTCTCTTGGCCGTTTTTCAATGGCGCCCTGCTAGATCATGATCAGGCAGGGGAGATAACAACGATGAGAACGCTTCTGTGTGGCGTCGCCCTCTTGGCGGTCATCGTCGCGCCGGCCGCCGCCGAAACGCGCTATGATCGCAACCTTGAAAAGGCTGCCATGGGCATCGTCGCCGGCAAGATGGGCGATATTCGCAGCGGCTTTTCCTACAAGCAGGTGCCGCAGCTTGTGGTCCTCCCGGACCCTGTTCCGGCGCCCGCGGTTGCGACCGAGCATCCACGCGAGCAAGCTTCCGGGGATCGGGACGACGGTTTGTCTCCAGCCGTCGAGCGCCAGGTTTCGCGAACCGTTTTCTAGAACCACAAGTCGCGCACGCAGCGACCGTCGCGTGGCAGGTCGTCGTAGGTGTCGAGGCCATCGAAATGGTCGATCGGCAAGTCGGCGACGGCCTCCGGTGGCGCAAGCCTCACATTGACGGCGATTCGCGTTCGACCGCCGGCGCTCGGGCGCAAGCCACGCCAGGCGAGCACGCAAGCGCAGGTCGGGCAGAACAGGATCTCGAGCGAAGGGGCATCCTTCCCGGCACGCGTATAGCTGCTCGTCGGTCCGGCGACGCGAATGCGTTCGTCGACATAATCGTAAGCCCAGAGCACGCCATAGCGACGGCAGAGCGTGCAATTGCAGGCTGTGATGGATCCGGGATCGCCCTCCAGGGTCCAGTGGGCCGCACCACAGTGGCAGGTTCCCGTCAGCATCCGCCCTTCTTCGAGTTCCGACAGCAAGCTGCTCTCCGCCTTAACATTGTGCCGGACCCGATGCGGTACTCGACAAGCCACGGAGCGGCTTGATCCCTTCGCCGCTTTCCGACGATGTTCCTTGTCCCGCCCCAATATCCTTGCCTTCGCCGCCGGCTTTCGCCATGAAGGCCGATGAACTCGCCTCTGCCAGCCAGCGCACGCCAACGGCTCGACGAACTGCTCGTCCAGCGCGGGCTGTTTGCCAGCCGCTCGCGTGCCCGCGACGCGGTCGAACGCGGAGCCGTCACGGTTGACGGCGTGATTGCCCGCAAGCCCGGTCAGAACGTCTTGCCGCAATGCCTGATTGCCATCGACGACCCGGCGCAAGGCTACGTGTCGCGTGCGGCGCTCAAGCTGATCGGCGGGCTCGACCATTTCGGCCTCGACCCGGCTGGCCGCGAGGCACTCGACATCGGCGCTTCGACGGGCGGCTTCACCCAGGTCCTGCTTGAGCGCGGCGCTGCGCATGTCACCGCGATTGATGTCGGTCATGGCCAGATGCATCCCGATGTCGGCGGCGATCCGCGGGTGACGGTCATCGAGGGTCTGAACGCCCGCGACCTCGCAGCCGCCGATCTTGCCGGCCGTATTCCGGACTTTATCGTCTCCGATGTCAGCTTCATTTCGCTGAAACTGGCGCTGCCGCCGGCGCTTGCCATCGCGAAGGCTGGTACCGGCGCCGTGTTTCTGGTCAAGCCGCAATTCGAGGCGGGTCGCGAAGCGATCGGCAAGGGTGGCCTGTTGAAAGATCCCTACGATGCCTCCCGCGTCGCCGGCCTACTGCAGGATTGGCTGGACGCCATTCCCGGCTGGCGCTCGCTCGGGCTGCACCTGTCGCCGATCGAAGGTGGCGACGGCAATCGCGAATTCCTGCTCGGTGGGATCAAGGATCGATGAGCACGCGCTTCACCATCAGGAAACTTGGCGCCCAGGGCGACGGCATTGCCGAGACCGAGAGCGGCGATCTGTTCATTCCCTTCACATTGCCCGGCGAAACCGTCACCGCGGCGCGCGAAAGGGACCGCGCCACGCTGATGGCGGTGCTGGAGGCCTCGCCGCTGCGCATCGATCCCGCCTGCCGCCATTTCACCGAATGCGGCGGTTGCGCTCTCCAGCATCTCGAAGCCGAAGCCTATCGCCAATGGAAACGCGACAAGGTGGTGCACGCCTTGAGGGGCATCGATTGCCAGATTGGCGAGTTGGTCGCCTGTGCGCCGCACACGCGGCGCCGTGTGGTGCTCGCCGCCCGGCGCGCCGAAACGGGCATGCTGCTCGGCTTCAATCGCCATCTGTCGCCCGAAATCATCCCGATATCGGAATGCCCGATCTCCCTGCCAGAGATCGTCGCCGCGCTCGACCGGTTGAAGGCACTCGCCGAATTGGTTTGCGCCACCACCAAATCGTTCCGGATGGCAGTCACCGTGACCGGGTCGGGCCTCGACATCGCGGTCTACGAGTCCGGGAAACTGGGTGAGAACCAGCGTCGGGTCGCCTCCAACTTCGTCATGGCTCAGGGATTTGCCCGGCTTTCGATCGACGACGAAATCGTCATCGAGCCGAAGAAGCCGGTGGTCATGTTCGGGGGCGTCGCGGTCGCCGTTCCGCCGGGCGCTTTTCTGCAGGCGACAGCGGCCGCCGAACAGACCATGGCCGATATCGTTGGCGGACATCTGAAACGTGCCAAGAAGGTCGCCGATCTTTTCGCCGGCTGCGGCAGCTTTGCGCTGAGGCTTGCGGCGAAGTCGGAAGTCCATGCTGTCGAAGGCGACGCGGCGGCATTGTCGGCGCTCGATCGGGGGGCACGCTTCGCGACCGGACTGAAGCGGGTGACGGGCGAACGCCGCGACCTGTTCCGCCGGCCGCTGACGTTCAAGGAGTTGAACGCTTTCGACGGTCTCGTGTTCGACCCACCGCGCGCCGGCGCCGAGGACCAGTCGAAGCAGATCGCCCGCTCGGATGTTCCGTTCGTTGCCGCGGTGTCCTGCAATCCGGTGACGCTGGCGCGGGATTTGCGCATCCTCATCGACGGCGGCTACACCTTGAAAAGCGTGACGCCGATCGACCAGTTCCTGTGGTCATCCCATGTCGAGGCGGTGGCGCTCCTGGAGAAGCCGCGGAAGCGGCGATAGCGTTGTTCGCATTTCCTTTGGTTCACGCGTGAACCGAAAACGATCACATCTTCTTGAGTTTTCCGCGTCGGGCGGGCTTGCCGAAATCGCGCCGCAAAGCCGCCCCCTTTGCGTCCGTCTATTTCGGAATCACTGGAGGAGGGAACCATCCTGCTCCATCACCGTTTGCTTGACATGGTGGCCAGAAATGCGGACGCTCCAGAAATTCCTCGGCTTCTTCCTGCTCGTCATTTTCGTGGCCGCTTCCGCGACGGGTGCCCTCGCGCAAGGTGAAAAACGCCTCGCTTTCGTCATCGGCAATGCCGCCTATCCGTCGGGTGCGCTGGCGACGCCCGCCAATGATGCCGGGCTGATCGCGCAGACCTTGCAGGCGGCAGGGTTCGATGTGGTCGGTGCCCGCGACGTCGACCAGGAATCGCTGCGCGGCGCGTTGCGGGATTTCCTCGGCAAGGTTTCTGCCGCCGGTCCCGACGCGGTCGTCTTCATCTATCTCGCCGGCCATGGCGTGCAGTTCGAAGGCGAGAATTACTTCTTGCCCGTCGATGCCCAGATCGCCAATCCAACCGACGTCCCGCTTCAGGGGATGCGGCTCTCCGATGTCTCCAAGTCGCTGGCTGGACTACCGACGAAGGTCAACATCGTCGTGCTCGATGCGGCGCGGCCGAATGCATTCCCGCAGACGAACCAGCCGCTGGCCGGAGGTCTCGCACTGGTCGATCCCGATCCGAACATGCTTGTTGCATTCAATGCCGCTCCGGGGACCGTCGCGCCGGAGGGCAAGGGCCCGTACGGCGCCTACGCACAGGCGCTAGCCGAGATGATGCGCGAAGGCGGCCTGCCGCTTGACGATGTTTTCGATCGCACACGCTTGCGCGTCAACGAGGTGACCCAGGGCGCGGAAGTTCCGTGGAGCGCCTCGAAGATCACGGCGCCCTTCGTCTTCTTCGACCGCGCTCCGGACGCGCCCGCGCCCAAGGTCTCGGAGGCTGAGTCCCAAGCCAACCGGACCAGAGAGATCCGCGACTTCGACGCCCACGACGCCTATGTCGCGGCCCTCGACCGCGACACGCTCCGCGGTTACGAGGATTTCGTCGGCGCCTACCCGCACGATCCAATGGCCAAGCGCGTGCGGGCCATCATAGCTGCTCGGCGCGAAGCGATCACTTGGCGCGAAACCTGGCTCCGGGACACGCCGGAGGCCTACTGGTCCTACCTCGATCGATATCCGCATGGCCCGCACGCCTGGGATGCCCGCCGCCGGCTGGAGCATTTCGACGCAGCGCTGGAGCCGCCGGAGGATTTTACCGTCTATGACTACGACGTGCCGCCGCCATCACCGGAAGAGATCATCTATGTCGACCGGCCCGTTCTCTATTTCGACGATCCCGATTTCGACTTCGAGCCACCGCCGCCTGTCGCGGTGATCTTCCTGCCGCCGCCTCCGCCGGATTTCATCGTGTTGGCGCCGCCGCGGCCGGCAGTCGATATCTTTGTTCTGCCGGTGCCGGTCTTCGTGCCGGTGCCGGTGTGGGTCAACCCGCCGCACAACATCGTGCCGCCGCCCGACAACATCATCTTCAAAAACATCCACAACACGACCGTCATCAACAACACGACGATCAATAACGAGAACAATCAGGCAGGGCAGGGCAATGGCGGTGGCCTCACCACCGGCCAGAAGCTGACCGGCGCCGCGGTTGGAGTGGGCGCGGCCGCGATCGCGACCAAGGTGGCGCTGCCGCCGCTGCTGCAGAAGAAGGCCGTGCTCTCTGACCGGAACCCTGCCGCTCTGGGCAAGCTCGGCCAGGGTGCGGCGCAAGGCCAGCAGCCCGGCGGCGCAAAGCGGCTGTCGAAGACGCTCTCAACTGATCACACTCTGCCGGGAGCAAACGGCAAGACGCTGCCACTCGTCAACGGCAAACCGCCGGTGCTCAACGGCCAGAATCTACCCAACAACAAGTCCAAGAAGCTGCGTGGCAAGCAAGGCACCTTGGGCGGCAACCAGCAGGCCACGGGAAATGCCGGCGCTGCCGTTACCGGACAGGGAAATGGGCAGCAGAACGGAGTCGGCGATGGGCAGGGCAAGAAAGGCAAGTTCCGCAAGCTGCCGACCGTCAACGGTGCACCGGCCGGGCAGGGCCTGAGCGCGCGGGAAAAGCTCAAGAAGAACAATCCAGCTGTCTTCTCTGACCAGGGTGGCGGCAAGCCGAAGAAGCTGACGCGCAAGAATCTGTCCGCCGGCCAGGCCGTTGCCGGACCGAGCGATCAGGCCTTAGGAAACAGGAACAAGAAGTTCCGCAAGCTGCAGAACGGCGGAGGAGGTTCCACCGGCCCGCAAGTCAACGTCCAGCGGAACTTCAAGGTCAACAAGCCTAACGAGAATCCGCAGCGCCAGCTCAAGCTGCAGGAAAAGCCGAACGTGCAGATGTTCTCAAAGCCGCAGAAGCCGGAGTTCCATGCTCAGCCCAAGCCCCAGGTCCAGGAGCGGCGTCTGTTGCAACAGCCCAATCCGCAGCCGCCGCAAGGCAACAAGAAACCTGCCTGCGGACACCCGGGCGAGCCTCCGTGCAAGCAGTAGGCGGGAAGGCGGAAATGCGCCGGCCTTCCTTCATGTCGTGACGCTCAAACCCGCGTGCCGCCGACTGTCATCTGGTTCATCCTGAGATGCGGCTGGCCGACACCGACCGGGACGCCCTGTCCGGCCTTGCCGCACATGCCGATGCCGGTATCGAGCTTCATGTCGTTGCCGACCATCGAAACGCGGTGCATGGCATCCGGCCCGTTGCCGATCAGCATGGCGCCCTTGATCGGCTGCGTCACCTTGCCGTTCTCGATCATGTAGGCCTCGGTGCAACCGAACACGAATTTGCCCGAGGTGATGTCGACCTGGCCGCCGCCGAAGGAGACGGCATAGATGCCGTTCTTGACCGAGGCGATGATCTCGTCCGGCTCCATGTCGCCCGCCGTCATGTAGGTGTTGGTCATGCGCGGCATCGGCTGGTGCGCATAGCCTTCGCGCCGGCCGTTGCCGGTGGCCTTCATGCCCATCAGCCGGGCGTTCTGGCGATCCTGCATGTAGCCGACCAGTTTGCCGTCATCGATCAGTACATTACGGGCCGAAGGCGTGCCTTCGTCGTCGACGGTGAGCGAGCCGCGCCGCTCGGGCATGGTGCCGTCGTCGACGACGCTGACGCCCTTGGCGGCGACCTGCTGACCCAGCAGGCCGGCGAAGGCCGAGGTCTTCTTGCGGTTGAAGTCGCCTTCGAGGCCATGGCCGACGGCCTCGTGCAGCATGACGCCCGGCCATCCACTCGACAGCACGATGTCGAAGGTCCCGGCCGGCGCCGGAATGGCCTCGAGGTTGACCAGCGCTTGCCTGAGCGCCTCCTTGGCGGCGTGCTTCCAGCTGTCCTCGACGAGAAAGTCGCCGAAAGCCTTGCGTCCGCCCATGCCGTAGGAGCCACTCTCCTGGCGGTCGCCATTGCCGACGACGACAGAGACGTTGATCCGGACCAACGGCCGGATATCGCGCACCACCTGGCCGTCGGCGCGCACGATTTCGACATGCTGCCAGGAGGCTGCGAGCGATGCCGAAACCTGGCGGACGCGCGGGTCCTCGGCGCGCAGCCAGGCGTCGATTTCCTGCAGCAGCTTCGCCTTGACCTCGAAGGAAGGCGAGGGGATTGGGTTCTCGTCTCCATAGAGATGGCGATTGGTACGGGCGGGGGCCGCGGCAAGCGTGCCGGAATAGCCGCCCTTGACGGTGGACACGGCATCGGCCGCGCGCAGCAACGAGGCTTCCGAAAGATCGCTGGAATGGGCATAGCCGCTGGCTTCGCCGGCAACGGCACGCAGGCCAAAGCCCTGGTCCGTGTTGAAGTTGGCGGTCTTCAGTCGGCCATTGTCGAACATCAGCGCCTCGCTCTCGCTGTATTCGAGGAACAACTCGCCGTCGTCGGCGCCATTGATGGTGTCGGCGACGATCTGCTTGATGCGGTCGTCGGAAATGTCAAATTGGCCTATCAGGCTGTTCATGGCGCATCCCTGGAGAAGATTTCTTTTGCCGATGTAGGCGCGACCGGGCGTTTCGGCAATGCGCTGCGGCAAAGCGATGGTGCACGCGCGTCCGTGCAAACATGTCCCTCAGGAAGAGAACTGCTCAGGGCAGGGCGGCGAAACCGTCGGCGAAACCCTTGAGGTCGACCGGAATGCCGATACCTTCTTCCGGGGTCTGGAAGACGATGAAAGTGGCCGATGTGCCGGTCTTCAACGTGTCGAGCAGCGGCTTTTCGAGAATGACCTCGGCGTAGCAGCCGTCCTGGAAGCAGCGCACGAAATAGGCGCGACCGATATCCTTGCCGTCGACATTGAGGCCGAGCCCGTTGGGCAGAAGCACGCCCAGCGGCGCCAGCACGCGCAGGATCTCCGCCTTGTTGTCGGCGGTGCGCAGCACGACGACCGAGAGCCCCATCTCCGGGCGATCCTCGGCGACGACGTTCTGCATCATCACGCATTGTTCCGAGGTGGCGCCGGCCGGCGTGTCGCAGATGATCGACCACGCGCCATGCGTCGAGCGGACAGTGCCGCTCGGCTGCGCGGCATTGGCCTGGCTGATGCCGGACAAGCCGATTGCAGACAAGCCCATCACGGACAAGGCGGCGAGAAAGCTGACCTTCGCCAAGGTTCTCGAAAGCCCAAGTCTCGAAAGCCAAGAGTTCATGACGGCTCCATTGCGAATCACGGCACTTTAAGCCGCGCCAAAGCCAAGTAAAGGATGAGACCGCAACCGGTCTGCCCCGAAAAAGCCAACACGGCGCTTTTCCTAGCCAATTTCGCCCGAATTGCGACGTCCGCTACGCAGGGCCCGCAAGAATGCGGCCATTGGCCGAACATACGCGATTCGGGGCCACCGCTGCTGCCTTCAAGGGCTCATCCTGGCTTGCGCGCAAAAATGCCGCACGGTTTCGTCCGCTCCTTTCTTGCGGAGGGAAAAAGAGTATGGTTTGAACCAGCTTGAGACTGTCGGGATTCCCGTCCCGGCATTGTTCGATATTCTCGCACCGCAACCGCGAGGAACTGGGAGACGATGAGGGCGATGAGAAAATTCCTAGCAAGCGCCAAGTTTCTAGCAAGTGCTGGGGCCGCTGCCACGTTTTTCGCCGGCACACCCGCCCATGCCGACCAGCCTGTGGCATGGGAGACGACCTTCCAGGCGCCGGCTACCGACATTATGCGGCAGATCGAATGGTTCGGAAACTACACGATGTGGTTCATCGTCCCGATCACCGTCCTGGTGCTGCTTCTTCTCGCTTACTGCATCGTGAGATTCCGCGCGAGTGCAAACCCGGTCCCCTCGAAGACCAGCCACAACACGCTGATCGAGGTGGTCTGGACTGTTGGTCCGGTCGTCGTCCTGCTCTGCCTCGCCATACCTTCGTTCCAGCTTTTGACGGCGCAATACACGCCGCCGGAAGAAGCCAAGCTGACAGTCAAGGCGACTGGCAACCAGTGGAACTGGGACTACGAATACCAGACCGGGAGCACGCTTTCCTTCAATTCCGCGGTCCTCCAGGACGCGGACCGGGCGGCTGCCGGCAAGGAAGATCGCAAGGTCTATCCCCGCCTGCTTGCCGTTGACAACGAGATGGTTGTGCCGGTCAATACCATGACCCGCGTGCTGGTGACCGCTACCGACGTGATCCACTCCTTCGCCATGCCGTCGTTCGGCATCAAGATGGACGCGGTCCCAGGTCGCACCAACGAGACCTGGTTCAAGGCGGAGAAGGAAGGCCTCTACTACGGCCAGTGCTCGCAGCTCTGCGGCAAGGATCATGCTTTCATGCCGATCGCCATCCGCGTGGTGTCCGACGCACAATTCAACAGCTGGCTGGCAGCAGCCAAAACCAATCTGCCCGGCGCCAACAAGGCGCTGATGGCTGAGGTCGACGGCCAGAACAAGGTAGCGGTCGCCGGCAACTGACGCCGCGGCCAGAAAAGATCAGGGAACGGAGCGGAACATGGCAGACGCTGCAGCTCACGACGGGCACGACCACAAGCCTTATCACGGCTGGGTCCGCTGGGTTTATTCGACCAACCACAAGGACATCGGGACGCTCTATCTGATCTTCGCGATCTTCGCCGGCATCATCGGTGGCGCCCTGTCCGTGGCTATCCGCATGGAGCTGCAGGAGCCGGGCATCCAGATTTTCAGTGGCCTCGCGCAGATGGTCTACGGCATGAACGGTGATGCCGCGATCGACGGCGGCAAGAGCATGTACAATGCTTTCGCCACCGCGCACGCCCTGATCATGATCTTCTTCATGGTCATGCCGGCGCTGATCGGCGGTTTTGCCAACTGGATGGTTCCGATCATGATTGGCGCGCCCGACATGGCGTTCCCGCGCATGAACAACATTTCCTTCTGGCTGCTGCCGCCAGCCTTCATCCTGCTGCTCACCTCGATGTTCGTGCCGAGCGCGCCGGGCGCCTTTGGCGTCGGCGGCGGTTGGACGCTCTATCCGCCGCTTTCGACCTCGGGCCAGCCTGGACCGGCGATGGATCTGGCGATCCTGTCGATCCACATTGCCGGCGCGTCGTCGATCCTCGGCGCCATCAACTTCATCACCACCATCTTCAACATGCGCGCTCCCGGCATGACGCTGCACAAGATGCCACTGTTTGCATGGTCGGTGCTGGTCACCGCATTCCTGCTGCTGTTGTCGCTTCCGGTGCTTGCCGGCGGCATCACCATGCTCTTGACCGACCGCAACTTCGGAACGACCTTCTTCGCACCGGACGGCGGGGGCGACCCGATCCTGTTCCAGCACCTGTTCTGGTTCTTCGGTCACCCGGAAGTGTACATCCTGATCCTGCCGGGCTTTGGCATCATCAGCCACATCGTCTCGACCTTCTCGAAGAAGCCGGTGTTCGGCTATCTGGGCATGGCCTATGCCATGGTGGCGATCGGCGCGGTGGGCTTCATCGTCTGGGCGCATCACATGTATACGACCGGCCTGTCGCTCGACACGCAGCGCTATTTCGTCTTCGCCACCATGGTCATCGCGGTGCCGACGGGCGTGAAGATCTTCTCCTGGATCGCCACGATGTGGGGCGGGTCGATTTCGTTCAAGCCGCCGATGCTGTGGGCGTTGGGCTTCATCTTCCTGTTCACGATTGGTGGCGTCACCGGCGTCCAGCTGGCCAATGCCGGCCTCGACCGCTCGTTGCATGACACCTATTTCGTGATCGCGCACTTCCACTACGTGCTGTCGTTGGGTGCGGTCTTCGCCATCTTCGCCGGCTGGTACTACTGGTTCCCGAAGATGACCGGCTACATGTACTCGCCGGTTATCGCCAACACCCACTTCTGGGTCACGTTCGTCGGCGTCAACCTGATCTTCTTCCCGCAGCACTTCCTCGGCCTGGCCGGCATGCCGCGCCGCACCATCGACTATCCGGACGCATTCGCGGGCTGGAACATGGTGTCCTCGTACGGTTCGTATATCTCGGCCGTCGGCGTCGTGATCTTCCTCTACGGTGTGTTCGAAGCCTTCCAGAAGAAGCGGGTGGCCGGTGCCAATCCGTGGGGTGAGGGAGCGACGACACTGGAATGGCAGCTGCCTTCGCCGCCGCCTTTCCACCAGTGGGAGCAGCTGCCGAAGATCAAGTAAGGCGGCAGCCTGCATGGAATCGAAACCGCCGGTCCGCCGGCGGTTTTGGCCAAACGGAATGATGGACCTAAGTACGCATGGCCCTTGTCGACGACCAATTGATTGACGAAGCGGGCTTTCGCATGTCGGAAGCGACGGCAGGCGATTTCTTCGCCCTGCTGAAGCCGCGCGTCATGTCGCTGGTGGTGTTCACCGCCTTTGTCGGACTGGTCGCCGCACCCGTGACCATCAACCCGCTGCTGGCGGTGATCGCCATCCTGTCGATCGCCATCGGCGCCGGCGCGTCGGGCGCGCTTAACATGTGGTATGACGCCGACATCGATGCCGTGATGACCAGGACCGCGAGCCGGCCGGTCCCGGCCGGTCGCATTCGGCCCGGCGAGGCGCTGAGCTTCGGCCTGGTGCTGTCGGTGCTGTCGGTGATGACGCTGGGCGTTCTGGTCAACTGGCTGTCGGCGACGCTGCTTGCCTTCACCATCTTCTTCTACGCCGTCGTTTACACGATGTGGCTGAAGCGCTGGACGCCGCAGAACATCGTCATCGGCGGGGCTGCCGGCGCCATTCCGCCGGTCATTGGCTGGGCAGCGGTGACCGGAACGGTCAGCCTCGAAAGCCTGATCCTGTTCCTGATCATCTTCCTCTGGACGCCGCCGCATTTCTGGGCGCTGGCGCTGTTCAAGTCGGAAGATTACGAACGTGCCGGCATTCCGATGATGCCGAATGTCGCCGGCCAGGCTTCAACCCGCCGTCAGATCTTCGCCTACGCGCTGGTGCTGGCCCCGGTTGGCGTGCTGCCATGGCTGCTTGGCTACACCACGCCCGTCTATGGCGTGGCCGCAGTGCTGCTCGGCGCTGGTTTTGTCTGGTACTCGTGGAAGGTGCTGGCGATGGCCGACGGCGACCGCGTGATGAAGCCGGCCAAGGCCTTGTTCGCCTATTCGCTTCTCTATCTCTTCGCCATCTTCGCCGCCTATCTTGCCGACAGCGTCGTCGAGCGTGTCCTTGCCATGGGTGGAGCATGACCATGATCGAAGAAAAGCTCGAGCTGGTCACATTGACCGAGCGTCAGAGGAAAGCCAGGCGCAACCGTTCCGTCGCCATCGGCCTGGCTTTAGCCGTGCTGGTCGTCATTTTCTATATCGCCACGATCGTCAAGTTCGGCCACAACCTGGGCACGATGTGATGAGCGTCGAAACGTACAAAAGACCGGGCAGGAACAATGGCAACGTCATGGTCGCGGCGGTCTGCCTTGTTTTCTTCACCGGCATGATCGGCATGGCCTATGCCGCGGTGCCGCTTTACAAGATGTTCTGCCAGGCGACCGGCTATGGCGGTAAGACGCAACGTGCCGAGAAGCAATATGCCGGCCGCGTGCTCGACCGCGACATCACCGTCCGCTTCGATGCCAACATTGCCGGCGTGCCGTGGCAATTCCAGCCGGTCCAACGGTCTATGACGATGAAGATCGGCGAGACGGTGCAAGCGCAGTACCAGGCCATCAACAAGTTCGATCGCCCCGTTACCGGCCGGGCCACCTTCAATGTGCAGCCGGAACTCGCCGGCCCCTACTTCAACAAGGTCGAGTGCTTCTGCTTTACCGATACGACGCTGAAGCCCGGCCAGACGCTGGACATGCCGGTCGTGTTCTATGTGGATCCCGATATTGTGAACGTGCCGGAACTGAAGGACGTGAAGACGATCACTCTGTCCTATACGATGTTCCCGGTCGAGAAGAGCAAGCCGGTTGCATCATCGGTGCCGGTCAAAGGCAGCAGCAAGATAATTTCGAATACCGAAGCAAATCTCGGGGGTTGATATGGCAGACGCGCACGCAAAACCACACCATGACTACCATCTCGTAGACCCGAGCCCATGGCCTTTCCTGGGGTCCATCGGCGCGTTGGTGACCGCGATCGGTGGCGTCTGCCTGATGCAGTATCTCAAGGCGGGCAACTTCCCGATCTTCGGCTTCAACATCGCCAATCCGTGGCTGTTCTTCATCGGCATGGCAATCGTCCTCTACACCATGTTCGCCTGGTGGTCGGATACGATCAAGGAAGCGCATGAGGGCCATCACACGCGGGTGGTATCGCTCCACCTGCGCTACGGCATGATCATGTTCATTGCCTCGGAGGTGATGTTCTTCGTCGCCTGGTTCTGGGCTTTTTTCGATGCCAGCCTGTTCCCCAGCGAGGTTCAGAATTACGCTCGTACCGCGTTCACCGGTGGTGTCTGGCCGCCGAAGGGCATGGAGGTTCTCGATCCTTTCCACCTGCCGCTCTACAACACCGTCATTCTGCTCCTGTCGGGCACCACGGTTACCTGGGCGCACCACTCGCTCATCCATGGCGATCGCAAAGGGCTGATCAACGGTCTCGCACTGACTGTCGGCCTCGGCATGCTGTTCACCATGGTGCAGGCCTACGAGTACATGCATGCGCCGTTCGCCTTCAAGGATTCCATCTACGGCGCCACCTTCTTCATGGCCACCGGCTTCCATGGTTTCCATGTCATCATCGGCACCATCTTCCTGCTGGTCTGCCTGATCAGGGCAATGAAGGGCGATTTCACCCCCAAGCAGCATTTCGGCTTCGAGGCCGCAGCCTGGTATTGGCACTTCGTCGACGTGGTCTGGCTGTTCCTGTTCGCATCGATCTACGTCTGGGGATCGGTCGGCGCGGTGATCGAAGGCCACTGATACCGGTCTGAGGAAACAAGGAGGCGGCCGCGTCGACGCGGCCGCCTTTTTCTTTTCAGCGCAATGATCGCCGGTCGGTACGGTCCATAGCTCGACCAAATGGTTTCGGCTTGTGGGCTGGCTGCTTCAATTGGTCGACTGGACCGATGGCTGCATTGCGGTTACGGATTCCGGGCATGGACGAGAACTGGGCGATGGCGGCCGATGGCTCACCATCGAGATCGAGTGGTAGACAATGAGCGACGACAAGGCGATCTGGCCTCCGATCGATCCGATTTCGGCCGGCCTGCACGGCCGCTGCCCGCGCTGCGGCGAGGGGCGATTGTTTTCCGGCTTCCTCACCGTCGGCAAGCGCTGTTCCAATTGCGGCCTCGATTATTCCTATGCCGATGCCGGTGACGGGCCGGCGGTCTTCGTCATCCTGATCATAGGCTTTCTGATCGTCGGCCTGGCGCTCTGGGTGGAAGTCACGCTGAGCCCGCCGCTCTGGCTGCATCTGCTGCTGTGGATCCCACTGGCCGTCGTGCTGTGCCTGACGGCGCTCCGGCTGATCAAGGGCGTGTTGCTCACCCTGCAATACCGCAACAAGGCCGCCGAGGGCCGGCTGGATCGCGGTGAATGAGCGAGGCGTCCGTGAAAGGTGGCGGCCGTGCGCGGCCAAGGACCGCATTGCTGCTCGGCCTCGGCCTGGTGCTGCTGCTGATCCTGCTGGCGCTTGGCACCTGGCAGGTGCAGAGACTGCACTGGAAGGAAAGTCTTCTCCAGACCATCGACCAGCGCACCCATTCGGCGCCACGGCCGCTGGCCGAAGTTGAGAAAGAGTTCGCCTCCACCGGGGACGTCGACTATACGCCTGTGACCGTCACCGGCACCTTCCTGCATTCGGGCGAACGGCACTTCTATGCTACGTGGGAAAGTGAAGCCGGCTTCAACGTCTACACACCGCTCGCCCTCGGCGACGGCCGCTTCGTCCTGATCAATCGCGGCTTCGTGCCTTACGACCTGAAAGATGCAGCCAAGCGTTCGCAAGGGCAGGTGCCGGGGAAGGTGACGATATCAGGGCTCGCCCGCAACCCGCTGCCGGCAAAGCCGTCGATGATGCTTCCCGACAATGACGTGGCGAAAAACATCTTCTACTGGAAGGACCGCGACGCGATGGCGGCGAGCGCCGGGCTGCCGGCGGGCGCCACGCTGGTGCCGATCTTCATCGACGCCGACAAGGCGCCCAATCCCGGCGGGCTGCCGGTCGGCGGCGTCACCATCATCGACCTGCCGAACAGCCATCTGCAATATGCGGTGACCTGGTACGGGCTTGCCGCGGCACTCGCCGCCGTGCTCATCCTGCGGCTTCGCCGACCCGTGAAAGAGGAATGAACGCGACCGACGCCCCCCTTTCTACCGACGCCCTTGACAGGGCGGGGGTACGCACCTCATTTCGGCTCTGATCAACCGGCCCGGATTCATGCTTCAGACAACCACCAAGCCTCCTCTGACGATCCGGCTCTGCCAGCCGCGCGGTTTCTGCGCCGGTGTCGACCGTGCCATCCAGATCGTCGTGTTGGCGTTGAAGAAATATGGTGCGCCGGTCTATGTCCGCCACGAGATCGTGCACAACCGCTATGTCGTCGAGGGGCTGCAAAGCCTTGGCGCGGTCTTCATCGAAGAGCTCTCCGAGATTCCGGCGGAACATCGCCAGAGCCCGGTCGTGTTCTCGGCGCATGGCGTGCCGAAATCGGTGCCGGCCGATGCCCAGGCGCGCAACCTCTTCTATCTCGACGCCACTTGCCCGCTGGTGTCGAAGGTCCACAAGCAGGCGATGCGCCACCAGCGGCTTGGCCGTCATGTGCTGCTTATCGGTCATGCCGGACACCCCGAGGTGATCGGCACGATGGGCCAGCTGCCGGAGGGAGCGGTGACGCTGGTCGAGACCGAAGCCGACGCCGCGAAGCTTGCGCCGGCCGATCCGCGCGCGCTCGGCTTCGTTACCCAGACCACCCTGTCGGTGGAGGACACCGCCGGCATCGTCCGCGCCTTGCAGGATCGCTTTCCAGACCTGCAAGCCCCGGCCGCGGAATCAATCTGCTACGCCACCACCAACCGCCAGGAAGCGGTCAAGGAAACCGCGGCCGGCGCCGATCTCTACCTGATCGTCGGTGCGCCCAATTCATCCAATTCGCGGCGTCTTGTCGAAGTGGCGGAGCGTGCCGGCGCCTCGATGTCGCTTCTCGTGCAGCGCGCCGCCGAGATTCCGTGGAATGACATCGCCGGCATCTCGACGCTCGGCCTGTCGGCCGGCGCGTCGGCGCCCGAAATCATCGTCGACGAGATCATCGACGCGTTCCGCCAGCGCTTCGATGTCACGATCGACCTGGCCATCACGGCCACGGAAACGGAGGATTTTCCGGTCATGCGGGTATTGCGCGACGTCGAACTGACGCGGGCCGACATGGCCTTCGTCAATGGAGCCGCGTAAAGCGAATGGCGGTTTACACCGATGTTGCGGAAGGCGAACTCGGCGCATTCCTGCAGCGCTATCCTGTCGGCGATCTCCTGTCCTACAAGGGCATCGCCGAAGGCACCGAGAACTCGAACTTCCTGCTGCACACCTCAAGCGGCTCCTACATCCTGACGCTCTATGAAAAGCGCGTCGAGAAGGCGGATCTGCCATTTTTCCTGGGCCTGATGGGTCATCTCGCCAAAAAGGGGGTGTCCTGCCCGCTGCCCGTGACCGCGCATGATGGCAGCGTCATCGGCACGCTCGCCGGCCGGCCAGCCGTCATCATCACCTTCCTCGAAGGGCTTTCACTGCGGCGGCCGACTTCAACGCATTGCGCCGAGGTCGGCAAGGCGCTGGCGGCCCTGCATCTGGCCGGCGCCGATTTTCCGATGACCCGTCCGAATGCGCTCGCAATCGACGGCTGGCGCAAGCTTTGGAATGCGTCCCACGAGCGAGCCGACGAGGTTGAGCCAGGCTTGGCGGCCGAGGTCGATGCCGACTTCGCCGATTTCGAGCGCAACTGGCCGAAGAACCTTCCCCAGGGCATCATCCATGCCGATCTTTTCCCGGACAACGTCTTTTTCCTCGGCGAAAAACTCTCCGGCCTCATCGACTTCTATTTCGCCTGCAACGATCTCTACGCCTATGATGTCGCCACCTGTCTCAACGCCTGGTGCTTCGAGAAGGATTTTTCCTTCAACCTCACCAAGGGCAGGGCGTTGCTTGCCAGCTATCAGAGCGTGCGTCCCTTGAGCGACCAGGAGAAGGCGGCACTGCCGATACTGGCGCGCGGTTCGGCGCTGCGTTTCATGCTGACCCGGCTCTACGACTGGCTGACCGTTCCCGATGGCGGGCTGGTGATGAAACGCGACCCGACCGAGTATATCCGCAGGATGCGGTTCCATCGGGCGATCAGATCTCCTTCGGAATATGGATTGGCATGAGCAAACAGGTTGAGATCTTCACCGACGGCGCTTGTTCGGGCAATCCCGGCCCCGGCGGCTGGGGCGCGATCCTGCGCTTCAACGGCACCACCAAGGAGCTTTCCGGCGGCGAGGCCGAGACGACCAACAACCGCATGGAACTTCTCGCGGCCATATCGGCGCTGAATGCGCTGAAGGAGCCTTGCACGGTCGACCTTCATACCGACAGCAAATATGTCATGGACGGCATTTCCAAGTGGATCCACGGCTGGAAGAAGAACGGCTGGAAGACCGCCGACAAGAAACCGGTCAAGAACGGTGAGCTGTGGCAGGCGCTGGATGAAGCCAACCGGCGCCACAAGGTCACCTGGAACTGGGTCAAGGGCCATGCCGGCCATAGCGAGAACGAGCGCGCCGACGAACTCGCGCGCGAAGGCATGGCGCCGTTCAAGAAAGGCCCGGTCAGGCCTGCCGCGGCGCCGAAGCCAGCAACACAGGCAAAGCGGCCGACGGTGGCAAAGGCGCGGCGCTCGACCCGGAGCTATTGAGCGAATTCGGCCGCCACTTTAGAGCTGTTCACCATTTCACGGAAACGGCAAACCGCTCTAACTCTTTGTTTTGACGCAATTCCGAACGGAAAACCGTTTCACACTTTTCCTGGAATTGCTCTAGCGGATCAACAGCGCCGTGCCGTAAAGCCCGAGCGCGAACACGGTGTGCGAAACGAGGTTGAGCGCCCGGATTTGCGTGGGATTGGGCCGCTTTGAAGCCGCCCAGCCAGCGCCCATGCCCGGCGCCAGCAGGAACCAGCCGGCGCCGACGGTGACGAGGCCCAGGATGAAGGCCGGCAGGAATGTCGGCGCCGCCAGCCAGGCCGTTCCAGCCAGCAGCACCAGGACGATGCCGTAAACGATGCCGACAAAATAGTGAAAGGCCCAGCCCAGCGCTGTCTCATGCGCGTAGGGCGCGGCATCGCCGATATCGTCGTGAAAGACCTTGCCTTCCCTGAGATGCCAGACCCAGCGACCGACCAGTCCCCAGTTCGAACGCGGCCGGGCAAACACGGTGTTCAGGAAAATCGCCCAGATATCCATCAGCGCCGTAGCGCCGATGCCGATCGCGATCGCGCGCCAGAAGATATCAGACATCGTTTGAGGTCCCCCCAAAAGCAGGCAGTTCTGGAGTGCAAGCGCAAACGTCAGGTCTGGGCGGTACCCCAGGCCCGGCGCTGTCGCTGAGGTTCAGAGCTGTCCGAGAATATGAGCCGCGCCGCTTTCGTCGACACCTGGCTTGGTCTCGACATTGAGCGCCGTCACCTTGCCATCCTCGACGATCATCGAAAAACGCTTCGAGCGCAGCCCCATGCCGCCTGCGGAAAGGTCGTTGTCGAGGCCGACCGCCTTGGCGAAATCACCACTGCCGTCGGCGAGATAGAGGATCTTGCCCTCCCCGCCGGTGAAGCGCGCCCAGGCGCCCATGACGTGAACGTCGTTGACCGAAACGACGGCGATCGTATCGACGCCGCGTGCCAGAAGGGCGTCATGGTTTTCGAGATAGCCGGGCAGGTGGTTGTTGCTGCAGGTCGGCGTGAAGGCGCCGGGGACGCCGAACAGCACGACCTTCTTGCCGGAGAAAATCTCGGCCGAAGTGATCGCCTTCGCGCCGTCGGCGGTCATCGTCTTGAAGGTCACCTCGGGCAGCTTGTCGCCAACGGAAATGGTCATGAGTTCCTCGCTTGGGGGATGGGGAAGGATGTTTGCTTGCGTAGCGAACTCAGCGGCTTCCTGCAATCGTTTGAGCAGACTGGATCAAGGGAAAGGCAGAAGCCCTTCGACCGCCCCGGCCGAACTCGTCAGCGTGTAATGAAGTCCGCCATCGGTGGGCGTCGTCGAAGGGCGGTCGAGGATCGGCACGGTGAAAATCAGCTTGCCGTCCTTTTCACTGCGGACAGGAGAGCCGAACATGTAATCCCGCTCACCGGCAACAAAGAAATCCGCTGCTTGCGGATCGCCGGGGAAGCTCGCCTCGACAATCAGCGTTTCGTGGTCGCCGGGCAGGACGTTGATGCCGAAATCCGGCCTTGCGGGCGACGGCAGTGCTGTGAAACCCGCCTTCACCAGCGCCGCGTCGTCGGCATTGTCCGGGTCTGAGGCTGGGTCGACAGTCAGCCGCGTCTGCACGGGGATACAGATCGTTTCACAAATACCGAGAAAAATGTCGGCGTCGATGACGGCTGGATCCTTCGCCGCCGACAGGGTGAACACCACCGGCAGCGAAACCGGGTAGTCGTAGCCCGCCCATTTACCATAGCCGTCGTCGTGACGCTGCGGTGCCGGGAAGGAAAGCCTGGCCTCGGCGATGTTGGTGCTGGCCGAAATGTCGAGCTGTGGCGGCACACCCGCGTCGCCCGGGTCGCGCCAGTAGGTCTTCCAGCCGGGTTTGAGCGCTATGTCGAGAACACCCTGGATGCGACCGGCATCATCGGGTTTGCCGGTCGTCACCAGCCGGACCTTGCCGCCTTCACTATTGTACCACGCCGACGAGGAGGCGGCGGCGGGAAGAGCGGTTGCCAATCCGATCGCGGCGCCGAGCAGCAGGATTTTCAAGCTTTGCATGGCGGTGATTTGATCGTCCGTTCGTGGCCGCGCAATGTTTTCATGGTGTTGCCGATATCATATTTGCGTGACCTCGAGCGGAAGAATGCTCGAGCCGGCGGCATGGGCTTTGGTCGAATCCCGCACGGTACATCTTTTCGGCGCTCTGGAAACGCGTTACCCTCTCGCCATGGACTTGCTGCGCCACAAGAAGACAGCCGCCAGCCGCGGCTTTCTCGATGACCAGTTCCTGATTGCCATGCCCGGCATGAAGGACGACCGTTTCACGCGCTCGGTCATCTATGTCTGCGCGCACAGCGATGAAGGCGCCATGGGCCTGATCATCAACCAGACACAGCAGATGCTGTTTCCGGATTTGCTGGTGCAACTGGGCATCATGAACGAACAGGAGGCGATCCGCTTGCCGGCGCAGGCTCGTGATTTCGTCGTGCGCAATGGCGGGCCGGTCGACCGCAGCCGGGGCTTTGTCCTGCATTCGGGCGACTATCGGGTGGAATCGTCGCTGACCGTCTCGGACGACATCTGCCTGACCGCCACCGTCGACATATTGCGTGCCATATCGTCGGGCCGCGGCCCCCGTCACGCGCTGATGGCGCTTGGCTATTCGGGCTGGGGCGCCGGCCAACTGGAGACCGAGATCGCCGAAAATGGCTGGCTGACCTGCCCGGCCAACGCCGAGCTTCTGTTCGACACCGACATAGAGCGCAAATACGACCGGATCCTTGCCTCGATCGGCATCGATCTGGCCCATCTGAGCCTCGCCGCCGGGCACGCCTGAACCCAGGCAAGCCTTGATCTCAGGCTTGCGTCAGCGGATACTGCTCCTTCAGCGTCTTCAGCACCTGGTCGCCCGGCATCGGGGCGCCGAACATGAAGCTCTGAACATATTCACAGCCCATCTGGCGCAGTTCCAGCGCGTCGCTTTCGTCCGAAATGCCCTCGGCGACCACCGACAGGCCAAGCTCATGCGCCATGTTGACCATGGATTTGAGCAGCACCGCGCGTTTGGGCGTGTTGTCGTCGACGAAGCTCTTGTCGATCTTGATGGTGTCGAAGGGGAAGCGCGTCAGATAGGCCAGTGAGGAATAGCCGGTGCCGAAATCGTCCAGCGACAGGCCGATGCCGAGCTGCTTCAGCTTGGTCAGCACGTGGGCGGTCTGCTCGGGATTGTCCATCACCAGCGATTCAGTGAGTTCGAGCCGGAAGCAGCGCGGCTTCAGATTGGCCCGCGCGATGACGGAGCGGACGTCGCTGACCAGGTCGCGGCGGATGAGCTGGCGGCTCGACAGGTTGACCGACACCGACAGCGGCGCGTCGCCGATCTGCTTTTGCCATCCGGCAAGGTCCTCGGCCGCCTGCTGCATGGCGAATAACCCGAGCTGCACAATGAGCCCGCAGCTTTCGGCGACCGGGATGAAATCCGCCGGCGGGATCATGCCGCGGCGCGGATGATCCCAGCGCAGCAAGGCTTCGAAGCCGGCGACGCTGCCATCCTCCAGCCGCACGATCGGCTGGTAGGCAAGCGTGAATTCACGCCGTTCGATGGCGCGCCGCAGGTCGGATTCGAACTGCAGCCGATCGGTGCCGACGGTGCGGAAGGCCGGCCGGAACGGCTCGATCCTGTCGCCGCCGAAGCGCTTGGCCTGATGCATGGCGAGCTCGGCATCCTTGACCATGTCCTCCGCCGACATCTGCGGCGAGTTCCAGGTGATCAAGCCGATCGACGCCGTCAGCACGATCTCGCGCTTGGCGAAGGTGATCGGGTTGTTGATGGCATGCTTGATGGCGTCGGCGACAGCGGCGATGCGGGCCGGGTCCTGTTCGGAAAGCAGCATCAGCGCGAACTGGTCGCCGGCAAAGCGCGACAGCGAATCCTTCGGTTTGAGCAGCCGGTGCAGGCGACGCGCAATGGTCAGCAGGATGGTGTCGCCGGCCGAGATGCCGAGCCCGTCATTGACCTGCTTGAAACGGTCGATGTCGATGACGAAGACGGTCGGGCGCACCTTCTCCTCGGTGCGTGCGATCGAGATGATCGCTTCCAGCCGGTTCATCAAGAGTTCGCGGTTCGGCAGGCCGGTCAGGTTGTCGTGCACGGCGTCGTGCAACAGCCGTTCCTCGGACTTCTTCTGCTCGGTGACGTCGACCATGGTGCCGACGCAGCGGATGACCTCGCCGTCGGATCCGATGACCGGCCGTGCGCGCAGCGAAAACCAGTGATAGTGGCCGTCGGCGCCGCGCAGGCGGAAGTTCTGCGACACCCGGCCGCGCCGATGTTCCAGCACGACGTCGAGCGTCGTGCGGAAGGTGTCACGGTCGTCGGCATGCAGCACCGGCAGCCAGTTGCGGGCAGCACCTCCAAGGCTGTTGGGCGCCAGCCCAAGCTGGATGCTGACATCGGGCTTGGTGACGACGCGATCGCGCAGCACATCCCAGTCCCACACCGTGTCGCCCGACCCGGCGACAGCCAGCGCCTGCCGTTCGAGGTCGGAGAACAGGCCCTGGTGCAGCGCGCCGCCAGCAAAGGCGTGCTGCATGACGGTGAAGCCGATCAAGAGGATGATCAGGATCAACCCGCCGCCTAGCGCGGGCTGGGCGATATCGTTGTCGAGCATGCCGGTGATCGCCATCCACGACCCGCATAGCCACAGCAGCACCATGACCCAACTGGGCACCAGCATGATGGCGCGATCATAGCCGCGTATGCCGAGGAAGATGATCAGGCCGAGCCCGGTCAGCGCGGTCGCGGCAAACGAGATGCGGGCGATGCCGGCAGCGACCGCCGGATCGATGATGGCCACACCCGCGATCAGCACCAGGCCAAGGATCCAGACCAGTGCCCCATAGCTGAAATGGCCGTGCCATCGGTTGAGGTTGAGATAGGCGAACAGGAACACCACGAAGGTTCCCGCCAGCGCCACCTCCGTTCCCGCTCGCCACATCTGCTCATTGCCCGGCGAAATCTCTATGATCTTGTTGAGGAAGCCGAAATCGACGCAGATATAGGCCAGCACCGCCCAGGCAAGCGCTGCCGTCGCCGGGAACATCGACGTCCCCTTGACCACGAAAAGGATAGTCAGGAACAGCGCCAACAGGCCTGCGATGCCGATGACGATGCCACGGAACAGCGTGTAGGAATTGACCGAGTCCTTGTAGGATTCCGGATCCCACAGATAGACCTGCGGCAGCTTCGGCGAGGCAAGTTCGGCGATGAAGGTGATCACCGTGCCAGGGTTCAGCGTCACCCGGAACACGTCGGCGTCGGGGCTGGTCTGACGATCGAGCGCGAAGCCTTCGCTCGGCGTGATGGCGGCGATGCGGGTCGAGCCGAGATCCGGCCAGAAGATGCCGGAATTCACCAAGCGGAAATGCGGCGCGACGATCAGCCTGTCGAGCTGCTGATCGGTGGTGTTGGCAAGCGCGAACACCGCCCAGTCGCCGGTCGATCGCGCGTCATTGGCCTCGACCTCGATACGCCGCACGATGCCGTCCGGTCCGGGAGCGGTCGACACCTGGAAATTCTCGCCCTGGTTCCGGTAGATCTCGACGGCGCCCGACAGGTCGAGCGCGACGTCGTCGCGGGCAATCTTGATCGGCTCGACGGCGAAAGCCGACGATGCCGCGCACAGCGCCAGGATTGTCGCGAGGACAAAGGCGAACAGCGGCCCGTTTCGCAGGAAATTCGTCAAAAATCAGTCCTTCGTTCCAGCGCCCGGCGGATCGTCCGCGATCCGGGCGTAGAGGTAGTGGTCCTGCCAGATGCCGTTGATCCGGAGATAGGATCGCAGAAGTCCTTCGCGCCGGAATCCGGCTTTTTCAAGCACGCGGATCGACCGGGCGTTGTCGGGAATACAGGCCGCCTCGATCCGGTGCAACCTCAGCGTATCGAAGGCGAAGCGCGCCACCACCTTGACAGCGTCGGTCATCAGGCCACGGCCGCCAAAGCGCTCTCCGATCCAGTAGCCGACGTGACCGCTCTGCGAAACGCCGTGGCGTATGTTGCCGAGCGTTATGCCGCCCGCCAGCTTGCCGCTGCTCTTCTCGAAGATGAAGAAGGCGATCGCGGTTCCCTGGGCATAGTCTTCGCGGTAGCGGCTGATGCGCAGCCGCCATGCCGTACGGTCGAGTTCATCGGGGGTCCAGCGCGGCTCCCATGGCTCCAGGAAGGCGCGGCTCTCGCCGCGCAGCACCGCCCATTCGCGGTAGTCATTCGTGAACGGCACACGCAGCGTGACGCGGTCACCCTTCAGTGCCGGCAGGTCACGGCGAAAGAAAGGGAGTGCGAACACGACGCTTTGAGGGGCTTAGACGGCGAGCTTGCGGGCCGTGGTCTGCGTGCCCGCAAGCGAATCGAGGATCGCCTCGTATGGTGCCAGCGTACCCACAGGCCCGACCGCGGTAAGCGTCGGCTTGGTCGAGAACAGCCGCGACGACAGATCGGTCAGCCGTTGGACCGTCAGCGCCGACAGCCGCTCCATCAGTTCCTCCTTGCCGATCGGCCGGCCGAACAGAAGCATCTGCCGTGCGATCTGCGAGGCGCGGCTGGCCGGGCTTTCGGCGGACATGATCAGCCCGGCGCGATATTGGGCGCGCGCCCGGTCAAGTTCTTCCTGCAGGATGTTCTCGCCGGCCTTCTGCAATTCGTCGATGATGACAGGCACCAGTTCGGCGATGTCGCTCTGGCCGGTCGCGGCATGGACGCCGAAGATGCCGGTGTCGGAAAAACCCCAGTGGAAGGCATAGACCGAATAGCACAGGCCGCGTTTCTCACGGACTTCCTGGAAAAGACGCGACGACATGCCGCCGCCGAGAATCATCGACAGCACCTGCGAGGCATAGAAGTCGCGCACGTGATAGGCGCGGCCCTCGAAGCCCAGCACGATCTGCGCGTCCATCAGGTCGCGATCCTCGCGGAAGTCGCCACCGACATATTGCGCATATTGCGGGATGGTGCTGTCGGCCTTGCTGCGGAAGCCACCGAGGTGCTTTTCGACCTCGCGCACGAAATTGTCGTGCTTGATGTCGCCGGCGGCCACGATCACCATGCGCTCGGCGCCATATTGCCGTTCGATGAAATCGTGCAACTGCTTCGAGGTGAAGGATTTGACGGTCTCGGGCGTGCCCAGGATCGAGCGACCGATCGTCTGATGGCGAAACGCCGTCTCGGTGAAACGGTCGAAGACGATGTCGTCGGGTGTGTCGTGTGCGGCGCCGATCTCCTGCAGGATCACGTGCTGCTCGCGTTCGAGTTCCTGCGGGTCGAACTCGGATTCCTGCAGGATGTCGGCAAGGATGTCGACAGCCAGCGGCACGTCGTCGGAAAGCACCCGCGCATAGTAGGAGGTGGTCTCGACACTGGTGGCCGCATTGATCTCACCACCGACATCCTCGATTTCCGAGGCGATTTCGAAGGCGCTTCGCCGCTTCGTCCCCTTGAACGCCATGTGTTCGAGCAGATGGGCCATGCCATGCTCTTCGTCACGCTCATTGCGGGCACCGGACTTGACCCAGGCACCAAGGGCAACCGATTCGATGCTTTGAAGGGTTTCGGTGGCGACTGTCAGGCCGTTCGACAGACGGCTTACCTCAACACCCATATGGCTTGTACTCCCTAACGCGCCGCTCGCGCGCGGCGGCCGACGTAATCTTCCACCATTTTCAGGTCGGATGGAAGTACCGTGTATTTTTCGTGCGCGGTCATCAACCCACCTAGCCATGCGGGCAGTGCGGGCGACACGCCACTGGCGGCTTCGACGGCGGCCGGAAATTTCGCCGGATGGGCGGTGCCCAGCACCACCATAGGCACGGCGCCGGCCGCCTTGCCCGCCGCCACATGCACGGCTGCCGCGGTATGCGGATCGAGCAAATAGTTGCTGGCCGCAAGCGTCGAGCGGATCGTGGCGGCGACCTCGTCCATCGTTGCGCGGCCGGCGTCGAATTCGGACCGCATCCTGCCGATCTCCGCCGCTTCGATGGTGAAGGCGCCGGACTGTTTGAGCCCGGCCATGTAGCGCCGCACGGTCGTGGCGTCCCGGCCGGATGCCTCGAACAGCAAACGCTCGAAGTTCGACGACACCTGGATGTCCATCGACGGCGAAGTGGTCGCAAAGACGCCCTTGGTGCGGTATTCGCCGGTCGCGAAGGTGCGCGCCAGGATGTCGTTGTCGTTGGTGGCGATGACCAGTCGCTCGATCGGCAGGCCCATCTTCTTGGCGGCGTAGCCGGCGAAGATATCGCCGAAATTGCCGGTCGGCACCGTGAAGGACACCGGCCTGTCGGGCGCGCCGAGCGACAGCGCCGAGGAGAAATAATAGACGATCTGGGCCATGATGCGGGCCCAGTTGATCGAATTGACCCCGGACAGCGCAACCCGGTCGCGGAAGCCGTGATCGTTGAACATGTCCTTGAGCAGGCCCTGGCAATCGTCGAAATTGCCTTCGATCGCCAGCGCATGGACGTTTTCAGCCGTCGATGTCGTCATCTGCCGCTGCTGCACCGGCGAGACGCGGCCATGTGGGAAAAGGATGAAGATGTCGGTGCGGCTGCGGCCGGCAAAGGCATCGATGGCCGCCCCGCCGGTATCGCCTGACGTGGCGCCGACGATGGTGGCGTGCTGGTCGCGTTCGGCAAGCACATGGTCCATCAGCCGGGCGAGCAACTGCATCGCCACGTCCTTGAAGGCGAGCGTCGGGCCGTGGAAGAGTTCCAGGATGAAGGTGTTGGGGCCGGTCTGCACCAGCGGGCAGACGGCTTCGTGGCGGAAAGTGGCATAGGCCTCGCGCACCAGGCGTTCGAAGACGGGCGCCGGGATTTCGTCGCCAAGGAACGGCGACAGCACGCGGATGGCAAGATCGGGATAGGCAAGGCCGCGCATGGCGCGGATCTCGGCGGCGGAGAACCGCGGCCACTCACGCGGGACATAGAGCCCGCCGTCGCGCGCCAGGCCAGCCAGCACGGCGTCGGAAAATCCAAGCACGGGCGCTTCCCCGCGGGTACTCACATATTGCATCGTCACAAATCCATTGCCGCTTGGCTTTTCCGTTCACCAGAAGGTGGTTAATTTCTGCGCTGGCTCAGTCGCATTTTTGCCGCGCGGTTGATATACGTCACCAGCTTTGCGAGAGGGAAGTGCAGTTTCATGGCGTTTCGTACATTCAGTGGTCGCTTTTTGGCGGGTCTTGCGCTCACCGGCTTTATGCTTGCCGCCGCCGGCTGCCAATCGGGCGACAATGGCATCCTGAACCTCGGCATCGGCAAGAAGGACCCGACGGCGCCACCGCCACCGCAGGATCCCAAGGTCCTGGCCAGCCAGTTGCAGGCCTATTGTCCGAGGGTGACTGTGCGAGATGGCACGGCCTTCTTCAACACGTATGGCAAGGACGTCCAGAAGTCCAAGCCCAAGCTCAAGAAGACCGGCGATGCCGCGCAGGATGCTGCGGCCCAGGCTGCGGCTGACGCCGCCGCTGCTACTCCGCCCGACGATTCGGCGAGGATCATTTATCAGGCCTCGATCAGCGACGTGACCCGCGACTGCAGCCGCGCCAACGGGCAGCTGACGATGAAGATAGCGGTCGCCGGCAGGATCGTGCCGGGGCCGAAGTTCTCGCCCGGCACCATCACCATGCCGATCCGCACCGCGGTGATGCACGGCACCGAAGTGCTTTACTCGCAGCTTCACCAGTATCAAGTCCAGGTGACCGACCCCTCGGTCGCCACACAGTTCGTCTTCACCGATTCCAGTGTCGTCGTGCCGGAGCCGACGGCGCAGGATTATCAGGCCTATGCCGGCTACGATGAGACCGCACCCAAGGCGACGACCGACAAGCCGAAGAAGACCCACAGGAAGAAAGTGGCGACAAATTAAGGGGCTACCTGCCCAACGTGCGTCCGGACGGACGCACGTTTTCAAGCATCGGCCGACCACTCCGACAGCGCCGCGATGACGCTTTTCAGCTCCGCCCAGCGGCGGATCACCGTTTCGGCGCCGGCTTCGGTCAGCGCGTCGGCATGACCGGGATAATTGTGTCCGGCACCAGTGAAGCCGATCACGCGCATGCCGGCTGCCCTGGCGCCGTGGACGCCATGCACGGAATCCTCGATGACAAAGGTGCTCGCCGGATTCGCGTTGAGCTTTTCCGCCGCAAACAGGAACACGTCGGGCGCGGGCTTGGTCTTCTTGCTCGGTATTTCCAGCGCCGAAAATATCCGGCCAGCGAAAAACGGCATCAGGTGCACTTTCTCCAGCATGAACTCGACCCGCTCGGTGCGCGAATTCGAGCAGACACAGCGCGGCGCCGTTACCGCGGCGACCGCCTCGCGCACGCCATCGATGGCACGGACGTCGCTGCGCAACTTGCGGTCGACCAGATCCTCGGCGCGGTCGATGAGTGAGGCCTGGAACGGGATGCTGGACTTCTCCTCGACCCGCATCATGATGTCCTTGAAGGTCAGGCCGGCATAGGTTTCCGCAATTTCCTCGGCCGAAATTTCGTACCCGGCCAAGGTCAGCAGCTCGGCCTCGACACGCGCGGCGATGATTTCGGAATCGACGAGAACGCCGTCGCAATCGAAGATGACAAGGTCTGGCTGGGGCATGGTTATCCGGACAGTGGGAGGAGAAGGGGCCTCGGAAGGCTCAGGCGGCGCGGCATACACCAACAGGTCGGCCTTCGCAAACTCGGCGGTCTTCACCGAATGTTTACGCTGATCGGTAACCATAACAGAGAGTAAAACAGTAACGCGTGCCTTGGGTGTCAGAATGTCTGCCGTGCGTCTTCTCGACGAGCTTTCCCACGCTCCCCAGCAATCCGAATGGCTGGATACGATCCTGAAGGGCGACTGCGTCGCCGCGCTCGACCGGCTGCCGGAAAAGTCGATCGACGTCATTTTCGCCGATCCGCCTTACAATCTGCAACTCGACGGCGATCTGCACCGCCCTGACCAGTCCAAGGTCGATGCCGTCGACGACGACTGGGACCAGTTCGAAAGCTTCGAGGCCTACGATGCTTTCACCCGCGCCTGGCTGCTGGCGGCGCGCCGCGTGTTGAAACCCAACGGCACCATCTGGGTCATCGGCTCCTACCACAACATCTTCCGGGTCGGCGCCAAGATGCAGGACCTGGGGTTCTGGATCCTCAACGACGTGGTCTGGCGCAAGACCAATCCGATGCCGAACTTCCGCGGCCGCCGTTTCCAGAACGCCCATGAGACGATGATCTGGGCCTCGCGCGACCAGAAGGGCAAGGGATATACCTTCAACTACGAAGCCATGAAGGCCTCGAACGACGACATCCAGATGCGCTCAGACTGGCTGTTTCCGATCTGCACCGGCGGCGAGCGGCTGAAGAACGACAATGGCGACAAGCTGCATCCGACGCAGAAGCCGGAAGCGCTGCTCGCCCGCATCATGATGGCCTCGACCAAACCGGGCGACATCGTGCTCGATCCTTTCTTCGGCTCCGGCACCACCGGCGCGGTGGCCAAGCGCCTCGGCCGCCATTTCGTAGGCATCGAGCGTGAGCAGGCCTATATCGACGCCGCCAATGAGCGCATCGACGCGGTGCGGCCGCTGGACGGCGCTGATCTGACCGTGCTCACCGGCAAGCGCGCCGAGCCGCGCGTTGCCTTCGTCAGCCTCATCGACACCGGACTGATGACGCCCGGCGCGACGCTCTACGATGCCAAGAAGCGCTGGGCGGCCAAGGTGCGCGCCGACGGCACGGTGGCGATCGGCGACAGCGCCGGCTCGATCCACAAGATCGGCGCCGAAGTGCAGGGCCTGGATGCCTGCAACGGCTGGACCTTCTGGCACTATGAGCGCAGCGGCGGCCTGACCCCGATCGACGAGCTTCGCCGCATTGCACGACTGGGGATGGAGCGCGCAGGGGCCTGAGCCCTGCCATTTGCTGCCCTAATTTGCGTTGATTCAAAACCTCATTGGATCACCGCAAGCGATTCAAATCACGCTTTGATTCCGAGGCGCTGAAGGTCCGCTTGAAGCGTCGTCGCGTCGGTGAACAGCACCGATTGCCAGCCGGCCGCCTTGGCGCCGTCGACATTCTTCTGGCTGTCGTCGATGAACAAGGTGGCCGACGGCTCGAGGCCGAACGTGGCGACGTGATGATCATAGATGCCGCGATCCGGCTTGATCATGCCGATCTCGCCGGAGATGGTGACGCCGCGCGGCCGTTCCAGAAAATCGAAGCGCTTGCGCGCCTCGGCCAACGTGTCGGTGGCGAAGTTGGTCAGCATGGTCACGTCGTGACCGCTCTCGATCAGGCCGACCATGATGGCGACGCTGTCGTCATAGGCATGCGGCACCATGTCGTGCCAGTAGCGGCGGAAATTGCGAATGTTTTCCGCGTGATCGGGATGCTCGGCGATCAGCAGCGCCTCGGCCTCTTCCCAGGTCCGGCCACGGTCCTGCTCGATGTTCCAATCATGCGTGCAGACATTGTCGAAGAACCATTTCCGCTCCTTCTCGTCGGGAATCAGCCGGCTGAACGGAATGTTGGGATCGTAGTGGATCAGCACTCTGCCGATGTCGAAAACGATGTGGCGGACTTCAGTCATGGGGCCTCTTTACATAGTGTGGCGACGGTTTTTTCGTCGCGCCGGGTATCGCAGCCTCGATTGCCTTTTTCATGACAGTGGGCAGTGCCTCGCCGGAAATTTCATGGGCCAGCGACCAGAAATGCCCCGCCGGCGCGGCGACGTTCACCTCGGCACGAAAGACGTCGAGCTCAAGCACGAAATGGGTGAAGACATGGGCAATCTGGCCAGCAGGCCGCCAGTTGGCGGGGAAAGGCGCTGCCGCCTCGGTGGTCGCGCCGTCGACCCGCGCCGTCCAGTCGGTCGTCGGCACCTCGGTCATGCCGCCGAGCAGGCCTCTTTCCGGCCGCTTGCGCAGAAGGATGGCGCCGTCGCCGCGCACGGCGACGAAGGCCGCGCCGCGCCGCAACGGCTTGTCGGCCTTCGGCAGGCGCACGGGGAAGTGCTCGGGATCGCCTGAAACAGTGGCGCTGCAGTCTTCGCGTAGCGGGCACAGCATGCAGCGTGGCCGGCGCGGCGTGCAGATCGTCGCCCCCAGATCCATCATCGCCTGGGCGAAGTCGCCCGGCCTCGTCCCTGGCATCATGCGCTCGACATGGGCACGGATCACAGCCTTGGCTTCGCTCAGCGGCGTGGTGATCGAAAACAGGCGGGAGATGACGCGTTCGACATTGCCGTCGACGACGGCGGCCGGCTGGTCGAAGGCGATCGCCGTGATGGCCGCCGACGTATAGGCGCCGATGCCGGGCAGGTCCCTCAGGCCAGCCTCTGTGTCGGGAAACCGGCCGCCGCGCCCGGCCACCAGATCGGCACACGCCTTGAGATTGCGGGCTCGGGAGTAATAGCCGAGCCCGGCCCAGGCCTTCATCACATCCTCGGTCGGTGCCGCGGCGAGCGCCTCGACGTTAGGCCATTTCTCGACGAATGCGCGGAAATAAGTCTTCACGGCTTCAACCGTGGTCTGCTGCAGCATGACTTCGGACAGCCAGATACGATAAGGGTCGGGCCGCACGCCGCGCGCATGCTGCCGCGGCGTGATACGCCACGGTAGCTCGCGGTGATGGATGTCGTACCAGCCGAGCAGGCGGGACGCGATGTCGTCGCCGCTTCCAGATGCAGCTGCGCTGCTATCTCCAGATGCAGCAGCGCTGCTATCTCTGGATGCGGTCTTGCGGGTCTGGTCTGCTGGTGCCATTGATCGGGAATTGGCCTTGGCGATGCTGATGAAGGTCGTGGCTGGAGGACGTACATGGCAGGGAGAAAGCCCTACGGCAATCCCGTCCCGGTGAGCGATCTTGCAACCGAAATCCTCGATCCGGTGCTGCGCAAGCGGGCCGGCATTTCGATCGGCCTCGTCCAGTCATGGGAAGAGATCGCCGGTCCGCGCCTCGCCAGCCGCTCTCGTCCCGAGAAAATCCAGTGGCCGCGCCGCATGCATGAAGACGATCCGTTCGAGCCGGCGGTGCTGGTCATCGCCTGCGAAGGCATGGCCGCACTCCACCTGCAGCACGAGACCGGCGAGATCATCAACCGGGTCAACGCCTTCCTCGGCTTCACCGCCATCAGCCGGATCAAAATCCTGCAGAAACCGGTGACAGCGGACAAAGGACGGCCTAAACCGACCTTGAGGCCGCTGACCGCGGCCGAGAAGACGAAATTGTCGGGCACTGTCGGCCTGATCGACGATGATGGACTGCGCGCCTCGTTGGAAAAACTTGGCGCGACCATTATTGGGGAAAGGAAGTCATAGATTTGTCGCCAATCTCGCGCATTCGTGATCGCCCTTGTCAGGTTTCGCGATTGGATTGGGGACAGGGATGCCTTAATTCGCGCCAACTCTCGCCTTTTCGTGCTTTTGCATTGCAAAATCCAACCCTTGTCAGGTGATTCGTATGAACCGTCCCCCGTTTGGCGCAAGCTTGTCTCGCAGAAACCTTCTGTCTTCGCTGGCCGCCATTCCGGCGGTGGCCCTGCTCGCGGCTTGCAGCGACTCCGGCGAGGAAGCCAAGGCCGCGGATGTCAAGCCTGCCGCCCCGGCCGCGCCCGCGAAGCCGGCCACGCCGGCCGCCGCTACCGCGCCGGAAGCACAGGGCACGGTGGACATGGCGGAATTGCTGAAGCCGGGTGCGCTGCCCGACAAGCAGCTTGGCAAGGACGACGCCAAGGTCACCATCGTCGAATACGCCTCGATGACCTGCCCGCACTGCGCGCATTTCGCCGAGACCACCTTCCCGGATCTGAAGACGAAGTACATCGACACGGGCAAGGCCCGCTACATCCTGCGCGAATTCCCGTTCGATCCGAGCGCCGAGGCCGGTTTCATGCTGGCGCGTTGCGCCAAGGATAACTATTTCCCGATGGTGGATGTCCTGTTCAGGCAGCAGGCGAACTGGGTTGGCGTCGCCAACACCAAGGATGCGCTACTGCAAATCTCGAAGCTCGCCGGTTTTACACAGGAGTCCTTCGAGGCCTGCTTGACGGACCAGAAACTTCTGGACGATGTGAGATCGGTCCAGAAGCGCGGCGCCAATGAATTCAAGGTCGATTCAACGCCGACCTTCTTCATAAACGGTAAGACCTACAAAGGGGCGATGTCGATTGAGGAAATGTCGGCCATCATCGACCCTCTGCTCTGACGCTCGGGCGCCGAAGCGGCGGCACTTCGGCGTGTGCGGCTTTTCGTTGTGCCGCGACCTGATCATGGGGCGGCGTGAATGAAGTTTTCGCGCCTTCGCCTCCTCGGTTTCAAATCCTTCGTCGAGCCCGGCGAGTTCGTCATCGAACGCGGCCTGACGGGTATTGTCGGGCCCAACGGCTGCGGCAAGTCGAACCTGGTCGAGGCGCTGCGCTGGGTGATGGGCGAAAGCTCCTACAAGAACATGCGCGCATCCGGCATGGACGACGTCATCTTTTCCGGCTCGGGCACGCGCCCGGCACGCAACACCGCCGAAGTCACGCTTTTCCTCGACAACAGCGACCGCTCGGCGCCCGCCGCCTTCAACGATGCCGACGAATTGCAGGTGTCGCGCCGCATCGAGCGCGAGGCGGGTTCGCTCTACCGCATTAACGGCAAGGAAGCGCGCGCCAAGGACGTGCAGCTTCTGTTCGCCGACCAGTCGACCGGCGCGCGTTCGCCGTCGATGGTCGGGCAGGGCCGCATCGGCGAACTGATCCAGGCCAAGCCGCAGGCGCGCCGCGCGCTGCTCGAAGAGGCGGCCGGCATTTCCGGCCTGCACACCCGTCGTCATGAGGCCGAACTGCGGCTGAAGGCGGCCGAACAGAATCTCGAACGTCTGGACGACGTCGTCGGCGAGTTGGAAAGCCAGATCGAAAGCCTCAAGCGCCAGGCTCGCCAGGCATCGCGCTTCAAGAACCTGTCGGCCGATATCCGCAAGGCCGAAGCGACACTGCTGCATCTGCGCTGGACGCTGGCCAAGACGCAGGAAGGCGAGGCACGCTCGGCGCTGGCGGTTGCCACGGCGCTGGTCGGCGATCGCGCCGCCGCTCAGATGAATGCGGCCAGGGAACAAGGCATCGGCGCTCACCGCTTGCCTGACCTGCGTGACGCGGAAGCCGCCGCCGCCGCTGCCTTTCAGCGCCTGTCGATCGCCAAGTCGCAGATCGAGGAGGAAGCCGGCCGTATCCGTGCCCGCCAGGCCGAGCTCGAGCGCCGGCTGCAGCAACTCGACGGCGATATCGCGCGCGAAGAGCGCATGGTCCGCGACAATGCGGATATTCTCGAGCGCCTTCGCACGGAAGAAGCCGCTCTCAATTCCGAAAATGCCGGTGCCGCCGAGCGCGAGGCCAGCACCCGGTCTGCGTTCGAACAGGCAGGATCGACGCTTGCCGCAAGCGAAGCCAGGCTCGCCGCGCTGACCGCCGAGCGGGCCGAGGCCGCCGCTTCGCGCAACCAGATCGAACGGACGCTGCGCGACACCGCCGAGCGCCGCGACCGCTTCGCGCGCCAGCTCGCCGAGGTCGACCGGGAGTTGTCGGACATCCTGTCGAAGGTGGCCGGACTGCCGGATCCGGCCGAGAAACAGCTTCTGGTCGAACAGGCCATCGCGCTGCTGGAAGAATCCGAGGCTGCGGTATCGGAGGCCGAACAGTCGGTCGTCGATGCCCGCGCCTCCGAAAGCGCTGCCCGGCCGCCACTCCAGGACGCCAGGGCGGAGCTGGCGCGGATCGAGACGGAAGCGCGCACGCTGGCCAAGATCCTCAACGCCGCCAGTGGCGATCTCTTCCCGGCCGTATTGGAACAGATCAGCGTCGAGCGCGGCTTCGAGACGGCGCTGGGTGCCGCCCTTGGCGAAGACCTCGACGTGCCGCTCGACCGCAGCGCGCCGGTGCATTGGGGCGAAAGCCAGATCCATCCCGGTGATGCGGCTTTACCCGAGGGCGTCACGAGCCTTGCCAGCGTGGTTCACGCGCCGGCGCAGCTGGCCCGCCGGCTGGCGCAGATCGGCATCGTTGCGGACACTGATGGCCGCCGGCTGCAGGCGCTTCTTGCGCCCGGCCAGCGGCTGGTCAGCCGCGAAGGCGCGCTCTGGCGCTGGGATGGCTTTACCGCCAGCGCCGACGCGCCGACCGCGGCAGCGCAACGGCTGGCGCAGAAGAACCGGCTGGCCGAACTCGATGCCGAAGCCGTGCAGGCGACGCTGGTTCTGCGCCAGGCCGAGGAAGCGCTGGCACAGGCCGAACAGACGCTTCGCCTGGCAAGCGAGGCCGAGCGCAATGCGCGCCAGGCCGGACGTGACGCCCAGCATCGGCTGGACGCAGCCCGCAATGCGCTGGCCGAGGCCGAAAAGGCCGGCGGCGAATTGTCGAGCCGGCGCGCCGCATTGGATGAGGCACGGGCCCGCATCGTCGATAGCCATGAGGAGACGTCGGCGGCTTTCGTCGAGGCCGAGATGCTTCTGCAGGACGCGCCCGATCTCGGCGACCTGCAATTGCAGCTCGAACAGTCCTCGGCCAATGTCGCCCGCGACCGCGCCACGCTTGCCGATGCGCGTGCCGTGCACGAGGGTTTGCGGCGCGAAGCCGAGGCGCGCATACGCCGGCTCGATGCCATTGGCGCCGAGCGCAGCAACTGGCTGGAGCGCGCCGAAAACGCCTCAACGCAGATCGCATCGCTTGGTGAACGCAAGGCCGAGGCCGAGGCGGAGCGCGAGCGACTGGCCGATGCACCCGACGAAATCGACGCCAAACGGCGCGCATTGCTGTCGCAGCTCACCGAGGCCGAGACCTTGCGCAAGGCGGCCGCCGACCGTTTGCAGGAAGCGGAGAACAAGCAATCCGAACTGGACAAGGCGGCCACCGGCGCCATCCAGTCGCTGGCCGAGGCGCGCGAGACGCGCGTTCGCGCCGAAGAGCGGCTGACGGCGGCCGACGAACGCCGGCTGGAGGTCGAGGCGCGGATCCAGGAAACGCTGAACACGCCGCCGCATCTGGTCATCCGCCATACCGGCCTGGAAGCTGACAGCCCGATGCCGGAAATGGCCGAGATCGAGCGTCAACTCGACCGGCTGAAGATCGAGCGCGAGCGGCTTGGCGCGGTCAATCTGCGCGCCGAGGAAGAGCAGAAGGAGCTGTCCGACCGGCTGGAGACCATCGTCTCCGAGCGCGAGGATATCATCGAGGCCATCCGCAAGCTGCGGCAGGCGATCCAGAGCCTCAATCGTGAAGGCCGCGAGCGGCTTCTCGCCGCTTTCGACGTGGTCAACAGCCACTTCCAGCGGCTGTTCTCGCATCTGTTCGGCGGCGGCACGGCGGAACTGCAGCTGATCGAGTCCGAGGATCCGCTTGAGGCCGGGCTCGAAATCCTGGCTCGCCCGCCCGGCAAGAAGCCGCAGACCATGACGCTGCTGTCCGGTGGCGAGCAGGCGTTGACGGCGATGTCGCTGATCTTCGCCGTGTTCCTGACCAATCCGGCGCCGATCTGCGTGCTCGACGAAGTCGATGCCCCGCTCGACGACCACAATGTTGAGCGCTTCTGCAATCTCATGGACGAGATGGCCAACACCACCGAGACGCGCTTCGTCATCATCACCCACAACCCGATCACCATGGCGCGCATGAACCGGCTGTTCGGCGTGACCATGGCCGAGCAGGGCGTCAGCCAGCTCGTGTCGGTCGATCTGCAGGCCGCCGAGGCGATGCGCGAGGCTAGCTGAACCATCCGGGCTGCCTGGATCGCTTGAATGATCCTGCAGCGATTGGCCACTTTCAGTCTCCGCGTCGCAAAATCCAGTTTGCGCACATCGCGGCCGCGAGACCGAACGCCATGCCGACGCAATCGGCAACCCAGTCGAACACGTCAAGATCACGCTCTATCAGCGTCGTGCCCTGGAGAATTTCGATCGCGGCTCCAACCAGGGCAAGGAAGACGATTAGCCTTGCCTTGCGCTCGGGCCAGCCGAGGATTCCGAGGAATGTCAGGACGGCGAATGCGCTGGCATGGTTCAGCTTGTCGTAGTGGAAACCGACGTCGATGCCGAATTCCTCGAGACGGGGTACCGGCAACAGCGCAAGCACAAGAACGACAACGAGCGTGATGACAAAGGCGATCCGTCCCGCGGCCGAATAAGATCTCATGCTGCTCCAACAACAAATCTGTGCCTGACCGCCGAGAAAGCCAAAGCCGGCTCGAAGATCCGGGCCGGGCTTTTGCGGGAACACCCGATGGGGCAGGGCGTTTGTCCACCTTCACCTATTTAGGGCTTCTCATTCCTTAAGGCCTTCGTCCAGAGGCCGTCTGCCTTTTTTTGCCGGCGCCTCGCAGGCCAATATCATCCGCGTAGGGCGATGTGGCGAAACGTCCAGTTCGTCGAACATTCTAATCTCATTCCAGATGTGCGTACCTTCTAAATTCTACACCAGTTGAGATCTTCACAGCCCAACACCACGCTTCCTTCCGGCGCTCCAATCCACATCGCCTCTGCCGCGGGCAACGCCAGAAATATGGCTGCCGATCTGGCTGTCAATCGACTGCGACCAAGGCACGAGGCGGAAGCCAAGTCCGTCGTCGATCATTGCCAAGCGCCCAGAGGCAAGGGAAAAACGCTGCCGATAGATGCCGGCCACATGGTCGCCGTCCGAAGCCTTAGCGAACAACAATCCAGTGTCCTCGGCAAGCCTAGCACCGAGCAAGTTCACCTCACGGTCGCATAGTGCATCGATCAGGTTGCGCGCGAAAATGACGCGCTGTCCCTCGCGCCGAGCCAAATCTTGCTCGATCAGATGATCGACGCGATTCTCCAGCGCCTGCCTCACTACCTTGCCGAACCCGCCCTCGCCGAGTTCGGCCGGTTCACGCGCTACGAGTTGCCGGTCGAGCCAGGTCGAGCCGAAAGCATGAACCTGTTCTTCGATCGAAAAGTCAGAGCGCACTGCGAGTGCAACGCGGCTGCGGCCCTTCGCATCCTCGTAGCGACGAAGCTCGACGATTGAGCCTGGCGTAGAATCCCCAGTGGCATCGATTTCAGGAAAGCGGATGTGATGTGTACGCCCGTCAATGCCGTCGACGATAGCGTAGGCCGATCCGTATAGTTCGTCGTGCAGACCGCGCTCGAGCAGCCGGCCGATCACCGGCGTATCAATCAGCTCCGAGGCAAGCACGTAATCAGCCGCACCTCTTTCGAGCCCGTGCCCGGTCAGGCTGCGATGAATGCGCTTGATGATGTCGCCGCGCTCGCCGAGCGCACGCAAGGTCGTCTCAGCCTCTTGGGCCATCGTCCACTGGTTGGGACTGATCTCGTTGGCCAGGCCGAGGTTCTCCAGCTTGCGAAGCCGTCCGACCTTCTGCGTCAGAAACTCGTCTGGCGGGCGATAGGGACGCGGCGCGAGATCGATCATGCCAAGGCGATCCGCGTCTCGAACGAGCTGGCGGTCGAGCTGTGTCCAGCGCTCGGTATGGACCTGCTGTGCGATTGTCCGACGGATGTCGTGATCGGTGCGGGGCCCCAGCGTCTGGGTGAGGATGTCGCTCGCACGGTCGCGCATGCCCTGACGTATATAGTCCCGTGAGATGACGAGGTTCTCGCCATCATCGGCCACGCCGCGCACAAGAATATGAACATGCGGATGTTCGGTGTTCCAATGGTCGACGCCGATCCAATCCAGCTTCGTGCCAAGATCGCGCTCCATGTCGACCATGAGGTCACGAGCAAAACTCTTGAGGTCCCCCAACTCCAACGCATCGTCCGGCGAGATGATGAAACGGAAATGGTGCCGGTCGTCCTTGCACCGATCGGCAAAGACGTCATGATCGGGCTCGTCCCTGTCAGGGCCAAACATCGTTGCCTTCTCGCCGTCACGCGTCACACCCTCGCGGCGGAGATATTTGAGATGAGCAACGAGCGGCGTCGCCCCTCTGAACTGCCGGACAACACGTGCCTTGACCACGGCGCCGCGTGAGCGGCCGGTGATGAGGCGATTGGCGCGGATGCTCGCCGATCTGCCGCGACCGAATGTCGAGGCGCGCGGTGAGATGATCCGGCCCTTACGCGAGATATGCCCGCCCGCCCGCTGTGCCGCTGTGAGCGCCTGGAAAATGAAAGGGCGTGCATGCTGACCGGCTCGAGAGCGGATGCGGCCGGGGCGGACGCGAAAGTCGTCGTCACGGATCATGGCTGCCAATCCTGCGAGGTGGGCCTTTCCTGAATGAATTGAGAAATTTTCGACGCCGCACATCGTGGATCTGCGGCGCACATCGCGAAAACGTCGTGCAAATGCTTGAAATCCAGCACCCCGACCGAGCCGCACATCGCGACCCTTTATCCTGCCTTCCCTCTTCGCCTGCTTTCACGACCACCCCCCCGCCGCAATTTCCACGACGGAACAGGTCGGAATGCGATTGAGCAGGAATGCTGCGATCATTGTGGAGTCGCGGAGGAGCCCTGTACAAACGGGCTACGAATAGCGGGGTTCGGATCGGATACTCCTTCACTTCGCCAGCCGTCCGATTGTGATACAAGCGCCGTAAGATCGGTGACCGCTTTACCCACCCGCGCTCGCACGCTGGGTGAGCGGATCGCCGTGAAGACAGTCTCGACGGGAACATCGGTCTCGCGCTCGCCTTGCGAAGCTGAGCTATTCAAGGTGTTCACGACGTGCGCGAAAATCGCCGCATCGAGTGTGCTCGCCGTGCCCGATCGTTGCCGTGCGCGAGTCGAAATTGGAACCGCACCGTTGATCACCGGCGCGAGTTTCCTGACGTAGTCGATCGTCTCACGCGGCAGCGGCCGGCCGGTAGCAAGGTGCTCTTCGTATCGCCCAGGACCGGCATTGTAAGCCGCCAGGAAGCCGTTGCGTCCGAAGCGGTCGAGCATTTCGCGCAGATACGCTGCACCTGCAAGAATGTTGTCGCGCGGCTGATAAGGATTGTCGCCAAGGCAGTACCTGGTGCGCAGATCTTCCCACGTCGCCGGCATGATCTGCATCAGGCCCATTGCGCCCTTGTTCGACACTGCGTCAACATCGCCAACGCTTTCGACATGCATGACGGCGCGAAGCAGCCGCTCGGGAATGGCAAAGCGTTCGGCAGCCTCCCGGATATGCGCCGACCAGGGATCAGAGGATGAGATGGTGAGGCGGGAGTGCCCCGGCCGCTCACGATGCGGGGAAGGCTCTGCACAGACAGTAGACGCTGGGAGCGTGAGTATGATGCTTGCAGACAGTCCTGCAATACCTCGGCAGATTAAACTATATGCACCACCAGCCCGACGCGCCGGCAGCCTTCCATAGTGCTGGCCCGCGTCAGGGGCAAGGCTTCGCCGGCCGAGCCAGCCGGCCGCAAACCGCGGAACGATGAACGTCCTGAACGACGGGCAAGCGTCCGGCCGCCCTTGACCTTCGCTGCGCGCGGCAGCTGCCTGGCGGGCGATAGGGTCGAAGGGGTTGACCGGCGCCCGATTTGATGCCGAAAGGCCGCAGAAGCGCGATCGGAGCATCCGATCAGCCTCGCTCGTCGCGCTTGAGCAGCCGACTCCAGTGCAAGGCCCAGACACCTTTCTCGGCATCGGACTGGAACAGATTGGTGCGGATCGGCTGGATGAACGAGGGATCGTCAATGGTAACTGAGAGATAAGCGCCGGCCTTCTCGCCAGTGCGATCCCACGCTGCGCCGATCTCCATGCCTTCACAGAAGACGCGATGGTCTGGCGCGTTCTCCGCGTCCGACTTCTCGGCAGGCAGGATAGCGAGCTTGGCGTCGAGGGTCAGCGTAGAGATGTTGCCGAAGAAGCCGTCATCGCTGCGGGTGAAGATGCCGATCTGGGCCATTGCGTTGCTCCTTTCATGAGCGTTCGTGAGGGTTGGTGCGAGCCGTCACGGCTCGCCGCGATCCGCTTCCACAAAATCATCCGGTACCTGAGCAATGCGGTCGCGTGTCCAGACCGGAACCGCTCGACCGATTATCGAAGTGAGCTTCAGCGGGCCGAAATAGCGGCCGTCAAAACTGTCGGCTGCGTTCAAGTTCATAAGGAAGACCTCGTCACTGGCGATGAGGCGGCAGCCCTGCCAGACGGGCAGCCCTCGCTCGCGACTGTCACGCTCATGAGCATGTCCGACGGTCACGCCGTGGGCGATGATGGCTGTGCCTTGCCGACAGACTGTCGCGCCTCCAAGTGCCAGCACGCGCTTTAAGAGCGGCACGCCTTTCGGTAGATATTCGCGCTCAGCAAGGAAGCTCGACAGCGGTTCGGGCGGCATGACGACGGCGATGTCGGCAACAGCGATCCTGTTGGCCGGCTTGACGAGATAGAGCCCGGTTCGCACGCTCGCGGATGCATTCCAGACAAAGCGCAATCGATGGCCTGCCCACATGGGGGCCGCGACCAGAACTGCACCGCTGAGCATTGTGACGATAGTCGTTGCTCGCGTGCTCATAGCTCTATCCTGCAGCGCAGGAGCCAGGCCCCGTAGTGCTGGGTAATGTACGTCCTGAGCGCCGTGCGCACGGCGAGCCGACTGTGGGCACGCCGCCAGCAGTCCGACGAGACATCGACAGGATCGATGCCGATCGCCTCGATGGCGTCGATAATGTTCAGAACCTTCTCGACATTCGGCCATCCGGTGACCATGAGCAGGATGTCAGCGCCAGGTCGGACATATGCGACGGTCGAGCAGCGCTTACCGGCAACGGCGGCTCGCAGCCAACGAACGAAAGCGATGACGCAGCCTGGCGTGAACGAGACGACACCACGACTGCGGTCAATATTCCTATTCGAAGCAACCTTGCCGAACCTGATACAGTTCTCGATCCGCTTCTTAAGCCGCACCAGTTCGACGTGCGTGATATTGCTCATGCTGGCCTCCGTGACAGGAGGCCAGCAGTCGACGTTGTTAAACGAGGAGCGGAGAGATCAGTCGTGCTCCACGGGGAACAACGGTCGTCGACTATTATCCGCCTGGCCGAAAGGTCATGGTTCCGATCCGGCCGCTCGGGCTGAAGGTGGTGCGCGAGCTGGTTGACGGCCTTCCGGGGCTTGATGCAATCGTGGCGAAAGTCGATCGGTGTCACGCGAAGGGATTTGGCGAGGGACGAGAACGGCCACGACGAGAAGCCTTGCGCATCGCGAAGAGCAAAGGCGCCGGGGGGCGCATGAAACAACTCAAGCTGAGCCTTAGGGGGCGAGTGATGTCGCATTGTCTTGCGCCCTGGTCAGGAGGTGCGATCGCGTCTGCCGACATAGGCCGGCGCACGAGCGGCATGCTGCTTGGCTGGCGGAACATAGGTCGCATTCGCATCGCTGGTGGAGGTGCGAGCGCCAAGTGCGATCCAGGCATGCAGGTCGTCGATGTCGTAGAGGACCCGACCGCCGACCTTGCGGTACTTTGGACCGGTGCCATAGGTCCGATGCTTTTCCATGGTGCGAGCGCAAAGGCCTACGATTGGCGCTGCCTCCTTCGTTCGCAGGTATTTTTGGGGCGCGTCCACGGGACCCTTCGACATCGCTCGATCTCCATTTGGTTCTGGTGTCGTCCTGGCCTGCCGGGACGCGCAAATGGACGATGGCCGAATTAAGAAGAGGCGTGGGAGGGCAAAGATCGGGGGATGTGTTTTTGCTACCCCTGCGAACAGCGGTTTCAGCGGTCGGATTTTCGGCTGCGGCTGTGAGGATAGAAGAGAAGGTCGCGGTAACCGCCATCCACAAGACGATCCGCCCTTCGCAGGATCGCCCGAACCTTATGTCTCAGATGATGATCGCGCCAATCTCGAGGCGAGATCGACTCTCGTGACAAAAGCACCTCCGCGATCTCGCGGTAGGTGGCCTCTGCGCGTCTGGCGTCATGAGCGCGCAAATTGAGAGTATGCCTTGCCATTGTTTGCTTCGGCAGCGCGCCGTAGACCCGGCCAGACGGCCGGTCGCCGAGCGCCCGCCAGAACTGGCGCGCTGCGTCGAGGCGTGTCTCGAATGCAGTATCGAGTGGCAGTACGATGGCATTGAATTCGGTGGCGCCGCTGCGAATGTCAGTGACGAGAGTATTTGTTCCGGTCGGTGCCGGCCAAAGAATATGAAGGTCGTCTGCTTTCCAAACGGCGGCACCGCTGAATCTGGAAAGTTGGACCGTCTGATGCGAAGGGCTAACTGACGATCGGATTTGCGTGGCCCGCAGCACGCGCGGCGAGGCCTTTTCCGTCCAGACGATGTTCTGAGCTAACGGAAGCCCGTCACCGGTGACTGTGAAATCGCGCGCCCCAACGTGTGACGAAGTCGCCCGGGCCAACAGGTTCTACGGCACCTGGCAGATGTGATGACAGCTGGCCGCACTCGGCAACAAAGTCGTCGTTTCGGATCAGATACTCGGCAGCGAACTGAGCAGGCATGTAACCTTGCATGTGCGCGTAGGCTTCCGGATCGGTCCAATCGCCTTGCAATGCGCCAAACCCTCTCCCGATGCCCGCACCAGGCTGCGGGCTTCGGAATGAGCATCCCTGCCGATACACAAATCGGGTAGTTGGAGAGTCGGCAAACCGCTGTGCTGATTCAGCAAACCATGGCCTTGGACGGTCAGTGTGGCGCACCGCCGGCCAGAAGATATCGGTAGCCGTTCGTCGTCATCCAGCGGGCGCGGGCAAGATGCGTCTCCCATGACCGCAACTCCCGCTCTGGTTCCTCAGCCGGGTCTATTGCAGAACGATCCTGACAAGGCGTTGCACTTGCGTGCATGGAAATACGCGAGGTGTTTGCGCGCAATCTGAGGCGGCATCGGCAGGCGGTGGGCTTCCGCAAGAAGAGCTGGCCCACCCTGCGGATGTCGATCGCACCCATATCAGTGCGTTGGAACGCAGCGTCTACGGCGATCGACGTCGTCGACAAGTTGGCAGATGTTCCGGGATTGAGGCTGCGGACCTTCTAAGGCGGCCTCCATTGCGCGTCACACGGTAGTGAGCAAATCGCCCCCATTTGTATTTGTTGGCACCCATGACGGCAGTTGCATTGCGAGCCGGGCGAAGCCCGGCGAGCGGCCGCCGTGTCAAAAACGGCCGCACGCGCCGAGCCCGATGATCTGGTCGTTAGATATTCTTATGCTATGACGGTCTCGTTGATGTGGCGGACCTGAAAGGACGCCCGGGGAGACCTCGCCGGGCGTCCTTTCTTTGTTCATGCCGCTTTTTCCAATAGGGCCTTGGCCTTTCCTTCCATTTCAAGGCGACTGTCCTGATGCCCCTTGCTGCGGGCATGTGCAGTCATGCCCTGCACGAAATCGAAGATGCTTTCAGGCGGGCGGCCTTCCTCCTGCAATACAGCCTCGATGATCTTGCCCGTTTCGCTCTTGGAGAAACCACGCCTGCGCAGGAAGCTTTCGCGCTCTTCGTCGCTACGGGCGACGATCTTCTCGCGCGCGGCCTTGATCCCGGCGATGAACGGTGCGGGGCTTGAGTTTGCGAAGCTCGTCAAAGCGGGCGCTGCCTCGTGAGCAAAACGCTGCGCGGCAAACTTCGAATGCCGGATGCTGATTTCCTCAAAACCTTCAACGCCCCACAGATTGCGGTTCATGCACACCGCACGGAGATAGAAACTCGCAATGCCCAACGTCTTGCTGCCCACCTCCGAATTCCAGCAATAGAAGCCACGGAAATACAAATCCGGCTCGCCATTCGGAAGGCGTCCGGCTTCGATGGGATGCGTGTCGTCCACCAGAAACAGGAACACGTCTCGGTCACTGGCATAGAGCGTGGTGGTGTCCTTGGTCACGTCCACGAAAGGATTGTGCGTCATGGTCGCCCAGTCGAGAACGCCAGGCACCTTCCACATGGTGTCGCCGGTGCCATTGCCCGCGATCTTCATCACGGCGGCGACAAGCTCATGATCCCAGATGCGGCCATAGTCGGGCCCGGTTACGGCGCGAAGCTCAACGCGACCGTCCTTCGTCTCGAGCGTCTTCATCAATTCCGCTCTATGGCTCAAAAGGCCGTGCTGCAAATTAATGCCTGCCAGCGGCGCGGGCAGCTGGCGCATGTAGGTGGCTGGTGCGCTGACGAGGCTGCAGAGCTGGCCAAAACTCCAATGCGTCGGCGCGATTGGCTGGTCCTGTCCTGGGACGATGACCGCAAGCCGCTCTGCATTGTCGCGGGTGGCCTCCACGCCCACGGAGCGACTCTCGACGGTGCGGGCGGTAGCGCGGTCCGCTCTCTGCTTCACGGCATCAAAAAGCTCGGTGAGGCTCAAATAGCGCTCGTCATCGGGACGCGAAAACCATTCCGAGGAAACTCGTCCGATCCGCACGCCGCGCGAGATATCCACGCCAAAGCCGCTGGAAATCAGCTGCTGCTGGGTGTTGCTCTCGCTGTTGATGATGGTAGTCATGTTCACGGTGTTCACTCCTTTTTTCCGTTGATGCCGAAGGCATGTCCCCCGGCATGCCTTCCGGGGGCGCGGGAGCGCGCGGGAGTGATGGGGGCCAATGTCGGCGCGCGGAGCCGGGCTGCGCGGTCGAGCGAAGCGGATCAAAGTTCGTAAGGAGGACTTCCTGGCAGTCGGCCGCTTTGCGAGCCGGCAACCCTGCTCTGCACAGGCGGCATTGGCGGGGAAGCGAGGGAAAGTCGCCTCGCTTTCCAAAATGATCGGTAAGGCTCGTCCGTAGCCGTCAGAACAATGCAAGCGAAGCTTACTGGCGTGATAATCGCGACGGATAAGGATCGACGCTCTCTTTTCGGAAGCCGTGAATCATATCTCTCTCTCAGCGAACCTCTTTTTGGGTCGGAATCCAATTGAGCGCACGTGTCGCCAGTAATTCCTGTCGGCCTGGAAGTGCGACCTGTCCGATAAGCACGTCAGGAGATCATCTTTGCCCGAGGATATCCATTTGCCGCTTTTCGCCCCCGTATATTTGCGAATGATCTCATGCAGCAGGCTCAAGATCGCAAAGGGGCGAAAATGGAGGCGTCGCGGTGAAATGCGGCACGATCAAATTTGGCATAGTGAAAAGCAACATTGCCCGGCATCGACCTGCCAGATGTATGCCGCGCGTGACTAACCTCACTCCGCACCGACGTTATCTAGTTGGAGGCAGGCTTGGGACCAACGCAGGGAAATCTGACCCTAACGCGCAATGCGCGGACATATCCTCCGCCTGCGCAACGACAGCCGTCACTCTTTTCTCAAACGACAATCACACTTGTTCGGCGATCCGAAAGATCAATTGAAGATACCAGAGCGGTACGACGAGACCACGCCCCTACGCATTGAGATTGCTGCCCAAATCGCTTTTCCCGATGGCTCGATGGGGGCGGCTGGCTTGCGCAGGGAACGCGATGCCGGCCGGCTTGAAACGGAGCTGGTCGCCGGGAAGGAGTACGTGACCTTGGCCGCGATCATAAGAATGAGGGAGCTATGCCGCGGACGTCGAAGGGGCCTCTCCTCGTCTGGCGCGAAGAAAGCTGGAACAAGAACGGAACCCTTAGAAACAAGGCCGGATCGTTCATTTGGGATAGATCGACATTCCTCTGCGCTGGCGGCGGCGAAAGAGGCCGTCCAGGGATTGAAACTGAAAAGGCGCTCGCGGCCCACATCGCCGATAAGTACTCCCCCGTGCGAGAACACGGACATGCTGCCGTCGACGTCCTGATCGCTCAGGTAATCCACCTATACCTGAACGAGGTTGCGCCTGCGCATGTCACGCCCGAAGAGACGGCTGCTCGGTTAGACAAGATCCTCGATTTCTTCGGAGAAATGACACTCGCCGACATCAACGGCAAGCTTTGCCGAAGCTACGTCGCGACTAGATCAACCGAAGCTGCGGCGCGCCGAGAACTTGAGGATCTGCGCGCGGCCATCAACTACTGCCGCAAGGAAGGTTATACGACAGCCGCGCCGACGATTTCACTGCCCGAGAAGCGCGCCGCACGTGAGCGCTGGCTGACGCGCGGTGAAGCCGCTGCACTCATTTGGGCTGCATGGCGCATGAAGCAAAGTTGGAGAGGCCAGGAGAGTGACAGGCGCACCGGGCGCCATCTTGCCCGCTTCATTCTCGTCGCGCTCTACACGGGGACGCGCTCAGGCGCGGTTTGCGGTGCAGCCATCCGTCCGACCGAAGGGCGTGGCTACGTGGATCTCGACAGCGGGGTCTTTCACCGCCGCGGTGATGGCGCCAAGAGGACCAAGAAGCGCCAACCGCCCGTACGGCTACCGGACCGGCTGCTGGCGCATCTGCGTCGCTGGTCGCGCACCGATCTCGACATCAAGACCAAGGGACGCTGCAAAAGCGCGAACATTGGCCGCAAGATATCACAAGACTTTGTTGTAGAGTGGAATGGAAGACCTGTTAAATCAATAAAGAAAAGCTTTAGGAAGGCGCGCATAATCGCCGGTCTTGGCCCCGATGTTACTCCGCATATTTTTCGTCACACCGCCGCGACATGGCTAATGCAGGCTGGTACAGACTTGTGGCAGGCGGCGGGTTTTCTTGGCATTACCGTCGACGTCCTCGTGGACATTTATGGACACCATCATCCCGATTTTCAGATAGAGGCGGCTGAGAATATCACCAAGAAAAGTGTTGCCACCAAAGCCACGAAGCCATCCAAACTGGGAGAGGCACAAAGGGCGAACGCCGACGTTGACCCACTGCAAGAACTAAGATGAAACGCGATGATTGTCAGAGAAATTGACGAAAATGGCTAGGAGTTTACGATTATCCTGGTAGCGCACCTCGTTCGGGACGAGGGGGTCGCAGGTTCAAATCCTGCCACTCCGACCAGAAAGGAGGGGTCCATTCCTGATACACAGATTACTGCCGTCTCAATCCCAGTGTGCATAGGTCAGTTCACGAAAGGCGCGATTTCTTTCCGATCCAACTTGATCCGATAGTCGATCTCTCCGAAGACCTCTCCGCTCCGTGCGCTATAGGCACCATTGAGGCACAACGAAGTCGCGTGACCACAGCCCGCCGCGACACCAATCAACCAAGTTGGCTCGGTTAGAGTTCACCAGAAAGCTCGCCAAATGCAGCGCGCGTTGGCATTGTACTGGCCTGCTCGGCAACTGCTCGAGCCGCCCGCCTTTGACAGTTGATTGGGAAATCGCCTCGACGTCTGGATCTATAGTCCTGCGCCGTAAGGGGCGGATTTGGCAAGTCTTTTCACGCCGCGCCGCGCGCTATTGCTCTCATCGCGGATTCATACTTGTGGATCGGAGATTTGACCGTTTCTGTTTAAGCCCGATCCTTCGCTTCCGGGAAACAACAGATGCCAGGTACCAAGATATTGTGGGATCAAGTTCTTGCCGTATGTCTGATTGTGCTCTCGACGATCTGGTGCTCGACGCAATGGACAGCTTGGCGGCTCGGTTTCCAGAGCGAACTCGGTCTCCCTTGGTTCGAACTCGCTGGCCAACCAATCTATCCACCACCATCATTCTTCTGGTGGTGGTTTTTTTACGATGCGTACGCGCCACAGGTCTTCATTGAAGGTGCGGTAGTTGCGGCAAGCGGAAGCCTTGTCGCGATCGTCGTGGCCGTTGGCATGTCGGTCTGGCGAGCGCGAGAGGCCAAGAACTCGGTGACCTACGGCTCGGCGCGATGGGCGACGCGCGTCGAGATCAGCGGCGAAGGCTTAATTGGCAGGGATGGCGTTGTGCTCGGTAAGCTAAATCACGACTATCTCCGTCACGACGGTCCCGAGCACGTGCTGTGCTTTGCGCCAACTAGAAGTGGCAAGGGTGTCGGCCTCGTCGTGCCATCACTGCTCACCTGGCCAGGGTCGGCGATTGTTCACGACATCAAGGGGGAGAACTGGGAGCTGACCGCCGGATGGCGGGCGCGCTTCGGCCGCGTACTTCTGTTCGATCCGACCAACGCAGCTTCGGCAGCCTACAATCCTCTGCTGGAAGTGCGACGTGGCGAATGGGAAGTCCGTGATGTCCAGAATGTCGCCGATGTGCTCGTCGACCCCGAAGGGTCGTTGGAGCGCAGGAACCATTGGGAGAAGACCAGCCATGCGCTGCTGGTCGGCGCCATTCTGCATGTTCTCTATTCTGAAAAGGACAAGACCCTCGCGGGCGTAGCAAACTTCCTCTCCGATCCACAGCGGCCGATCGAAACGACATTGCGCACCATGATGTTGACGCGGCACCTGGGCGACACCGGCCCGCATCCGGTCGTGGCATCGGCGGCGCGCGAATTGCTCAACAAGTCGGAAAATGAGCGCTCCGGCGTGCTGTCCACTGCCATGAGTTTTCTGGGCCTCTACCGCGATCCAGTCGTGGGCAAGGTCACGTCTCGTTGCGACTGGCGGATCGCTGATCTCGTCGAGTGCGAGCATCCGACCACGCTCTATCTGGTTGTGCCGCCCTCAGATATCAGTCGCACAAAGCCGCTTATCCGCCTCGTTCTCAATCAGATTGGCCGCCGGTTGACCGAGGATCTCCATGCGAAAGATCGACGGCAGCGATTGCTCATGATGCTCGACGAGTTTCCGGCGCTAGGCCGGCTCGATTTCTTCGAGTCGACGCTCGCCTTCATGGCGGGCTACGGTATCAAATCCTTCCTGATTGCGCAGTCGCTCAACCAGATAGAAAAGGCCTACGGGCCGAACAATTCCATCCTCGACAACTGCCATGTGCGAGTGAGCTTCGCCACCAATGACGAACGAACAGCCAAGCGCGTGTCCGATTCGCTGGGAACAGGAACCGAGATGCGAGCCATGAAGAACTATGCCGGCCACAGGCTGTCGCCCTGGCTCGGACATCTCATGGTCTCGCGGCAGGAAACGGCTCGCGCCCTGATGACGCCCGGCGAGATCATGCAGCTCCCGCCGACTGACGCTATTGTCATGGTGTCCGGCCTCTTCCCGATCCGGGCGAAGAAAGCACGCTACTTCACCGACCGGCGCTTTACCGAACGTGTGTTGCCGCCGCCTAAGTCTGCAACGACCGAAAGACCGTCGCGCCCCGACGACTGGACTGGGACAGCGATCCTCGCGTCGGAACCGGAACGAAGTCATCTGCGATCAAAACCTTCCACGGATCCTCAGGACGATGATCCGGCAAATGGCGGCATTCGCCGCCAGCCCGAGCTCCCCGGACACGAGGACATCGCGCCGGAACGGGCGGTACAGCGCGGCGACGAGTTTGACCTCGACCGGGACGAACCTGACGATGATGCCGTTCGTCGTCGTGCGGTCAATCAGGTGATGCGACGTGCTGCACGGCAGGCCGCACTGGATCCCGATGATGGCATCGGGCTTTGAGCCGCATGAAGAACGCCAAGAAAAAACGGCTCTCGGCCTATCTCGATCCCGACGTGATGAACGCGCTCGCCGATTACTCGGCGCAAAGGGACGCCTCGCTTTCTCTGATTGCCGAGGCTGCAATCGCCTCGTTCCTGTCGCCGGACGCCGAGGAGCGAAAGGAAGCGGCGATCACCCGGCGCCTCGATCAGGTCGACCGGCGCGTGCAACGCGTCGAACGTGATGTTGGCATCGCCATCGAGACGCTGGCGCTGTTCGTGCGCTTCTGGCTCAATTCGACACCTGCCCTGCCGGAATCCGCGCAGGCCGAAGCCCGCGCGAAAGGCCTACAGCGGTATGAAGCATTCGTTGACGCGCTTGGCCGCAGGTTGAGCAAAGGGCCCAAACTGAGGCAGGAAGTAGCTGACGACGTGCCGCCTGTGTCGCCAGCCGACGCGGATGGCTCCCCGCCGAGATAGGCAGCGGAGGCAAGCCGGCGAGGTCGCCGCACCGCATTTCGCAAGTCGCTACACGTCTCATCACGATCGCCCATTTTGCTTGTTGCAGGATCGGTATTCCTGCCTCTTCTAATCATCCCCAACCGCGGCTCGAACCAATTCGCCGCACGGAATGGGGATGATCGTGGAAGCTCATCAGAATGGCAGGGAAGCGCGGTCGCGCAGCGCGCGCATGCTACGCACGGCGCTCGGCTCGGCTATCGCAGGGTTCCTTGAAGATCCCGAAATCGTCGAGGTGATGCTCAACCCGGACGGGCGGCTATGGGTCGACCGGCTAAAGGATGGACTTGTCGCCACCGATGAAGTCCTGATCCCGGCCGACGGCGAGCGCATCGTCCGACTGGCCGCGCACCATGTCGGTGCGGAGGTGCATTCCGGGCGCCCTCGTGTATCTGCCGAACTGCCGGAAACCGGCGAGCGCTTCGAGGGCCTGCTGCCGCCTGTTGTCGCAGCACCCACCTTCGCCATCCGTAAGCCCGCCGTCGCTGTCTTCACTCTTGAGCACTATGTCGCCGCTGGTGTCATGACGGAGGCCCAGGCTGCAGTGCTACGCCTCGCCGTAGAACGACGCAAAAACCTGCTCGTTGCTGGCGGTACGTCGACCGGCAAGACCACGCTGGTGAATGCGTTGTTGGCGGAAGTGGCCAAGACCGCCGACCGCGTGGTGCTAATTGAGGACACCCGCGAACTGCAATGCGCAGCACCCAATCTGGTGGCGCTACGCACCAAGGACGGCGTCGCCTCGCTTTCCGATCTGGTGAAGTCGTCGCTGCGGCTGCGTCCCGACCGCATCCCGATCGGCGAGGTGCGCGGGGCGGAAGCACTCGACCTGTTGAAGGCTTGGGGCACGGGACATCCCGGCGGCATTGGCACCATCCACGCCAGTACGGCCCTGGGTGCGTTGCGACGGCTCGAGCAGCTCATACAGGAGGCGGTGATCACCGTCCCGCGCGCGCTAATTGCCGACACTGTTGACCTCATTGCGGTTCTCGCCGGTCGGGGCGCTGCGCGCCGCGTTGTCGAGATCGCATGGGTCGAAGGGCTCGATCCCGCGACCGGCGACTACCGCATGCTCGAAGCAAGACTGGAGACCAAGTCAACCGCCAAGCCCTAATCCCTCATGGAGATCCATAATGAATCCGATCCGCTTCACTTCATCGTCTATCCGTAGGGTTCGTGCGGTGCTCCCATTCGCCGCAACGACTGCTGTGGTCGCGACCATGATGAACGCGCCTGCCCATGCCGCAGGGTCTTCCATGCCGTGGGAAGAACCGCTTCAGCAAATCCTCGAATCTGTCGAGGGACCGGTCGCCAAGATCGTGGCGGTCATCATCATCATCGTCACGGGCTTGTCGCTCGCCTTCGGCGACACGGCGGGCGGATTCCGACGTCTGATCCAGATCGTGTTCGGACTGTCGATCGCCTTCGCGGCGAGTTCATTCTTCCTGTCGTTTTTCTCCTTCGGCGGCGGAGCGCTGATCTGATGGAGGAGGAGATCCGCGGATTCTTCGCTCCGGTGCGTCGCGCGCTCACCGAACCGATCCTGCTTGGCGGCGCGCCACGCGCGGTCGCCATCGCCAATGGCACGCTGGCTGGCGCGGTCGGATTGGGACTTCGCTTGTGGATCGCGGGTCTCGTTATCTGGGCGATTGGCCATTTCGCTGCCGTATGGGCGGCAAAGCGCGACGCGCGGTTCGTCGACGTGGCTCGCCGGCATCTGCGCTATCCCCCGCATTTCGGTTGCTAAGAGGTTTTCCGCGATGATGAATCTCGCCGAATATCGTAAGAAGAGCGCCAGCCTCGCAGACTACCTACCCTGGGCTGCCCTGGTGGCACCGGGCGTAGTCCTCAACAAGGATGGCTCGTTCCAGCGAACCGCTCGTTTCCGAGGCCCCGATCTGGATTCCTCCACACCGGCGGAACTGGTCGGCGCGACGGCACGGCTAAACAGCGTTCTTCGCCGTCTCGGCTCCGGCTGGGCGATCTTCGTCGAAGCGCAGCGCAATCCGACCACCAACTATCCCAACAGCCAGTTCCCGGATTCTGCATCGGCACTGCTCGACCTCGAGCGGCGCGAGCAGTTCGAAGACTCCGGTGCCCTGTTCGAGAGCACCTATTTTCTCACCTTCGTCTGGCTGCCGCCGGCTGAGGAAGCCTCCCGCATAGAGAGCTGGCTCTACGAAGGCCGGGAGAAGAGCGGCGTCGATCCTTGGGAATTGTTGAAGGGCTTTGTCGACCGCACCGACCGCGTGCTCAACCTGGTCGAGGGGTTCGTCCCGGAAGCCGCCTGGCTCGATGACGGCGAGACGTTGACCTATCTCCACTCGACCATTTCGACGAAGCGCCTTCGGGTTCGTGTGCCGGAAACACCGACGCATCTCGATGTATTGCTTGTCGATCAGCCGCTCGCCGGCGGACTGGAGCCGCGGCTGGGCGAGTTTCATCTGCGCACGCTCACCATCATCGGCTTCCCCAGCGCGACTTTTCCGGGGGTTCTCGACGACCTCAATCGGCTTGCTTTCCCCTACCGCTGGTCAACGCGAGCGATCATGCTCGACAAGACCGACGCGACCAGGCTGGTGGCGAAGATCCGCCGCCAGTGGTTCGCCAAGCGGAAGTCCGTCGCCACCATCCTCAAGGAGGTGATGACCAACGAGGGCTCCGTTCTCGTCGATACCGACGCCACGAACAAGGCGGCCGATGCCGATGCGGCCCTGCAGGACCTAGGTTCCGATCAGATCGGCGAGGCTTACGTGACGGCGACAGTGACGGTATGGGATGCCGACCCATCAATCGCCGACGAGAAGCTTCGGCTGGTGGAGAAAAATATCCAGGGCAGGGACTTCACAGCAATCATCGAGGGCGTCAACGCCATCGAAGCATGGCTTGGCAGCATCCCGGGCCACGTCTATGCGAACGTCCGCCAGCCGCCGCTGTCGACACTGAACCTCGCCCACATGATCCCGCTCTCGGCAGTTTGGGCGGGACCTGTAGAGGACGAGCATTTTGGCGCTCCGGCACTGTTTTTTGCCAGGACCGAAGGCGCGACGCCGTTCCGGTTCAGCCTGCATGTGGGCGATGTCGGCCACACCCTTGTCATTGGCCCCACCGGCGCCGGCAAGTCGGTGCTATTGGCGATGATGGCACTGCAGTTCCGGCGCTACGAGAACAGCCAGATCTTTGCCTTCGACTTCGGCGGCTCGATCCGCGCGGCGATGCTGGGCATGGCCGGCGATTGGCACAATCTCGGCGGCAATGCTTCGAGCGGGCGAGGGCCCGACGATCCGCTCGCTCTGCTCACCTTGACGGAACTGTCGGATGACGTCGAGACCGTTTCGCTGCAGCCGCTCGGCCGTATCCACCAAACTCCAGAGCGCGCCTGGGCGGCTGACTGGCTCGTCGACATTCTTCTGCGCGAAGACGTTCGCGTCACGGCGGAGGTTAAAGAGCATCTCTGGTCGGCGCTGATCTCGCTGGCCAGCGCGCCGGTTCAGGAACGGACGCTGACCGGCCTGTCGGTGCTGCTGCAATCTTCGCCACTGAAGCAGGCACTGCGGCCCTACTGCATCGGCGGTCCCTATGGCCGACTGCTCGACGCCGAGCACGAGCGGCTGGGCGTGGCTTCCGTCCAGGCATTCGAGACCGAAGGCCTGATCGGCACGGGGGCGGCTCCGGCTGTGCTTGCCTATCTTTTCCACCGCATCGAGCAGCGAATGGATGGGCGGCCGACGTTGCTGATCATCGATGAAGGTTGGCTGGCGCTCGACGATGGCGGCTTCGCCGATCAGCTGCGCGAATGGCTGAAGACGCTGAGGAAGAAGAACGCCTCCGTCATCTTTGCCACGCAATCGCTCTCGGATATCGACGGCAGCAGGATCGCGCCCGCCATCGTCGAGAGCTGTCCTACGCGGCTGTTCCTGCCGAACGAACGCGCGATCGAACCGCAGATCACCGGCATCTACCGCCGCTTCGGTCTTAACGATCGGCAGATCGAGATCGTGGCGCGGGCGACGCCGAAGCGCGACTATTACTGTCAGAGCCGCCGCGGCAATCGTCTTTTCGAGCTTGGCCTTGGTCCCATAGCGCTGGCGCTCTGCGCTGCGTCCTCCAAGTCCGATCAGGCGGCGATCGATCGGATCATCGCTGAGGGCGGTCGCGAACATTTCCTCGAGACCTGGCTTGCGAACCGCGGTCTTTCCTGGGCGGCCGACCTCATTCCCGATCTCACCAATGTCATCAACCAATCCGCCAAGGAGATTTCCTGATGCAGTCCGTTTTTGCACGCTATCGAATCCGCCGCACGACGGCCGCCGCAGCGCTCGCCGCCGTTGCCCTGGCGCCGCTGCCGGCATCGGCGCTGATTGTCTATGATCCCACCAACTACAGCCAGAATCTGCTCCAGGCGGCGCGCGCCCTGGAGCAGATCCAGAACCAGATCACCTCGCTTCAGAATGAGGCGCAGATGCTGATCAACCAGGCAAAGAACCTCACTTCGCTGCCGACCTCGGTGCTAGGCCAGATCGAAGACAGTTTCTCTCAGATGAAGACTCTGCTCGGCGAGGCCGAGAAGCTCGCCTACAGCGTCCAGGACATCGAGAGCCAATTCGCCTCGACCTACGAGAATTTTGGTTCGGACCTCTCCAGCCAGCAGCTTGTCGATGGCGCGCGTGAACGCTGGCAGACCTCGGTTTCGGCCTTCGAGCACTCGCTGAAGGCGGGTGCCGTTGCCGTGGACAACATCGAAGGAACACAGGAACAGACCAGCGCGCTGGTCGGCGCCAGCCAGTCGGCAGTCGGCGTGCTCCAGGCGACGCAAGCCGGTAACCAGCTTCTCGCCGTCCAGGCAAGGCAGGTTTCGGACCTGACGGCGATGATGGCAGCGCAGGGACGCGCCAACGCATTAGACCAGGCGAGGCAGGCGGCTGCACAGGGACAAGCACGTGAACAGTTCAGCCGCTTCATGACGGGCAATGGCTACAGCCCGTCATCTGTGAAGATGTTCCACGACTGAGGCGAGAGTCGCATGGATCTCAAGATCGCCGCCCGGATGACAGCCGTTCTTGCCCTTGGCGCCGCCATGACCGCCGCCTTCATGGCGTTGCGCGGCGACGGCTCGCAGGACGCGTCCTCCCCGCGCTCCGCACATCCGGGCGGCGAGCCGGAAAGGGTCGAGCTTGCACGATGCCGGGACATCGGCATGGCCGCCGTTTCTGACGAGGTTTGCAGAAAGGCCTGGGCGGAAAACCGCCGGCGATTCCTTCGGCCTACAAAGACCGTGACGCCGTATGCCGTTCCTTCAGCCGGGAAGGATCAGAGCCGGCTTCTGCCCCTTCAGCCGTCGACCTCGCCGGGTACGCAGGACCAATACCGCCCGAACACGGTGGCGCCATGAACGACACCGGCGTTATCGATCGCTTTCTGGAGACTTTCACCCGCTACATCGATTCAGGCTTCGGGCTGCTCGGTGGCGAGGTGGCTTTTCTCAGCTCCACCCTTATCGTCATTGATATCACGATCGCCGGCCTGTTCTGGGCTTGGGGTGCGGACGAGGACATTCTGCACAGGCTGGTGAAGAAGACGCTCTATATCGGCTTCTTCGCCTTCATCATCGGCAACTTCAATCGTCTGGCCGGCATCGTCTTCGAGAGCTTTTCCGGGCTTGGCCTGAAGGCCGGAGGGTCCGCACTTTCGAGCTCAGCTCTCTTGCAGCCGGGTCGCGTCGCGCAGGTCGGCATCGACGCCGGCAATCCGATCCTTGAAGCCGCCAGCGAGCTGATGGGCTACGTCTCCTTCTTTGAGAACTTTGTACAGATCGCCGTCTTGATGATCGCCTGGGCGATCGTTCTGATCGCCTTCTTCATCCTGGCCGTCCAGATTTTCGTCACGCTTATCGAGTTCAAGCTAACGACGCTTGCTGGCTTCGTTCTGATCCCGTTCGCGCTCTTCAACAGAACTGCCTTCCTCGCCGAAAAGGTGCTCGGCAACATCGTCGCCTCCGGCGTGAAAATCCTGGTGCTTGCCGTCATCGTCGGAATCGGTTCGGGTCTCTTCGGCGAGTTCACTCAAGGCTTCGGCGCTGAACAACCCACGATCACGGATGCGCTGTCGCTTGTGCTGGGGGCCCTGTCGCTGATGGGGCTGTCGATCTTTGGACCGGGCATCGCAACTGGCCTCGTCTCCGGAGCGCCGCAACTCGGGGCGGGTGCTGCTGTGGGCACCAGTCTCGCCGCCGTCGGCCTTGGTGCTGCTGGTGCCATGGGCGCCCGCGCCGGATTGGGCGGCGCCGCAAGTGCGCTCAGTGCTGGTGGGGGCATGTCGTCAGCCGCCGCACGTGGCGGCGCGCATTTGGCCGGCAGCACCTCGACAGCTTACAGCCTAGCCGCGGCGACATCCGGACAGAGCGGTGCAAGCTCGATCGCCGCCGGCATTGCTGGTGTCGCCAAAGCTGGTGCCGGCGCCGCTGTTCAACCTGTCAAGCAGGCAATGTCACGCGCGGCGTCAGCCCTGTCAGCCAGCCAGCAGGCTGGCCGTTCGGCGGCATGGACCGCGACCGGTGGAGAGGAGCCATCGGGAGCAGTCTCCTTAGGCCGTGCTCGGACCGTAGAATCCAGCGCTGGATCGCCGCCCGCCTGGGCCGCTCGCATGAAGCGCGGCCAGACCATGAGCCATGGCGCGAGCATGGCCGCGCATTCTGTCCGCTCTGGCGATCACGGCGGAGGCTCAATGAATGTTCCCCTCAACCAGGATGATCGCCGATGAACCTCTTCAGACGACCTTCCGTTCGTTACGGAAAAACACCACAACCGGAGACGCCCTATCAGCGTGCTGCGCAGGTATGGGACGAGCGCATCGGCTCGGCTCGTGTGCAAGCGAAGAATTGGCGGCTGATGGCCGTCGGCTCGCTCGTCCTGGCCGGCGTCTTCGCTTCCGTCTTGGTCTGGCAGTCGACACGCGGCTCCGTTGTTCCCTGGGTGGTTCAGGTCGATAAGCTTGGCGAAGCGCAGGCGGTCGCTCCGGCCGTTGCCGACTATCGGCCCACCGATCCGCAGATCGCATGGCATCTCGCTCGTTTTATCGAAGAGGTGAGAAGCATCCCTGACGATCCGGTCATCGTTCGCCAGAATTGGTTGCGTGCCTACGACTACACGACCGATCGCGGTGCCGTCTCGCTGAACGACTACGCCCGTCTGAACGACCCTTTTGCCAAGGTCGGCAAGATCCAGATCGCGGTCGAAGTCTCCAGCGTCATTCGTGCCTCGCCGGACTCGTTCCGTGTTGCCTGGATCGAGCGCCACTACGATAACGGCAGCCTGGCCAGCACCGAGCGCTGGACCGCTTTCCTTACCATCGTCATTCAGCAACCGCGCGATGCCGACCGGCTGAAGGTCAATCCGCTCGGTATCTACGTCAACGCCATCAACTGGTCGAAGGAACTTTCATGATGAGTGCGGCACCAACACGCAAAACAACGAGACATGTCGCGCGCGACATGATGAGAGCACGCGTGCTTGTCGCCGCTATGCTGTCAGCGACAGCGCTCGCCGGTTGCGCCTCGAAAAAATACATTCTACCCGAAATCCAATATGACGATCCCAGGCCTGCCGTGCTGAAGGTCGATCCGCCTGGTCCGGTGAAGGTGGTGGAGGTATCAAAGCCGCTTCCGCTACCCAGTCAGTTGAAGCCGGTCGAGGCCAGCAAAGCGAAAGCTGAGCCGGCCGATCCGAAACAGCGGATCAGCCAAGCCAACGAAGCAGCTCGAATGCAGCCGGTCCGCGATGGATTCGTCAACGCGATCCAGCTCTATCCCTGGAGTGAAGGGGCGCTCTACCAGATCTACGCCGCGCCGGGCCAGGTCACCGACATCGCGCTCCAACCGGGCGAACAGCTTGTCGGCTCCGGTCCCGTCGCCGCCGGCGATACGGTTCGCTGGATCATCGGCGATACGCAGAGCGGGGCAGGGGACCGGCTGCAGGTCCATATCCTCGTTAAGCCGACACGCACCGATCTTCAGACCAACCTCGTGATCAACAGCGACCGTCGCACCTATCATCTCGAGCTGCGCTCGACGGAAAAGACCTACATGGCCTCGGTGTCGTGGCAGTATCCGCAGGACCAGTTGATTGCGCTGCGGCGCCAGAACGTACAAGCTTCCGCCGCGCAGCCGGTCGCTTCTGGAGTGGACATCCAGAAGCTCAACTTCCGCTATCGCATCGAGGGCGACGCAGCACCCTGGAGACCGCTGCGCGCGTTCGACGACGGCGAAAAGGTCTATATCGAATTCCCGTCCGGCATTGGGCAGGGGGAAATGCCGCCACTGTTCGTCATCGGCTCCTCTGGCGGCTCCGAGTTGGTCAATTACCGCGCCCGGCAAAACTACTATGTCGTCGACCGCCTGTTTGCCGCTGCCGAGCTAAGGCTGGGTGACAAAGGTTCGGAGCGACGTGTCAGGATCGTGCGCACCGACGGGAGGAAACCACTGCGCAGCGCGGGGCTGTTCCGATGAGCGACGCCGGCATTCCCCCCAATCCGGACATCAGGGAGCAACTGCGCTTGCGGCCCGAACCGGCCAGGGTCACGCGTCTTTCGCGCAAGGTGCTGATCGGTCTTGGTGGAGTGGCCAGCGTTGCGATCCTGGGCACGTTGATCTGGGCGCTCGACATCAGGCGGCGCGGCAATGAACAGCCCTCCGAACTCTTCACCACTGAAGACCGCTCGACCGCCGATGGGCTGCAGACGCTGCCGAAGGATTATTCCGGGGTTCCAAAGCTCGGTCCCGCACTGCCTGGGGATCTCGGCCGACCGATCCTGCGCGCGCAGGAGCAGGGCAAGTCAGTCATTGCGCCTGAGATACACACGCCCCGCGTCGACGCGGAGGAACAGCGTCGCCTTGCCGAAATCGAGGCCGCGCGTGTCGCAAAGCTCTTTACCGACACCCGTGGGCGAACAAACGCGGCGCGACAAGGTGCTGGTCCAGGAAGTTCCATCGCGGACACCGGTCCAGGTTCGACCCCGCCAGCGGAGCAGTTGGCGGTTGATCCAGGTTCTGCGCAGAACATGCAGGACCGCAAACTCGCCTTCGTCAATGCCGAACCAGACCGCCGCACCGTCAGTCCCGATCGAATAGTCGAGAAGGCTTCACCCTATGTCGTCCAGGCCGGCACAATCATCCCGGCTGCTCTCATCACTGGCATCCGTTCCGACCTTCCCGGTCAGATCACCGCTCAGGTGACCGAGAACGTCTATGATAGTCCAACAGGATCATATCTCCTGATCCCGCAAGGCGCCCGCCTGATCGGCCAGTACGATAGCCAGGTCACCTTCGGCCAGTCGCGCGTGCTGCTGGTCTGGAACCGGCTGATCATGCCCAACGGCACCTCCATCGCGCTCGAACGCCAGCAGGGCGCGGACACTGAAGGGTTTTCCGGGTTGGAGGACGAGATCGACCACCATTGGGGTCAGTTGTTCAGGGCTGCGGCGCTTACGACGCTGCTGGGGATCGGCTCCAACCTTGGTTCCAGCAGCAACGAGAGCGACATCGCCAAGGCGATCCGTGAGAGCGCACAGGATTCATTGTCCAGTGTCGGCCAGCAGATCGTTCGCAATCAGCTGAACGTCCAGCCGACCCTCACCATCCGGCCCGGTTTTCCGGTGCGCGTCATCGTCAATCGCGACTTGATACTAAACCCCTATGATGCGGCAAAGGAGCCGTCATGACCAAACTGAAACTCTCCTCCATTCCCGATGATCGGCCGGTCAAAGCCACCGTAGAATTGCCAGCCGCGGTTCACCGCGATCTGATTGCTTATGCTGAGGTGCTCGGTCGCGAGACCGGACAGTTGGTTGTCGATCCAGTAAAGCTGATAGCTCCGATGCTGGCACGCTTCATGGCGACGGACCGGGTCTTCAGTCGAGCCCGGCGCGAAACGAAGTCAGGATAAGCGGCCCGCGGTCCGCTTCGCCTTCATGAAACTGAGAGCGACATCCGGCCTGCTCCTAATGAACTCGGCAACTGCGTGCAGAAACTCGATCGCGTGCTCGGATGTATCTAAGTCGGCAAGAAGCCCGCCAGTTTTTCCTGATCGTGCAGACTTTGCAAATGCAAGTGTACCGTCGAGATCGGCGAGGACCCGTCGAAGATCGTGTAGCAGTCTCATGCCGGCTGGGGTAGGTCGCACGCCGCTGGCGTGACGTTCGAACAGCGTCGTTCCAAGCGAGTGCTCAAGGTCTCGGATTCTTCGGCTCAGAGCGGAGTGGTGGATACCAACACGTCGGGAAGCGCCGAGAAAGCTGCCCTCCTCGGCGACGACGAGTGCGCAATCAAGCGTAATGAGCTGGATTCGCCGCATCTTCCTTCCTTCGTCTTGACGCCAGCAGGCTAATAGGCTCACGACCTCGAGAGGTGATTGGTTCCTTCACCAATGAAATATTAGGCGGCGGGCGCTTTTTCAGATCGCACCGCATGCTCAGTTTTTGGTTGCGCTAGCTTGGTGTTCGCCTTTCGTGTCACGCAGCCTGGCGATTGCCTGCGGCCAGAGCTCGCTTTGGCGGCCATCGTCTCCTCGCTCTCGATCGTCCGCGGCAGGCCGACCGGCGTAACTCTCAAATGCAGTTGCCCGAGCCCCATAAGCCGAAGCTTGTTCATGTCGACGGTGACCGTGGAGACTCCCTTGCGAATGCAATGCGCGATAATGCCGGTGAGAAGAGTATTTGCGATCGACCTCAGCTTCCGGGCCCGCCGCCGACGGGCCTCGACACAGTGGCACTTCCTCTCCCAACCGCTCTCGCCTTCGTAGAAGGGCCGGAATGAGCTTGCGACAGGCGATGGGGCGCAGGTAATTGCCAGATTCGTTGAACCGGCACGAACTCCGAACGTGCCTTGGTGAAAGGCACGCCAAATGCGCCGATCCCATTTTGCACTGCTTGAAAAAAACTGCTCAGACCGGTGGCCGAAAAAAGTTTCGTCCTGCGCAACGCTCTGCTGCGGCCCAATCGTTGAGCAATCAGAGAGGTCAGGTCGACGCCAGGGCGCTTGAATTGCTGATTTAAGCACAGCTAATAAGATGCGGTGGTTCCTATTTACAAAACGATCTGGCAGCTTTAACTGTCTTATACAAAGCACCGAGTGTGGATTCAAGAGCATTGGATAACAGCTGGCGCGCATTGTCGTTCACCGCCTTCGTCATGCGCGAAATCATGGACAATCCATTGGAGGACGAAACCGCTTCGGCCCGGCTAAAGCAGGTCGGATTGATGAGCGTGCTCTACTGCATGCATGTCGACAACCAGGCCCTGACCCTGGCCGCTATCACGGCCGAGACCGGGCTTACTCGCGGTGGCGTCTATGAGACCATCGCATATTTGTTGAAACGCAGCCTGTTGGACGAAACAGAAGTCAGGAATTCCCTTGGCCGCGGCAAGGCCCGGCGCTTTTCCTTCCCGGAAGAGATATTCGAACGAATCCGACAGGTTGAACGTTCGCCTCGCTGAAACTCTGTACTGCACCTTGTAGGAGAGGCCATAGACGCCAAGCGCGTCCATCTGCTTGCCCAAGCAGGGGAACTGGTTCATCTCCGCGCGCGTGTACGTCGATAGGACGGATGACATCGAGGCCACGATATTCCGGCAGCCGTGCAAAGCGCGACCTGAAAGCACGGCTGACAACAAAAGGATCAAGACGCAGGATACAGTTTCCGCCTGGATGACGGTTGGGCTGAGTTTTGCCCCTCGAGGTAGTCTCGGATGCGCTTGCTAGCCGTGCCGGTTCGATGCGTTGTATGCTTTCTTCCTAGTGGTCAAAGCCTGACGCTTGGTACCCGACGCGCAGGGCAGCTCGGGGTGGAAAGCGGACTAAATGCTCCGATGGCTCAACCAGTAGTCGTTCTGCCAGTCTGCGTAGCCAAGCAACTCACCAAATCGCCGTTCGCGATTACGGGACCACGCGCCGGGTTGAGCTAGGAGCGTCCGAAAGGCGTCGATCCGCCACTCCTCGCCTGGCAACGAATAGAAGATCGAGCGACACTGGAACTGTGGTCGTTCAGGGGCTGGATCATGGAATTCACGCTTGACAAAGCGCCCCAAGCCAACGTGCCTATCGAACATTCGCCAATATCGGACAAGGCAATCTGGCTCCTGACCAGCCACATCCATGAAGTATGCGAGCGGCTTTACCCCTTTGAGCATTAAGCCGAGTTCTCGGTTCGTGTGAACCAGGTACGGGAGCTGTAGAAGGCGTTTCGGCAGCATAGCTTCGCTCTAGAGGCGTGGCGTTTAAATTCCGCTAAGGGTCCGAATCTTGCCGGTCATCGCGGGGTACCTAGCGTCAGGTTTTCACCACTAGTTGGCCGAACTTGGGTTCCGCTAAATACATAATTATTATGATATATTCCTGATTTTATAGAATATTGGCCGATCTGTTGGCCGATCATCGGCACCCAGCAGGCTTGCGCCGGCCATGAGCTTTGATACGGCTGCCGGTACTGGCACTGCCGGGAACGCCGGAGCCGCCGATATCGCGCACTGTCCATTGCCGCAATGCCGACATCTGGGTGGTGGATTTCATTCACAACCAACTCGCTACGGGCGAGAAGATCGGATCCTGGCGGTCCTCGATACGGTCTCTTGCGTCCACATGGGGCGCGCGCATTAGGCTCCCGTCTTGCTCAATTCCGGTGGCGCCGCCAACCCATCCATCGACAGAAAGCAGTACAACTCTGTCTTACGGCGGTGCAACAATGGCATCGGGCAACCTGAAACGGCCCACAGTTGTCACTGTGGGCCAACTCTTCCACCGACTTGTCCGTCAGAAAGAACGCTGAAACCGGACGATGCCACCGACGTTGGCCTTTTTGGTGGCGCCGGTCCAGTTGTAGGTGTCCTTCGAACCCACGTTAAGATAGTCAAGTTCGCCCGTTACCTTGAGCCCGGGCACGATGTCGTAGGCAATGTTCGTCGCCACGCCCAAATTCTTGTCCTGGTCGCAAGAAATCTGGGCATTGAACGAAGTTTTTTCGTTGATCTTGTAGGTGCCACCACCCCAGATCGCGACATTGCCACCCCACTGCTTGAAGAAGTTGCGGCCCGTGGAGGTGTTCGCGTCTGTGCCGTAGCCTACCATGACGAAGAGAGTCAGCCTGTCCGTCGCGTTGACGTCGAGACGAGCCTTGCCAGCCCATTCCTCCCAATTGCTGTTGTAGGCGCCGACTGCGGTGATCGCCCACCAGTGGCCCTTGTATTTCAGGCCGCCGACGAGATGCGGAACGTAGCTATCAATTGTATCCGCGCCCGATCCTTCCTCGACCGACGCTACCGCCGTTAAGCCATTGCCGGCGTCAAAATAGTACTGGACAACGTTGGTGTCGAAGCCACCATAGGGGATCAGCGTATCGTTGATGACGTTGCCGGCATAGCCAATGAAAGTATCGAAGGCCGATTCATCCTTTCCTACGCGCAGACCACCGAGCTGAATCCAGGCAAAGTTTAGCGTCAGGCCCTTGTTACGGGCCTGCCAGTTGGTACCGCCGATTGTGTAGTCACCGCCGCTGTTGCCGAAGCTAACGCGGGTTTCGGTGTAGGTCTTCAAGGTGCCGAGCTCGGTTTGCTGGCCGGTCCAGGTTTTTAGCGTGAAGCGGGCATTCTTCTTCCAGGCAGAGCTGTTGCCGTTGCCCTTCTGATCAGGGACATGATTGACGCCGTCAAACGAACCGGCGTCGCCAGCGGCGATGTCGTAGCGAACATAGCCGCCGACGCGCAGGCAGGTTTCGGTTCCCGGGATATAGAAATAGCCAGCGCCGTAGAGGTCGCAAATCTTGACGTATTCAGCGGGTTCCGGCTCGGCGACGACGGCGTCGGCCGCGCGCGCATTGGAAACTGCGATCAGCGCCGCAGCGGAGCTGACAAGAAGTCCTGTCGTGTTCACTTTCGTACCTCCGTAAGGGTTAAAAAAGGGGTCAGGGCCGTTTGCTGAAAGACAGCGTCCTCACCCCGCCCTGCAATCGAGAAGGATGCTTTCTGGCCCATTCTCGAAGTTTAAATTGACTTCAGCGTAGGCACGGATTCAATGGGCATTTTTTCGCAAAGTATTGTTTGCCACTAAGTTAAAATATAATGTTGCATAAATGGCGCTAAAACCGCTCAATTTTGTGCATATAGTTTAGTTTGTGCAATAGGTATATTTGTTTGACGCGTCTACTAATTGAGATGATGAATCTGGCGCGCATGGCAGACAGGCACGATGAAGATCGCGTTGTCGAATGGCTATGAGCTCCTTTGGAGGTTTTCGAGAGTGCTTTTACGACGACAAGTTGTGGCGCAGGGCCGAAACGACCTCCGCGACCAGGTCTTGCCGGAGCATGGAAATTGGAGTGCGGCCTTCCAGGCAAGGCGAGGGGGTATTCAGCCAGAACCATGCTCGCCGTGGATTTGCAATGCCGGAGAGCACGTCCCTGATGCCCGGAACGGGCCTGCCGTCTACAAATTGGGCCAAAGGAAACACATGTTTACGGCTCCCTGCCCGCAAGGCGACCACCTCGTTGTGCCGCCTCCATAGATGGAGTGTCGATCGGGGTATACGAAGCTGTTCTTCCAGATACGTCTGTCCCACTACCTGGCCAGCCCAATCTTCGATCAATGTTGTCTCAAGGTAGGCCTTCTCAGTCGGCACGTTCTGGAAGATTTGCGTTGGCTCACCTGTGGGTGAGGTGGCTGGGGCGTCTTGTGCCTGACCTACATCGCGCATTTCCCATCGAAGCATCGCCCTGGCTGCAAGCGATTTGACGAAATCTGACGCCAGCCTGGATAGGTCGTCCGAAATACCGTCGATGGCGCGCAATTGGATGGGTGGAAGAAGCGCCACCGCGGCTGCGACTCTGCCCGCCACCTTGCCGGCTGAGATGGAGATTTTTCTCGATTGGTCGCGCCGAACCAACGCGCGCTCGACCTCTACCGCTATGAAGATTTCGAAGTCATCCAAGTGGTTATTGGCTTGGGAGTGTGGCAACTCAATCATGCCGTGTCATGCCGAAGCTGAAGACGTAAAGAGCAAATGTCATGAGAAAAGCCCGGCGTTTGGGCGCTACAATTTCGTTGAGGCCAAGCCACGTCTTGTTTGTCCTTGCCGCCGTGGATGGACCGAGTTTGCTGTGTGGAAAAACGCCGGCGATCTTGTCTTTTGCAGCAGGCGACGCCGCGGGTTTGAAAAAGTCAGGCGCGGGATAGATCGGGATTTCGGACGAATTACGCGCCGCCGCCCATCCGCTGCGATAAGTGCCGGGGATTCGACACCTTTTGGGAAAGCAGGACAGAGTTTGGGACAAAACGGGTACCCCATTGAATCGAGGCGCTGTCATGGCTTACACGCTGTGGCGCGCACGGGTTTCCAACATGTAACCGGCCGTGCGAACCGTTCGGATCGCATCGTACCCACTCAATGACCGCAATGCTTGCCTCAACCGCCCGATGTGCACATCGACGGTGCGCGGATCGACACGTCTGGTTCCACGCCATGCTGCCGCGATGAGCGATTGTCTGCTGTGCACTACATTGGGAAACTGGAGAAAATACTGCAACAGACGGAACCCGATCGGCGCCAGATCCAGCGGCTGCCCATTGCATCTGACGCTTTGGCTGGCAAGGTTGATCTCGATCTCAAGCTGTCGCAGCGTCCTGCCTGATCCAAACCGGCCGAGATCCTCGCCTTGTTGACCACTAGTCACACCTGTCTTGAGGAACTGCAGAAGTCTGGCTGGCGCCAAAGGGCGGACGAGGCTTTCGTCGATGCCTGCTTCTATCAGGTCGATGTGACGGTCGCTGTTGGCGCCAACCAGTGCCGCAATTGGAATGCGGCCAGTCAGGGCGCCGCGTTTCAGTCCTTTACATATCGCATCGAGGTTATCGGCCAAACAATCAAGAAGGATGGCATGGGTACTGGGATGATCGGCAAGGCGGATCACCTGATCGGGTTTGGTGGCTAAACAAACCGCGTACCCCTCGGCTTCAAGGATATATTGGAGGAGAAAGCAGAATTCCGGGTCTTGAGAACTCAGGACTACAACAGGTTTCATTTGTCGCCTCCCGTCGCGTTCGGCATAACCTTGTATTGCAGTTCGCCGTCACTTCGCACCTGCGCTCGGTCGCCACACAGCGTTGATCGGCACACCTACAGAGGCAGGAATTCTCCACCATTAACGTCCACGACCGCGCCGTTCACAAAACCGGCTTCGCGAGAGATCAGGAATTCAACAACGGCTGCGACATCATCGGGTTGGCCGAGTCTGCCGGCCGGAATGGCGGCAAGTGCTGCCTTGTTTGCGGGCGTATTCGGTTCACCGGACATATTGGTCAGAATCCGGCCAGGTGCGACCAGATTTACGGTAATGCCAAAAGGAGCATAGGCAGTTACCAACGACTTCGTCAGCCCCGAGAGCGCTGCTTTGGAAGCGACGTAACTGGCTCCCGCAATTTTCGGTCTCGTGCGGGCCGCGACGGAGCCGATCAAGACGATACGGCCGAAACCGCGGTCCATCATGGCTGGTCCGACTGCCTGGCAGCAAAGCATCGCCCCAGTCAGATTCACGGCCAACACTTCGTTCCACTCCTGCAAGTGGATTTCGTTAAAGGGGAGGGCGCCGTCACGTCCCTTCGGCGAAACACCCGCATTACAGACCAGTGCATGCGGGTGACCCCAATGAGCGCGAAGTACGACAAAGAACTCTTCAATCTGCCCTGGCACTGCCAGGTCAACGGGTTGGGCGAAGACCCGCTCCTTGCCGAACTCCTCCGCCAGTTCGTCGCGCGCTGCTTCGACGCTTTCACGGCGCTGGCTGAACACGGCGACAAGGTAATTCCGGCGAAGCAGGCGGCGCGCGGTCGCCAGTCCTATCCCGGTCGTGCCGCCGGTGATCACGGCGACCTGCGAGTGGCTGTTATCGTTCATGCCGCGGCGTCGACCTCCGCGAACAGCGACAGAGGCGGATGAGCACCTGGGTCGGTCATGACTTCGATGACAAAAGGAGAGTCTGCAGCCATACCCGTCCGCAATGCACCAGAAATCTCATCCGCAGATTCAATCCGAACCGCGGCACAACCGCAGGCCCTTGCGATCATTGCATGATCGACTTGACCCAAGTGGCACGCGGTCGTGAAGGCGCCAAACTTGACGGACTCTGCGTCCCGCTGAAAGCCAAGAATGCCATTGTTGAGCACAATCACTGTAATTGGAAGTTGGCAGCGCACCATGGTTTCGAGCTCGGCCCAACTGTGTGCGAATCCACCGTCGCCGACGATGACGACCACAGGGTATTCCGGCCGCGCCACCTTGGCCCCAATGGCGAGGGGGATTCCCCATCCAAGCCCAGCCAGACCTCGTGGCGTCAAAAACCGCATTCCTGGGGACAACGCTCGCAATTGGCCGGTGACCCACATCGATGAATAGCTGGCGTCGGCCACGATGGTCGTTTCCGGTGTAATCTGAGCCTGTAGTTCGGCCATGACCCGCTCGGGATGGATTGGTCCCTTCTGCCTTTCCAGGCGGCTTGAACGCGCATCGTGAAATTGCGCCCAGAAGCTCCCTATACGACCTGCAATCACGCTCCTGGCAGCGCGCCGTCGCGAAAGATCGGTCCAAAGCGCAACGCGCAACACCTGCAGGGTTTCGGCAGCGTCGCCAACCAGGCGCACCTTTGCCTCGTAAGTCCGGCCAACTTCCGCCGGATCCACATCGATGTGGATGATCGCCGTATCGGCAGATATTTGGGACCAGCTGTCCGTGCCGTTCTGATTGGTGCGGGTGCCGACCAGCAAGACGACGTCCGCGTCTCTCAAGAGCGCCACTGAATGAGATCCGAGTGAAGTGGGGCCGACAAGAGAGCCGAGGACACCGGCCGAGAGCTCATGAAATTCGTCAACCGCTCCCTTGCCCATGAAGGTTGTGAAAACTGGAAGTGCGCATTCTTCCTGAAGCAGAGCAAGTTCGGCCGACGCCCCGCTGGCGTGCACGCCGCCGCCGGCAATGATGACCGGCGATCGCGCATTGCTCAAAAGTCTCGCTGCAGCCATGACGTCACGTTCAGATGGGCGCAACCTGTCGATTGGCCAGTGGCCGAGATTGGCCGTTCGATCGAATTGCGTCCCCGTCCAGTTGGCGCGCAAGAGGTCAGCCGGCAAGACGAGCGCGGCGGGACCCGGGCGCCCTGATCCTGCGATGGCAAACGCAGCATCGACGTAGTCTTCGATCCGCTCCGGCACCACAACCTTTCGCGCCCATTTGGTGCAGGACTGAAATAGCGCCAGATGGTCGAGTTCCTGGAAAGCATTGCGGTCGGCCTGGGGGCGCTCGACATCCTGCACGATTGCAACGATTGGCACGCTGGCCTTGAGCGCCTCTGCCAGGGGAGGGACCAGAAGCGCGGCGGCTGGCCCGTTCTGCGCGGCCACTATGCCGATCTTTCCGGAACGGCGGGCATATCCATCGGCCATGGCGCCGCCCATATTTTCTTGTCTGTAGGCGATCTGCCGGATTCCCAATGCTTCGGCCGCCAGGATGACAGCGGACGGCAGGCTTTGTGCGAAAATATGAGAGACGTCATGGCGTCTCAATGCCAGCGCAATGCGGCCGGCAACCGTGCTGGAGAGATCTGGTGACATTGGCCCCACTTCAACGCTGGTTTGCTTGGCTGAGGAAATCGTCGAAGCATTCGACGATCATATTCATTTCTGCCGCTCCCATGGGCGTCGACAACGAGGCCGCTGCGCCATTTGGCAGGAGGATGCCAGACGCCAGAAAATGTCGATGCAATCTCATCAACGTCTCTGCTTCGGCCTTATTGCAGAATGCTTGCCTGAACTCGCACGGCGGCTGTTCCTTCGGATGAATGCGGAAAAGCGAAGCCGCACCAGTTACCGAAAATGCTGCGCAATGGCGCCTGATCACTTCAGACAGGCCGGCCCTGACTTGGTTGCCCAACTGCTCGAGCCGATCGAATTCGTCTTTCGTCAGCGCCTGCATGGCTATGGAGCCGGCAAGCATCGATACGGGATTCGCTGAAAACGTGCCCCCCTGCGGCAAACTTCCTTTGGCTTGGCGAGTACCGAAAACGCGCATTACGTCTTCGCGACCGCCGATCGCGCCTATTGGAAAGCCACCGCCAATGATCTTGCCCATCGCCACAAGATCTGGCGTGAGCCCATATCTTGCGGACGCGCCTTGAAAGCCCTGTCGCAGATTTAACACCTCATCGGCAATGACAAGGACGCCATTTCTGCGCGCCGATTCCGTCAATGCCGTGAGGAATTCTGGATCTGCAGCGATCAGGCCGGCGCGACTGGGCATCGGATCTATGAGAATACAAGACAGTCTGTCGGCCGCATCCTCCAGGCGCTGCAAGCCTCCGATATCGTTGAGGCGCAGAACGAGCACATCGTCCGCGATAGAGGCCGGAACGCCCGCATACAGCGGGACTGGCAGCGGATCCTCCGGTGGTCCCCAGGTCAAAGGTGTTCCTGCCTGGCCGATCTCCGCCCAGTCATAGGCACCGTGGAAAGCCCCCTCAATCCGAGCGATGGCAGGCCTGCCCGTAAATGCACGGGCCGCTTTAATTGCGAACATGACGGCTTCGGTGCCACTGTTGACGAAGCGAACCCGTTCAACCGACGGGATGCGATCGACCAGCAGTTCGGCAAGCTTGATTTCATATTCAGTCGGGTTCGCAAAGCAGCTTCCGCAAGCAAGCTGCGATGCAACGGCTTCCACGATCGGGGCGTAGGCATGGCCGTGAATGAGCGTGGTGAAATTGTTGTTCAGGTCGAGAAGGCGATTGCCGTCCACATCTTCCAGGTAAGCGCCCCGGCCTGCTTTCGCATAGCGCGGGACCGGATCACGCTCGACGGTGATCCGTGTCGTGCCGTCGGGAAAAACGCGAAGTCCGCGGTCGTAAAGCCGATTGGATACCTGACGGGCCTGATTGAGGCGAACCTGTCGTGTCGTCATCAGATGTTTTCCATCGCAGCACAATTATGTTGCAACAAAAAACACACAAACGGAATTGACGCAACAAAAATATCACGACGGTAGTGATTGTATGGCGTTCCGTTCGCGAGTGGCTTGTCTCATACGCCGATAGCCGTCCCGAATGTCACTTTCGATCGCAGCACGGACGGCACTGCCGTCGCGTTCGGCCAGTCCCTCAAGTGCGGCCATGTGATTGTGTATGCCATATTTCGCTTCGGCGAATTCTGGATACAGATCATTGAACGAGGCCCCGATACGCAACCAAAGTGTTTCGATCGTAGCGAGCAGATGGGGCATCCCGCTGAGCTTGTAGATCGAGAAATGGAATTCCTTGTTGCTCCACAACGCTTCCGCGTACCGCCTTTCACGGAGGGCGGCGTTGATCCGTGCTTGGGTCTCTTTGAGCGCCTCAATGTCCTCGTCCGCCACGCGAGCAGCGGCCCTCTCGGCGGCCAGACCCTCAAGAGCCAGGCGCATAAGTGTAATCTCTTCAAGGACTTCGGGGTCGAGAGCCGGAACGATAACCGTTTTAGGCCCGGCGTAGACCAGTGCGCCTTCGAGGGCCAGGCGGTTGATGGCATCGCGCGCCGGCGTGGAACTCACCCCCAAGGTCTCGGCCAGGCCGCGAACGGTCAGCTTGTCGCCTGGACCATAGGCGCCCCGGATGAGACGTTCCTTGATTTGCTCGTAGACGCGATCGCCCAGGCGAGTTGGCTGTCTGTCGTCTTCTTTGGCGAATGGGGTGCTGGAGGCCATCGAAAATCCTGACGTTGACAGGCTGAGTTTTTTGTTGCATCAAAATGCGACTATGAAGTCACGGTAAAGTTTGTGTGACATCTGCATAACATCTTCCCGGTCTCGCGTCCTCTGTTTTGACGTGGCGATGGATGAAACCGGGATCAAAAGCCGTATGCGGGCTTGTACGGCAGCAACGACAAGGGCGCTGGTATCCTTCCGAAGGTCGGATAGTCGCGGGCACATTCTTCGCACGGAGGAACACCAGCTTGATCGGCAAAACGCTATCTCTCCAATCCCTCAGCAAGCGCTTTGAACGCACCGTTGCGGTTGAGGGCGTCTCGTTCGACATTGCGGCGGGCGAGTTCGTGTCAGTGCTGGGACCATCGGGGTCCGGCAAGACCACTTTGCTGACCATGATCGCCGGGTTCGAAGCGCCGAGCTCTGGCCGGATTTCGATCGGCGGCCAGGATATCACCGGAGCCGCACCCAACCGGCGCAACATTGGCATGGTTTTTCAGAAATATGCGCTGTTTCCGCATATGACGGTCCACCAGAACGTGGCCTTTCCTTTGCGTATGCGCCGGGTGGATCGTCTAGCGATCAGGGACCGTGTGAGGATGATCCTCGAATTGGTGCAGCTGGTCGGTTTTGATCATCGCTACCCAAATCAGCTCTCGGGCGGCCAGCAGCAGCGCGTCGCTGTTGCCCGTGCGCTTGTGTGCGAGCCCCCTGTGTTGCTGATGGATGAACCCCTCGGTGCCCTCGACAAGAATTTGCGAGAGGCCATGCAGCTGGAAATCAAACGCATCCAGTCCAAGCTCGGCGCTACCGTCATCTACGTCACCCACGATCAGGACGAAGCGATGACCTTGTCCGACCGTGTGGCGATCATGTCTGGTGGAACCCTTGTCCAGCTCGGCGCTCCAGCGGACATTTACCAACGGCCATGCTCACCCTTTGTCGCGCAGTTCGTTGGCAAGATGAATTTCATCAACGGTGAATGCCAACGTGACGAAGCCGGTACCTGCCACATCCGCATATCGGACAGGATCACCATCCCTGCCCCGTCCCCGTCCTTGAGTGGGGCAGGGCACCTGCAGCGGGGTCGAGCTGTCAAGCTCGCGGTTCGGCCCGAAAGTCTGTCATTCGCCCCGCCCGATTCAGCGACCGCCATACCCGGCCACATCGACGCGGAGATCTTCGTCGGCGCCTTCCGCGTCTATCTGGTGCGCCTTGCCACGATCGGGCAGCCGATCGTGCAGGTCCAACTGCCCGCTTCCACATCGGCAGGTCCTTTCAGACGCGGCGAACGTGTTGACTTGTTTGCGTTCAAGGAAGCCTTCCATGTCTTTGCTGCGCCGGAAGCCTGATCATGGCTGACGTAGCTTCCAGGCCAAGCGATCATAGTCTCGGTCGACCGGGGGGCCCGGCAAGCCGCTACTCGCGGGCATTGTCGTTTTCATTGATCGGTCCTTTACTGCTGCTCTTATTGGTTGGCTTCCTGTATCCGATTGCAGCGCTGATCAAGCTGAGCCTGTTTACGCCGGCATTGGATTTCACCGCATACCGGAAGATCATCGAGCAGCCGATCTATCTTTCGGTCATGGCGCGAACGTTCAGAATTGCTCTGTCCGTCACCATCGCCTCATTCGTACTTGGCTATCCAGTCGCCCTTGCGATGGCCAGCCTCAAACGGCGCCTGGCCGCCGTTGCCACGGCTGCGGTGTTTATCGCTCTGTGGTCGCCGGTGCTGGTTCGCTCCTATGCCTGGATCGTGCTTCTGCAACGCAATGGCGTGGTGAATAACGTCCTGCAGCAGCTCGGATTGATCGAAGCGCCCCTCAAGCTCATCTACAATGAAGGGGCGGTCATCTTGGCAATGACCCACGTCCTCCTGCCCTTCATGATCTTGCCGATTTTCGCGGCGCTGCGGTCGATCCCGCAGGAGTATGTCTGCGCTGCCCGTAGCCTTGGGGCTGGCGCCACGATGGCATTTTTGCGCATCACCCTGCCACTCAGCCTGCCGGGTATCTTTGCCGGATGCGTCATGTGTTTCATCCTCGCCCTCGGCTTTTACATCACTCCTGCACTGGTCGGCGGACCAGGCACTCTGATCGTCGCGACACTGATCGGTCAGCAAGCGACAGTCCTTCTCGACTGGCCCTTCGCTGCCGCGCTTTCAACCATCCTGGTGATCGCGACGCTGACCATGGTGCTGGTTTTCCGCAAGGCCTTTTCCATGTCCAAAGGATTTGCAAGTGTCGATTGAAACCCGATACCCACGTCAAGCGGCCTCTCTGGCAGGCAACAGCGCCGCCATCTGGCAAAGGCCCTGGGCATCTACGGTCGCCGTCTTACTGCAAGGCGCCGTGCTCGGCCTCATCCTCTTCTACCTTGTCCTGCCAACCCTCGTCATTTTGCCAATTTCGCTGGGCAGCGCTGATCATATCGAGTTTCCGCCCCATCAACTGACGCTGCACTGGTATCGCGAATACCTGTCCGACCCGGACTGGATGGCTGCAACCTGGTTCAGCCTGAAGATCGCGCTGGCAACCAGCCTTTCTGCGACGGCCATCGGCACACTTGCGGCAATGGCTCTGACCCGCGGGGATCTGCCGGGCAAACAAGCCCTTCAGGCGCTTTCTCTTGCGCCCATGGTGGTTCCTCATGTGGTCTTCGGTGTCGCACTCTATTTGATTTTCTCGCCCCTGCGGCTGACAGGAAATCTCGTGGGGTTCCTCATCGGCCACACAGTGCTTGCCGTTCCCTATGTGCTGGTCACCGTAATGGCCGCGCTGCAACGGTTTGATTTCACGCTGGAACTTGCCGCGCTCAGTTGTGGGGCCAACCGGACGCGAGCGTTTCTGCTCATCGTGCTCCCAAATATTTCGCCTTCGGTCGCTGTCGCGGCGGTGTTCGCCTTCCTGTCCTCCTTCGACGAGGCGACAGTGGCGTTCTTCCTTTCCGATACGGGCGGGAAGACCATCAGTCGGAAGATGTTCGAGGACATTGATTTTAATCTCACACCAGTGATTGCCGCTGTCTCGACCCTGCTGGCAGGCGTGTCTCTGCTGCTGATGGCAGCCATTAGGGCCAGCCGGCAGAACTAGAAATTAGCTGACCAAACCAGACGGGAGGAACTTCGATGCTTTGGGCTTTTCAGAAAATGTCTGCAGCGACAGCGGCGTGTCTGGCCGCCTTGGTGTCCAGCGCCGCTGCCGCCGAGACGATCGTGGTCGCGACAACCGGTGGTGCATACGAAAAGGCACTCCGGGAGGCTTGGTTCGATCCGTTTACAGCCAGGACGGGCATTGAGGTCGTCACCGTTGCGGCCACCAACGCCGAGATGCGGGCTAAGGCAGCCGCGATGGTCAAGACGGGCAATGTCAGCTGGGACCTTTACCTGCAAGGCGAGATACAGGCGGCTTCCGAGCAACACCTGCTCTACGCCGAGAACCTCTCGGAGTTTTGTAAGGAATTTTTCACGCACGCGAACCTCGATCCCGACGCCTGTACTGCGGCGGGGGTGCGGCTGCTCTCGAATTCGACCCTCCTTGCCTACCGATCGGACGCCTTCGACGGCAGAAGTCCCCAGACCTGGGCCGACATGTGGGACCTGAAGAAATTTCCTGGCGGCCGATCGTTTCCAGACTTCAATGATCCCTGGCGGGTCATGGCAAGCGCCCTGCTTGCCGACGGTGTGAGACCGGAAAAACTGTTCCCGCTCGACATCGACCGGGCCTTGGCCAAGCTCGAACAGATCCGACCGGCGGTGACGTTGTGGTGGAAGACCGGGGATCAAAGCATGCAGGGCTTTCGCAATGGCGATTATGTCGTCGGTCAGATCTGGCTGACCCGCGCCAAAGCTCTGAAAAGCGAGGGCCTGCCCATTGCGTGGTCACACGCTGCTTCGTTCCTCGTCGGCGACCGGATCGCATTGATCAAGAACGCGCCGCATCGCCAGAACGCGCTTAAACTGGCTGAATATTGGCTCAACACGCCGGCTGCGCAGGCCAAGGTCTGCGAAGCGTTGTCGTGCAAACCGCCAAGCAGCGAGGCCGTCAAATTGATGTCCCCGCAAGCCCGCGCCGATATGCCGAGCACGACTGATCCCCAAAACAGCCCCATCGTTCCAGATGCTAAATGGATCAATGACAACGCCGCTCTCTTGCTTGAGCGGTGGAACGCCTGGATTCAGCAGTGAACAGGAGAATGACCATGAACAGATCTGCGCCGCGTGTTCTCGTCGCACGGATATGGCACGAGTCGAACGGGTTCAATCCACAGCCAACCTGCGCAGCCGATTTCCAGATTTCGGCAGGCGACGAGTTGATGGCAGCTGCTGCGACTTCGGGCTCTACCCTGGCCGGCATCGTCCAGAAACTCACCAAGGAGCAGGTAGAAATTCTGCCCAGCATTTCGGTGGTCGCGCCGCCTGGCGGACTGGTCGATCATGCCTTCTTCATCGGAGTCAAGGAGCGTCTCATTGCGGATGCCATCGCCCTCGACCCCGATGCGATTGCGCTCGAGCTGCATGGCGCCATGGGAACCACACGCATCGAGGACGCGGAAGGAGATCTGCTCGCAGGGCTCCGCGCCGCGGTGGGCAAAACAGTGCCGATCGGTATCGGGCTTGATCTTCATGCGCACGTCACGGAGGCCATGCTGGCTGCGGTCGATATCTGCATTGCCTGCAAGGAAAACCCGCACTCCGACGTTGTCGAATGCGGTGAAAAGGTCGCCGCATATCTTTTGGCGATGCTCAATGGCGCGCTGCGTCCGGTGACCGCGATGGCCAAGATCCCGATGATCCTGCCAGGCGCGGCCGAAACAGCCGGGGGTCCTCTGCACGAGATCCACAACCAGGCGCGCCTTGCGGCGAAGGGCTGCCCGGCAATCTGGGACGTCTCCCTCTTTAACGTATTCCGCTACGCGGATGATGAGAATATCGGCCAGGCGGCCGTCGTTCTGACGAATGATGCCGGCAAGAAGGGCGAGCTGGTCGCGAATTCGCTCGCCCGGGCTTTCTGGGAAAATCGCGCCCGTTTCACTGACGAATTGTTGTCGATTGCCGAGGCCCTCGACACGGTTGCAGCAGCAAATTCCCGTCGGCCTTTCGTCCTGGCCGATATGGGTGACCGTGTGCTTGCCGGCGCGCCTGGAGACAGTACTGCGATCCTGGAAGCCGCATTGCACCGCCACGACGACCTGCGCGGAGCAATCCCAATTACGGATCCCCGCTCCGTCGATATCGCCTTCGAAGCCGGACTGGGCAACGTCATTGCCTGCGCGGTAGGAGGTCGGATCACACCAGGCTTCAGGCCTCTGCCTATCACCGGCAAAGTCATCCACCTGAGCAGCGGCGACTTCATTTTGGCCGGTCCCTTCCAGGGCGGCGAACCCTCAAGCATGGGACGCACCGCCGTCGTGGAGATCGATGGCCGGCTGCTCGTCGTTTTGACAACCAAGGCAGCGTTCAGTCACGACCCAGCCGTTTTCACCAGCCAGGGCATAGAACTTGTTTCACGCGATTTTTTCGTCGTCAAATCTGGATACCATTTCAAGCTGAATTTCGGCGCCGCAGCCACCCCGCTGCTGGTTCGCACGCCAGGGGTTGGATACTACACCAAGGGCTCGCTCACTTATCGCAAGGCCCGGTTCTGGCCGGAACACGATGTCGGCGATCCCGTGGTGAAGGTGCGCACTTTCGACAGAGCGATATCGTAGTGCGCCCGCTCTTTTTGAACGACAAGCGAGTGCATCGAACATCAAGCGAACGCTCTGAATGGACCAAGTGATGAAATCGCGACCGCGCTACTGGGACTTCACTTGCAAAGAACCTCGGTTCTCGGGTCGGAAGATACTGGATGGCCGTTCGCGGGGATGGGGCGAACCTCATAGACGTCCCGTCTCGCCATTGTTCCGTTCGAAACTGCGGTAGTTGACGTTGCGACAACAGATCATGCCGTTTTGCGTGAACCCAAGCTTCCTGAGGACCTTTTGCGATTGCTGATTGGCAGGGCGCACCAATCCGACCAGCTTTTGGCAACCCAACCTGCCAAAAGCGTCGGCAATCATCAGTCCGGCCGATTCAGTCGCCAGGCCACGCCCCGAAGCGCGTTCAGAGAAGCAATAGCCGATTTCGACAGCGTCATTTTTGAAGCTGCGCAGGCCGCATCGTCCCGCGAACAGAAGATCACCGTTTGGCTGCTTCTCGAAGACGGCAAAGAACCCCAGTCCAAAATCTCTCGCCTCGCGCAGATAAAGGTCGAGGCGCTCGTCTGACTGGTCCCGGGTCATCGGCTGACCGTCGGTTGTAAGCCGAACGACAAGCGGATCGCAGTGAAGCTGAAACAACGCACTCGCATCCGAGGCCTGAAGAGGGCGCAGAAAGAGCCGGTCCGTTTCCAGAACTCTCAACGACCTCCTCCAGCCTTGGTGGTTTTCGCGGCAGGCGATGTCGGCGGCTCTGGGGCTTCGTCAGTTGGGACAATCTCGACAAGCGCCTCGCCCAGGCGCTCGATGTCTTCGGGAAAATGTCCAGCGGTGGGACAAATGCGCAAGCCGGATTCGCCTCTGCGAACAGTCGGAAAGAAAACGGCCGATACATAGAAGCCGCGGTCGAGAATGGCGCGAGCCGCTCCAATCGAGACCAGTTCGTCGCCAATGGTGACTAAGCGAATCGGGAGTTTGCTCCCGGCCCCGCTCGTTTCAAACACTCCATCAAACAGCTGCAATCTGTTCTGAAGTGTCGATTGCAGGCGATGCAATTCGGGAGTGCGATGCAGTTCGGCCGACGCAAGTGCCGCACCAATTGCCGCAACATTCGGCGAGGCCGAAAAGGCGTGTGCGATGGCGAAGCTGCGAAACAGTTCTTCTTGTCGCGAGGTTCCCAGCATGAGCAACCCGCCGGATGCGCCGAAGCCCTTTCCGAGTGAGGTCGCGATGATGGTGCGATCCCCAAGCGGCCCTCTGATCTGAGAGCGTGCGTAGCCTTCGCCGTTGCGGCCGAAAATCGAGATTCCGTGGGCATCGTCGATATAGAGGAAAAGTCCGTAGTTCTCCTGCAGGGCCAGCAGATCGGCGATGGGGGCGCCGCCACCCATCGAATAGACGCCGTCACAGATATAGGCGACGGTGGCTTTGTCGCGGCAGATAGTCTCGAGTGCCTGCATGTCATTGTGTGGGATCGTCACGACTTCGGTTTCTTCGGCGATCGTTCCCTTGTGAAACGCCAATGACGCATGCGCCAACTGGTCAAAAACCATCACCGGCTTCTTGCCCCCGGTAAGGTGCCCGGAAGCCAAGATTGGAAGTGCGCCCATGTTGGCGGCTAGCACCGTTGTGTAGACAATGACGTGCGCGTCGAAGAGGTCCGACAGGTTTTCTTCCAGTTCGCCGATTAAACCGAAATTGAGACGGGTGCGCGCGCATGACCAGTGTAGTGTGCCGTAGCGCTCGATGGCTTCAAGCGCACCACCAACGATCTTCGGATGGTTGTCCAGGCCAAGATAGGAGCAGCGGACGAAGTCGACCACCGGCTGTTCCTTGTTCGGGCCTGTGCTGATTGCCACGCCTCGCCCCGGCAATGGACGAGCATACACTGCCATTAGCCCCGCCAGGCGCGCAGTGGCGAAATGACTGCTCGCTTTGTCGATGAGGCTCTTTGTGTTCCGGCTCGCGCGCTTGTCGCTCTTGGCAATTTGTCCGACAGACTGACTGACCATCGAATTCCTCCAGCGCTCGACGCGGCGTGTCAAACGGCAGGGTCCGATGAAAGGGAAATCAGATCCGCGCCATGTCTCGTCGTCCGGGATAGTCGGCAAATGGCCGGTGAAATTCCATAAAGCCGGAAACAATTTTGCGACAAACTTTGATGACCGCCTTACCGGCGAGCCGCATTCGAGCTCGATGCCGCTAGGCGCCCATCTGCTCGAGCGGGTTCTCGAGTCCGTAGCCCGCCGCACGCACCGTACGGATGACATCTCGGCCGGCTGCCTTCCGCAACGCATCGCGCAACCGGCCCATATGCACGTCGACGGTCCGCGGTTCGACGTGGATGTTGGGTGGCCATGCCGCGTGGATGAATTCGTCGCGGCTGAAAATGCGCCCAGGTTCCAGCATCATTGTCGCCAGTAGCTTGAACTGTATCGGCCCAAGGACGACATCGTTTCCGTCGTAACGCACACGGTGCTGTCTCGGAAAGAGTTCGAGCTTTCCCCAAATCAGCCCAGTCTCGCCAAGGCCCGGCGGGACCAACTGTTCGCCCATTGCAGCCAGCTGGCGCAAGACGTGGACAATCTGCGCCGGCGGATGGGGTGATACAAAGATGTGAGTGACGCCAGCCTTCAGGAGTTCGAGATACCGACCCTCATTGCCCGCAGGCAACACCGCAACGAGCGGAATTGACCGTTCCTTGCTTGCCTGACACATGCGATCGATTGCGTCGGGCCCACAACACAGATTGTCGTTGCAGTCTAGCAGCACAGCCGCGAAGGATTGTTGCAGCAAGAGTTCTAGCGCCGTTGCGCAATCGCGGGCGGGCAGGCAGGAAAATCCCTCGTTTTCGAGGATATAGCTGATAAGCAGATAATAACTGGCGTCGGCAGAGCAAACGAGGATGCAAGGTCTCATACCGATTAGACTCACAGTTGACGAGACGCCTCGAATTAATTCTCTCGACGTCACCATAATGTTGCAACAAACCAGAAATAGAATGGCTGGCGACTTTCGTTAGATGTGACTAATAAGTTGATTTAGGCTTCTCCGCTCCGAGGTTTTTGTCGATTTGTCTAAATGTCAGATTTTACCTTTTGATTATGTTGCAACATAATCGCTGTGATTGCTCGTGACAAGCAGGAGTTGTGGCCTTGGCGGCATGCTTGGAGTCGGATTGCGGCGGCGCCGCGAACGAAGCCTACATCGGTTGCCCCTTGCGGCAGGCGAGGCCTACCAGTTCGACTGGAGCCACGAGATCGTTCTGCTCGATGGCGTGACGGTAACGGTGAAGCTTGCGCACACGCGGCTTTCCCACCGCCATATGTTCCTCGTGCGGGCCTATCCGCGCGAAACGCGGGAGATGGTATCCAACCCCATGAGCGGGCATTCAGCTCCTTCCGCGGCGCCTGCACGCGCGGCATCTCCGACAACATGAAGACGGCCGTGGACGCGATCTTTATCGACAGCCGCTACAACCGCCGCTTTCCGAGGCATTTCAAAAATGCGGCCGAGGCAGTCCAGCTCTGCCTTCGTAGCCAAAGGCGAGCGGGCCACAGCAGCGTCGCCATGGCGGCGGCGATGCTGGACGGCACACGGCGGGACAGAGACTGACGACAGCTGCAGGATTATCTCATGAACAGGGCGCTGAATGACCTGCCCGATGGGTCTTTGCGGATCTACCGGCGCATCTTGCGAGTCCCCAAGGAACTCCGTACGCCGGACACGGGAAGAGAGCCTTCCGTTTAGGCACCAACTGCAAAACGCGCTCGACGCTATTGAAACGTATCCAGGCGTTCGCGGACAATCTCTCGCATCTTCGCCGCCCGTTCAGCGCCCGTCGATCCACCGGTCAGCGGCGCCGGCAGCGTGAGGTCGTCCAGGCCGCGCGCAAGCGCTGCTGCCAGTTCATCCATGGCCGTATCCGCAACCGCCGCCGGAATACCCGCCGTCGCCGCAAAACGCTTGAAATCCGCTCTCTTCAGGCGTTCGTCTTTGCCGGTGATTTTGAGCGCCATGTGGTCATGCTGCAGATTCGGAAATACCCGTGTTGACACCGCGTCGTAAAGCGGCGCCATGCGAACGGAGCTAAAATCTCCTCTGCCTGGCTCCGCGATTTTCAGCACGGCCATGTTCTTCAGATGCATGTCGCCATCGGCGATCAGCCACGCGAATAGTGCCCGCCTTAAAAGCAGCAGCAGGTCCGCGTCTGAGTCGGTCGAGAGGGGGCGCAGTGCGCCGGCAATCCGTTCCATGGTGCCTGTGTATTTGTCTTCCGCCCGCACGCCCAGGACTGACGTCATGTCCTCCAGCGCCAGACGACGCACGTCATCAAGGCTGGTGCGGATATCGAACCGTTCAACAGCCAGGGCGTGCGGCATGCCATCCGGCATGGTAACGAGTGCAATGGCAGGCACGGTGAATCCGACCGCGCGGCCGAGTTCCATGGATTGCCATTCGATTGCGGGCAGCGCCTCGAATCCCGACGTACCGGCCGGCTTCAGAATATGCGTGAACGGCTTGTCTGTACTCGGCATCAGGGTGCCGTCGGCATTGAGGAACATCGGCGCCTTGATCTGCACACCTGAAAGGCGCGGAGTTGCGCCAGTGGCGAACATGCGCGCCAGGTTCTGTTCGAACGTATCCTGGATGTCGCCGCGGCCGGGACCGACATAGATCCCGGTGAACTCGTGATCCGCCGTGAAGCTGTGCAGCCTTGTGAGCAGAACATCAGCCGGCAGGGCCGCCAACTCGCTTGCCCGCTCTACGATCGTGATGTTCGACATGTACCGCTTGCCGGTGCGCAGTTCCGTGCGTTCATCCGGGCTGTTCAGCACCCGGTTCAGCCAGCCTTCCGGCAACAGCGATTCAATGAAGGGAGGCAATCTGCCGGGCGTGGTCTGGCGCACGAGCGGCGGACCGCCCGGTTCGGACGCCTGCCATCGCCATTCGAAGCCATCATGCACCAGGTTACCGATCGGCGCGCCGTGCCACGCCACCATCAGGTCGAGCGCGGCCTGGTTTGCGACGGCGGCGGGGGCAGCCGGCTTCCGTTTGAGGAAGCGTTCGGCGGCGCTCCCTTCATGAAGCCAGTCATTGTCACGGGCAAGTTTGAACACCGCATCGGCGGCACCCTCCGGACTGCCGTATTCTTCAATCAGTCGCGCTGCGATTCCTTCTTTCATCGTTTCGTCGAACGAGGCGGCATGTTCGCTACGGATGCGGAAGGCTTCTAGGAAACGCTGCCGCAGAGAAGAAACGTCCACGCGCAGTTCGCCCATGTCGTCGCCGACAGTCGCCTGCGCGACGGATGGATGGTCCGGTGCTTTGTTCTGTATGATTTCGAGCGCCCTGATGCGCTGCCGCTGCGCGCGGCGGCCGGTCAGGAACAGGCGGCCATCGCGCATGGGGCCAAGCAGTACGGCGCTGGCGGCGGACAGGTAGGCGTTCGGATAGAGGTATTTGGCGATGCGTACCGCATGGGTCCGCACCGTCTGGTCTATGTCGTCGTCGGCATTGACATAGATGCCGCGCATCAGCTGGACGAGCTTGCCGGCCTCGGCCTGGCGGTGAGCGCGCATTTTATCGATGTTTTCGCCGACGAGATGGAGGGGCATGCATGCAACTTTCGCGCATTTCAGATACGGGAAAGTTACAGATTTTCTTCGAGATTTCAATCCTCTAAGAAACTATCGCGTATCTGAAATACGCGATAGTTTCATATAGCAATAAGCCAAGTGCCTTGAGCATGATGGTTAAATTACTGATTTGTAACGATTATCTGGACTTCGATGCAAGGAGTTCTGGGCTCAGCCCTGTTATCCTCGAGCGCCGATGGCCTGTCCCGCCATCTTCTGGAACAGCTCATCGACGTGTGCGGGCGAAAGTTTCATGTCGCTGGGAAGCCACCAGGCCAGCACTGCAAGGAATGCGCCGGCGATGAACTGGACGGCGAATTCGATGGGGACGCCGGCTTCGCCGACCCGCTTTCCGGAAAGCTCCGCGCGAACGGCACGCTGGATACGCTGGCGCATCTGGTCATGGATGGTGTCGCCGCTGCTCGCAAGCAGCGCGTGGTGAAGTGAGCGAAACGCCTGCGCGTGCTCGAACATCGGTAGGCTGAAATCGAACACCCGGCTTCCCGTTCGCTCTTCCTTCGACAGCTGCTCGCGGCTCAGCGAACGGAGATGCGCCTCGAGTGTGGCGCTACGCAGGGCGTCTTTGTCGGTGTAGTGGGTATAGAAGGTCGACCTGCCGACATTCGCCTTGCGGCAAATGTCGTCGACCGTAATTGCCGCATAGCCGCGCTCCGGGATCAGTGCGATGATGGCATCCTGCAGCAGGGCGCGGGTCCGCGCGACGCGACGGTCGATTGTGCCTGTGTCGCCCGCTCGCTCGATTTTCATGGTCATAGATCCTCCATGTGCCCGGTTCTGGGCAGTCGGCGCCTTACTGTCCGGCAACATCGATTTCGGACGTTGTGTCCAGTATGATACGCCGCGTCCAGAAGCTCAATGATGTTTGAGCACCTCACAACGGAGCGGAAGGACACTGAGCATGCACTCATCCGATCATAATGCCGGCAACGGAATGCATTCCCGAAAGCGCGCCATCGTGCTGGTCCTGCTCGCCAAGTTCACGCTGGTCGCGGGTCTACTGGTGCTGGCCAAACTGGGCATGGGCTACATCGAGGTCGGCACCTGGACGGCAGCCCTCCACGGTCTCGTCCTTGCCGCGGTCGTGGTCGTGGCCCTGTGGGGCGGGTTGCGTCACAAGGCGTTCGGCGGCGGCGGAGCGCATGGCGCCGCCTACAGGGGCATCGGCATCGTCCTGCACCGGGCGCTGGTTTATGACCTTCTGGTGCGCGCGCTGACCTTCGGTCGCGAGAACCGTTTCCGCGAGGCCATGCTGTGCCTGGCAAACCTCTGGCCTGGCGAGTCAGTGCTCGACGTCGCTTGCGGAACGGGAACATTGGCCATTGCGGCGAAGCGACAAGTCGGCCCGAGCGGACGCGTCGCCGGCGTAGATGCCTCAGCCGAAATGATCGAGCGAGCGCGCGCCAAGGCAGGACGCGCCAGCCTTGACCTCAATTTCGTCAACGCCACGGCGCAGGCACTTCCCTTCGGCGATGCGCAGTTCGACATCGTCATCGGCACGCTGATGCTGCATCATCTATCGAAGCCCGTTCGGTCGGAATTTGTCCGTGAAGCCGGCCGCGTGCTGAAACCGGGAGGTCGGCTGCTCCTCATTGATTTCGGCGGGCCAGGGCGCAGATCCCACTGGCTGCCGAGACTTCATCGACATGGCCATATCGACATGCGGGCGATCGCCGCGCTGCTCAGCGAGCACCGGTTCAAGGTTGAAGACATCGGCGCGGTCGGAACCACGAACCTGAACTATATTCGCGCGACGCCCGGCAAGGGTGGGCAGGTGTGAGGAGGCGGCATTCGCTCGCTCGTCCGACAGGGGCAATCAGCCCGCGGGACAGGGCCGGCTACTTCAGGATCTAGGCAAGGAACTGCTTGCTACGCTAACGCGGGTACAAGAAGAATTCGGCCGGGCTGTTCATCTCGGCGATCTCGCCCTGGTTCATCTAATCTGCGCCGCCAAGGCCTGCAAATCATCTGAGGCCTGCTTCCGTCATGCCCAGCTTGCGGCAACTCGTTCGGTTGTCACCACCGCCTGGACGTATTTGTGCATATTTTCTGCCGTGGAGCATCCTCGCCTGCCGAACCTCAATGATGGCCGGAATACCAGTTAGCAGTTGGTACAGGGCACACAGTTCGCGTTGACCGTCCGAGCTTGAGCAATAAGGCGTCGGCTGAAATCCCACAATTTTTGTCCTTGCGCGGGATCGCTTGTGTGCCGTCCCGGCTGAAGTCTTTTGAAGTGCTTGATGTGGAGAAACAATGCACCGGTTTCGCCCTCAAATTTCGGACCGAGCAGAAGGTGCAACGCGGAAGCGGCAATCTGTTTTGGCGACCTAGACAAGAATGGGTCGAGCAGCGGCACCAACAACTTCATCCACAGTGGGAATTGCCGCCGGATTCCGGTGCGTACAACACCGACTTTGAGGCCGGTGACAGTGACGTGCGATGACGAGTGGGCCGCCGCTATTCGGCGTGATAGTTCAAGGACGAACTCGTCGTTCGCCTCGCAGAACTGCGACACGACGCGTAGGATACCAAATCGCTTCGTCAGATTGACGTCTTCGTATTGGATCTTGCCGTTTTGCGCGGCGCCTCCAATGACCAGGATCCTGGAGACGTCATCGCTGTCCCCGCTAGCAACGAGACACGGAAGCAGGGCCTCGGTCAAAGCGAAGCGGCTCAGATAGTTGAGGGCGAAATTCGTCTCAATTCCTTCCGCTGTCCGTGTGTACCGGCCGCACATGACGCCCGCGCAAAGTACCAAATAGTGCAGTCGTGGCCAACGTGCTGAGACCTGTGCTGCAAGCGCATCGACATTCGACATGAGGCTAAGGTCAGCCTGCAGAAACTCGACGTGGCAGTCACCGGACGCAGCTTGCAATTCGTTGGCGACGGCGGTGCCCTTTTCGCCAATGCTCCCAATGATGATGACGTCCACGCCCGCTTTGGCCAGGACCAACGCGATCGCCTTGCCGATGCCGTCGGTGCCGCCAGTCACCAGCGCGATCCGCCTTCCGCTGGCCGATCCGTCGACTTTGACGGGCTTCACGTCTTTGCCATCGTGTTGGCGCGCCGCCGCTTCTCCATCGCCACGCCCAGGAGCGAAACGACCAGAATCCCAGCTTCAGGTATCAAAAGATGCGCGCTTTGGCTGAAGGTGGAGTCCTGTGCCGCGCCATAGACCCTCACTACAAAGATCACTGCTGTTACTATGGCGATGGATGACAGCGCGGCAAGCAACCAACGCGACGAAAACAGACAGAACACCAGGATCAACGCGAATCCCAGCGGAAAACCGCCGAACCCCGCGCGGGTGTTTGTGAAGCCAAGGCCCGGTTCGATGGCGATGCCCGAAGTCGCGGCGGCCTGCTGCGGATCGAAGACGAACTTGAGACTGATCATGGTGAAGAGGGCGGCTACCGCCAGGATGATGAGGCGGCTCAGCCAAGGCGAAAGCGTCCAAAGAATTCTCATGCCACGCTCCGAGAAACGGCTTTCGCGGAAGTGCTAGGTTTGGGCTGCTCGACGCGTAGGCCAACCAGCTCGGCACTCAAATGCCAGAGCCGCGCTGCAATCTCGGCGTCATGAGTTACAGGTTTGGTTCGCCTGATTCGTTGCCGCAGGAAGAACCGGCCAGAGACGTCCGCTACCTCGGGTGAGGACGCCAGATAAATCAAGGTGCGGGCTCCCTTTTCGCGACTCGGAAACAGTTTCTTCGCTAGGCGGGGAAAAAGACCGGCGAGGCCGGACATGCCGTCTCCGAACCCAGTGTTGGTCGGCCCTGGGCTAAAGCAATTGACGGTAACCCCGGAGTCCTGGAGTTGCTTCGCCAAGTCCATGGAAAAAATGATGTTCTCGAGTTTCGAGCGGAAATAAGCGTTCAAGAAGCTGTATCTCTTTTCGCCTTGAAGATTGCCGAAATCGAGCTTGGGCGGGTAAGATTCCGATGCGACGTTAATGATGCGACCGCCCCCCGTGCGTACAAGGTCGAGCACGAGATTAGTCAACAGGAACGGACCCAGAAAGTTGGTCGCAAACGTTCTCTCGATGCCGTCCGCGGTCAATTCACGACGGGCAAAAATGGCTCCAGCGTTATTGATCAGAACGTCGATGCTGTGGAAACGTCGACCAATTTCAGTGGCGAGAGCTCGAACTTCAGCTTGCGACGACATATCTGCAAGCAAGAGTTCCGGCACAGGTCCAGTGGCCTCCATCGCGACTTCGGTCTGAGCCTGGGCTCCACGCTCAGCGTTGCGGCAGACCATCAGAACCTGCGCGCCCATTTTTGCCAGTTCACGGGCAGTAACGAAACCGATGCCGCTGTTGGCGCCAGTGATAAGCACGATTTTTCCATGCATGGCATCATCCCATCGAGTGAGTGGATCTGCGTACATATTGAGGAGATCGTTGTCCTGGTTCATGATCGTTTCGATTCTTGCTTTGGCGATATGGGACCGAAGCCTTCGATCTCCTTGGGAACGCCGTTCGGTATATGAACGAGGATGAGCCCGCCGATGGCCAGGTCAGCCATGATCAGAAAGGCCAGCATCCAGTGCAGAACGACCAGCACGGGATGGTAGCGAGAGACCTGCTGCGTGCTCATGTTAATTCCCCGGGAACGGCGCGATCGGCCAACACTGAACACTCCAGCGCAGCCATCGATGCCTTGCCAGACTTCATTGGGGCTATTCCTTTGGTCGACGTTTAAGGGCACCGGTCAGTTCTTAGGGCCGTCACAAACTCCCGCAGCGCCTCGCCGATCTGATGGGGCGAGTCTTCCTGAAGGAAATGTCGACCGTTCACGATGACTTCCTGCTGGTTCCGCCAAGTCCGACAGAAGTCGCGGGCGAGGCCATTGACCGAAAGGATGGCGCCGGGGTCGCCGGCGATGAAGAGCTTGGGAAGCGGGCTTTGGGAGAGCCAGGTCCCATAAGCTTCGACAATGGCGGTGACGTCCGCCGGCTCGCCGTCAATGGGAATCTCCCGCGGCCAGATCAAGGTCGGCAGGCGCGCCTCCCTTTCGGTGAAAGGCGCGCGATAGGAGGCCATTTCCTCCTCGCCCAGGGTACGGAGTATCGCGCTTGGCAGCACCCTCTCGACGAAGACGTTCTGGTCGAGGATCAGCTGCTCTCCCTGGGGCGAGCGGAGCGAGCGGAAGATGCCGCCGGCTTCGCCGAAGTGCGCCCAATGCATCGGCTGGACGATGGCCTCCATATATACGATCGCCTTCACCTGTTCTGGAAAGCGGAAGGCGCGATGGAAGCCCAAAGCAGAGCCCCAGTCATGTAGGACCAGAGTGACGTTTCTGGTCAAATCGAGGGCATCGAACCAAGCATCCAGATAGCGCGCATGATCGACGAACCGATACGACCTGGCCGGCGATTTTCCCGAACGGCCCATGCCGACCAAGTCGGGCGCGAGACAACGGCTGAACGGGCTGACATACGGGATGATGTTGCGCCAGAGATACGAGGAGGTTGGGTTTCCGTGCAGGAATACCACTGGATCGCCGACGCCGGTGTCGACGTAGCTGATCTCGCTATCGAGGACGCTGGCGCGCTGGCGTGGATGGGGATCGGCCGCGCTGATCACTTTGCTGGTCACGCAGGTGGTTCCTTTCAAGTGGGATCGATTGCGGCGCAGACGTCGCAGGACGCCGCGTGGTCGAACTGTCGCTCATTGGTCGCCAGCAGTGCCTTGGCCTTGGCCAGGATCATCGACGCCTGCGGGCGCACGCGGAAGTCACTCGTTTGCTCGAGCAAGAGAACGCGACCATCTCGGTCAATAAGTATCGTCGTGGGAATCGCGAGATCACGAAACGGGCCGCGTTTAGGTGAGAATTTGCGGAACTCGACTCTGTATTGCCGATGAACGACGAGTTCGGGATCTGCCAGCAAAGTGATGTCCCAATTCTGCTTCTGCTTGAAAGGCCGCAACTCGTCGACACGGTCGGAACTCAGTGCCACAAGCTTGATGCCGAGCGCGGCGAACTCCTTCGCGGAATCGTCGAGCTGTTTCAGTTCGGCGATGCAGTAGGGGCACCAGTACCCCCTGAAGAACTTGATCAACACGGGCTCTCCGCGCAGATTTGAAAGATGGAACGGCATGCCTTCGGCATCGATTGCCGAGAAATCTGGCGCGAGAGCGCCGACGCTCACTGCGGGCTGCAGGCTCGGCAATCCGCTGGTGGAAGTTCCCAACAGGAACAACGCAGCCGGCACGATCGCAAGCGCGCCGAGGACATAGCCGACGATCCCGGGCTGCAGAAAGAAAGCGCTTATGGCGAGCAGCAATGCGAGTACCATCAGGGCCTGTTGCCGCCGCGGGAGCAGAGTCGCCTGGTTGCTCTGCATCTTCGGGTAATAGCTCGCGATCGTGCCGGCGCCTGTCGCAAGCGAGAGGCTGGCAAGTATCAATCCGATGGTCATGTCATCCACTCCTTGGTATGGGTCGAAACGCGGCGTGCGCCGCCGGCGCCAGCTCAACAGTTGATCGTCGTCTTCTATGAAGCCTTCAGCGCGAGGCTGGCTTGCGAGCGAAAGTCGCAGTCGCGCATGGAGTCGAGCGCCTCCCCACGTCTTGCGTAGAGCTGCCAGACGAACAGCACGCAGCTCACCACCACCATCGGGACGAAATAGACCAGGACCAGCCAGGTGACGCCGCTCGCTGCGCCCATCAGATGCTCGCGCAGGCCGCCTTGGATGTTGGTGATCGTGTCGTAGACGGTCTCCAGCGCGAGCAACCAGGCGAGCGGGATGGCAAAACGCGCGCGATATCGGAGCAGCGCGATCGCCGCGAACGCAATCACCGCGCCGGCGACGTCACCGATCACTATCTCCAGGGCGCCGCTGTCCGAGATTGGAAAACCGTCATGCTGCGCGGAGAACACCTGCAGCGCCACATAGCGGAATACATGCACCCAAAGCAGCGCGCCAAGCGCGTCGGCACGGGAGCGGCTCTTGAGCCAGGGCACCACGTACCAGCGCGCGGCGGCGGCGAACACGATCAGGCTCAAAAGCTGGGCGCCTGCTTGGGCGGGCATCATGTAGGTCATCGGTCAAACTCCTGCATGAGGGCGGCCGAGGGTGGCTGCGGTGGCGTTCGTCTTCAGGGCGCGACGTCCGAAGGACATACGCCGCAGCAACCCATCCCTGAGCATCCGGCTGTGAAAGAGCGCGGCGGCGACGTGGAGGGCGATCAGAGCCATAAGGAGACGTGAAAACGCGTAATGAACCATCCGCACGGGGAAGCCCCAGAAGTCGGGGGGCAGGGAGCCGTGGCCGCCGAAGACAATGCCGAACAACCCGGCCTGCACAGCCATAAAGAGGCCACTGCCGGCCATCCCAAAAACAGCGACGTACAACATCCGGTGCGAGGCCCAGGCAATGCGATCGAGGAGCGGATTGCCTGCCGTCGCGGGCGCCGGATGTCGGGTCCGCGTCCGCACGAAGAGGCGGATGAGCATAAGGATCAGAATGAGGAGGCCGCCGCTCATATGGCTACGCAGCGCCTCGAGCTTCATCGGGTCGGTATTGGGGATATTGACCATCACCAGAGCGCCAAGCGCCAGTGCCGCAATGATCAGCAGGGCCAGCACCCAATGAAGCGCGACGAGTAACGGGTGGTAGCGCGAAACCTGATCCATCTCGTTTCTCCTTCGAAGAACGCGGCGCTGATCCGTTCGGTTGATGGTCCCAATTCTGCAGGTCCGGTCAGTGCTCGCTTGCTTCGGAGGAGTTAGGGTCTTACCATTTGTTCGACAATCCGGCATGATCCGTATGCCCTATTCGGAATTCCCGACTAATGCGAAAGCTAGGCTTTGCCGAAATGAATGCCTTCGTGGCGGTGGCCGAGCGCCTGAGCTTTGCCAAGGCGGCGCGTCAGCTCGGCGTCTCGCGCTCGACATTCAGCGAGACCATTCGGGCGCTCGAGGAAAAGCTCGGTGTGCGCTTGCTCAACCGCACCACACGCAGTGTCGCTCTGACGGAGGTCGGCGAGCGCCTGCTGGCCGAGTTGCGCCCGGCTCTTGAAAGTTTTGAGGCGGCGGTCGAGTCGATCAATGTCTTCCGCGACAAGCCGGCGGGGCACCTGCGTCTCACGGTGCCGCGGCCCGCCGCGAAGCAGGTCATAGAGCCGATCCTCGCGACATTTCTAACAGCGAATCCGGCCATCACTTTGGAAGTCGTCATCGAGAGCGCGCTCACGGACATCGTGCGCGACCGCTTCGATGCGGGCATCCGGCCTGGTCATCGCGTCGAGCAGGATATGATCGCGGTGCGTGTCGGCGAGGATGCGCGGGCGACAATCGTCGCGTCGCCGGACTATTTGACAAGGCATCCTAGACCGAAGGTCCCGGGAGACCTTCAGGAGCACAATTGTTTCCGTCAGCGTTTTGCGAGCGGAGTGATCCACCGGTGGGATTTCGAGAAGCGTGGCAAGAGTCTGGAGGTGATCGTCACAGGCTCCCTGATCACCAGCGAGAGTGATCTTGCTATTCGCGCCGCTCTGGATGGCGTGGGAATCGCTCGCGTGCCAGCCATTTATGCCGAGCCGCATGTAACATGTAAGCGGCTAGTTCCACTGCTGGAAGATTGGACGCCACGCTCGGTTGGTTTTTTCCTCTACTATCCAAGCCGGCGCCAGATGCCCGCCGCGCTGCAAGCATTTATCAACGTGTTGAAGACTCAGGCGCGCTGACAGCAAAAAACCGCTGCGCTGACCATCCTCAGCATCGACATCTTTTCAAAATGCCAGGCTGTGATCGCAAGATTGTTGTAGGCAGCGGGATCGGCGGACTAGGATCGCACGCCGTTCAGCAGCTCCTGCGGATAGCCTGCGTCGAAGCTTGGCGTGAACCTCTGCCAGCCTGCATCTTGCCGCGCTCGGCGTCCGCGTTCGGCATGGAATTGCCCTGCAGGCCAAGCTGGGATCAGCCCATTGTCACGTTTCAGCCTCCTGGCGTGTCTTGTTGTGCAAGGCGCCTCAGTGGAGATTTGTATGAACGCGACACGGACAACCGAGAAATCAAGTTCCTATGACGTTGTCATCTTGGGAGCTGGCTATGCCGGTCTAATGGCCGCGCTAAGGCTTAGCCGACGAAAATGGCCATTGCGCATCGCCCTCGTAAGCGCGCAGGATCAGTTCCTGGAACGAGTGAGGCTGCAGGAGAGCATCGTGGCCGCAGTGGCGCCACGCATCGCATCGATCTCGGCATTCGTCGCGGGAACCACAATCGAATTCATCTGTGGCAACGTCACCTCGCTCGACCCGGACCTGAGGCACGTTCAGATCCAAACCGACACTCAAATGCGCGAAATCGTGTTCGATCAGGCCATCTTTGCTCTGGGCTCAAACATCGACGTGGAGGATGTTCCGGGCGCAGCCGAGAACGCCTATCGCCTTGAGGCCGGCAACGGCCCACATTCCGCGGCGGCGCTGCGGTCGACACTACGCGTGAATGCTGACCGACCCATGCACGTCATCACTGTCGGTGGCGCCGAGACAGCAATCGAAGTCGCAGGCGAAATCAAGACCGCATGGCCGGGCGTCAAAATGACCATGGTCTGCCGATCCCGATGCGGGGCGTCCAGAGGACCTCGTGTTGAAAGGGCCGTGCGAGCCGAGCTCATCCGCCTGGGTGTTGAATTGATCGATGGCGAGACTGTCATTGAGGTCGGGCCCGCAGAGGTCGTAACCAATAGAGGTCGATCCCTTGCCTGCGACATTTGTGTCTGGTCGGGCGGACTGCGCTCTGCCCCAGTCGCCCGCGGTGCCGGTTTGGCGACTGATCCGCAAGACCGAATCTGGGTGGACGCCAATTTGCGGTCGGTTTCTCACCCGCATATCCTGGCTGTCGGCGACGCGGTCCATCCTATCGCTCCGACTGGCGCACCTTACCGATTGTCGGCATTCAGCGCATTGGTGTCAGGGGCTTACGCCGCGGACGCTATTTTGGCGAATAGGGCAAAGCGGCGCATTCGGCCATTTAGTTTCTCTACCTTTGGCCAAGGCATCGCCATTGGCCGCAGCGGCGTGGGCTTCTTCAGCTATCCTGATGACCGGCAAGCCTTGTTCATCGTCAAAGGTCAAACGGCACGCCAAATCCGCAATTTCTTCGTGTGGCTCGTAAGCTATGTGCTCACACTCGAGCGTAGAATGCCGGGCTCGTTCTTTTGGCCGGGGCGCCGGAGAGTGTCATGGGATCAAGCAAACGACGCGCTACAAAAAGCCGAGACGGCAAAGAAGCTTCAGATAGCGTGAGCATTGACCGCGCCTTCGTTGAGCTTCGTCCCTCCATGTTCGCCCTTGCCTATCGGATTACTGGCAATCGGGCCGACGCCGAGGAGATTGTGCAGGACGCCTTCGTGCGCCTGCAGAAATCCACGCCAAAAGATGCGGTACGCTCGCACAAGGCCTACCTCGCGACGATTACCGCGCGGCTCAGCTTCAATCGCCTACGCGATCAACGTGCGCGCCGCGAAACCTATGTCGGCGAGTGGCTGCCTGAGCCGTTGCTCACCGCGGATGAACCTGGCATTGGCACCGAAGACGTATCGTTTGCCTTGATGGCCGTGCTAGAGCGCCTGTCCCCGCTGGAGCGCGTCGTGTTTGTGTTGCGTAACGCGTTCGATTTTAGCTTCGAAGAGATTATGCCGGTGGCTCGTCGCGATGCCGTCACTTGTCGCAAGATCTTCAGCCGCGCCCGCGCCCGTGTCCTCGAAGAGCGGCCGCGCTTTACAATCGACCGCGACCGGCACCATGCGCTGTTGAAAAGCTTCACGGAAGCCGCGCTCGACGGCAACACGGCAAAGCTGGTTTCGCTCCTCGATGAATCTGTTGTGCTGCATGGCGATGGCGGCGGCAAGGCGCTAGCCCTCAAGAGGCCCGTCGTCGGGGCAGAGGCCGTCGCTCAGTTCATTTTCGCGGTGACGCGGACCCTGCCGACTGGCGTGAGCGTGGATGAGATTGACCTAAACCGCGCGCCAGCTCTGGTCATATCGTCGAGTGGACACCCCGTCGTCGCCATCCTGATTGATACAGATGGGGAGAGAATCCGCTCGGTCTTTGCGGTCGCGAACCCCGACAAGCTCGACGCACTCGCGCTGGCCAAGTCGTAGTCTTCGGGTGGGCGGAAGCGGTCGGGTTATGGCCCGTAGGCGGAACGATATGCAATCCGAGGCAGACAGAATATTAAGCATCTGATTTTGTTGAAGTTTTTACTCGTATTGGTTTTACGCTCTTGAACTCGAACCCCTCTGGGTTTTTACGGAATCCACCCCAGGCACCAAGACGGCGCGGGAAGACCTTGTAGCAGATCAAAAGGTGACCGCGGCTCAAACTTAGTGCCCATGACCATAATACAATTGGGCCTCGTATGTGGCTGTTGTCTTGTTGATTTGGTATCGATAACATGCCTTTGCGTGAAGTTGATTCCAGTAGGTGGTTCATGAGCGATGCCGGACGCCGCAGAGACCGTGTGCCCGAGCGTCTAGGGCTTTCCTTGGGCAAACCGCAGCCGGCCGATGGAGCGGCATGATGGCCAAGGCAGCCGCATCGAGACCGGGCGAAAGCCACACGCCGACGATGGTCGACGTGGCGCTGCGGGCCGGTGTGTCGACCATGACGGTGTCGCGCGCCTTGAAGGAAGGCAGCCGCGTTTCCAAGGCAACGCGCGAAAAGATCATGACCGCGGTCAACGACCTCGGCTACGTGCTCGACCAATCGGCCGGGAGCCTGTCCTCGCGCAAGACGGGGTTCGTCGCTGCGATCGTGCCCTCGATCAACAATTCCAACTTCGCCGATACGGCGCGCGGGATCACGGACGAGCTTGAAAGCACGGGGCTACAGCTCTTGCTCGGCTACACCGACTATACGGTCGAGAAGGAAGAACAGCTGATCGAGGCGATGCTGCGCCGGCGGCCGGAAGGCATCATCCTGACCGGCGGCGCTCATACCGATCGCGCCCGCCGCCTTCTGAAAAGCGCCGGCATTCCCGTGGTCGAAACCTGGGAGTTGCCGGCAAAGCCGATCGATCAGGTGGTCGGGTTCTCCAACGAAGAGGCGATGGGTCTGCTGGTCAAGACGCTCGCAAAAAGGGGCTACCGGAAGTTCGGTTACATCGGCGGTACGACCTCGCGCGACACGCGCGGCAGCCAGCGGCGCGAAGGCTTCGTCAGGGCCATTGACGAACTCGGCCTGCCGACCGGCCGCCTCGTTTCCTTCGGCGTGCCGCCCATCTCCATCGAGCAAGGCGGCCAGGCCGTCGTCAGCATGCTGGAACGCTGGCCGGACACGCAAGCCGTGCTTTGCGTCTCGGATCTTTCGGCCTTCGGCGCGCTGATGGAATGCAAGCGCCGGGGTATGCGAGTGCCGCAGGACATCGCCATTGCCGGTTTTGGCGACTATGAAGTCGCCGCCTTCTGCCATCCCGGTATCACCACCGTGAATGTCGACTGCTATGGCATCGGGCAACAGGCTGCCCGAAGATTGATCCAGGTGATCCGTGGCGACGAGAAACGACACGGCCAGGAAATCGTCCTCACCGGCTATCGCGTCGTCGAGCGCGAAAGCACCTGACGTTGCGGTGTCGGTCAGAACGCGATCTGGACCTTCATCGATTTGTTGCGGTCGCCGGCGATCTCGAAAGCCGCGACCGCCTGGTCGAGAGGATAGACGCCCGTCAGTAGCGGTTTGACATCCACCCGACGGCGATTGATCAGGTCGACGGCGAGCGCGAACTCCTCGTGGAAACGGAAAGTGCCGCGCATCTCAATCTCCTTGGCGACGATCAGGTTCTGCGGGATCGACAGATCGCCGCCGAGACCGAGCTGCATGAGCACGCCGCGAGGCTTCAGGACATCAAGTCCCGCACGTACCGCGCGTTCGTTGCCCGAGGCCTCGAACATCACGTCGAAGCTGCCCTTGTCGACATTGTAGGTGGCTAGCTGTTCGCTGTTCGTCGCGACATTGATGGTGCGGTCGGCTCCGATCTCCAGGGCCTTTGCCAACACGCCGTCCATGACATCGGTGGCGACGATTTCGCGCGCGCCATGCGCCCGCGCGGCGAGAATGCAGAGCGCGCCGATCGGCCCGCAGCCGGTGACCAGAACGCGCTTGCCAAGCAGCGAGCCGGCGCGGTTCATGGCATGCAGCGTCACCGCAAAGGGCTCGGCGAAAGCGGCTTCGTTGATGGAGACATGGTCGGCTATTCTATGGCACTGCCACGCCTCGGCGACCAGGCGCTGGCGGAAGGCCCCCTGGATGTGCGGCATCGGCATGGCGCTGCCGTAGAAGCGCATGCTGAGGCACTGGTTCTGCATGCCTTGCAGACAATAGCGGCAGGCATTGCAGGGACGGCTGGGCGAGATGGCGACACGGTCACCGATGGCCAGCGCAGAAACGCCGCCGCCGATGGCCTCTACCGTGCCGGCAACTTCGTGGCCGAGGATCATCGGCTCGCGCAGGCGGATCGCGCCGAAGCCGCCATGATTGTAGTAGTGCAGGTCCGATCCGCAAATGCCGCCGGCTTCGACGGCTATCTCCACCTGTCCGGCGCCAAGCACACCCGGATCGGTCTCCTCGATCCTCAAATCTTTGGCGGCGTGGATGACGATCGACTTCATGATGTGATCCTGTCTCAGACGACCGGTGTCAGCAAGGTCCGGCCACCGAAATGGGCCGCGAGATTGTCGCGAACGAGTTGACCCATGGCCTTGCGGGTCTCCACCGTGCCGCTGCCATGGTGGGGTTGCAGCACGACGTTGGAAAGCTTTCCGAAGCGCTCGTCGATCGTCGGCTCGTTCCAGAACACGTCGAGCCCCGCGCCCTTGATCGCACCGGATTCCAGCGCGGCGAGCAGCGAGGTCTCGTCGACGGTGCTGCCCCGCGCGATGTTGATCAGGATGCCGTCCGGCCCGAGCGCTGCCAGAACCTCTGCATTGACAATGTTCCTGGTGCTTTCGCCACCGGCCAGCGTCACCATCAGGAACTCGCTCCGACGTGCCAGCTCGACCAGATCACCGATGAAGTCGTAAGGCAGCTCGTGGTGTTTGCGGGTGCCGAAATAGGCGATCTCGCAGTCGAACGCAGCCGCGCGCCGGGCCACCGCCTTGCCGATGCGGCCCATGCCGACAATGCCCAGCCTCTTCCCATAAACGCGCGTGACCAGCGGCATGTTGGCCTTGCACCAGTTTCCATCGCGCACATAGGCATCGGCCTGCGGAATCTGGCGCGCCACGGCGAGCAGCAGCCCGATGCCGATATCGGCCACATCCTCGGTCAGCACATCAGGCGTGTTGGTGACACGGATGCTTTTTTCCCTCGCATAGGCAAGGTCGATGGCGTCGGTGCCCATGCCGTAGCAGGAGACGATTTCGAGCTTCGGCAGTTTCGCCATCAGCGCAGCGCTGGCGCCAAGCTCGCCGCGCGTCGCGATGGCGCGGATGGCATCGGAATGGCTTGATATCAGCGCGTCCTTGTCCTGCGCCTGCCAAAGCTTGTGGACGCGATATTTCGCTTCGAGATCTGCCATGTCCCAGTCCGGATAGGGGCCGGTCATCAATATGTCGGTCACGGCATCGTCTCCCGCGCAACTGTATTTTTCTATTGACTATGTTATCGATAACATTCATGTCAATAGGCACTGGCGGCCGCGCGGTGGAAATCGTATCCCGCTTCAGGGATATTCCTCGGGAGGAGCACTTGAGCAGTTCGTTGTTCGATTTGACCGGCATGCGGGCGCTGGTCACAGGGTCGGGGCAGGGCATCGGCCTGGCCTTGGCGGAGGGGCTGGCGCAGCACGGCGCCGAAATCGTGATTAACGGCCGCAGCCCCGAAAAAGTCAAAACGGCTGCGCATGCGCTGACGGCGAAGGGATACAAGGTCGATAGCGCCGTCTTTGACGTCACCGATCATGCGGCGGTGGCGAATGGCGTTGCCGAGATCGAGGCGACCATCGGCGCCATCGACATCCTTATCAACAATGCCGGCATGCAGTTCCGCATGCCGCTCGAAGATTTTCCCGCCGACAAATGGGACGAATTGCTGCGCACCAACATCTCCAGCGTGTTCTTTGTCGGTCAAGCGGCGGCGCGGCACATGATCCCTCGGCGGCGCGGCAAGATCATCAACATCGCTTCGGTGCAGAGCGAGCTGGCACGGACCAACATTGCGCCCTATACGGCCACGAAAGGCGCGGTGCGCAACCTGACGCGCGGCATGTGCGCCGACTGGGCCAAGCATGGCTTGCAGATCAATTCCATCGCGCCGGGCTACTTCAAGACGCCGCTCAACCAGGCGCTGGTCGACAATCCCGAATTTTCAGCCTGGCTGACCAACCGCACGCCAGCGGGGCGCTGGGGCGACGTCGGCGAACTGGTCGGCGCGGCAGTGTTCCTGGCCGGACCGGCCTCATCCTTTGTCAATGGACACACGCTCTATGTCGACGGTGGCATCACGACCTGTCTTTGAACCCGCGCTCATCGTCGTGATGGGCGTCAGCGGCTGCGGCAAGACCAAGGTCGGCGTCGAGATCGCCGCGCGGCTTGGCGTTGCCTTTGTCGAAGGCGATACGCTGCATCCGCGCGGCAATGTCGAAAAGATGTCGGCGGGCATCCCGCTTGCCGACGACGATCGCTGGCCCTGGCTGGATCTGGTCGGCGCAGCCTTGCGCCAGGCCGGTGAAGAGGGCCGCGGGCTCGTCGTCAGCTGTTCGGCGCTGAAGCAATCCTATCGCGATCGGCTTCGCCATGCGGCGGGCGGGCCGCTATTTTTCATATTCCTGGAGGGGGCGCGCTCGCTGCTGCAAGCCAGGCTCGCCGCGCGCCGCGACCACTTCTTCCCGCCGGCGCTGCTCGACAGCCAGTTCGTCGCGCTGGAACATCCTGGTGACGAAAAGCTGGTGGTCACAGTGGACATCGACGCTCCGGTCGACAGCATTGCCGATGCGGGGCTGGAGGGCCTGGGCGCCTTCGCGATCGCCCCCGCCAGGATCAAGGAAAGAGGCTCGTTGAGATGACGCAAGCTGCAAAAATCGCCGTTGTCGGCGCCGGCATCATGGGATCGGCGATCGCCACCCGCCTGATCGAGGCCAAGCAGGCGGTGGCGGTGTTCGATCTGGACAAGGCCAAGGTTGCTGCCCTGACCGCGAAGGGTGCGGCTGCCGCTGCGTCGGTCGCCGAGGCAGTGCGAGCGACCGACTTCGTCATCCTCAGCCTAAACCATGCCGATATCGTGCGTTCGGTCGTGTTCGGCGATGCCGGTGTCGCGGCTGCGGCATCGCCCGCAAAGCTGCTCATCGACATGTCGTCGATTGACCCGGCCGACACCGCCGAGATGGCGAAGAAGCTCTCGGCCGAGACCGGCATGAAATGGCTCGACTGCCCGCTGTCGGGCGGCGTTCCCGGTGCGCTGGCCGGTCGGCTGACCGTCATGGCCGGCGGCGAGGCGGCGGACTTCGAACACGCCCGTACCGTCATGCAGCATCTGTGCGCCAACTACACGTTGATGGGGCCGAGTGGGGCAGGGCAGACCACCAAGCTGATCAACCAGCTGTTCTGCGCGGTGCTGTTCCAGGCCGTCGCCGAGGCCGTCAAACTGGCTGAAGCCGGCGGCGTCGATCCGAAGGCAATCCCAGCGGCGCTGAAGGGGGGGCGGGCCGATTCCAGCATCATGCAGGAGTTCATGGCAAAGTTCGCCACCCGCGATTTTTCAGCCACCGGCCGCATCGACAACATGTTGAAGGATCTGGATTCGCTGCAGGCCTTTGCCCTGAAGACAAAGACGCCGATGCCGATGACAGGGCAAGTGGTCGAGATCCACCGCTTGCTCTGCGCCGCCGGCCTGGGGGCCAGGGATTCGGCCGAAATGATGCGCCTGCTCGACGGCAAGACCGGCTAAGTGGAGAACCCTGATTTTGTCGCTTGACGCTCAGAAATGTTATCGATAACATCGTTTGGCGATCTCGGGAGGAACGCTTTGTGGCTGAAGAAAAACTGATCGAGTTCAAGTCGATTACCAAGGAGTTCGGCGGCACCCGCGCGCTCTTCGACGTGACGCTCGATCTGCACAAGGGCGAGATCCTGGCACTGCTCGGCGAGAATGGCGCCGGCAAGTCGACGCTGATCAAGACGCTTGCCGGCATCTACCGGCCCGATGGCGGCCAGATCCTGTTTCGTGGTGAGCCCTATCATCATCGTCCGCCGCGGCCGAACCAGCGGCAGTCCGTCGCCTTCATTCACCAGGATCTCGGCCTGATCGAATGGATGACGGTCGGCGAAAATGTCGGTCTCGCCCAGGGATTTTCGCTGCGCTCGGGTCTCATCGACTGGCGTTCCACCGAGAAGCGGGCGCACGAGGCCCTGAAACTGGTCGGTTGCGATTTCGATCCGACGACGCGTGTCCAGGATCTGACCCGCACCGAAAAGTCGCTGGTCGCCATCGCCCGCGCCCTGGCCACCGAGGCCGATGTTCTGGTGCTCGACGAGCCGACGGCCAGTCTTCCCGCCGACGAGGTCGACCGCCTGTTCGACGCCATCCGCCCGCTCAAGCAGCGCGGCGTCGGCATGATCTACGTCTCGCATCGCCTCGACGAGATTTTCCGCATCGCAGACCGCGTCGCGGTGCTGCGCGACGGCAGGTTGGTCGGCCAGGAGGAGGTCGCCGACACCAGGCCGGACGACTTGGTCGAGATGATTGTCGGCCGTCCAGTCAGCCAGGTTTTCAGCAAGGCTCAAACGCAGGCCGGCGAGACGGTGTGCGCTGTCCGCGACCTGATCTGCGCCGGTGCCGGCCCGGTGTCGTTCGACGTGCGCAAGGGCGAGTTGCTCGGGCTAGTCGGCCTGCGCGGCGCCGGGCAAGAACTGGTCGGCCGGGCGCTGTTTGGCTGCCAGGCCTTTTCCGGCTCGGTGACCATTGATGGCGTTACGCCCGATCTGTCGAGCCCGATCGCGGCAATGTCGGCCGGCGTTGGCCTCATCGCACGCGACCGGACCGAGGAATCCATCGCGGCTTCCTTGTCGATCCGCGAAAACAGTTTTCTCAATCCCGGCGCCGGCAAGCGCGGCCTGTTTTCTTTTCTCGCGCCTCACAAGGAGGCCGCGCTGGCGCAAGTGATCGGTAGCTCGGTCGGGCTGCGCCCCAACGATCCGAACCTGCCAATCGAGGCTTTGTCGGGGGGCAACCAGCAAAAGGTGGTCGTCGGCCGCTGGCTCCACACCGGCCGCACTTTGCTGATCGCCGAGGATCCGACGGCCGGCGTCGATGTCGGCGCCAAGGCCGAGATCTACCGACTGATCGGCCGTGCGCTCGAAGCCGGCCTCGCCGTCGTCGTGGTGTCGACTGATTTCGAGGAGATTGCCCACGTCTGCCATCGCGCATTGGTGTTTTCGCGCGGACAGATCGTGCGCGAACTCACCGGCGACAACCTGACCACATCCGCCGTGATCACCGCGGCATCGGCTTCCGAAGCCGCCTGATTTTTCTGGGAGCGAACCCATGCAATCGATCGAATCCAGCGCACTCGAACCGACCCGCGGCGAAATGGCGGGCTTGTCGTTGGGGCAGAAAATCATCCGGCTGCTGCCGGTCTACGGGCTGGTGATCCTGACGGCGCTGCTGATCCTATTGTTTTCGATCCTGCTGCCGAGCACCTTTCCAACGCTGCTCAATTTGCGCTCGATCGTCTCCGACAAGGCGATCATCGCACTGCTGTCGCTGGCGGCGATGATCCCAATGGCGTCCGGTCGCATCGATCTCACCGTCGGCTACGGCATCGTGCTGTGGCACATCCTCGCCATCAGCCTGCAGACCATGTTCGGCGTTCCGTGGCCGCTGGCGGTGATCATCGTGCTGCTTCTCGGTGCTGTGACCGGCTTCCTCAACGGCCTGCTGGTCGAAGTTGCCCGCATCGACTCGTTCATCGCCACGCTCGGCACCGGCACCGTGCTCTACGCGCTGGCGCTATGGCACACTGGCGGCAGGCAAGTGGTTGGCGTGCTGCCGAACGGGTTCTACGCGCTCAACGGCACGATGGTGTTCGGGCTGCCGATCACCGGCCTCTATGTTTTGGCGATCGCCGTCGCGCTGTGGATCATCCTCGAATATCTGCCGATCGGCCGCTACGTCTATGCCATCGGCGCCAATCCGAAGGCCGCGGCGCTGAACGGCATACCGGTGCGCCGCTTCGTCATCGGCGCCTTCATCTCGTCGGGTTTCCTGACGGCCCTGACAGGCGTGCTGCTCGCCTCCAAGCTGCGCATCGGCCAGGCCAGCGTCGGGCTGGAATATCTGCTGCCGGCATTGGTCGGCGCCTTTCTCGGCTCGACCACCATCAAGCCCGGACGCGTCAATGTCTGGGGCACGATGACCGGTGTTATTATCCTCGCGGTCGGCATTTCCGGCATCCAGCAGTTTGGCGGCTCGTTCTTCGTCGAACCGCTGTTCAACGGTGTGACGCTGCTCGTCGCCATCGGCATTGCCGGCTACGCCCAGCGCAAGCGCGGCGCGGCGCACAGGACCAGCACGGCAACGCAGTCCTCGAAGTGACCAGCCGAACCCATCCGGGAATAATGGAATGAGCGACTACGAGATTCTGGACGATCGTTTCCGAAAGCTGACGATCGGGCATGCCAAGCTCGAACGGCTGTGGACCGGTAGCCGCTGGGCGGAGGGACCGGTCTATGTTCCCGCGGCAAAGCATTTGCTGTGGTCGGATATCCCCAACGACCGGCTGCTGCGCTACGACGAAAGCGACGGCTCGGTCAGTGTCTTCGAAACCCATTGCAACAACCAGAACGGTCACACGCTCGATGGCGAGGGCCGCGTCGTCGCCTGCGAACATCGCGGCCGGCGGGTCTCCCGGCTTGAGCATGACGGGCGCTGGCAGCCGCTTGTCGAGGCCACCGATGGCAAGCGGTTCAATTCGCCGAACGATGTGGTGGTCAAATCTGATGGGACGATCTGGTTCACCGACCCGGTCTACGGCATCGACAGCCATTATGAAGGCATGATTGCCCGACCGGAGATCGGCGCGTCCCATGTCTACCGCTTCCACGAAGCAACCGGCGAGGTGGGTGCGGTCATCACCGATCTGGTGCAGCCGAACGGGCTGGCTTTTTCGCCCGACGAGAGCATCCTCTATGTGTCGGATACCGGCGCAAGCCATGTTCAGGGCCTGCCGCGGGCTATCAAGACCTATGACGTTGCCGCGGGCGGCCGTTCGCTGCGGTTGCGTGGCACCTTGGCCGAATGCGAGGCAGGATTCTTCGACGGATTTCGCGTCGATCGCGATGGCAACATCTGGGCCTCCAGCGCCGATGCGGTTCGCGTATACGCGCCGGACGGGCAGCTGATCGGTCGCATCCTGGTTCCCGAAATCGTCTCCAATTTATGCTTCGGCGGTCCGAAGCGCAACCGCCTCTACATCACCGCCCAGACGTCGCTTTATTCCATCTATGTCAACGCGCATCCAGCCGGTTTGGGCCCGATGGCTGGGCCGATCAGCCAGTGACCTGGCGCCCGAAGTCGAGTCCCGGAAGACCAGCCAATTTTTTGAACCAAGGGAGGTACCAACATGCAACGCAGAACATTCCTGAAATCATCCGTCGCCTTGATGGCCATTACCATCGCTGCTCCAGTCCTGTTCGCGGGCCATGCACGGGCAGACGCGATGGCCGACGCCATGGCGGTGGTGGGAAAATATGCCCAGAAAGTAACCGCCTGGGACGGCCCGACCACCGGCCCAAAGGCACAGCCTGGCAAGACGATCGTCGTGCTCGCCGGTGACCTCAAGAACGGCGGCATTCTGGGCGTCACCACCGGCGTCGAGGAAGCCGCCAAGGCGATCGGCTGGGAGGTCAAGGTGATCGACGGCGCCGGCTCGATCGGCGGCCGCACCGCCGCCTTCGGTCAGGCGATGGCGCTGAAGCCGAATGGCATCGTCATCAACGGTTTCGACGCTGTCGAGCAGGCGCCGGCGCTGGAACAGGCGAAGGCTGCCGGCATCCCGCTGGTTTCCTGGCATGCCGGACCGGTGATCGGACCCGACGAAAAGAGCGGCGTCTTCGCCAATGTCTCGACCGACGCCATGCAGGTCTCCACGGCGGCGGCCGACTGGGCCTACGCCGATGCCAAGGGCAAGCCTGGCGTCGTCATCTTCACCGATTCGACCTACGCCATCGCCATCGCAAAGGCTGACAAGATGAAGGCGGAGATCGAGCGGCTGGGCGGCAAGGTGCTCGAATATGTCGACACGCCGATCGCCGAGACCTCGCAACGCATGCCGCAGCTCACCACCTCGCTGCTGCAGAAATACGGTGATGCCTGGACGCATTCGCTGGCGATCAACGACCTCTATTTCGACTTCATGGGACCTTCGCTAGCCGCTGCCGGCAAGGCCGGTACCGACGCACCGATCAATGTCGCCGCCGGCGACGGCTCGGAATCGGCCTATCAGCGCATCCGCGCCGGCCAGTTTCAGAAAGTGACGGTCGCCGAACCGCTCAACCTGCAGGGCTGGCAATTGGTCGACGAACTGAACCGCGCCATCGCTGGTGAGAAATGGTCGGGTTATCTGTCGCCGCTGCATGTGGTGACGGCCGACAATGTCGAGTTCGACGGCGGTCCGAAGAATGCGTTCGACCCCGAGAATGGCTACCGCGACCAGTACAAGAAGATCTGGGGCAAATAAGCACGCACGCAGGCGGGCGCATCACCCGATGCGCCCGCAAAGCCGACAGACATCTCAAGCGTACAAAGTCAGGACAGCCTCGCTATGATCATTCGCTACGCCCTCTTCGAAGGTGAAATCCATCCCGGACAAGAGAGTGAATTCCGGCGCTTCGTCAGGGACCGGCTGGTGCCGCTGTGGACACAGTTTCCCGGAGCCGAAGAAGTGCGCGTTCTCGACGGTACGGCGCGCGACGAAGGTGCGCCCGCCTACGCGATGGCGCTCGCCATTCGCTATCCCGACATGGACACCTGCAACCGGGCGCTTCAATCCGACGTAAGATTTCAAAGTCGGGAGGTGACCGGTGAACTGCTGAAGATGTTCACTGGCCGCGTGCATCACCATGTTTTCGAGGCAAATGAGTACGCAACGGCCTGATTGGAATCTTGATTGGCAACGCTCTCAATTGCTGCGATCGGCGAATGCCGGTATCGGTGGTTGCGTGTCCCCGCAACCACTTTCATCATAAATCAATTACCGTCCCGGTCTAACCGGGGCGGTTTTTTGCGTTTTGCGATGGGGATGCAACCGCCGCAGCGTGCCTGAAGGCGCATCACCGCCTCGTCAAGTCGCGCGAAATGGGAGCGCGAGCAAGCTAGGGCGCCTAGGCGCGACGTAACGCGCCTTTAGGGGTAAGCCAAGGTTTTTATTGGTCGGTTGCCGGCTTCTTGAGTTCAGGTAGGTAGGGTAGGACGGCCCGATGCCGGAAAAGGCAGCTATGCGCCTCAAGCACGAACCCGCTGCGCGGGAGGGGCGCCTCGTTCTGAGATGGCGCGGTATTGATAGGCCTTGAGCGGGTAGAGGCCGCGATCTGACCATGGAGTTCCCTTCAACGAGAGGAACTTGCCATGGATACTCTGTCGATCGATGCACCGATCACGCCGCTTCGCCAGCGCATGCAGCAGGATATGCTCATGCGGGGCCTGGGCCCCCATACCCAGCAGGACTACGTTCGTCACGTCCGGCGCTTCGCAGCCTTCCTCCGACGCTCTCCCGATACTGCGACGCCCGAGGACATCCGTCGCTTCCAGTTGTACCAGCATGAGAGCGGCGTGGGCCCCGCCACGATCAACGGCGCGGTCTCGGCGCTGCGATTCCTGTTCACGGTGACGCTGAAGCGGCGCGATCTGGCGCGTGCGCTGGTGGTCACCCGGTATCCGCGCAAGCCGCCCGAGGTGCTGAGCGTTGAGGAAGCGGCGCGGCTGCTCGAAGCAGCACCTGGCATCAAGTACAAGGCCGCGCTCGGTGTTGCCTATGGCGCGGGCCTGCGCGTGTCCGAGGTCGCGCACCTCAAGGTGGATGATATCGACAGCACACGCATGCTGATCCGCATCGAACAGGGCAAGGGACGCAGGGACCGCAACGCCATGCTCTCGCCGCAACTCTTGGAACTGCTGCGACTGTGGTGGCGCGAAGGCAAGCGGCGCGGGGTGATGCTTCCGCATGGTTGGTTGTTCCCGGGACGCAGTTGCATCGCGCCGATCTCATCGCGGCAACTGCATCGCGCGGTCCAGGAAGCAGCCGAAGTCGCCGGCATCCGCAAGCGCGTCAGCCCGCACACGCTGCGTCACAGCTTCGCCACCCACCTGCTTGAGCAGGATGTCGACATCCGCGTCACCCAGGTCCTGCTCGGGCACAGCAAGCTCGATACCACCGCGCTCTACACCAAGGTCTCGACCCGGACGATCCACGCGGTCGCAGGGCCGCTCGACCGGCTGATGGCGCTGATGGAGGATAAGTCGCCTCCCGGCTGAACCGGTGCGCGCGGACCTGGAGGCTGCCGACATTTTCCGTGCTACTGGGCCCGCCTACCGGGCCACCCACGCAGGGCACGATTCACCAGCTGATCAGGGGCGATTTGCGCAGCCACGTATCCGTAGTGAGTTCCTGAACGACGAAATCCGCGACATCGGCTCGGGCGATCGTCCCGCCATGTACGCCTGACAGGTCGGTCAACGCCTTGATGCCACCGCGCGCCGGCTTGTCGTTGAGCACCATCGGCCGAACGATGGTCCAATCGAGCGCGCTGCCACGGATTGCATCTTCCTGGCGATCCTTGTCTTCGTAAACCTTCCGCAGCATGAGGGGCAGGAGGAGTCTGTCAAAGAAAAAACCGCCATGGCCGCGGCTGTCGCCGGCGCCGAGGCCAGTGATGCACACCAGACGACGGATGTTCTGCCGCTCCATGACCCCGACCAGCGCGCGTGTCGCGATCGAAAGCAGGGTCACCTCGCGGAACGGGCTCATGGCGGTGCCCAATGAACTGACGACGGCATCACAACCCGCGATGGCCCTGGTTAGCGCTGCGGCATCGCGGGCGTCGCCTTCGATGAGCTCGGCGCCGGCGAGGTCCCCGGCCTTTGCCTTGGAGCGGACGAGGGCAACGACGTTGTGCCCCTCAGCGATGGCTTTGCTGACAATCAGCCGACCGGTTGCGCCCGTGGCGCCCAATACAAGAATTTTCATCTCAAGCCTCCGAAGGTGTGCTGATGGACGGGGAAGCATCGATGAGCCGCTGGCGGAGGAAGTCACAGATGGCGTCTACCGACTGCTCTGCCGCGAGAAAGCGGCCGAGGGAAGATTGGAAGACATGCGGCATGCCCTCCCACACCGACAACGTGACCTCCGCGCCTGCCGCCCTCGCACGGTCGGCGTAGCGGACAGAGTCCGCGAGCAGCACTTCGTGGTCTCCGACATCGATGCGGATCGGCGGCAGGCCGTTGAGTTCCGCATGGAGCGGCGAGGCCTTGGGGTTCGTGGCATCCTGGCCTTGAAGATACATGTCCGCGAAGCCCTGCAGTACGCCGCGCGTGAAGATCGGATCCGCCTCCGCCCTGGTCTCGAAGCTGTCGCCGGTGAGCGCAAGATCGGTCCAGGGCGACATCGCCGCCGCTCCGACTGGTTGCACCAAGCCCTTGGTCTTGTCAGAGGCGAGAATCGAGAGCAGCGAGAGCGTCAAACCACCGCCGGCGGAGTCGCCGACGACCCCGATCCGATCGGCCCCCTCCGCAACGAGACCGCGATAGGCGGCGACGGCATCATCGATCGCCGCCGGGAAGGGGTGTTCGGGCGCGAGCCGGTAGTCTGGGACAAAAGTATCGGCGCCAACGCGTGTGGCGATCTGGCCCGCGAAGTTGGTGAGCGCCTCGGCTGAGCCGAGCACATAGCCACCACCATGAAGATAGAGCATGCTTGCGCCCGGTCGTGCATTGGGCAGTCGAAGCCAGAAGCCGGCGATGCCGCCGACCGTCGCCACTTCAATCCGCACATCCGCGGCGGCGGGCGTGGCGGCAAACATGGCGTCGAACATCGGCCGTGCCTCGGGCCCGAGCTTTTCACCTTTGTGGGCCGAGGCGGCCTGTCGCATCGCGGCCACCGCTGGAGCATCTTCAGGCGAGAGGGGTTGGATCGTCATCATGGCAGGTCTCCTTGGTTGGGGGGTAAGTGCGGGTTCAGCCGTTTGCCCACTGGGCGGCGGCATCCCTGGCAAAAGCGGCATAGGAGCGGGGCGCGTGGCCGAGCAGTTTGGTCAAGCGCTCGATGTCGTCAGCGGTCGCCACCGCGCCTTCCGTCTGATAGCGGCTGAACATCAGGCGCAGGTCGAGCGAATGCCAGGCTGGCAGCATGGTCTTCGTGCGCTGTTCCATGACGACGAGATCGTCGCCGCCATGGCGGATCGCGCGGCCGAGGGCCTCGCTCCAGATGGTGGCGATACCGTCGCCGGTCAGGCTGTCCGGGCCGATCAGGGCGTAGGTCTCGCGGCCGAGCGGCGCTGCTGCCTGCTCACGGCGAACCAGCTCGATCGCGGCGGCTTCGCCGATGTCGCGGATATCGACCATCGAGACGCCCTTCCTGCCGATCGGCGAGCCATAGACGCCGGTCTTCAGAAGTCCGTCCTTCTGACGGAGATCGTTCTGGATGAAGTAGGCGGGCCGCAGGATCGTCGCGGGCAGGTCGAGCGCCTCGATCATGCGCTCGACCGTGTACTTCCCCGCAAAATGCGGCACGTCGGCATAGCCGTCGCCGCCGAACACCGACAGATAGACGATGCCCTTGACGCCGGCCTCGCGGGCGACCGTCAGGGTCAGCATGGCCTGTGTCAATTCATCGGCGACGTTCGGGGCCAGCAGGAACAGAGTGCTGACGCCTTGCAGCGCCGCGCGGACCGAATCCGGATCAGCGAGGTCACCGCGGACCGCGGTCACGCCCGAGGGCAGTTGCGCTGTTTCAGGAGAGCGCGTCAGGGCGCGAACCTCGACGTTGCGCCCCTGCAGGTGGGCCAGGACCTGGGAGCCGATCGTCCCGGTGCTGCCGGTTACCAAAATAGCCATTGTGAAAACTCCTTGAGTGTTTGTGCGTGTCGAGAGAAAGATAAACGTTCCAATCATGAGCAGGAGATGGCATGTTCGGAACAACTCGTCTCAATATTGGAACACGTTATGGATCTCGAGGCCTTGGCGGACTTCAATCTCGTTGCCGCCCACGGCGGTTTCGGCAGAGCCGGTCGCATCTCCGGCCGATCCAAGGCGACATTGTCGCGCCATGTGAGCGAACTCGAACATAGCCTTGGCGTGCGGCTGATCGAGCGTGGATCCCAAAGTCTGCGACTGACTGACGAAGGGCGAGCGCTTCACGAGCGCACCGACGGATTGCTGGCGGAAATTGCGGAGGCGGGAGAGGCGATTGTCTTGGGTGCGTCGACCCCGAGAGGCAGGCTGCGGGTGAGCGCTCCGATGGTTTTCGCGCATGTGGCGCTTCCCAGGATCGGCGCCCGCTTCGCGCTCGCCTATCCGGAGGTCAAGCTTGAGATCGTTGCCGAGGATCGCAAGGTCGATCCGGTCGAGGATGGCTACGACCTTGTTATCCGGATCGATCCTTCACCGGATGAACGGCTCATCGGTCGCCGTTTTCTCGATGACGAGCGCCTGATCGTTGCCTCACCGGACATGCCGCGCCCTCAGCCGGCGCCGGGCGGCGGAGCGAGCGCCGTAAAGGCGGTCTTGCTGAGCGCGACTTCGCTGAACGTTGTTTGGCGCATGAAATCCGACCTTGAGGACGAAGTCCTTTTCAAGCCCGAGCCGATCCTGCGCTTCTCTTCTCTGCTGATGGTGCGCGATGCCGTTCTGGCAGGTGTGGGCGCGGCATTGCTTCCGAAACTCCTTGTCGAAGGCGATATCGAGGCGGGCCGGCTCGTTTGCTGGGGAACTCATACCGGTCCGTCTGTGGAAATCTGGGCGCTCCAAAGCTCGCGACGTCTTGTCGGTGCGAAGGTTCGCGCTTTCCTGGATGTGATGGAGAGGTCGTTTCCTAGCAAAGTTTTTGTTCCTGACCCCTGAAGTGGCCTTTCCTCTCGGCCATCAGGGTTGGGGAAGGAGGACTGTCGGTGGCAATCCCCTTCAACGCACGCGTTGCCTGTATCTCAGGAGCGGCGCGGATGGCGTCTATCCTGCAATAACGGTGAACCCAGGCTAGCAAGGACGGCAAGGAACGCGTTGTGCCGCAGGCATGGGACGAATTCGCCGGTGCGTGGCTGAAGGGCTTCGATGGCGAGCCGCTTGCCGGCGGCAAGGACCAGCCCGTCAGCGATCAGATGGAAGCGGAAGTCGATGAAGCCTCGATCGGCTCAACACTCGTCGTCTCGGATGAGTGATCACCAGTTGCCGCCATCCAAAAGGCTGTCGCCAGTCAACTTACGACGCTGCCCTCCACTCCGGCCGGCTAGCGCTTGCGCCGCTTGGTTTGGAAGTGCTGGAGTTCCTGGCGATGATAAAGACCAAGATTCCAAAACCGGCGGCCATTGCAAGGATTATGGCTGTAACTCTGCAAATGGGGGCGTAACGGCGCGCCCGGCGATAATGCCGATCAGCAACGTCAAAACCGGCTTGACGGAACATTAGTCCTCCCGAAACATTCCGTGCTGTGGCAGGGGGTAGTGCCGCATTCTCCTGCTTTGGATGATAGCCCCGATTGGTCCGCGCTCTCCGCCAGAGGCGCGGGCTTTTTACAGGAGACGAAATGGCTACGCTAATCGCAGACATGTTCGCTGGTGTTTGGGCGGCATGCGTTGTTGCTGCGATTTGGTACGTTAGGACGAGGCCTGTCCCGCCGCCTGTCAGCGAGACCGAAGAGGATCGCGAACTGCGGGAGTGGCTGGACGGTCAGTTTTAAGCCAAAACAGGCCGACCTTAGCCGCCTCGGCCTTCGCCTGTTGCCCTGCATAGGCCCCCTGGCTGTAGCGGGGCCAATCCAAGGCCTGACCGTGCTCGACCATCCACGATGCCACGCTGGCGCCGTCGGCGCGCCTGCAATCGCCCACGAAGCGGTCGTAACGATCCCAGGAGACAAAAGCGCACTGCACGGGCTTGGAGGTCGCAAGGAAGTTGTCGAGCGCCTCGGCCGGGCGTCGACCGCAAGGATATTCGAACCCCTTGGCGTCATCGCAATACCGCCTGCTCTCGGGCGCGTCGATGCCGTTAAAGCGGATGTGCTGCCCATGGATCTCGATCGTGTCACCGTCGATGACTGAGGCGACGCCGGCGATCGGAGCAGGCGTCGGGCCGATCCATTGAGAGACACCGATTTCGGGAATGCTGTCGCGGTGTTGCATAACCCACTGCGATTATCGAGGCGGCCACTGAGCTCGACTTTGTACGTTTTTGGTCAGGTCCATGTCCAGAAGAGGCTGTTGGTTGCGATGTGGCTGAGCGCCTGATCGAGGGGCAGGCTGCAGCCTCCCATATCGTCGATGTCTTCCCATTTTCGCCGGTGTGACCAGTAGGCGATTTTGACCTCATCGCCTCTGCCGATCGGCTTGAGACGGGCGATCGGCACCTCGGTTGCCAGCAGGTACAGGTGGTAGGCACCTTTGTCCTTGTACCAGCCAACGCCGCCGCCATTGGCCTGGTCGAACGCTTCGATGCGCAGGGCTATGTCGTCCTTTTCCATTGTGCAGTCATAGCTGCC
>NZ_FMXM01000106.1 GCF_900103325.1 Mesorhizobium qingshengii | reverse complement strand
CAAGCCTTCCGAGCGAAGACTACGAATTCGCCGAGTGGCGTTTGGCCCGCGTCTCGACGGATTACCACGTCGAGTTCAAGACCTTCTTCTATTCCGTACCGCACAACCTCATTCGTCAGCAAGTCGATCTGAGGGCAACGGCACGCACCATCGAGATCTTCCACCGCGGCAAGCGCATTGCCGTCCATCAGCGCCGCTATGGCGGCCCTCGTCATGGGACGGATCCGGATCATATGCCCAGCTCCCACCGGCGATATGCCGAGTGGACGCCGGATCGTTTCCGTCGCTGGGCCGCATCCGTCGGGCCCGAGACGGAAGGCTTGGTTGTCGCAATCCTCGCCAGCCGCCCACATCCTGAACAAGGCTTTCGAACATGCCTGGGTGTCCTTCGCCTGTTTCGCGATGTCACACGCGATCGCGCCGAAGCCGTCTCAGCCCGCGCTGTCGAGATCGGTGGGCTGAACTGCAAGAGCATCGCCTCGCTCATCGCCAATCACAAGGCCGCAAGGCATTCCACCGAACCGACCGCCATCGTCGATCACGCCAATCTGCGTGGCCCTGATTACTTCCATTGAGGAGACATACCAATGCTCATCCATCCGACCATCAACATGCTGCGCGAACTCGGCCTTCATGGCATGGCCACTGCCTTCCAGGAACTCGACGCACAATCCGAAGCACGCGGCCTCGAGCATGGCGAATGGCTTGCCATGCTGCTCGAGCGCGAGGCTACCATGCGCCGCCAGAAGCGTTTCGAAGCCCGCGCCAGAGCTGCAAAACTTCGCCATGACGCACAGATCGAGAATGCCGACTTTCGTGCCGCACGCGGTCTTGATCGCAATCTGTTCATGGCGCTCGCCGGCTGCGACTGGATCAGAAAGCATCACAGTCTTCTCATCACCGGGCCGGCCGGCGTCGGCAAGAGCTGGCTGGCCTGTGCGCTTGGCCACAAAGCTTGCCGAGAGGATTTCTCCGTCGCCTATCACCGCGTTCCCCGGCTGTTTGCAACGCTTGCCCTCGCGAGAGGCGACGGACGTTATGGCCGGATCCTCAAGCAACTCGCCAAAACCGACCTTCTCATTCTCGATGACTGGGGACCGGAAAAACTCAATGATGACCAGCGGCGTGATGTGCTTGAGATCATTGAAGACCGCTACGAACGCCGATCGACAATCGTCACCAGTCAGCTGCCCCTGGATCGCTGGTACGAGATCATTGCAAACCCAACCCTGGCCGATGCCATCCTGGACCGCCTCGTTCACAACGCCTATCGCATCGATCTCACCGGTGAAAGCATGCGAAAACAGCGCTCGCCGAGAGCGTCCGAAACAGCGCACGCTTGACCTGAAACGAAACCCAATCCAAACATCAACGAGACCCAGGATCAGTCCGAAAAATGGCCGGCTTCAAATCGGAACACCGGCCGGAATGAAATCGGAATGACTGGCCGGCTTCAAATCGGAATCGATGGCCGGCTTCGTCGGAATACGCA
>NZ_FMXM01000060.1 GCF_900103325.1 Mesorhizobium qingshengii | reverse complement strand
CCATTCTTCGCGTTCCCTGACGACGTCCGCCGGATCATTTACACGACGAACTCAATAGAGGCGTTGAACTCGAAACTTCGACGGGCTGTCAGGGCCAGGGGCCATTTCCCCAGCGACGACGCGGCGACCAAGCTGCTCTATCTGATCTTGAACCGATCCGAGAAAGAGTGGAAAATGCCGCCACGTGAGTGGACCATGGCCAAGGCCCAATTCGCTGTCATCTTCGGCGAGCGCTTCATCAGGGCAATGGCTGCATAATGTTCAACAGCCCGCCCGCACACGGAATTCCTGACAGTCCCGCGCGGCCTGGCGCCGCACGGCCACTGGCGCACGCTGACCTTCCTTGGCGCGCTGCGCTGGGATCGGCTCGCAGCACCTTGTGTCTTCGACGGACCGATCAACGGCCAATGCTTCCGCGCTTATGTCGAGCAGCAGCTCCTCACCGTTCTGAAGCCCGGCGACATCGTCGTCATGGATAATCTGGGAAGTCATAAGTCGGCGGCCATCAGGCAGATGATCAAGGCTGCCGGCGCCAGGCTTTGGTACCTGCCGCCCTACTCTCCGGACCTCAATCCGATTGAGTAGGCCTTCGCCAAGATCAAACACTGGATGCGCCAGGCTCAGAAACGCACCGTCGAGGAAACTTGGCGCCACATCGGCCACCTCGTCGAAACCATCGAGGCAGCCGAATGCAAGAACTACTTCGAAAATGCCGGATACGCTTCCGTCAAAACATGAAACGCTCTAGCAAGTCGAAGCTGCCGGTCTGGAGGACAACGAGCAAGCCGCTCCCGCTGTTCGACAGGCGCAGGTCGCCAAACGCCGCACGAACAGAGATTCGCTGCCAGCACATCTGCCGCGCATCGAGATCGTGGTCGATATAGATGACCACGCCTGTCCCTGCTGCCGCAACGACCTGCATCGTATCGGCGAGGACGTCAGCGAGAAGCTGGACCTTGTGCGCGCCCAATTCCGCGTTCTTGTGGTGCGCCGCCCAAAGTATGCCTGCCGGGCCTGCGGAGAGGTCGTTGTTCAGGCTCCAGCCCCGGCAAGGCTGATCGAAGGCGGCATTCCGACGGAAGCAACCGTCGCTCAGGTGCTGATTTCCAAATATGCCGACCACTTGCCGCTGTATCGCCAGGCGCAAATCTACAAGCGTCAGGGCATCGATCTCGACCGTGCGACCCTCGCCGACTGGGTCGGCCGTGCCGCCTGGCATCTGCGCCCGGTCCATCAGTGGCTGCTTGATCATCCCAAGACCGGCCAGCTCTGGGCTTATGCACGAGATGACCGGCCGTGGCAGGGCGATGACCCGCCCGGTGTCGCCTATGTCTATGCGCCAGATCGCAAAGGCGAACGACCGATGGCCCATCTCGACGGCTTCGTCGGCATCCTGCAGGTAGACGGCTACAGTGGATATCGCCCGCTCGCTGCAAAGAACACCGTGTTGCTAGCTTTCTGCTGGTCCCACGTTCGACGCCGCTTCTATGAGCTGGCTGCGGCCGGTCCGGCACCCATCGCCAGCGAGGCGCTGCGACGCATCGCCGAACTTTACAGGATCGAAGAAGAGATACGTGGCCGGACCCACGAGGAGCGTCATGTCGCCCGCGAGGAAAGAAGTCGTCCGATCACCGACAGCCTTGCTCCCTGGCTGCATGAACAACTCAGCTACATCAGCCAGAAGACAAAGCTCGCCGAAGCAATCCGCTGCGCTTTGTCACGCTGGGACGGCTTGACCCGATTCATCGACGATGGCCGGATCGAGATCGACTCCAACGTCGTTGTTCAATCAGACCAATTGCCCTCAATCGCAAGAATGCGCTGTTTGCCGGTTCCGACGCCGGAGCCGAACACTGGGCAACCATCGCGTCGTTGATCGAGACCGCCAAGCTCAACGATGTCGAGCCGCTCGCCTATCTCTCTGACGTTCTCACCAAGATCGTCAACGGGCATTCAAATAGTCAGATCGACCAACTGCTGCCGTGGGCCTACGCCGCAAATCCCGATCTCAAAGCGTGGCCTGAGAACACCGCTTACGTTGTAGCCGAAGGTCGCGCCCTTGTTCTCAAGGATCTTGCCGGCAACGATCGATGCTTCCACACCGGCGTTCGAGGCGATCTGGCGGGCCGGAGCCTGCAGCGCGCGACGCACGATGTTGATGCCAGCAGCCTGGTCGGCATTGGCGCCGGCAGCCTTGATGTTGGCCGAAGCGCGCAGCAGGGCCACGCCACCGCCGGCAACGATGCCTTCTTCCACGGCCGCGCGGGTCGCGTTCAGCGCATCGTCAACGCGGTCCTTCTTTTCCTTGACTTCGACTTCCGTCGCACCACCAACGCGGATCACCGCAACGCCGCCCGCGAGCTTGGCGAGACGTTCCTGCAGCTTCTCCTTGTCGTAGTCCGAGGTGGTCTCCTCGATCTGCTGCTTGATCTGGGCGACGCGGCCCTGGATCTCGGACTTCTTGCCGGCGCCATCGACGATGGCGGTGTTCTCCTTGGAGATCGACACCTTCTTGGCGCGGCCGAGCATGTTGAGGCCGACATTCTCGAGCTTGATGCCGAGGTCTTCCGAGATGACCTGGCCACCGGTCGGTTCTGTCGCAGAACTCCAGGACTGTTTCGGCATCCAATGTCTGAGCCCGATTGCATGACCGGCCGTCTCCGAGCACGATCAACCTCACATGCGGTCGCCGTTCAGGACGGCTGCACCAATATCCCGCTTGCGGCGGGCAAGGGCTCAGGAGGATGAGACCATTCTACAAAACGGCATTCAGGCCATGCCAGGTATCGGTTCATCCACCTGGATCGGCCAGGACTGATCGGGTCCTGGCGGATTACGGGATTAGGGTCAAACAGCCTTCACCACGACGCCTTCGATCACGATGCCGGCGGTCACATACTTCCAGAGTGCGACTAGCAGCTTGCGGGCGAGCGCCACGATCATTGTCTTACGCATCCGCCCGCCGTTTTGATCGACGCGTCCACGGAACCAGAGAGCAAGCGCCGATTGCGGTTGATGACGCAGCCATAGCCAGGCGAGTTGAACCATCGGCGTTGTCACGTTGTTTGCAATGTGGCCGTATGCGGCGCGCATAATCAGGGCCGTGCTTTCGGCACCATCGGCGGATGGTCTCGTAGGAAACGACGATCCCGCGATCGAGCAGCATTTCCTCGACATCGCGCAAGCTCAGATTGAAGCGGAAGTAGAGCCAGATAGCACGGGCCACGATTTCGATCGGATAGCGGTGGTTCTTGTAGGTCGGTGCACTCACGGTCATGGGCGCGCTGCTACCTCAATTTCCTTACCCCTCAATCAATGTGACAGCACCGTTCGATTTCGTCAGGTTGTCGACAGCTCCCCTATGGCAGATACACGCTCGGCTTCAAACTAGCTTGCATTGCTGAAAGTGAGAACGGATGGATTTCACCTCAACCAATCGGATGCGCGAACAATCGAACAGGACCGGCCTGCGAGAGAGCTCACCCGCGGCATCGTCCGCAGTTGCGGTGGCGTTTGAGCAGCAGCTGAGCGAGATCGCCAATTCAGGTGGAGGCGGTAAAGCAATACCAGCCGGCTCGGCGTCCCAGCCGTCGCCGATTGGTGGTCGGCTCAACCCGTCCAATGGTGGTGAAGTCCTCGAGTTCATCGGAAGGGGCGATCCCGCGAAACTCCAGCCGGCATTAGGTCATCTTCCGACCTCGCAGTCGACGGGCGGCATCGTGTCGATCGGCCGCCCTAAGCGGAAGGCCGTTTCGCTCATCAATTCCGGAGACGCGACACCGCTTGAGCCGAGGTGGGTCGGCGCCAGCGCTGCGCAGCAAAACGCGTCGCAAAACGCTGGCAGTTGGCCAAAGCAGCGTCCTGCGGCAGCCCGCGATCAAGACGCGGGGTTAGAGCCGATGGCCGAACCCGGCCCGTCCTCTACGCCGCCGCGGCCGGCTCAGTCAGTTCGGCGTCGGAACCAGCCTCTTTATCCCGAGGATGCTCCGCTGATTTTGGGGCTTGACGATGCCCTCGTTAAGGCCGGGGCCTCCGAGCACACCGTCAACGACTATGTACGTGCTCTTCGCAGATTTGGCCGCTGGCTCTTCGCAAACGACAAAACTCCCATGAAGTATCGCCTCGACCAGCAGTCGCTGACCGATGATGCGCGCGAATTCTTAGGAAAGCGTAATCCAAAGGTACTCCTTCCGGCCATAGATCATCTCCGGACCTCGCAGTCGACGGGCGGCATCGCTCCGATCGCAGGCCGCGCTGAGTTGACTCCACATCCGGAGGACACGGCTCTCATCGCGGCTCTCATCAAAGAGTACAGAGACAACGCCGATATTGAGACCGGCAAAAGGAATGCAACTGCTCTTAGGAGTTTCAGTGACTACCTGCGTCAAAGGAACAAGAAGGGCATCGCCGGCCGGCTTTCCGGCAAGGCGCTGGATGGAGATGTCAAAGTTTACAGGATGGACGCCGGTGGTGATCGAAGGATCGGCTCCGCACTGGCTTATCTCCGAAAATCGCACGCCGGCGCCAAAGCGATCGAGCGCGAACGCCATGTTCCCGTCGTTGCTGATCCCAAGGACGCAGTACTGATGGAGCCGAGGCGGGTCGGCGAGGCGCTTTCGCAGTACAGCGCTTCGCACGAAGCCGGCAATTGGCCAAAGGAGCTGGCTGCCGCAGCCCACGATCAAGATGATGTGCGTTTCGAGTTGACTGACGAACCCGGCCCGTTGTCCTTCCCGCGGCCGGCTCGGTCAGTTCGGGTTCGCAGGAAGCAGCAGCCTCTCTATCCCCAGGATGCTTCCCTTATTTTAGGCCTTGAGGAGGCCCTCGCCAAAAGCAACGCCGCCGAACTCACCATCAAGAATAATGCACAAATTCTTCGCCGCTTTGGCCGCTGGCTGCACGCAAATAACAAAACGAGCATTGGTGCTCGGCTCAATAGCAAGTCGTTGTCCGATGGCGGTGAAGTGCTCGAGTTCATCGGAAAGGGCAATCCCGCGAGACTCCTGACGGCATTAGGTCATCTCCGAAGCTCGCAGTCGACAGGCGGCATCGTGGCGATCGGCCGCTCTAAGCGGAACGCCCCCCCCGGGGCCGTTTCGCTCATCAATTGCGGAGACGCGACATCGCTGGCGCCGAGTTGGGTCGGCGACGCCGCTGCGCAGCACAGCGCTTCGCATGAAGCTGGCAGTTGGCCAAAGCTGCTTCGTGCGGCAGCCCGCGATCAAACCGTGGGTTTGGAGCTGATGGACGAACCCGGCCCGTCGTCATTTCTCGAGCATGACCAGGCACGGTATCCCGGAGTGTCCAATCACCAACGGTCTCGGGACGATTTGATGGGTGTACCCCCCTCGAGCAACAACCTAATGCCAAGCGAGGAAGCCTTCGTCGGCGATGAGCATGACACAGCTGGGTTGAGGCCAGCGAAGCGGCAGAGGAAACTGAATGCGCCGCCAGCCGTCGCCATTCAGCTGCAGCTGAACGGGATCGCTAATTCAGGCGGTTGCATGCCGATGCAGCCCTCCGCCTACCAGGTGGGCGCATTGCCATTGGAAGAGCAGCTCGTCGTGCGGGGGAGAGAGTCCGAATACATTCCAAGGCTGCAGTCTGAGATTAGGGGTATCGGGGGCGCCGCTGCGCAGCACAGTGCCCCGCATGACGCTATCGCTCCGCGATTCGTCGTTCCTATGGAAGATTACGATCAGGATCTACTTTGGGAGGGAATGAACAAGGCCGACTCACTGCCCTCTCTGGGGTCAAGTGCGAGCCATTGTCAACCGCCGGCGTCTGCAGGAGCCGTGCATGCTTTGAACAGGCGTCACGACCGCCATCCGGGTGCGGACGAGTTTGCCGGGAGCAGCGTCCTGCCGAGGCGCAAGGACGGCGGGTTCGAGGCAATGGTCCATCGGAATCCGCCCACACCATTCGAGCTCAATGCTATGGTTCCGGCACCTGATTTTCCGCCGCCGTTTGCCGGGCCAGTACCGGCTCATCACCATGGCGCTCGACAACCCAGCGTGCCGCAGGAACTTTCTCCCGTGCCAACGTCATCGAACGGTAAAGGTTTGGCGTGGTTAAGCGAGGAGTTGGTGCGGCGGCAGATGCAAGAGCTGGCTTCACTATTA
>NZ_FMXM01000028.1 GCF_900103325.1 Mesorhizobium qingshengii | reverse complement strand
CTGATCGGCGTCCAGGCGCTCGGCATGGGGCTCGGCACGCTGATTCGCCGTCTCGGCGCCGGGCCCGATATCGTCACCGGGCATGATTTCCGCTCCTATTCGCTTTCGATCAAGCTGGCGCTGGTCTGCGGGCTGATGGCCGCCGGCGCGCGGGTGAGGGATGTCGGCCTGGCTTTGTCGCCGATGGCCTACTTCGCCCAGTTCGCCCTCGACACGCCTTCGGTCGCCATGGTCACGGCCTCGCACAACGAGAATGGCTGGACCGGTGTCAAGATGGGCGCGGCGCGGCCGCTGACCTTCGGCCCCGAGGAGATGAGCGCGCTGAAGGCGATCGTGCTGTCAGGCGATTTCGACCTTGCCGGTGGTGGCTCCTATGATTTCGTCCGCGATTTTCGCGCGACCTATCTCGACGATCTGACCCGGGACAAGCGCATCGCGCGAAAGCTGAAGGTGGTCGCCGCCTGCGGCAACGGCACCGCTGGCGCCTTTGCGCCGGAGGCACTGGAGCGCATCGGCTGCGAAGTGGTCCCGCTCGATGTCGAACTCGACCACACCTTTCCCCGCTACAACCCCAACCCCGAGGACATGCAGATGCTGCATGCCATCAGGGACAAGGTGCTGGAGACCGGGGCCGATGTCGGCCTTGGTTTCGATGGCGACGGCGACCGCTGCGGTGTCGTCGACAATGAGGGCAACGAGATCTTCGCCGACAAGGTCGGCGTCATGCTCGCACGCGACATCTCCAGCCAGCTTCCGGGCTCGACCTTCGTCGTCGACGTCAAGTCGACCGGGCTGTTCAACACCGACAGCGTGCTGCGTGCCAATGGCGCCGTCACCGACTATTGGAAGACCGGCCACTCCTACATCAAGCGCCGCGTCGCCGAGCTCGGCGCCGTCGCCGGTTTCGAGAAGTCCGGCCATTTCTTCTTCAACCCGCCGATCGGGCGCGGCTATGACGACGGGTTGGTCACCGCCATCGCCATCTGCCAGATGCTGGATCGCAACCCGGGCAGCTCGATGGCCGACCTCTACCGCGCGCTGCCGCTGACCTTCGGTACGCCGACGATGTCGCCGCATTGCGCGGACGATGTGAAGTATGGCGTGGTCGAGCGGGTGGTTTCCGATTTTCAGGCGATGAAGCGGGATGGCGCCAGTTTCGCCGGCCAGAAGATATCAGACCTCGTCACCGTCAACGGCGTGCGTGTCGTCGCCGAGGACGGCACCTGGGGGCTGGTGCGCGCCTCGTCGAACAAGCCGGAGCTTGTCGTGGTCGTCGAAAGCCCGGTTTCATCAGAGCGTCGCCGGCAGATGTTCGATGCCGTCGACGCCGTGCTGCGCCGCAGCCCGGAAGTCGGCGCCTACAACCAGACTTTCTGACGAAAGGTTTGGCATGCAGTGATCGATCGGCGTGCGGTTTGAGTCGAACCATACCGCCTGAGCAAATCGGCAGGAGGAAATTGGCCGACACCGGGGCGGGGGCCTTGGAGTGGGCGCCGGCCAAGGCGGAAATAAATCCACCGCGAGTAGATAATACCAACGCTTATACCGCCACCAGATGCGTGATCGCGGAAGTAGACTACTGCGCTAATTCTCGCAGCCAGCAGGCGGCCGACAAAGTCGCTCTGACATTGTGCGCGAAAAGAAATCCAGCCGAATGTAGTCATTATGCCGGCCGTCATGGTTTGCAGCCCGAAACCTTCCGACCTCAATTGCACTCTCATGGCGGAATCAATCCCGGCGAAGGTCTCGAAAAGTGTGGGCCAATTCGACGTCTTTGGTTCGCTGAGCGCAGGGACGATCGAGAATGGGTTTAGCTTTGAAGTCCGCGAAACTGACTCTTGTTTGATTTGTTCCGGCGGTCTTAGCCAAATAGTTAGAGGGCCCAGGCATCTCCCTTCACTACGATGTGATAAGCGTTTTGGTGGTCACGTGGTGAGACCGGCACGCGCATTTTTCAATCGCCCGGCATCGGCTAGTGCCAGAAGTTCATCAAGCGTGAATTCTATCGAATATCGATACATGCAACTGTCGGCATAGATGCCCCCTGCATCAATCGACAATGTCACCGCTCCACTCGTTCCGGATGCAACATCGCCTTCACTCAACGGTCGATGAAAAATGGTTCGTGAAACACCCTCACGCTTAGCTGGCCCAACCCTCACACGCATTTTCCCTACCCCGCCATGGTAATTTCGCTATGAAGCGGCGGACCCTCACCCGACCTCAACATGGCTGACACGCAACGACCGCGCCAGCGGACGTGACCCGATATGGGTCAGTTTAACAGTAGCTCAATGGACGAGGACCAACGCTTTTGCTTTGCGATTCGTTGGAGCATGCGTGAGGTTGCGGAAATCCTCTACCGAGACCTTGCGATGGAGCGCCGTCAACTCACGCCTCTCCCGCCGTCATCGCCGGTCTGGTCATGACTGCTTCATCCCGGGACGCCGCGAGCCTGTCGCAGACGGAATGGGTTATCTCATGGGTCGAGGCGCTGCCTTTCAGGTCGGCGCTGAGAAGGCCGCCAGCCAGGCAGTCTTCCGTCACACGGCGGATGCGATCGGCGGCCCGATTGAGCTTCTCGTCGCCATGCTTGTGGCCAAGCCAGTCCAGCATCAATGCCGCCGACAGGATCGTCCCATAGGGATTGGCAATACCCTTGCCGGCAATATCGGGGGCGGAACCGTGCGCGGCCTGGAAGAAGCCGTTCGTCTCGCCGATCTCGGCAGAGGGCGCCATGCCCATCCCGCCGACCGTCGCGGCGGCCAGGTCAGACAGGATGTCGCCGAACATGTTCTCGCTGACGATGACGTTGAAATGGCCGGGCTTCAGCACGAGATGCATCGCCATGGCGTCGACCAGCGCATGCTCGGTCGCGATGTCGGGATAGCCCTTCGCCACCTCGTCGAAAACGGAGCGGAAGAAGGCATAGCTGCGCAGCACGTTGGCCTTGTCGCAGCAGGTGACCCGGCGCACGCCGTCGCGAGGGGCGCCCCTGGACTTGCGCGCCAGTTCGAAGGCCTTGCGCACGATGCGCTCGATGCCGAGGCGCGTCTGCACCAGCGTGTCCACGGCGACCTCGCCGCGCAACAGCGCACCCGAGCCGCGCGCGGCGTAAAGCCCTTCGCTATTCTCGCGCAGGATGATGTAGTCGATGTCGCCCGCCTTCACCCCGCTCAACGGGCTCGGCACACCTTCGAAGAGCCGGATGAGGCGGATGTTGGCGTAGAGGTCGAGTTCGAAGCGGAGCCTGAGCGTGAAATCCAGCCCTGCTTCGGTGCCGTCCGGGTGGACCACGCCGGGCAGGCCGCCCGCGCCATGCAGGATCGCATCGGCCGCCCGGCATGCCTGGAAGGTTGGCTCGGGAAAACTCTGGCCGGTCTTCAGGAAGTGCTCCGCGCCGGCCGGATATTCGCTGAAGCGCAGCGGGCTGTTGGAGCCGAGCGCCGCCTTCACCACCTCGACCGTGGCGGCGCAGACTTCAGGGCCGATGCCGTCGCCATGCACGACCGCGATCTCGTAGACTTCCTTCATCGCCGAACCCCCATGTGCCAGAATCTCAAATGCACTTGCCGCCATCGACGTTGAGGTCGACGCCGGTGATCATGCTGGCCTCGTCGGAACACAGGAAGGCGGCGGCGTTGCCCATATCCGCCGGCGTCGACAGCCGGCCGAGCGGAATGGTGGCGACGACGCGCGCGCGGTTCTCCTCGCCGGAGCCGATGAAGGTGGATAGGAGCGGCGTGTCGCCGGCGACCGGGTTGATTGCGTTGACGCGGATGCCGAAGGGCGCGAGTTCCACCGCCATCGCGCGGGTGGCGGCGATCGCCCAGCCCTTGGAGGCGTTGTACCAGGTGAGGTTCGGGCGCGGCGAGACGCCGCCGGTGGAAGCGACGTTGAGGATCGCGCCCGATTTGATGGACTTGAAATGCGGGACGACCGCGCGGGCACCGTTGTAGATAGAGCGCATGTTGACGTCAGCGATGCGGTCGAACAGGTCCTCGTCCATCATCTCCAGCGGCAAGGGAGGCTGGGCGACGCCGGCATTGTTTACCAGTATGTCGAGGCCGCCAAAGGCCGAGCGGGCGAGATCGGCGGCCGCTACGAAGCTCTCCAGTGTCGAAACGTCGCCGACGATCGGCCGCACATTCTGGCCGACCTCGCTCGCGACCCGCGAAGCGGCTCCTTCGTCGCGGTCCATGAGCACGACCAGCGCACCCTCGGTGACGAATTTCCTGACGATGCCTTCACCAAAACCCGAACCGCCACCGGTGACGATGGCGACCTTGCCAGCAAGTCTCATATCTGTTCCTCCGTTGTCGGCACCATCGGGGAAGTCTCGCGCATTGCACAGTCCGATTATCTGAACGCCCTTTTAGCTTTCCTTGTTTGAGGTCGTCGGTGCCGGGAGTAATAGTCGCGGCGGAATTCGTGAGGAGGAAGAGATGACAGTGAATTTCGACCCGAGGGCGAAGGCCACGACGCTCTACCACGGCGAATTCCGGCCGATGCTCATCGGCGGCAAATGGGTTCCGGCCCTGTCCGGCCAGGAGATGCAGGCGCTGAACCCGGCGACGGGCGAGGTGCTGGCCACGGTGCCGCGCGGTGGTGCCGCGGATATCGATGCGGCGGTGGCCGCCGCGCGCGGGGCTTTCGAAGGCCCCTGGTCCAAATTCTCGCCCTACGATCGGCAATGCGTGCTGTTGCGCATTGCCGATCTGTTCGAGACGCATTGGGAAGAGCTCAGCGTTTCCGACACGCTCGACATGGGCCTGCCGATCACGCGCACGCTGGCCAACCGGCGCCGCGTCATCGGCATGCTGCGCTTCTATGGCGGCATGGCGACGGCGCTGCATGGCGAGGCGATCGACAATTCCATTCCCGGCGAGATCGTCAGCTTCACGAGGCGCGAGCCGGTCGGCGTCGTCGGCGCGATCATTCCCTGGAATGCGCCCACCGCCGCCTCGATCTGGAAGATCGCGCCGGCGCTCGCCACCGGCTGCACCATCGTGCTGAAGCCTTCCGAGGATGCATCGCTGACGCCGCTGCTGATCGCCAAGCTGATGCAGGAAGCCGGCGTGCCCGACGGCGTCGTCAACATCGTCACCGGAACCGGGGCCGAAGCCGGCGCACGGCTCGCCGAACATCCCGACGTCAACAAGATCGTCTTCACCGGCTCGACGCTGACGGGCCAGGCCATCGCACGGGCGGGTGTGAGCAACCTCAAGCGGGTCTCACTCGAGCTCGGCGGCAAGTCGCCGATCATCGTCTGCCGCGACGCCGACATCGACAAGGCCGTTCCGGTCGCGGCGATGGCGGTGTTCGTGCATTCGGGCCAGATCTGCATTGCCGGCTCGCGTCTGTTCGTGGCGCGCGAAATCCATGATGAGTTCGTGCGCCGGGTCGCCGAGTTCGCCGGCAAGCTGCGCATCGGCCATGGCATCGAGGCGGAGACGGAGATCGGGCCGCTGATCAATGCCAGGCAGGCTGGCAAGGTCGAGAACTATATCAAGGCCGGCAACGATGAGGGCGCGGAGCTGGTTGCCGGCGGATCGCGGCTGACGGGCGAACTCTACGACAGCGGCAATTTCATCGCGCCGACTGTCTTTGGCGCGGTGTCGGACCAGATGACCATCGCGCGGGAGGAAATCTTCGGGCCGGTCATTTCCGCCATGCCCTTCGATACGCTCGATGAAGCGGTGGCGCGCGCAAATGCGACGCCCTATGGTCTCGCGGCCGGCATCTTCACCACCCATCTCGGCACCGCGCACAAGCTCGCGCGCCGCATCAAGGCCGGCTCGGTCTGGGTCAACATGTACCACGCCATTGATCCCGCCGTGCCGTTTGGCGGTATGAAGATGTCCGGATACGGCCGCGAGGGTGGCATCGAACACCTGCATGAGTATCTGGAGACCAAGTCAGTCTGGATCCAGACCGATTAGGTGTGGCGATATTCAGGTGAGGGCGGCCTGCAAATGGCTGATACCTGCGCTTCCGGTGCTCACGTACTTTAAGTACGCTCCGCTCCGGTTCTCGGCATCAACCATTTTCGGCACGCCCTGATCTGAATCTCGACACACCCTAGCGCGTGTGCGGGAGTCCTTCCGAAAGCGATGCTCAGTGCGCCAGTTCGCGCAGATTGGTGCGGATCAGGTTCATCAGCTGTTCGGAAAAGCTGTGGTGCACATAGCCACGGGCGGTGATGATGCCGACCGCGCGGTGGGCGTCGCGATGGTCGATCGGCACGACGCGCATGCGCTCGTCATTGCGCGAGATGGCAATGCCGGGCACGACGCAGACGCCCAGTCCGGAGGACACGAGTGCCACGGCGGTCTGCGCGCTTTCGACTTCGTATTGCGGCTTGAGTTCGATACCTTCCGCCGCCGTCAGCCTGTCGACAAGGCCGCGCACCGCCGTCTTGCGGTTGAGCAGGATCAGCGGATAGCGCAGCAGGTCGGCGAGCAGCAGTTTCTTTTCGCCGCCGTAAATTTCCGTGGGGATACAAGCCATCAGCGGATCGTCGAGGATCGATTCGAACTGAAAGTCGGTGAGGTTCGGCAGTTCGGGGCCGATGTAGAACTCGATCTCCTGCTGCTGCAAGAGGCCAAGGGCCGCCTGGGGCGGGGTCTCGATGACCTCGACGATGCTGCGGGGATAGCGCAGCTTGAACGTCGCAAGGATGTCGCCCAGCCGGCTCGCGGCAAGCGTCGGCGCGCAGGCGATCTGGACCTTGCCCTTGCGGCGCGCGGCGATCTCGGTCAGCCGGTCGAGGCTGGTCTGCACCTGCGACATCGCATTTGCGATCTCCTCGAACAGGACTTGGCCTTCCGGCGTCAGGCTGGCACGCTGCGCGGTGCGGATGAAGAGCGAGATGCCGATCTGCTCCTCGAGGTCGCGGATCTGCATCGAGACCGCCGATGGCGAGCGGTTGCTCTCTTCGGCAGCACGACGGAAGCTGCCGTTTTCGGCCGCAAGCAGGAACGTCTGCAGAAGTTTGAGGTTGATGCTGGACATTTCCGCTCGGGCAGGTGATCAGACCTCCTGACGTATTCAGGCGCGGAACTGATTGCAAGGCAATAGGACCGGGCCAGGCATTGGTCCTGGCTTAGATCGGTTAGATGATTGGTAGAATCATCGACCGATCTAACTCTTTGTTTTCACGTAATTCCGGACGGAAACCGCTACGCACTTTTCCTGGAATTACTTTTGCCAGCAAAGATATCCCTCTTCGAACTAGGATCAGTGGACCGCGGCGAACATGACGCGTTCTTCGGTCGCTTCGGACAGCATCATCTCCTCGACCACGCGGCCGCGCTTCACGACCAGAATACGATCGGAAACGGCAAGGATTTCAGGCAGATAGGAAGAGATCACGACGACGGCCATGCCCTGGTCGGCGAGATCGCTGATGAGCTGGTGGATTTCGACGATGGCGCCGACGTCGACTCCGCGCGTCGGCTCGTCGAAGATCACCAGCTTCGGCTTCTGGATCAGCGACTTGGCGATCACGACCTTCTGCTGATTGCCGCCGGAAAGTTCGATCATCCGGGCGCGGTCGCTGATCTGCCGCAGACTCAGGCGCTCGCCCCATTCCCGGGCAAGCTGCCTGGCACGCGCCAGCGACACCATCGAGACCGGATTGGCTCCCTCGGTCAACTCGCCCATCTGCAGGTTCTCGCCGGCCGTCATGGTTTCGAAGAAGCCGTCGAACTTGCGATCCTCGGTGACGTAGACGATGCCGTCGCGCACCGCGGGCCTCGGCACGCGGTAGCGCACCGATTTGCCGAGCAGGCGGATTTCGCCGCCATGGAAGATGTTGCGTTTCAACAGGCCGGCAACGACCTTGGCCATCTCGGTGCGCCCGGCGCCGACGAGGCCGAACATGCCGGTGACCTGGCCTGAAAAGACCGAGAATGAGGAGTTGCGCACCAGGCCGGCACAGGACAGGTTCTCGACGGAAAGCACCTTGTCGCCATAGGGCCGTGCCGTGCGCTTGACCTCGCCGTGGAGCGTCTCGGTCAACGTCCGTCCGACCATGGCCTGCACGATGGTTGCGCGCGTAAAACCCTTGGCGTCGCCCGATGCCACGATCTCGCCATCGCGCATGACGGTGATGCGGTCGGCGACGGCAAGCGCCTCTTCGAGCGCATGGCTGATGAAGATGATGGCGATGCCTTCCTTGACCAGCCGCTGCAGCAGATTGAAGAAATGGCTCTTCTCTTCCGGGGTCAATGTCGCGGTCGGCTCGTCGAAGATTATGACGCGGGCCTTGTGGTGGACGGCACGAGCGATCTCGACCATCTGCTTGTGCGCGGCGCCCAGCGTGCTGACCTGCGCGGTCGGATCGACCTGGAAGCCCATGCCGGCCAGGAATTGCCGCGCCTGGATGTAGAGGCCGCGCAGCCGGTTGAACATCTTCTCTTCGCCGAGATAGAGGTTCTGCGCCACGGTCATGGCCGGGACCAGATTGGTTTCCTGGAACACCATGGCGATGCCGGCGCGCAGCGCTTCGGCGGGTGTGGCGAACGACACATCCTTGCCGTCGAAGGTCATCTTGCCCTCGGTCAGCTTGAACACGCCCGCCATGACCTTGGTCAGCGTCGACTTGCCGGCGCCGTTTTCGCCGAGCAGCGCATGGATCTCGCCCTTGCGCAGGTCGAAATTGACGTTCTTGAAGGCAGGGATGCGCGAGAACGCCTTGGTGGCGTCCCTGAGTTCAATGATGTTGGCGTCCGACATCGCTTAACCCCGCTTGCCGCCGGCGGCGCCGGCCACGCGCACGACCCTCGAGCCGCCACGCGAGGCGACCAGCAGGTCATCGCCGGCCTCGCAGGCACTGACCGTGCCGTGCACCGTGCCGTCGGCGCGTGAGTGGAAGCTCGACAGCGGCTTCATGTTCTGGTCGCAATGCACCACCAGCCCGTAGGATCGGGTGACCGCGTACGGCTTCAGTACGTTCATCTGCTTGAGCTGGCTGCCTTGCATCGGCTCACGGTAGTCGCGCCATGAGCTCAGCGACGGCGCCACCCAGAACTGTTCAGGGACTTCGGCCAGCATGCGTTTGCGATAGGTCTCCTCGCGCAGGATGAACTCCACCAGCTGGTTGCGGACGGAATAGAAGGTCAGCCAGTAGCCCGCGTTGAAGGCAGGCGCGATACGAGCGGGGTAGGCCGGCAGATGTTCCAGCACCGCCGTCGTCGTTTTGGTGGCAAGGTCGATCGCCAGCACACGGTGGCGCCAGGCCTCCGTGACATAGATGCGGTTGGAGCCGGTGGTGGCTATGCCGGCCGGCCAGGCCAGTCCGTCGCTGATCAGTTCCAGACGGCCGCTTTTCAGATCGAGGCGCCAGAGCGAACCAGAAGCGTTCTTCTGCATCAGATCGCGGCGCCAGCCGCCCGCCGGCACCGAGGCCGAGCCATTGGCGATCAGCACGGTGTTGCTGTCGAGGAAGGTGAGGGCGGTGATGCAGGAGAGCCGCAGGGCCTCGTCGCCTGTTGCTTCGCGCCCGTCATGGAGACCACCTCGGATGGCCACGCCCTTGCCGTCGACCGCCAGGGCGGTCATGCCGCGGGCATGGGCAAGTGCTGTAATCTCGCCAGGGAATTGCTGTAGCACTTCTGCATGGCCATCGGCACCGAAACGCACCAGCGAGGCGGCGCTGCTGGCCAGCACGCCCTTGTCGGTGCGCACCAGATTGTCGGCGTCGGCGAGGCTGACGAAGGTCTCGGCTTCCTCGAGGCCCTGATTGGGCAGCAAGGGGCCGTCAAGCGTCGGCACCGTCACCGCCCAGTCGCCACGGCCGAGAAAGCGGTCGAAAAGCTGGCTCACGGCGCTCATGCCTTCTTGCCCCAGTAGGAATCCGAGCTGAACCAGTTGGGATCGACGCCCTTCAGCGGCAGGGTTCCCATGCGGTTGTTGAAGATGCCGCAGAGATAGAGCACGCCCTTGTGCTCGCGCATCGAGGTGATCATCGGATGCTTCTCGCCGGCGCGGTCCCACAGGCTTTCGAGGATCTGGCCGTTCTCGTCGAAGCGCAGCACGCAACCAGTGTTGAGGTTGGGCATCAGCCACGCATCTTCCGACACGCGCCGCGCCATGCGGCGGCGGAAACCCGGCATTTCAAGCGACAGGTCGAGTGCCGGCGTGCGCATGCCCATCAAAGCGAGCCAGTAGGTTCCGTCCGAAGCGCGGTTGATGTTGTCGGGATAGCCGGGCAATCCCTCGATGACGCGTTCGACCTTTCCCTTCTTCGGGCCGTCGAAATAGTAGCGGCTGATGCGGCAGGCCCAGCTTTCGGCGAACAGCACGGACTGGCCGTCGAATGCCGTGCAGATGCCATTGGGGAAGACCAGGTTCGACAAGAGCGTGCGCGTAGAGCCGGATTTCGGATCATGGACGATGATACGCCCGTTGCCACGGCTTTCCAGCGCATCGGCGTACCAGTCGTGCATCTCGAAACGCACAGTGGCTTCGGAAAATACGATGCGTCCATCCGGAAGGATGTCGCAGTCGTCGGCGAGCTTCATCGTGCTATCGTCGACGACCGAAGTCAGCGAGCGGTTGGTCTCGGCGGTAAGCAGCTTCACCTCACCGTTCGGCGCGACCCGGTAAAGGCCCATGCCGGCGACGCAGATGACCAGATTGTCGTCGCGATCGAATGCCATGCCGAGCGGCGAGCCGCCAATGTGGGCGAACACTTCGCTCTCGGCGTAGTGCGGCGGCTGGAAGCGCAGGATGTCGCCCTGTCGGGTGCCGGTGTAGAGGCGGTCCTGGCGGTCGAAGATCACATCTTCGGCGCCGTCGAGGACGCCAAGGCCGATCACGCCGACATCCTTGAGCCGGTCGTTCACCGCGATCGGCGTGCCTGGCGCGGTCGAGATCGGCTCGCGCATCTTGGCGAAGGTCGGCGAGATGTAGACGCTGCGCAGGATCTTGTGGCGGTTCTTCACCCAGCGCACGTCGAGCAGGACCGAGAAAAGCAGCACGAGACCGAGGATCAGATAGTTGACCGGGCCAGACACGGCCAGAGCGAGCAGGCTGTTCGACAGGACGAGCACGAAGATCGTCCCCATCAGGGCCTTGGCCACCGAGCCGCGCCCGCCGCCAAGCGAGATGCCGCCGAGCACGGTCGCGGTCAGGACCTGCAGTTCGAGCCCGGTGCCGATATCGGAAGCAGCGCTGCCGATGCGGGCCGAGAAGAAGAAGCCGGAGAGCGCGACCAGCACCGAGCAAAGAACGTAGGCGCTGAACAGGGTAAAGCGCACGTTGATGCCGGCATTGTACGCGGAGCGGCGCGCGCCACCGACAGCGAACAACCGCCAGCCATAGCGGGCACGCGACAGCATGAGGTGGATCACCAGTGCGATGACCACAAAGACGACGAAGGAGGTCGGCACGCCCCAGATCGTGCCGAAGCCGAGAAAATCATAGGTCGGGGAATCCGGTCCGCTTGTGACGATCGCCGTCGAGACCTGCGGGAAGATGACGTCGAAGGTCGAACGGTAGATGATGAGCGTCACCAGCGTGGTCAGGAATGCCCGCATGCGCAGGAAGCCGACCAGGAAGCCGTTGATGGCGCCGCAGACGATGCCGAGCCCTAGGCACGTCAGCAGGCCGGTGCCGAAACTCCATTGCCCGACATTCATGCCGTAGAGCGTCACCAGCACGGCCAGCGCGAAGGTCGAACCGACCGACAGGTCGATGCCGCCCGAGACCATGACGATGGTCATGCCGAGCACGACCAGACCGAGCTCGGCGGTCTGGCCGCTGAGATTGGTCAGCGTCGCCACGCTGAAGAAGCCCGGTACGATCGAGCCGAAGATCGCGCACAGAATGACCAGCGCCGTGAAGGGGATGACGCTGTCGATCCACTTCTTGGTCAGGATCTCCCCGACCACGTGGTCGGGGAGCAGGCGGTAGCGCCAGCGCACAAGGCTTTCGGCCATGCTCATCAAGTCAGTCCGTTACTTGAGCTCGTCCAGCTTCCAGCAGTTCCTGCCGGCGGCGTTGGTCTTGTCGACACGGGTGATCGGGCCGAAGAAGATGGTCTTCTCGCTGCCCGCCTGCCGTTCTGGGTGCTGCAGCAATTCCGAAATCTGCTGCGCGGCGATCTCCGCCTGGATGGGCGAATTGAAGTTGAAGATCACATCGAGCAGGCCGTTCTTGATGCTCTCGCAGCCGGTGGCGCTGCCCGCGCCATTGGTGACGATGGTGACCTGGTCCTGCTTGCCGGCAGCCGCGACAGCGGCACCGGCGCCGACTTCAGCGTTGTCCCAGATGCCCATGATGCCGCACAGGTCCGGATGCTGCTGGAGGACCGTCTCGGTGATCTGGCGGGCCTTTTCGCTCATGTAGTCGGCCGGCTGGTCGGAGACGAGCTGTAGCTCCGGATTGGCTTTCAGCACCTCATCGATACCGGTACGCATGTAGATGTTGGCGGCACCCGTCTGCACGCCGGCAAGCCAGACCACCTTGTGCGAGACGGCGTTCGGCCCGGTGCAGTGCTTGGCCAGTTCGCCCATTTCGAGACGGCCCATCTCGATCCAGTCATTGCCGACATAGCTGTCGGTCTGGGTCGCCGACTGCATGTTGACTTGCAGCACCTTGATGCCGGCGGCCTGCGCCTGCTTCAGCAGGCGTGCGTAGGTCTGCACGTCCGGATTCTGCACGATGATCAGGTCCGGCTTCTCGGCGATGGCGCCCTGCATGGCGCGGATGCCGGCATTGGTGTCGCCATTGGGATCGCGCACTTCGAGGCTGAAGCCGTAACGGGCGGCATGACGCTGCCACACCACGACCCAGGACTGGTTGAGGTCCATGCCCTGCGAGATCGGCACGAAGATGACCTTTTTGCCCTTGAGTGCCTCAAGATATGGCGCCCGCCCGACCTGGTCGGTTTCCTGAGCGGTGGTGACGTTGGCGGCGCCCAGCAGCGAAAGCGCCGTCAGCCCCGCGAACAGGCAGTTCTTGAGTAACTTCATGGTTTCCTCCCTGATTGATATTTCGGGTTGTTGTTTCAGATGTCGCCGCTCTGCGAGGTCTGCTCGTCGCGCGGATTGATGATGGCGTCGATCGCCAGCGCACCCAGCAGGATCACGCTCTTGATCAGGTTCTGGCTGGTGTAGCTGAAGTTCAGGATCGTCATGCCGTTGGTCAGGATGCCGACAAGGATGGTGCCGACGATGACGTTGCGTACGCCACCCTGGCCACCGGAAAGGCCGATGCCGCCGAGCACGACGACCAAAAGCACATCGTAGATCAGGCTGGAATTGTAGAGGCGCGTGTCGATGCCGGTGACCAGCCCCAGCATGATGATGCCTGCGGTGAAGGCGATGAGCGCGCTGATGACATACTGCGTCACGATGATCGGGCGCGTCGGCAGGCCGGTGGTGCGGGCGGCGTTCGGATTGTCGCCGGTGGCATAGACCAGCCGACCGAAGCGCGTCTTCTTCAGGAAGAAGCCCATCAGCGCCGCCACCGCCGCGAAGATGATCACGACCATCGGGATGCCGAGGACGGTGCCGCTGCCGACGAATTTCAGCCAGGCGATGTTAGACGGGGCATAGAGCACGTCGGAGGCAAAGACGATGCGGCCGGAGCCGTAGACCGAGGAGGCGATGGCAAGCGTGGCGAAGATCGGCGGGATTTCGGCCACCGCCACCATAATGCCGGTGAACAAGCCGATTGCCGCGGCGAGAAGGGCACCGCAGACAACGGCAAGCGTGAAATCGACGCCCCAGGTGGAAATCCAGATGCTGAAGGCGACGCCGACCACCATCACCGCCACCATGGTCAGGTCGATGCCGCGGCCGACGACGATGAAGCCCATGCCGACGGCGAGCGTGCCGAGGATCGAAACGTTCTTGAGGATGGCAATGATGTTGCCCTGGCTCAGGAAATTGTTGAGCGTCGCGGAGAAAGCGATGAAGAGGATGACCGAGATCGCGACGACGACCAGCTCCTGGGACATTTTGATGCCCATGCGCGCGCCGTCGGATTTGCCCGGACCAGCCAATTCCATCCCTCCCTCGCTGCCAGCCTCAAGCGACAGCTTGCCCGAGCGGCCTTGCCGCTCCGGCGGTTCCTCCACAGCCCAAGCCGGCTGCCTCCCCGAAGACCATTGCGGCTCGAGGCGGCAGGGGCAATTTCGATTTTCTGATGCGCTGTGCAGTTTGTTCGTGTGGAGACCCTGGTGCCAAACCGAAGGCCGACGCATCGGTGCCGCGGCCAGATAATTCTCAACAGCTCATCGGTGACATTTGTCCAAAGTCATCGATGTGTCCCAGGATGGCGGCGTGCCGACAAAGCCCTTCGGATTGTTGCGAAAAGTTGCCCGCAACGTCAGGCCGATATCGCCCCGGATTTTGATTTACAATGGAAAGGGTGAGATACAACTGGGCTCACGACCGGAGCTCTGACGAGGGTTTTCATCGAAGTAGGCGATCAGCCTGTCGAGCTCATCCTGGGTAGGTCGCAGGCGCGCTGGTGCCCTTTGCCGACAAGACATGAGACAGGATAAGTTTCACAAAGCCGATGTCGATACCGAGAGTCCTCGGCCCGGCACCTTGGGCGGTCCGATCGCGACCAGAACGAATGAGCCGTCCGCGAGCCGCGATGTTGCATTTCCCCATATGTCTTTGGAACATATCGAGGGCTGCGGCCTTGGAGCGGCGAGGGGACTTGCCTACATCGCACAGGTCGTCGATAGGAAGGTCGATGAGTTCGCTGAGAGTCTTCAGGCGCGCTATACGGGACTTCGTCGGCGTCTCACCGCGATCGACCTGGCGCTCGGTTTCGGTTGCCCAGTGCCGTACGTCGTCTCGGCGCAGGAAGGTCTCGCTGACGTAGCGACCCTTGAGACGGACTTGGACACGCCAGGAGCCGGATGAGAGTTTTGTACAGGTGGCCAACTTCGAGTGCGTTCCGTGTGCACTGAGAGATCGAAAGGTGGCGAAAAGGGTCGTATTCTGTCGTAAATTCGTGCGCACTCGGCAGGGTCTAACGATTTGATGTTAAGAAAAAATGCTGATAAATCAAGATTATAGACTGGCCGTGGCACCCATGATGGACTGGACGGATCGGCATTGCCGGTTCTTCCATCGCCAGCTGACGACCCGTGCGCTGCTCTACACCGAGATGGTGGTGGCCGACGCGATCATCCAGGGCGCGCGCGAGCGGTTGCTTGGCTTCGATGAGGCGGAACATCCGATCGCGCTGCAGCTCGGCGGCTCGGATCCGCGCAAGCTTGCCGAGGCGGCGCGCATTGGCGAAGCCTTCGGTTATGACGAGATCAACCTCAATGTCGGCTGTCCGTCCGACCGCGTCCAGTCTGGCACGTTTGGCGCCTGCCTGATGAAGGTGCCTGATCTCGTCGCCGAGTGCATCTCTGCGATGAAAGCGGCGGTGACAGTTCCCGTCACCGTCAAATGCCGGATCGGCGTCGACGAGCAGGATCCCGAGCCGGCACTCGATGCGCTGGCGGACGGTGTTTTCGATGCCAGCGCCGATGCGTTGTGGGTGCATGCGCGCAAGGCCTGGCTGGAAGGGCTGAGTCCCAAGGAAAACCGTGACATTCCGCCGCTCGACTATGGCCGCGTGTACCGGCTGAAGGTCAGAAAACCAAACGAATTCATTGGCATCAATGGCGGCATTCAGTCGATTGAAGAGGCGCGGGCGCATCTCGATCATGTCGACGGCGCCATGCTTGGCCGCGCGGCCTACCACACGCCCGGCATTCTGGCCGGCGTCGATGCCGCCTTCTATGGCGTCCAGTCCGATGCGTTCGATTTCGCCGCGCTGATCGACAGGATGGTGGGCTATGCGGCACGCCATATCGAGCAGGGCGGCCGGCTTGGCCATGTCACTCGCCATATGGTCGGGCTGTTTCACGGATTGCCCGGCGCGCGCCGCTACCGCCAGATCCTGTCCACCGACGCGACCCGGCCCGGTGCTGGACCGGATGTGCTGAAGACGGCTTTCGCCGCCGTTGAATTCAGTGGAGCGGCGGCCGAAGCGGCCTGACACGTCAAGGCTGGCTTCAATCCCTGAGGATCATGCGGTCGCCGCGCACGTCGAAGCCTGACAGCGAGCCGATGAAGTTCATACCGAGCAGACTCTGGCTGAGCATGCCGGGTGCGGCGACCATCACCGACATGTCCTTGCGCACGATGCCGCCGATCGCCACCTCGTCGGTTTTCACGGCGGCTGCGCGCGCCATTCCGTTGGCGGTCGAGACTGGTATGGTGTAGTTGAGCGCCGCTGGATTGAACCCGGCGGCTTGCGCGTCCTCCGACGTCAGCACGGTGCTGGTCGCGCCGGTATCGACAACGGCCCGCACCGGGTTGCCGTTGATCAGGATTCTCGCTTCGAAGTGACCATTGTCGGCCTTGTCGAGCGTCACCGTGGCGTGGCCATCTTCCACGCCCAGGGCGAGCGGACTGCCGGGAACGAGACCCGCGGTTACCCGGCTGGCAATATCCTGCAGTTCGTAACGATATTGGTAGCCAGCGATCAGCACGAGCACGATTGCCGCCCAGGCGCCGAGGTTGCGGGCCATGGCTCCCAACGGTCGACCCGACCGGAGCAGACCGGCGCCGATAAGCGCGCCAAAGGCGCCAAGCCAGATCAACCGGCTGAAATCGTAATTCTCGACGCCGAGCGTGCTGCCGCCGGAATCGTTGAACATCAGCAGGACCGTTCCCACCCCGATCGCCGCCATCAGTATCCAGAACAACCTCATCCGCGTGGCTGCCTCACGAAAGCGCGTCGCGTTCGCGCGCCATGCGGGTGCGACGCGTTTCGCGACGCGGCCGGCGCTCGACCGTCTCCAGACGGGCAGGCAATTCAGCCATGACATTGCGGCGCGTTTCCGGCGTCATCCCCATCCAGGAGCCGATTTCTTCGCGCGTACGGCCGCAACCGAAACAGAAGCCGGTTTTCATGTCGATCGAACAGACCAGGATGCACGGGGATTCGATGGCCGTCATGACTTTCTCTTGAGGGCTTCCTGCCGGAATCCCTTGTTCCATCTCCACATGGTGCAACCGCAATGCCAATGCAAGCCCTCGCGATTGCGCCTTCCGGGACCACCTTTGCGGCAATACAGGAGGATGATCCAAGAGGTTGTGCCGACCACGCAACGCGGCTATGCCGCTCCCCAACTCCATGGAATGATCGCCAACGACATGACCAGCACTCTGCCCTTCGATGACTTTCGCAACCTGCTGGCCAACCTGCCAGCAGCCGACACGACAGCCGAGGCTCGCGTGCGCACGCTGTTTGCCAAGGCCGACAAGCCCAGGAATTCACTTGGCCGCATCGAGGACATTGCCGCCTGGCTGGCAACCTGGAGCGGCCGTGCTCCGCCCGCGGTGACGAGACCGTTGATGGCGGTCTTTGCCGGCAATCACGGCGTCACCCGCCACGGCATTTCGCCTCGGCCGGTGGCGGCGACCGCCAATGCGGTCGAGCTCTGCGCGGCGGGAGGTGCTGCGATCAACCAGATATGCATCGCCAATGATCTCGGCTTGAAGGTTTTCGATCTTGCCCTGCACATCCCGACCGCCGACATCAGCGAGGACGCCGCGCTTGACGAGCGCGGCTGCGCCGTCACCATGGCCTTCGGCATGGAAGCGATCGCCGGCGGCACCGATCTGCTTTGCCTCGGCGACCTCGGCGTCGGCAACTCCACCGTCGCTGCCGCCCTGTTCGCGGCGCTGTTCGGGGGCAGGGGCGTCGACTGGGTCGGTCCGGGGTCGGGCGCCGAGGCGGCGATGCAGGCACGCAAGGCTGACGTGGTCGATTCGGCGCTGGCTTTTCACGGCGGCCATCTCGGCGACCCGTTTGAGGTGCTGCGCCGGGTCGGCGGCCGCGAGTTCGCGGCGATAGCCGGCGCCATCCTCGCCGCACGGATGCAGAAGATTCCGGTTCTGCTCGACGGAGTCGCGGCAATGGCGGCCGCGGCGGTGCTGCATGCCGCCAACCCCGCAGCACTCGACCATTGTCTTGTTGCCAGCCTGTCGCCAGAGCCCGCGCATGCCCGGGCCGCCGAACGGCTCGGTCTGCGCCCGTTGCTCGACCTCGGCATAAGCCATGGCGAAGGGGCAGGGGCCGCTCTTGCCGCAGGTCTGGTCAAGGCGGCGGCGCTGACCAGTTCGGGCATGGCCGCGGCTGTTCGTGGCTAGGCGCCGGGCAAGGCTACGTCAGTACGACTTCCGTTACCGCCGGCGCGCCGCCACCGCCGCGGTCGGCAGCGCGGGCAGTTCCTCCATCACCCGGCTCAGCGGGAAGATGGCGATCGCCTCGGTGCCCTCGCGCAGCTTGGAATGAAGCTCGAACTCGCCGCCATGCATAGCTAACAACCCCTGCACGATCGGCAGGCCAAGACCTGTGCCTTGCTCGGCACTCTTGATGGCGATCGAGCCCTGGCCGAAGGCCGAGAGCACAATCGGGATTTCGTCCTCGGGTATGCCGGGACCATTGTCCTTGACCGAAATGTATTGACCGCCGCCCGCCGTCCAGCCGACGCGAACGCGAATTTCGCCGCCGGTGGCGGTGAACTTGATGGCATTCGACAGAAGGTTGAGCGTGATCTGCCGCACCGCCCGCTCGTCGGCGAAAAGGCGCGGCAACTCATGCTCGAAATCCTGAACAATGCGGATATCCTTGTTGCGCGCCTTGAGTTCCATCATGTGGCAGCAATCCTCGACAATGTTGAGCAGCATCACCGGCTCCTCGTTGAGCTGGTAGCGGCCGGCCTCGATGCGCGACAGGTCGAGGATCTCGTTGATCAGGTCGAGCAGATGCTGGCCGGATTCATGCACGTCATGGGCGTAGTCGCGATAGGTGGGGTTGCTCATCGGCCCCAGCACCTCGTTCGACATCACCTCGGAAAAACCGAGAATGGCGTTGAGTGGCGTACGCAGCTCGTGGCTCATAGAGGCGAGGAACCGCGACTTCGCCAGATTGGCATCCTCTGCCCGCCGCCGCGCCTCGTCCGACATCGATTTCGCCGTCTCCAGTTCGGCGATCAGCGCGTCCTTCTCGGAGCGAAACGACAAGAGCATCAGGGAGGAGCGGTTGAGGTGGCGGGCCACATAGGCGAAGAAGGGTAGCGACACAACCAGCAGCCCGGCCATGATCGCCTCGACCGGCATCCACAACTTGACCCCAACATAGGCATAGAGGGCCACCGGAGCCGCAAAGGTCGCCAACAGCGCCCCACGCAGGGATGAGGCCATCACAGCGGTCGCCGCCATGGCGAACAGCAGCACCACCGCCTTGACCACGTGGAACTGGTCGACCTGGCAGGCGCCGCAGCCGAGCCAGACGAACCAGCTCCAGCCGAGGCCACAAAGGAAATGGCCGACCAGGAATTCCCGTTGTGTTTGCAAGGGATTGAGCTCGGAAGCTTCAGCACGCTCAATGCGCCGCGCCATGAAGGCGACGGTGGTGTAGCAAGTTAGCGTGAACAGCGCCCAGAGGCCGATCTCGTTGCCGACGCCGGCGAGCCGGCCAACAGCCGCGATCGCCAGGACGAGAAGCGGAATGGCGATGGCGCCGCTCGTCATGGCGCGGGCGTGGAGCTTCAGCAGTTCGCGATCGAAATCGGGATTGCCGGCCTGCTGCGAAAGACGGTCACGCGTCTTGCGCACCGCGCGCGCCACATCGCTGTTGCGATGGGGTTTCCTGCGGTCCACAATGAACTTGTCCGCTGTGTTCGAGCGTTGCAAGGGCATCAAAACTTCAATTTATGCGAGCAGCGGTTTCCAAGTGTTAAGCTACGTTCGAATGATTAACCAACCGTTTGCCATATGAGCCGTTCATGGGCCCCAGGGCCGCGCCGGCGATACGCCGCGCCACGTCAAAGAAGCTTGTGGCGCCGGCTGGTGGACTACGGGCTTACCGTCGTCATTCTCGGATTGCTGATCCTGCTGGCGGCTCGCCTCGACCGGGTGGAAACACGCAAGACGGAGGGAACTGCAATCGTCAATGACGGCGATTCGATCACGCTCGGCACCGAGCGCATTCGCATGCGGGGAATTGACGCCCCGGAGTATTCGCAGACCTGCCGCAAGAATGGCGGCGACTATCCTTGCGGGACGCTCGCGCGCCAATCGCTGATGCGGCTGATCGCCGGGAAGCCCGTTTCCTGCAGCGGCTGGCAGCGTGACCGCTATGGCCGCCTGCTTGGCGACTGCACCGCCGACGGCAAGGATCTCAACCGTGCGCAGGTCGAGGCGGGCTGGGCGGTCGCCTATGGCGACTACAAGAGCGAGGAAGCCAACGCCCGCGCGGGAAAGGCCGGCATCTGGGCGGGCACATTCGACCAGCCGCAGGACTGGCGCGCCAGTCATCACGGCGAAGTCGTCGAAAGAAAGCACGGCACGCTGGCGTCGATCGGCGATGCCGTGCGCGAGATTTTCCGCTTCTGGTGATCGCGCATCCTGTAACTGTACCGAGAACGAGCAGGAGGAAGGAATGAAGCTCTTCGACGGCGGCCGGGCGCCCAATCCACGGAGGGTCCGCGTTTTCCTGGCCGAGAAAGGCATTGCGGTGCCACTGGTGCCCGTCGACATGGGCGCACTGGAGCACAGGAAGCAGGCGGTCAGCTCGCGCAACCCCCTGCAACGCCTGCCGGTGCTGGAGCTCGACGACGGCACCGTCATCACCGAATCCATTGCTATCTGCCGCTATTTCGAGGAGTTGCATCCGGAGCCGGCCCTGTTCGGACGCGGCGCCCTCGGCAAGGCACAGGTCGAGATGTGGCAGAGACGGATGGAGTTCAACCTGCTCAGCTGCGTCGCGCAGGCCTTTCGTCACATCCACCCGGCCATGAAGGAATGGGAAATCCCGCAGATTGTCGAATGGGGCGAGGCCAACAAGCCGAAAGCCGTGGAGTTCCTCAGGATTCTGGACAGTGAACTGGGCAGCCGGGAGTTCATAGCCGGCGACAGCTATTCGATCGCCGATATCACAGGCCTGATCGCCGTCGACTTCATGAAACCGGCACGCATCAAGGTGCCGGAGGAATGCACCAATGTGTTGCGCTGGCATCAGGCGGTTTCCAGCCGACCGAGCGCCGCCGCCTAACCATGATCTTGAAAAGTGGAAGCCGGTTTTCGGACAAGACCATGGTCGATCAGGATGCGCTCGATAGTTTTGCAGCAACGGTTCGCGCTTGCCGGATCTGCGTCGAGAATCCGATCGGCAAGCCGCTGCCGCACGAGCCACGGCCAGTGCTGCGACCCTCGTCCAAGGCCCGCATCCTGATCGCCAGCCAGGCGCCGGGAACCAAGGTGCATGTCACGGGCATGCCGTTCACCGATGCCTCCGGCGACCGCCTGCGCAGCTGGCTCGGGGTGGCAAGCGACGAATTCTACGACATCGAGAAATTTGCCATCGTGCCGATGGGCTTCTGCTTTCCCGGCCAGGACGCCAAGGGCGGGGACTTGCCGCCGAGGCGCGAATGCGCCCCGGCCTGGCGCGCGCCTTTGATGGCCTTGATGCCACGCATCGATCTGGTGCTGACGATCGGCATCTACGCGCAGTCCTGGCACATGGGCGCCGCGCGCCGACCCTCGCTGACGGAAACGGTGATGGACTGGCGTGCCATCTGGGAGACTTCCGCCGGTCCGAAAGTGCTGCCGTTGCCACATCCATCATGGCGAAACACCGGCTGGTTGAAGAAGAATCCCTGGTTTGAAATAGATTTGCTGCCTTTCCTGCGATCGGAAATCCGCTATCGCCTCGGTTGACCTTTCAGCAAGAAATCACTCGCTTTTCAGCCATCCTGCAGAATTTCTTTCTTGTGAAAGCCCATGATAAGGCGGAATATAGCCAATCTATTCCCTTGGGAGCATGAAATGGATCGCCTCGATAGAAAAATTCTCCGCCTCTTGCAGGAGGATGCGACACTCGCGGTCGCCGACGTTGCCAAGAAGGTCGGGCTGTCGACAACACCTTGCTGGCGGCGCATCCAGAAGCTCGAGGAGGAGGGCGTCATCAAGCGGCGCGTCGCTATCCTCGACCACGAAAAGGTCAATGTGCGGGTCACCGTCTTCGTGTCGATCCGCACCAACTCGCACAGCCATGAATGGCTGCGGCGCTTCTCCGAGGTCATCCAGGAGTTTCCCGAGGTGGTCGAGTTCTACCGCATGAGCGGCGATGTCGACTATCTCCTGCGCGTGGTGGTGCCCGATATCGCCGCCTATGACGCGTTCTACAAGCGCCTGATCGCCAAGATCGAGATCCGCGACGTGTCGTCGTCGTTTGCTATGGAGCAGATCAAGTACACGACCGAAATCCCGCTCGACTACATGGTGCTGGACAAGGAATCCGGCGCCAACGCCGCCTGAGCATGGCCCCACACAGGATCGTTCTGCTCAGTTCTTCTTTTTGTTAAGGAAACTCCACGGCGAGTTGACCGGTAGCGTGATCGTGTCTGGCACATTGTCGACGCTCACCACATCCGCCTTGCGTACCATATAGCCCGACTGGATGACGCTGACGCCGTCGAGGATGAAAAGCTGGCTCTTCTCCATCCCGGGCGTCAGCGTGCCGGTGACGGCAACCGGCTGATAAGCCTCAGACATCTTGTAGGGATGGGCTGGTGTGACCAGCACGATCTGATTGGGCGGCGGTGTCGGCATATGACTGCAGGCGCCCGTCCATGGCACCAGCAGGAACTGATAGACCAGGTCGCCGTCGCGATCGACTGGCAATGCATAGCCGGCCAACTGGATGGTCTTGTCCTGCAAGTTGACGGAGAGCGTTTCGCCATGATCTGGCATCTTGGCCGCGATCATCGGCAGCCCGGCGTTTTCGGCTGCGGCTTGCGTCGCCGGGCGCAGATCCTTCCAGAAAATGTGCGCGGTCTCGGCCGAGGCATCGGTGGCGGCAACGGACACCAACAACGCGGTCGCGAGCGCCATGGTTGATTTGAGACGGTGGCTCATTGGCTGATCCGTTCCGGGGCCGCTCCCTTTGAAGTCAAGTAAAGCCGCCGCCACCAATGACGTCAACGGACGAGCCGCATCACATGTCGGCGAGAACCGGCCATGCCGGTTTCGTGGAACCCGCGCGCGGCAAACATCGACTTGAAGCCCATGAAGCGGAAGCTCGGCGAATCCGGATCGACCGGATAGGCCTCGACAGCGGATGCGCCGCTCTTGAAGGCGTGATCGACGGCGGCCTCAAGCAAACGAGCGCCCATGCCGACAGCACGGTGAGGGCGAGCGACGAAGAAGCAGACGATGGACCAGACATCCTTCTCATTGTCATTCTGATCCGGCGACAACTTTCTGAAAGACTGGCGTGGCGCAACGGAGCACCAGCCAACGACCTCCTTACCAGCGCGCGCGATGATGCCCACTGGTGTTCCGGCCGCGACGGTCGACTCCATGGCCCGCTTCTTGTCGGCACTACTGCTCGACTGACGGCCAGCAAGCTCCCGCCAACTCATGCACCAGCAGTATTTCGGGCCACCTGACTGTTCGAACAGCGTCTCGAAGTCCGGCCATGTCTGCCTGGTGACAGGAACGAAATCCAGATCGATCATGTTTTGGGCATCGTCCTTGCCGACAGACGCTCGAGCGTTTTGCGGGCAGTGAGCTCCTTGACGGCATCCTTGCCGATCCAGCGCGCCGTCTTGTCCGCCGAGGCTGCCAGCTTTTGCGCCACGGCAAGGGCAGGGCCGTGCAGGTTCAAAGACCGCTTGCCGATCTGCCGCAGCGCCCAGTTCACCGCCTTCCTGACGAAGTTGCGCGGATCGCCGGCATGAGCCTTGATCAGCGGCAGATAGTCTAAGAAGGTTGCGTCCGGCTCCTTCTTCAAATGCACCGTTGCCCATGCCAGCATGGCAAACGCGGTTCGGCGGACGAATTCGCGCTCATCCGTGGCGAACTCGTCGATAAGGTCGCGCCAGAAAGGCGTTGCGGCAAACAGGTCCGAGACGCTGTCGACGACCTCCCAGGAATTGAAGTCGCCCGCCCAGCGGCGGCATTCTTCGATGGTGATCTTTTTCGGCTCGCCGGTGAACGCCGCCATCAGCCGCGCTTCGCGAATGCCGCTGTCCCAAAGCACCAGAGCCCGCTCGTGGTTGCGCTTCACCTTGCGCGCCAATGGCCGCAAATGCGAATTGCCGATGCCGAGCGCGGTCTCGATGTTGATGCCGAACCGCGCCATGCCAGAGAGATTTTCGGGAGCGCGAAATACCTTTAGATGGGCAATGATGTCATCGGCCGTCCAATCCGGATCTGGCTGAGACATCGCAGCCAAGTGCTATTTCTCCAGCCGCGCCAGCAGCGAGGACGTATCCCAGCGCTTGCCGCCCATCGCCTGCACATCCTTGTAGAACTGATCGACAAGTGCGGTCACCGGCAGCTTGGCGCCGTTGCGGTCGGCCTCGTCCAGGCAGATACCGAGATCCTTGCGCATCCAGTCGACGGCAAAGCCGAAATCATACTTGCCGGCATTCATCGTCTTGTGGCGGTTCTCCATCTGCCAGGACCCGGCAGCACCCTTGGAAAGCACCTCGATCACCTTCTCGATGTCGAGCCCGGCCTTCTTGCCGAAATGGATGCCTTCGGCCAGTCCCTGCACCAGCCCGGCGATGCAGATCTGGTTGATCATCTTGGTGAGCTGGCCAGCGCCTGCGGAACCCATCAAGCCGACCATGCGGGCAAAGGCATCGATGACGGGCCTGGCCTTGTCGAAGGCTTCCTGCTCGCCGCCGACCATGACAGTGAGAACGCCGTTCTCGGCACCGGCCTGGCCACCTGAGACTGGAGCATCGAGGAATGAAAAGCCGCGCGCTTCCGCCGCCGCCGCCAGTTCACGCGCCACCTCGGCGGAGGCGGTGGTGTTGTCGATGAAAACCGAACCCTTCTTCATCGATTTGAAGGCGCCGTCCGGACCTGTCGTCACCGAACGCAAATCGTCGTCATTGCCGACGCAGGAAAAGACGAAATCCTTGCCCTCGGCCGCCTCCGCCGGTGTTGCGGCGAAGCTGCCGCCATGCTGGCCAACCCATTGCTCGGCTTTCGCCTTGGTGCGGTTGTAGACGGTGACGTCATGGCCGCCCTTGTTCCTGAGGTGCCCGGCCATCGGGTAACCCATCACGCCAAGACCGAGAAATGCCACAGATGCCATAAGCTTGCCCTTCAGAATGAAAACGGAATTTGCTGCGAAAGCTCTAGGCTCTGCGCTCAATTCGTCAAGACGCGCGTAGCCCGATTGACTGGGACAGCAGCGTTCGAAGCGGTCAGCGTTTCAGGTGGATGGTGATCCGGCGCTCGATCCATTCGACCGCATGGCGCAACAGCTCGACCATCACAAGGTACACCAAGGCGACCCAGATATAGGCCTGGATGTCAAAGCTATTGGCGAAGGCGAGTTTTGCATTGCCCATCAGATCGTAGACGGTGATGATGGCGACGATCGCCGAAGCCTTGACCATGAGGATCAGTTCGTTGCCATAGGGCCGCAGTGCGACGATCAAGGCCTGCGGCAGGATGATCTTGCGCAGCGTCTGCAATTTGTGCAGGCCGAGCGAAGCTGCGCCTTCCCATTGGCCCTTGGGGACGCTCTCAATGGCGCCACGTAGAATCTCGGCCTGGTAGGCGGCGGTGTTTAGCGCAAAAGCGAAGACGCCGCAGTTGAAGGCGTCTTTGAAAAAATCCCAGAGCGTGAAACGGCCGATCGCCAATCCGGCTGGGATGCTTACGTGAGGCAGAAGTTGGAACCAGTCGCTGACAACCGGCATGTATAGGCCAACCGCGCTAAGTTCCGGTCTGAACGATCCTAACCCGTAGTAGACAAGAAACGTCTGAACCAGCAGCGGCGTGCCGCGGAAGAAATAGACGTAACAATAGGCAAGGCCGGACAGGATCCGGTTCCTGGACATACGCCCATAGGCAACAGGCAGAGACATAATGGCGCCAAGCACCATCGAAATCGCAACCAGCGACAGGGTGACGCCGAGTCCCTGGAGATAGGCCGGCGCGTATTTGGCGAAAAAAGCGGCGTTCCAGGCAAGGAAGAGGTAGCTGACGATACCGAGGCCAAAGGCTATCCACAGGCAGACCAGCGCATAGCCGATGATGCGCCGGCGCGGCCAGCCGCGCGCTCGAGGTGGCGGCCGTTCGACCATGGCGGCTGTAGCGCTCATCGTTGTGCCTCACGGTTGCCGAGCGAGCGCAAAATGGCACTGGTGGCGAAAGACGACACGACCGCCAGACCAAGAAAGACCAGGGCCGCCAGGCTGTAGAACAGGAACGAATGCTTGGTGACGCGAGCCGCCACACCGGCGTTGCGCAACGTCTCGGCGAGACCGACAACCGAGACAAGCGAGGTGTCCTTGAGCAGGCTGAGCCAGCAGTTTTCCAGACCGGGGAACGCGATACGAAGCAGTTGCGGCAAGATCACCTTGCGCATCGTCTGCCATTTGGACAGACCAATGGAATAGCCCCCCTCATATTGCCCTTTCGGGATGGCACGAAAGGCCGAAAGGAAAACCTCGCTGGCGTAAGAAGAGAAGATCAGCGCGAGCACGATCATCCCGGCGAAGAAGCTGTTGACGTCGATGGTCGCCTCGGGGCGAAAATATCGGATGAGGTGTTGCAGCAGGATCGGCATGCCGAAGAAGAACAGGAAAAGCGTCACCAGTTCCGGTAGGCCACGAAAGACCGTGGTGTAGATGTTGGCCGCCAGCCGCAGCGAAGGCTCTTCGGATTGCTTGCCCAGCGCGACAAAAAAGCCAATCGTCAAACCGATGGGAAGCGTCGCAAGCGCAAGAAGAACCGTTACAATGACGCCATAAGCGATATCGTCAAGCCAGCCATCGGGTCCCCAACTGAGAAGTGTCCATATGCTTTGGGCTGGCATTGACAGGTCTTATCCCCACGGCGTTACCAAGATGAAAAGAAAGACGGCGGGGAATTTCCCCGCCGTCTTGATCCTGTCTATCAGGACTCGGCGCCGAAGACGTCGAACTTGAAGTACTTGTCGTTGATTTCCTTGTATTTTCCATTGGCGCGGATGGCGTCGATGGCGGCATTGAGCTTGTTGACCAGGTCGGTCTCGCCCTTGCGCACGGCGATGCCGGCGCCCGGCCCGAAGATCTCGACCGGTTGCGGCGACGGCTGGCCGAGAATCTTGCAGCAGGCGCCATCAGGCGAATCCAGCCACTGCTGCAGCACGACGATGTCGTCCTCGATGGCGTCGAGGCGACCATTGGCAAGATCTGCCTGCTCCTCGGGGCTGCTCGGATATCCCTTCACGGTGCTGTCGGTGAAGGTCTTCGTGGCATAGTTGAAATGCGTGGTCGTCGTGGCGACGCCGACGGTCTTGCCGGCGAGATCTTCCTTGGTCACACCCTTCAGCGTGCTGTCCTTCGGCACGGCGAGGGCCGACGGCGTGTTGTAGTATTTGTGGGTGAAGTCGACCTTCTCCTTCCGCTCCGGCGTGATCGACATCGAGGCGACGATGGCGTCGAACTTGCCGGCCTGAAGCGCCGGAATAATGCCGTCCCAATCCTGGGCGACGAAGGTGCACTTGACCTTCATTTCATCGCAAAGCGCCTTGGCGATATCGATGTCGAAGCCGACAAGCTGGCCATCGGAAGTCAGGTTGTTGAATGGGGGATAAGCGCCTTCGGTGCCGATCCTCAGGGTCTTCTCCTGGGCCTGGGCTACGCCGAGCGTCAGCAGCGCAGCCGAAGCGGCAAGCGCGATACGCAGTGCAATACGCATGATAGTCCTCTCTTTATGTCCCGGCCGTTGTTCCGAAACGGCTCTGTGGGGCGGTGCTTTTGACCGCCCGCTGCGGCGATACTCCCACTCTTTCCAAGAAAAAAGCAACTGCAAAACCACAAAAATAGGCAATGCTATTCTGCCGCTGCGTTACCTCTCAAGCAACGAGCCCGGTGGCGCGCTCGATGAAGTCGGCTATCGATTTTGTATCGTCGAGATCGAACACCGGCAGGCTTTCGCCCTCCGTCGTGAAGTCGGCGGCCACTGCGACGATGGCGGGATCACTTGCCGAAAGCGGTGTGCGGTCCTTCGCTTCCCCCCGGCGGGTTTCTATCTTGCGGTGAGCCTCGCGCTTGTAGCCCTCGACCAGCACGATGTCGCACGGCGCAAGCCGCGACAGAACCGCCTCCAGCGTCGGCTCATCCTCGCCGCGCAGTTCGTGCATCAGCGCCCAGCGAACACCGGAGACGATCGCGACTTCCATGGCACCGGCCTGCCGGTGACGAAAGCTGTCGGCCCCAGGCTTGTCGATGTCGAAGTCATGATGGGCGTGTTTCACCGTCGAGACCTTCCAGCCGCGCCGGACAAGCTCGGTGACCAGCTTCTCGGTCAATGTCGTCTTGCCGGAGTTCTTCCAGCCGGTGATGCCGAAGATGCGTCTGTTCATGGTTTCATGCTCTGCAACAGCCGCTCAGCCCGGACAAGATCATCAGGCTCGTTGATATTGAAGAAAGGGTCGATCGTTTGGCCCGCGGACTGCGCGACGGAGAATTCCACGTCGACAAAATCATGCCGCTCGATGAAGGCCGAAACCCGCCTGTTGTCCTCGTCGACCAGGAAGCGCCGCAAGGCGTCGCGACAATTGGCCGGCCAGAGCGTGAAGGTCGGGTGCCGCTTGCCTGCCGAGCAGGCAACGGCAATCGAACCGGGGCGTTGATCGATGGCTGCCGCCAGCCGCTCGACAAGATCCAGCGGCAGGAACGGCGTGTCGCCCGCAGCGGTGACGATTGCCTTGCAAGCGGTGTTGGCGGTGGCCCATTCGAGGCCGGTCAGGATTCCGGCAAGCGGCCCGGCAAAGCCGGTGACCGTGTCGGCAAGCACCGGCAGTCCAAAGCGGGAGAAGCGCGCCGGGTCGCCATTGGCGCTGAGCGCCAGCGGCGCCACCTGCGGGGCAAGACGCGAGATGACATGGTCGAGCAGGCAGCCGTCGCCGAGCGGCAACAGGCTCTTGTCGCCACCGCCCATCCGTCTTGATTGGCCACCGGCCAGAATGATCCCCACAACGTCTCGCTTCATGCCATCGAGCCTGTACGCCAGCCGTCGGGAATCACAAGAACCTTCTCGGGAGCTGGCTAGATTCCGTCCGGGACCATGGTCGGCCCGGTGCTTTCGGCGACGATCTTTCGCCGGCCGACGATCCGCTCGCGGTAGAGTGCATAAAGGCCGGAGCCGATGATGATGGTGGCGCCGATGACCATCGGCAGGTCGGGAACGTCGGCGAAGATGAAGAGGCCAAGCAGGATCGACCAGATCAGGGCCGTATAGCGGAACGGTGCAATGAAGGAGATGTCGCCCACCCGCATCGCCATGATGATCGACTGGTAGCCGATGAGCACGAGCACCGCGGCGAGCGCCAGTAAGGCCGTGCTTTTCCCTGTCATCGGTGTCCAGCCGCCCATCGGCGACAACAGCAGCGCGCCGACGATGGTCATGGCAAGTGCGGTCGCGGTCGAAACCAGAAGGGTCGGAATGGCCTTGGGGATCCTCTTGGTGGCGAGATCGCGCACCGCGCAACATGCGACGCAGGCCAACGCGACCAGGGAAAATACGCTGAACCCTTCGAAGCCCGGCCGCACGATGACCAGAACGCCGACAAATCCGATGGCGATGGCCAACCAGCGCCGCCAGCCGACATCTTCGCCGAAGACGAGCGCCGCGCCCATCGTCACCGCCAGCGGCAGCGCCTGCAGAACGGCCGAGACGCTGGCGATCGGCAAATGGGCGAGCGCGATCAGAAACGTCACCGTGCCGCCGGCTTCGCCGAGGACGCGCAGCGCCACCAGCGGGTCCAGCATCGAGCGCAGGCGGACGAGAGCGCCGCGCTGCCAGGCAAGCGAGCCGACGAAAAGGGTAGCAAATGCTCCTCTGATAAGCATGACTTGCGCCATGCTCATCGATTGCGACGAGTATTTGGTAATGGCGTCGTTGAGGGTGAAGCCAGCCATCGCCACCACCATGAGCAATGCGCCGCGAAGATTTGGAGAAAGGGGCAAGACAACTACCGGTTCTGCTTTGCAGCAAGCCTGTAGCAGCCGGGCCTGAAACAGCAATGGCAAAGGACTGGGCCACGGCCTTGCCGCGGCCCATAAAACCCCTGCGATAACGGTGGAATTTACTTCTTTGGCGTCAGCACTTCGGTGCCATTGCCGTCCTTGCCGGCGATCGTCCACAGACCGTGCAGCGAACCGTCTTCCATCACCTTGTAGACGACGAGGCCGATGTCCTTGTCCATGACATAGCCGGCCGAGAAGGCATCATCGTTGCGCATGCAGATGCCGTCGGAGGACGAGCCGCCCGTCTCCCAGTGGATCGTGCAGGTCGTCTGGCTGGTGAGCGTGATGGTGGCTTCACCGTCATAGGTCGAGCCGTCGAAGTTGGTACCGGCGACCGTGTAGGTGCCGCCAATCGACTGGGCTGCGGCTGGCATGGCCGCGAGGCCAAGCATGGCAAGAGAAAGAATGAGTTTGCGCATATCTTAAACCCCCGAGAAGCGAAAATCGCGACGGGCAGCCTTAGGGCGCAACAGGCCGACGGTAAATCCGGCCGGTGCCTGTGTTCGGCAATATTGTCGTCGTGTGGCCGAAATGTTCAGTGTGCCTTGAGGCTGCCTGCTATCGCCGCGACAAGCCGATCGTACTTCGACTTCACGGCAGGCGGGTATTCGATCCATACGGTGCGAATGACACCATCCTTGCCGAAGAGGCGACGCTCGTAAAAGATCTTTCCATCCTTCAAGCCCGACAGCACCGCCCAATCCTTGCCGGCCTTGCTGTAGGTGATCCTGTAGCCCGGCTCCTTGCTGGCTTTCTCCGCCGCGACGAAACCCTTCGGTGTGTCGTCGTCGGTGTTGAGAATACCCGAGCAGATCAGGCTGGCACCATCGGCGCTGAGCCATTCCTGCCCGTCGCCATTTTCGGGCTCAGGCTGGCGATCGGTGAAGACCTCGTCGGGAAAAGTGCAGACGGTGCCGAAGCGCTCGTTCACATAGGTGAATTGCGCGGCAACTGCGTTGGTCGCTGCAATGGTTGCGACAACCGCCAGGAATGAGGAACGCCTCTGCATATCTCGCCTCGGTGCCAATGACCGGGCGCGATCTTGCACGAATCTCTCGAAAAGATCAGCCGCCCGTAACGCTCATATGCCGCGAAACGGAGGGGCGGCTGGTGCGGCGGTCGATGATGAAATCATGGCCTTTCGGCTTGCGGCCGATGGCTTCGTCGATGGCGTCGGCGACCAATTCGTTGCCTTCGGACGCGCGCAAGGGCGCCCGCAGGTCAGCCGCATCCTCCTGGCCGAGGCACATATAGAGCGTACCCGTGCAGGTCAGCCGGACGCGGTTGCAGCTTTCGCAGAAATTGTGGGTCATCGGCGTGATGAAGCCGAGCCGGCCGCCGGTTTCGGCGACGTGGACATAGCGGGCCGGCCCGCCTGTCTTGAAGGGAATGTCGGTCAGCGTGAACTGGCGCTCCAGCGAAGCGCGCAGCAGCGACAGCGGCAAATACTGGTCGGTGCGGTCGGCGTCGATCTCGCCCATCGGCATGGTTTCGATGACCGTCAGGTCCATGCCGCGGCCATGCGCCCAGCGCATCATGTCGGGCAGTTCGGCGTCGTTGAAATCCTTCAGCGCCACCGCGTTGAGCTTGACCTTCAGCCCGGCCGCCTGCGCGGCATCGATGCCTTCCATGACCTTGCCGAGATGGCCCCAGCGGGTGATCTTGTGGAATTTGTCGGCGTCAAGCGTGTCCAGTGAAACGTTGATGCGCTTGACACCGCAATCGGCAAGTTCGGCGGCAAAGCGCGAAAGCTGCGAGCCGTTGGTGGTCAGCGTCAGTTCTTCCAGGGCGCCGCTTTCGAGATGTCGCGATAACTGGCGCACGAGGTGCATGATGTTCTTGCGAACCAGCGGCTCACCACCGGTGAGGCGCAATCTCCTGACGCCCTTTTCGATGAAGACGCTGCACAGCCGGTCGAGTTCCTCCAGCGAAAGCAGGTCCTTCTTCGGCAGGAAGGCCATGTCCTCGGCCATGCAATAGGTGCAGCGGAAATCGCAGCGGTCGGTGACCGACACCCTGAGATAACTGATCGTGCGACCGAAAGGATCGATCATGTCCATGCTTCAAGCGCTTCCCGCGGCCGTGAACGGCTTCGTTATATATAGCTATGTGATACGATCCGGCCCGCCAATCAAGATATCGTTTCTCGATCTTTGGTAACATTCCCTGGCCGACATCGCATGTCGGCTCACCGCAAACGGCCTTTTCCCGTTTGGCGAAGCAGCGTAGGGAGGGTGGATTGCCAAGGGATCGAACACCATGACCGCACCCAGGGAACTCCGGGTCTCGAAAGACCGCCGACTGCTCTCGGTGACCTTTCCCGATCATCAACCGTTCGAACTGCCGGCGGAACTGTTGCGCGTCGCCTCGCCCTCGGCCGAGGTGCAGGGCCATTCGCCCGAACAGCGCGTTACGGTTCCCGGCAAGCGCAATGTGGCGATCCTCAAGATCGAGCCGGTCGGCAACTACGCCGTCCGCATCACCTTTGATGACTTCCACGACACCGGCATCTTCACCTGGAACTACCTGCACACGCTCGGCCACGAGAAGGACGCGCGCTGGACCGCCTACCTCGCCGAGCTTGCCGAAAAAGGCCTGAGCCGGGATCGCTAGCTCCGGCAAGTCGGCGTCGTGAAAACGTCACCCAGCGGGAGTAAGGGCGGCGGATATACGGAGACGAAAAGATGTCCGTCATCACCACGGTCGAACAGCTCGAAGCCCTTTACGGATTGCCCGGCGACACCTCGCTGGTCAAGGAACTCGACCATGTGGTTCCCGAGTATGCCGCCTTTATCGAGGCTTCGCCATTCGTCGCCCTGGCGACCAGTGGGCCGGAGGGGCTGGACTGTTCGCCGCGCGGCGATCTCGCCGGCTTCGTGCGCATTCTCGATCCGAAAACGCTGATGATGCCGGACCGGCGCGGCAACAATCGCGCCGATTCGCTGAAGAACATCATTCGCGATCCGCGCGTTGGCCTGCTTTTTCTGGTGCCGGGCTCGGGCACGACGCTGCGCATCAACGGTCGCGCCCATATCACCACGGATACAACGCTCTGCGCGTCGTTCACGGTCGAGGGCAAACCGGCGCGCTCGGTGACCGTCATCAACGTCGATTCGGTTTATTTCCAGTGTGCCCGCGCCATCGTCCGTTCCGAGCTCTGGAACCCGGCGAGGCATGTCGATCCGAAGTCGCTGCCGACACCTGGACAAATCCTCGAAATAACCAGTCGCAAGAACATCGACGGCGAAACCTACGACAGGGAGTGGCCGGAGCGGGCGAAAAAGACGATGTGGTAAGCTGACGGCCTGGGCGAGACGGCGGTCACGCCTCCTTCAGCACCTCATAGATCTTGCGCATCTGATCGCCGATCATGTCGCATTGCTCCGGTGTCGACTGGCTCATCGCCTTTTCGATCAGCGCCATATGCACTTTCAGCGCCTGCATCAGCAGCGCCTCACCGGCTTCCGTCAGGGCGAGCCGCAGGATACGCTTGTCCTTCTCATCGCCTTCGCGCCGCAGCAGGCCGCGCGTCTCCAACTGCGGCAGCAGCATGGTGATGTTGGAGCGGCCGACGAGCAGCTTGCGGGCAAGGTCGTGCTGCGACATGCCGGGGTGACGATAGAGGTTCATCAGCACATCGAGCTGTGCCGGCTTCAGGTCGAGCGGGGCAAGCTTCACCGCCAGCGTGCGCTCCAGCACATGGCAGGCGCGCGCCACCGCGACCCAGTTGCGAAAACGTGGGTTGTCCCAGGGTAGGTCTTGTTTATTGTTCATCTTTGAACTATTATGTTCATGCTTGAACGTATGGATGGATTCTCACTATGGCATCAATCGGGCTAAAGGTCATCCGAGGGGTGTTTGGTGCGGCCGAACATATTGCGCCGCGCCTGACCGGTCGCGCGGCTTTCGAATTGTTCTGCCGCACGCCGAATGCCAAGGCGCTGACCGACGGCGAACGCCGCGCTGTCGACCGTGCCGCGGAGTTCATGGCCGAGGCGCGGCATCATCGGCTGAAGACTGCCACCGGCTGCGTCATGGTGCACGAGTTCCGGCCGGAACCGGGCAGGGCGGTTGTCGGCACGGTGCTTGTCGTCCACGGCTGGCGTTCGCGCACCGAATACATGCGCGCGTTGATCGAAGGGTATCGCGCCGCTGGCTACAGGGTTGCTTCGCTTGATCTGCCGGGCCATGGCCAGTCGCGGGGGCGGCGGTTGAACATGGTCAATGCCGTGGATGCCGTGCGCGTTGCCGGCGAATGGTTCGGTCCGTTCGCGGCGGCGGTCGGCCATTCCTTCGGCGGCGCCGTCGCCGCCAACGCCATCGCTGGTTCGGTCAAGAACATCCCGCCGCTGGCGGCCGGACGGCTGGTCCTGATCGCGGCGCCAAGTTCCCTGCCGGCAATCTTCGCCGACTTCAGCCGGATGCTCAATGTCGGGCCGCGTTCGCAGGCCGCCATGGCGGACCGCGTCGAACACCTTTCCGGCCGGCCACTGCATGAATTCACCGGCGACCGCCAACTCGCCCATGCACCCGTGCCGACCCTGGTCATCCACGCGCCCGACGACCGCGAGGTCTCGGCCGATCATGCCAAGCGCTATGCTGGCGCTGGCGGCCATGTGCGGCTTTACTGGGCCGACGGACTCGGGCACCGCCGCATTCTCGCCGACAGGGGCGTGGTCGAACGCGCCGTCGGCTTTGTGGCCACGCACCGCGAGCCGTCGCTGCTCCACTAGCGGCAATCGAGATTATTTCTTCTTTTCGCCGGGCTCGACCGGCAGTCCGGCGGCCTTCCAGGCCGTGTAGCCGCCCAGGATGTGCTTGACCGGCGAAAGCCCCATGTCCTGCGCCGTCTTGGTGGCCAGCGCCGAGCGCCAGCCGCCGGCGCAGAAGAAAACGAAACTCTTTCCCGAAGCGAAGAACGGCTTGTGATAGGGGCTTTCGGGATCGATCCAGAACTCCAGCATGCCGCGGGTGACATGCCTGGCGCCTGGAATCCTGCCGTCGCGGTCCACTTCGCGCGGATCGCGCAGATCAATGAAGATGGTGCCTTCGTCCTCGAGCAGTCCCGCTGCTTCCTCGGGCGACACCACTTCGATCTCGGCGTTAGCCTCGTCGAGCAGTTCGCGATAACCCTTTTTCACCGTCTCATCCCTCCGGGCCAGGTGGTTTGCTGGCAGGTCGAATTTCGAGCACAACAGCCGGCGTTTGTCACGCCGCGTCGATGCCGGCCATCGTCCGCCAGGCAGCAATCGCCCTGGCCAAGGTCGCGGAAGGCCGTTTCGTCACCGGCGCCGCGCGGACCGTCGACGGTGGCGCCAACGGCTGATCGCCAATGGTTTCCCCGGCCGGAGCGGAACCGCATCCGTTCCGGCCGTCACGAGGTTGTGAAACCGTTCTGCAACAGGCGCCCCGAAATTTATGGAAGCTTAACGAAATCAGTATGAATCGGTATAGTCGCGTCTTACATCCGCCATGCGGTGAGCGAGATCGTCTAACGGTGCGGAACGGGAACCGGTTGCGACCGGAGCGGGTGATCCATGAAATTCCTCGGAAACAAAGCAGCGGTGATGCCGCTGGTGGCGATCACGGCAACGCTCGCTCTCGGCGTGCCTCAGGCGGAAGCGCAAGGGCTTTTCGAGATGCTTTTCGGGGGCGGCATCAGACATGCGCCACAAGGCGAGTTTCCACCACCTCCTCCGAAGCACAAGCCGAAAGTCCCTGCCGGTGGTGGCGGGGTGAAAATCAGCGGTCCGTCCTACTACACCTACAAGGCCGATCGCCTGGTCCGAATCGATTTCTCGGCGCTGACGGCAGCGCCGCAGCCGGCGACACCGCAGGACGCCGCTTTCGTTCCATCAGCCACCGGCGCTGCTTTTCGCGATGCGATTGCCAGCTTAAGCGACTACGAACTCTACGCCGAGCCCGACATCGCCAAGGCGCTGATCGCCTATTACTCGGCCAATCCGGATTTCATCTGGGTAAGCGGAACCAGCCTCAACAGCCGCGCGCAGGATGCGGTGCGGGTGCTCGGCGAGGCCGCGAGCTATGGCCTTACGCCCGCCGACTATGCCGTCGATGTGCCCGCCGCCGACTCATCCACGGCCGACGCCGCCGCGCGGCTGAAGGACCTCGTCCGTTTCGAAATGACCTTGTCGGCGCGCGTGCTGCGCTATGCCCATGATGCCCAGAATGGCCGTGTCGAGCCCAACCGCATGACCGGCTACTATGATTTCCCGGCCAAGCCGCTCGACTTGGAAGGCGTGCTGAAAACGTTGGCTCACACCCAGGAAGTGCGCACCTATCTCGAATCGCGGCATCCGCAGAATCCGGAATACCAGGCGCTGCGCGTCGAACTGGAAGCTTTGCAGGCAAGCGCCGAGAACGAAATCGTCGTCGATCCCAAGCTGTTGCTGAAGCCGGGCGAGACCAGCCCCGAACTGCCGAAGCTCCTGACGCTGATCGCGCGCAATCTCGATGACGAGATGGGCGGCGCCTATGGCGAGGTCCTGTCCAGGCTGGCCACCAGTGAGGTCTACGTTCCGGATTTGGTTCCGGTCATAAAGGCCGTGCAGCAGAAGGCAGGCATGAAGGGCGACGGCGTCATCGGGCCGCGCACCGTCGCGTTACTGGCCGGGACATCCAAGGCCGACAAGCTTCTAAAGGTGGAAGTGGCGCTGGAGGAACTGCGCTGGCTGCCTTCCGACCTCGGCAGCCCGCGCGTGTTCATCAACCAGCCGGCCTTCACCGCGAGCTACATCGACAATGGCGAGGAGAAGCTGAAGACACGTGTGGTCGTCGGTCGAACCACCAACCAGACGGCTTTCTTCTACGACCAGATCAAGCAGGTCGACTTTCATCCCTATTGGGGGGTGCCGCAGTCGATCATCGTCAACGAAATGCTGCCCAGATTGCGCAGCGATCCCGGCTATCTCGACCGGGCCGGCTACGAAGTGACCGACTCGCGCGGCAACCGCATCCCGTCGTCCGCGGTCGACTGGGGCGCCTATGGCGCAAACATTCCTTACAGCGTGCGCCAGCAGCCGAGCGAGGCCAATGCGTTGGGCGAGCTGAAGATCCTGTTCCCCAACAAGCATGCGATCTACATGCACGACACGCCGCAGAAGTCATTCTTCAAGCAGGACATGCGCGCGCTCAGCCACGGCTGCGTGCGGCTGCAGGATCCGCGCGGCATGGCGGCAGCAGTGCTCGGCACCTCGGTGGACTATATCGCGGAAAAGCTGAAGCATGGGCATTCGACAGAAAACGTAACACGCAAGATCCCGGTCTATGTCGCCTATTTCACCGCATGGCCGGACATGTCCGGCAAAGTCGAGTATTTCGGCGACGTCTACGATCGCGACGCGCGGCTGAAGCAGGCATTGGACGCGACCGAGGCCGTGCGTTCACCGTCGAGTTGAGCAAAAGCAGTTCCGGCTTCCAGAGGCGGCGCAACGTTCGAACGTTTAGCCGCCTCAACTCTTTTATTGATCTGGTGACAGTGATCGCCGGAAGCTGGCGTCCCGCCCGGCGATGAGCCAGTAGACCAGTCCGGCGACAAGGCCGGCAGCAGCAATGATGCCGATGTCGGCCCAGCGCTCGGGATCCATGTCCTCCGCCGTACTCGGCCAGATCAGGAAGAAGCCGCCCGCCGCGGCCGCGGCGGCGAAGAACATGTGCAACAGGGCATTGCGCAACGAGAAGAACTCGGCGATCAGCGCGAAGACAAGCGTCTGCGGTCCGGTCACGACAATCGTCAGGAAATAGATGAACATGCCGAGCGGCGGCACGACCAGGGCCGCGATCGGTGTGACGCCCATGACATCGAAATACGCCGGCGCATTGGGCAGGGAACTGAGCGCGGCATAGATCGCCGCTACGGCGACCAGGCCGACCAGTACGGCGACGAGATAACCGGCAAGCACCATCAGGATACGCTTCAATATGTGCTTCGCTGTCGCCATGCCCATCCCCCATGCGGCGCAGTCAACCCATTCCAGTCAGCCATCAAAGCGAGGCTGATGCAAGCGGCGGGAGGTAACCTCGGTGTGGCGGCAGCTCAGGCGCCACCGCACAAATGCTGCGAATCGGGTAGCGCCCATGACCCTTTGATGGCGAGATCGATGCCATAGTAGAACCGGCCGCGATCGTCGCCTGAAGGGCAATCTCGCGGAATTGAGATCAGGCACATGATCGCCGCGTCGCCGACCTTCGAGGCGGCCAGGCCTGGCTCACGATCATAGGAGACGGCCGTGCCGCCATTGGTGAATGTCGCGGCGCTGCCGGCCTCGGGGCTGGCGGTTTCCAGCGGATCGTCGCCAAGCCGCGCGGTAAGCGTCTTGATATGCGTGGACGCGCATTGTCCGATTGCCGAGGGCAGGGGCTGATCCGTGCCTTGAGGGTTCCGCGAGGCGGCTTCCAGCGCCTTTTTGCCGATCAGCGCGATGTTGTAATCCTGCACCCATGACGGGGCATTGCCATAGGTTTGTAGTGCGTTGTTCAGCGCGCTTACGATGCAGGCGGTGTCGCTCTTGCAGGCATTGCGGTCGGTGATCAGCCCGCGGGCGATCTTGCGCTTGTCGCCGCCGAACGCCGGCTCGAAACCCTTGAACGCCTTGGAGACCAGCAGATCGATGGCCGATAGCTGCGGATCGGCGCAGATCGCTTTTTCCGCCGGCAGACTTGCCTTGGCGCAGTCGAAGGACGGCCCGTCGGCCCGCGCCGGAGCGGCCCCAAGCACGCCGCCGGCCAGGATGATGGCGAGCACGAGCAAGACATCGGTTCGAACGGAAGATCGCATGCGTGCCCCCAAGCCGACAGGATTGCACACATATCATATCCCAGGTTGGACATTTTGGGCGAGACGGTTGGTCATTGAGAACGCCCCGAGAAACGGGGCGCCTCTTCGAACTGCGGATGTCTCCGGAAGAACCCTATTTCGGCTCGGCCGTCACGGGATCGTACGTGATTTCGACCTTGGCCTTGTCCGACGTGTAGTAGGTGACGGTGTAGGCGCCGCTGTCCCAGTCGATCTCCTTGATATAGCGGAAACCGTCGCGCTGCTCGACCTTGGCGATGATCTCCGACAGTTTCTTGGCATTGGGCGGCGGCAGCGGCTTCTCGTCCGCGGCCAAGGCCGGCCCGGTGGCAAGAAGAACGGCGACGCTGGTCGCCAGCAGAAATCTGGACATGGTTTTCCCTCAAGTTTCGCCGGACAGAAACTCGCTGGCCGGCTGATTTGTTCCGCCGTGCCGCAACACGTGCCCGACCCGGCTTGCACAAGCTGCGATTCGCAGGGCCGTCGCCAACAGGACGGCAAGCTGGAGGTGAAGCCGAAAAACTTTGGGGAAAATGGTGGGCGATGCAGGGATTGAACCTGCGACCCCACCCGTGTGAAGGGTGTGCTCTCCCGCTGAGCTAATCGCCCGCTCGTTGCCCGAAGGCCAAGCGAGCCGCGATATAAGGGAGGCCGGCCGGTTAAGTCAAGGCAGTGTCGGGCGTTCTGACAAGGATCGGATTGCTGTCCTTTCGAGCCTCTATCCGGCGCAGTCGGTGCCTTCAGGTCAACGTCCGGCAGCGGCGGCGATCAGTCTTTGCGCCAGATCCAGGGTCAGCGCGTCGAAATGCGAAATCACCGCCGAAGGCTCGAATTCGCGCACATGACGGTCGGTATAGCCGAAATCGACCGCCACCACCGGAATGCCGGCGGCCTTCGCGGTGTCGATGTCGGTTTGCGAATCGCCCACCATCAGGGCGCGGTGCGGGTCGCCGCCGGCCCGCGCGATGGTCTCGGTCAGGTGGCGTGGGTCGGGTTTGCGGAACGCGAACGTGTCCTGTCCGGCAATTGCGGCGAAATGTCTGGTCAGGCCGAGCGCATCGATCAGCGCCAGCGAATTGGCTTCGTACTTGTTGGTGCAGATGGCCAGCAGATAGCCTGCATTTTCGAAGCGCGCGATCGCCTCGACGACGCCGGGGTAGGGGCGCGATTTGCCGGGGATGTTATCGGTGTAGTGATCGAGGAACAGTTTCAGCAGCCGGTCATGCTCGGCGACGTCAAGTGATCGCTGCTGGGCAGCATGCGCTCGTTCGATCATCACGCGGCCGCCATGGCCGACGAAGCGCTTGAAGCCTGCTTCATCGACGGCCGCGAGCGCGCTGGCGGCCAGGCTGTGATTCAGGCTGTCGAGCAGGTCCGGCGCTGTATCGACCAGCGTACCGTCGAGGTCGAACACAATGATCGGGCGGGTCATGGTCTGTCCTGCGCAGGTTCATGCAACTGGCAGGCGATAGCGGCTGCGGCGCGCCAAGGCAAGCGCGTCAGGGCAAGCAGGCCGGGGGGATGGCGGCCAAGGGCTTTGACCAGACCGTCAAAAATGCTAGGAGCCCAACCAGCAGGTTCCGGGGCAGCAAGCGGCATGGATGCAAGACAATTGAAGGTCGAGGCCGCGCGGGCGGCCCTTGCCCATGTTACGGACGGCATGCGACTCGGCATCGGCACCGGCACCACCGCCGAAGAGTTCGTGCGGCTGCTTGCCGACAAGGTTGCCACCGGCATGACCGTCATCGGCGTACCAACTTCGGAGCGCACCGCGTTGCTGTGCCGCGAGCTTGGCGTGCCGTTGTCGACATTGGAGGAAACGCCCGAGCTCGACCTCACCGTCGATGGCGCCGATGAAGTCGACCCGGAGCTGACCTTGATCAAGGGCGGTGGCGGGGCGCTGCTGCGCGAGAAGATCGTCGCCGCTGCTTCCCAGCGCATGATCGTGATTGCCGACCGCTCGAAGATGGTCGAGACGCTTGGCCGTTTTCCGCTGCCGATCGAAGTCAATCGGTTCGGCCTGCGCGCAACCGAAATCGCGATTGCCGCCGCGGCACAAGATCTCGGCCTTTCCGGTCCGACTACATTGAGGATGACGGGGAGCCAGGCTTTTGTTACAGACGGCGGCCATTTTATCCTCGATGCATCTTTTGGCCGCATTCCGGATACAAGAGCGCTTTCGAATGCTCTCCACGCCATTCCGGGCGTGGTCGAGCATGGTCTTTTCATCGGGCTGGCGTCAGCGGCCATCATCGCCGGTGGCGACGGCATCCAAACCGTCCATGCCGCCCGAAAACCAGGGAGTTCTACCGATCATGATGTTGCATAACCGGGTCCGCAGCCTTTGCGCCGTTCTGGCGGCTTCGGCCATTTTCGCGTTCTCTTCGCCGGCGTTTTCGCAGGATGTCACGGAATCGCACCTGAAGGCCGCCCGGGCGGCGGTCGCGGCGATCCACGCGACCGACCCGTTCGACAACATCCTGCCGCAGGCGGCAGCCGCGCTCGAGTCGCAGCTCATCCAGAAGAACCCGGACATGCAGGAGCTGATCGGCAAGACGATCAACGAGAAGGCATTGGCGCTGGCCTCGCGCCGCGCCGACCTGGAAAAGGAAGCGGCGCTCGCCTATGCGAAAGTGTTTTCCGAGAAGGAACTGACCGATATCGCGGCTTTCTACAGCTCGGACTCTGGCAAGAAGCTGCTCGACAGCGGCCCGACCGTGACGCGTGAACTGGTCAAGGCAGCCGACATCTGGCAGAACGGCCTCGCCCGGGATCTCGCCCAGCAGGTCGGCGAGACACTGGCCGCAGCCGCCAAGGCAAAGGCGCCAGCGGCGCCGGCCGATGCCACCGCTCCGGCGGATGGAGCGGCTCCGGCGGATGGCGCAGCGCCCGCCGATGGTTCGGCTCCCGCGGACAACACGCAGAACTGATCCTACTTTTCCAACCGGCCTTGCGGCCATCTGTGAAGCCCGGCTTGTCCGGGCTTTTCTTTTGATGGTTTGCAGCCTACCTGTCTCTGGATTTTCCAAAGCTCGAGGAGCCGCGTCATGGCCGGTTACGACTACGATCTTTTCGTCATCGGCGGCGGTTCGGGTGGGGTGAGGGCGGCGCGCGTCGCCGCCGCGCTCGGCAAGCGCGTCGGCATTGCCGAAGAATTCCGCTATGGCGGCACCTGCGTCATTCGCGGCTGCGTGCCGAAAAAACTCTATGTCTATGCATCGCAATTTCCCGAGCATTTCGCCGATGCCGCGGGCTATGGCTGGACGGTGCCGGAAGCCAATTTCGACTGGCAGACACTGGTCGCCAACAAGGATCGCGAGATCAGCCGACTCGAGGCGATCTACGAGAAGAATGTACAAGGCGCCGGCGGCGAGACGTTTCATTCGCGCGCCATGATCGTCGATCCGCATGTCGTGCATCTTCTGGGCGATGACCGCACCGTCACCGCCGACCAGATCCTGATCGCCACCGGCGGCCGCCCGGCCGCGCATCCGGCGTTGCCCGGCCATGAACTTTGCATCTTTTCCAACGAAGCGTTCGACCTCAAGCAACTGCCAAGAGCGATCATGATCGAAGGTGGCGGCTATATCGCCGTCGAGTTCGCCAACATCTTCCATGGCCTCGGCGTCGACACCACGCTGGTCTACCGGGGCAAGGAGATCCTCAGCCGCTTCGACATGGATCTGCGGCGCATGCTGCATGAGACGATGGAAAAGAAGGGGATAAAGATCCTCTGTCATTCCGTGTCCGAATGGGTCCGCAAGCGTCCTGACGGCCGGCTCGACGCAGTGGTCACGGGCGGCAAGGTGCTGACGGTCGACCAGGTCATGCTCGCCATCGGCCGCATTCCCAACACCGAGAACATGGGCCTTGAAGGTATCGGGCTGGAGATGACCAAGACCGGTGCGATCGCCGTCGACAAATACTCCCGCACCAACATCGACAACATCTGGGCGATCGGCGACGTCACCAATCGCGTTCAGTTGACGCCGGTGGCGATCCACGAGGCGATGTGTTTCATCGAAACCGCCTTCAAGGGAAATCCGACCGCGCCCGACCATGAGACGATCGCGACCGCCGTCTTTTCGCAACCCGAGATCGGCACGGTCGGTCTGTCGGAGGATGATGCCGTCAAGAGGTTCCCCGACATCGAAATCTACCGCGCCACATTCCGGCCGATGCGAAACACGCTGTCCGGCCGCGACGAGAAAATGCTGATGAAGCTGGTTGTCGATGGCGCGTCGAAGAAGGTGCTCGGCGCCCACATCCTGGGGCCAGATGCCGGCGAGATGGCGCAGCTTCTCGGCATTCCGCTGAAAGCCGGCCTGACCAAGGATGATTTCGACCGCACAATGGCGGTGCATCCGACGGCGGCGGAAGAACTCGTCACCATGTACAAACCGACCTACCGCGTGAAGGATGGGCAGCGCGTCTGACCTTTCGCCAGTTCGCTCGTCGTGAAGGGGCAATCAATGACCGCGACCATCGGTTCCACGCCGCTCCATGACTTTGGCGGACGCGTCGATCAAGTTGTCGACAGGGCCATCGAGGAGGAGCGCATTGTCGGCGCCATGATCCTTGTCGCCCGACGGAAGGGCATTCCTGGTTCGTGGATCCGAGATTGGACCTGACAAACACGGCGATCGCCGGCATGGTGGGCTCCTTCCCCGATGCACTCCGCGACGCGGTCTATGGCAGGCAAGCCTAGGACGGGAAGGGCGGAACCCACCGCCGGCCATTTGCCGGCGGCGGAGACAATTGACGCAGCTTATTAGAGCAGCGTGCCGCGCAGGATCACCAGCGCCACCGAGAAATAGATCACCAGCCCGGTGACATCGACCAATGTGGCGACGAACGGGGCCGATGCGCTGGCCGGATCGAAGCCGATGCGTTTCAAGGCAAAGGGCAGCATCGACCCCGACAGCGAGCCGAAGGTCACGATGCCTACCAGTGCCGCGCCCACTGTCGTGGCGATCAGCAGCCAGTGCGGCCCATAGTCGTAGAAGCCCATGTATTGCCAAAGCGCGATGCGGCAGATGCCGACCACGCCCAGCATGGCGCCCAGCACGAGGCCGGTGGGCAACTCGCGCAGCGCCACCCGCCACCAGTCGCCAAGCCCGATCTCGCGCAGGGCCAGCGCCCGGATGACAAGCGATGTCGCCTGTGAGCCGGAGTTGCCGCCGGAGCTCATGATCAGCGGGATGAACAGCGTCAGCACGATTGCCTTTTCCAGCTCGCCCTCATAGGTCTGCATGGCGTTGGCCGTCAGCATCTCGCTGATGAAGAGCGCACACAGCCAGCCGCCCCGCTTCCTGATCATGGCGAGAAAACTCATCTTCATATACGGCTCGTCGAGAGCCTCCATGCCGCCGAAGCGGTGCACGTCTTCCGTCGTCTCCTCGATCATCGTGTCGATGATGTCGTCGATGGTGACGATGCCCAGGATCTTGCCATGGTCGACGACCGGGACGGCGAGCAAATCGTATTTGGAAATGAGTTGAGCGACTTTCTCGCTGTCGGTCAGCGGTGAAACCGTCACCGGCACGCGGTCCGGCGCCACCGTCATGATCAGATCGTCCGGCTCACCGGTGATGAGGCGACGCAGGCCGGTCGAGCGCACCAGGAGATGCGTCTGTGGGTCAACGATATAGATCGCGTAGACGGTTTCGCGTGTCCGCTCGACCTTGCGGATATGGTCGAGTGTGCGGCCAATGGTCCAGTCCGAGGGAACGCTGACAAACTCCGTCGTCATGATCGATGCGGCGCTGCCTTCGGGATAACCCAGAATGGAAAGTAGTGTCGCGCGCAGCGGCGGCGCCAGGGCTCCGAGCAGTTCGGAGCGGGCCGGCTCGTCGAGATCGCGCAGGATGTCGGCGGCGCGGTCGACCGACATGGCGGTGAGCAGCTTGCCTGCCCTGGCACGCGGGAGCGTATCCATGAGTTCGGACGCGCCATCAAGTTCCGGCTGGTCGAAAATCTCGACCAGACGCTCAAACTGCACTTCACAGAGCAGCTCCGTCGCGGTTTCTCGCGGCTCCCTGTTCAGCGCCTCGACAATGTCGGCGACGTGATCATTGGCCAGGATACGAGCGATTGCGACGGCATCGTCGCCCGCTATCGGGGTAAATTCGTTCATGGTTCACTCCTTGCCGTCCGGCAGGACATGAACCATTCAAGGTCACGTCTAGGCGGACGGCGGTTGCGTTCGACTGTGACTGTCGCCAGGCATGGCGCGGTGACCTTTCTGCTTGCGGGTTCGCGTTTGAATGTCTGCAAGCCGGCGCAACATAGGGGCGCGCCTTGCCGAGTCAATCGTGGTGAGAAGGGAAAATGCCGGCGAGCGGGCAGTCTCGCGAGACTGTGATCACCGGCCGCCGCATGACGCGGTGGCGCGTCTCACAGCCTCGTTATTTCTGCTTCAGCCGGCGCGAGAAACGCAGCCATTTGTCCTCGACCGGCCTCGGCTGCGCGAGAATGGTGGTGAGTTCGACAGGCAGGGTCGGAACCAAAGGCTTCTTGGTGGCGACGCCGTCGGCGATCGCGACGATGCTGTGATAGAATTCGCTGCCGGTCATCGATCGCGGCGCCACCGCCTCGTGCATGACGCTGATCACCGTGACATCGGGACAGTTGTCCTTGATCGCCTGGTGGAAGGCAATCTTGCCGTGCGGGTCGAGCGCGCCGGTGGCCTCATCCAGGAACAGCAGTCCTGGCTGCTGCAGTACGATGCGAGCCACCACCAGCTTCTGTTTCTGGCCACCCGACAGAACCTGATCCCAGCTTTTGCCTTCACGGCTGTTGTCGGCCATATGCTCGATGAAGTCGCCGAGACCGGCCTTGTGCAAAGCCGAGGCGACCTGCGCGTCGCCATGGTCGTGTTCGGAACCCGGCAGGCAGACCAGCTGCTTCAGCGACACTTGCTGCAGCTTGACCTCCTGGGCGGCATAGAAACTCCTCACTCCCTCGGGGAAAACGATGGTGCCATGGCCGTAGGGCCATAGTCCATTGATCGCCTTGATCAGTGAAGTCTTGCCGCAACCGGATTCGCCTTTCAGGAATGTCCATTCGCCGCGCCGGAAGCGCAGATTGGCGGCACTGAGGAACGGCGTGGCGTCTTCACCCTGATGCGCCAGTTCGAGCTTCTGGATGGTCAAACCGAAAACCGGGTTCTGGCTGGCGTAGCGGAATTCGGAGCGACCGGTCTGGCTGTAGAACTCCTGTGGATGCTGGACATTCTCGATCGCCACCGCCAGTTCGGTCACGCGCTGGCTGTTGGCCCGCAGCGTGGCAATGGCGGGCATGACATGGATGAACCACGAACATTGGCCGATCAGCGCATTGACCAGTTCGGAGCCGGTAATGTAGCCCTTGAGGTCGAGACCGTTGTGGATGAACGGCACGAGGCCAGGCCCATAGGCGACAATGCGGGCGCCGACAAAATTGTAGATCAGCTCGAACGACATGTAGACGGTGTTGACGATGTTCAGCCGCGTCCACGTGCCGTCGATATCGACATAGAGCCGGCCGTGCATGGTCTTCTGCACGCCTTCGCCCTGAGAGGCGGCGACATGGAAACTGCGGCGCAGGAACGTCGTCAGCTCACCGCGATAGCTGCCTTCAGCCTGCTGCATCCTGATGTTGAGACGCTCGAGCAGGCCGCCGAGCTTGACCGCTATCCAGGTGTTCAGCGGCACATAGGTGGCGACCGCCAGGAAGGCCAGGACGGCACTGCCATAGCTGCCGAGGAACTCCAGCCCCTTCACCTCGACAGAGGTCTCGAGCAGCTTCTGGCCGACGAAATAGAGCGAGGTGGCAACCCCCAGAACGCCCATGGCGAGGCCGATGGCACCGCCGGTCATGTCCTTGATGGATTCCTGGACGCGCTGGTCGATGTTGTCGGGAGCGGGTGCGCCTGTGCCGGTCGAGGCGTGCTGGGCGTGGAAATGCGTATGATTGGTGTCCAGCAGCGCTTCGTTGAAGCGGCTGTCCAGCCAGCCTCGCCATTTGCGGTGCAACGTCGCCGAGACAAGATTTCGGATGCCGGTAAAGCCGGCGTCCTTGAGCACGACCAGGAGAACGAGGATGCCGGCGTTGACCAGCAACGTGCGAAGCGGCGTGGTGTTGGCGGCGTCATGGAAGAAGGCGATCGAGTTTACGAGTTCCCCGGACGCTTCGGCGAACCAGACACCGGCCTTGCTGGACAGCGCCGTGAGCAGCGCGATGACCAACGTTAGCATCCAGGCTTCTTTCCAGCGATCCGAGACCCAGTAGGCCCGCATCAGGCCCCAGAAGCTGCGCATCGAGGACACCGGCGTCAGAAGCGACCGCCTCGCGGCATCGCGGTGTAGTTCATCCGGTGCTGACTCTTGCGATCGTTTGCCGATCCGAATCACGATCCCGCCCAAACCTTTTTTGTTTTGTTACGGATGGTAACACCAATTGATCATTTTCCATTAATTTTTGAAGTTGGCCGATCGGATTACTCCCAGCGGCCGTTGCCATGAAGCAACAGATCGCATGGCCGGAATGCCACAGATCTCACCGGCAAAATCGGGATATCACCATTGATTTCAAACTCTTGATCGACGCAGGCACGCCTTCGCCGAAGCTTCCCTTGGGGAAGCTTTTCACACGGTTTTGTGAACTGGAAATCGTGCGATGAGATCGATTTTCTTACCGCGGACTGACCTGAACGCCCCAAAATACCGTTCGTGATTCCGACAGACTCGCTTTCTTCGTTCTTGGCGGAGCCGCAAAAATGCCCGGCAACGGCCCTGCGGCAAGTCGTACTTGCCAAGAACAACGCCTCAAATTCGCGGGTGGAACCGAGCTACATAAGCGCAATTCTTGGCCCGAAAGGGCGGGCCATGCCGATCAAGAGCCCGGGCGAGCAAGCCTGCTGCGACGTCGACAAGCTCGACTAGCGCAACATTCACTCGCCAGCCGTCGACCAAGGGGCTGAGTCGCACCGGCAGCAACGGGTCACGGCTTCTTCGTCGGCAAGGCAGAGGTGATGGTGCAATAGCCAGCGTCGCCAGGTGCAGCAGAGATCGTGCCTCAGCCGGCTCTTTCCAATTCGCCGCGCGCCTTCGCCGCCGCAACCTGGCGAATGGCGTCGGCCAGCGTGTCGACATCCTGCGCACCCATGACCGCGTATTTGCCTTCGAGCAGGAAGCACGGCACGCCTGATATCCCCATGCGCGACGCGGTGGCGATCTCGGTGCGAACCGCCTCGACATCGGCGTCGGTAGGCAAGAGTGCGGCGACCACGGAGGCGTCCATGCCAGCCTCGCGCGCGGCTTCGACCAGCACCGTATGGTCGCCGATGTTGGCGCCTTCCTCGAAATTCAGCTGGAACAGGCGGCGCACCAGCCGGTTCTGGACATCCTCGCCCACAGCTCCGGCCCAGCGGATCAGCCGGTGCGCATCCAGCGTGTTCGCCGCCACCTTGATGGCCCCGAAGGCGAAGGAAATGCCTTCGGCTTCGCCCAGCGGCTCGATGCGGGCATGGATCTCGCGGATGCGCTCGTCGCTACCGAACTTGGCCAGCATATACTCGCGACGATCCTTGCCTTGCGACGGAATGGTAGGATCGAGCTGGAACGGCCGCCATCGAACATGCACTTCACCGCCGACAGCGGCGATCGCCTTGTCGAGCCGCTTCTGACCGATGAAGCACCAGGGGCAAACGACATCGGACACCACATCGACGGTGATGGCGTTGAGTACGCTCATCTCGATCTCCTGATCTTCAGTTCGCCTTGCGCCACCAGGTTGGCAGTTGATAGCCGAATATGGGCGTCTTCTGCGGATGTTCCAAGTAGCTCCAATAGGCGATCCATTGCTGCGTGTTGTGCTGCATCGGCACCATGTAGTTGCCGGAGATCAGCAGCCGGTCGAGAACGCGAACGGCGGCGACATAGTCTTCCTTCGAGCGGGCGTGCAGCATCGCCTCGATCGCCGCGTCCACCGCCGGATCGGCAACCCCGGCGAGATTGAACGAGCCCTCCGCCCTGGCCGCGGCCGAACTCCAGCGGCCGGTCTGTTCGATGCCGGGCGACAGCGAATTGTTGAAGCCGCTCGAGCCGACCAGCACCTCGAAATCGAAGCGCTGCTTGCGCGACTGGATCTGATCGCCATCGAGGCTGCGAATGCTGACATTGATGCCGATCTTCTCCAGCGCGCGCTGGTAGATTCCGGCAAGACGCTCCTCGTCCTGCGAGGCAGTCAGGATCTCGAAGCCGAAGGGTTTGCCCTCGGGATCGAGCATTGTCCCATCCTGCACGCGGTAACCGACGCTTTTGAGCAGGTCGAAGGCGGCCTTCAGCACCTTTCGATCCTGGCCTGAACCGTCAGTGACCGGCGGCCGGTAGGTGCCGTCCATGACATCGGCCGGCACGCGACCGGGGTAGGGCGCCAGAAGTGCTTTCTCCCTGTCGTCGGCCGGATGGCCGAGCGCGGAAAGCTCTGAATTCTGCCAATAGCTCATCGTGCGTGTGTATTTGCCGCCGAACAGGTTCTTGTTGGCCCATTCGAAATCGTAGAGCATGCCGAGTGCGCGGCGCACGACGGGGTTGGAGAATTTCTGCAGCCGGGTGTTGAACAGGAAGCCGGTCACCACAGGCGGAATGCCGGTGTTGAAGGTCTCGGCAATCACTTCGCCCTTGTGGAAGGCCGGGAAATCCAGATCGCGCTCGCGCTTCACCGGGTCGCTGTCGTCGTCGATGGCGCAAAGGCCTTTCTTGAACGCTTCCAGCTTGGCATTGGCGTTGAGGAAGTACTCGATGGTGATCTGGTCGTAATTGTCGAAACCGCGCTTGGCCGGAACGTCCTTGCCCCAGTAATCCGGATTGCGCTTGAAGACGATGCGTTGGCCGGGCTGTACCTGGGCTATCGTATAGGGGCCACTGCCGATCAGCGGCTTCAGCGTGGTCTTGTCGAAGGTTTCCTTGTCGAAAGCATGCTTGGGGATGATCGGCGTCAGCGCGACGATCAGCGGAAATTCGCGATCGGCCTTGTCATTGAAGGTGAAACGCACGCTGTGGTCGCCGGTCTTTTCGAGCTTGGCGATCCTGGCCATGCGGTCGCTATAAGGCGGGCGGCCCTTGTCCGTATAGACATCGTACGTAAACAGCACATCCTCGGGCGTCACCGGCTCACCATCCGACCATTTGGCATTCGGGTTGAGATGGAATTCGATGCTCTTGCGCTCAGGGTCCATGTCGGCGGTGTCTGCCAGCAGCCCGTAGAGGGTAAAAGCCTCGTCGGCACTACGCTGCATCAATGGCTCGAAGACCAGATTGCCGAAGATCGTGTCCATCATACCGCGCGCCGTTGTGCGCAGGCTCTTGAGGATGAAGGGGTTGAGGTTGTCGAAGCTGCCGACGACGCAATAGGTTATGCTGCCGCCCTTCGGCGCGTCGGGATTGACGTAGTCGAAATGCGTGTAGTCGGGCGGCAGCGCCGGTTCGCCCTGCATGGCGATCGCGTGCTTCGGCTCCGACGCCGCCGGCTGATGCGAAAGGGCGAGAAACGATATCGCGGTGATCAGCCAAACAAGAACGCGGCCCATGACCGTCTCCTTACTGGGTCGGCTTGATGATTCGGTGCTCACCCTAGCATGAGGCCAACCGCGCGACTGCCAATGGCGTGGTCAAGAATTACAAGTGGCGGGCTGGATTCGGCATCACTTGCAGTGTAACACGCCGTCCGAAGTCATTCTGTTGCCTCATTTCGGCAACAGGTAGCTGGACCACACGGCGCGAAGAAGCCGGTCCCGGGATCATTTGAGAGGAAGTGCACGACATGACGAGCCTGAACAGCAACGCGTACCGCCTGTCGGTCATGGCCGCTGGCGTGATCGGCTTTCTAGGCGCAGGGCTTCCCGCTGCTTCCGCACAGCAGCAGCAGCAGATTCCACAAGGCTGGTTCAAGGCTTGCACCAAGCAGGAAGATGTCGACATCTGCAACGTCCAGAACATCACCACCGCCGGCAACGGCCAATTGATCACCGGCGTCAGCCTGATCGAACTGAAGGGCAAGGTGAACCGCAAGGTGTTCCAGGTGACGGTGCCGACCGGTCGTCTGGTGCCTCCCGGCATCGGCTTGCAGATCGATACCGGCAAGGCGCAGAAGCTCGACTATGTGATCTGCTTCCCGGATCGTTGCGTGGCGGAAGTGCCGTTGACCGACCAGCTCGTCGCCTCGTTCAAGAAGGGCCAGGCGATCACGCTGACGTCGGTCAATTTCCAGAACCAGCCCAATCCGATCAAGATCGCCCTGCAGGGCTTCAGCGGCGCCTATGACGGCCCGCCGCTGCAGCAATCGGACATCGAGGACCGGCAGAAGAAGCTGCAGGACTTCGTCGCCAAGAACAATCAGGACTTCGCCAAGAAGCTCAAGGAAGAGCAGGACAAGGCGAAGACCGCCAACTGATCACCTGTCATTGGGTCATTCTCAAGCCAAGGAAAAAGCGGGGTCATGCCCCGCTTTTTTCGTTCCTGACCACACCGGCAATCCCGGGTAATCAGTGCTTGGACTGCCGTTTGGGCTCGTAGCGACCGTCGGGCCTCTTGTCGAACATCTCCTTGATCTGCGGATGCCTGACCGGTTCACCCGACTGATCCTCGAGCAGATTCTGCTCGGACACATAGGCGATGTATTCGGTTTCCGAATTTTCGGCGAGCAGGTGGTAGAAAGGTTGATCCTTGCGCGGCCGCACATCGGCGGGGATGGCTTCGTACCATTCGTCGGTGTTGGCGAACTGCGGATCAACGTCGAAAATGATGCCCCTGAACGGAAACAGCCGGTGGCGAACCACTTGCCCGATTGCGAATTTGGCTGTTTTCATCGTACTCACCACTGAATTCCTTAGCTTTATTTGGCGCGGACCGCGTGTCAATTCAATCCTGCGGTGTTTGACGCGCCGTCAAGCGCCGCAGGGCGGGGGTACAGGTCCGCGGTATGCGGGCGATATCGACGATCGTCGATGACGCAAATTAGCAGGAATCTCCGGAAGGTCGTTACCGGCGCACCGGCCTTCGCAGGCCGTCCGCGAGCGCCGCGAAGCCGCTGCCGGGACGAAGTCCCTCGCGCATGAAGAAGGCGCGAAGCGGTGCGAAGCCGCCGAGCACGCCGAGCCCGGCAACGCGGGCAATCTGGGCCGGCAGCATATCGGAGAGGAGCGACATGTTGAGCAGGTTGACCGCGCTGCTGCGTGCCAGAATATCGGGGCGGCGCTTGAAATCGTAAGCCGCGAGCGCCGTTGGAGAACCTGGGTCGCGACGATTTTCACAAGCAATCCCAATAAGATCTTCGATATCCCTGATGCCGAGATTGAGGCCCTGTGCGCCAATAGGTGGAAACACGTGGGCGGCTTCGCCGACAAGCGCTATCCGGTCTCGCGCGAAACGCAGCGGGGTCACTGCCGAAAGCGGATAGATCTGGCGGCCCGGCTCGACCGTCACCCGTCCCAGCATCGACTGCATCTGTTGTTCGATCCGCAGCGAAAGCGTTGCATCGTCCAAAGCGGCAAGTTCTGTCGCGGTCTCCGGTTTCACCACCCAGACGAGGCTCGAGCGATTGCCGGGCAGGGGAACCTGTGTAAACGGCCCGGTCTCGGTGTGGAATTCGGTCGAGGTATAGGCATGGTCGCCAGTGTGATGGAAATTGAGGACAAGCGCTGCCTGTGGGTAGGAGCGAGCCGAGGTCGTGATGCCAGCCGCCTGGCGAGCCGGCGACAGCCGTCCGTCGGCGGCGACCGCCAGCGATGCGTCCACCGTGCTGCCGTCGCTCAGAATGGCACCGGCGTGCTCGGCATCGAGATGCCATCTCGCCACCATCGACCTTCGCCACTCGATGCCGGCATGCGCGGCTGCCGCGCCGGCCAGCGTCGGATTGAGGGCGCTGTTGGGCAGGTTCAACCCGAACTGTTCCTCGTCGATCTCGCTGGCGCGGAAGGTGACGACCGGACTGCGGATCAGCCGGCTGGTCGCGTCGATGATGCGCATCACTTTCAAGGGCGCAGCCTTGGGCTTGATGTCTTCGAGGACGCCCAGCCGCTCGAGCACTTTCAAGGCAGGATTCATCAGGGCCGTCGTGCGGCTATCGGGAGCAGAAGCCTCGGGCCCGACGAGCGTCACCGGGAAACCGGCATCAGCGAAACCGAGCGCCGCGATCAGTCCTGCCGGCCCCGTGCCAGCAACCAGTATCCGCGCAGTTCCCTGATGCTCCAAGATCGGCTTCCGGCTTGCAATGCGAGGCGGTCCACCCGACCTGCCAGTCAATGAGCATATAGGTCAGATCATGCCGCTTGATCAACGCGGCGATTCGGCTCATTCGAATGACATGACCGGCCAGCAAGACGACTTCAGCCATCTCGACCGCGCGGGCCGCGCCATGGCGAGCATTGCGCGCAGCCCGCGTTTCACGGTAAATGTGGTTATTGGCGTCGGTATTCTGCTTGCCTGGCTGTCCCTTGCCGCGACGGCAATCCGTGGCGCTGAAGGTCGGGCTGCAGGCGGCGGCGCTCCTGGCGACACGATCCTGCAAAACCTGCCGCGACTGCCACTGCCGGGTTTCCTGGAACGGTTCTTCGCACTTTGCCTCTCGCCGGCGCCGCTGAACGAAAGTGTCGGCCTGCAGGCCGGCGCGCTCGTTGCGATGTGGTTCCTGATGGCGGTCGCGACGATGCTGCCGTCCGCCGCACCGATGATCCGCACCTATTGCGAGATCGCCGATACGGCACGAATAAAGGGCGAACCGGTTGTCCATCCGCTGGTGCTGGTCGCCGGTTACCTCAGCGTCTGGCTCGCCGCCTCGGCAATGTTCGCGGCGCTGACCTTTGCCGGCCACGCATTCGCCTCTTCCGATGGGCTGCTTGACCCGGCTATCGGGATTGCCGGCGCGCTCGCCCTGCTGATTGCCGGCCTCTACCAGTTCAGTGGCCTGAAGGCAGCCTGCCTGAAGAAATGCCGAAACCCGTTCTCGATCCTGTTTTCGAACTGGAGCGCGAGGCCCGCCCGCGTCTTCCGGCTTGGCCTCGCGCAAGGAATATGGTGCCTCGGCTGCTGCTGGGCGCTGATGCTGGTGATGTTCGCCGTCGGCGTGATGAACGTCTTCTGGATGGCCTTGATCGGGTTGTTCACCCTGATCGAAAAACAAACAGCCAGCAGGGTTCCAACCCGGCTGGCCGGTGCGATACTGCTTGTCTGGGCAGCCGCCCTGCTAGTAGTCTCACGATAGTGGGGGAAATTTCGATGGCAGATCAGGGCTGGGCGATGAAGGGAGAGCTCGTACTCTCCTGCAATTGCACGGTTTTCTGTCCTTGCGTGCTGTCTCTCGGCAATCATCCGCCAACCGAAGGCTATTGCCAGACCTGGGCGGGGTTTCGCATCGATGCCGGCCATTTCGGCGACGTCGACCTGTCTGGTCTCAATCTCGGGCTGGTCATGGAAATCCCCGGTTACATGAGCCGCGGCAACTGGACCGCCGGCCTGTTCATCGACAAGCGCGCCACTGTCTACGCGGTCAAGGCGTTGACGAGGATTTTCACCGGCAAGGCGGGCGGCACCACCTCGTTGCTCTCCATCCTTGTCGGCAAATTCCTCGGCGTCGAGCAGGCGCCGATCACCTACGAGACGCGCGACAAGACGCGCATCTTCCAGATACCGAAGATCATCGACGGGGCGGTAACGCCCATTCCCGGCAAGGACCGCGACAAGGATACGGTGATCAGCAATTCGGAATACTGGATCGCGCCGGAGATCATCGTGGCCAAGTCCGACAAGAGCAAGATGCGGGCTTTCGGCCGCAACTGGAATTTCGCTGGCCGTTCGGCCGAAATCTGCAAGCTGGATTGGCGGGGCCCGTGAGCAAAAACACAACGGCCAAGAAGATCAGGGATCGGATTCCGCGGCCGAAGAAGAAAGTCACCTGGCCGCAGGCGAGGGCGTTTTCCGTCCATCTGCTCACAGCGTCGGGCTCGTTCCTGGCGTTCCTGTCGCTGGTGGCGGCGAGCGAAGAGCGCTGGACGGCGATGTTCTGGTGGCTCGGCCTGGCGCTGTTCGTCGATGGTATCGACGGACCGATTGCCAGAAAGCTCGAGGTGAAGGAAATCCTGCCGACATGGTCAGGCGAACTCCTCGACAACATCATCGACTACGTGACCTACGTCCTGATCCCGGCCTTCGCGCTCTATCAGCGCGGCTTCATGGGGGAGGGACTGTCATTCCTGTCGGCGGCGATCATCGTCGTCTCCAGCGCCATCTACTATGCCGACACCGGCATGAAGACGAAGGAGAACTTCTTCAAGGGTTTCCCCGTGGTCTGGAACATGGTGGTCTTCACACTGTTTGTCATTGAGCCGGGACAATGGGTTTCGCTCGCGGTGGTGGTGGTGGCCGGCATTTTGACTTTCGTGCCGATCAACTTCATCCATCCGGTGAGGGTGGTGCGGTTGCGGCCCATCAATCTTGCGATGACCCTTTTGTGGTGCGCCTTCGGCGCACTTGCCCTGGCGCAAGCGGCACTCGCCGCCTTCTACGATCAGATCGGCGTGTTGGGCGAGCAGGTCGGCACCTTCACCAAGATTGGTATCACCATTACCGGGCTCTACCTTGCCTGTATCGGCGGGATCATGCAGTTCTTTCCAAATCTCGGTGCTAAAAAGGCCTGATCAGCCAGAGGAAGCCTAACCCATGTCCAAGGCGATCCGTATCCACGCCAATGGTGGTCCGGAAGTTCTCACCTATGAGGATGCCGATCCCGGCCGGCCGGGCTCCGAGCAGATCCTGATCAAGCACACGGCGATCGGCCTCAATTTCATCGACGTCTATCATCGTTCGGGCCTCTATCCGCCGCCTGGCGGATTTCCGCTTGTCCCCGGCAGTGAAGCCGCCGGCGTGGTGCTGGAAGTCGGCCAGGGCGTCGACTGGCTGAAGCCGGGCGACCGGATCGCCTATGCGGTGACCACGGGCGCTTACGCGCAAGAGCGGGTTATCGACGCCAGCCGCGTCGTCAGGGTTCCGGATGGCATCAGCGACGAACAGGCGGCCGCGATGATGCTGAAAGGCATGACCGCCGAGTACCTGCTGCGCCGCACCTTCAAGATGAAGGCAGGCGACACCATCCTGTTTCACGCCGCGGCCGGCGGCGTCGGATTGATCCTCGGCCAATGGGCGAAACATCTCGGTGCGACGGTCATCGGCACGGCCAGCTCGGCCGACAAGATCGAACTCGCCAAGGCGCATGGCTTCGACCATGTCATCAACTACAAGGAGCAGGATTTCGTCGCCGGCGTCGCCGCCATCACGGGCGGCGGAAAATGCGATGTCGTCTACGATTCGGTCGGCAACGACACGTTTCCGGCGTCGCTGGACTGCCTGAAGCCGCTCGGCATGTTCGTCAGCTTCGGCCAGTCCTCGGGGCCGATCCCGCCATTCAGCATATCATTGCTGGCCCAGAAGGGCTCCTTGTTCGCCACAAGGCCAACGTTGTTCGTCTACAATGCAAAACGTGAGGCCCTCGAGGCCTCCGCCGCCGCCTTGTTCGAGGTCGTGCTCAGCGGCGCGGTGAAGATCAGGATCAACCAGCGCTACGCGCTGAAGGATGCCGGCAAGGCGCATTCGGACCTCGAAGGCCGCAGGACAACCGGGACCACCATTCTCATCCCTTAGTCCCTTCTGGCTTGCTATCCCTTGAATTTCCGCTGAAATTCTTGAAGCTCTTTCAAGACGCGTGCCGCTTTCCGATAGGAGCCGGCCGCGCCTACCATGCTTGCGGGAACACAGAACATATCTGGCTAACCAGATGGGAGGCACTGTGAGTGCAAATCAGGATGGCACGAACTTGCTCGAGGTTCGTGGCCTTACCAAAATATTCGGTACGCTGACGGCGTGCGATCATATCGATCTCGACATCGCCAGGGGTGAAATCCACGCATTGCTCGGCGAGAACGGCGCCGGCAAGTCGACGCTGGTCAAGATGCTTTTCGGATCGCTGGAGCCCAATTCCGGGGAAATTTTCTGGAACGGCCAGGCGGTCAGGATCACCAGCCCTGGCGTTGCGAAAAAGCTCGGCATCGGCATGGTGTTCCAGCATTTCTCGCTGTTCGAGGCGCTGACGGCGGCGGAGAACATCGCGTTATCCCTGGACGACGGCTCGCCGATCAGCAGCATCGCGGCGAAGGCGAGGGCGCTTTCCTACAGCTATGGCCTGCCGCTCGATCCTGAATCTATGGTCGGCGACCTGTCGGTCGGCGAGCGCCAGCGCATCGAGATCATCCGCTGCCTGCTGCAGACGCCGCAACTCATCATCCTCGACGAGCCGACCTCGGTGCTGACGCCACAGGAAGCCGACAAGCTGTTCGAGACGCTGGAGCGGCTGCGCTCGGAAGGCAAATCGATCCTCTACATTTCGCACCGGCTCGAAGAGGTCAAACGCATCTGCGACCGCGCCACCGTGCTGCGACATGGCAAGGTGGTTGGCCACTGCAATCCGCGCGAAGAGACCGCGGCCTCGCTGGCCCGCATGATGGTCGGCAACGAAGTGCAGGCCGTGGTGCGTGCGCCGGTCGAGGGGATCGAGACGGCGCAGCCGCTGCTCGAAATCCGCGGCCTGACCCGCAAGCCGGCGACGCCGTTCTCTATCCCGCTCAGGAACATCAGCCTGAATGTCCGCGCCGGCGAGGTGATCGGCATCGCCGGCGTCGCCGGCAACGGCCAGGGCGAGTTCTTCGAATCCGTCTCGGGCGAGGTGTTGCAGCAGGATGCCGCATCCGTACGCATCCGCGGCAAGGACGCCGGTGGCCTCACCATCACCGGACGGCGTTTGCTGGGTGCCGCTTTCGTCCCCGAAGAACGTCTCGGCCACGGTGCGGCACCGCGCATGAAGCTCTCGGAAAACCTGCTGTTGTCGCGCCATGCCACCGACGGCAAGGCCTTTGTCGGCACTGGCGGGATGGTGAAGAGCGGCGCTATCTACGCCGCGTCCCAACGCATCATCGCGGCGATGGACGTGCGCAAGAGCGCACCGGATCCGGAAGCCGCGGCACTTTCGGGCGGCAATCTGCAGAAATTCATCGTCGGTCGCGAACTCGACCGCCGGCCCAGCGTCATGGTGGTGAACCAGCCGACCTGGGGCGTCGACGCCGGTGCCGCCGCCCACATCCGCCAGGCCTTGATCGAACTGTCGCGCAGCGGATCGGCGGTGCTGGTGATCAGCCAGGACCTCGACGAACTGTTCGAGATATCGGATGCCATCGCGGTCATGCACAATGGCGAGCTGTCCAAGGCCATGCCGATCGCCGAAGCGACCTTCGAGAAAGTCGGCTTGCTGATGGGCGGCGCCGAGCCCGGCCACGCCGAACACACGCTGGAGACGGCATGATGCGCCTCGAACTCGTCAAGCGTCCGCAGCGCTCGGCGCTGTTTTCGGCACTGTCGCCGTTCATGGCCTTCGTGCTGACCATCATCGCCGGCGCCATCATGTTCGCGCTGCTCGGCGTCAATCCGTTGACCGCGTTCCGGATCTATTTCATCGAACCGGTCAGCCAGGTCTGGCAGTTGCATGAGCTTGCGATCAAGGCGGCGCCGCTGATCCTGATCGCTGTGGGCCTGTCGGTCTGCTACAAGGCCAACATCTGGAATATCGGCGCCGAGGGCCAGTTCATCTTCGGGGCCATCTTCGGCTCGGCCATTCCGGTTCTGTTTCCGCAGTTCGAAGGCCCGCTGGTGCTGCCGCTGATGCTGTTGCTCGGCATGGTCGGCGGTGCGGCCTATGCGGCGATCCCGGCTCTGCTCAAGACGCGTTTCGGGACCAACGAGATCCTGACCAGCTTGATGCTGGTCTATGTCGCCCAGCTGTTCCTCGACTGGCTGGTGCGCGGCCCCTGGCGCGATCCGCAGGGCCATGGTTTCCCGCAGACGATCCAGTTCGGTGACTCTGCCGTGTTGCCGGAGTTGATGCCGGACGCCGGGCGGGCGAACTGGGGCTTCGTCTTCGCGCTGATCGCCGCGGTGTTGATCTGGATCCTGATGAGCCGCATGCTGAAGGGCTTCGAGGTTCGCGTGCTGGGGTCGAGCCCGCGGGCAGGGCGGTTCGCCGGCTTCGGTCTCAACCGCATGGTGTTCTTTGCCTTCTTGCTGTCGGGTGCGCTGGCGGGTCTTGCCGGCATCTCGGAAGTCTCCGGCGCCATCGGCCAACTGCAGCCAGTGATTTCTCCCGGCTATGGCTTCACCGCCATCATCGTGGCCTTCCTTGGCCGGCTCAACCCGCTCGGCATCGTCGCCGCCGGCCTGGTGCTGGCGCTGACCTATCTCGGTGGCGAAGCCGTGCAAAGCGCGCTCGGCATTTCCGACAAGGTGGCGCGGGTGTTCCAGGGCATGCTGTTGTTCTTCGTTCTCGGCTGCGACACGCTCATCCACTACCGCATCCGTCTGATCGGCCTGGCGCTGACGAAACCGGAAGCCGCGGCCAAACTCGAAGCCGCGCCAAAGTTGAAGGAAGCCCGCTGATGGACATCACCGTCAACATCCTTTTGACCATCGCCACGGCGGCGACGCCGCTTTTGATCGCGGCGATCGGCGAACTGGTGGTCGAGCGCTCCGGCGTGCTCAATCTCGGCGTCGAGGGCATGATGATCATGGGGGCGGTCGGCGGCTTCGGCGCCGGTTATCTGACCGGATCGCCGTGGATCGGCCTTTTGGCGGCAATCGCTATGGGGGCGCTGTTCTCGCTGCTGTTTGCCGTCATGACGCTGTCGCTGGCCACCAACCAGGTGGCGACCGGCCTGTCGCTGACGCTGCTCGGTCTTGGCCTTTCCGGGATGATGGGGACGAGCTTCGTCGGTCAGCCGGGCGAAAGACTGCCCAATCTCGACATTCCCGGCCTGACCTCTCTTCCCGTGATCGGCAGGCTGTTGTTCGGCCAGGACCCGATCTTCTACATCTCGATCGCGCTGACGGCGGCCGTCATGTGGTTCCTGTTCAAGACGCGTACCGGGCTGACGCTGCGCTCGATCGGCGATAGCCACGCCTCGGCGCATGCTCTCGGCATCAAGGTCATCCGCTATCGGTATCTCTCGGTCATCTTCGGCGGCGCCTGTGCCGGCCTCGCCGGTGGCCATCTGTCGCTCGTCTACACGCCGCAATGGGTCGAGAACATGACCGCCGGCCGCGGCTGGATCGCGCTGGCGCTGGTGGTGTTCGCCTCGTGGCGGCCGTGGCGCGTACTGGCCGGTGCCTACATCTTCGGCGCGGTGTGGATCGGCCAGCTTCATGCACAGGCTTTTGGCATTCCTGTGCCATCGCAGATGCTTTCTTCTCTGCCCTATCTGGCAACCATCGTGGTTCTCGTTCTAATCTCGCGCAACAAGCGTCTGACGATGATGAACACGCCGGCTTCCTTGGGGCAGCCATTCGTTCCAGATCGTTGACAACAAAAACAAACGGGAAGCTCCAAGGCTTAACACAGAGAGGTAACACAATGAAAAAACTGCTTATTGCCCTGATGACCACGACGGCGGCATTTTCGCTGGCAGCATCAGCGGAGGCCGCCGACAAATTGAAAGCCTGCTGGGTTTATACCGGCCCGATCGGCGATTTCGGTTATTCCTACCAGCATGATCAGGGCCGCCTTGAGGTCGAGAAGGCGCTCGGCGACAAGGTCGAAACAGCCTATCTGGAGAACGTCTCCGAAGGCCCCGACGCCGACCGCGCTTTCGAGCGTCTGGCGCGCGAAGGCTGCAAGCTGATCTTCGGCACATCGTTCGGCTTCATGGACGCCGAAGTGAAGGTGGCCAAGAAATTCCCCAAAGTGATGTTCGAGCACGCGACCGGCTACAAGACCGGCGATAATCTCGGCATCTACAATGCGCGCTTCTACGAAGGCCGCTACGTGCTTGGCCAGATCGCCGCCAAGGAATCCAAGTCCGGCGTCGCCGGCTACATCGTTTCCTTCCCGATTCCCGAAGTGGTTATGGGCATCAACTCCTTCATGCTCGGCGCGCAGTCAATCAATCCGAACTTCAAGGCCAAGATCGTCTGGGTGAATTCCTGGTTCGATCCGGGCAAGGAAGCCGACGCCGCCAAGGCGCTGTTCGACCAGGGTGCCGACATCATCGTCCAGCACACCGATTCGACCGCCGCCCTGCAGGTGGCCGAGGAGCGCAAGCTGCACGGCTTCGGCCAATCTTCCGACATGATCAAATTCGCGCCGAACGCGCAGCTGACCTCGCTGACCGACGAATGGGGTCCGTACTACATCAGCCGGGTCCAGGCAGCCATCGACGGCACCTGGAAGCCGGACAATGTCTGGCTCGGCATCAAGGACGGCGCGGTCAAGCTCGCCCCCTACACCAACATGCCCGACGACGTGAAGGCGATGGCCGAGGCGACCGAGAAGAAGATCGCGGGCGGCTGGAACCCCTTCACCGGACCGATTGCCAAGCAGGACGGCACGCCGTGGCTGAAGGACGGCGAAGTCGCCGACGACGGCACGCTGCTCGGCATGAATTTCTATGTGAAGGGTGTCGACGACAAGCTGCCGCAGTAAGCCGCACGGATGTCGAAATGAAGAGGGCGCCGCGAGGCGCCCTTTTTCATTTGCTTGCGTGAACGGAATGAAATCAGACCGCCGACCCGTAGAGGTCGTAGGCATCGGCGCGATCGATCTTGACGGTGACGATGTCGCCTTGGCGCAGCGGACGGCGCGACTGGATGTGAACCGAGCCGTCGATCTCAGGCGCGTCGTATTTGGTGCGGCCTTTTGCCGAGGTGCCGTGCGCCTCGTCGATCAGCACCGGCAGGCGCTTGCCGACCTTCTTGGCCAACTGCGTCGCCGAAATCTTCTGCTGGCGTTGCATGAAGCGGTGCCAGCGCGCTTCCTTGATCTCCTGCGGAACCTGGTCGAGGCCCAGGTCGTTGGAGCGGGCGCCCCGGACCGGCTCGTATTTGAAGCAGCCGGCACGGTCGATCCTGGCTTCGTCCAGCCAGTCGAGCAGCATCTCGAAATCTTCGTCCGTTTCGCCGGGGAAGCCGACGATGAAGGTCGAGCGGATGGCAAGATCCGGGCACACCTCACGCCAGCCGCGAATGCGCTCGAGCGTCTTCTCGCCATGGGCGGGCCGGCGCATGTTCTTCAGCACCTGCGGCGAGGCGTGCTGGAACGGGATGTCGAGGTAGGGAAGGATCTTGCCTTCGGCCATCAGCGGGATGATGTCGGCGACATGCGGGTAGGGGTACACATAATGCATGCGCACCCAGATGCCGAGCTTGCCCAATTCCTCGGACAGATCGAGGAACTTCGCCCGGACCTCGCGGTCGCCAAACATGCTGGTCTGGTACTTGATGTCGATGCCGTAGGCGCTGGTGTCCTGCGAGATGACCAGAAGTTCCTTGACGCCTGCCTTGGCCAGTTTCTCGGCTTCGCGCAGCACATCGGCCGCCGGCCTCGAGACAAGATCGCCACGCAGCGCAGGGATGATGCAGAAGGTGCAGCGGTTGTTGCAACCTTCCGAAATCTTGAGATAGGCATAGTGGCGCGGCGTCAGCTTGACGCCCTGCGGCGGCAACAGGTCGACATAGGGATCATGCGAAGGTGGCGCCGCTTCATGCACGGCGGCCATCACGCTCTCATAGGCCTGCGGGCCGGTGATGGCGAGAACGTTGGGGTGCTTCTCGCGGATCACGTCCGGCTCGGCGCCCAGGCAACCGGTGACGATGACCCTGCCGTTTTCCGAAAGCGCGGAGCCGATGGCGTTGAGCGACTCGTCACGCGCGGAATCGAGAAAGCCGCAGGTGTTGACGACGACGAGATCAGCGCCGTCGTGCTTGCGCGCGATCTCGTAGCCTTCGGCGCGCAGGCGCGTGATGATGCGCTCCGAATCCACCAGGGCCTTCGGGCATCCAAGACTGACAAAACTCACGCGGGGAGCGGACATATAGGGTTTCCGGACTTTTCAGGATTGCGGCGCCAGTACCACACTTATTGCGGCATTGGTATGGTTGAAGACACCGATGGCCAGACGCGTGGCGATCAAGCGTGAAACCTCAAGCCAGATCGAACGATCCGGAGACAGGCTTTCTTCAGCTTACCGCATTGCTGACATGCGGCCACACTTCCATCGCCCCACGATAGACCATGTCGACCGCGACATAGAGAATGATGAGCAGGCCGATATAAGCGATCCAGCGATGGCGGTGCAGCAGCTTGGCCATGAAACTGGCCGCCAGGCCCATCAGCGCGATCGACAGCACGAGGCCTATGACCAGCACCGGGAAATGATCGCGCGCGGCACCCGCGACCGCCAGTACGTTGTCGAGCGACATCGACACGTCGGCGACGACGATCTGCAATGCTGCCTGGCCGAGCGTCTTGCGCTTCGTCTTCCCGGCCACCGCGTTATCGTTGTCGAGATCGGAATTCGACAGCGCCTCGGTCGCTTCCAACTCATCGGCATGCGACGTGCGCAGCTCGCGGTACATCTTCCAGCAGACCCACAGCAGCAAGATACCGCCGGCCAGCAGCAGGCCGACGATCGCCAGCAGCCTGACGGTCACCGAGGCGAAACCGATGCGCAGCACCGTTGCCGCCAGCACGCCGATGAGGATGGCCTTCTTGCGTTGTTCGGCCGGCAAGCCCGCGGCAGCAAGGCCGATGACGATCGCATTGTCGCCAGCAAGCACGAGGTCGATGGCGATGACCTGGAGCAGGGCCGTCAGGCTGGCAGCGCTGAAAATGTCCATCGACCGGAAGCCCTTGCCTGTTTGCCGAGTGTTCGTCGATTATCCAGACGGGCCCTAACTTGGTGATCCCTTGACGTCAAGGGTTCGCCCATGGCGGCGTCACCAAACCATCGTTCCACCGAGGCCGGATCAAATGATCTGCGGCACTTTCCGACAGCCGGGCAAAACCGCCACGGCCGAGAACAAATCAATCGTAGAGATTGTACTTTGCCCAATCGGTTTCCGGAATCTCATCACCGATCCGGTAGCGGAGTTGCAGAACCTGCATATGGTCCGGCCCCGTCTGGCACTTGAACTTCAACCGGTACCATTGCCCCTTGCTGCGAAACGCGGCACCCGGGCTCCTGATTGCATCCGTGCCCATCTCGGGCGTCGCGAAGGCGTAGGCGACGACGCGATCCGCTTTGAATTTGCGATCGTCGTGAGTGATCCGGTCGAGCACTTCAGCGTCACAACGTTGTTCAAGGCGGGTTTGCGGATCGAGTTTCATCAGGCCGGCGCGCAATGCACTGTCCATTGCGTTGGCCGGAAAACTCAGCGTCACAGACGCCAAGGCGGTCATGCAGAGCTTCTTCATGGGCGGGACAAGCAGCATGTTTTGTCGGAAAAATCAACATGACGGGGCATTCCGCACCGATCAGAAATCGATGATCGAAATGTGATCGGCGACCGCCCGACCGGACATGCGCCCTTTTTCACCCGTCCGACACGTTCAAATCTGTCGTCTGCTCTGCTGCGTCAGGCAATTGCGGCCAACGAACCAGCGAAGCGCGGCCGGCGTCGGTAAGGTCATAGAGACCACGGTCGACGCGCGCGAACCAGCCATAGACATTGTGCAGCAGGATCTTGGGCGCGATCGGCGTCAGCACCTTCAGATCACGCGGACGCTTGGGTCCGTCGGCCATTGCGGCGGCACAGGCGAGGGCGCTTTGCCGGTACGCCGTCATGATCGGATTGCGCGACCCGCCTCCCGCAACGGGATCGCCGCGGCGGCGCTGATGTTCGTCGATCAGCCGAGAGCGCCGTCGCGCATTCTTGCGCGGCGACAGCGCGATCGGGCTGAGAAGCACCTCGACCCGATCATTCGTGGTCACGCCAAGCAGGCCGAAGCCAAGCCTGCGGCAGAGATTGCGAAACCTGGCATCGCCTTCGCGTCCCTTGCCCCGCACCGACATGCGCGCGGCCAGCCACACCTCGTCGCAGACCGTCGCGCGATCGACGCCTTGCAGCACCAGTTCGAGATTGAACTGCAGCTTCAGTTCGCAGATGACGACGACCGGCGGCTCGCCCTCGCGCAACGCAACAATGTCGCAGCCGCCGATCTCGCCTTTCACGACGAAGTCGAGGCTTTCGAGGAACCGCTTCACCGGTGCATAAAGTGAGGTCTCGTTCATCCCTCAAGGCTTAGCCGATTCGGGCGATAAAGCCTTCCGTCCGTGCAGGGCTTAGCGTGCGCCCGCTGGATCGCCATCTGGAAACATCTGGCCTTCCCGAAAGATGGATCACAGTTCATTCCAGTTAGATGGGTTATACTTTCGGGCCTTTGCAAGGAGCAGAAACGCGCTCTGGTGAGGCTCGGAGAGGGCCTGACGCATCACCTCAGGATGAAGTAGAGCGGGACGAGAATCGAGAACGCCGCGACAGCGGCGAGAAATAGGTCTGTGGTCATGAGCCCCCGCTCGGAATTCCATGACCCTTCTCACATTCAAGTTGGCTAAAATGCAAGGAGTCGGCCCTGTGCGTTCGACGGTATCCCCTGATTGTTCACTTACCGGCCAGCTCGATTTCAGGAATAGGTTCCTCGTTACGGCGACCCTTCAATGGAGATCGCCAAACCTCAAAAATACCCTCGTCGGCACCCTGGCCGCCCGTGAGACGATGTACGTCAATTGCGGGCATCCGATGTGCTGCAAATTGACCAAGCTCCAGGCGCTCATCGACAGGCTCGGCGTCGACCATGGCTCGACGCACAGGATCTGCTGGGGATCTTTGACTGCTTGAGCTGCAAGCTGCGGCCGCCACCGACGGCCGGTGTTCTTCACGATCATTCCCGATTACGAAGGCCAGCAGCGGGACCGGAACAGGAACAGGCGCTGGAAGCTGACTTTCGAGCGACGCTATGCGAGAGCTTTTCGCGCCTCGACCTCACGAGCTGTGCCGTGAAGTGCCCGGATGGTCTGTGGCGTGAAATGCCGAGCCACGAAAGCATCGATCGGACCTGTCAAGAAATCGGCCTCCTGCTTGATCTTTTCGTCGTCCCAGTCCCACCAGCGAATAACCAGCATTTTACCGATGATTTCTTCGGAGAAGCGTAGCCGGATGATCTTGCCCGGGTTGCCGCCGACAATGGCGTAGGGTGGCACGTCCTTCGTAACCGTGGCTTGCGCTCCCACAACGCCACCGTGGCCGACGTTCACTCCAGGCAGGATAAGGGTTCTTCTGCCGATCCATACATCATTACCGACCTTGATTCCGCCCTTTCCGGGGCGGTCCCAAGGCGAGGCCTTTCCCATCATATTCGAGTGGACATAGGACGTCGTCGCGCAGTCCGTTGGGTGGTTGCCGCTGCACAAGAGCACGACCTCCGCAGCGATTGAGCAAAAGGAACCGATCTCAAGCGGTGACTCTGGACCGCATCCGGCAATTTTTTGACCGTCGTCAATACCGTAAGTCCAGCGCCCGATTGTGGCACTCTTCGGAATTGGATGGCGTCTGTTGCGCCACCACATAGACAACTTCGACATTGCACCCCCAACTACACTTCTGCAGCGGCCCGTCTGCTCGCTCGCGGCGTGACGTTAGCCATTCATTGGCCGAAAGGGCAATGCTATGGCTCGCAACTTCCTGCCCGCCATGAAGAAACGGCCTGACAGAATATTAGCCCCCAAATTATTGGTGCTTCGCGGCGGGGCGGTGACCCACTCGCGATTGCATACATTCATGCTAATATTCGAAGCATGCAAATTAAGGAGCTGGCCAGGGAGTGGGGATTGTGTCGATCCGCGATGAATTACAGGGAATTTGGAACATCTACATTGCGGCCTATCGGACCGGGGACGCTGTCGGTTGCGCGGCCATATTTACATCTGACGCAGAATTGCATTCTCCCTATGCGCCGCCGGCTCGCGGCCGCGCGGCGATAGAGGCACTGCACGGCATCTGGACCCAACACGCCACTCCCGACAAAACTCTGGTCATAACGCAGGCAGGAGGGTCCGGTGACCTAGCCTGGTCTCTCGCGGCCTATTCGGAAGGCGCGGCGACCGGAAACGGAACTTCGCTCAGCGTCTTTCAGCGTCAGGTCGGCGGAGGCTGGTTGATCCGTATGTGTAGCCTGAACAGCAGCGACCCCGCAGAATGACCGGAGAAGCCGGCAACGACCGTTTCAACAAGCCGCATTGGCGGACGATCCGGACCACAGCGGCCAAGGGGTGGCCGAAGCGCTTGAACAGGCGATGGTTCCTGACGAGCTAAGGCGCGGATCGAGGAGATCACGCCGGACCGTCCCCACGTTTTAGCGGGAAATAGATCGGCTTCCCATCGGAACTGATCCACAACAAAGAATGGCCGACGCCGCTGCGATGTTCAAACCTCTCAACGACCAGCGCCCCTGTTCAAGGCATAGTAGATATGGGAAACCTTTGGCATTCTCTTCCGTCCTCAACTGTGCGCAATTGTGTACGCACGTCCAACAAAACAGAAGATTGTTCAGTTAAATCAATGACCAATGGCGGAGGAAGTGGGATTCGAACCCACGGTGAGCTTGCACCCACGCCGGTTTTCAAGACCGGTGCCTTAAACCGCTCGGCCATTCCTCCGTGCCTGATTTCGTTAGGTTTTCTGGCTCGACAGGAGCCGAGGGTGGCCGCTGCTACCATTTTGCTACCGAAAGGGCGTTTCCGCCTTCGCCTTTACCGCGCTCCGGATCGCCACGTCAACTTGCTCAGCAGCGTCCGCCTGCATTCCAAGCATGACATGAGGCTGCCGGATCCAGCGTCGATCCCACGGAGGAGGAAAGGCCGTGGGCAGCAAACTCCATTTCCGAGTCTCTGAAAACTGGCAAGCTGTGGCAGTTAGTTCGGTAGTCCGCTGCCCAGCTGGCGTTGAACCAGGACTAGGGTCGGATCGTCGGGGTAAGCCGTGACGGTGAACCCCATGTCACGTTCAAGCTCGATAGCTGCACGGTTTTCGCGATTCTCGATCGACTCGATTGTATTGAGGCCCAAGCCTTCGGCATATCTCGCTATGTAGGCGAGCAGTTCCCAGCTGACGCCCATATGCTTGCGATCCGCTCTGATGCAGATCGCGACCTCTCCGTGCCGACGAGCCTCATCGCACGCGAGTGTTCCGACCGCGATCAGCATTCCGTCGGTCGAGAACGCAAGAAAATTGTGTATTCGTGCATCATCGGACCGCGTCATTGCCACAAGCCGCTCGTGCGAAACTTCTTTCACTCCGCCGAGAAAGCGAAATCGCAGGTCGTCTGGCGTCACATGGGTGAAGAATTCCGCCAGGGTCGGTTCGTCTTCAGGCCGCGCACGGCGCACCTCAAAGCGAAATCCGGTACGTGTGGTAATTGCGCTATTCGTGGTCATATGCGGCCTCTAGTCCTGGGTTGTTCGGAAGCAATACGCTACCCGTTGGTCATTCGCTCATGTCTTGCAGCGCGTCGTGCTTGACGATTTCGATGCTGCGCAGGCTGGTGAGGCGGATCACGCCCTTGTCCTTCAGCCGGGTCAGCACCCGCGACACGGTCTCGATGGTGAGGCCGAGATAGTCGCCGATGTCCATGCGCGACATCGGCAGCTCGATCGGCTGCAATCCGCCCTGCCGCTCGGCCATGTCGAGGAGGAAGGCGGCGACGCGTTCGATGGCATTCTGGCGGCCGAGGACCAACAGGTGTTCCTGCGCCCTGGTCAGCCCTTTGAGCGCCAGCGGCAGCAACTGACGGGAGATGTCCGCCCCCGTGGCGAAGCGGAAGACGCGGATGCCGGTGGCGTTGATTGCCTCGGCGAAGAAATGATGCGTGCTGTCGGCCTCGAAGCCGAATGTTTCTCCGGCCAGGTGAAAGGCGCTGATCTGGCGACGGCCATCGGCCAGCAGGCGGTAGATGCGGACGGCGCCGAACTCGACCTGGTAGAAGGG
>NZ_FMXM01000039.1 GCF_900103325.1 Mesorhizobium qingshengii | reverse complement strand
CTGCGCAACAACGACCGGCAGTCGCGCGCGATCATGGACGGCTTGATTGACGTGCTTGGCCCCCTTCCCCATTCCGCCCGCCGATCAATCACCTTTGACCGCGGCACCGAGTTCACAGACTGGCCCTACCTTCAGGCCGGTCTCGGCGTTCGGACATGGTTCTGCGATCCGCAGGCGCCGTGGCAGAAAGGCACGGTGGAAAACACCAACCGCCGCGCTCGCAAATGGCTTCCGCGAGACACCGATCCATTGTCGATCGAGCATCGAGACCTGCACCAGGTGTGCGCCCATCTCAACTCGACGCCCCGCAAATGCCTCGGCTTCAGAACACCGGCTGAAGTCTTCCGTCAGAAGATACTGTCGGCCAATAGATGAACGCGCTAACCTGCCTCGCTGCGAAGTCGCACTTCAGCAAGAACTCACAGCCAGAGGAGCCGGCGAGCTCGCATCATTCAAACGCGGCGGCATACCGTAGCGCGGACACCGCGTTGGACTTGGGGCGCGACAACTGCGCGGACCGCGGACGTAGGTCCGACGCTCGCGTGCAAGAAGCGGATCGGGGGCCGCCGCCCAGCCGTTGGCAAGGAGATGCTGAGGCTGCAAGATGACAGCCGGCATTTGGACGCCTCGGCGAGAGTAGGAAGAAGCGACGACTGTCGTATCAAGGCTGCGCGGGTTGTCCCGAGATCATGCGCGAGGCAACCTCCCTACCCTATGGACTTTCGACAAGCTCCGCTCGGTGCACCGGTCGCCCTTGGGTGGCAAGCGGCCGTTCAAGGTTTTGCCTTATCGTTGCCAGAAGGGCTTGGCGATCTCCGCCTCGACCTGCCGTCTCGTCAGACCGATATCGTCGATCAAATGGGGATTGTCCTTCGACATTTGCTCGAGTTCCCAGCGAAAGCGTATCCGCTCGCGCCAGGTTCGCTCGCGCCAGGCTGCGATAATGCTTCGCAGGGTCGCCAAGTGCCTGATCGACACTTCCGCCGGCCACACTGGCGTTCCCGGCCGCGCTGCCTGATGCGGGGCCGACGCAAGGGTATCGTTCATGGCAACCTCCATGTGGTTTTGGGGGCCCAGGGCCCCGACCCGAAAGAGGTTGAATTTTGCCGGAAGCAAACAGCGCCGTAATTAAGCCTTCCCAAATAGTTCTCAAAACTTCCAAACGGGCTATAGATGCGCCTTATGCAGGGAGAGCGCTTTGCCTTTGGTCCGTTCGTGCTTGATTCCGGTGCGGGAACTCTGCTTCGGAACGATGTCCCCGTTGCCGTTGGCTATCGTGCGCTAAAGCTGCTTGCGGCGCTCGTCGGGCGACCCGGTGAAATCGTGGCCAAGGCCGACTTGATGGACGCGGCCTGGCCGGGCACGGCCGTCGAGGAAGGCAACCTCACCGTCCAGATCGCGCAACTTCGCAAGTTGCTTGGCCCGGCCGTCGACGGCGGTGAATGGATCGCCACGGTTCCGCGCGTCGGCTACCGCTTCACGGGGGTCATCGAACAACTCGGTGGCGCGAAGCGAAGACCCTTGCCGCTGCCCGGCAAACCATCGATAGCCGTGCTGCCCTTCGTCAATTTCAGCAACGATCCCGAGCAGGACTCCTTCGCCGATGGATTGACCGAAGACCTGATCACCGACCTGTCGAGGATCTCCGGCTTGTTCGTCATCGCGCGCAACTCGACCTTTGCCTACAAAGGCAAGGCGATGGACGTGCGTGCGATCGCTGAAGAGCTTGGCGTGCGCTATCTGCTGGAGGGTAGCGCAAGACGCGCCGCGGAGCGCGTGCGCATCAACGCCCAGCTGGTTGATGCGGTGAGCGGCGAACATCTATGGGCGGAACGCTTTGATCGCAGCCCGGAAGATATCTTTGCCGTTCAGGACGAGGTAACGGCTAAGATCGTGGAGGCGTTGCTCGGCCGGCTGCGCGCACCGCCGCCACGCAACCGGCCCAAGAATCTCGAGGCCTACGATCTCTGCGTGCGGGCGCGCAAGCTGATCGACGATTCGCCGCAAACAGCGCGGGAAGCGCATCTGATGCTGACGCGCGCGGTATCCCTCGATCCGGAATACGCCGAGGCCTATCGCTGGCTTGCCATGAACCACTGGATGGGATGGGTGCATTGGGGCGAACCCATTGAGCCAAACCGTCGGCTTGCCCTGGAACTGGCGCGCAAAGCCGTGGCGATCGATCCCAACGACGCTGGCTGCCACTGGGTCCTGGCCAACCTGCTTGCCTATGAGCGCAGCTTCGCAGAGGCGGATGCGGAATTCGCCAAGGCGTTCCAGCTCGACCCGAACGAGGCCGACGCATGGGCGACATTGTCCGATATCGCGGTCCTGGCCGGGCGGGTCGAAGAGGGCCTCGAGCATATTCGCAAGGCGTTCCGGCTGAACCCGTTTCCGGCAAGCTGGTACTATCTGACGCTCGGCGCGGCACAATATGCGGCACGCGACTACGACGCAGCTGTCGAGACACTGCGCAGGGACGAGACTTATCGCACGAGCTCACGCCGTTTCCTGGCGGCAAGCCTTGCCCAACTAGGCCGGCTCGACGAAGCGCGCGCGGAGGTCGAAATGTTCCTTGTCAGCAACCCGCATTTCACGACCCGCCACTGGGTCGCGACGGAGCCGTTCCGCGACGCAGCGACGCTCGAGCATTTCGTTGATGGCTTCCGCAAGGCCGGTCTTCCGGAGTGACGCGCTGGCGTGATCGAAGGCGCAGTCCTTGAGCATCAGGTTCGAAATCTCGATCATGGCATAGACCTCATACCGGCGCCTTCACTCCGCCCGTCCCACCTACTCCTCAAAGCGACCCGTGGCGTCACGGTCGCGCTCGTATCGCCTCGTGAGCGGAAACGGCGGCAGCCAGGACTCGCGACGGACGATCCAGCTTTCGTAGGTTGGCATCAGTTGGTCAGGGGTATCCAGGGCTCCCAGGTGCACTTCGATTTCGTCCGCGCTGCGTGCGAAAACGGATGAGCCGCAGCGGGGGCAGAAAAACCGCCCGGCGTAGTCGCGTGTTTCGCCCTCGATCGTCACCGCATCCTGAGGGAACACCGCGGCAGCGTAGAAAAGCGCGCCATGATGCTTGCGGCAGTCGAGACAGTGACAAATGCCCACCCGGTACGGGAGTCCCGACGCGACAATCCGGACGTCGCCGCAAAGGCAACCACCCGTGAATCGGTCCATGTTGCGTCTCCTCTAAAATCAAGCGGTCGGAATGGTTGCTGCCGGCGCCCACAATGCTCTGCTCACCGGGTCACGGGCTCCCTCTCCGCCCCCGTTTTCAAACCGATCCGATCAGCCGGATCTGATAATCCAGCACGCGCTTCGCTGCTGGCGCGATCAGCATCAGCCCAGGTTTGTCGATGAAGTCGCCATCGAAGTCCGCCGGGCTTGCAATGCCATGCCAGGGTTCGATGCACAGGAACGGCGCGCCGCCGGGCTTGGACCAGATGCCCAGTACAGGAAATCCCTGCCACGACATCTCGATCGCCGGACCACGCTTGGCGGCGTAACGCACTCGGGTGCTGGCGGGTTGATCGAGAATGACGGCGTCATCGTCGAACAGGCGTCCGGAGAGATCGAGGATCTTGCCTTTGACAGGTGTCTGCAGCGGCGTTGCCGTGAGCAGGCCGTCCTTCAGCCGGCGGATCGGTGCCCGCTCATCGTCGGCAAAAGTCAGCCGGTAGTCGGTCTTGGCCAGATCCGGCAGCAACGGCCAATTGAACGCCGGATGCGCTCCGATTGACGCCGGCAGCGGCTCATCGCCGGTGTTGGTGATGTCGAAGGTCACGCCGAGCTGCTGGCGATCCAGCGCGTAGGTCACCGCCAGGCGAAAGGCGAAAGGGTAGTGCGCGCGGGTATCGGCGTCGTCGGTGAGAACCAGCGTGCAGGATCGCGGCCCCCTCTCCGCCCAGGCAAACGGCTTGTCGCGCGCGAAGCCGTGCTGCGTCATCGGGTAGGTCCGGCCTCGATGGCGCATCTGGTCTGCCTTCAGCCGGCCGACGATCGGAAACAGCACCGGCGAATGGCGCCTCCAAGCCGGCCCGGCCTGCCAGAGGAACTCAAATCCTTGCTCGTCTTGCAGCGAAACCAGTTCGGCGCCCTGCGCGACTACGGTCGCCGAGATGCCGTCGCCATGAAGCGTTTGGCTGTCCTGTGCCACATGTCCTCGCGGGCCGGTGTTGAAGGCTGGTGCGGTGGGCAGACTAGCAAAAGCTCTTGGGGACTCAAGGTGTGGCCGGGTCTCGCCAGAACGAATTGTGGCCGGAGGATCTCCCCGGCCACCTCTCTACATGTCAGGCGATATTCCTCGCCCTCACCCGCAATGGACAGTCGTTACTCGCGTTCGCCGGTGAAATTCAGCAGCAGCTGGAAGATGTTGATGAAGTTCAGATAGAGCGAGAAGGCGCCGAAGACGGCGAGCTTCTGGCGCGATTCCGCGTCGAAATTCTCGGCATACTGCTCCTTGATCGTCTGCGTATCCCACGCGGTCAGGCCGACGAACACGGCGATGCCGATCACCGAGATGGCGAACTGCAGCGCGGTCGAGCCGAGGAAAATGTTGACGATGCTGGCGATCACCACGCCGATCAGACCCATGATCAGGAACGACGAGAACTGGGTCAGGTCACGCCTGGTGGTGTAGCCGTAGAGGCTAGTGGCGCCGAACATGGTGGCGGCGATGAAGAAGGTGCGCGCGATGCTGGTTCCGGTGAAGACTAGGAACACGGAGGCCAGCGACAGGCCCATGACCGCGCAGAAAGCCCAGAACATCGCCTGGGCGCTGGCCGCCGACATGGTCTGCATCTTGAACGAGAACAGCATGACGAAAGCGAGCGGCGCCAGCATCACCACCCACTTCAGCGGGCTGGAGAAGATCGGCACGTAAAGCGCGGGCGTCGACGACACCATGAAGGCGACCAGGCCGGTGACCACCAGGCCAAGGCCCATGTAGTTGTAAACGCGCAGCATGTGCTGGCGCAGGCCCTCGTCATAAATGGCTCCGGTTTGGGCGCCGGCGCCCGCGCGGTATCCCAGATTGGGGGTGTTCATTTGAATTCTCCTTTGTGGATCGGTCAGTAAAGCGTTCTGGCAAGCGTCTCGGCGGCGCGGTCGAGATCGTGGACCTCGCTTCGCGCGACGACCGCGTAGGCGACCTCGCCGATCTGGAAATAGGCCGAGGAAATGTCGCCAGAGGGCGCGACCGTCGGCTTGACGACATCGAAGTTTCCCGGCCGGATGGCGAATAGCGACACTAGGCCCATCTCCTTCGTCTCGACCGCCATCTCGACGCTCGGCCCAAAGCGCGACGGATAGATCTGCACGTCGCGCACCTTCCAGTCCTTGGGCAACGACGGCATGACGATGGCGGTCGCGGCACGGATCTCGCCGGCGTTGTAGTTGGGCGCTTCCGGCTGCGACGGCATGCTCTCGCGCACCAGCGTCGTTCTGTGTGCGCGAACAGCCTCTTCCAAATAGGTGGGCGGCTGCGGCGAGGCGACGACCTTCGTCACCGACATTGGCCCGATGATCCCGTTCGCCAGCCAGCCGGCGGCAATGAAGGCGGCAACGGCAGCGGCGCGCTGCAACACGGCGAAGATCCGACCCCGGGCGAGCCCCCTCTCCAGCCGCCGCGCGGCATCGGCGGTCGCCGGCCTCGCCATGCCCCTGGAGCCGGCAAGCGCCACGCGCAGCTCGTCGCGGTTCCTCAGATCCGACATCACGCGTGCCGCAGCCTCCGGACGGGCGGACAGGAACGCCTCGACCTCGATGCGGCGGCTGACGTCGAGCTGGTCGTCGACATAGGCATCGAGGTCGGCATCGGTCACGGGATCGACAGTTGCGATCATGACGGGTCTCCAACGATCCTGAGGTGGTTTTTGGCCTTTGAAGGCGCCGCGTCCTCCATCGCGCGCAGGGCGGCGCGCGCCCTGCCGATGCGTGACATCAGCGTGCCCAACGGCACGCCGCTGGCATCGGCGGCCTGGCTGTAGGAAAGGCCTTCGATGGCTACGAGATGCAGTGCCGAACGCTGCTCTTCCGGCAGGCTGAAAAAGGCCTCGCGCACCTGCGCCAGGCGCACCGAATGTTCCTGTGGCGCCGGCGTGCTGCCATCGGCAAGGTATCCGGCCTGATCAAGGCGCGCCGCTTCCGAGCGACGCGCGCGCACGCGGTCGATGAAGGCGTTGTGGACGATCGACAGCAGCCACGCGCGCAGGTTTCCGCCGGAGCAGAAAGTGCCTCGCCGCTCATAGGCGCGCACCAGCGCGTCATGCACGAGATCCTCGGCGTCCGTGCTGTCGCGCGTCAAGGAGCGCGCGTAACGGCGCAGCGACCCGAGTTGTCCAACAATATCGAAGCGTGGCATCGACCGTTTCATGCCCTGTTTACGGAGCATGTGGTGGTTTTAATCCCTTCCCGTGCGATTTTTTTCGCGCTGGACGACATCGTTCGCAACTGCCCTCGCCTCGACGGCAAAACCGGACGATCCTGCGATGCCACCAGTCGGCCGGAGTGCCGCTTTTTGGCTTGGTGTGACCGAAACTGCTGGTGAAGCGCGTTCGATTTGCGTATCACTCCGCCGCGCCAACGGAACCGTCCCCATGTTCGAAGATCTCCAGCCAGCTCCCGCCGACAAGATCCTTGCCTTGATCGGCCTCTATCGTGCCGACCCGCGCCCCGACAAGGTCGACCTTGGCGTCGGCGTCTACAAGGATCGCGACGGCAAAACGCCTGTCATGCGCGCCGTGCGCGAGGCCGAAAAGCGGCTGCTGCAGAGCCAGGACACCAAGACCTATCTCGGCCTTGCCGGCGATACGGTCTTCAACACGGTCATGGCCAAGCTTGCCTTCGGTCCGGGTGCCGACATGACTCGCATCCGCGCGGCACAGGCGCCGGGTGGCTCCGGCGCGTTGCGGCTGGTGGCGGAATTGCTTAAGCGGACACGATCCGATGCGACAATCTGGCTGTCCGACCCGACCTGGCCGAACCATATGCCGGTGATGCGCGCCGCCGGTCTGCAGATCCGCGAATATCCCTACTTCGATTCTGCCTCGGGCGCCGTCCGGTTCGACGACATGCTGGCAGCGCTTCGGACGGCAAAGAGCGGTGACGTAGTGTTGCTGCATGGCTGCTGCCACAACCCGACCGGCGCCAATCTGGACGCGGCTCAGTGGGAGGCCGTTGCCGATCTGGTCGTCGAGCGCGACCTGCTACCGTTTGTCGACATCGCCTATCAGGGCTTTGGCGATGGCCTGGAGGCCGATGCCGTCGGCTTGCGCCTGCTGGCCACGAAAGTTCCGGAAATGGTTGTCGCCTCCAGCTGCTCGAAGAACTTCGCCGTCTACCGCGACCGCGTCGGCGCTGCGATTATCCTGGCCAGGGACGGCGCACAGGCCGACATGGCGCTGAGCCAGATGCTGTCGGCGGCGCGCGCCATGTATTCGATGCCGCCGGACCATGGTGCAGCCGCCGTGCGCATCGTGCTTGAGGACGCCGCGTTGCGCGCGGACTGGGAAGCCGAGTTGGAGGAGATGCGCCTGCGCATGCTCAGACTGCGTGTCCAGTTCGCCGAGGCGCTGCGTCGGCAGTCCAACTCCGACCGCTTCGATTTCGTCGCCAGCCATCGCGGCATGTTCTCCCGCCTTGGCCTCACGGAAGCGCAGGTCGAGCGGCTGCGGGCCGAACACGGCGTCTACATGGTCGGCGACAGCCGCATCAACGTAGCCGGCCTGCCTGAGGATGGAATGGACAAGCTCGCCAAAGCAATCGTTTCGGTGCTCGACTGACGAGACCGGCACTGCGCAACTGTGGACAAGCCCCCCTTCCCGGCTGACAGTGTTGGCCGCGAGATCGGCCGCGCGATAGCATCCGCCGCATGACGCCATCGAAAGACATTTCACGCCTGATCGAGATCATGGCTGCGCTGCGGGCACCGAAGACCGGCTGTCCGTGGGACATCGAACAGGATTTCTCGACCATCGCGCCCTATACGATCGAGGAAGCCTACGAGGTGGCGGACGCCATCGCGCGCGGCGACCTCGACGATCTGCGCGATGAACTCGGCGATCTCCTGTTGCAGGTCGTCTACCACGCGCAAATGGCCGAGGAGGCCGGCGAGTTTGCCTTCGGCGACGTGGTTCAGGCCATCACCACCAAGATGATCCGCCGCCATCCGCACGTGTTCGGCGACGAAAAAGCCCGCAGCGCCGGCATGGCCAAGGGCATGTGGGAAAAGATCAAGGCCGAGGAAAAGGCGCAGAAGCGCAGCGCCCGCCTCGCTCGCGGCCTCGACCCGGAAGACAATGGCAAGGGGTTTCTGGACAGTGTGCCGGTCGCCCTGCCCGCCTTGACGCGCGCCTTGAAGCTTCAGGAGAAGGCCGCTCGCGTCGGTTTCGACTGGAGCGAGGCAGCCCCTATCCTCGACAAGATCGAAGAAGAGATCGGCGAGTTGCGCGAGGCACTGGCCAAGGGCGACACCGCCTCGATCAAGGACGAGTTCGGCGACATGCTGTTTGCCGTCGTCAATCTCGGCCGGCACCTCAAGCTGGATTCGGAAGCGGCGCTGAGCGGCACCAACGAGAAGTTCCGCTCACGCTTCCACTATGTCGAGCAGGCCCTGGAAAACTCCGGCAACACGCTGGAAAAGGCTGATCTGGCGGAGATGGAAGCGCTCTGGCAGGAAGCAAAAACCGTTAAGTAGTATCCACTACCCGTTGTTTTTGCGATGCAATCTGCTTTCGATCTCTTCGCGGGCGCTTCGCGTGGCCTTGAGCGAGATGGTGGCGCTGCCGTCGTCGTTGTCGGTTCGCGAAACGACATCGCCGTTGCGGTAAAGCCAGTCGACAAGGCCGAACTGGGCCGGCTCGATCGTCAACGTGAGGTCTTCGAGCTCGCCCGCCATCCGGGTTTCGATGATCGCCTTCAGCGCATCGATACCTTCGCCGGTCACAGCCGACACGGCGACCGGTGGCGCCTTGCTGGTGTTGGCGCCATCGGCAAGCAGCCGGCTCCGGTTGCCCTCGTCCAGCCGGTCAATCTTGTTCCAGACCTCGATGACCCGCTTTGTATCTCCGGCGTCGACGCCGAGGTCGGCCAGGATGCGCTCGACATCCTCGGCCTGGGCGGCAGTGTCGGGATCGGAAATATCGCGCAGGTGAAGGACGAGATCGGCCTCGACCACCTCTTCCAGGGTCGCGCGAAAAGCAGCGATCAGGTGCGTCGGCAGGTCCGAGATGAAACCGACCGTGTCCGAAAGGATGATCGGGGTGCCATGCGGCAGGCGCACACGGCGAAGCGTCGGGTCGAGCGTGGCGAACAGCATGTCCTGAGCCAGGACACCGGCCCCGGTCAGCCTGTTGAACAAGGTCGATTTGCCGGCATTGGTGTAGCCGACGATCGCCACCACCGGAAACGGCACCTTCTTGCGCTTGGCACGGTGCAGGTCGCGGGTGCGGCGCACAGTTTCCAGTTCGTGCTTCAGCTTGATGATCTTGTCCTGGAGGACGCGCCGGTCCGACTCGATCTGCGTCTCACCGGGACCGCCGAGGAAGCCGGCGCCGCCGCGCTGGCGCTCGAGGTGGGTCCAGCTGCGCACGAGGCGGCCCTTCTGGTAGTTGAGATGGGCGAGTTCGACCTGCAGCGTACCTTCCTTGGTGCGGGCGCGTTCGCCAAAGATCTCGAGGATCAGCCCGGTGCGATCCAGCACCTTGGCGTTTAGCTCCTTCTCGAGATTGCGCTGCTGCACCGGTGTCAGCGGGTGGTCGACGATGACCACTTCCGCATGACCCTCTTTGACGATTTCGGCGAACTCGGCGACCTTGCCGCTGCCGAGCAAGGTCGCCGGGCGCGGATCGTTGAGGGTAACCACCGCCGTGTGGATCAGGTCAAGGTTGATGGCGCGGGCAAGGCCAACCGCTTCGTCGTGACGGGCCTCGGCCGAACGCACCAGCCTCGGACGGTTCGTCTCGTCGTCGTTGCGCTGGTGGCGGGTAAGGACGGGCACGATGACGACAGCCCGGGTCGGGCCCTTGGCCTCCGTCCCGGGATGATGCGCTGGTTTTCCGCGAACCGTATCGTCCGCGTCTTTCTCACGTGCCAATCAGGCGCCCTGGCTTTCCTCGCCATCGAACATCTGAACCGGCTGGCTCGGCATGATCGTGGAAATGGCGTGCTTGTAGACGAGCTGGGAGTGACCGTCACGGCGTAGCAGGACACAGAAGTTGTCGAACGAAGTGACCACGCCGGTCAGCTTCACGCCGTTGATGAGAAAGATGGTGAGCGGGTTCTTGCTCTTGCGAACTGAATTCAGGAACAGGTCCTGAAGGTTTTGCGATCGTTCCGCCATTGTTCTTGTCTTTCGCCGATCCCCTTCGGTTTGCAAAGCCAATGCGCCAAATTGTCAGGCACATGTCAAGCGCGCAAACACCGTCTTGTCGTCAGTAACGACAAGCAGAACGAGATATATTGATGTTCATTCCACCTGTGCGGTTATCAGGCTGGACTTTTTTCCGCAATGTCAAAAAAGGCTTGCCGCAACGAAAGTGTTATCGAGCCGGGGTGGCCATTGGCGACCGGATCGCCGTCGATGGCCACGACCGGCATGGCGATTGTCGTTGCCGAGCTGATAAACGCCTCGCGCGCCGCCTTGGCCTCGGCAACGGAAAAGCCACGTTCTTCAATCTTCAAGCCGAGCCTGGCCGCCACTTCAAACATGGTCGTGCGGGTGATGCCGCGCAGGATGCCATGTTCGGCCGGCCTGGTGACCAGGACACCATCCCGGGTGACGATCCAGGCGTTCGATGATCCGCCTTCCTTGACCGTGCCGTCGACGTCGACAAACCACGCCTCCTGCGCACCGGCTTCCTTGGCCTTCTGCTTGGCCAATACATTGGGCAGCAGTCCAACACTCTTGATATCGACCCGGTCCCAGCGATTCTCCGGCACGGTAATGACCGCGATACCGGTCTCGGCGCGCTTTGCTCCGGCAGCGGGATCGGCCTTCCTGGCGGTCACTACCAGGGACGGCTTGGTGTCCGCCGACGGGAAGACAAAGTCGCGGCTGGCGACGCCGCGCGTGACCTGGACATAGACCAGACCGTTGGCGACATGATTGCGGTTGACCACTTCACGCATGATGATCGGCAACACACCACGCGTGACGGGCCAGGCGATCGACAATTCGGTCAAAGACCGATTGAGTCGTGCAAGGTGGCGCGGCATGTCGACGATGAAGCCGCGCGCCACCTCGCAGACCTCGTAGACGCCGTCGGCGAACTGATAGCCGCGATCTTCGATATGCACGGAAGCGTCGGCGTGAGTGACGTAGCGCCCGTTGACATAGGCAATGCGCGGCATTGGCGACCCCTGGAAATTTATCGGGCTTTCTTATGCGATTCCGCCGCTTGCGTAACCGGCAAATGCTTGGCCCAGGCGCGGCCGACCAGACGTAGCGTCAGACGCCCAGCGACTTCAGCTTGCGATGCAGGGCGGAGCGCTCCATGCCGATGAACTCGGCGGTTTTCGAGATGTTGCCGCCAAACCGGTTGATCTGGGCGATCAGATAGTCCTTCTCGAACTGCTCACGCGCCTCGCGCAGCGGAAGCGCCATGATGTGCTGGTCGGATTGATTCGGCGTGCGCGGCATGACATCGCCGATCTCGGACGGCAACAGGTCCGCGGTGATCGGCGCATCGACATCATCGCCGCGCGCCAGGATCATCAGACGCTCGACATTGTTGCGCAGCTGGCGGACGTTGCCCGGCCAGTTGTGCGCCTGCAGCACGGCCAGCGCGTCGTCGCCGATGCGACGCGGCTTGATGCCGGCCTGGCGGGCGATCTGCTTCATGAAATTGTCGACGAGGTAGGGAATATCCTCGCGCCGCTCGGCCAGCCCAGGCACCATGACAGGAACCACCGCCAGGCGGTGATAGAGATCCTCGCGGAAACGCCCGTCGGCGATCATCGCCTCCAGGTTCTGCGAGGTCGAGGAAATGATGCGGACATCGACCTTGACCCGCTTGGTGCCCCCTACCCGCTCGAACTGCTGCTCGACCAGCACGCGCAGGATCTTGTTCTGCGTCTCGCGTGGCATGTCGGCCACCTCGTCGATGTAGAGGATGCCGCGATGGGCCTCCTCGAGCGCGCCGACCTTGCGCTCGACGCCATTCGATTCGGTGCCGAACAGCTCGATCTCCATGCGTTCGGGCGTGATGTTGGCGGCGCTCAGGGTCACGAACGGCCCACCCTTGCGTGCCGACAGCGTGTGGATGGCGCGTGCGGCCAGTTCCTTGCCCGAGCCGGAGGGGCCGATGATCATCACGCGGCTGTTGGTCGGCGCGACGCGCTCGATGGTCTGGCGCAACTGGCTCATCGCCGACGACATGCCGATCAGATCGAAGGTTTCGCCGCTGCGCAGCTTGAGATCGGAAACCTCACGCTTCAGTTTCGAGGTTTCGAGCGCGCGTTCGGCAATGAGGATCAGCCTGTCGGCCTTGAATGGCTTCTCGATGAAGTCGTAGGCGCCGCGACGGATGGCGGAGACCGCCGTTTCGATGTTGCCATGGCCCGAAATCATCACCACCGGCAGGCTTGGGTGCATCGTCTTGATCTCGTCGAGCAGCGCCAGCCCATCCAGACGCGAGCCCTGCAGCCAGATATCGAGGAAAATCAGCCGCGGCGCCCGGTCGGCGATCGCCGCCAGCGCGCTGTCGGCATCGAAGGCCGTGCGGGTTTCGTGACCTTCGTCGCTCAGGATGCCCGCGACGAGTTCACGGATGTCTTCCTCGTCATCGACGATGAGAATATCAGACGCCATTACCGACCTTTTCAGTTTCTCTTTCGTTTTCCGTCCTGCTTTCACCACGCGGCGGCGTGGCTGCGGCGGCCGGGGGCAGGATGATGCTGATCATCGCGCCCCGCCCATTGTGGAAATCCGCGGGCGCGTCATGAAGTTCCAGCCTGCCACCATGGTCCTCCACTATCTTCTTGACGATAGCGAGACCGAGCCCGGTGCCTTTCTCGCGTGTGGTCATATAGGGCTCGAGCAGCCGTTGACGATTCTCGCGCGGCAGGCCCTTGCCGTTGTCGATGACGTCGATGCGAATCGCGCCATTCTGGCGCCCGGCTTGAATCCGGATTATGCCGTGCGAACCGTCCTTCTGTTCCAGTCCATCGATCGCTTCGGCGGCGTTCTTGATCACATTGCCGAAAGCCTGTGCCATCAGGCGGCTATCGAACGTGCCCTTGAGCGGCTCGTTGCCGAACACGCGTTCGAAAGCAATGTCGGCGCGGCTGACTTCGACCAGGAACGAAGCCTCGCGCAACGAATCGCGCAGGTCGATGGCCTTCATCTCGGGCTTTGGCATGCGCGCGAAAGCCGAGAATTCGTCGACCATGCGGCCGATATCCTCCACCTGCCGGATGATGGTGTCGGTGCACTGATCGAAAATCTCGCGATCCTCGGTGATGACCTTTCCAAAGCGTCGCTTGATGCGCTCGGCTGAAAGCTGGATCGGCGTCAGCGGGTTCTTGATCTCGTGCGCGATGCGCCGCGCCACGTCTGCCCAGGCGGAGGAGCGCTGGGCCTGAACCAGATCCGTGATGTCGTCGACCGTCACGACATAGGATTTTTCCTCCGTGCCGTCGTCGCCGGCCTCGATGGTGATCTGCACGTTGAAGGTCCGCTCGGCGCCGGCGCGATAGAAGGTCACCTGTTCCCGGTAGACAGGCTTGCCGGACTTGCGGCCGATCTCGAAGACGCGGCCGACATGCGGCAACACGGCGGACAGGTTCTGTCCGAGCGCGGCGCTGGCGGACAATGCCAGCATCGCCTCGGCCGAGCGGTTGACGATGGTGACGATGCCGTAGGGATCGACACCGATGACGCCGGCGGTGACGCCGGCAAGCACGGCCTCCGAGAAGCGGCGCCGCTCATCGATCAGGTCCTTGGCGGAAAGGATCTCATTGCGCTGTGATTTCAGTTCCAGAAGCATCTTGTTGAACGTGTCGCCGAGCGAGGCGACATCGCCATCCGAAGGCCTGACGGGAACCGCAACGTCGAGATTGCCGGTCGCGACCTCATCGGCGGCGCCTATCAGCTGACGAATGGGCCGCACCAGCCGGTCGGCGACGGCGATACCAGTCCAGATGGCCGACAGGATGATGATCAGCGTCAGCGACAGATAGGGCAGCGCGAAGGCCACCTGCGAGGTGCGCCTGTTATCTTCGAGACCGCGATACTCGTCGGTGTTGGATCTGACGATCTGCCGTGCCTTGATCACTTCGGGGTCAACGAGCCTAATGGTGTAGAGATAGAGCCCCTCGATCTCGCGCAGCTTGACGATGGCGCCCATGATGTTGCGTGTTTTCGGCTCGATCAGCACCGGCTTGCCGTCGGCGGCGCTGGCCACGGCGCCTTCCGGCGGCTCAGGCATGGCGAAATCCGTGTCGGTCTTGGCGCTCATGACAAAGGAACCGTCCGGCTTGATCAGCGCGGCATGGGCCAGCGACCGGCCCACGGCTTCCTTGTTCATCAGATCGAGAAAGCCAGTGCGATCAAGGCCATAGAGCGTACGCGACGCATCGAGATCATAGGCCATCGACAGCGTCGTGCCCTGGAGGTTACGGGCATTTTCCTGGACATAGGCGTCGGCGATCGACAGCGACGAATTGACGATCGTCTTGGTGCGGATCTCGAACCAGCGGTCGAGGCCGATATCGAGCGTGATCGAGGCGATGATCGCCACCATGATGGCGGGAATTGCGGCGACCAGCGCAAACATGGCGACGATGCGCACATGCAGCCGCGAAGCGGCCTTGCCGTGCCGGCGCGCCATCAGAATGCGATGTACTTCGCGTCCGACGAGCGCGATGAGGAAGAGGACGAAAGCGGCATTGAGGGCAATCAGCGCCAGCGTCGTCGACTCGTTCGGCGTGATCGGCGTGGCGCCAACGAGTATGGTGAACGAGATCGCCGCCGTGACCAGCGCGCCCGCGACCGCGACGATGCCGGGCAGCGCAAGCAGCCGGCGCCCGTCGCGCGCGCCGGGTTCGCTGAAAAGCGGTTCGTTGAGAGTCGGTGCCTGCGGAACCATGTCGCCGTCTAGAGCCAGTGATTGCGTCGGATGTATGCAACGCATTGTGGCGATTATGCAACAAGTGTGGCCGCGACGGAAATCTTTCGCAGTCCGTCCCCCGAAAAGAACCTGAGCTCGGATCCGGGCTGCTCAGGACTGCCGCGATGATTTGTAGACGTTGACGCCGAGTTCGCGAATCTTCTTGCGCAGCGTGTTGCGGTTGAGCCCCAGCAGTTCGGCGGCCTTGATCTGGTTGCCGCGGGTCGCCGTCATCGAAGCCAGAACCAGCGGATATTCCACCTCGGACAGAATGCGCTGATAGAGGCCCGCAGGCGGCAATTCGCCGGCAAACGATGCGAAATAGCGTTGCAGGAAGTGCTCGACCGCCTGGCCAATGGACAGGTCGTCGGGAATGAGGTTGCCGCCGCCCGGCACCACGGGGCGTTCGCCGGTCTTGAGCTCCGCCTCTATGATCTCGGCGGAAATCTCATCCTGCGAATAGAGTGCGGCTAGCCTGCGAACGAGGTTTTCCAGCTCGCGCACATTGCCTGGCCACGGATAGCGCTTCATCAATTCGATGCCGCCGGAAGAGATGCGCTTGGTCTGCAGACCTTCCATCTCGCCCAGCTTGAAGAAATGGCGGACGAGATCGGGCACGTCCTCGGAGCGCTCGCGCAGCGCGGGCAGCCTGAGCGGCACGACGTTGAGGCGATAGAAAAGATCCTCGCGGAAAAGCCCCTGATTGATCAGCGTGCGCAGATCCTTGTTGGTGGCGGCGACGATGCGCACGTCGGTCTTGATCGGCGTGCGTCCGCCGACCGTCGTGTACTCGCCCTGCTGCAGGACGCGCAGCAGGCGCGTCTGCGCCTCCATCGGCATGTCGCCGATCTCGTCGAGGAACAATGTGCCACCCTCGGCCTGCTCGAAGCGACCGGTGGAACGGTTCTGCGCGCCGGTGAAAGCGCCCTTTTCGTGGCCGAACAGTTCCGACTCGATCAGATCGCGCGGGATCGCAGCCATGTTGATGGCAACGAACGGCCCACCACGACGGCGGCCATATTCATGCAGCGCGCGCGCCACCAATTCCTTGCCGGTGCCGGATTCGCCTGAAATCATCACCGTCAGGTCGGTCTGCATCATGCGCGCCAGCATGCGGTAGATGTCTTGCATGGCCGCCGAGCGGCCGACCAACGGCATCGCGTCAGGCTGTTCTTCCGGCCGCGCATCGATCTTCGGCCGTCGCGGCTCGGAAAGCGCCCGGTTGACGATGTTGAGGAGCTCGGTCAGGTCGAACGGCTTGGGCAGATACTCGTAGGCGCCGGTTTCGGACGCGCGAATCGCCGTCATGAAGGTGTTCTGGGCGCTCATGACGATGACCGGCAGCTCCGGCCGTGCCTTCTTGATGCGCGGCAGCATGTCGAAGGCGTTCTCGTCCGGCATCACCACGTCGGTGATGACCAGATCGCCCTCGCCCGCCGCCACCCAGCGCCACAATGTCGAGGCGTTGGAGGTGACGCGCACCTCATGGCCGACGCGCGACAGGGCCTGGTTGAGGACTGTGCGGATCGCCGCATCGTCGTCGGCGACGAGAATATTGCCGCGAACCGTCATTTGCGGTCTCCTTCACCGTCTTCATCGGCACCGAATGGTGTTTCCTTCCAGGCCGGCATCAGGATGCGGAAGGTGGTTCCGCGCGGTGTCGATTCGCATTCGATGATGCCGCCATGCTCGCCGACGATCTTGGCGACCAGCGCAAGCCCCAACCCTGAGCCGTTAGGCTTGGTGGTGATGAAGGGATCGAAGAGGATCGGCAAGATATCTTCCGAGACGCCGGAGCCATTGTCGCGCACGCAGAATTCCAGCGGCAGTGATACGCGGTCCTGCGTGCCCGGAACGGAAACGCGGATGCCCGGCCGGAAGGCGGTCGACAGGACGATTTCGCCCTGCGGGTCGCTGCCGATCGCCTCGGCAGCGTTCTTGACCAGGTTGAGGAACACCTGGATGAGCTGATCGCGGTTGGCAAACACTGGAGGCAGTGATGGATCATAATCCTCCAGGATCTTGATCCTTTTTGCAAAACCGTTCTTGGCAATTGCCTTCACATGATCGAGCACGACATGGATGTTGACGGGGTAGCGATCGATCGGCCGCTCGTCGGAAAACACCTCCATGCGATCGACCAGCGACACGATGCGATCCGTCTCGTCGGTGATCAGCCGCGTCAGCGCGCGATCCTCGTCGGAGGCGGACAGTTCGAGCAATTGGGCGGCGCCCCGGATGCCGGAGAGCGGGTTCTTGATTTCATGGGCAAGCATCGCCGCCAAGCCGGTCACCGATCGCGCGGCGCCGCGATGCGTCATCTGCCGGTCGATCTTGTCGGCCATCGACCGCTCCTGGAACATCACCACGACGGAGCCCGGGAATTCCGACACGGGCGCGACGTAGAGATCGACGACCTTCTCTATGCCAAGACGCGGCGACGACACGTCGACCCGATACTCGTTGACCGGAGCCCGACGCTCGCGCACCTGATCGACCAGGGTCAGCAGCGGACTGCCAAAGGGAATGAGTTTGGACAGTGTGTTGCGGGCGAGCATTGTCGCGCTCGAGCGAAAGAAGTCCTCCGCATCGGCGTTGGCAAAGGTGATGAACCCTTCCTCGCTGATCATGATCACCGGGCGACGGATGGTGTTGAGCACGATCTGGGCGGCATCCGCCATTTCAGCGCCCTGGCCAGCGGCGGCGTTCATGCTGCGCTCCGCAGGTTCAATGGTTGCGGATCGCGCGAAAACACATCACGCAGCAAGGCAATGACGCGGGCGGGCTCGAACGCGGTCAGGATCGCCTTTCGGCTGTCGTCAGCGACAGCGCCGGCATGGCGATCGAGATACCAGCCGAGATGCTTGCGCGCCTGGCGCAGGCCGCTTTCGACGCCGTAGAGCGTCAGCATATCCTCGTAATGAGAGATGACATAGGCGGCCAGCGCCGTCGGTTCGTGTGGGAGGTTGGTCGCCGCCTCGCCTGTCGCGGCCGCCGCGATGCTGCCCGCGACCCAGGGTGCGCCGTAGTGAGCGCGGCCAACCATCACGGCGTCAGCGCCCGACTGATCGAGGATAGCAGCCGCTTCCGCCGGGGAGCAGACATCGCCATTGGCAACGACGGGGATGGACACGGCATCCTTGACGCGCGCTATGGCGCGCCAGTCAGCCTTGCCCTGATAGAACTGGCAGCGCGTGCGACCGTGCACGGTCACCATCTTGACACCTGCCTGTTCGGCGCGGCGCGCCAGCATTGGCGCGTTGAGCGCGCCTTCGTCCCAGCCCAACCGCATCTTGACCGTCACCGGCACTTCGACCGCACCGACCACGGCTTCAATCAGCGACAATGCATGGTCGAGGTCGAGCATCAGCGCCGAGCCGGCATAGCCGCCCGTCACCTTCTTGGCCGGGCAGCCCATGTTGATGTCGATGATGTCGGCGCCCTCGCCGGCGGCGATTCGCGCGCCTTCGGCCATGTGCGACGCCTCGCGGCCGGCAAGTTGCACCATATGGACCGGAAGGCCGGAGTGACGGATGCGCAGGTCGCAACCGGCGCGGCCCTTTGCAAGCTCGCCACTGGCCACCATTTCGGACACGACAAGGCCCGCGCCATGCGCATGGGCGCGCTGCCGGAACGGCTCATCGGTAATCCCCGACATCGGAGCGAGGAACACGCGATTGCGGATTCTCACGCCGCCGACGTCGAGAGGCGCGGCCAATTTGGTCAAGTTAACCATGCACAAAAACCAAGCATGCTCATTCGTTGCACATTATCTAGCCAGAACCGCCGCAATGTGCAACGCGGAATGACGCCACATTGAGGCGCAATTGGGAAAATGCTGGCCTTCGGCTTTGGCCGCGACTAGGACCAAACGGCATGACTGACGCAAGTGAAAATCACGCTTCGGACGCGGGTGATAAGGTCGCGGTGGTGATCGTTGCGGCTGGCCGTGGCGCGCGCGCCGGCCAGGCCAATGGACCGAAGCAATATCAAGGCATTGGCGGCCAAGCCGTCATCGCGCATACGCTGGAGACGTTCCTGGCGCACCCGCGAACCGGCGTGGTCGTTGTCGCCATCCATGCCGACGACCACGACTTGTTCCAGCAAGCGGCGGGCGTCAACGCTGAGCGGGTCAGCGTCGTCATTGGCGGGGCGACAAGGCAGGCATCGGTCCGGCTCGGGCTGCTTGCGCTGAGAAGCCACGCGCCAATGCGGGTCTTGATCCACGATGCCGTCCGTCCGTTCGTCGACGCGGACCTCATAGAGCGCACGATCGCCGCCATCAGCGAGCGCGAAGGAGCGCTGCCCGCCCTGCCCGTCGCCGATACGCTGAAGCGCGAGTCGGCCACCGGCGTGGTTGGAGAAACCGTTTCCCGCAGCGGGCTTCACGCCGCGCAAACGCCACAAGGTTTTCCGTTCTGGCCAATCCTTGCCGCCCACGAGAAGGCCCATCATCTGGGGAAAGCGGACTTCACCGACGATGCCGCGATCGCCGAATGGGCGCATATTCCGGTAAAGATCGTCCCGGGCTCGCCGGACAATGTCAAACTCACCTGGGCACGGGACATAGCCATGGCGCACCACCGACTTTCGAGCGAGCGGGCACGCTTTCCCGACATCCGGACCGGCAATGGCTACGATGTCCACGCCTTCGAACCCGGCGACCACGTCACCCTGTGCGGCGTCGCCATTCCGCACGGCAAGAAACTGTCCGGCCATTCGGACGCCGACGTCGGGCTGCACGCCTTGACCGACGCGCTGCTGGCGACTTGCGGCGCCGGCGATATCGGCACGCATTTCCCGCCTTCCGATCCGCAGTGGAAAGGGGCTGCGTCCAGGATATTCGTCGAACACGCGGCAAAACTGGTGCGTGCGCAAGGTGGCCGTATCGCCAATGCCGACATCACGCTGATCTGCGAGGCGCCGCGCGTCGGCCCACATCGCGAAGCGATGACGACCGCCTTGTCGCAGATGCTGGGAATTTCCGCGGACCGCATCTCGATCAAGGCGACAACCAACGAAAAGCTCGGCTTTGTCGGCCGCGAAGAAGGCATAGCGGCGATCGCCACCGCCAGCGTGGTTTTTCCCGGCGAGGTGCCGGAGTGAGCAACAACGATCTGGCAAATGCCTTGCTGCAGGTCTGCCAGAAGCGCGGCATCATGCTGGCGACGGCGGAAAGTTGCACGGGCGGCATGATCATCGCCGCCCTGACCGATATTGCCGGCTCTTCCGCCGTGGTCGATCGCGGCTTCATCACCTATTCGAACGAAGCCAAGATGGACATGCTGGGCGTTTCCGCCGCCACGCTTGATGCGCATGGCGCGGTTTCCCGCGAGACGGCGATCGAAATGGCAAAGGGCGCGCTAGACCGTTCGCACGCCGGTTTGACCCTGGCGGTCACCGGCATCGCCGGGCCGGGCGGCGGTTCGGCGGAAAAGCCGGTCGGCCTCGTCTGGTTCGGACTTGCGCTGGCAGGCCGCCCGGTCGTCGCCGAGCGCAAGCTTTTTGCAGACAAGGGCCGCGATTTCATTCGCCGCGAAACGGTCAGGCACGCGCTGGAACTCGGCTTGCGCGCGCTTGGCCAGCATCAATCCGACGGCGCAACGCCATAGATGACGTCGGCACGCTTCTCGAAGGCCTCGGCGAACATGCGGAAGGCGCGATCGAACATGGTTCCCATCACCGCGCCCAGGATGCGGCTCTTGAACTCGTAGTCGATGAAGAAGCGGACCGCGCAGCCGCCGCCGTCGGGTTCGAAACGCCAGACATTGCTCAGATATTTAAACGGGCCGTCGATGTACTTCACGTCGATGGTGTTCTCGTCGGGCTTCAGCAGCACCTGCGTCGTGAAGGTTTCGCGGATCGCCTTGTAGCCGATGCTCATGTCGGCGACGAGAACGGTGCGTCCGTCGCGCTCCTTGCGCGAGCGAACCGTCAGCGCTTCGCAAAGCGGCAGGAATTGCGGATAGGCCTCGACATCGGCAACCAGTGCAAACATCTGCTGAGGCGTGTGGGAAACGCGGCGGGTGGCTTCAAATTTCGGCATGAAACCAGCGAGTTACGCTGATTTCTTGAGCAGCGCTTCGCGCGCCGCGCGCAGCCGGGCGAAATCGTCGCCGGCGTGATGCGACGAGCGCGTCAACGGGCTTGACGCGACCAGCAGGAAGCCCTTGGTCCGGCCGATCGTTTCGAAGGACTTGAATTCCTCCGGGGTGACGAAGCGGATCACCGGATGATGCTTCTTCGACGGCTGCAAATACTGGCCGATGGTCATGAAGTCGACATTGGCCGAACGCAAATCGTCCATGAGCTGCAGGATTTCGTTCCGCTCTTCGCCCAGACCCACCATGATACCGGACTTGGTGAAAATCGACGGATCGATTTCCTTGACCCGTTGCAGCAGCCTGATCGAGTGGAAGTAGCGGGCGCCTGGCCGAACCGTCAGATAGTTCGACGGCACGGTCTCGAGATTGTGGTTGAAGACGTCGGGCTTGGCCGCCACGACGATCTCCAGCGCGCCTTCCTTGCGCAAGAAGTCTGGCGTCAGGATTTCGATGGTCGTCGATGGCGTCGCCGCCCGGATGGCGCGAATGACTTCGGCGAAATGCTGGGCGCCACCATCGGCGAGATCGTCGCGGTCGACCGAAGTGATGACGACATGGGTCAGGCCCATCTGCTTGACCGCATGGGCAACGCGGGCCGGTTCATCGGGGTCGAGCGCGGTCGGGATGCCGGTGGCGACGTTGCAGAACGCGCAGGCGCGCGTGCAGATCTCGCCCATGATCATGAAGGTGGCGTGCTTCTTTTCCCAGCACTCGCCGATGTTCGGGCAACCGGCCTCTTCGCAGACCGTCACCAGCTTGTTCGATTTCACGATCTCGCGCGTCTCGGCGTAGCCTTTCGAGACCGGCGCCTTGACGCGGATCCAGTCGGGTTTGCGCAGCACCTCCTGATCGGGCTTGTGCGCCTTCTCGGGATGCCGCAGCCGCGGCGCATTGGCGATCGTGTCGAGGACAGTGACCATCAGAACCCTGGCTTTTCTCGCGACCGCCCGCCGGCGATCCTCACTTCAATGTCATCTAGGACTTTTCAGCACAAAGAAAAAGGCTGTAGCGGCGCATGACGCTACAACCGTTTTCGCATAGCCGGACCGATATCGACTAGCGCCGCACCAGACGACCGACCCAGATCAGCAGGCAGGCGCCGATGAAGCCGGTGATCAGATAGGCGATCCAGCCGACACCGAATGGGCCGAAATTGAGAGCCTGCAGGATGGCGTTCAACACGACCGCGCCAACGATGCCCATGATAATGTTCATGAAGATGCCGGTGTTGCTCTTCATGAACATTTCGGCGAACCAGCCTGCCAGGCCGCCGATGATGATGGCTGCGATCCAGCCGACACCGTTCAAGTGCATATGCCCTCTCCTTGTTCGATGGGTGAAAATGCATCCGCAAAAGGACACCCTTGCCGTCGAGCTCCCGCAGCTTGCGCGTTTGAGTCTCGTTCGGCAAATCTATCACGCGTTCAGCGCGCGGCCATAGGCATCGAGCACGCTTTCCTTCATCGTCTCGGACAGCGTCGGATGCGGGAAGATCGTGTGCATCAGCTCTTCCTCGGTCGTTTCGAGGTTCATCGCTACGACAAAGCCCTGGATCAGTTCAGTCACCTCGGCGCCGACCATGTGCGCGCCGAGCAACTGCCCAGTCTTCTTGTCGAAGATGGTCTTGACCAGCCCCTGGTCCTCGCCAAGTGCAATGGCCTTGCCGTTGGCGACGAAGGGGAAGCGCCCGACACGGATATCCTTGCCCTCGGCCTTGGCCTTGGCTTCGGTCAGGCCGACTGAGGCGACCTGCGGATTGCAGTAAGTGCAACCGGGAATCTTCAATTTGTCCATCGGGTGGACATTGGGCAGGCCGGCGAGCTTCTCGACGCAGACGACTGCTTCGTGTTCCGCCTTGTGAGCGAGCATCGGCGGGCCGGCGACATCGCCGATGGCATAGAGCCCCGCCACATTGGTTTTGCCGTAGCTGTCGATGACGATGCAGCCGCGTTCTGTTTTCACGCCGAGGGCTTCCAGGCCGAGATTCTCGATGTTGCCCTGCACGCCAACGGCCGAGATCATCCGATCCGCGGTGATCTTCTCGACCTTGCCGTCCTTGAGTTCGACATGCGCGGTGATCGAGTTCGCGCCCTTCTCGACTTTCGCCACTTTGGCCTCGAGCAGGATCTTCATGCCTTGCTTTTCGAACTGCTTCTTGGCGAAAGCGGAAATCTCGGCGTCCTCGACCGGCATGACGGCCGGCAAAACCTCGACCACGGTCACGTCCACACCCATGGTGCGATAGAACGAGGCGAACTCGATGCCGATTGCGCCCGATCCCATGACCAGAAGCGACTTCGGCATTTCCGGCGGCACCATCGCCTCGAAATAGGTCCAGATCAGTTTGCCGTCGGGTTCGATACCCGGCAGCGCACGCGGCCTGGCGCCAGTGGCGATGATGATGTGCTTGGCGGTGTAGGTGCCCTCGCCCTTGGTGTTTTTCGGCAGTGGCGCCTGCGGCTCCATTGGCTTCTTGGAAGACTTGGCTACGACGATCTCGTTGGACTTGGTCAGTTTTGCTTCGCCCCAGACGACGTCGACCTTGTTCTTCTTCATCAGGAAGCCGACGCCGGCGTTCATCCGTTGTGCGATACCGCGCGACCTGTCGACGACTGCTTTGAGATCCGCCTTGACGGTGCCTTCGATCTTCAGCCCGTAGTTCTTCGCATGCTCGGCATAATGCATCACCTCGGCGGAACGCAGCAGCGCCTTCGTCGGGATGCAGCCCCAGTTCGAACAGATGCCCGCCAGATGCTCGCGTTCGACGATCGCTGTCTTGAGGCCCAGTTGTGCCGCACGAATGGCGGCGATGTAGCCGCCGGGGCCGGAGCCGATGATGATGACGTCGTAGTTCTCAGCCACGGTCTTTCTCCTTCACAATTCCAGCATGACGCGCACGACCGATGTCAGCGCCTTGCCGATGTTTCGCGTGTTTTCGGCATCGAGATGGACGCCGTCGAGAGGTGTGGTTTGCGCCACCGTGCCGGCGTCGAAGAAGCCGCAGCCGGCTTCGTCGGCAAGCGCCGCATATTGTGGCGCAAGCTGTTGCGACGCCGCGTCACCGCCGGCAAACATTTCCTTGAAGTCGGCATTTTCGGTGCGGCTGACGACAGGCGGTGAAACGATGAGTATCTGCGGCGCCGGCCAGTCGAACGGATAGTCGTGGCCACGCACGATGTCGATCAGTCGTTGGATGCCTTGCTTGGCCGCGACCGGATTGCCGTGGATCCACGGCTTCATGTCGTTGGCGCCGAGCATGATGACGATCAGGTCGAGCGGCGCATGTGTCGTCAGCACCGTTGGCAGCACCCTGGCGCCGTTGCGATCGGCTCCGGCCAGATGATCGTCGAAGGCGGTGGTGCGTCCATTGAGGCCGTCAGCGATGACCTGGACGCCGCCGCCGAGGCCGGCCTGCAGCACACTTGACCAGCGATCCTGCAACGCATGACGGCCACCTTCGGCATTGTAGCCCCAGGTCAACGAATCGCCGTAGCAAAGAACCGTCTTCATCCGTTCAGCTTGCCTTTCCACCAATCATGTCGCGCTTCACCCGCCAGCGGACGAACACCCATTGCACCAGTATGGTCAACAGCACAGGCAGGCCAAGGCCAAGCACCATGGGAATGTCGCGGTTCACCGCTGTCCTGCTGCTGTCGGTGTAGAGGGTCAGGGCGACCAGCAGGACAAGAGGCGTCACAAAGACGATCAGCAGCCACATCCCCGTTTGGCCGACCGCAGTCAGCGGATCGGCCGTGAATTGCGCCGGGAATAAGATAGAGATCAGCACGATCGTCACCAGCACCGACGCCATGAAGACGAAAATGTATTCTTCCTGAGCGTTGGTGATGACGGCCAGTTCTTGCGCCACCAGCCCGCCGGCGAATCCGGCAATGAAAGCGAAAAGGCTGGTGAAGAATTTCGCACCGCCTTCTCCCCTTCCTACACCAGCATGCCCATCGGGTTCTCGATCAGCCGCTTGAAGGCGACAAGCAGTTCGGCACCGAGCGCACCGTCGACGGCTCGATGGTCGGTCGACAGCGTCACCGACATGACGGTGGCAATCTTGATCTCGCCATTCTTGACCACCGCCCGCTCCTCGCCGGCGCCAACGGCCAGGATGGTCGCGTGCGGCGGGTTGATGACGGCGGCAAAGTCCCGGATGCCGAACATGCCGAGGTTCGACACTGCCGTGGTGCCGCCCTGATATTCTTCCGGCTTGAGCTTGCGGCTGCGCGCGCGGCTGGCCAGATCCTTCATCTCGTTGGAGATGGTGGACAGCGTCTTTTCGTCCGCCTTGCGGATGATCGGCGTGATCAGGCCGCCGGGAATCGACACGGCAACGCCGACATCGGCATGCTTGTGCTTGACCATGGCGCTTTCGGTCCATGAGGCGTTGGCATCCGGCACCGCCTTCAGCGCCAGCGCCATCGCCTTGATGACCATGTCGTTGACCGACAGCTTGTAGGCGGGGACATCGCCCTTTTCGGTCTTCTTCACCGGCGCCGCCGCATTGATCTGCGTGCGCAGCGCCAAAAGCGCATCGAGCTCGCAGTCGAGCGTCAGGTAGAAATGCGGGATGGTGGTCTTGGCCTCGACCAGGCGGCGCGCGATGGTCTTGCGCATATTGTCATGCGGAACGAGCTCGTAGGA
>NZ_FMXM01000100.1 GCF_900103325.1 Mesorhizobium qingshengii | reverse complement strand
CTGCCTGATGGCCGGCATGCTCGGTTGTGGCGGCGGCCCCCGACTCTTTTTTTTCCGTCCCGCTGCTTTGAGGCGGCGGGATTGGAGAAAGGCGTAGGCGATCATGGTCATCAAGGCGTGTCTGTGTAATCCAGTCCAGGATCTACCTTCGAAGTGGTCGAGGCCGAGTTCCTCTTTCAACTGCTGAGGTGCCTGCTCGCGTCGGCCGGTAAGTTCGACACATAGTATTTCTGCTCGCCAGTCGAGATTGACGCGTCATCGCATCGAGCCCGCTTGCCTGAGGCAGGGTCTTCTTAGGCCTTCACCCGCTTGGCTGGCGCCTTCTTGGTGGGCATTTTTGCGCTCGCCTTGCGACCAAGTCCGAAAGACTTCGCCAGCTCTGACCGTTGTGCAGCGTAGCTTGGTGCCACCATAGGGTAGTCCCGCGCCAACCCCCACTTAGCTCGATACTCGTCAGGCGTCATGCCAAGCAAGCCCAAGTGCCGTTTCATCGACTTGAACTTGCGCCCGTCTTCCAAAGAAATGATGTGGTCGGGAAACACAGACTTTTTGGGATTGACCGCCGGTGTCGGTGTTGGCTGCTCGACTACAGCTGGCTTGACTAAGCTAACGAGAGCGGAGTTCACTGAAGAAATTAGATCGGGCAGGCCTGCTACAGGTACTGCGTTATTTTGGACAAACGCCGCGACAATATCCGCGGTCAATTCCATCAATTCCGCATTCTGGCGATTGTTCTCTTCGGTCATTCATCAACTCCTATTCCGGCGCTGTCACATTGTTTGAAGCGTGGACGCGCGGAAGCCCACAGCTGTTTTCAGGCAATCTGCAACGCCACGGCCTTCCATTCTGCCATGGCATTGAGGCGGTGAGTTCGGATCTGCGTGGCAGACCTGTTTGAGCGGGAGGGGACAAAGACATTGCGTATGGCGGAGAAGACGGAGACGAAATGCTGAAGGGAGCCAATGCTGCGGAAGCCTTGCCGAATGCGCTCCCGCTTTCGAAACGGCAGGTGAGAGTTCTCCGCCCGGTTGTTGAGGCCCTTGTGCGACCGGTGCTCGATATTGGGCATGACCTGACGTCTTGCCGCTGAATAGGAGCGCAGCTTATCGGTGACGATACGCTTCAGCGACAGGCCTTGCTTCTTCAGCAGACGAATGAGCAGACGCCTGGCCGCCTTGGTATTGCGGCGGGTCTGCGCGATCTCATCCAGCACATAGCCGTCCTGGTCGACGGCGCGCCACAGCCGGCACCGTCTGCCGTTGATGCGCACGGCTACCTCATCAAGATGCCAGACATCGTCTTTCGATGGCGCCTTGCGGCGCAGGCGACGTGCATAATCGGGACTGTGCTTCTTTCCCCTGCGGCGAATGTTCTCGTAGGAGACGACGATCCCCCGCTCCAGCAGCATTTCTTCAACATCGCGCAGGCTCAGCCCGAACCGGCAATAAAGCCAGGCGGCATGAGCAACGATTTCGATCGGGAAGCGATGGTTCTTGTAGGTGGCGCATGCTTCGACCATGCCAACCTGACTTATCGTCAAACCGTTAAGCCAAAATCAATGTGACAGCACCTGTCGCGTTGGAACAGCGGCACACCGATCTCGGCCTCGAGCTGCTGAATGCGAGTGGTGACGTTAGAAGGGACGCGGCCGAGCAATCCGGCAGCT
>NZ_FMXM01000101.1 GCF_900103325.1 Mesorhizobium qingshengii | reverse complement strand
TCATAGGCCAGCCTTCCTGGGCGTTGCGACATCGCGGCGTTCATCGCCCGCTTCCAGATCAGCGCCGGGAAATCAGATGGTGCGAGGTCGCCATAACGGAAATCGACCTTCAAGTGGGTGGGCAGGTAATCGGACCATGGCGGGCTGCCATGCAGTCGCTCGCCATAGCTGGAAAGATGGATCGGGCCAGACCGTTTTGGAACCGTGCTGCTGGCTTCGCGACGGACCGAAGCGGCGACGCGAGGCCGTGCGCCTTGGGTAACCTCGATGAAGCCTTCCGCAAGCAGCTGCTCGTAGGCGACGGTGACCGTCGTTCGCGAAACGCCGAGGTCATTTGCGAGGCCGCGAGACGACGGCAGCTGACTGCCGGTCTCATAGACACCGGTCAGGATCTGCTCGCGAAGAGCTTCGTAGATCTGGCGCCCGCCCACACCCTGCGTGCGACCTGCCGACACGGCACGAGTAGGCTGGACCATTTGTTTCATCGTCAACTGGACGTTACATCCAAGCCAGTTTGGCGGCAATGTTCTTAAAACCAAAAGGATTTCAAAACATCGATGCCGCGCACCACAGATCAATCCGAAACCGCTACGCCGACGCCGTCCCCTCACGACGCCGATTTCGCATTCGCGACCCGGGCCATCCATCATGGCTATGATCCAGCCGGCTTTTCCAACGCCGTCCAGCCGCCCGTGTTTCTTACCTCCACCTACGGGTTCGAAAGTGTGGCTGCAAACGAGGCAGCCGCAGCACTGGGCGGAAGACTCTACGCACGCGAATACAATCCGACGACCGAAATCCTCGAAAAACGGCTCGCCAATCTCGAAGGAGCCGAAGCGGGGCTGGTCGTCGCCTCGGGAATGGCTGCTTTCGGCACGCTGATCCTGTCGCTGCTGTCGCAAGGCGACGAACTCATCGTCCACCAGACGCTTTATGCCAACACACTCGCCATGGTCGAACAGGCGGTGCCCCGGTTTGGCATCAAGGTCGTCGCGGTGGATCTATCCGTACCCAGCAATCTCAAGGGCGCCATAACTGACAGGACCAGGCTTGTCTTCTTCGAGACGCCGGTCAACCCGCTGAGCCGCATCCTCGACATCGCGGCCATAGCCGAACAGGCCCATGCGCGCGGCGTGAAGGTCGCGGTCGACAGCACCTTTGCCTCGCCCGCGCTACAGCGTCCCCTGGAACACGGGGCCGATATAGTGATCCACTCGCTGACCAAGTATATCAATGGCCACGGAGATGCTTTGGGCGGGGCAATCCTGGGCGATGCGAAAACGCTTCACACCCTGCACGAAACGGGCTTGCGCTATATCACCGGCGCAGCGCTTTCGCCGCTGTCGGCGTTCCTGATTTTGCGCGGCCTGAAAACGCTTCCCCTGCGGATGGAACGTCACAGCACCTCCGCCCTTGCGGTAGCGAAGTCGCTCGAGTCACACCCGGCCGTGGCCTGGGTGAGTTATCCGTTTCTCGACTCTCATCCCGATCTGGTGCTCGCGCGCAGACAGATGTCGCAGGGCTCGGGCATGTTAGCTTTTGGCCTCCACACCGGGTTCGAGGGCGCGCGCGCGATGATGGACCGGCTCAAGCTGATCACCCGAGCGGTCAGCCTCG
>NZ_FMXM01000102.1 GCF_900103325.1 Mesorhizobium qingshengii | reverse complement strand
GTCATGGGCGCGCTGCTACCTCAATTTCCTTACCCCTCAATCAATGTGACAGCACCCCGCGCCCTCGTCTTGTGCCGTAGCGCCGCGACAAACGGCGCGAGCCAGCGATCCAGATCGGCTTGCCAATCCACGTCCATTGATCGGCCCTCCATAAGCCGACCTCCCATCAATCACGCAAACCCTCTCTTGGGAACCACAAAAACTGCCCGTCGCTAAAAACTGCCAAAGTAGTGCTAGAGTCGTCTGCAACTTCCAGGCAAGGTCTGCAAAACTTCGGCGTGCCTGTATTGCACGCGAGGAGCAATGCCCGCCTTCTGGAGTTACAGATCCTATGTCTCGGGCAAGCCCTTCGACAATGATCCATCCCTTTCCAGGCCCAGTTGATGGGAGCCGCCCTCGACAATCGAACTCGAAACGTAAACCTCCGCGGGTTTCCCGGCCTCTACACCACTTCCGTCTTTGGCTCTACGCCAGCGACGTCGATCAAATGGGAACATAATGTAATCGCGCACGGTGAGCGGCTCAGGCTGGTCTCGCAGGCCAACTTCCGGCCACTCGTTCTTTTTTGGCCAGTATGCCGTTGCAAAAATGGTGTCCCAGATAGTTGTAAAAAACCCGTAGTTTCGACGCCGGTGGAGCGGCTCCAACGAGTGGTGAATGCGGTGGAATTTATTGTCGCCAATGATATATCGAAGCGGGCCAAGATTGATGCGGGTGCTAGAGTGTGAGAGATGAGCCTGAAAAGTGATCAGCGTCATGGCGACCGCGGGCACTACGCCAGATTCGAAGTGGAGTAGCGTGAGTGGTACTGCCACAAACCCTGCGTAAACAAGTGGCTCCGAAACGTGATGATGGCAATTCCATGCCGTCAATTCGCGGATCGAGTGGTGGGTAGCGTGCATGCGCCAAAGGAATGGAAAAGCATGCTGAGCGCGGTGCATCCAGTAGTAGAAGAAGTCGGCCACAATCGCGACCAAAACACCTGAAAGGACCGCCAATCCACTATTTACGAACGCGTTTTCAGAATGAAGCAACGTACCGAAACTGATAGTTACGAGAGGTTTTATCCCTAACCAGCTCACTGTCAGAGCGTAGAGGTGCCAGATAACAGCAGCACACCCGAGGCGAATAGTCCAATTTCTAAAGCCGCGAACGTACGACGCAAAGCTGTATCGATGAGCCGGAAAGGTTAACTCCAGCGCGGCGCAAACGGTTGCGAACATTACAACTAGTTCAAACGATTTCACGAATATCTGAGTCACGTGGTCAATATCGAGAACGTGCATTTGTTTGCTCCTGCGAATCGTCAATGCTCCAACCAAGGCCGGAGGGTCTCCCATCAATGAAGTCGTCTTTGCCACGAGGGCGAGACCATCTCAAGCGCAGCCCCGAGTCGGAAGCCGGACCTATGTCAGCGCAGATGGGGCGCCGCAGGGATGGGGCTATGCAGCATTTTCATAGATCGGTAAAATCAGTTGTTTGGATAAGACTCATCCATGTCTAGAATGGTTGGAGGAATGACGAAGAGAGGTGGCTCGGCAAAATTGGACAGGGTGATAAGTGGAATTTCTGCCTGAGATCGGCATGAGTGCCGGAACAGGAGAATGACGAATGA
>NZ_FMXM01000104.1 GCF_900103325.1 Mesorhizobium qingshengii | reverse complement strand
GAGAACACACTTTGGAAAATCAGCTGATCGCAGGGGCCAATGTGTTGCTTGATACCGCCAAGGAGCTGGTTGCCTCGCCCCCCTGTCTAGCTGCAACGCCGGCTATCATCATGCAACCATCGACCGACGGCCCAGATCCCAAGTTCTTCCGTTGGTCAGGCCTGTGGCCCTCGTGTTCATACCACCCAATGGGGCCGGCGGTACTGACGGGGTCACAGCTATCCTGGCATACGGCTTGCCGTCAGTTTCGGCAACAACGCCCGGTCTGGTCTGGCCGAATCAAGAGTCGAATCCTTGCTGCATGCCAGAGCAGTAGAGCGTGGTCTGCGCCTGCGTGAGCAAGCCGCCTTTGGCTCGGCTATCTGGTGTCTCGGCGCCAGCCGTGAAGCAGCTACAGAAATACGCTGCGACCTGGCGGCTCGGGGGCTTTAACTCTGTTCGGACTTGCGGGCTGCGGCCCCCAGCATCGCCGGACCGACACCCATGTCGCCCTGCGCGACAAGCACTTCGCCGACATTGCGAATGTCGCGCGGCTCCTTCGTCTGGCTCAACTTCGCTTTGCCGACCAGACGCGTAATCTCGATCTCCAGCCCGACGATTTCCTTGACCAAGGTATCAATAAAGTCTCTTGGCGCATCCCCCATCTTCCATGGGACGGGCTGGGTTGATTCATGCCGGTGGGTCAGTTTCGCCACGTTCCGACGCACAAAGCGCTCATCGTCGTGAACGGTGATGCGTCCATGTGCATGTGCGACGAGGTAGTTCCAAGTCGGCACCTGCTTGTGGAACTCGTGCTTGCTCGGATACCACTGCGGAGAAATGTAAGCATCGGCGGCCCGGAACACGACGAGAACCTCATCGCCGGTCGCCACGTCCTGCCAGACCGGGTTGCTGCGCGCGACGTGACATCGAAGCACGCCGAATTGTCCTGCCGAACTGTCGAGTTCGAAGGGGATGTGATTGGCGTCCAGCCCACCCGATCCATGGGTGATCAACACGCCAAGTGCGGTGTTTTGGATCAGATCAAAAAGAACCTCACGGTTGGGCTCTTCGTTAGGCGGCGGGACATACATGGTTGTTCCTTTCGATGATTTCAAAGTTCACGACTTGCGGCACGCTCGCTGATCGCAGACGTACCAGTGCGTCGGCCATCTGGTGCTTCACCGCGGTAGAAAGCAGCATGACTGGACGCGAGGGCTTGGCGCGGCAGATGTCGAGCAATTCAGCGAGTGCATAGACCACGCCAAAGCTCCGATATGCCTTGAGGAGTTCCATCAGCGGGGCCAGCGCCGCGTCGATCCGGCGCGCTTTCGCGTGGTCGCCCTGATGGGCGGTCCTGAATTTTCATAAGGTCCCATCGTTAAGGTCCCATCGTCTTGTTCGTGGCGCTCGGCATCAATCCGCGGCCAGCGCCTGCTGCAGATCCGCAATCAGGTCGGCTGCGTCTTCGAGCCCGACCGACAGGCGCATGAGGTCCTCGCCGACACCATCGGCCAAATGCGCATCCGTGCGAATTGATTTGCGCGCACGGGTGAGGCTTGCAGGGTGATAAACAAGGCTGTCAGCGTCA
>NZ_FMXM01000105.1 GCF_900103325.1 Mesorhizobium qingshengii | reverse complement strand
GCGGGAAAGCGGTGGCGACGATAAAGCGGATCACGAGCAACTTCTGACATGGCCCATGTTCGCACATCTTCATCAGCCGTCGGTTAACTTTACGGCCCCAGGCGGTGTTTAAGTCGGGCCAAATCGCGCGCCTTCACGCCGAATGAACCAAAGCCTCACTCCCAGATCTTGTCTTCACAGCGTTAAGTTTACAGTGCCGTTCGAAATGCTCGCCGCACGAGCGCCGCCTGACGCTCATCCTGCCTTTGGGACCTCAGCTGGAGTTTGCGACGGAACCGAGAGAATTGGTTGGTTCACCATAGTCTGGATCGGCCGATCCAGACTATGGTTCTACCGTCTTGCGAGAGTTGCCGTTGTGGACACAAAAATCACAGACATCAATGCAATAGATGCACCCGCTACGGCATTAAGAAGGATCTCACTGTTCTTTGCATTGAGGCCAGCCTTTGGTCCGATCTTGTTCATTGCATTCAGTAACAAAAACAATATGGCAAACAATGAGGCCCGAGGCAGCATGACGCCTGAAACCTTGTTTAGTATGTCTTCACCGGTCGGGAGGCGTAGGCCAGCCGCGAGGCGTAGTTTTTTCACTCCAGCGATCCCCATCCGCTCTCCTTCTTGGATCCGGTGCGCGAGACCCTCTCGCAACCCTTGGCCGACCTTATCAAAGTAGCTCATCAATGCAGGATAGGTGATCGCATCGGCAGCCTCTCCTAACGCGTTTCCTGCCGAGAATGCGGCGATGTGCCGAAAGGCCCCACGGAGAGATTCATCCTGCGCTTCAGAACTCGTGCCTGAATGCGATATCCCGAGGCCTTGGAATGTATTTACTGTGAATTGATTGACGCCATACGCGATCATATTGACCGCGAGGGCGGCGAAGCTCGTGGGGACACCACGAGCGCGATTGTCATTTAACATAACAAATGTGTTGATGCCGTCTCGAGCGGCCGCATATGCTGTGGCCTTTATCAGAAGGGGCGCCGCACTGCCCAGGCCTCCCGTCGCATAGGCAACGCCGCTGGCCCCTCCCAGCAAGGCGACAGTCGATAGACGAGCACTGCGTGTCAGCCAGTTGGCTGAACCATCCACCTCCTGCCGGATTGCAGACGCCACGTTGAGAATCCCAAGCCCAGCGAGAACAGTTGATGATGCAGCGATCTTGACATGGTCTGGCATGTTACCGAGATGCTGCGCGGACAGTTTGCCAACGACTTCGCGCAGGGCGGTTGTCAGAAACGTGATAGTGCCATCGCGAGCACTTGCATGCAGCAGGTTTGTGGCCCAGCCAGCGCCATCCTTTTTGAAAGTATTGGTTATTATTTGGTGTAGAACCCCAACTTGTTCTGAGACAAACGCCTGATCCTCAGGCCCGGCGCGTTCGAGCTGAGATGGGGTCGTACCTAGTGCCGCCAAATTGCCGGGGGAAGGTGGCTGGATGGCATCGGACAGTCCGGATGCACTAAATTCCGAACGCGCGCTGCTAAACTGGTTGTC
>NZ_FMXM01000109.1 GCF_900103325.1 Mesorhizobium qingshengii | reverse complement strand
TCATTCGGTATCGCAGGTTCTTTGCGTCGGGTCATAGTGGGAATCCTTTTTACCCATTATGCCCGCCCGCACACGGAATTCCTGACAGTCCCGGCCGCGCAGCCGCTTGCCCTTCGGCCCCCAACCTCGCAGCGGAGCCATGTTGGTCTTGATCCAGGTCTCATCGATGAACACCAGGCACTGTGGATCGAGACCGGTCTGCCAAGATCGCCATCGCTGCCGCCTGCGGGCAATATCAGCGCGCGCCTGCTCAAGGGCGAACAGTGTTTTTTTTGAAGCTCAGGCCCTCGCGGCGCAGGAACATCCAGATCGTATTGTGCGAGACCTTGACCCCGCGCGCGGCCAACTCGTCTTTCAGCCTATGCAAACTCAGCTCAAAGGTCTGATTGATCCGCTCCACGATGAAGGCCCGATGCGGCTCAAGAATGCGCTTGCGATGTCCGCCCATCTTGCCCGGTGCCACCGAGCCGGTCGCCCGATAGCGCTGCGACCACTTCACGACAGAAGAAACTGCAACGCCAAAGCGCGATGCCACGGTACGGCAATTCTCGCCTGCGCCAACGGCTTCAACAACACGCTCACGAAGATCGTTTGAAAGCGCTCGCGTCATCAGATGCTGGCCTCCAATCCAGCCTGCATCTTGAATCACAAACAACCTGATTTGGGAATCCTACGATTCTCTCAAAACAGGAAACGCTCTAGGCCTCTTCAAGCCCAAGCAGAAGCTGATCCTCGGGAAGTGTCTCGGCACGGCGACCGAACCGGTGACGCTGCAATTCCTTGATGATCTGACGCAGGCGGGCGTTCTCCGCCTCGCGCGAAAGCACCATCGCTTTCAGCGCGTTCAGATCATCCGGAAGCTCGTCCGCCGTTATCGCCATGGATTGAGAACAGCATATTTTACCGCTTGGATCGAGGGGCTGGATAGTGCTGATTCAATTGGTCGCGGCCGTCATCCAGCCTTTACCGGCGTGCGCGTTTCTCCGCAATGATCTGCGCCTTCTGACCGTCGCTCCATTCGCGACGGCGGCCATTGACGGTGTAAACCTCGAACCGGCGCACCGGCTCATCCCTGGATTTAAGCGTAAGCTCTGAAATCGACATATGTCCAAGCCCCTCTTCCAGGCTGAACATCGACAATCATACGCTGATCCGGAAGGTGGGGTCAAAACAGCGCTTACGCTACAACGCCCAGACCGGCGAGTATGGCGACATGATCGCCATGGGTATCGTCGATCCGGTCAAGGTCGTGCGCACGGCTCTCCAGGACGCGGCTTCGGTCGCCGGCCTGCTCGTCACCACCGAAGCCATGATCGCGGAGGCTCCGAAGAAGGAGTCGGCTGGCGGCGGCATGCCTGGCGGCATGGGCGGC
>NZ_FMXM01000110.1 GCF_900103325.1 Mesorhizobium qingshengii | reverse complement strand
TTCACCGGCGTCGATATCTTCTTCGTCATATCGGGCTATCTGATCAGCGGCAGCCTGCTCGACGATCTCGAGCGCGGCCAGTTCTCGATCGGCCGCTTCTACTGGCGCCGCGCGCGGCGCATCCTGCCGGCGCTGACCTTCGTCATCCTGCTCGCCAGTATCGCCGCCTGGTTCATCCTCCTGCCGTCGGATCTCCACGAGTACAGCCTGAGCGTAATTGCGGCCTCGACCTTCTGGTCGAACATCTATTTCTGGAAAACGACCAACTATTTCTCCATCGACGCGGAACTGCGGCCGCTTTTGCACACATGGTCGCTTTCGGTCGAGGAGCAGTATTATATCTTCGCGCCGGTCCTCGTATATCTGATCTACCGATACGCCTCGAAGCGCTGGCTGACGATATTGCTGCCGATTGCCATAGGCAGTTTTGCCCTGGCGGTCATGGCAACCACGCTGGCGCCGACCGCCGGCTTCTACCTCTTGCCGACGCGCATCTGGGAACTGGCGCTGGGCGCCATGCTCATGCTGAGAAAGCCGCCGGCGCTTGCCAGCCGTCCGCTGACTGAACTGATCGGGCTGGCCGGTTTTGGCCTGATCGCCTTCGGCTTCCTGACGATTTCGGAAAGCGATCCGTTTCCGGGCTACAATGCCCTGTTTCCCTGCATCGGAACGGCGCTGCTCATCTATGCCGGCCAGCCCCATGCGGACAGGCCGGTCCCTGTCGCCACGCAGGTGCTGCGGCTCACACCGCTGGTGTGGATCGGCCTTATCTCCTATTCGCTCTACCTCGTTCACTGGCCGATCAATTCGTTCGTCCATTATCTCTCGCTCAAGGCCATCGGCGTGCCGACGATCATGGCGATGATCGTGGCCAGCGTCGCGCTGGCGACGTTCTCGTGGAAATATGTCGAGCAGCCCTTCCGCCAGAAGCGGGCCTTCACTGCCCCCCTGCCCATCTTCGCGTTCTCGGCGACGGCGATCGCCCTGTTGTGCGTCGTCGGCTTGGCTGGTGCGCTGGGCAAGGGTTTTCCGCAGCGGTTCCCCGATTTCTCGACGGAACGGGTCCTGGTGGGTGACTGGCGCAATGGCGTCTGTTTCAACGAGGGCGGGAGCCGGATCGAGAACTGGAACCTCGCCGACTGCACGCGGACGCATGGCTTTGCCACCAATGTGCTGCTGTGGGGCGATTCCTTCGCCGCGCACTACGTATCGGGGCTGGAGGCCAATGCACAGAAGATCCAGGCCAACGTCGTCCAGTACACCTATGCCGGCTGCCCGCCCAATCTGAGCTACTTCTCCTATGCTCGGCCGGCCTGCAC
>NZ_FMXM01000113.1 GCF_900103325.1 Mesorhizobium qingshengii | reverse complement strand
CCCGCACGGCCATCTCAAGCGGGCGATCGACGACGCGGCTCTGATGAGAGGATCGAGCGATTTCGGCGATCTGGTCTGCTACCGCCGCTTCGTCGACGAGATCGTCAGCCGCATGAACGCCCGCAATTCCAAGCGCATCGACATCGAGCGCGCCGAGCTCCAGGAACTGCCCGTCCGGCGCACATCCGACTACGAGGAGGTCACCGTGCGCGTCACCTCATCGGGCGGCTTCACGCTGCGCAAGGTGTTCTACACCGTGCCCTCGCGCCTGATCGGCCACCGGCTCAGGGTGCGCCTTTTCGACGATCGACTGGACATCTTCATCGGCGGCACCCTTCTCGTGACGCTGCCGCGCGGACGTGCCTCTCCATCGGGCAAACACGATCAGGTCGTCAATTACCGGCATGTCATCCATTCGCTGCGTCGCAAGCCGATGGCGCTGTTGAACCTGGTCTATCGCGACCAGCTCTTTCCGCGCGAGGCGTATCGGCACACCTTCGACATGCTCATGGAGCGGCTGCCGGAGCGGCAGGCCTGCCGCATCATGGTGGATCTTCTCGCCATGGCTCACGAGCGCGCCTGCGAGAGCGAACTGGCCGACCAACTGGATGCCGCGCTGCAGGCGCGCCGATTGCCCGACATGGCCGCCTTGCGGGAACGCTTCGCCCCCGATCCCTCCCGGCTGCCGAATGTCGTCGTGCGCCTTGCGCCGCTCAATGCCTATGAAGCCCTGCTCGGCGCCAGCCTGACGGGAGACGCGGCATGAAGACCAACACCACTGTCGATACCGCCAAGCTCAGCCTGCTCCTCAACGAACTGCGCTTGCCGGCCATCAAGCTCATGTGGCCGCAATTCGCCGAACAGGCCGACAAGGAAGGCTGGCCCGCCGCCCGCTTTCTCGCCGCGATCACCGAGCATGAACTGGCCGAACGCGACCGCCGCCGCATCGAACGCCACCTCGCCGAGGCCCGCCTCCTGCCGGGCAAGACCCTCGACACCTTCGCGTTCGAGGCCGTGCCGATGATCTCCAAGGCCCAGGTGATGGCGATCACCGCCGGCGACAGCTGGCTGGAGAAGGGGGCGAACCTGCTTCTGTTCGGCCCGCCCGGCGGCGGCAAAAGCCATCTCGCTTCAGCCATCGGCCTTGCGCTCATCGAGAATGGCTGGCGGGTGCTCTTCACCAGAACAACCGACCTCGTCCAGAAGCTTCAGACGGCACGGCGAGACCTG
>NZ_FMXM01000115.1 GCF_900103325.1 Mesorhizobium qingshengii | reverse complement strand
ATTCTACCGCCATCGCTTTCCCTCCGAACAAAGCGACGCTGATGGACTACGGGACCTAACAATCCGTATTCGACCCCAGAGAAATTACCGGTCTCAATGGGCGCATTCTCACATTTAAGTGCAGTGCGACAACTTCGTCTGCTGGAAAGACCGCAAAGGGCTGGCGACAGCGCTCAAGGACATCTACCGCGCCGTCGATGCCGATGCTGCTGAAAAGGCGCTGACGGTGTTCGAGGCCGGCCCCTGGGGCCAGCGCTATCCCGCCATCGGCCAGAGCTGGGGGCGTGCCTGGGGCGAGGTCATCCCGTTCTTTGCGTTCCCTGACGAAGTCCGCCGGATCGTCTACACCACGGATGAGATCGACAAGCGCTTTCTTTCCGGTCGTGGTATCCTTCAACGGCGCGGGCGACCTCGTGGCGAAGCGCGGCGCACCGGTTGAAAGCGCCGCCGGACAGCCTCATTCAAGCCTTGCCGGATTGAGGCGCCCGCGCGCCTTTTCTTTTGGCGGTCGCGGGCGCCAGACCTCGACAAAGTGTTCGTAGGGCAATGGCTGCATAATGTTCAACGGCCCGCCCGCACACGGAATTCCTGACAGTCCCGTCACACGGTTCAGACGACGAGATCGTGGACGCGGTTCGTAGTCACATGCAGGTGGTCCTTTGCTTCCTGCATTTCGCCTATGGTGAAGCACCGCCGACTTCCGTCATGCATCACGCAGACGACCGCCGCTTCCTCGCCGCGCCATGGATTTGCCGAGACCGACGACAAGCCGTGCGCTAAACAGTTTCGAAGCGTTGCCACTTCCTCGATATCGGCGAATAGCTGCTCCAGCCTCCGGTCGCCACCATCAGCTTCCGCATGACGCCATTGGGTGAGCACTGGCGCTTTCGTCGGTGGCTTGCCTTCGGCCGTATGGATCACAGCAAGGCACTTGCGTATCGCCGTTTCAAGAAAGCCCCAAAGCAATAGAAGTTCGCCGACCGTCGCCATCAGGTCGCGCATGGTTGGGCCAAGTGGCGGGGTGTCAGTCATGCCCAACTTGAACAGTTGGACGTGAACGGATAGCGAACACTGTCCGTTAAGCCATTGAAATCATTTGCCTTGAATTTCGGGCGCGAAAATGTGTG
>NZ_FMXM01000117.1 GCF_900103325.1 Mesorhizobium qingshengii | reverse complement strand
TCGCTCTCCTTGAGAGGTTCTGGCAGGCTTCAATCACCCGCCTCGATACGCCGCCCTTCTCAAACCGTCATCACCCATTTTCCGCCATAGCTCATCCAAAGACGGGGAGCACCTCAACTGGGTCAATCCGAAAATCCCAATCGGTCCGCCCCAAGGGGCGCACTCCCATTTGAGGTTGCCTTTCTCGATCATATTATTCATAGACCCGTAGGGCGAGTGTGGGCTCAGTCATAATCGGACCGCACTATGCAAGAGATTTTAGTGATTGAAGATCAGGATTTAATGCGCTTGGCGCTGATCCAGGAACTTAAGGACTGCCATACCGAAAGCGTTCTTCTTGGAGCCCCTACATTAGATAGCGCCCAGGCGCGAATTAAGTCCCAAGAGTTTAATCTCATTCTCATAGACCCCGGCTTGCCGGGGGTAAATCCAACCTCACTCTGGGATAGGCTTTCGGTTATCCAGCAGATCGTTGATGCATCCCCTTTGGCGACACACGTGGTCATCACTGGATTAGGTTCGGTTGCCGAAGCTAACCACTGTCGTCGGATTGGGGTAGCTGGATATGTGAGCAAGACCGGACTGATGCGCGGACTTTTGGCTGAGGTGCTACAGGATATCTCACAAGGCGGATTCGCTATCCGGATATCGGAAAAGGACCAGCTGGCGGATGATTTTCACTATTCAGGGCTAACGGGCCGGGAGCAGGAAATCTTCGATTGGATGCGCCGCCGTGAGCGCGGAATGAAGCGAAAGGAAGTTTACGACCAGATCAGTAAACGAATTGGGGTCGACTCCGCTACTGTTGAGAAATACTATAAACAGGCTCGCGCCAAGCTTCTCAAGCGCGGCCGATTGCCCGACGGGAGTTAAGACCTTAGGAAGGCCGCAGCCTACTTCGCGAGGGAAGTGACATGAGGTTCGCTTTCATCGCGAGGCACCGGAATATCTGGCCGGTGGCATGGCTGTGTAATGCGCTGGATGTGTCCCGATCAGGCTTCCATGCCTGGCTCAACCGCAGCCCCAGC
>NZ_FMXM01000121.1 GCF_900103325.1 Mesorhizobium qingshengii | reverse complement strand
ATCTCAACGGCGAGCTTCGCAATCGATTGCGGGCACCGTTCCGACAGCCAGGGCCGAACGTGCCACCACTATTCAAGCCCAAACCGCCTCTCCTGTTCCCGGCTTCTATGCCGTGTTCAGGCAGAAATTCCACTTATAACCCCTGTCCAAATTTCCCGATCCAGCTCTGGTCAACACTGGCTCGCACTCAGCCGCGCAACTCACAGCAGAGGAAGATCTGTTCCTCCGGCAGCAAGTCGGCCGCCGCAGGGGCGTAGGCGGAAGACGTCTCCTGCACGATTGTGAACCCTGCCGCTTCGACCGCCGTACGCAACTCCTCTCGCAGATAGCCTGAGACCCGGATAGTATTTCCTAGGAATGGGACCGGGAAATCGTCCACATCCGCCTCCACCATCGAGAGGGCGAACAAGCCCCCAGGAGCAAGCAGATGACGGACCGTCGTTAGCGCGAGGGGAATCTCCACTCGTGGAAGCATCAGCAGCGAGAAGAATGCCGCAACGGCCTGGAACCGGCCGAGGTCCCTCGGCCCGCCGGGTCGCAAGTCAGCAAGGTCCAGTTGATGGAACGTCGCGCCCTGAACATGCTCGCGGGCGAGTTTCACCATCACGGCAGACAGATCGACACCCACGACCTCCAAACCGGCGTCGAGCAATTGACGTGCGGTTGGGACGCCGGTCCCGCAGCCAAGATCCAGAACCCGTGAACCCGTCGGCAAGGACTTGATCAGCCATTCGCCCGCCAGGACTTGGCCTTCCTTGTGCGGAAAGGCCTCCTCATAGCGATTGCCGATGGCGTCGAAGGCTATTGCCTGACCGTCGCGGTGGAGCCGAAGTGTCTCGTATGTCGCGGTGACGACTGTATGTTTGCCAGGGCTGTTCACGGAAGTATCCTGCTGGTCGGGGAGTTGTGCATTAGCCAAGCAAATGGCGTACCAATCCAGGAGGCTCTGTCGCAAACCTTTCGGTAAGCGGACTATGACATGGAACGCCCCTCAGCTTTGGAGGAGTACGTGATGTTCAAGGGCCGCCATTTCG